>JBFWVR010000005.1:116437-467873 GCA_050246635.1 Vicinamibacterales bacterium
CTTGGCCTGCCATGAGCGAGCCCCGCGCGTCGCCCCGGCAAGTCTCACTTGGCCTGCCATGAGCGAGCCCCGCGCGTCGCCCCGGCAAGTCTCACTTGGCCTGCCATGAGCGAGCCCCGCGCGTCGCCCCGGCAAGTCTCACTTGGCCTGCCATGAGCGAGCCCCGCGCGTCGCCCCGGCAAGTCTCACTTGGCCTGCCATGAGCGAGCCCCGCGCGAAGCGCGGGGCGAGTCGAATGGTAGGCACGGGCAGACTCGAACTGCCGACCTCCTGCGTGTCAAGCAGGCGCTCTAACCAACTGAGCTACGCGCCTACAGCCAGCGAAAACCGCCGCCTTCGGACCACCGAGTATAGCACAGCCGCAGTACGCACGAACGCCCGGCCCGCGGCTGCGGGACCGGGCGCGCGCGACCGTGGAGCTGCCTAGTTGACCGCGCTCTTGAGCGCCTTGCCGGCGACGAAGCGCACGACCTTGCGCTTGGGGATCTTGATGGCAGCGCCCGTCTGCGGGTTGCGCGCCGTGCGAGCCTTGCGCTGCGAGGTCTTGAAGGTGCCGAACCCGACGAACGTCACCGCGTCCCCCTTCTTGAGGGCCTTGGTGATGCTCCCGAGGAGCGAGTCGACCGCCTGGGCCGCCATCGTCTTCGTCGCGCCCGTGTCCTTGGCGATCTTGGCGATCAGTTCCTGCTTGTTCATTCACGAACCTCCTGCACGCGTGGACGACTTCCAGTGAGGGGGAGTGCCTGTTGGCCGCGGGCCGCCAGCGTGCTGACGGTAGCGGTTATACGTGACGGCGTTTGGTGTCGTCAAGCGGAAAGGCGCGATTTTACGGGCATCTCCGGCGATCGATGGGGCGCGATCGATCGCCGGCGCAGGCGCGGCACGGATGGGACGGCGTTGCGGGTAAATGACAGAAGCGCGCGTCAGGCCGCGGGCTTCGCGGACGTGAGCGTCTCGATGGCCTTGTCGAGCGTCTCGTCGCCGGTGGGCGCGGGCTCGCCGAAGTCCACACGCGGTTGCGCCACCGCGACGTCGGGCACGAGCCCCTGCTCGTGAATCACCTCGCCGCCCGGCGTCAGGTAGAAGAGATACGACAGCAGCAGCCCCGAGCCATCGGGCAGCGGCACGAGCTTCTGCTCGGCCGCCCGTCCCATCGTGCGTTCGCCGATGAGCGTCGCGCGGTCGTTGCCGTCGAGCGCCGCCGCGAAGAGCTCGGCCGGGCCCGCCGTGCCGTTGTCCACGAGCAGCGCCACCGGGGTCGTGATGCGCCCGGCGCCGGTGCCCGCCGCGATCGGCGCCTTCTCCTTGTCTCGCGCGCGGGTGAACGCCAGCGTGCCGCTCGGGACGAACAGCCGCGCCGCCGCCAGCCCCGCGTCCATCGCGCCGAACGCCGTGCCACGCAGGTCGATGACCAGGGACGTCGCGCCGGACTTCGTGAGCGCCTCCACTTCCTTGCGGATCTGCGCCGGCGTGTCGGCGACGAACTCCGGCACCCGGACGAGCCCGACCGACGGGCCCGCGATGCGCCCGCTCACCGCCACCGGCGCCAGCGCCGCCCGCGCCATCTCGATCTCGTGCGGCTCGGCCGCGTTGCCACGCAGCACCGTCAGGGTCACCGTGGTGCCCGGCGCGCCGTCGAGCTCACGCATGCCCTCGAACACCGACGTGTCGCGTGTCGGCATGCCGTTGATGGCGCGAATGTAGTCGCCGGGCTGGAGTCCGGCCGCCTTCGCCGGGGAGTTGTCGCGGGCCGCGATCACGCGCAGGTAATACTGCCGGGTCAGCTCGAGCCCGACCTGCGCGGCCGCCGGCTTCGCCGCCTGGTACGCGGTGACCTGCGCCTGGTCCAGGAACGCGCTGTCGGGATCCAGCCCGTCGGCCAGCCCGTGCATCGCGCCGTGCATGACCTCGTTCACGTCCACCTCCTCCACGTAGTTGCGGAGGATGAGGGTGATGACGTCCTCGAAGACGCTCAGCGGCCGGTAGCTGGCCCCCTGGGCACTCGCCTTGCCCATGAAGCCGCCAATCACGGCAAAGGCCATGACCGGCACGGAGACAGCGAGGACGAGCAGGCGGCCGCGAGATGTCATGGAACGCTCCTGAGCCATTCTAGGGGATTGACCGGCCGTCCGTCGACGCGCAGCTCGAAGTAGAGCGCCGCGTGGCCGGTCGGCGTCTGTCCCACCGTGCCGAGTACCGCCCCGGCCGTCACCGGCGCCCCGACGGCGACCGCCGCCTCCGCCAGGTGGCCATACAGCGTGAAGGCGTTGCCGCCATGATCGACGATGACGAGCACGCCGAACCCGGTGAACGGCGCGGCGTAGGACACCGTGCCCCCGTGCACGGCTCGCACCGGCGCCCCCTCGGACGCGCCGATCTCGATACCGTTTCGGACGATGGCCGCGCCGGTCTGGCCTGACCGCTGCGGGCCGAAGCGGCCCGAGATCCGTCCCTCCACCGGCCACGGCAGGTCGCCGCGGAACGGCGAGAGCGGGAGGGCGGAGGGCGCGGTCGACAGCTCGCCCACCGTCCGCTGGAGTGCCCGCTGCGCGTCCTGCAACTCGCCGACGTACTGCGCGGCAAGATCGCGACGCTGATCCAGGGCGTCGATGGCCCGCTCCCGGGCGGCCACCGCGGCGTCGAGGGCCTGCCGCGCGGTGACAGCCTCCGACTGGAGGCGCTCCACCTCGGCACGTCGGCGGGCCAGCTCCTCGAAGGCCTCACGTTCGTCCGCCACACGCCGGCGGTGCGCTTCGAGGCGGACACGGTCGAGGGCGGCGACCGCGGCGACGCCCCGGCTCATTCGTCCCAGCGCCCGCAGGTCATCGGTCGACAGCAGCAGCCGCAGGTAGCCGCCGCGCCCGCGTTTGTAGATTTCGACGAGCCGGGCGGTGACGCCGGGCGTGGCGGCCTGGCGTTCGGCCTCGAGCGCGGCAAGCCGCGCCTCCGACGCGGCGGCGGCCGCGGCCACCTGCTCGAGCTCCGCGTCGATCCGGGTGACGTCCTGCACCTTGATTTGGCGTTCGACCTCGAGCGCCCGCAGCTCGCCGAACACGGTCCGCGCCTGGGCGGCCAGTCGATCGGCCTCGGCCTGGAGCACCCGGATGCGTTCGGCGGCACGCGCCGCCATCGCGGCCGGCGTGCCGGCGGCCGGCTGGGCCTGCCCCGCGCCGGCCACGGGCAGGGCCGCGGCCAGGGCAGACGTGGCGAGCAGGACGACGGCGCGCCGGACCATCGCGTGCAGTGTACCGCGCATTCTGCTTGAGTCGCCGGGCGGGGACGACTAAATTGCTGAGCTTCAGTCGTCCGGCGTGCCCCGCGTTACTCCACTCCCCGGAGGTTGCGATGAGCTCGTCCCGCCATCTGCACGCCGCCATCTCGCTGGCAGCCGCCCTGGCCCTGCTCGCGACGGCGTTCGTTCCGACACCCGACGAAGAGCGGCGGCCCGGCCCCCGTATCGCCGCGGCGGCGCATGCCGACGGCGGCCTGATCGCCCGTCGGGTGGACGAGCCGTCCTACACGCCGCCCCTGCCCTCGGATCTGGGCGGTGCTCCGGCGGCGACCATGACGGTGACGTACACGGGGTTCACGGCCGCGTCCCAGGCCGCGTTCCAGCGAGCCGTCGACATCTGGGCGGGCATCATCACGTCGAGCGTGCCGATTCGCATCTCCGCCACGATGCGGCCGCTGTCGACCAACGTGCTGGGCTCGGCGGGGTCGAACTACCTCTGGCGCAACATCCCGGGGGGCGTGTCGAACTCCTGGTACCCGGACGCGTTGGCCGACAAAATCTCCGGCAGCGATCGCAACCCCGGCGACTACGACGTGGTGGCCAACTTCACCACCGACCCCTCGGTGAACTGGTACTTCGGCATCGACGGGCGACCGGGCCCCGGACAGTACGACTTCGTGTCCGTGGTCCTGCACGAACTCGGCCATGGCCTCGGATTCCTCGGGTCGGGTGACGTCTCCGGCGGGGCTGGCACGTGGGGATCTCAGGGCTACCCGTACATCTACGACCGCTTCGTGAGGAACGGCTCCGGGCAGGCGATCATCGGCTTCACCTCCGGGTCCGCGGCGCTCGCCGCGCAGCTGCTCGGCAACAACCTGTACTGGAACACCCCGGCGGCCGACGGCGGCGCCATCAGCTCGCCGGCCAGGCTGTACGCGCCGTCCTCATGGGACGACGGTTCGAGCTACAGCCACCTCGACGAAGGCACCTACCCGGGGGGCAACGCGAACGCGCTGATGACCCCGCAGATCTCGTCGATGGAAGCCATCCACGACCCGGGGACGATCACGCGGGAAATCTTTGCCGACATGGGGTGGACCGTCGGCAGCACGACGCCGACGCCCGGAGGCAAACCCGGCACGCCCACGAACGTCCAGGTGTCGGTCAACGGCACCACGTCGCTGACGGTCACGTGGAGCGCGCCGAGCTCCGGCGCGACGCCGACGTCCTACCGCGTGGACTTCGCCGTCACGCCCGGGGGCGCCGCGGTCGCGCAGGTCGCCTCGGCGACGACGAGCACGAGCGTGAACATCCCGCCGGGGACGACCGGGACGTTCTACGCGTCGGTGACGGCGCTGGCCGGCACGACGGCGGGTCCCGCGTCCTCGCCGGTCGCGTTCACGATCGGCGGCAGTGGTCCCTGCACGCCGCCAGCGACGCCCGTGGGGATCACGGGCACCGTGCTCGGCGGCGTGGCGCGTGTGCTGTGGAACCCGTCGGTCGGTGCGACGAGCTACATCGTGCAGGCCGGGTCGCGGCAGGGGGCGTCGGACCTCTTCAATGGCAACGTCGGCGCCAACCCCAGCGTCACCGCGCCGGTCGGCAACGGGTTCCAGGCGTTCGTCCGCATCATTGCCGTCAACGCGTGCGGCAACAGCGCGCCGACCGCCGACCTGGTGCTCGGGCTGGAGCTGGGGGAAGGCGACCTGCAGGTCACCCTCAGCTGGGATACGACCGCTGACATGGACCTGCACGTCATCGAACCGGACGGGACGCACGTCTACTACGGGGCCCGGAACGGGCGCACCGCGCGCCTCGACGTGGACGACACCAATGGATACGGACCGGAGAACGTCTACGTGAACCGCGGCGGGGCCACCTCGGGCGTCTACCAGGTCTACATCGTCCACTACGCCGGTTCCACGCCGACCAACGCGACCATCCAGCTGCGGCTCAATGCCGGGACCCCCAGCGAACGGTATGTCGTCATCAACCGTTCGACTCCCGGTGGCAACCCCGCGCTCGGCTTCAGCGTGGCGGACGTCAACATCGTGAACGGAACGATCACCGAGCGCGGCGGGACGCGCGTGATCGCGGCCGCTGACGGAGAACGTCCAGCCAAGCGGCCCTGACGCGCCCGACCGTGGTGCCTCCCGCCCGCCGGATGGCGTTCGCACCCTATTTCCTTGAGTTGGGTCCCGTCTGGGGGTTCAATGTGGGTCGCTCTTCCCCCCGTGCGCCAAGGACGGCGTGCGGCGCAGAGGTGGAGGTAGGTACCCAATGATGCGCTTCACTCGCCCCCTGCTGGCCTGGCCCGCCTTGCTGGCCGGTGCCCTGCTGCTCATGACGACCGCCGGGCCCGGCGTGCACGACACCCGGGCCACCGCAGCCCCGCGCGACGACCACGGTGGGTTGCGGGCGCGTTTCGTGAACGAACCGAGCTCCGTCCCGTTCATCGGATCGGACCTCGGCGGCGCCCCGGCCGCCACGATTACGGTCACGTACAACGGCTTCACGGCACAGTCGCAGGCGGCGTTCCAGCGCGCGGTGGACATCTGGGCCAGCGTGATCACCTCGAGCGTGCCCATCCGCGTCTCGGCGACCATGAGCAGCCTCGACCCCGGAGTCCTGGGCTCGGCGGGTTCCAACTCCATCTGGCGCGACTTCAGCGGGGCGCCGGCGTCCGGCACGTGGTTCCCCGACGCGCTGGCGGACAAGCTGGCCGGCCAGGATCTCTCGGCCGGGCAGCCCGACATCGTCGCGAACTTCACGACCGATCCATCGATCAACTGGTACTTCGGTACGGACGCCAACCCCGGCGCCAACCAGTTCGACTTCGTGACGGTCGTGCTCCACGAGCTCGGCCATGGTCTCGGGTTCTTCGGATCCGCTGACGTGTCGGGCGGCGCGGGCACTTGGGGGCAGTCCGGACGCCCCTACATCTACGACCGGTACGTCAAGACCGGTGGGGGGCAGTCGATCATCAGCTTCGCGACGCCATCGGCCGCGCTGGCGGCAACGCTCCAGGGCGGCAGTCTCTTCTTCGCCTCGCCGGTCGCCGACGGCGGCGCCATCAGCGCGCCCGCGCGCCTCTACGCGCCCGGCGCCTGGGAGAGCGGTTCGAGCTACAGCCATCTCGACGAGGGGACCTACGTCAGCGGCAACGCGCAATCCCTGATGACGCCGCAGCTGTCGATGATGGAAGCCATCCATGATCCCGGCTCCATCACGCGCGAGATCTTCGCGGACATGGGTTGGACCGTCGGCTCGTCGCCGGCGCCGACGCCTGGCGGAACCCCCGGCACGCCCACCAACGTCCAGGTGTCGGTCAACGGCACGACGTCACTGACGGTCACGTGGAGCGCACCGAGTTCCGGCGCGACGCCCACCTCCTACCTCGTCGACTTCTCGGTCACCCCCGGCGGCGCACCCGCGGCGCGGGTCGCCTCCGGCACGACGAGCACCAGCGTGAATATCCCGGCCGGGACGACCGGCACGTTCTACGCGTCGGTCACTGCGCTCAACGGCTCGACGGCGGGCACGGCCTCCTCGCCGGTCGCGTTCACGATCGGCTCCGCCGGGCCCGGACCCTGCACGAGCGCCCCGCCGGCGCCCACCGGCTTGACGGGCGGCGTGTCGGGCGGCGTGGCATCCGTGTCGTGGACGGCGTCGGCCGGCGCGACGTCATACGTCGTGCAGGCGGGCTCCGCCTCCGGCGGCACGAACATCTTCAACGCCAACGTCGGCGCGAACACCGCGGTGTCCGCCGCGGTGCCAGCCGGGTTCTCGGCCTTCGTCCAGGTGCTTGCGGTCAACGCCTGCGGCACCAGCGGACCGTCGACGCCGATTTCGATTGCCGGTGACGGCGGGCTGAACACCGTCTTCAGCGGCTTCCGGCCCGGCCGCTAGCGGCCTGGCGTCTCGCGGGGCGGGGCCGTGAGAGACGGCTCCGCCCCGACGCCTTCGGCCACGTCTCTTTCCCGCCCGATGGCCGGCTCATGACTCGCGCACGCAGGCCCCTCCTCCTCGGCCCGTTCCTCGCGCTGGTCCTGCTGGGCCTGAGCAGCGCTCCCGCCGCCGCCGATGTCGGGCCGCGCTGGTCGGACGACCAGCTCACCGACTTCGCCGCCCTCGTACTCAGCGGCCGCGTGGTCGCGGTGCAGGGCGGCGTCGACACGTCCATCGACACCATCTACACCTACGTCACCGTCGATGTCGGCGAGGTGCTCAAGGGCTGGCTGCCCGAGCGGCGCATCGTCCTCAAGCAGATGGGTGGGACCGTTGGGGACGTCTCCCTCGCGATCGGTGGACAGGCGCGCTTCGCGGTGGACGAGGAGGTGCTGCTCTTCCTGTCGGTGCGGCCACGCGATCGCACGCTGCGGACGGCGTCGCTGTGGCAGGGCAAGTGGCAGGTCGAAACCGGCCCGGCGGGCGAGCGGTACGCAGTGCGGTTCGATCCCGAGGCGCCAGGCGCCCCCGCCGATGCGCGACGGGCACTCGCGCCGTTCACCGCGGCCGTCCGCGCGCGCGCCGGTGACGCGGCGCTCGCCCCGAACGACGCGTTCATCCGCGTCGTCCCGCCGGAGGCCCTGCCCGGGCCGGACGGCTCCCGCTACGTGCTGTTCAGCCCGCCGTGGCGCTGGAACGACTCGCCGATGACGGTGGACTACGAGACCGGCCTGCAGCCCGGCCTCGCCTCCAGCCTGCAGGACCTCCAGGCGACGCTCGGCCGCTGGAACAGCGTGGGCGGTGCGCTGCAGATGCAGATCGGCGTGGCGCGCGGCGCCCAGTGCTCGTCGAGCTATGAAGGCAGTGGCCGGACGACGGTCAGCTTCATGGACGACTGCGACGAGATGGGCAACGACGGGACGCTGGCGTTCGGCGGGGCCTACTACCGGTCGTCGGGCGGGCAGACGGTGAACGGGACGGCGTTCAGGCGGGCCGTGGACGGCTTCGTCATGAACAACGACTCGGCGACGGCGCTCAGCTACCTGACCAGCAGCGGCTGTTTCCAGGACATCCAGCTGCACGAGCTGGGACACGTGCTGGGCCTCGAGCACAGCAACGTCTCCGGCGCCATCATGCGTTCGTTCATCAGCAGCAGCTGCTTTGCCGGGGCGCACGATCCCGCGCAGGACGACCGCGAGGGGTTCCTGTTCATCTATCCCTCGGCCACGCCACCCCCGACGCCAACGCCGACTCCGACTCCGGCGCCCACCCCGGCACCGACGCCAACACCGACGCCCACCCCCACGCCCACGCCCACGCCCACGCCGACGCCGACACCCACCGTCCCAGGCACTCCCGGAGACGTGCGGGCCGTGGTCGACCTGGCGAATGTCGTCACGCTTTCGTGGACGGCGCCGATGTCCGGCGCGCCGGCGACGGGCTACCGCCTCGATGTCTCGCGGTCCGAGGGAGGCCCCGCCCTGGTGTCGTTCGCATCCGTGGCCACGACGGTGTCCACGCCGGTGCCGTCGGGCACCACCGGGACGCTCTTCTACGTGACCGTCACGGCGGTCGCCGGGACCGTGGCCGGCACGCCGTCCGCCGCCACGCGATTCGCGATTCGCCCTGCCGGTCCCTGCACGTCGGCGCCCCCCGCGCCGACCGACCTGGTGGTGGCGATTGGCGCCGGCATGGTGACGGCGAGCTGGAGCCCGGCCGACGGCGCGGCGTCGTACGTGCTGCAGGCGGGGAGCACGCCTGGCGGCTCGACGCTGTACAACCGCAACGTCGGCTGGACGACGGCGATTGCCGGGCCCGTGCCCGGTGGCTTCGCCGCCTACGTGCAGGTCCTTGCGGTGAACGCGTGCGGCACGAGCGCCCCCTCGGTGCCGGTCGTTGTCGCGGGTGACGCCGGCCCGGGGCGCGTTGTCCGCCGCTGACGCCTGCCGGGCAGGTAGACTGGGCGGATGACGCCAGAGCAGACCTCACCCCCGACACCCGAACCTGCCACCGTGCCCAGCGTGCGCGGCATCCTGCTGTCGCCCGGAGAGTTCCTGTGGCTGACGTGTGGCGTCTGGCTCGGCGGGGTGTTCATCCTCACGCTGATGCCGGTGGTGCTGAGGCCGCGGGTCGGCGATCTCCTCGGCATCGCGGGGAGCTACCTCGTGTTCTTCCTCGCGTGGCAGCCCATCCAGTCGATTACCCAGCGTTCGCTCGGGGTGAAGGCGGCGTTCTTCCGGATGCTGGTGTTCGTGGGCGGCGCGGCCGGGCTGTCGATCGTGTTCCGGAACCTGATCTTCGGCACGCCGTAAGCGGGCGGCGGCCGAGACCGGCCGGCGTGCTCACCAGAGGGGCCGGCCGTCGAGATCCGCCGGGATGTCCAGCCCGAAGAACTTCAGCACGGTCGGCGCGATGTCGATGATGCGCGTGGTGTCCGCGGTGGGCGGGACGGAGCTGATGAGGATGCCTGCGGTGGTTTCGTAGTCGTACGAGCCGTGATCGCCGCTCCACTTCTTCAGGTTGGGTTCGATCAGGCGGGGCGGGGCGCCGCCGAGCGCCGTCTGCCAGGAGGTGCGGTACCCCTCGGCGAGGCCCACCTGGAGGTCGGCGGCGGCGTCGAAGTACGGGCCGCTGTAGATGTCGGCGCGTTTGTAGACATGCCGCACGACGTGGCGTCCGTCACGCTCGTCGGTGAATGCGAGCAGGTCGGCCGACAGCTTCTCGAGCAGCGCGTCGTACTCCGCGCCCGGCTGCACGATGCCCCGGCCCTCGCGCCCGGCGAGGTTGACGTAGATCTGGCCGAGGCCCATGGCGTACGCGCGCGTGCGCGACCAGTCCACGTTCTCCCAGAACGTGCCGCCGCCGAAGAGGTCGTCCAGCTTCTTGTCCCCGCCGGCCTGTCCCTGCAGTGTCATGTAGCCGTTGGCGACGAGCCACGTGTTGAGGTTCACCGACCACCGGAACGAGTGGAAGCCGTGGTCGGACACGATCATGACCGCGGTGTCCGGCGGCAGACGATCGAGGACCTCGCCCGTGAAACGATCCGCCTTGACGTAGACGTCCTCGATGGCCGATCCGTACTTCGCGGCCAGTGCCGCGTCGTACATCGGGTGCTCCGGGTCGATCAGCCGCCACATCATGTGCTGCACGCGGTCGGTGGTCTCGATCACCCCGACGAGCAGGTCCCAGCCCCCGGCGTCGATCCGATCGAGGATGGTCCGCGCGCGGTCGTCGAACGACAGATCGAGGTCCTCCATGAAGGTCGCCTCGTCGATGCGCTCCTCGTTGAGCGGCCAGGTGGCCTCGGGCCAGCCGAGCGTTCGGAAGTTGCCGAGACGCTCGTGCAGCGTCGCGGTGAGCGAGGCGGGGGCGGACATCGGCGCCGGCGGGTTCTCGGGGTCCCAGTTCACGGGCGACACGTAGATCTGGAGGTCGTCCCCGGCCCGGACGACGTAGAACTGCAGCATCCCGTGGAGCGTGATGAACAGGTTCACGTCGAAGTCGAGGTTGACCCAGCGGCTCCACGTGCGTGGCGTGAGTGCGAGCTGCTGCCCCTGGATGTCGATCGTCGCGGTGTCCGTGCCGCGGGTCCACCGGACGGTGAAGGGGACGTTGATGTCGGCGCGGGCCTCGAGCGCGGCGAGCTCCGCGCGGTCGTCGTCACTGAGCGTGGCCTGCGCGCGGAGGGCCTGCACCTGCTGCCGCACGATCGGGTCGGGCGGGCCCACGATTTCGGCCGTCGCCTGGTCGCCCTCGAAGACGAGGCGGCGGAGGATGCCGCCGAACTCGGTGTTGCCCTCCTCGTAGCGGCTCAGGTCGGTCGCGAAGTAGTAGAACGTGCCCATGGTGCCGCGGATGTCCGGCGTGGGCAGGCCGGAGAGCAGCTCGCCGTTCGGGACGTCCTCGGGCGGGAACGTCACGGGCACCGTCAGGATCCGGGAGCGCACGCCGGCCGCGCCGGCCGTGACCCAGAACGACGTGCCGCCGCGTGTCGACTCCAGCACCGGCCGCGCGATCGGGATGTAGTTGAAAAGGAAGCGGGCCGGCGTGCGCGCGACCATCGCGAGGTCGGGCAGGTAGGTCTCGGTGTCGCGCACGAGGAAGTCGTAGATGTTGTGTTTGCCCGCGTTGACGCCGGTCGCGAACGAGGCCCACGCCGTTGGCGACTCGGGGGAGTGCGTGGTCTCGAGGTGGTGCAGCCCGCCGCGTGCCGCGAGCCTCGCGAAATTCGGCAGCTTGCCTTCGTCCATCCACCGCTCGGCGAGGTCGGGGTCCATCCCGTCGAAGCCGAGGATCACCAGCTTCTGCGAGAAGCGCTCTGGCGGTGGACCGGAGGTACAAGCCACGGCCGCGCCGAGCGCGGCCACGACAGCAAGGAGCCAGCGGGTCACGGCGGGATTATAGCGGGAGCGTGGGAGCGGGCGGGATCATCCGCGTGCATCCGCGTTCATCCGCGGATAGGCTGGCTTCAGCCGTCGATGGGGACACGCCCTCGGCCGTGGGATACTCGGATGGTGCGGGTCCTGGGAATCGACTACGGGCGGAAGCGCATCGGCCTGGCGCTCAGTGACGCCACCGGCATGCTGGCCTCGCCGTGGCGCCTGCTGGAGCGGCCGGCCTCCGAGCCGCAGACCGTGCGGCTCGTCGCCGATGAGGTGGCGCGACTGTCGGCCGACGATGACGGCCTCGAGGCTGTCGTCGTCGGGTGGCCCCGACGTCTCGATGGCAGTCCCACGGGCGAGACGCCGCGCGTCGAGGCCTTCGCGCGCGCGCTCGAGGCCCGCGTCGGCCTGCCGGTGACGTTGCAGGACGAGCGGCTGTCGAGCCACGAGGCCGACAGCCGGCTCGCGCTCCGCGAGCGCGACTGGCGCAAGCGGAAGCAGAAGCTCGATGCGGCGGCGGCCGCCGTGATCCTGCAGGATTACCTGGACGCGCGGCCCCGCCCGCGCGAGGTGCTGCCCGAGGTGGGGGAGTAGCGTGCGACGGATCCTGATCGGGCTGGCGCTGCTCGTGCTCCTGGCCGGTGCCGCGGCCGCGGCCGCGGCATGGTGGTACGTCGGCACCCTGGCCGAGCCGTTCCGCGGGTACGCCGGCGACGAGGTGTTCGTCGAGATACCGGCTGGCGCGGGCGCACCCGCGATCGGGCGCCGCCTGGTGGACGCCGGTGTCGTCCGCGACGCGCAGCGGTTCCGCCTGGCGCTCTGGTTGAGCGGCCGCGCGCGGGAGCTCAAGGCCGGCGAGTACCACTTCACCGAGCCGCAGACCATCGATCAGGTGATCGCGCGCATCGCCGAGGGGGACGTCTACAAGCGCCTGCTGACGTTCCGCGAAGGACTCACCGTGCGTGAGATGGCCCGCCACTTCGCGGAACGCGGCTTCGGCGAGGAGCAGGCGTTCCTCACCGCGGCGGCCGACCCGGCGCCGATCCGCGATCTCGATCCCGAGGCGCCGGACCTCGAGGGGTACCTGTTCCCCGAGACCTACGCGCTCCCGCGCGGCGTGCCCGCCGCGGATGTCGTGCACCTCATGGTCGACCACTTCCGGCGCGCGTACGACGAGGACCTCCGCGCGAAGGCAGATGCGGCCGGCCTGACGATCCGGCAGGTCGTGACGCTGGCGTCACTGGTGGAGAAGGAGACGGCCCGCGCCGACGAGCGGCCGCTGGTCGCAGCCGTCTACCGGAACCGCCTGCGGATCGGGATGGGCATGCAGGCCGACCCGACGGTCATCTACGCGCTGGAACTGGCGGGCGAATGGGACGGCAACCTGACGCGCGCCGACCTCCAGTTCGACTCGCCCTACAACACCTACCGTTACCCCGGCCTTCCCCCGGGCCCGATTGCCGCGCCCGGTCTCGCCTCCCTCGAAGCCGTCGTCGCCCCGGCCGACGTCCCGTATCTCTACTTCGTCAGCAGGAACGACGGCTCCCACGTCTTCGCCTCGACCCTCGCCGAGCACAACCGCAACGTCTACGAGTGGCAGGTCAAGTACTTCCGCCAGAGGCGAAATAGATAGATTGCAGATCTTCAGATTTCAGATTGAAGATTGATTGAAGAAGGCAGATTGGGGGGAATGGAAGATTCGATTGACCAGATTGAGTCAGACCCCTTTGCCGAAAATCCCTCAATTCCCCCGATCTGGTAAATCCAATCGTCGATTTCGGCCAATCTGAGATCGTCAATCAATCTTCAATCTGAAATCTGAAGATCTTGAATTTGGCTATCTTTCTCCCCATTTCAGTTTCTCGCGCAGCACCTCGAAGTAGCTTCTCGTCGCCGAGCGGACCAGGCGAATCGGGCGGGCGGCGCGGGTGATGATGACCTCGTCCTGGTCCTCGAGCGGCAGTCCGAACTGGCCGTCGAAGGTGACGTGGGCCTCGGCGCCGTTGTTGCCGCGCGAGGGGGCGATGCGCACCTCGTGGGATGCCGGGATCACGATGGGGCGGTGCGTGAGGGTGTGGGGGGCGATCGGCGTGAGCAGGATCGCGTCCATCGCGGGGTGCACGATCGGCCCTCCCGCAGCGAGGTTGTAGGCGGTCGAGCCCGTCGGGCTCGCGACGATCAGGCCGTCGGCCCGCACCTCGGTCACGAACTGGTCCCCGACCGTCACCTGCAGGTCGATCATCCGCGAGAGCGCGGTGCGCGTGAACACCACGTCGTTCAGGATGGTGCGCACCGTCCGCGGGTGCCCGGGGCGGCGGGCCTCGGCCCGCAGCATCATGCGCTCGTCGAACGCCATGTTGCCGGCCAGCGCGGCCTCCAGCGCCGTGTACAGCTCAGGGCGTGTGATCTCGGTGAGGAACCCCAGGTACCCGTAGTTCACCCCGAGGATCGGCACGTCCCGCTCGGCGCCGCCGATCTCGTCTGCCATCGCCAGCAGCGTGCCGTCGCCACCCAGGACGAGGACGAGGTCTGCGACTTCCGGCACCTCGCTCCGCTCGACGACGCGCCGTGTGCCGGCCGGCAGGAGCGCGGCGGATTCCGGCGTCCACACCGCGGGGACATCGCGCCCGGACAGCCAGGCCTCGAGCGCCACGAGGGTCTCGCGGGCTTCGTGCAGGTTGTGCTTCGTGACGACGGCAACGGTCATGGGCATGTGATCCGATGTCGTGGCCATCACCGGCCCGAGGGCCACAGATGGCACAGATGGCACAGACGGCGGGGCGCTGGACGCATGGCGCGCGGTCAGGTCAGCGCGGTCCCGGCGGTCCGTTCCCCGGCACGAGGTGCAGCAGGAACTCCTGGTTGCCCTCCGCGCCCGTGATGGGCGACGGCTCGAGGCCCGCGCGCTGCAATCCTACCGCAGCGGCGGCGTCCGTGACCTCCGCGATCACGCGCGCGTGTACGGCCGGGTCGCGCACCAGTCCCCCCTTGCCGACCTCCGTGCGCCCCGCCTCGAACTGCGGCTTGACGAGGGCCACGACATCGGCGGCAGGAGCCAGCAGCGCCGGGACCGCCGGCAGGATGTGGCGCAGGGAGATGAACGACACGTCCATCGTGACGATGCCGGCGCCGGCGCCCAGGCCCGGCAGCTGATCGGGGGTGAGGCTGCGCGCGTTGACGCCCTCGAGCACGGTCACCCGGGGATCGCTGCGAATCTTCCAGTGGAGCTGGTTGCGCCCCACGTCCACGGCGATGACGTGCCGCGCGCCGCGTGCGAGCAGCACGTCGGTGAAGCCGCCGGTCGAGGCGCCGATGTCGACGCCGAGGCGCCCGCCGGGATCGATGCCGAAGACGTCGAGCGCGTGGGCGAGCTTGATGCCGCCGCGTCCGACCCAGGGGTGATCGGGACCGGCGACCCGGATCTCGGCGTCGGGGGCGATCAGGGTCCCGGCCTTGTCGGCGCGTTGCCCGCCGACCTCGACGAGGCCGGCGAGGATGAGCGCGCGGCCCTTCTCGCGCGACTCGACGAGGCCGCGTTGCACCAGGAGGGCGTCGAGGCGCACCCGGCTCGCGGTCACGAGCGGCGCGTCACGACCCAGTGCGCGAGGTCGCGCAGGTGGCCGCCGGTGAGGCCACCCGCCTCGAGCGCGGCCTCCGCGCGCGTCACGCAGGCGGCGGCCATCGCGCGCGACGGCTCGAGGCCGAAGAGCGCCGGGTAAGTGGGTTTGCCCGCGGCCTCGTCCTTGCCGGCCGTCTTGCCGAGGGTCTCCGAGGCCGCCTCGACGTCGAGGAGGTCGTCCACGATCTGGAACGCGAGGCCGATCTCGGCCGCGTACCGATCCGCGGCGGCGATCATCGCGTCGGTGCCGCCCGCCATCACCGCGCCGGCCACGACCGCGGCGCGGATGAGCGCACCGGTCTTGCTCGCGTGCATGGCTTCGAGGGCGGCGGCGTCGAGCGGCGCCGGCCGCGTGCCGTCCGGGCGCGGCGTCACCGCGTCGAGGTCGATGGCCTGCCCACCGGCCATGCCGGCGGGGCCGGCCGCTCCCGCCACGATGGCAATCGTGCGCAGCTTGCGCGCGACGAGGTCCGGGTCGTCCCCGGCCGGGTCGCGGGCGAGCAGGGCAAAGGCCTGCGAGTGCAACGCATCCCCGGCGAGGATGGCCATGCCCTCGCCGTGCACCACGTGCAGCGTGGGCCGCCCGCGCCGGAGCACGTCGTCATCCATGGCGGGCAGGTCGTCGTGGATGAGCGAGTAGGTGTGGATGAGCTCGATGGCGGTGGCGGCCGGCAGCGCCAGCCGGACCGCCTCGGCCGGGTCGCCGCCGCCGGCGGCGGCGATGGCTTCGGCCGCCGAGAGTGTGAGCACGGGCCGCAGGCGCTTGCCGCCGGCAGTCACGCTGTAGCGCATGGCCTCGGCGAGCACGGGAGGGCAGTCGGGCGGCGCGGGCAGGCTCGCCACCAGGAAGGTCTCCACGTCGGCCCGCAGGCGATCGATGTGGGACTCGAGGGCAGGCGCCATCACCGCTCGTCGTCCTCAGGAAGGGCCAGGGAGGCGGGCGCGGGCTTCAGCTCGCCACGCTCGTTGAGGACCTCGATGCGCCGCTCGGCATCCTCGAGCCGCGCATGGCAGAAGCGCGAGAGCTGCACGCCCCGCTCGTACAGCGCCAGCGACGCCTCCAACGCGAGGTCCCCGTCCTCGAGCTTCTTCACGATGGTCTCGAGCTCCGCGATGGCAGCCTCGAAATCCTTGATGGTCGGATCGTCCATGCCCAGATTTTCCAATCACGCAATCATCTGCAATCGTCAATCTTCAATCTGCAATCAATCTTCAATCTGCAATCTTCAATCTAAGATTTCATCGACAGTACACCTGATCTCTCCCGCGCCGAGCGTGACGCGCACGTCGTCGCCCGTCGCGAGGGTTGCCGCGTCCCGCACGACACGCGTGCGCGTGCCGTCCCAGCAGACGGCGTAGCCGCGACCGAGCACGGCCAGCGGGCTGAGGCCGTCGAGCCGCGCGGCCACCTGCCGGAAACGCGACTCGGCGCGATGCCGGCGGCGATCGATGGCCGCGGAAAGCGCGGCGGACCGCTCCACGAGACGTGTGCGGACCGCGGAGAGCCGGTGGCGCGGATCGTACTGGCCCAGCGTGCGGCGCAGGGCCTCGGCGCGGCGCGCACGGGCCGAGAGGCCCTGCGACAGGGCGCGACCCAGGTCCGCGCGCAGTTCCGCGACGTGGCGACCGCGCATCGCGACCCGCGCCGGAAGGCCTCCGAAGGCCGGGCGTCCCTCGAGCGCCCGCAGGCGGGCCTCGAGCCGTGTCAGCCGGTGGCTCGCGGCCGCATCCAGGCGGCCGCAGAGCCGGTCGATGCGCGCGGTGAACTCGTCCTTGCGCCCCACGACGATCTCGGCGGCGGCCGACGGCGTCGGCGCCCGGAGGTCGGCGACGAAGTCGGCGATCGTGAAGTCGGTCTCGTGGCCGACCCCGGAGATCACGGGGACCGGCGCGTCCGCGATGGCGCGCGCGACCGCTTCCTCGTTGAACGCCCAGAGATCCTCGAGCGAGCCGCCCCCACGCGCGACGATGACGACGTCGACGGCGTCGACCCGGGCGACCGCGCGCAGGGCCTTCGCAATCTCCGCCGCCGCCCCGTCGCCCTGCACCCGGGTGGGCGAGATGATGAGGTGCGCGTTCGGGTAGCGGCGGCGCAGCACGCGCACCATGTCGCGGAGCGCGGCGCCGTCGATGGAGGTGACAAGGCCGATGCGGCGCGGGAGCGCCGGCAGCGGCCGCTTGCGCTCCGGGGCGAAGAGGCCGTCGGCCTGCAGGCGCTTCTTGAGCTGCTCGAAGGCGAGCTGGAGCGGGCCGTAGCCCTGCGGCTCCATGTGCTCGGCGACGATCTGGTACTCGCCCTTCGGATCGTAGACGCTCAGGCGCCCGCGGACCGTGACGTGCAGGCCATCCTGCGGCTTGAACTTCAGTCGCTGCAGCGTCGAGCGGAACATCACGCCCTTGAGCTGGGCGCCGCTGTCCTTCAAGGTGAAGTAGAGGTGTCCCGTGGTCCACACGCGCGCGTTCGACAGCTCGCCCTCGACCCACACGTCCGAGAAGCGGGACTCGATGGCGTCTCGAAGCCGCGCCGAGAGCTCGCTGACCGTGAGCACGCGGCGGGCCGGCGTCGTCGAGGCTGGCTCGGGGGCCGCGTCGGCGTCCGGCTCGCGCTCACCACGTTCCTCGGCCATGAAGCGTGGCGGCCGCAGCCGTCCGGCCGACGGCACTGGCGGGGGATGGAGCAGGCGCCCCACCTCGGTGCGCGACGGCCGGGCCGGCGGCGGTGTCGCGCGGGGCGTGGGGGCCGGCGGCGCGTCGGTCCGCTCGTCCTCGTCGTCGAACGGGAGGCCGGGAGTCGTCACCGGTTCGAGACCGCCGGCTCGCTGCGCCCGGCCAGCGCGGCCAGCTCGGCGGCGCTGAGCGAGACACGCTCGATGGCCGTGGCCCGGCCCGTGTCTGGATCCGCGTCGATGATGACGGCGTTGAGGCGCGGGTCACCCGTGGCGGCCTCGAAGCGGGCCGGCAGCGCGCGCGTGAAGCGGGTCAGCACCGCCTCCTTCTCGACGCCGATCACGCCGTCGTGGGGGCCGGTCATGCCCACGTCCGTGAGGTACGCCGTTCCGCCGGGGAGCACGCGCTCGTCTGCCGTCTGCACGTGGGTATGCGTGCCCACCACGGCGGTGCAGGTGCCGTCGAGGTACCAGCCCATCGCAATCTTCTCGGAGGTGGTCTCGGCGTGCACGTCGACGAAGATCACGCGGGCGCCGGCGGCGCGGACCCGGTCGATTTCGCGCCGGGCTGCCCCGAACGGATCGTCGATGTTCAGCAGGAACACCCGGCCCATGACGTTGACCACGCCGACCGGCGTGCCGTCGGGCGCCGGCACCACCACCGAACCTTCGCCAGGCGTGCCGTCCGGATAGTTGGCCGGTCGCAGGAGCCGCGGCTCGCGCGTGATGAACTCGAGTGTCTCGCGCTTGTCCCAGATGTGGTTGCCCGAGGTGAGCACGTGGACGCCCGTGCGGAAGAAGTCCTCCGCGATCTCCCGCGTGATCCCCGAGCCGCCGGCGGCGTTCTCGCCGTTGGCGATCACGAAGTCGATGTCCCGCGCGGCCACCAGCGCCTTCAGGCCGCTCCGCACGAGGTCGCGACCGGGGCGGGCGACGATGTCCCCGATGAAGAGCAGCTTCACGCGCCGCTCCCACCGGCCTCGGCCCCCGTGTCGATCGGGACGAGGATCTCGCGGCCGCGCCGCTCGGGAATCTTCGGGAGCGAGATGCGGAGCTCGCCGCTCTGCAGGCGCGCGGTCGCGCGCCCCGCGTCCACCGCGGCGTGGACCCGGACGGCCCGCGCGAAGCGCCCGAAGTCGCGTTCGACGAGGTGGAAGCTGGCCGGCTGGCCAAGGCCGGGCTCGGGCCGCTCCTTCTCGCCGACAATGAGGACGACCCCGTGCCGGATGAGGATGCGCACCGCGTCCGCCTTGAGCCCGGGCAGATCCAGGACGAGGTCGATGCTGCGCTCCGTCTCGAAGACGTCGAGCAGCGGGACGCACTCGCCCGAGACGTACGGGCGCCGTTCGGGCCGCCGGCGGGCGAGATCCTCGAAGAGGCGGCGGACGTCCGGGCCGAGATCACCCACGTCGGTGGAGACGAGCACGGGATGGGGCATAGATCTTAGATCTTAGATCTCAGATTTAAGATTGCGGGTGAGATTCCGATCATGGCCGATTCGTCCGGTTCCGCGGCCGCCCAGCGGCTCCGCCGCCTGGTCCGGAGCTACGGCTGGAACACCAACGTCTACCAGATCCTGAATCCCGGGCTGCGCTACTGGTTCGATCCCGAGCGCCCGGCGGCGGTCGCCTATGCCGAGGCTGGCCGCTGGCGGGTCGTCGCCGGCGCGCCGGTCTGCCAGGGAGACGACCTGCCGGGCGTCGTCTCGAGGTTCGAGCGCGACGCCGCGGCCGCGCGGCGCCGGGTGTGCTACTTCGGGGCCGAGGAGCGGATGGCGGCCGTGTGCCTTGGCGCCCCGACCCATGCCGGCGTGCTCGTCGGGGCCCAGCCGATGTGGGACCCGGCCGACTGGCCGCGGGTCTTGCGCGCGAAGGCCTCGCTCAGGGCCCAGCTGGCGCGCGCGCGGCACAAGCAGGTCACCATCGAGCACTGGAACCATCGGAGCCGCCGGACGGTCGCCGAGATCGGGGAGTGCCTGATCGACTGGCTCGAGGCCAAGCGTATGCCGGCCCTCGGCTTCATGACGACGCCCTGGACGCTCGGCCACCTGCGCGACCGGCAGGTCCATGTCGCGCGGCGGGCCGACGGCCGCGTCGTCGGGTTCCTGCTGGCGAGCCCGGTGCCGGCGCGGCGGGGCTGGCTCTTCGAGCAGGTCGTGCGGCGGCCCGGCGCCCCCAACGGCACCGCGGAGCTGCTCGTGGATGCCGGTTTCCGGCAGGCCGCCGAGCACGGCGCGGCGTTCGTCACGCTGGGCCTGGCGCCGCTCTCGCGGCGGGCCGGGGCCGACGCGCCGTGGTGGCTCGCGCCGGTGTTCGAAGCGAGCCGCCGCTGGGGCCGGTTCCTCTACGACTTCCAGGGGCTCGACCACTTCAAGGCGAAGTTCCTGCCCTCGACGTGGGTGCCGGTGTACATCATCGTGCGCGGCCAGCGGGTGACCCCGTCGATGATGCTGGCGGTGGGCCACGCCTTCACCGAGACCGGACTGCTGCAGTTCGCCGCCCGGACGGCCGGCCACACCGTGCGGCGTTTGCGGCAGGGACGCCAGGGAGGACGCCAATGGTGACACCCGACCCTCGGCTCGGGTCCGTTGACGCCGTGGCGCGTGACCGCACGCGCGGCGCGGCCGCGCTGGCGGCGGCGCTCGCACCGGCCCTGGTGCGGCTTCGCGCAGAGGCACCAGCGTTGCTCGACGCGGCCCTGCAGGAGCTCCGGGCCGGCCAGCCCGCCATGGTGGGCCTGCATGCGCTGGCCGAAGCCGCGCGCGAGGATTGCGAGCGGCCGGGCGCGCTCGCGACGGCGGTCGCGGCGTTGGCGCGTGCGCCCGCGGCCCTGGCGCGGCTGGGGAGCCAGGCCCTCCGCCATGCCTCGCACCGGCGGCCGCTCCGGGTCGTGACCTGGTCGGGGAGTGGATCGGTCGGCGACGCGCTGATTGCCGCGGCCGCCACCGAACCCGTGCACGTGACGCTCGGCGAGGGGCGGCCCGCGCTCGAAGGGACCGCGCTCGGGCGGCGCCTGCGCGAAGCGGGCCTGGCGGTCACGATCCTGGAGGACGGGGCGGTCACGACCGCCCTGCCCGACGCCTCGCTGGTCGTCGTGGGCGCCGACGCCGTGGGACCGGACGCCTTCATCAACAAGGCGGGCACGCTGGGCCTGGCCGCCGCGGCCCGCTGCCTGGGCCTGCCGGTCCTCGTGCTGGCGACCCGCCAGAAATACGTCGCGACGCTGCCGCCGATTCCGGCGGGCGACCGGCTTTTCGAACGCATCCCCCTCGAGCTGGCGACCGAGCTCGTCAGCGACACGGCCATCCTGACGCCGGAGCAGTTCCGCAGCTGAACGGGTTCCCGGCGGAACCCTCGTCCATCCCCCCTGAAACCTTACGGACCTCTCGTGCGTCTATAGTGAGTGTGAGACGCTAAGATAAAATGCTTGCTTAGCACTCATGTCTTGTGTATTCTTGGTGCGTGACGGAGGCAGCAGCAGATGGCGGCGAAGGGCAAGGTGATCGGAATCGACCTGGGCACGACCAACTCGGTCGTGTCGGTCATGGAGAACGGACAGCCGACGGTGATCGTGAACCAGGAAGGTTCACGCCTGACGCCGTCGGTCATCGGGTTTGCGAAGGACGGGGAGCGTCTGGTTGGCCAGGTCGCGAAGCGCCAGGCCGTGACGAACCCGGAGAACACGGTGTTCTCGGTGAAGCGGTTCATGGGCCGCAAGCACGCCGAGGTGACGACCGAAGCGGCACGGGTGCCCTACAAGGTGGTCAAGGCCGGCAACGGCGATGCGTGGGTCGAGGCCCGCGGCAAGCAGTACTCGCCGCCCGAGGTCTCCGCGATGATCCTGCAGAAGCTGAAGCAGGCCGCGGAGGACTATCTCGGCGAGCCGGTCACCGATGCGGTCATCACCGTGCCGGCGTACTTCAACGACGCGCAGCGGCAGGCCACCAAGGACGCCGGCACCATCGCCGGCCTGAACGTGCTGCGCATCGTCAACGAGCCGACGGCCGCGGCGCTCGCGTACGGGCTCGACAAGAAGTCCGACGAGACGATTGCCGTCTACGACCTCGGCGGTGGCACGTTCGACATCTCGATCCTCGAGGTGGGTGAGGGCGTCGTGGAGGTGAAGGCCACCAACGGCGACACGCACCTTGGCGGCGACGACTTCGACCAGAAGATCATCGACTGGCTGGTCGAGGAGTTCCGCAAGAGCGACGGCATCGACCTCTCGAAGGATCGGCTGGCGCTGCAGCGGCTCAAGGAAGCCGCGGAGAAGGCCAAGATCGAGCTGTCGTCGGTGATGGAGACGGAGATCAACCTCCCGTTCATCACGGCCGACGCGTCCGGGCCGAAGCACCTGACGCTCAAGCTCTCGCGGGCCAGGCTCGAGGCGCTCGTCGAGGACCTGGTGCAGCGCACGCTCGGGCCCGTCACGCAGGCGCTGGCCGATGCGGGCCTGACGCCGAAGGACATCGACGAGGTCGTGCTCGTCGGCGGCTCGACGCGCATGCCGCGGGTGCAGCAGGCGGTGAAGGCGCACTTCGGCCGGGAGCCCCACAAGGGCGTGAATCCCGACGAGGTCGTCGCCATCGGCGCGGCCGTGCAGGGGGGCGTGCTGGCCGGCGAGGTCAAGGACGTGCTGCTGCTCGACGTGACGCCGCTCTCGCTCGGCATCGAGACCCTGGGCGGCGTGATGACGACCCTCATCGCGCGCAACACGACGATCCCGAGCCGGAAGAGCGAGACGTTCTCCACGGCGACCGACAGCCAGACGAGCGTCGAGGTGCATGTGCTGCAGGGCGAGCGCCCGCTGGCGCGTGACAACCGCACGCTGGGCCGGTTCCACCTGGTCGGCCTGCCGCCGGCGCCGCGCGGCGTGCCGCAGATCGAGGTGACCTTCGACATCGACGCCAACGGCATCGTCAACGTGTCGGCGAAGGATCTCGCGACGGGCAAGGAACAGAAGATCACCATCAGCGGCTCGGGTGGCCTCGCCAAGGACGAGGTCGACCGCATGGTGAAGGACGCCGAGGCGCACCAGGCCGACGATGCGCAGCGCCGCGAGACGATCGAGGCGCGCAACCAGGCCGACGCGCTCATCTACTCGGTCGAGAAGACGCTGGCGGAGAACCGCACGAAGCTCGGCGCCGAGGCGGCGCCGGTGGAGGCCGCGCTGGAGCAGGCGCGCGCGGCGGTCAAGGGCGACGATGCGGCCGCGATCCGCAGTGCCCTGGCCGCGCTCCAGCAGGCCTCGCACCAGATGGCCGAGGCGCTCTACAAGTCCAGCCAGGCGCCGGGCGGCCCCGCGGGGGCGTCCGGATCGCCGGGCGACGTCAAGGAGGGCGAGGTCGTCGACGCGGAGTATGCCGAGACGACCTAGTCCGGTGCAGGTGCAACCAGTCTTCAACCCCAGTGAGGCAGGAGAGACATCATGTCGATGGTGCGATTCGATCCCTTCCGTGACCTCGCGGTCCTCCAGGACCGCGTCAACCGGCTCTTCGGCGACGCCTACGGCCGCCGCGAGGACGCGGTGATGAGCGGCTGGGTGCCGGCGGTGGACATCTTCGAGAACGACCAGAAGGAGCTCGTGCTCAAGGCCGAACTGCCGGACATGAACCGCGAGGACATCTCGGTCACGGTCGAGAACAACACGCTCACCCTCAGCGGGGAGCGCAAGGTGTCGGGTGAGGTGAAGAAGGAGCAGTTCCACCGGGTGGAGCGCGCCTACGGCACGTTCAGCCGGTCGTTCTCGCTGCCGCCGACCGTGGACACCGGCAAGATCGGGGCGGACTACAAGAACGGCGTGCTCACGATTCGCCTGCCGTTCCGCGAGGAGGCCAAGCCGCGGCAGATTGCGGTCGACGCGGCCTGACGGCCGCGTCGACCGCAATCTGAATTCACAATCAAGAAAAACGGAATCAACAAGAAGGGGCGGGATGCCGCGGGCATCCCGCCCTTTTCGCATCTGTGCATCCCGCGTTCCTTTCATCTGTGCATCTGTGTAATCTGTGGCCTATGGCTGGCTTCCTCGTCCACTGGATCCTCCTCGCAGTCGCCCTCTGGGTGACTGCGTACCTCGTGCCCGGGGTTGTTGTCTCCTCCTGGGTGGCGCTGGCGGTCGGGGCGCTCGTGCTCGGCTTCGTCAACGCCGTGGTCAAGCCCATCCTGGTCCTGCTGACCCTGCCGATCACCATCGTCACG
The DNA here is from genome assembly GCA_050246635.1 of Vicinamibacterales bacterium. Taxonomy (GTDB): domain Bacteria; phylum Acidobacteriota; class Vicinamibacteria; order Vicinamibacterales; family UBA2999; genus JBFWVR01. Next base: position 140,482 of record JBFWVR010000005.1, read on the forward strand.
CTGGGGTTGTTCTACCTGGTCGTCAACGGCCTGGCCTTCGGCCTTGCGGCCGCGGTCGTGCCGGGGTTCTCGGTCCGGTCCCTGGGCGCCGCCATCATTGGCGCCCTGGTGATGAGCGTCATCTCCTGGTTCGTCGGGGCGTTCACGAAGGCGCCTGGGGAGTAGGCGCGGGCAAAAAAGGGGGGCTGACCCCTTTTTTGAGGGGCGGCGCGTCGTTTCGCACGCAGCCCACGCTTCCCGATTGCCCCGGACGGCCGAGTTTCACTACACTGGGAGCTTATGTCTGAGGAAGAAATCCAGCAGGACGTCGAGACGCCGGTCGAAGACCAGCCCGTCGAGCGGGTGCAGGCCGCGCCCATCGACAGCCGCTTTCTCTACGTCGACGTGTCGGCGCTTCGCGCCAAGCAGTTGCGACGCGGCGCCAAGGTCCGCCTCGAGGACGATCCGGACGACCCGACGCCGCGGCCGAACAAGCCCGAGCGGCTGGCCATGGAAGAGGTCCGGCAGGGCCTCGTCGAGTGGTCGCTGCCCGAGTTCAAGGCCATCTACGACAACCGCTGACCCGGACGGCCGCCCGCGGGGCGGCCCGGCTGCGGAACCCTGCCTGCTGCGCGTTCGTCCCTTGCTGGTGGGTGGCTCGCCCGCCACCCGGAGGGGACGCCAATGATCGAGCTCTTCGTCCTGGGGATGCTGGCCGTCGGAGGCCTGGCCATCGCGGCCGTTGTCGGCGTCACCCTGTTCCTGGTCAAGCTGCTCGTCTGGACGGTCTTGCTGCCGATCCGGATTCTCTTCAAGCTGCTCTGGATCCCCATCGGGCTGGCCCTCGGCGCCGTCGGGCTCGCGGCCGGCGCCGTGGCGCTGCCTGTCGTGCTCCTGGTGCTCGGGGGGATTGCCGTCGTGGGCCTGGTGATCGCCCTGCTCGGACTGGTCCTGCCGCTGGTCCCCTTCCTGCTGCTCGGCCTCTTCATCTGGACGATGGTGAAGAAGCGGCCGGTCGCCGCGGCCTGAACCCCCGCCAGTTGGCGCACGCCCGGACAAGGGGGGCGGCGCCCCGTTTCCCCGGTGGCCCCAGGGAAACGGGGGCTGCCCCTTTTGCGATGCCCCTTCCGGCTAGAATCCCCGCCATGAGATTTCATCGCGCCGTCCTGGCCCTCGCGGCCGCCCTGCTGATCCTGGCCCTGCCTGTCGGTGCCCAGGCGCCCTACCGCATCCTGGTGACGAACGACGACGGCGTACGCGCGCCGGGCATTGCGGCGCTGGCGCGGGCCCTCGAGGCGGTGGGGGAGGTGCATGTCATCGCGCCAGCCGAGAACCAGAGCGGCAAGGGCCATTCCCTCACCCTCACCGACCCGGTCTACGTGGATCCGATCAGGCTGCCTGATGGGTTGACGGCCCTCGGCGTGAGCGCGACCCCGGCGAGCGTCGTGAAGGTGGCCGTGCTCGCCCTGATGGCGGAGCGCCCCGACCTGGTGGTGTCGGGCATCAACCGTGGCCTCAACACCGGCACGGCGTCGTTCGTGAGCGGCACCGTCGGAGCGGCGCGCGAGGCGGCACTGCAGGGCATCCCCGCGATTGCCACGTCCATGGACGTGAAGGGCGGCTGGAACGACTACGGCCTGGCGGCCCGGGCCACCGCGGACATCGCCGCGGCGCTCAAGGCCCACCCGCTGGCGGCCGGCACCTTCCTCAACGTGAATGTCCCGGCTGGCACGCCGAAGGGACGCCGGGTGGTGCCCCCGAGCGTCAAGGCGGGCATCGAGACATGGACCGAACAGAAGACCCCGCGTGGCCGCCGGTATTTCTGGAACGAGTTCGCCCTGCCCGAGGACGACGTCGAAGGCACGGACATCCACGCCGTGGTCGAGGGCTTCGTCGCCATCACGCCGCTGCGCCTGTCGGACTTCGACGAAGCGGCGGCAGCAAAGCTAGCCGCTGTGCTTCGATGAGAAAGTCAGAAGTCAGAAGGCAGAAGGCAGAAAGGCGGAAGGACCTTCATGAAAAAGGGGGCAGACCCCATTTCCACGCATCGTCCAGGGAAATGGGGTCTGACCCTTTCTTCGTTCTGCTTTCTGCCTTCTGCCTTCTGACTTCTTATTTCTCGCTCACGTCTCTGGCGCGAGCGTGTGCCAGGCGGTGTCGCGTTCGTAGGCGTCCGCCGCGCGCAGCAGCGTGGCTTCGTCGAAGGGGCGTCCCGTCAACTGGAAGCCGATCGGCAACTGCTCGCGACTGAACCCGCAGGGAATGCTGATGGCCGGCAGCCCCGCCAGGTTGGCGCTCACGGTGAAGACGTCGGCCAAGTACATCTGGAGGGGGTCGTTCGTCTTCTCGCCGAGCCGGAAGGCCGGCGTCGGCGTGGTCGGCATCGCGATCACGTCGACCTGGCCGAAGGCGCGTTCGTAGTCCTGCCGCACCAGCGTCCGGACCTGCTGGGCCTTCAGATAGTACGCATCGTAGTACCCGGCGCTCAGCACGTACGTCCCGAGCATGATGCGCCGCTTCACTTCGGGCCCGAACCCCTCGTCGCGGGTCCGGTCGTACATCGCCTGCAGCCCATCGTCACGGCCGAGCGCGGCGCGGCGGCCGTACCGCACGCCGTCGTACCGGGCGAGATTGGACGACGCCTCGGCGGTGGCGATGAGGTAGTAGATCGGGATGGCGTACGACGCATGCGGCAGCTCGATGTCCACCACCGTCGCGCCGCGCGCGCGGAAGAGGGCGAGCGCTTCCTCGAAGGCAGACGTGACACCCGCGTCGACCCCCTCCGACACCACGGCACGGGGCACGCCGATCTTCAGGCCGCGCACGTCGCCCGTGAGCGCGGCGGCATAATCCGGCACGGGCTCGGCGGCCGCCGTCGCGTCATGCGGGTCCGGGCCGGCGAGCACGCCGAGCACCCGGGCGGCATCACCGGCCGACCGCGTGAACGGGCCGACCTGGTCCAGCGACGAGGCGAAGGCCAGCAGCCCGTACCGCGACACGCGCCCATAGGTGGGCTTCAGCCCGACGATGCCGCAGAAGGCGGCCGGCTGGCGGATCGATCCGCCCGTGTCGGAGCCGAGCGCGAGCGGCGCCATGCGCGCGGCCACCGCGACGGCGGAGCCGCCGCTCGAGCCGCCCGGGGCGCGGTCCGTGGCCCACGGGTTCCGGGAGCCGCCGAAGGCCGAGTTCTCGGTGGACGACCCCATCGCGAACTCGTCGAGATTGGTCTTGCCGATGACGACCGCCCCGGCCGCCTCGAGGCGCGCCACCGTCGTCGCGTCGTAGGGTGGGACGAAGCCCTCGAGGATCCGCGAGGCCGCGGTCGTCGGGAGCCCGCGTGTGCAGAGGTTGTCCTTGATGGCGACGGGCACGCCGTGGAGCGGCCCCAGCGGCTCGCCCGCCGCGCGCCGGGCATCGAGCGCCTCGGCCCGCGCGCGAGCTGTCTCGGCCGCGACATGCTGGAACGCGTGCAACTCGGCGTCCTGCGCGGTGATCCGGGTCAGGGTGGCGTCCACGGCCTCGGCCGCGCGGACGGCGCCCTCGGCGATCTGGCGCGCCAGCTCGCCAGCGGTCAGGTCGGGCAGCGCGCTCATCCGATGACCCGTGGGACCTTGAAGAGCCCGGATTCGCGCGCCGCCTCGGGAGCGCCGGCCAGCGCGTCGGCGCGCTCGAGGGTTGGACGCGGTTCGTCCGGGCGCTCGACCGGGCGGCTCAGCACGTGGGCGGTCGGCGCGACGCCGCTCGTGTCGAGCTCGCGGATCTGGTTGACGTAGCCGAGGATGTCGCCGAGCTGCCGGCTGAAGAGTTCGACCTCGTCGGGAGTCAGGGCCAGACGGGCGAGCTCCGCGATGCGCTCCACCTCCTGGCGGCTCAGGGACGCTGACATAGACCCTCGATTCTATCAGCTGGCACAGCTGGCCGTCGCCGAGCGAACGGCGCACGGGCGTCGACGACCGGCTGCCGCGGGGCTCACGGCACGGGCGTGAAGGTGGCCTCGTCGAGCAGCCAGACGGGGCCCGCGTAGCCGCTGGCCGCTCGCTGCGCCGCCAGCGTGGCAAGCGCCCCCTCGCGCGCGTAGCGCACCGACAGGTGGTGCAGGACGAGCCCGCCCACTCCCGCCGCCGCGGCGACGGCCAGGGCCTCGCGGGTGCTGGCGTGAATCGGCTCGCGGCGATCGGCCTCCTCGAGGAAGGTGGCGTCGTGGACGAGCAGGTCCGCGCCCTGGACGAGGGACGGGTCGATGGGCATGGCGTCGCCGCTGTGCGCGAAGACGACATGGTCGACCGACTCCATCAGCTCCCCACGCCGCCCGGCCCGTCCGAGCGCCTCGAGTTCGGCTTGCGGCAGCGCCGCGAACTCGGGCTTCAACCGGCGGCGCGGCTCGAGCACGCGATACCCGAGGCACGGCTCACCTGGCACGTGGGTCACGGCAAACGCCTCGAGTCGGCGTCCCTTGGGGAGGAGGTGCGCGGCACCCGGGCGCATCGGCACCCAGACGAGCGGGAACTCCACGCCCTTCCAGAGCTCGGCCAGCAGCGTGCGCATCGTCATCGCCCCGGCTGAGGTGTCTGGAAAACAGACAGTCAGGGGCTTGTCCTGTGCGCCCTTTCCAAAGCGGCGCGCCGCGGCCAGGCCCGGCAGACCCAGGACGTGATCGGAATGTCCGTGCGTGATGGCGAGGGTGGTGGGCTGGAACACGCCGCGCCCGAGGCCGAGCTGCAGGCCCTCGCCGGCGTCGACCAGCAACTGGAGCGGCCTGTGCAGGAGCCAGTTGGCGTAGAGGGCCCGGCTGTAGCCCGCGAGCACGTCAGACACGGCGGCGGGCGGGCTGGCGGCGATAGGGGGCCAGCAGCGTGTCGAGGTCCTGTCGAATCCAGGCGTCCGCCGCCCCGGTGCGGCGGAACCCCCACGTGAGCAGCGATCCACGGACGAGGGCGACGACGGCGCGGGCGAGGACCTGCGGGGCGGCCCCGACGATCTCGCCGGCGTCGAGCGCGTCCTGGAGGAGGCGTTTGATTTCGGTGTGCAGGATCTTCTCGTGGGCCCGCGAGATCTCGCCGAACTCGGGGTCGGTGAGGCCGAGTTGCAGGATGGCGAGCGAGTTGGCGAGCGTTTGTGGAGAGGAGGCGAGTTGCCGCACGCAGGTGCCGACCTCGGTGACGACGCCGAGCGGGGAGCGGGCTTCCTGGCGCCGGCGCGCGAAGTCCGCGGCCATGGTGCGCCCGCCGCGGCGGGCGACAGCCAGCAGGAGGCCGCGTTTGGTTTCGAAGCGCTGGATCAGCGTGGCGGGGGCGAGCCCCACCTCGGCGGCCACATCGGCAAGCCGGAGCTGGGCCGGGCCGACGCGGGCGAGGACCCGGGCGGCGGCTTCGAGGATCTCGTCGTCGGAGGCGGTCTTGCGGCGCGGCGACATGGTGCCTTTACAATAAATGAATCGTCATTTATTGTGAAGGGAACCGTGTGCCCCGCTCCGTCGTCCTAGTTGTGGCGCGGCCGGTATTCCCCGTTTGTAACGGCGGTGCGACGGTTCCAAATCCCGATTCCTAGCGGTTCCCCACACCATGACCTATTTCTCACGCACTCCTGTACTGGCGCCTGCGCTGGTCCTGGCGGTCCTTGCCGCGGCCTGTGGTGGCGGCGAGGCCGGCCCGGCCGGTCCCGGCGGCCCTGGCGGCGGCATGCCGCCCATGGGCGTCGAGGCCGTCACGCTCGCGCAGCACCCCATCGAACAGACGACCGAATACGTCGGGACGGTGAAGTCCCGCCGGTCCACCCGGATCCAGCCGCAGGTCGAAGGGTTCCTGACCCGCATCGCGGTCTCGTCCGGCGACCGGGTCCGCCAGGGCGCCCTGCTGATGGAAATCGACCGCGAGCAGCCGCGCGCGGCGCTGGCGAGCCTGCAGGCCACGCGCGCGACGCGCGAGGCTGACCTGGCATTTGCCCGCCAGCAGGCCGATCGCACCAGGCGCCTCTACGACGCCGGGGCCATCAGCGAGCAGGAGCTCGAGCGCGCGCAGACGGCCCTGCAGACGGCCGAGGCGCAGATGAAGACGCTCGAGGCCCAGATCAACGAGGCCGAGGTCGGCCTGCAGTACTACCGCGTGACCGCGCCGACCGCGGGCGTGGTCGGCGACGTGCCGGTGCGGGTGGGCGACCGCGTGACGCGGTCGACGTTGCTCACGACGATCGACGACAACCGCGCGCTCGAGATCTACGTGAACGTGCCCGTGCAGGAGGCGCCGCGGCTGGCGACGGGCCTGCCGGTGCGGCTGCTCGACCAGTCCGGCGAGCCGATCCTCGAGACGAAGGTGACCTTCGTCTCGCCGTCGGTGCAGGAAGGCACGCAGTCGGTCCTCGTGAAGGCGCCCCTCCCGGACGACACGTCGCTGCGCACCGACCAGTACGTCCGCGCGCGGGTGGTGTGGAGCACGGAGGACGGCCTCACGGTGCCGGTCACGGCGGTGTCGCGCGTGAACGGCCTGTACTTCGCGTTCGTCGCCGAGCGCGGCGAGAACGGGCTCGTGGCCCGGCAGAAGCCCATCCAGGTCGGTCCGGTCGTCGGCAACGCCTATGTCGTGCGGTCGGGCCTGAACCCCGGGGACCAGGTGATCGTGTCGGGCGTGCAGAAGATCGGCGACGGCGCGCCGGTGCAGCTGATGCCGGCCGGCGGCGGCCAGGCCCCCGGGCCGGCCACGCCGGGACAGGGCCAGTAGGGGCGTCCCGATGTTCACGGACGTCTTCATTCGCCGGCCGATCCTCTCGGCCGTGCTCTCACTGCTGATCATCCTCGCGGGGGCGATCGCGATTCCCACGCTGCCGATCGCGCGGTTCCCGGAACTCGCCCCGCCGTCGGTGACGGTGACGGCGTTCTACACGGGCGCCAACGCGCAGGCGGTCGAGAGCGCGGTGACGACGCCGCTCGAGCAGGTGATCAACGGCGTGGAGGGCATGACGTACCTCCAGTCGTCGAGCACCAACAGCGGCGTGAGCACCATCACGGTGACCTTCGACATCGGGCGCGATCCCGACCTGGCCGCGGTCGACGTGCAGAACCGCGTCAACCAGGCCACGGGCCGCCTCCCGGTGGACGTGCGCACCAACGGCATCACGGTGACGAAGAACACGGCCGGCTTCATGGGCGGCCTCGGGTTCTTCTCGCGTGACAACCGCTACGACGCGGAGTTCATCAGCAACTACGTCGACCTCTATGTCCGCGACGCGATCAAGCGTGTGCCGGGCGTGGGCAACGTGATCATCTTCGGCGAGCGCAAGTACGCGATGCGGCTGTGGCTCGACCCGGTCAAGCTGGCCGCGCGCGGGCTGACCGGCGGCGACGTCGTCAACGCGCTGCGCGAGCAGAACGTGCAGATCGCGGCCGGCGCCGTCGGCGACGCGCCGATGGACGGCAACCAGCAGTACACGATCAGCGTGCGCGCGCAGGGCCGCCTGAGCGAGGTGGACCAGTTCGAGAACGTGGTCGTGCAGACCGGCGCGGACGGCGCGATCGTGCGCGTGCGCGACATCGGGCACGTGGAGCTCGGCGCCGAGACCTACTCGGCGAACCTGCGGTTCCTCGGGCTCGAGGCCTCGGGCCTCGGCGTGCAGCTGCTGCCGAGCGCCAACGCGCTCGAGGTGTACGACGGCGTGATGGCCGAGATGGCCCAGCTCGAGAAGAACTTCCCGCCGGGACTCGAGTGGCAGCTCGCGTTCGACAACGTGACGGTCGTGCGCGAGTCGATCAACGAGGTGCTCAAGACCCTGCTCGAGGCCATCGGCCTCGTCATCCTGGTGATGTTCCTGTTCCTCCAGAACTGGCGGAGCACGATCATCCCGGCCATCACGATCCCCGTGTCGCTCATCGGCACGTTCGCGTTCGTGAAGCTGTTCGGGTTCTCGATCAACACCTTGACGCTCTTCGGCATCGTGCTCGCCACGGGCATCGTCGTGGACGACGCGATTGTCGTGATCGAGAACATCGAGCGGCACATGAGCGAGTTCGGCAAGTCGGCGCGGCGGGCCGCGATCGACGCCATGCGGGAGGTGTTCGGCGCCGTCGTCGTCATCGGCATCGTGCTGGTGTCGGTGTTCGTGCCCGTGGCGTTCTTCCCGGGCACGGCGGGCCGGCTCTACCAGCAGTTCTCACTGACGATTGCCTTCTCGGTCGTGCTGTCGGTGTTCAACGCGGTCACGCTGACGCCGGCGCTGTCGGCCCTGCTGCTCGACCGCGAGAGCCACACGCACGGGTGGTTCTTCACCCGGGTCAACCGCGTCATCGACGGCGGCACGCACTTCTACGTCGCGGCGCTGCGGCGGGCCCTGAACCTGCGGTTCCTGATGATCGTGCTCTTCCTGATCGGCCTCGGTGCGACCTGGCTGGTGTTCCAGCGTGTGCCGTCGGCGTTCGTGCCCGACGAGGACGAGGGGTACTTCATCACGATCGTGCAGGCACCGGCCGGCGCCTCGCTCGAGTACACGACCAACATCGCCCAGCAGGCGGAGCAGGTCCTGTTCTCGGACCCCGACATCGCCGCCGCGTTCTCGGTGATGGGCTTCAGCTTCACCGGCGCCGCGCCCAACAACGGCATGATCTTCACGCGGCTCAAGGACTACGACCAGCGCGAGGGCGAGGAGCACTCGCTGGCGTCGGTCCTGAACCGCGTGCGGGGGCGCCTCTTCGGCATCCCCGGCGCGATGGTCATCGCGATTGCGCCACCGGCCATCCAGGGCCTGTCGGTGTTCGGCGGCTTCCAGTTCGAGGTGCTCGACCAGTCGGGCGGCGAGATTGGCGACCTGGCGAACGCCACGTTCGGCCTCGTCGGCGCGGGCAACCAGAGCGGGCAACTGACCGGCCTCTTCACGTCCTTCCGGGCGGATGACCCGCAGCTGCTCGTGCGGATCGACCGCGACAAGGCGCGGTCGCTCGGCGTGCCGCTCAGCGAGGTCACCGGCGCGCTCCAGGTCTTCATCGGCTCGCAGTACGTCAACGACTTCGACTTCAACAACCGCGCCTACCGCGTCTACGTGCAGGCCGACCAGGACTACCGGCGCTCGCCCGACGACCTGCGGCAGCTCTACGCGCGGTCGACGTCCGGCGAGATGGTCCCCCTCGACTCCATCGTCACCCTCGAGGAGACGACGGCGCCGCAGGTCATCAGCCACTTCAACCTGTTCCGGTCGGCCGAGATCACCGGGTCGGGCGCGCCGGGCGTGAGCTCCGGACAGGCGCTCGCGAAGATGGAGGAGCTGGCCGGGCAGACCCTGCCGCCGGGCTTCTCCTACGCCTGGGCGGGGCAGTCGCTCGAGGAGATCAAGTCCGGATCGCAGGCCGGCTACATCTTCGGGTTGAGCCTCATCCTGGTCTACCTGGTCCTGTCGGCCCAGTACGAGAGCTGGGTGCTGCCGTTCATCATCCTGCTGGGCGTGCCGCTGGCCGTCCTGGGCGGTCTGGGCGCGCAGATGATGCGGGGGCTGGCGAACGACGTGTACTGCCAGGTCGGCCTCGTGCTGCTCATCGGCCTCGCCGCGAAGAACTCGATCCTCATCGTCGAGTTCGCCGAGCAGCTGCGCGAGCGCGGCATGTCCATCGTGGACGCGGCGCTCGAGGCGGGCCGGATCCGCCTGCGGCCGATCCTGATGACGTCGTTCGCGTTCGTGCTGGGCGTGCTGCCGCTCGCGTTCGCGACCGGCGCCGGGGCCGCCGCGCGCAACTCGGTCGGCACGTCGGTCGCCGGCGGCATGATCGCCTCGACCTTCCTGTCGGTCATCTTCATTCCCGTGCTCTACGTCATCATCCGGTCCATCGCCCCCGGCCGCGCGACGCGCAGCCTCGGTGACGACGACGGCCAGTCCGTGACGGCCGGAGGAGGCTCCCATGTCTAGGCAATGGTGGCCCGCGCCGGTGCGGCCGGGCCGCGGCCTCGTGGCCGTGGTCCTCGCCACGGCGTTCCTCGGGCCTGCGAGTCCGCTCGCCGCGCAGACGCCGGCGCCGATGCCGGCGCCGGCTGCATCGGCGCAGGACCTGCCACCGATCTCCACCGTGCCGGCGGAGGCGGTGACGTTCGACGAGGCGATCACCCGCGCGCTGGCCGCCAACCTGTCGGTGGCCCAGGCGGCGCAGTCGATCCTGCGCGCCGAGGCGCTCCTGCAGCAGGCGAACACCGTGACCAAACCCACCGTGGGTGGCACGGTGACGACGACGATCCTCGACAGCGAGCGGGGCTTCGACGACCTCGTCACGCAGCCGCAGACGCAGGCGCTGTTCGGCGCCTCCGTCTCCTACCCGGTGCTGGCCGCGTCCCGTTGGGCGGCCCGGGCCCAGGCCTCCGATCAGGTGACGGTCGCGCGCATCGGCGCCGACGACGTGCGACGGCAGGTCGCGACCGCGGCCGCGCAGTCGTACCTGGCGGTGATCGCCCAGAAGCGGCAGGTCGGGGTCAACCTGCGGGCACTCGAGAACGCGGAGGCGCACCTGAAGGACGCCACCGCGCAGCTCGACGCCGGGGCGGGCAGCCGTCTCAACCAGCTGCGCGCCTCGCAGGCGTACGAGTCGGACCGCGTGCTGCTCGAGGGCTCGCGCATGGCGCTCGTGCGCGCGCAGGAGGCCCTGGGCGTGCTGCTGGCGGCCGACAAGCCCATCGACAGCGCCGGCGAGCCGGCGTTCGAGGTGCCGGCCGATCCCGCGATCGAGCAGAGCCTGGGGGAGCGCACGGACGTGCAGCTGTTCCGCGCCTCGCTCGACGCCGCCGAGCGTGTGGTGGCCGACAGCTGGAAGGACTGGGTGCCGACCGGCACCGCCTCCTTCGAGCCGCAGTACCTCACGCCAGCCGGGCTCTTCCAGCCGTCGAAGACCTGGCGGGGCGTCATCCAGTTCCAGGTGCCGGTGTTCGACGGCGGCCAGCGCAAGGCCGTGGCCGCACAGCGGCAGGTGGCGCGCGACACGGCGGAGCTGCAGTTGACGGAAGTGCAGCTCCGGGCGCGGTCGGAGATTCGCGTGGCCGAGGCGGCCGTGGCGAGCGCCGCGCGCGCGGTCGAGAGCGCACGCCGCGCCTCGCAGCAGGCAAACGAGGTGGTCCGCATCACCGAGTTCGCCTTCCGCGCGGGCGCGACGACCAACCTCGAGGTGATCGACGCCCAACGCAGCGCGCTCGATGCCGAGACCGCAGCGGCCCAGGCGGAGGATCGCCTCCGCCAGGCGCGGCTCGACCTGCTGGTCGCGCTCGGGCGATTCCCGCGGTAGGGATTACGCGGACAGGCATGGAACGGCGGCTGCCCTGGCGGGTGGCCGCCGTTTTCTTTTGTCCACGGATTACACGGATTACACGGGACAACACTGAACACACTGAACACACTGAACACACTGAACACACTGAACACACTGAAGACACTGACGAGGGTTGAGTGGTACGGCGGGGTGAAGAGCAGCGCTGCGACCGGGCTGGGGTGTGGACTCCGGACGGCGGCGGCGCCGCGGACCGCCGTCGGTGTGCTCGAGCCTGATTGAGACCTCCGTGCCCTCCGTGTCCCTCCGTGCCTCCGTGTCCTCCGTGTCCTCCGTGCCCCTCCGTGCCTCCGTGTCCCTCCGTGCCTCCGTGTCCCGAAAGCGGTGGCATCCCCGGGAGGTGGGAAGGTACACTGCGAATATGCGACGGCCCGGTGCACGCTACGGCTGGAGTCTCGCACTGGCCCTTCTCGTGCTGGTGAGCGGGGCCGCCCTGCATCCAGACGATCCCCCGGACACGATCGTCCGCCCAGCCTTCACGCTGTTCGTCGTCGACCAGTCCGGCGCGCGCCAGGCCGTGGCCTACTTCAGCCGCGGGCTCTGGGCCTCTCCTTGTGGCGACGAGCCGCGTGTGGCGGCGCCGTGGCACGGCATGCGGCCGCCGCCGGTGCGCGCCATCGAGGGGTCGCCGGGCGCGCCGCTGTATCCCGTGCGCCTGCTCACGGACGACCCTCCGCGCTACTACCGCGCGCGCGACGCGGTGCAGGCCCTGACCAACGGCCGGGCGGACGCGCCCGGGCGCGTCCGCGACGCGCTGGTGTACGCGCCTGCCGGCGGCTCGTCGATGGCCGTGTTCGTCGACCTCGTGCTGCGCACACCGGAGTGGACCGGCATCCAGGCGTCGGGCTGGGTGCAGCCCGAGCGCGATGGTGGCCTGGCCGTGGTGGATCCGCGGGTCAACCCGTTCGCCAGCTACGACGACTACATGGCGGTGCCGCGACTCCACCCGCTGGGGGTCGTCGACGTCGGCGTGCCCGGGGGGCGCACCTGGGTGATGCAGTCGCGTGCGCGAGGCGACGAGCAGATCCAGCTCTACGACGTGCGGCCTGACGGCGCCTCGGGGGGACCGCGCGTGCACCGGGGAGGTTGCTGATGCGTCGCGCCGCGGGGCTTGCCGGGACGTGGTATCCCGCCGAGCCGGAACAGCTCGCCGGGGTGGTCGATCGCTGCCTGGCCGGAGACGGAGCAGCCGAGGCCGACGGCACCACGCCCATCGGGCTGGTCTCGCCGCACGCCGGCGTGATGTACTCCGGTCCCGTCGCCGGCGCGGCGTACCGGCGCCTGCGCGGGCAGCAGGTGGAGGTCGTGTTCCTCGTAGGCCCGTCGCATCACGTGGCCTTCGACGGCGTCGCCGTGTGGCCGCGCGGCACGTTCGAGTCGCCGCTGGGGGACTGTCCGGTCCACGAGGACCTGGCGGTGATGCTGGCGGCCCGGTGCTCGTTCGTGCACGAGCGCCCGGCCGCGCACGTGCCGGAGCACTGCCTGGAACTGCAGCTCCCGTTCCTCGCCCGCGTGCTGCCGGGGGTCCCGATCGTGCCGCTCGTGATGGGGCACCAGACGCGCGCGACGGCGTTCGGCCTCGCCGACGCCATGGCGGGCATCGCCCCGCCTGGCGCCGTGTTCGTGGCGAGCAGCGACCTCTCGCACTTCCAGCCCCGGGACGTCGCCAGCCGGCTCGACGAACAGGTGATGGCCCGCGTCAACCGCTTCGACGAGGACGGCCTCATGATGCTGCTCGAGCGGCAGCCCGGTCACGCGTGCGGCGGCGGTCCGATCGTCGCCGCCCTGGCCGCCTCGCGCGCCGCCGGCGCGACCGAGGCCCACGTCATCCAGTACGGCGACTCCGGTGATGCGAGCGGCGATCGCTCCAGTGTCGTCGGTTACATGGCCGCGATTGCCAGCGGCCGGACGGCCTGACGCCGTGGCGCTCGACCCCGAGATCCGGCAGCGGCTCCTGGCGATCGCCCGAGCGGCCTTCCTGCACGCGACGACCGGCGCGCCGCTGCCGCCGCTGGACGGGGTCGACGCGGAGGCGTCGGGCGTCTTCGTGACGATTCACTGCGATGGCGACCTGCGCGGCTGCCTCGGCTCGCTCGATCTGGCGGAGCCGCTCGGGCAAGAGGTGGCGCGCCTGTCGGCCGCGGTGGGACGTGAGGACCGGCGGTTCGCGCCGATCCGCCCGGATGAAGCGGCGCGCACGCACATCGAGCTCTCGGTGCTGACACCGCCCGAGCCCGTGGAGGACGTCGCGTCGATCGAGGTCGGCCGCGATGGCCTCATCGCCGAGTTCGGCGCGCGGCGGGGCCTGCTGTTGCCGCAGGTGGCGACCGAACACGGCTGGGACCGTGAGACCTTCGTGGCCCACACCTGCCTCAAGGCCGGCCTCCGGCGTGATGCCTGGCTCTTCGGTGCGCGCCTGTGGCGCTTCGAAGCCGAGGTCTTCGCCGAACCTCTCGCCAGCTGAACCGCCGGCGTGGTCGCCAGCCGGCAAGGGGGCGCGTATACTGCGCGACATGGCGTGGCGTGGACTCCTCGTCTCGCTCGCTGTCGTGATGCTCGCCGCGGGTGGGCTGTACTGGAGCCGGACCACCCAAGAGCCCGCCGCGGCGCTGGTCCTGCCCTCACCCGAGGCCATCGATCGTGCGCTCTCGGCCGGGGAGGCGCCCAGCCTCACGCCCTCCGAACGCGCCTACCTCGAACTGCACGGCTATACCTTCACGCCGGCCGACCCGCGATCGGGCCTCGCTCGCGTCAGCGGCCGCCTGCGGTGCGCGACGATCCGCACCGACCGCTGGAGCCCCCTCCCGGGCCTCGAGTACACGGGGCGACTGGGCCTGCACCTGCCAGCCGGGCGGGGACGCCTCACGTTGCTCGTGGGCGACACGATGCCCCTGCTGCTGCGCCTCGCGCTGCCTGCCGGCCAGACGGTGCCGGTGGAGGTCGAGCCGGTGCTGGCGGGTCCGGGCAACGATCAGGTGCCACCGGACTACTGGCTCGAGGCCGGCGATCCCTTCGGCATGCCGCAGCGGGTCCGCCGTGTGACCGTACGCGCCGAACCGGCGCGCGGTCGCGTCTTCGCGCTGGAGCTCGGGCGCCGCGCGCCGCGGGTCTTCGCCAGGCTCGACGGCTTCGAGGACGGGGCGGTGACGGCGCGCGCCTGCGCGGCGCCGCTCGGCGCCGGCCCCTGGCTGACGGAGGCCGAACTCGCGGCCGAGTTGCCCCTCGGCGACGCGCGGCTGTTCGGCACCGGCTGGTTCGGCATCGCGGGGGAAGGGCCGGACGCTGGCGCGCGGCTGGCGTCCGGGGCCGCGGCCGTGCTCGTGCCGGTCGCGGCGCCGGGGGGCATGGACGTCAGGCTGGTCGCGGCCCCGGCCGTGCAGGGGCTGGCCACCGTCTCGCTTGCCGTCAACGGACTCGAGCAGGCCTCACAGGTGATGGACGATGCGTGGGGGGAGTATCACTGGCGGGTGCCGGCGGGGGCCTGGGTGGCCGGCACGAACGAGCTGCTGTTCGTGGTGGCCCCGGTCTCGGACGAACAGGGGCTCGCCGGGGGGGAACGCCGCGAGCTCGGCATGGCGGTGCAGCGAATCGTGATCGCCCGCGCCGAGGACGGGGGCGCACCGACGCCGTGAACCCCGCGCCGCGCGTCAGCTGACGCTGAGCAGCTCGATGTCGAAGACGAGCGTCGCGTTCGGCGGGATGACGCCGTTGCCAGCGCCGGTCGATCCGTACGCGAGCTCCGGCGGGATGACGAGCCGTCGCCGGCCGCCCACCTTCATGCCGACGACCCCCTGGTCCCAGCCGCGGATGACGCCGCCGCCACCGACGGTGAACCCGAGCGGCCCACGCCCGGCCGACGTGTCGAACTGGCGCCCCTTGTTCTCGGAGGCGCTGGTGTCGTACAGCCAGCCCGTGTAGTTCACGGTGACGCGGCTGCCGACGACCGCTTCCGCGCCGGTGCCGACGGTGAGGTCGGTGGCGGAGAACGGCGCCGAGCCGGTGGACGGGCTGGTGGGCGAGTTGCCGCCGCACGCGGCCGTTGCGGCGAGGGTGGCGACGAGGGCGGCGACGCAGAGGACAGGGACGAGACGGGACACGCGGTGCACTCCTGCCCTCGATTATGCACGAAGGGCGGCGCGACCCGCGAGGATCACGCCGCCCTTCGGCGTCCGGCGACTCCGGGGGCGCAGGCCTTACCGGACGAACAGCATCTCCCGGTAGGTGGGGAGCGGCCAGATCGCGTGCGGCGTGATCGACTCGATCTCGTCGCCGGTGATGCGCAGCTTGTCCATGGCGGGCACGATGGTGTCGCGCATGTACTTGGCGTGGGCCTCGGCCGACTTGCTCGTGTGGTCGAGCGCCCTGGTCAGCGCGTCGGTCTGCTTGCGGAAGGTCTCGACGAGCTTGGCAACCTTCTGCAGCAGCTTCTTGGTCTCGGGCGCCTGGACGGCGCCGGCCTTGGCGCCGGCCAGCGCCCCGCCGAGCTGGGCCATGTAGTCGAGGGCGGCCGGCAGGATGTAGCGGTTCGCCATGAGCACCATCGACTGGGCCTCGACGTTGATGGTCTTGCTGTATGCCTCGAGGTTGACCTCGTAGCGGGCGTGCAGCTCCCGGCCGGTGAGGACCTTGAACTTCTCGAAGGTCTTGATGGCCGCCGGCTTCACGATTTCCGGCAGCGCGTCGACGGTGTTCTTCAGGTTCAGCAGCTTGCGCTTCGCGGCTTCCTTCTGCCACTCGTCGGCGTAGCCGTTGCCGTTGAAGATGATCCGCTTGTGCTGCTTGATCGTCTTCTTCAGGACCGTCGCCACGGCGTCCTCGAGGCCCTGGCCCCGGGCCAGCAGCTCCTCGAGCTCGGTGGCCATCGCGTCGAGCGACTCGGAGACGGCGACGTTCAGGCAGGTGGCCGGGAACGCGACGTTCTGGTTCGACGACACGGCGCGGAACTCGAACTTGTTGCCGGTGAAGGCGAAGGGCGAGGTGCGGTTGCGGTCGCCGGCGTCGCGCGGCAGCTTCGGCAGCACCGAGACGCCGATGTCGAGGAACCCGCCGTGTTTGGTCGAGCGGGTGCCCCCGGTCTCCACCTGCGTGAAGATGTCGGTGAGCATGTCGCCGAGGAAGACCGACAGGATGGCCGGCGGCGCCTCGTTGGCGCCGAGCCGGTGGTCGTTGCCGGCGCTGGCGATGCTCATGCGCAGCACGCCCTGCCACATGTCCACCGCGCGGATGACCGCCGCGCAGAAGAACAGGAACTGCATGTTGTCGTGCGGCGTGTCACCCGGGTTCAGCAGGTTGTTGCCCTGGTCGTCGCCCATGCTCCAGTTGAGGTGCTTGCCCGAGCCGTTCATGCCGGCGAAGGGCTTCTCGTGGAGCAGGCACGCGAGGCCGTACTTCGGCGCCACGCGCTTGAGCGTCTCCATCGTCATCATCTGGTGGTCGGTGGCGACGTTGGCGCTCTCGAAGATCGGCGCGACCTCGTACTGGCTCGGCGCCACCTCGTTGTGGCGCGTCTTGATCGGCACGCCGACCTTGTAGAGCTCCGCCTCGACCTCGGCCATGCACGCGAGCACGCGCTGCGGGATCGAGCCGAAGTACTGGTCCTCCATCTCCTGGCCCTTCGGCGGGCGGGCGCCGAAGAGCGTGCGGCCGGCGTTGATCAGGTCGGGCCGCGAGAAGAAGAAGTTGCGGTCGATGAGGAAGTACTCCTGCTCCGGGCCGCAGGTGGCGGTGACGCGGGTGGCAGTGGAGCCGAAGAGGCGGAGCACCCGCACGGCCTGGGTCGAGAGCGCCTCCATCGAGCGGAGCAGCGGCGCCTTCTTGTCGAGCGCCTCACCGGTCCAGCTGACGAACGCCGTCGGGATGACGAGCGTGACGCTGTTGCCGTTGTGGAACAGCCATGGCGGGCTGGTCGGGTCCCACGCCGTGTAGCCGCGCGCCTCGAAGGTGCTGCGCATGCCGCCGGACGGGAAGCTCGAGGCGTCGGGCTCGCCCTTGACGAGCTCCTTGCCGCTGAACTCCGCCATCGCACGGCCGTCCAGCGTCGGGCCGTAGAAGGAGTCGTGCTTCTCGGCGGTGAAGCCGGTCATCGGCTGGAACCAGTGCGTGTAGTGCGACGCGCCGTGCTCGATGGCCCAGTCCTTCAGCGCGACGGCCACGGCGTCGGCCGTGGAGGGATCCAGCTCCGTGCCCTTCGTGACCGTGTCGCGGAGCGCGCGGTAGACGGCCTTCGGCAGGCGGGCCTGCTGCATCTTGTCGTTGAAGACCAGGCTGCCGAAGATCTCGTCGACCTTCGCCGGGGTGCCCTGCTCGCGCCCCTCGCTCATCGTCCAGTCCTGGATGCTCTTGATTGCTTCGCCGAGTGCCGCGGAGCCCATGCGCTGTCTGTCCCCTTTCTGTCCGGTATCAGGAGCCGCTCGCCGGGAGGCGAGACAAGTGCGGATGACCGAGTATGCACGGAATTCCCGTCACTTTGCAAGGATGAGGCGCCGTTTCCGACAAATGTGGGGGTCATATTTGCAGGATGCACTACGTTACGTGCAGATTCTGCACGAATCGCAGTGCATTAGGTCGGAAGCCCGATGCGCGGACGACACGGGAACACGGGAACACGGGAACACGGAGGCACGGGAACACGGAGGCACGGAGAGCACGGAGGCACGGAGAGCACGGAGAGCACGGAGAGCACGGAGAACACGGAGAACACGGAAGAGCAGGCGGGGGCAACGTCACGGACGCGCACTCTCACGCCGCCCCTTCACGCCGCACCTCCGTGCGGCACCCCCGTGCCGCACCCCCGTGTAGCACCTCCGTGTAGCACCTTCGTGCCGCACCTCCGTGCGGCACCTCCGTGCTAAAACGCCGGCGGGAAAAAGGATCGAGCGGCGCAGGTGGGCTGGGGCGAGGTGCCGCCGGTGCCGGCGACGACGGGGAAGGTGAGATCGGCCATCAACTGGTAGCCGGAATCACTCGGATGGAAGCCGTCGCTGGAGAAGTTCGCGCGATCGTACAGCGAGGCCGTGCACAGCAGGTCGACGACGGCGACGTTGGCGCCGGCGAGGGCGTTGACCCGGTCGGCAAGACCCACGGTGATGTACTGCAGGATGGAGCGTTCGCTCTGCGTGTTGCCGTCCACGTAGGGGGCGGCGGCCATGTTCGGCAGGTTCAGCAGCACGAAGCGCGCGGACGGGGCGCGCGCCCGCACACGGGTCAGCAGGCTGCCGTAATCGTTACCCCACTGACGGATTCGCTCGTCGAGGTAGCCCTTGAGATCCGCCCCGCCCCGCCCGGCGAGCGCGGCCTGCGCGAGCACGTTGGCGTCGTTGCCGCCCGCGAACACGGTGACGACGGTGGTGGTGGGCGGGACGAACGGCGCCTCGCGATCGAGGATGTTGCCCGGGACCTCGCGGCCGATGTCAGACGCCAGCGTCTGGATGGCCGGGCTGAGCACGAACCCCGGGATGGACAGGTTCAGGTACGTGACGGTCTTGCCGGTGGCCATCAGGCGGCGCCGGATCTCCTGGACGTAGCCCTTGCCGTTCTCACATCCGGTATCGAGCGGCGCGCAGACCACCGAGCTGCCGTAGCCGATGCCGTCGCTGGCGCCGAGCGCGGTGTAGCCGATCTCGTCCGGATTCGGGGCCGGTGTCGGCTCGGTCGGCGACTCGAAGAGGCCGCTGCAGCCGGCGGCGAGCAGGCCGGCGGCCAGGACAACCAGGCGTGGTGTGCGGGACATGTCCGTCCATTGTGCAAGGGCAGTGCCGCCAGCCCAACGGAAAACGGTTGTTTGCGTCCCGCCGGCCGGGGACAATCGGCCCGAGCGCCATGTCCCGCCCCTGGCTCCGGTTCTACGACGAGGCGACCAGCCGCGAGTTGCCCCCCTTGCGGTGGCCGCACCTGCCGGCCCTGATCCGCGAGGCGGTGGCCGCCTACCGCGACCAGCCCGCCTTCACCCTGTACCTTCCCAACGGCACGCGGGGCACGATCTCGTATGCCGACGTGGATCGCCTGTCCGACGACTTCGCGGTCTACCTGCGGGAGGTTGCCGGGTTCGCCCCCGGGGACCGCATCGCCATCCAGATGCCCAACTGCCTGGCCTATCCGGTGGTGGTGTTCGCGTGCCTCAAGGCCGGCCTGGTGATGGCCACCACGAACCCGCTCTACACGCCGGCCGAGATGCGCCACCAGTTCGCCGACAGTGGCGCCACCGGTCTCGTCGTCATCGATCTCTTCGCGTCGAAGGTGGCCGAGGTGCTGCCGGCGACGCCCTTCCGCACCATCGTCGTCGTCTCGCTCGCCGACCTGCTGCCGGCGCTGACGCGGCTGGCCGTGCGGGTCGTGCAGAAGTACGTCAAGAAGATGGTGCCGCCCGTGACCTTCCCGCACACGGCGTTCACCGCGGCGCTGGCGGCGGGGCGGCGGGCGCGCGAGGCCGGGGCCGACCCGGAGGTGTACGCCGCGGCGTTGACGCACGACACCCTGGCGGCCCTCCAGTACACGGGCGGCACGACCGGTGTCGCGAAGGCCGCGATGCTGACGCACGGCAACCTGATCGCCAACGTCGTCCAGAGCACCGAGGTCTGGAAGCCGCGGCTGCAGTTCGGCCGCGAGGTGATGCTGACGGCGCTGCCGCTGTACCACATCTTCGCGTTCACGGCGAACATGATGGTGTTCTTCGTGAACGGCGGGCACAACATCCTGGTCCCCAGCCCACGCCCGCTGTCGAACCTGCAGAAGGTGATGACCCGCGAGCCGATCACGTGGTTCACGGGCGTCAACACGCTGTTCGCCGGGCTGCTCCAGGAGCCGTGGTTCCGCGCGAAGCGCGACTGGCGGCTGCGGGGGACGGTGGCGGGTGGCATGGCGCTCGTGCCGGCGGTCGGCGATCGGTGGGAGGAGACCACCGGCACGCCGATGTACCAGGGGTACGGCCTGACCGAGACATCACCCGTTGCGACGCTCAATCCGTTCCATCGCCCGAAGCGCGACTCCATTGGTGTCCCGTTGCCAGGCACGGACGTCCGCATCATCGACGCCGACGGCCTCCAGGTGCCGGTCGGGCAGCCCGGCGAGCTGCTGATCAAGGGGCCGCAGGTGATGACCGGCTACTGGCACCGGCCCGACGAGACGGCGCGCGTCCTGCGTGACGGCTGGCTCCACACCGGCGACATCGCGGTGATGGACGAGGATGGCTACCTGAAGATCGTCGATCGCAAGAAGGACATGATCCTCGTCAGCGGGTTCAACGTGTACCCCAACGAGGTCGAGGCCGCCATCACCGAGCACCCCGGCGTCGCCGAGGCCGCCGTCATCGGCATCCCTGACGAGCAGACCGGCGAGGCCGTCTACGCCTACGTCGTGCGCCGCGACGAGTCCGTCACCGAGGACGTCCTCCGCCAGCACTGCCGCAAGACCCTCACCGGCTACAAGATCCCGAAACATGTGATCTTCCGCGACGAGCTCCCGAAGTCGCCCGTCGGCAAGATCCTGCGCAAGGACCTCCGCAAAGCCGCGCTAGATCACTAGATCACAAGATCACTAGATCACTAGATCACCAGATTCCAAATCACCAGATCACCAGATCACCAGATCACCAAATTTCGTGGACCCTCTCTGTCACACCCTCACCGGCGCCGCCCTGGGCGAGGCCGGACTCAAGCGGCGCACCGCGCTCGGCCTGACGACGCTCATGCTCGCGGCGAACCTGCCGGACATCGACGTCGCGGTGTTCGCCACCGACACGCTGGCCGTGTCCTTCCGGCGCGGGTGGACCCACGGCGTGCTGGCGCTGGCGGTGCTGCCGGCCGTGCTGGCGGGGCTCATGGCGGCACTCGACCGCCTGTGGCGGCGCCGCCGGTCCCCGGACGCGCCCCCCGCCGACGTGCGGGCGCTGGTGCTGCTCGCCTACGTGGGCACGCTGACGCATCCGTTCCTCGACTTCCTCAACAGCTACGGCATCCGCCTGCTCATGCCGTTCTCCGGGCGCTGGTTCTACGGCGATGCCCTCTACATCGTCGATCCGTGGATGTACGTGCTGCTCGGCGGCGGGGTCTGGCTCGCGCGGTGGCGCGCGCGCCGCGGGTTCGCCCGGCCGTGGCAGCCGGCGCGGCTGGGGCTGGCGCTCACGGCGATCTACATCGCGGCCATGCTGGGCTCGAATGCCTGGGCGCGGCACACGGTGCACGAGGGGCTCGCGCGCGCGGGCCAGGGCAACGCGCGTTTCATGGTGACGCCGGTCTTCGCCGACCCGTTCCGGCGGGAGGTCATCGTCGACACCGGCGAGCGGTACGAGAAGGGCCTGCTCTGGTTCGAGCCCGCGCCGCACTTCCGGCCGTCCGGCTACGGGGTCGAGACGAACCTGGCCTCCCCGATGGCGGCGCGCGCGGAGCAGGTGCCGGCCGTGCGCGCCTTCCTGGGCTGGTCGCGGTTCCCGTTCTTCGTCGCCGAGCCGACGGCGGCCGGCCCCCGCGTGCGGCTCAACGACTATCGGTACTCGGACGCCACCGGCGAGACGGGGTGGGCGGGACTCACGCTCGAGCCGTCCGCCCTGCCGCCCGCGTCCGGCGGCGAGCCCTGATACGATCGGACGGTGGGCGCTCCGTTCGACGGCCGCCAGTTTCGCAACCAGGACCCGACGGCCACCCGGGGCGTGCGCGACGTGCTCCGGATGCTGTTCACACGGCGTCCCGCGCGCTGGCCCGCGCACGTCCCGAACACCGCCACGCCCTCACAGCCGGCCGCGCTGGCCGACGGCGAGCTCGCGGTCACGTTCATCAATCACGCGACGCTGCTGGTGCAGTCGTCGGCCGGCGCGTGGATCACCGATCCCGTCTTCGCGGAGCGTGCGAGCCCCGTGCAGTGGGCGGGCCCCCGCCGCGTGCGCGCGCCCGGGATGGCGCTCGACGACCTGCCGCCGCTGTCGTTCGTGCTCCTGAGCCACAACCACTACGACCACCTCGACCTCGCATCGCTGCGTGCCATCCAGGCCCGTGACGGCGCGCCCATCGTGACGACCCTCGGGAACCGGGCCTATCTGCGGGCGCGGGGGCTGGAGGCGGTGGAGGAGCTGGACTGGTGGGACGCCTGTGCGCCGGTGCCTGGCGCGCACGTGACCCTGACGCCGGCGCAGCACTTCTCCGCGCGGACGCCCTTCGACCGCAACCGGACGTTGTGGGGCGGGTTCGTCGTGCGGACCGCGGCGGGAGCCGTGTATTTCGCCGGGGACACCGGGTACGGGACCTTCTTCAGCGAGATTCGCGATCGGCTGGGGGCGCCGGACCTGGCGTTCCTGCCGATTGGCGCCTACGCGCCACGCTGGTTCATGGGACCGCTGCACATGGACCCGGCCGATGCCGTGCGCGCGCACCTCGATCTGGGCGCCGGCCGATCGGTCGCGATGCACTTCGGGTGCTTCCAGTTGACGGACGAGGGCTTCGACGCGCCGGTCGCGGCGCTGGCCGAGGCGCGCGCCGCCGCCACCGTCGACAGCGACGCCTTCCGCGTGCTGGCCGTCGGGGAGACCTGGCGCACCCGACTCGACGCGGGCGGCCGCTGACGGTGTCCGGCAGGACGTGACCGTCCCACCGATGGCTGCCGGCCGGCGTGCCCGGCGCACGGACGGGATTCGCGCGCGGAAATCGGCGAGAATGGATCCATGCGAGCAGCTGCTTTCGTGCTGGCTGGTCTCCTGACCGTCCTGCCGACCAACGCGTTTGCCTGGGGCTTCACGGCGCACCGGTTCATCACCGAGCAGATGATCGCCCTGCTGCCCGCCGAGCTGCGGCCGTTCTTCGAGTCGCGGCGCGCGTTCATCATCGAGCGATCGGTCGATCCCGATCTGTGGCGGACGGCGGGCTGGGAGGAAGAGCCGCCGAATCACTTCCTCGACATGGACTACCGCGAGTTCGGCCCGTACCCGTTCGACGCGTTGCCACGCGACTACGACCGCGCCGTGCAGAAGTTCGGCAAGGACGTCATCGACCAGCAGGGGCGGGTGCCGTGGCGGGCCCAGGAGTTCTTCGGCAAGCTGCGCCGGTCGTTCGAGGACGCGGGCCGTCGTCCGCCGGGCGGCTACGCGCTCGACAACATCGCGTACTTCGCCGCGATCCTGTCGCACTACGTCGCGGACGCGCACGTGCCGCTCCACGCGGTGGTCAACTACGACGGTCAACTCACGAACCAGCGGGGCCTGCACTCACGCTGGGAGGCGGAGCTGTTCGAGCGGCTGCAGGGGCGCCTGCGTGTCACGCCCGCGCCGGCGGCCGCCGTCGCCGACCCGCGCGACTTCATCTTCGAGGTCCTGTTGCGCAGCAACCGCCTCGCGGAGGGTGTGCTGGCCGACGACCGGGCCGCGGCCGAGGGCCGGGCCGCGTACGACGATGCCTATTTCGAGGCGTTCGCGCGCACGCAGGGGCCGGTCCTCGAGGGCCGGCTGAACGACTCCATCACGGCCGTGGCCTCGATGATCACCGGCGCCTGGGAGGCGGCGGGGCGGCCGGCGGTGCCGCTCACGCGCGACGCCCCGCCGCGGCGCACGCCGGGGCCGTGACGTGACGGCGTCGCCGGGAACCGCGGGCCTGTCACCGGTCGTCCATACAGACATGGACGTGTTCCTGATCCCGACGAGCAGGGACCGGTACGAGCTGTACTTCGAGGCGCCGGATGCCGACGTGGCGGAGGCGCCCCACGATCGCGCGGGCGGGTTCTTCTCGGGCGTGCGCCGGCGATTCGCCGAGATGCTCCGGGAGGCCGAGGCACCGCCGCGTGAGGCGGACGAGGCGGGGGGGCTCGGCCGCCTGCAACGGCGCCTGATGTGCTTCATCTCGGAGCGCGTCCAGGAGCAGCGGCTCCTCTGGCGGTTGCGGCACGCCACCGCCGTCGACGTCCACGTGCCCAACGACATGACGACCGCGACGGCGCGACAGGTCGTGCTGGGCATGCTGCAGCGCGACGCGGATCGCCACCTGCGGTGGGGCGCCGTGCACGTCGTCGGGCTGCTGGCGTCGGCGCCGCTGATGTTCGTGCCGGGGCCGAACGTCGTCGGCTACTTCTTCACCTTCACGGTCGTCGGCCACTTCCTGGCCTGGCGCGGGGCGCGTCGCGGGCTCTCGCGCATCACGTGGCAGGTCGTGCCGAACGACACGCTCGCGGAATTCCGCGTGGCGCTCCGGCTGACCCCACCCGAGCGGCGGCGGCGCATCGCCGAGCTCGCCGGACGCCTGCGGCTCGAGCGGTTGCCGCGGTTCTTCGAGCGAATCGCGGTTCCGACCGCGTGATATCCTCGGCTGCGTGAGGCTCCGCGACCTGGCGGCGCGGCTCGACTGCCAACTCGAAGGCGACGGGACGGTGGAGATCGTCCGCGTGGCGCCCATCGAGACGGCGGGGCTGGGCGACGTCACCTTCCTGGCGAACCCCAAGTATGCGGCGGCCTTGCCGGCGACGCGGGCCTCGGCGGTGATCGTCGCGCCGGGAGTCGCCGGGGCGCCGTGTCCCGCGCTCCGCACCGACAATCCCTACCTCGCGTTCGCGCGCGCGGCGCGCGCCCTCATGCCGGCCTCGCGGCCGCCCGCGGGCATCCATGCCACGGCGATCGTCGCGCCCGGGGTGGTCCTCGGGGCCGATGTCGCGATCGGGCCGTACGCCGTCATCGGCCGCGGCACCCGTCTCGGCGACCGCACGGTGGTCCACGCGCACGCGTGGATCGGGGAGGACGCCGTGCTGGGGCCCGACTGTGTGGTCGGGCCGCGCGTCTCAATTCATGACCGGTGCCAGCTCGGGGCGCGGGTCGTCCTGAAGGACGGGGCCGTGATCGGGAGCGAAGGCTTCGGGTTCGCCACGCGTGCCGACGGGACGCACGAGCGCATCCCGCAGACGGCAGCCGTCGTGCTCGAGGACGACGTCGAGGTCGGCGCGAATGCCTGCGTGGATCGTCCGGCCGTCGGGGAGACGCGCGTGGCTTCGGGCACGAAGATCGACAACCTCGTCCAGCTGGCCCACGGCGTGCGCGTCGGGCGCAACGCCTTCCTGGCCGCGCAGGTCGGCGTCGCCGGCAGCACGGTGATCGGCGACGCGGTGATGCTCGGCGGGCAGGTGGGTGTGACGGGACATGTGACGGTTGGCGACCGGGTGAAGATGTCGGCCAAGACGGGCGTGACGGGCAACGTGCCGGACGATGCCTTCCTGTCGGGCTATCCCTCGATGGACAACCTCGAGTGGCGCAAGGCCTTCGCCGTCGTCCGGAAGCTGCCCGAGCTCCGGCGCCGGCTGGCGGCGGCCGAACGCCGGCTCGCGGCGCTCGAAGGCGCACCGGCGGAGGACGCCCAGGATGACTGAACGACACGCGCGCGCAACGGGCCGGTCGCGCCGGCGGCGAGGGCTGGGGCTGGCGGCGGTGGTGGCCGTGGTGGTGGTCGCCGCGGGGACGTGGCTCGACGCCGCGGTGAAGCCGCCAAAGCTCGAATACACCCGGCTCGTCCTCGCGAACGGCCTGACCGTCATCCTGCACGAGGACCACTCCACGCCGATCGTGCACGTCCAGCTCTGGTACCACGTCGGGTCGAAGAACGAGCGCTCGGGCCGGACCGGCTTCGCGCACCTCTTCGAGCACATGATGTTCAAGGGCTCCAAGAACGTGGAGCCCGAGCAGCACACCTCGATCATCTCGTCGGTCGGCGGCCAGGCCAATGCCTACACGACCGAGGACGCGACGGTGTTCTGGCAGACGGTGCCGTCCCAGTTCCTGCCGCTCGTCCTCTGGATGGAGGGCGACCGGATGGCGACGTTGCGGGTGGACGAGCGCACGTTCACCAACGAGCGCGAGGTGGTCAAGGAAGAGCGGCGCATGCGGATCGAGAACCAGCCCTACGGCCGGCTGAACGAGATCATCTACCAGCACGCCTTCACGACCCATCCGTACAAGCACCCGGTCATCGGGAGCATGGAGGACCTCGAGGCGGCCACGATCGCGGACGTGCGCGAGTTCTACCAGACCTACTACGTCCCGTCGAACGCGACGATGGTGATCGCCGGCGACTTCGATCCGGACCAGGCGACGGCACTCGCGACGCAGTACCTGGGGCGCGTGCCCAAGGCCGAGCACCCCGTGCCTCGCGACATCCCCGCCGAGCCCAGGCAGACGAAGGAGAAGCGGGTGACGGTGGAGGAGCCGTGGCCGCTGCCGGCCGTGGTCGTGGCCTACCACATCACCTACGACGGCCATCCCGACTCCTATCCGCTGCATATCGTGTCGAAGGTGCTGTCGGACGGCCAGAGCTCGCGGATCTACCGCAAGCTCGTCTACGAGACGGGGCTCGCGCTGACGGCCTTCGGGGGCGGCAACATCATCGAGGACCCCAACCTGTTCTTCGCGGTGGCGATCGTCAACCCCGGGCAGTCCCCGGACGCGGTGGAGAAGGCGCTCATCGGCGAGCTCGACCGGCTCAAGGAGGAGGGCATCACGGACCGGGAGCTCCAGCGGGCGAAGAACCAGTTCGCGCGCGACTACATCCTGGGGCGTGAGTCCATCCAGGACAAGGCGACCGCGCTCGCCCACGGCGAGGTGATCCACTCGGACATCACCACGACCGACGGTGAGTTCGACATCTTCCAGAACATCACGCGCGAGGACGTGCAGCGCGTCGCCCGCACCTACTTCACGACGGAGAACCGCCTGGTGTTGCGCGTGATGCCGAAGGGAGGCTCCCAGTGAGCCGGGGCTGGCGCACCGTCGCCACCGCAAGCCTGGCGCTGGCCCTGGCGGCCCCCGCCTGGGCGCAGGCCGCCCGGGACTGGCCGCGCGAGAACCCGCCGCGGCCCCTCGACGCCCGGCCGATCGACTTCCCGCCCTACGAGATCCGCACGCTCGACAACGGCCTCACCGTCGTGGTCGTGACGCACCACGAGCAGCCCGCGGTGAGCGTCCGGATGATCGTGCGCGCCGGTTCGGCGCAGGACCCCAAGGGCAAACTCGGCCTCGCGATGCTCACGGCCGCGCTGCTCGACCAGGGCGCCGCGGGGCGCTCCGCCGAGCAGCTCGCTGACGCCATCGACTTCGTGGGCGGCATCCTCGGCACCGGCGCGGGGACCGACCTGAGTTACGTCAACGCCGTCGTCATGCGCGACAGCCTGCCACTGGCCCTCGAGCTGATGGCCGACATCGTCGAGAAGCCGACGTTTGCCGAGGACGAGATCGAGCGGCAGCGGCAGCAGGCGCTCTCGGCGCTGACCGTCCAGGTCGAGGATCCCGGCAGCGTCGCCGACCAGGTGATCGACCGGCTCGTGTACGGGTTCCATCCGTACGGCATGCCGGGGAGCGGGACCGCTGAGTCGCTGCGTGGCCTGACGCGCCAGGACTTCGTCGATTTCCACGCGAAGTACTACGTGCCCAACAACGCTCTGGTCGCCGTGGTCGGCGATGTGACCGTCGAGGATGCCGTGGCCGGCGTGCAGGCGGCGCTCGGTGGCTGGCCGCGGGGAGACGTGCCCCCCTTCGATCCGATCGACCCGCCGCAGCCGACGAAGCGGGTCGTGGTGATCGACAAGCCGGATGCGGTGCAGACGGAGATCCGCGTCGGGCAGCTGGCGATCCCACGCAAACACGAGTCGTACGAGGCGCTCGACCAGGCCTCGAAGATCCTGGGCGGCGAGGGCGCGAACCGGTTGCAGCAGGTGCTGCGGACCCAGCGTGGGCTCACCTACGGCGCGTCGGCCGACCTCGAGACCTACAAGACCGCCGGCGCGCTGGTGGCCGAGACGAGCACCCGCAGCGAGGCGACCGCCGAAGCCCTGCGCGTCACCGTCGACGAGTTCTGGCGCCTCCAGCGCGAACGCGTCTACCCGGCCGAGCTCGACAGCGCGCAGGCCTACATGGTCGGCCACTTCCCGCTGACCATCGAGACGCCCGACGCGATCGCGACGCAGGTCCTGAACCAGTTGTTCTACGAGCTGCCGCTGGACGACCTCGAGAACTACCGGCGCATCATCCAGCGGGTCTCACCCGATGACGTGCAGCGCGTGGCACGCGCGTTCTTCCGTCCCGACCGGCTGGCCATCGTCCTGGTCGGCAACGCCGACGCCTTCGTGGGCGATCTCAAGGGCGTCGGCTTCGGCGACTACGAGCGGATCCCGATCGCGCAGGTGGACCTGCTCGCGGCCGACCTGAAGAAGAACGGGCGGGAGCGGACCGGACAGGTCGCCGCGGGGCTGGCGCCCGACGCCCCGCTGGCGCAGGGGCTCGCGTCGGCGCTTCGGGGGCGGACGGCGTACGCGTCGTCCCCTGGCGCGGTGCAGGATCCCGCGCAGGCGCTCGTCTCGCAGGCGGTCGCGGCGCGAGGCGGCCTGCAGGCGCTGAAGGGCCTGCGGACGCTGGTGGCCCACGCCACCACCACGCTGCACACGCCCGACGGCGATCTCGAGGCGCGCACCGTCACGACGATTGCCTACCCGGATCGCGTGCGGGTCGAGGCCGAGCTCCCGGAGGCGACGATCGTGCAGGTGTACGACCAGGGGGCGGCCTGGATCCAGGATCCCGCCGGCGTGCATGACGCCCCGGCCGAGATGGTCCGCGAGTTCGCCGCGAGCGCGCGTCGCGATCCGAACGTGTTGCTGCTTGGCGCCGCGACCGGCGCGCTCACTGCCAGGCTCGCCGGGGAGGCCGGGTTCGACGGGCGCGTGCTCAAGGTCCTCGAGCTGTCATCGGACGACCTGGCGCCGGTCCGCCTTCATCTCGATCCCGAGACCGGCGTGCTGGTGCGCCTCACGTATCCCGGCCCCGGATCCGACGCGCCTGAGACCTCCGAAGTGTTCTCGGACTATCGCGCGGTGAACGGCCTGTCCGTGGCGTTCCATGCCGACGTCCGGCGCGGGGACCGCGTGCTGCTCGAGCGCGACCTGACCTCCGTCGACGTCAACACGGACATCGGCCGCGCCGCCTTCGCGCGGCCGCGATGATCCCTCTCGACCCGTCCCGTCCGGTATCGCATCGATGACTCGCGTGATGCTCTCGTGCGGCGAGGCCTCCGGCGACCTCTACGCCGGGGCGCTCGTCGAGGCGCTCCAGGCGCGTGAACCCGATATCGACGTCTTCGGCCTGGGCGGCCCGAAGTTCGCGGCCGCCGGTGGCCGGCTGGTCGGCGACTTCCGTGGCCTGTCGGTCACGGGACTGACCGAGGCGCTGCGGGTGCTGCCGGAGACCTGGGCGATGTACCGCACCCTGGTGGACGCGGCGCGTGCCGAGCGGCCCGGCGCGCTCGTGCTGATCGACTATCCCGACTTCAATTTCCGGCTGATGGCCGCGGTGCGCCGCCTCGGCGTGCCCATCGTCTACTACGTCAGCCCCCAGCTCTGGGCATGGCGACGTGGCCGCATCCGCACGATGAAGGCGGTCGTGGATCGTGTGCTCCCTATCTTCCCGTTCGAGCCCGCGATCTACGAGCGGGAGGGCATGGACGTGCGGTTCGTCGGCCATCCCCTCGTGGACCTCGCCGTCGCCCGGCAGCCCCGGGGGACGTTCCTGGCCGCGGCGGGGCTCGATCCGGGGCGGCCCGTCGTCGCGTTGCTGCCGGGGAGCCGGGTGAACGAGCTGCACCGGCTGGTGCCGGTGCTCGCCGCCGCGGTGCCCCGCATCGCGTCGGCGGTGCCCGGCACGCAGTTCGTCGTCGCCCGCGCGCCGAACCTGGCTGACGCGCTGTTCGCGCCCTTCCAGGGCGTTGGCGCCCAGGTCGCCCTCGTCGAGGGGCAGACCGACGACGTGCTGGCGGCGGCCGATATCGTGTTGACGGCCAGTGGCACCGCGACCGTGCAGGCCGCCCTGCACGAGCGGCCGATGGTGGTGGTCTACAAGCTCTCGCCGCTGACGTACCGGATCGGCAAGCCGCTCGTGCGCGTCGAGATGTTCAGCATGGTGAACCTCGTGGCGGGGGAGCGCGTGGTGCCGGAGCTGATCCAGGACGGCTGCACGCCGGAGGCCATCGCGGCGGAGGCCGTGAGCCTGCTCACGGATCCGGGGCGCGCGGCGCGCATGCGCGAGGAGCTCGCGGTGGTGCGCGAGCGGCTGGGCGGCCCTGGCGCCAGCGGACGCGCGGCGGATGCCGTGCTCGAGATCGCGCACCGGTCCGAGGCGCCCGTCAACGCGCGCTGACGCCCGGCCTCGCGGATTGCGGGCGCGCGCCGCGTCATGGCGGGGTAGTACACTCCGGCCATGCGAACCGTGCTTTCACTGCTTGCCGCCCTCGTGGTCGGCGTCGCGCCGGCCGGCGCCCTGACGCTCAAGCCCCTGTCGTTCGGCCAACTCGTCTCCGAATCGCTCGCCATCGTCTACGCGCGGGTCCGGACCGTGGATGGCCGCTGGACGGCGGATCGGACGCGGATCGAGAGCGTCGTCACGGCGGACGCGGTCGAGTACCTCAAGGGCGGCCTCGGCGAGCAGATCCGGTTCGTCGTGCCGGGCGGCGAGGCCGGCGGGCGGCGGCTGGTCCTGCCTGGGGCGCCGTCCTTCAGTCCCGGCGATCTCGTCGTGGTGTGCCTCGACGCCGACGGGCCGGCGTTGCCGCACCTCGTCGGGTTGACGCAGGGGGTGTTCAGGGCGACGGTCGACACGCGGACGGGCGCCGTGCTCGTGACCCCGCCGCCGGTGCTCCTGCCGGGTCCGATCGGCCGTGGGACGAGCGGTCGCGCGCCGCGACCGCTCGCCGCCTTTGCCGCGGCAGTGCGCGAGGCGAACGAGGCCGCGCGATGAGCCGCCGGCTGCTGGCGTTGGTCCTGCTGGGGGTCGCCTGCGGCGCCACCATGCCCGTGCACGCCTACCTCAAGTACGGCGTGCGTGTCGGCGAGCGCACCGTCCACGTCAGATGGGCCGCTGGCACCGTGCGGTATTTCGTGACCGAGCGCGGCGGGCCGGGCGTGTCGCCGTCCGAGCTGGAAGGGGCCGTGTCGCGGGCGTTTGCGTCGTGGGCCGCGGTACCGACGGCAAGCATCGCGCCGCAGTACCTCGGACTGACGATCCAACCACCCGGCGCCGCGGACGGGCGCTCGACGATTGGCTTCCTCGACCGACCGGACCTCGATCGCACGCTGGGCGCGACGAGCTTCCTGCTCGACGCCGACACCGGTGAGATCCTCGAGTCGGACATCTTCTTCAACACCGCGTTCGACTGGTCGGCGGCCGCGGCGGGGGACGCGGGGCGTGTGGACCTCGAGTCGGTGGCGCTCCATGAGATCGGGCACCTGCTGGGGCTCGGCCACTCGGCCATCGGCGAGACAGAGCTGTTGCCGTCGGGCAACCGCCGCGTGATCGCCGCCGGCGCGGTGATGTTCCCGATTGCCTTCTCGGCCGGCAGCATCGCGGGGCGCACGCTGCAGCCCGACGACATCGCGGGGATCAGCGACCTGTATCCCGCGGCCGGTTTCAGGGACCGGACCGGGAGCATCTCGGGGACCGTCACGCGGGGCGGCGCGGGCCTCTTCGGCGCGCACGTCCTGGCGATCAATGCCCGGACCGGCGCCCTGGTCAGCGCCTTCACGCTGGACGGCCAGGGGCGGTTCGTGATCGGCGGCCTCGACCCGGGACCCCACATCGTGCGCGTCGAGCCCCTGGACGACGCGGATGCGGAGAGCTTCTTCACCGGCGCGATCGAGACGGACTTCGCCGTGACCTACGCGCGTGGCCTGGTGGTGGCGCCGCGCGGTGGCACCTCCGACCCGGTGGCCATCCAGGTGACCGCGCGATGAGGGCCGTCTGGCGCGTGGGCGTCGCGGCGTGCGCCGCCCTGTTGGGGGGCGCGCCCGTCGCCGGCGCGCAGGACGCCGGCCCGGCGCTGCCCGCGCACCGCATCACGCTGGCGGCGGGTGTGAGCTGGGCCGGGAGCTACGAGGTCGGGACCGAACGTGCGCTCCTGACCGCGAACCGGCCGGCCTCCCCGGAGCCGTATGCCCTGTTCGAGTCGCGCTCGTCCCTGGCGGCGGCGACAGGGGCCGAGGCCCGAATCGGCTTCACGGTGTCCCCCTCGCTCGCCATCGAGATCGGCGGCGCCTACTCGCGGCCAGGAGTGCTGGTGGCGATCAGCGGTGACCGCGAAGCGCCCGACCAGGCGCTCGAGGGGGACCCGATCTCGCAGTACGTCGTCGACGCCGGGCTGGTCTGGCAACTCCCCCGCGTGCGGCTCGGCCGCCGTGGCCGGCCCTTCCTCGCTGGCGGGGCAGGGTACCTGCGCCAGCTGTACGCGGGGCACACGCTCGTCGAGACGGGCCAGCTCTATCACGTCGGCGCCGGGCTCCGGTACTGGTTGCGTGGAGCCTCGGGCGAGGGCCGCGCCGTCGGGCTGCGGGGCGACGTCCGCGCGATGATCCGGCGGGCGGGTGTCGAGCTCGACGGCCGGGTCCGCGTGTATCCCGCGGCGACGCTGATGCTGTTCGTGGGGATATGAGCACGAGGGTGCGGCACGGGGGTGCGGCACGGAGGTGCGGCACGGAGGTGCTGCACGGGGGGGGCGGCTTGGCGGGCGGGCGAGAACCCGGATATGATCGGCGGGATCGGCCACCCTTACTCTGCCGCGCACACAGACCATGCCTAGCCTCGATACCTTCAAGACCCGCACCTCGCTGGCCGTCGGCTCCGAGACGGTCCACTACTTCAGCCTGCCGGCCCTCGAAGCGGCGGGATTTCCGCAGGTCGCGCGCCTGCCGTATTCCCTCAAGATCCTCCTCGAGAACCTGCTGCGCCGCGAGGACAACGGGTTCGTCAAGACGGATGACATTCGCGCCCTGGCGTCATGGGATCCGGCGAGGACCGCCGGCAAGGAAATCTCGTTCATGCCGGCGCGGGTGCTGCTGCAGGACTTCACCGGCGTGCCCTGCGTGGTGGACCTGGCGGCGATGCGCGACGGCATCCGCGACCTCGGGGGGGACCCCGAGCGCGTGAACCCGCTGCAGCCGGTCGAGCTCGTCATCGACCACTCCGTGCAGGTCGATCACTTCGGGACGGCCAACGCCCTGCAGCTCAATGCGGAGCTGGAGTACCAGCGCAACCGCGAGCGCTACGTCTTTCTGCGCTGGGGCCAGGAAGCCTTCCGCAACTTCCGCGTGGTCCCGCCGGAGACCGGCATCGTCCACCAGGTGAACATCGAGTACCTCGCGCGCGTCGTCGTCCGCGACACGGGCGGTGAGGGGCTCGTCTACCCCGACACCTGCTTCGGCACCGACTCGCACACCACGATGGTGAACGGCCTGGGCGTCGTGGGCTGGGGCGTCGGCGGCATCGAGGCCGAGGCGGCCATGCTCGGCCAGCCGAGCTCCATGCTGATTCCGCCCGTGCTCGGCTACCGGCTCACCGGCCGGCTGCCCGAGGGCGCCACGGCGACCGACCTCGTGCTGACGATCACCGAGTCGCTCCGCAAGCGGGGCGTCGTCGGCAAGTTCGTCGAGTTCTACGGCCCCGGCCTCGCGCACCTGACGATTGCCGACCGCGTGACGCTCGGCAACATGTGCCCCGAGTACGGCGCCACCGTGGCGATCTTCCCGATCGACGCGATGACGCTCGAGTACCTGCGCCTCACCGGGCGCGACGAGGCCCAGGTCGCCCTCGTGGAGCAGTACGCGCGCGCGCAGGGCCTGTTCCGCACCGACGAGACGCCGGACGCGCTCTACAGCGAGACGATGGAACTGGAGCTCGGCAGCGTCGTGCCGAGCCTGGCCGGCCCGCGCCGCCCGCAGGATCGGGTCGCGCTCAGCTCGGCCAAGCCGTCGTTTGCCTCCGCGCTCGACGAGCTCAAGAAGGGCGTCAAGACCTCCGGTGGGGGCGCCGCCGTGGCGACCGCGACCCAGCTCGAGCATGGATCGGTCGTGATCGCCGCGATCACGAGCTGCACCAACACGTCGAACCCCAGCGTCATGATTGGCGCGGGGCTTGTCGCGAAGAAGGCGGTGGAGAAGGGGCTGACCCGCAAGCCGTGGGTGAAGACCAGCCTCGCGCCGGGCTCGAAGGTGGTCACCGAATACCTGAAGGCGTCCGGCCTGACCCCGTATCTCGACCAGATCGGCTTCAACCTGGTGGGCTACGGCTGCACGACCTGCATCGGCAACTCGGGCCCGCTGCCCGATGAGATCGCCGCCGAGATCCGGGAGCGCGGCCTGGTGGTCGCGTCGGTCCTCTCCGGCAACCGCAACTTCGAGGGCCGCATCCAGCAGGACGTGCGGGCCAACTACCTCGCGTCGCCGCCCCTGGTCGTCGCCTACGCGCTGGCCGGCTCGATGAACGTCGACCTCACGACCGAGCCCCTCGGGACGGGGACGGACGGCCAGCCGGTCTACCTCAAGGACGTCTGGCCGACGCAGGCCGAGATCCAGGCCGCGATGCTCGGTGCGGTCACCGAGGAGGCCTTCCGCTCGCAGTATGCGAGCGTGTTCGAGGGCGACGATCTCTGGCGGTCGCTGCCGGTGCCGACCGGCGATCGCTTCGACTGGGCGGGAGACTCGACCTACATCCGCCGCCCGCCGTTCCTCGAGAACCTGACGAAGGAGCCGGCCCCGCTGGCGGACATCGCCGGCGCCCGGGCGCTGGCGGTGCTCGGTGACAGCATCACGACGGACCACATCTCGCCGGCGGGCTCGATCAAGGCCGACAGCCCGGCGGGCCGCTACCTGATGGAGCACGGCGTCGAGCCGCGGGACTTCAACTCCTACGGCGCGCGTCGCGGCAACCACGAGGTGATGATGCGCGGCACGTTCGCCAACGTGCGCATCAAGAACCAGCTCGTGCCCGGCGTCGAGGGCGGCGTGACGCGGTACCTGCCTGGTGGCGATGTGATGAGCATCTACGACGCGGCGATGCTCTACCAGCACGCCGGCGTGCCGCTCGTCGTGCTCGCGGGCAAGGAGTACGGCTCGGGCTCGTCGCGCGACTGGGCGGCGAAGGGCACGATGCTGCTCGGCGTGAAGGCTGTCATTGCCGAGAGCTTCGAGCGCATCCACCGCAGCAACCTCGTCAACATGGGGGTGCTCCCGCTGCAGTTCAAGGACGGGGACAGCATCGCGAGCCTGGGCCTGACGGGCACCGAGGTCTTCACGCTCGACGGATCCGGCGCCGCGCTCACGCCCCGGGGCGAGGTCACGGTGCGGGCGCTGGCCGAGGACGGCTCGACCCGCACCTTCACCGCCGCCGTCCGCATCGACACGCCCGAGGAACTCGCTGCGTTCACCAACGGCGGGATCCTGCCGTACGTGCTGCGGCAGCTGTCAAAGAAGGCGTAGGAAGGCTGCGCCTGCCATTGAAGAGTCCGGATTGAAGATTGGAGATTGAGCCCGTCGCTGTTCGACGGCAGGAGCAAGGCGTGGAGGTTCAATCCGAGATCGGAGCCCCCGCTCTCTGTCTCCGTGTCTCCGTGCCTCCGTGGGGGCATTTCTGTTCGGGGGGGCGGCGGTCATGCTGACTGCCGCCGCCATCAAGCAACGCGCCCTCGATCTGGGCTTCTCCGTCTGCGGCATCGCACCGGCGACGGCCCTGCCGGAGCTGCCCTTCCTCGACGAGTGGCTCGCTCGCGGTTATGCGGGCGAGATGGAGTACCTCCACAAGTCCGCCCACACCCGCGCCGATATCCGTCACTACCTCCCCTCGGCCCGGTCGGTCATCGTCACCGGCACGCTGTACCACACCGGGTCCGAGCCCGGGCCGACCGCCCCGGACGACGTCCGGATCGCGAAGTATGCCTGGGGAGAGGACTACCACCGGGTCCTGGCCGATCGCCTCGAGGCGCTGGCCGCGTGGCTCCGCGACGAGGCTGGCGAGCCGGTCGAGACGGCCTCGTTCGTCGACAAGCATCACGTGCAGGAACGGGTCTACGCGCGGCACGCCGGGCTGGGCTGGATTGCGAAGAACACCTGCGTGATCCACCCCGAGCTCGGGTCGTACCTGCTCCTGTCGGGCCTGGCCTGCAGCCTGGCGCTCGAGCCGGACGCCCCGGTTACCGACCAGTGCGGCGGCTGTACGCTGTGCCTCGACGCCTGTCCGACGGGCGCGCTGGCCGAGCCGTACCTGATGGACGCGACGCGATGCATCTCCTACCTGACGATCGAGCTCAAGGGCGCGATCCCGGAGTCGCAGCGGGCCGCGATTGGAAACCATCTCTTCGGCTGCGACATCTGTCAGGACGTGTGCCCCTGGAACCTGGCGCCGGCCCGCACGGTGGACCCGGCCTGGCAGCCGCGGGGCGGCCGCGTGACGCCCCGTGCGGCGGAGCTGTGGCAGCGCAGCGATCAGGCACTGCATGCCTTCGTCCGGGGCAGCGCGATGCTGCACGCCCCGCTCGCGCGGTTGCGACGTAACCTCGCCGTCGTACTCGGCAACTCCGGCGAGTCCGCTGCGGCCGACGTGCTCGACCGGCCGGGGCAGGGGGTCAGGAATGCCGCGCCGAGCGCCGAGACGCCGCTCGTGAGGGAGCACGTCGCCTGGGCCCTCCGGCAGCTCGACGGTGCCGCTGAACCCGGCCCCGCGGAACGGGAGTAGGATGAAAGACATGGCCGAGTCCGAATCATCGGTCGCTCCGGTCCTGCTGGTGTCCATGCCGCAGATGGCCGACCCGAACTTCACCCGTACCGTCGTCCTGCTGGCCGACTACGGGCCGCACGGCGCCTTCGGCGTCGTGGTCAACCGCCAGATGGATGAGCCGGCCAACGACGTGGTGCGCACGGAACCGCCGCTCGACATCCAGGCCGAGCTGCGCCTCTACGTCGGAGGCCCCGTCGAGCCCAACCGCGCCTGGGTGCTGACCTCGCACCGCGAGCTGGACGACGATGCGCTCGAGCTGGCGGACGGCGTGTACCTGTCGGCGTCGCCGACCCTCATCCGCCATGCGCTCGGCTCGCCGCCCGACCCCCGCCTGCGCGTCGTCGTGGGCTACGCGGGCTGGGCGCCAGGCCAGCTCGACGCCGAGCTCGCGGAGTCGGCGTGGCTGCTCGCGCCGGTGGAGGAAGACCTGATCTTCGGCATCGACGCCGGCCAGGCCTGGGAGACGGCGATTCGCCGGCTCGGCGCCGAGCCGTCCGCGCTGCAGGGGTCGTCCGGGATTCACTAACGAAATAGAGAAGTAAGAAGTAAGAAGTAAGAAGGCAGAAAGCCGGAAGCACGCACGAAGGTAGACAAAGGCATCGTCGATGCGCCCCATTCAGATGGCCGTGACCACCACCGCGCTCGTGTCCCTCCTTGCCGCCTGTGGCGGCCCGCCCTCGGCCCCGCCTGCCCCCGCGACCGGCAACGCGCCGGACACCGAGGCGGCGGAGCTCGCGCGCATGAGCGCGCGTTTCGCCCCGGCCGATCTCAATGCCGATCTCGAGCGCCTGCCCGACAGCGAACGCCAGGCGCTCGTGCATCTCGTGCGAGCCGCGCAGGTGATGGACGCCCTCTACCTGGGCCAGGTCTGGGCGGGCAACCCGACGATGCTCTACGACCTGGTGGGCGACCGCAGTGACGCGGGCCGCGCCCGGTTGCGGTACTTCCTGCTCAACAAGGGGCCCTGGTCGCGGCTCGATCACAACGAGCCCTTCGTCCCCGGTGCGCCCGAGAAGCCGGCGTCCGCCAACTTCTATCCCGCCGGCGCGACCCGTGAGGAGATTGCCAGCTGGATCGAGTCGCTGTCGCCGGCGGAGCGCACGCAGGCGACCGGGTTCTTCACCACGATTCGCCGTGACCCGTCGGGCGGCTTCACGGCGGTGCCGTACAGCGAGGAGTACCAGGGCGCGCTGGCGCTCGCGGCCGGCGAGCTGCGCGAGGCCGCGCGGCTGACCGAGGAGCCCACGCTCCGGGCCTTCCTGGAGGCCCGCGCCGACGCCTTCCTGTCGAACGACTACTACGAGTCCGACGTGCGCTGGATGGAGCTCGACTCGGCCATCGAGCCGACGATCGGCCCCTATGAGGTGTACGAGGACGAGTGGTTCAACTACAAGGCCGCGTTCGAGGCCTTCATCACCGTGCGTGACGATGCCGAGACGGCGAAGCTGCAGACCTTCGCGGGGTCGCTCCAGGCCATCGAGGACAACCTCCCGATCGACCCGGCGCTCCGGAACCCCAGGCTCGGCGCCCTGGCCCCGATTGTCGTCGTCAACACGATCTTCTCGGCGGGCGACGGCAACCGCGGCGTGCAGACGGCGGCCTTCAACCTGCCCAACGACGAGCGGGTGATCCGCGAGAAGGGCAGCAAGCGGGTGATGCTGAAGAACAACCAGGAGGCCAAGTTCAACCTGGTGCTGCAGCCGATCTCCAAGGTGGCGCTGCCGGCCGGGCAGCAGGCGGATGTCGCGTTCGACGCCTTCTTCACCCACATCCTGATGCACGAGCTGATGCACGGGCTCGGCCCGCATGACATCACGGTGGATGGCCGGCGGACGACCGTGCGGCAGGAGCTCAAGGAGACGTACAGCACCCTCGAGGAGGCCAAGGCCGACATCTCGGGCCTCTTCGCGCTCCAGTTCCTCGTCGATCGTGGCGAGCTCGATCGGTCCTTCGAGCAGACGATGTACACGACGTTCCTGGCGTCGGCGTTCCGCTCGGTGCGCTTCGGCGTGAACGAGGCGCACGGCCGGGGGCAGGCGATCCAGCTGAACTACCTGCTCGACCATGGGGCGTTCGTGGTGAATGCCGACGGGACCTTCTCGGTCGAGCCGACGAAGATCCGCGCCGGGGTGGAGGGGCTGACACGCGAGATCATGACCCTGCAGGCGCATGGGGACTACGGCCAGGCCCGGGAGATGATCGAGACCCTTGGGGTCATCCGGCCGGAGACCCAGGCGGTCCTGGACCGGCTCACCGACGTGCCCGTGGACATCGATCCCCGGTTCACGGCGGCACAGCGGCTCCTGGCGGGCCGCTAGGGGAGGTGGGAGGGCCTGGGGCTCCCCCCGGCTCCAGACTGACGAATTTCCGTCGACGGCTGAGCTGCGGGGCCGTATACTGGGTAGGTTCGGATTGGAGACCCTATGGTCAGCCGAGAGCGCGTTGCCGTGATCATCGACCGGATCCGGCCGATGATCCAGAACGATGGCGGCGACATCGAGCTCGTCGACGTGGTGGACAACAAGGCGCGGGTCCGTATGAGCGGCAACTGCGTCGGCTGTCCGTCGGCGTCGATGACGCTGTTCATGGGCCTCGAGCAAGCCCTCAAGGACGAGATCCCCGAGTTCGAGGAGCTCGTCGTCCTCTAGTCAGTCGTGCAGTCCAGACCCTTCTCGATCGACGACGTCGTCGTCGGGCGCAGCCCGCGGATGCGGGCGGTGTTCGACTACATCCGCGTCATCGCCGACTCCGACAGCAACGTCCTGATCACCGGCGAGACCGGCACGGGCAAGGAGATGGTGGCGAACCTCATCCACCAGTCCTCGGGCCGGCGGTCCAAGCCGTTCGTGCCGGTGTCCTGTGCGATCTTCTCGGAGAACCTGATCGAGTCGGAGCTCTTCGGCCACGAGCGCGGCGCGTTCACGGGCGCGATCAAGGACCGGCCAGGACGCTACGAGCTGGCGAATGGCGGCACGCTCTTCCTCGACGACATCGACGACGTGCCGCTGTCGATGCAGGTGAAGCTGCTGCGCGTGCTGCAGAACCGCGTGATCGAACGCGTGGGCGGCACCCGGGCCATTCCCATCGACGTCCGGACCATCACCGGCAGCAAGCGGGATCTCAAGCAGATGGTCGCCGACGGCACGTTCCGCGAGGACCTGTACTACCGCCTGAACGTGATCCCGATTTCGCTCCCGCCCCTGCGGGATCGCCGGGAGGACATCCCGATCCTGGCGGAGCACTTCGTCAAGCGGTACTTCCGCATGCGCGGCGAGGACGAGCGCCCGATGTCGCCGGGCGTGCTGCAGGCCTTCACGCGGTACCCGTGGCCGGGCAACGTGCGCGAGCTCGAGAACGCCTGCGAGCGCATCGCGCAGACCTGCAACTGCGAGACGGTGAAGATTGGCTGCGTGCCGGTCAGCGTGCTGTTCCACAAGCACGCCGAGGAGCAGGTCCCCATCGTCGAGACCCATGCCCACCCGTCGTCCGTGTCGCTCGACGAGCGCCTGAAGGACGTGGAACAGAACCTCATCAGCTGGGCGTTGAAGGTCACGGGCGGGAACAAGTCGAAGGCCGCCGAGCTGCTGCAGATCAAGCGCTCGACGCTCGGTGACCGCATCAAGAAGCTCGGGTTGTCCCACCTCGAGTCCGCCGACTCCGACGCCGCGCTCGACGCGGTGGAGTGACGACCCCTCGCCGGTCGGCTGCCGGATCTTCGCTGGCGCGGTCCGCGCGTCCCAGGGATTTCCCTGAGAATTCAACCCAACATACACGGTCAGCCGGGGCCCCTGCGCTGGCACCGGCATTGCTCCGTTCGCCGGCGTGTGCGACACCGTGCGGTCGTCTCCGTCGGTTCGGGTCCTCGCGCCCGACGCGCGCCGCCTCGAACGGGACGAGCTGATCGCGCTCGGATCGACGCGCGTCAGCGGCCGCGGCCGGTCGATCGTGCTCGAGCGGTGCCGGCACATGGTGGCGGTCGCAGGCAGCGCCGTCGTGGGTGTGGCAGCCTTCGAGCTCGAACTGGGGGAGCTGCGCGTGTACGAGCTCTGCGTCCACCCGTTCGACGCGGACGTGCTCACCGCCCTCATCACTGCCCTGGAACTCGCGTGCCTCGCCGCTGGAGGCTTCCGGATCTACGTCGCGGCGTCCGCGACGATAGGCGCCGAGGCACTTGCGCCGTTCGGCTACGAGCCGGCCGGCGGGCGGTGGCTGGAGAAGGGCGTCGCCTGACTGCCGACGCTTCGGCGGCACCAGCCGCCGGCACCGCCAGGAATCCGCCGATCACGCCGGCGCCGCCCGGGCCTGGCGCTCCTGATCGTTGATTTCATTGAGCAAAATCGCGTGTCGCGTGAATGGCAACCGCTTTGCTATCCAACGAATCGTCGAGGGCCCCCCTCTCGCACCGGGCGCCTGCCGTGGGGACCGGCCGGTGTCACGGGCGAGGGGACGGGCCCTCCTTCTGTCAGGCCATGTCGCATGCACTCGTCGGATATGACGCCCGCACGGGCCGTTGGCGGCCAATGATCGATCGCGAGAAGGTCGTCACCGTCCTGCGCAAGCGCTTCCCGGAGGCGAGCGCCGAAGCCATCGCCGCCGCGGCGAATGCCATCGTCGGTCTCGGGGACGAGTGGCACGAAGTCGAAGCCTTCCAGACCGAGCTCACGCGCCATCTCACCACGTCCGAGTGCGGACAGCCCGACTGCATCGTGCGGCGCCTGAAAGACGGCGGCCGATATCGGCTGTTCGAGCGCACGAACGACCGGCACTGAAAAACGAAGGTGCTGTACGCAGGTGCGGCACGCAGGTGCGGCACGCAGGTGCGGCACGGGGGTGCGGCACGCAGGTGCGGCACGGAGGTGCGGCACGGAGGTGCGGCACGGAGGTGCGGCACGGGGGTGCGGCACGGAGGTGCGGCGCGGACGTGCGTGGCTGCCGGTGCCGGCGGCGATTCCCCGGTAATCCGGCAGGTCCTGGTGGCGCCTCGCAGGGTGGCTGGCGTTCTTCGCGCCAGCACGGCCGGGCGGCGTGGCACTCGATGTGCAGTTGGGGTTGCCGTCAGGGTCATAGTTCCGTACGATCCGTCATCGGAGGGCGCGCATTCCTTGCCCCTTTGGCCCACCGCGACCGGGCGGCCCGACTATTACGCCCGGCCGTGTTCTCCGCACGACTCGCTTCCTTCCAGACCCTGCGTCTGAAGCGCCTGCCGTGACGGATCGACGGAACGACTTCGTGAACCCCGACCGGGCCAGGGCAGGACTCCCTTCGACGTGAATGCGCGTGCCACGCGGGACCACCGGGCGACCGGTGGCGAGCCCGCCGACGCGCCGCGGCCTGTCGCGGCGGCGCGACCACCCGGCTGCCATCGTCCATGCCGGCCGGGGAGAGGAGTGATCATGCGTGCAGTCC
This sequence comes from Vicinamibacterales bacterium, assembly GCA_050246635.1. Taxonomy (GTDB): domain Bacteria; phylum Acidobacteriota; class Vicinamibacteria; order Vicinamibacterales; family UBA2999; genus JBFWVR01. The sequence continues at coordinate 182,673 of JBFWVR010000005.1, forward strand.
CCATGGTGATGGCCGGTGCCCTCCTGGCCCTGTCCGTCCTGCCGGCCGCGGCGCAGGATGCCGCCCAGGGCGAGCAGCTGTTCGCCCAGCAGCGCTGCTCGATCTGTCATTCCGTGGCAGGCAAGGGCAACACGAAGTTCCCGCTCGACAACGCGGGCAGCCGGCTGACGCCGGACGTCGTGGAGCTGTGGCTGACGGACCCGAAGGCCGCCGAGGCGAAGACCGGCAAGACCGGCACGCCGAAGATGCGGTCGTACGCGAAGCTGTCGGCCGACGAGATCGCGGCGCTCGTGGCCTACGTGATGAGCCTCAAGTAGCCGGTCGGAGACGGCCAGCCGGCGTGCCTGGCATGGCGGCGTGGTCGTCTCCGCCGAATTCGCCCCACCTCCCCCCGGAGTTGTCTGCCGGATTCCCGGCGACGATGGGGGCCTTACCTCACCGATTACGCGCAAGTGGCCGTGAACAGGGCATCTGCCGGGCTGGCACCTGCCTTGCTCTGACCCGGCATGAGGTATTGGGCCATGAGTGGAGAGATGGTGGCGCGGCGCCTGCACGAGCACTTCGACCAGGTCCGCCGCGCCGAACTGACTCGCCTGCACAAGAAGATTGCCGGCCTGAGCGAGGGTGACCTCGCCGAGGTCGAGGCGATCACCGCCGACATCGTGCATGCCCTCGCGCGGCGTCCTGCCGCGGCGCTGGCAGAGGACGGCTCGCCCGAGCTCGTTCGCACGCTTGTGGATCTGTTCAGGGTGGCCTGACATCCCCGTCCCCGGGAGGCTCGTCATGCGACCAGTGTTCCTTGTCCTCGCGCTCGGCCTGTGGCTGGCGATGCCGTCGGCCGCTGCGGCGCAGGAGCCCGTTCCCCTCACCAGCGAGGACTGCCTCGCCTGTCACGCCGATTCGTCGCTGACCCGCGCCGACGGCAGCTCGGTGACCGTCGCGGCCGACGTGCTCGGGGCGTCCACCCACGGGTTCCTCGGCTGCACCGACTGCCACCAGGACCTCGCGGAGAATCCCGAGCTCCCGCACGCCGAGAAGCTCGCCCCGGTGCAGTGCTCGATGTGTCACGACGAGCCGGCGTCCACGCTGGCCGGGAGCGTGCACCACGTGCGGCCGGCGGGCGAGCAGCAGGCGCCGACCTGCGCGACGTGCCACGGCACGCACGACATCCGGCCCTCGACCGACCCCGCGTCGCGGACCTACCCGCTCAACCTGCCCGACACGTGCGCGACGTGCCACGGCGGGCAGCACCTGGTCGGCCCGCGGGGCGAGGTCGCCGACAGCTACGCGGACTCGGTCCACGGGCGCGCCATCGCGCGGTCGGGGCTGCTCGTCAGCGCGAACTGCAGCTCCTGCCACGGCTCGCACGGCATCAAGGCCGCCAGCGATCCGGAGAGCCGCGTGAACCGCGCCAACATCGCCAAGACGTGCGCGACGTGCCACGAGGGCATCGACCAGGTCTACGAGCACTCGGTGCACGGCTCGCAGGTCGCGGAGGGCAACACCGGAGCGGCGGTCTGCAGCGACTGCCACACCTCCCACCGGATCCAGCGGAGTGACGTGCCCGCCTGGCGCCTCGCGGTCATCGAGGAATGCGGCACCTGCCACGTCGACAAGATCTCCACTTACCGCGACACGTACCACGGCAAGGTGACCGAACTCGGGTACACCCGCGTGGCGACGTGCTCGGACTGCCACGGCAGCCACGAGATCCTGCCCGCCTCGAACCCCGCCTCGCGTGTGGCGCCGGCCAACGTCGTCTCGACGTGCCAGACGTGCCATGCCGGGGCCAACGAGAACTTCGCGAAGTACGACCCGCATGCCGACAAGCACGATGCCGAGCGCAACCCGGTGCTCTACTGGGCCGCGCGCTTCATGCAGCTGCTGCTCGGCGGCGTGTTCCTCTTCTTCGGCGCCCACACCCTGCTGTGGTTCCCGCGCTCGCTCAAGGCGCGGCGGGATCGGCGGCGCGCGGCGTCCGAGCAGGGAGACGTGAAATGAGCGCCGGTCCCCGCCACTACGTGCGCTTCCAGCCGTACCAGCGGCTGATGCACCTCGTGATGTTCACCACGTTCCTGGGGCTGGCGGCCACGGGTCTGCCGCTCCTCTTCGCCGGCGCCGACTGGGCGCGCCGGCTGGCCGGCCTGCTGGGCGGCTTCGAGACCGCGGGCGCGCTGCACCGGTTCTTCGCGGCCGGCATGCTGGCGGTGTTCGCGGGCCACGTCGGCGAGCTGGCCTACCGGCTGTTCGTGCGCAAGGATCGCGGCCTGCTGTGGGGGCCCTCGTCGATGGTGCCGCAGCCGGTGGACGCGGTGCAGATGTACGGGCACATCCGCTGGTTCCTCGGCCTCGGCCCCCGCCCGCAGTTCGACCGCTACACCTACTGGGAGAAGTTCGACTACTGGGCCGTCTTCTGGGGGATGTTCATCATCGGCGGCTCGGGCCTGCTGCTCTGGTTCCCGCAGTTCTTCGCGGGCTGGATCCCGGGCTGGGTCTACAACGTGGCCCTGCTGATCCACGGCGAGGAAGCGCTGCTCGCCACGGGCTTCATCTTCACGATTCACTTCTTCAACGGGCACTTCCGTCCCGAGAAGTTCCCGATGGACATGGTCATGTTCACGGGGCAGGTGAGTGAGGAGGAGCTGCGCGCCGAGCGGCCCGCCGAGTACGAACGGCTGGCCGCGAGCGGCCAGCTCGAGGCGCTCGAGGCCCCGCCCGAACCGGCGTGGGTGAGCTCCGGGGGACGGGTCATCGGGTCCCTGGCCGTCGCCACCGGTCTGGCGCTGCTCGTGCTCATCGTCCTCGGCGTCTTCTTCGAGTAGGCAAGAGGAGTCCTGCCCATGGACGGCCGTCTGTACCGCAACGCGGTGACCCTGGCGGGCGCGACGCTCACGACGGTGGCCGCGCTGCTGTTCCTGGCGTTCTTCGCGCTCGACCTGATCGGCATGCACGCCGAGAACCCGTACATCGGGATCCTCGCGTTCATCGCCCTGCCGACCCTCTTCGTGGTCGGCCTGCTCCTGATGCCCTTCGGCCTCTGGCTGGAGCGGCGGCGCCGGGCCCGCGGCCAAGCCCCGTCACTCGCGGAGTGGCCGCGCATCGACTTCAACGCGCCGCGCACCCGCATTGTGGCGTTCACGGTGCTCGTGCTCACGCCGGTCAACGTGCTCATCGTGTCGATGGCCGGCTACAAGGGCGTCGAGGCGATGGACTCGGTGGCCTTCTGCGGGCAGACCTGCCACGAGGTGATGCAGCCGGAGTTCGTCGCGTACCAGCACGGCCCCCACGCGCGGGTGAAGTGCGTCGAGTGCCACATCGGCCCCGGCGCCGGCTGGTTCGTGAAATCGAAGCTGTCGGGCACGCGGCAGGTCTTTGCGGTGCTGCTCAACTCGCACCCGCGGCCCATCCCGTCGCCGGTGCACGACCTGCGGCCGGCGCGGGAGACGTGCGAGCAGTGCCACTGGCCGGCCAAGTTCCACGGCGACAAGATCGAGACCCGCACCGAGTTCGCGGACGACGAGGCGAACTCGGCGAGCGTGACCACGCTGCGGCTCCGCATCGGGGGCATCGACGGGCGGGGCCAGCCGACCGGCATCCACTGGCACGTCTCGGACCAGAACGCCATCGAGTACGTCGCCCTGGACGATGCGCGGCAGGAGATCGGGCTGGTGCGCCTGACCGCGCCGGACGGCACGGTGACGGAGTTCCGCGCCGAGGGCGTGACGGACGAGCAACTGGCGGCCGGCCAGTCGCGGCGCATGGACTGCGTCGACTGTCACAACCGGCCCAGCCACCGGTTCGCGCGATCGGTGGGGCGCGCCGTCGACGAGGTGCTGGCCTCGGGCGCCGCGGCCAACGACCTGCCGTTCCTGAAGCGGGAGGCCGTGGCGGCGCTGGAGCCGGCGTATCCCACGCAGGACGCCGGCGTCGAGGCCATCGGCGGGCGGCTGACCGCCTTCTATCGGGATGGGTATCCCGAGCTGTTCTCGTCGCGGCGCGGGGACGTGGACCGCGCCGTCGCGGCGGTCCAGGCCGCCTACGCCCGGAACATCTTCCCTGCGATGAAGGTCGGCTGGGGGCAGCACGCCGACAACCTGGGGCACACCGACTTCCCGGGGTGTTTCCGCTGCCACGACGAGAGTCACGTGTCGCCGGAGGGGCGGACGATCCGCCAGGACTGCGACATGTGCCACGAGCTGTCGTTCTAGCGGCCGTGGGCCGTCGGGGCGACCGGGGCACGCAGGGCGGCGGAGCCGCGAGGCGTGCGAACACGCACACACGGAACGGTGTGAGTCAGGTACCGGCCTTGCAGTGACGAGGCCCAACGGCCGCTGGCTGCCGGGAGTCCGGCAAACGGCGACCGGGCGTCATAAGCCGATTAGCTGATTCGGCCGAAGTGAGAGAAGGAGCGAGCCCATGACACGTCGCCTGGTTCGGGCAGCGGTCACCGTCGGCGCCATCGCGTTCTGGCTGGCCCTGCCAGCAGCCGCGCACGCCAACGCCCGCGGCACGAAGGATCAGGCCCCTCCCCAGTCGGGATACGTAGGCGCGGAGACCTGCGTGACCTGCCACGAGGGGTACGATCACAACATCTCGACCTCCAAGCACGGATTCGCCGCGGATCCGCGCACCCCCGCGGCCCAGCAGGGTTGCGAGTCCTGCCATGGCCCGGGCGAGGCCCACGTCAATGACCCGGCGAACGTGAAGCCGATCCAGCTGACCCAGGTGCCGGCCGCCGAGGCGAACGAGGCGTGCACCACCTGCCACAACCGCGAGGAGCACGCGCTCTGGGCGGGCAGCCAGCACGACGTGCGCAACGTGAGCTGCGTGAGCTGCCACAGCGTGCACGATCCGAAGTCGCCGGTCGGCCAGCTGAAGGCCTCGACCGAGACGCAGCTGTGCGCGTCCTGCCACCGCAACGTCACGGCCAAGCAGAAGCGCTTCAACCACATGCCGGTGCGCGAGGGCAAGCTCGAGTGCGCCACCTGCCACAACACGCACGGCTCGACCAACGTGAAGTTGCTGCGGACGGGCACGACGGTCGACGAGAGCTGCACGAGCTGCCATGCCGAGAAGCGCGGCCCGTACCTGTGGGAGCACGCGCCGGTCTCGAATTCCTGCGTCACCTGCCATGATCCGCACGGCAGCAACAACGACCGCATGCTCGTGGCCAAGATGCCGTTCCTCTGCCAGCGCTGCCACGTTACGTCACGCCATCCTCCGACGGTCTACGAGGGCTACCTGCTGAACAACTCGACCAACGGGAACAAGATCTTCGGGAAGTCGTGCGTCTCCTGCCACCAGGCGATTCACGGATCGAACAACCCGAACGGCAAGGCGTTCCTGCGGTAGGTAAAGGGAGGATGTAATGCGCACCAGACTTGCGGTGATTTCAGGGGCGCTCCTCCTGACGGCCCAGATGGGCTGGGCCCAGGACGCGCCGACCAAACCCGTGGCGCCCGAGGCGCCCACTGTGGGCACCGTCGACGTCGGCTTCCGTGGGAGCTCGACGACCGGTGACGAGGCCCGCTTCGAGCGGTATCGCGACCTGCAGAACGGCGTCGCGTCGTCGTTCAGCTTCGCGAAGAACACCGACCGGTACCTGTTCGACGCGGCGGCCGAGAACATCGGCTACACCGACCAGCGCTACAGCGTGAACTACAAGGACGCGCGGTCGACCTTCGGGTTCGCGTGGGACTCGACGCCGCTCAACTACAGCTACCTCACGATCACCCCGTGGGTGAGCAACGGCAACGGCGACTTCACGCTCGACCCGGCCCTGCGCCTCCTGGTGCAGAACGGCCAGGCCATCGGCGTGCCGGCCAACGCCGCGCAGGCGCGCACCGGCTCGATCTACCAGACGATTGCGCGGCCGTTCGACATGGTGTCGCGCCGTGACACGGCCGGCTTCGAGTACGCCTACAACGCCACCCAGGCCCTCGGCTTCAACGTCAAGTTCTCGACGACGAAGAAGAGCGGCGAGATGCCGTGGGCGGCCTCGTTCGCGTTCAACAACGCGAACGAGCTGGCGCTCCCGCTCGACAACCGCACGAACGACCTGACGGCGGGCATGGAGTGGGCGAACCGGAAGGGCATGATCCGCGTGAGCTACGACGGGTCGTTCTTCATGAACGACATCCAGACCCTCACGTGGGACAACCCGCTCCGGGCGACCGACACCAACCCGTACAACGCCAGCGGGTACAGCAACGGCCTGGGCCCGGCCCGTGGCCAGATGTCGCTCGCGCCGAGCAACTCGCTGAACGCCCTCGGGCTGACGGCGCTCTACCGCCTGCCGCAGCGCACGACCGTGAACGGCATGGTGCGCTTCACGCAGATGGACCAGAACGAGCAGCTCCTCTCGTGGACGACCAACAGCGCCATCATCAACCCAACGGTGCTGGCGCAGTTCCCGCACCTCGCGCACCTGCCGCGCGAGACCGCCGAGGCCAAGGTCAAGGGCCTGAACGCCCTGCTCGGCTTCAGCTCGCGGCCGAACCGCCTGTTCGGGCTCGACGCGCGGTACCGCTACAACAAGCACGACAACCAGACGCCGCACTTCGACGCCGAGGAATACGTGCGGTTCGACGCGGTGCCCGAGGAGACCGGCGGCGAGACGGAGCAGTTCGACATCACCCAGAACACGTTCGACGTCACCGCGACGGTCAACGTGGCCGGCCGCAACGCCGTGCGCGTCGGCTACGGGTACGACGACTACAACCGGACCGGCCGGTCGTTCTCCGACATGACGGACAACAAGCTCCGCCTGTCGTTCGACGCCCTGCAGTCCCAGTACGTGACGGTGCGCGCCGGGTACGACTACATCCAGCGCACCGGCAGCGGCTTCTCGGAGATGGCCATCGAGGAAGGCGGCGCGCAGCCCGGCCTGCGCTTCTACGACGAGGCGGACCGCGACACCAAACGCGCCAACGTCATCTTCACCGTCCTGCCGTCGCCCTTCTTCAGCGTGTCGGCGATGGTCTCGACCGGCCGCGAGAAGTACAGCGGTGAGGGGCTGGAGTTCGGGTTCCTCAACGCGGACGTGACCAGCTACAACGTCAGCCTCGACATCACCCCGATCGACGCCGTGTCGGCCGGCATCACCTACGGCCGCGACGACTTCAGCTCGCTGCAGAAGTCGCGCAACGCGAACCCGCCGCCGGACCCGTCCTGGACGGACCCGAACCGCGACTGGACGCTGACCAACGACGAGATCGTGAACACGGTCTCGCTCTACCTGGATGTCACGGGCGTCGCCAAGGGCGACATCCGCGCCAGCTACGACTTCAGCGACTCTGACAACGCGTTCATCCACGGCGGCCCGCGCATCGACGCGCTGGCGGCTGCGGGGCAGTTCATCGCGTTGCCGAACGTCACCAACCAGTGGCAGCAGTTCAACGTCGACTACAAGATCTGGATCACCCCGAAGGTCGGTCTGGGACTTGGGTACCTCTACGAGAAGTTCGACGTCGTGGACTTCGCCACCATCGACACCAACGGCCCCGTGGGCTTCGCGCCGGCGACCGGCACGCCCCGGGTCGACTGGCTCGGCGAGATCATGACCGGCTACGGCGCGCGTCCCTACGAGGGCAACGTGGGCTTCTTCCGGGTCCTGTATCGCTTCTAGTTCTCTCCTTCGTCCTGTGGGGACCTTCGAACGGGGGGAGGCCAGGCATACTGGCTCTCCCCCTCTTTTTTGATTCTTGAAAGTTGAGAATCAAGAAAACGGAATCAAGAAGGTCAGCCTGTTCCTCCCGCGTTTCACGCCCGCGACCAGCGCCGGAAAGCCGGAACCCACCCTGGTCCCGTCGAATTCTCGCCCAAAAACCTTCCGAATCAGCGTGTGCCGTCCGGGCACGCGACTTGCTCATGGAAGGGGCATCCGCTGTCAGTTGACGGAAACCCGGGCCGGTGCCCGGGGGGAGGGTCCCATGCGAGCGCTTTCCATCGTGCTTCTCGCAGCCATGGCTACCGTGAGTTGCGCGCAGCCCAAGCCGGCCGACGTGATCGCCGGCGAGGCCTGCTGGCGCTGCCGCCGGCCGATCAGCGATGTGCGGCTGGCTGCCGAGTTCGTGGCAGACACCGGCATCGGCTCGAAGTTCCGCAGCGTCCATTGCCTCAGCACCTGGATTGCGCAGCAGGCCGAGCCGATGCACGGACAGTTCTACGTGACCGACTACGGCACGGGTGAGTGGATCCGCGCCGACCGCGCCAGCTACGTGAACACCGTCGTCAACCGCAACACCATGGCCCGCGACTTCGTCGCGTTCGCCGTGCCGGCGTCCGCCGAGGAGCTGGCCCGTGTGGAGCAGGGCCAGGTCCTGGATTGGCAGGCCGTGCTCGATGTCGGGCGCACCAACCCGCTCGACGGCTTCTGAGACCCGGTCGTCCTGTGTATGAGCCGGACGGCCGGCGAGGGCCGTCCGGATGTCCCCGGAGCGTCATCATGCTGAGCGAACACGTCCCCACCCACCCCGTGCAGTTCCTCCGTCCCGGTCACCCCGGCGGCCATCCCGGCGGCGGCGCCGCGGTGCACCCCGGTCCCCACGGGGACGACCAGGCCGTCGCCCCGCACGGGGCGCCGCCGCTGCGGCTGATGTTCTGGGAGACGACGAAGGCCTGCAACCTGCAGTGCAAGCACTGCCGCGCGGTCCCCGAGAAGCAGCTCGGCCCGACGACGCTGAATACGGCGGAGTCGTTCCGCCTGATGGACCAGATTGCCGAGGTCACCAAACCCGTCCTGATCCTGTCGGGTGGGGAGCCCCTTTACCGGCCCGACATCTTCGAGATTGCCGAGTACGGCGTGGGGCTGGGCTTCCGCATGGCGCTCGCGACCAACGGGACGCTGGTGGACGAGACCATCGCCAGGCGCATTGCCGACGTCGGCATCATGCGCGTCTCGGTGAGCCTCGACGGCGCGTTCGAAGCCACGCACGACGGCTTCCGCGGGCTGCCCGGCGCCTTCCAGGCGGCCCTGCGCGGCATCCGCCACCTGCGCGACCAGGGCGTGTCCGTCCAGATCAACTCGACGATTGCCAAACACAACGTCACCGAGCTGCCGCAGATGCTCGACCTGGCGCTGTCGCTCGGCGCCGACGCCCTGCACCTCTTCATGCTGGTGCCCGTCGGGTGCGGCCTCGAGCTCGCCGAGAGCGCGATGCTGCCGGCCGACGAGTACGAGCGCGTGCTGCACTGGTTCTACGAGCAGTCCAAGTCGGTGGACATCGATCTGAAGGCCACCTGTGCGCCCCACTACTTCCGCATCCGCGCCCAGCGGATCCAGGAGGAGCGGGCGCAGGGTGACCGGTCCACGCCCTTCATCGCGCACGGCACGCGCATGAAGGCGGCGCCCGACCCCAACGGCGGCCGTCCGCTCTCGACGATGACGCGCGGGTGCCTCGCGGGGACCTCGGTGTGCTTCGTGTCGCACGAGGGGGAGGTCTATCCCTGCGGCTACCTGCCGGTGAGCGCCGGCAACGTGCGCCAGCAGACGTTCAAGAGCATCTGGGAGGACGCGACGGTCTTCCGCAACCTGCGTGATCCCGAGGGCCTCGACGGCAAGTGCGGGGTCTGTCGTTACCACGGCATCTGCAGCGGCTGCCGCGCGCGTGCCTATGCCGCCACGGGCAATTACCTCAGCGAGGAGCCGTACTGCAGCTACGACCCGGCTGGTGACTGAGGACCTCTGGGCGATTGCCGTCGCGGCCCTGGGGGGCGCGGCGGTCGGCGTGGAGCGCGAATGGTCGGGCCACGCCAGCGGGCCCGAGGCGCGTTTCGCGGGCGTGCGCACGTTCACCATGCTCGGCGGCCTGGCGGGGCTGGCCGGGCGCCTCTGGGCCGCCGGCGCGGGTGTGCCGGCGGCCATCCTCCTGGCCGGCGCGGCGGCGGTCATCGTCGCCGCCTACGTCGCGGGCAGCCGTCGCGACGTCGACGGCACCACCGAAGTGGCCGCCCTCGTGGTGCTGGCCGCCGGCATCGCCGCCGGCCTCGGCGAGCGGCGGATCGCCAGCGCCATCATCGCCGTCACCACGCTGCTGCTCGTCGAGAAGTCGCGCCTGCACGCCGCCGTGCGGCACCTGGACGACCGGGAGATGCGCGCCGCCGTGCGGTTCGCCGTGATGGCGGTGGTGGTCCTGCCGCTGCTGCCCGAGGGGCCGTATGGCCCGCTCGGGGGCGTGCGGCCGCGCGAGCTGTGGCTCATCGTCCTGCTGTTCTCCGCCATCAGCTTCATCGGCTACCTGGCCCGGCGCATCGCGGGGCCGCGCTACGGCTATCCCGTGACGGGGCTGCTGGGAGGCCTGGTGTCGTCCACCTCGGTCACGCTGGCGTTCGCCCGGCAGAGCCGGGAACAGCCGGCCATCGGGGAGCCGCTGGCGAGCGGCGTGATTGCCGCCTGCACGGTGCTCTTCGTGCGGATACTGGCCGCCGCGTTGATCCTGAGCCCGCGCATGGCGGTGGTACTGGCCGCGCAGTTCGTGTTGCCGTTCCTGGTGGGCGCGGCGGTCGTCGTGTCGCGGCTCCGGGCGGGGGACGCCGATCCCGCGCTGGCCCCGCCGGCGCCAGGCAACCCGCTCCAGGTGCGGACCGCGCTCGCGATGGCGATCCTGTTCCAGGCCGTGCTCGTCGCCGTGTATGCGGCGCGGGAGTGGTACGGCGGTGCGGGCCTGCTGGCGTCCGGCGCGGTGCTCGGCCTGACCGACACCGACGCACTCACGTTCTCGATGGCGCGCAGTGCCACCACGGGCACCGACGCCGCGCTCGCCGCCACGGCCGTGACGATGGGCGTACTTTCGAATACGCTGCTGAAACTGGTCCTGGCGCTCGTCCTGGGCGACGCGCGCTTCCGCCGCCGGGTCGTCCCGGCGCTCGGCGCGATGGCCGCGGCGCTCGCCGTCGTCGTCGCCGTCTCGTTCTGAAAGCGAGGATCGTGATGTCGGACGAACGCGTGCACAAGGTCAGGCTCAGCCTGGAGGGTGGCTACCGCTTCACGGCCTCGTTCCCGGAGGTGGCCGTGGCCCAGACGATCGCGCTCGACGAAGCCCCGCCGCTCGGCGACGGGCACGGCCCGAACCCCGCCGCGCTGCTGGGCGCCGCGGTGGGGGACTGCCTGGCGTCGAGCCTGCTGTTCTGCCTGCGGAAGGCGCGGGCCGACACCGACAAGCTCGACGTCGAGGTGGAGGTGCGGGTCACGCGCAATGAGGCCGGGCGGTTCCGCATCGCGGGGATCTCCGTGGTGCTCGATCCGAGCCTCTCCGAGGCGGACCAGGCGCGGCTGACCCGCTGCGAGCCGCTGTTCGAGGATTTCTGCATCGTCACCGAGAGCGTGCGGCACGGCATCCCGGTGGACGTGAAGCTCAGCGAGCCTGAGCCGGCGCGGTAGACACGGGCCTTGTTCTATCCGCGGATGCACGCGGAGGACGCGGATGGCGCTGGCCGCCAAGCGACGCCGTCACGCGATAGCGACCGGTCGGTGACGCACGCGTGTCGACGGGTGATCACGAAGGGATCATCCACAGATGAACACAGATGAACACGGATGCGGTGCACGCGGGTGGCCCGGCGCGCGCCGGAGGCGCGCAGGGGAGCGGGCGCGAGGGAGGGTGGCGAAAGGCCATTGAGCACGAGTGGCCTCTCGCCACCGTCCCTCGCACCCGCTCCGCGGCCCCCACGGGGCCGCTGCCGGGCCCGCAGCGCTCCCGTCCGCCCCGGTGCTATCCGCGTGCCTCCGCGTTCATCCGCGGATAGATCTCTTCTCTGCCCCGCGAGCAGCACGACCTTCCCACCAACCGATCAGCATCGGTGTGCATCCGTGTCCATCTGTGGATAGATCTCCGTGACCGCCGCGCCAGGCACGACTGCCGCATCTTATCCGCGGATGCACGCGGAGGAACGCGGATGGAGCTGGCCGCCGAGTGACGCCGTCGCGCGATAGCGACCGGTCGGTGACGCACGCGTGTGGACGGGTGATCACGAAGGGGCCATCCGCAGATGAACACCGATGAACACCGATGGTTACTGCGCTAGTGGCCCGGCGCGCGCCGGAGGCGCGCAGGGGAGGGGATGGGGGGGCCGGCTGCGAAAAGCCCGCGACCTTCCACTGGGCCTTTCGCAGCCGTCCCCCCCATCCCCTCCGCGGCCCCCACGGGGCCGCTGCCGGGCCCGCAGCGCTCCCGTCCGCCCCGGTGCTATCCGCGTGCCTCCGCGTTCATCCGCGGATAGACCTTCGTCCCAGCCCCGCCAGCAGCACGACCTTCCCACCAACCGATGAGCATCGGTGTGCATCCGTGTCCATCTGTGGATAGAACCCGTAAACAGCCGCCGCGCCAGCGCCCAGACGTGCTGCGGCCAGCGTGCTGCGGACACGGACGGGCGGACACGCCGTGTCAGGAAGGAATGACGAGGACGGGCACGGGCGATCCGCAGAGCACGCGGTAGGCCGTGGCGCCGGGGCGGTGGTCGGCGCCGCCCGCGCCCAGGACGATGAGGCCACAGGCCTCCTCCGCGGCGACGTCCGCGATGACCGCGGAGGGTTTGCCGGTTCGCACCTCGATGGCGACGTCGACACCGTCCCCGAGCCGGGCGGCCACGGGGGCGAGCCCGGCGCTCGCTTCCGTGCGGCGGTCGTTCAGGATCGCCGAGATCTCCTGCTGCCACGGGGCCGCCTGTGAGGCATAGGCGGGTGACACGTAGAGGAGTCGCACGGCGGCGCCGAAAAGCCGCGCCCACTCGCCTGCGGCGGTGACGTGGCCATCGCCGGAGGGCTGCGCGATGTCGACCGGCACGAGCAGGCGATCCGGCTGAAACGGCAGATCCCCCGCCGCGGCGTCGGCATCCGGCGAGGGCACGGCCAGCACGGGCCGGGAGGTGCGGCGCAGGACACGCTCGGTGGTCGACCCGAACAGCAGGCGTCGCGCGCCGCCCAGGCCCTGCGTGCCCATCACGATCACGTCCGCTCCACACTCATCCGCCTGGACGAGAATCTGGTCGGCGGCCGCGCCGACCAGCACCGAGACGGCCGGCGGGCCCGAGAGGCGAGGAGGGCCGAGCTCGTCGAGCAGCGCCGAGAGCGCGTCCTGGGTCTGCTGGACGAGCGCCCCGTGATCCCCGGTGGCCCGAGCCGCCGCGTCGAGGAGCGGGTCGGTGACCGTCAGCACGGTCAGTCGGGCGCCGGTCCTGGCCGCCAGCGCGACCGCCAGGCGCAGGGCGTGGCGGGCGTGCGCGGAGAAGTCGACAGGGCAGAGAATCGAGGTCAGCGTCACGCGGCGGCCTCGAGGGCGGCCATGGCCTTGCGCAGCCGGTCATCCGCCTCGCTCGCCACCCCGCCCAGCCCGGGCGCGTCGCCGACGCCGCGCAGCATCTCCTGTGGCGCGATGCCCATCACCACGCTCTCGCCCGGCGACGTCTCGTAGACGACGACGTTGCAGGGCAGGAGGAGGCCCACCTCGAGATCGGCCTGGAGGGCGCGATGTGCCAGGGGCGGGTTGCAGGCGCCGAGTATGGTGTAGCGGCGGAAGTCGACGTCGAGCTTCTGCTTGAGCGTGGCCTGGACGTCGATCGTCGTCAGCACCCCGAAGCCCTGCTCCTTGAGCGCGGCCGTCGCGCGGGTCACGGCCGCGTCGAACGGCACCGGCAGCGTGACCTTGAACCCGAACCGCGTCGTCTCCATGTCTCAGCCTTTCAGGCCCGCGGACCGCAGGATCGCCATCATCGGGCACCAGTTGGTGAACGCGGACTGCAGCAGGTTCGCGCCGACGAACGCCGTGAACCAGTAGAACCGGGGATCGACGTACATCCCGAGCCCGACGCTCAGGAGCACGAAGGAACCCGCGATGAGCCGGAGCGCACGATCGACGGTCATGATGGTATCTCCGCTGACGGGTGGACGGAAGGCACAAACAGGACGGGGCGCAGGCACTGGCGCAGCGTGCGCTCGCGGTCCGGCGCCTCCACGGTGTCGAGCGCCGCGCCGAGGGCACGCGCGAGGTCGGCCGCCCATGCCGCCGCGGCGCCATTGGCGCCCGGCGCGGCGAGATAGACGAGCTCGGGATAACGATCGGCGTGGCGGTCGCTGGCGTGCAGCACGAGCGTGGGCACCCGGCTCGCCGACGCCACCCGTTCGGCGACCGAGCCCAGCCACCACCGTGAGGCGCCGCGGCGCCCGTGGGTGCCGAGCACGATCAGGTCGCCGTCCTGCACGCTGTCGAGCAGCAGCTCGGCCGCATGTCCCTCGCGGACGACGGCCGTGACGGGCACGCCGGCCTCGTGGCCGGCGACGCGCGCGAGGTAGCGCTCCGCCTCGCGCCGCGCGGCCTCGCGCTGGTGCTCGATGGCGTCGATCTGCTCGCTCGTGAAGTACGGCGGCGTCTCGATCATCTCGGCATGCACGACGACCAGCGGCGCGGCGAGCCGGCGGGCGAGCACGCCGGCCGCGCGAACGGCCGCGAGTGACGCCTCGCCGAAATCCAGCCCGACCAGGAGACGACGCGGTGGGAAGGCAGTCATCGCAACACCTCAGGCCGGCTGGTCGGCGGGCTCGGGCGTCGCCGACGGGTGCGGTGCGACCGCACCGTGGAACATGAAATAGAGCACCGGGACCGCCATGCGCGACAGCAGCAGCGAGGCGACCTCACCCGCCATCAGCGCGATGGCCAGGCCCTGGAAGATCGGGTCGGCCAGCATCACGGCCGAGCCCACGATCACCGCCGCCGCCGTCAGCAGCATCGGCCGGAACCGCACGGCGCCGGCGTCGATGACGGCGTCGGCGAGCGCCATGCCCTCGCTGAGGCGCAGCTCGATGAAGTCCACGAGGATGATCGAGTTCCGCACGACGATGCCGGCACCGGCGATGAAGCCGATCATCGAGGTGGCCGTGAAGAACGCGCCCATGGCCGCGTGCGCCGGCAGGATGCCGACGAGCGAGAACGGGATGGCCGCCATGATGGTGAGGGGCGTCGTGAAGCTCTGGAACCACCCGACGACCAGGATGTAGATGAGGATCAGCACCGCCGCGAATGCCAGCCCGAGATCGCGGAAGACCTCGTAGGTGATGTGCCATTCGCCGTCCCACTTCATTGCGTACCGGGTCGAGTCGAACGGCTGCGTGGCGGTGTGGACCTCGAAGCCGTAGCCCTCGGGCAGCGTGAGGGTCTCGAGCGCCTTGTTCATCGCGAGGATCGCGTAGACGGGGCTCTCGGCTCCGCCGGCGACGTCGCCGGTCACGTAGGTGACCGGCTGGAGGTTCTTCGCATAGAGACTGCGCTCGACCGTGCCGCGCACCGTGCGGGCGACCTCCCCGACGGCGACCGGGGCGCGGCCGTTGACGCGGATCGCGCCGAGGGCCGCCGGGTCGTCCCGGTACGCGCGGGGCAGTCGCAGGACGATTGGCACGTCTTCCCGCGCGGCGGGATCGTGCAGCAGCCCCGCGGTCTCGCCGGCCCCGCCCATCCGCACGGCCGCGGCAATGGCGGCCGGCGGCACGCCCGCGGCGGCGGCCCGATCGGGATCGACGGCGAAGGTCACCTTGGGCTGGGGGCTCTCGACGTACCAATCCACGTCCACGACGCCGTCGGTCCGTCGCAGCAGGTCGCGGACCTCGGTGGCGAGCTCGAGCCGCCGTCCCTCGTCCGGCCCGTAGATCTCGGCCACGAGCGTCTGGAGCACCGGGGGGCCGGGCGGCACCTCGGCCACCTGGATGCGGGCGCCGAGCGCGGTCGCGATGGGCACCAGGCGATCGCGCACGCGCCGGGCGATGGCGTGGCTCTGCGCGTCACGCGCCTCCTTCGGGAGCAGCAGCACCTCCAGGTCGCCCTGGTGGGGCTGCTGCCGCAGGAAGTACCGGCGCACGAGGCCGTTGAAGTTGTACGGCGAGGCGGTGCCGACGTAGGACTGGACGGTCGTGACTTCCGGGGTCTCGAGCGTGGCGTCCGCGAGCGCCGACGCGACGCGGGCCGTGTCCTCGAGCGGTGTGCCCTCCGGCATGTTGATGATGACCTGGAACTCGCTCTTGTTGTCGAACGGCAGCATCTTCACCGTGACGAGCCCGAGCGGCACCATCGCCAGGGCGGCCAGCAGCAGCCCGGCGACGCCGCCGAGGAACGCGAGCCGTGATCCAGTCGACGAGAGCAGGCGGCCCATGACCGAACGGTAGAGCACCGTCAGCCGGTCCTCACCGTGGCCGCCGTGGCCGGTGGGCGCATGGGCCAGGAAGCGGACCGCGGCCCACGGCGTCACGAGGAACGCGACGACCAGCGAGAAGAGCATCGCGGCCGTGGCGCCGATCGGGATCGGCCGCATGTACGGGCCCATCAGCCCGCCGACGAACGCCATCGGCAGGATGGCTGCGATCACCGTGAGGGTCGCGAGGATCGTCGGGTTGCCGACCTCGTCCACCGCACGCACCGCGACCTGCCACAGCCGCGCCCCCGCCGACGAGGACAGCCGCATGTGCCGCACGATGTTCTCGACGACGACGATCGCGTCGTCCACGAGGATGCCGATGGAGAAGATCAGCGCGAACAGCGTGATGCGGTTCAGCGTGTAGCCGTAGAGGTAGAAGACGAACAGCGTGAGCGCGAGCGTGACCGGGATCGCCGTCAGCACCACGAACGACTCCCGCCGGCCCAGCGCGAACCAGATGAGCAGCGACACCGACACGACGGCGATGAGCATGTGCCAGAGCAGCTCGTTCGACTTGTCGCGGGCCGTCTCGCCGTAGTTGCGCGTGACGGTCACGTGCAGGTCCGATGGCAGCAGGGTGCCACGAAGCGTGTCGAGCTTCGCCTCGAGATGCTCGGTGAGCTCGATGGCGTTGGTGCCGGCGCGTTTCGCGATCGCAATCGTGACCGCCGGGTGGCTGCCGCTCTCGCGGGTGTGCATCCGGACGTACTCGGTCGGCTCCGCGTCGCCGTCGCGGATCGTCGCCACGTCCGACAGGCGCACGGGTGAGGCGCCGCCGGGATCCCGCACGACCACCGCGCGGAGATCCGAGGCGTCCGCGAGCCAGCGGCCGGCCTCGACCGCCGTGGACTGACCGGCGCTCGTCACGGCCGAGGCCGGCAGGCGGACGTTGCCCGCCGCGACGGCGCCCGACACCGCCAGCGGATCCAGGCCGTAAGCCGCCAGGCGCGCGGGATCGAGCTCCACCGCCACCTCACGCCGCTGGCCCCCGAGCAGCGTGACCTCCGAGACGTCCGTGACTTCCTTCAGGGAGCTGGCGACCTCGGCGGCGACCTGCCGGAGCGCGAAGGCATCGTAGTTCGGACCCCAGAGCGTGAGCGCCAGCACGGGCACGTCGTCGATGGAGCGGGGCTTCACCAGGGGCGGCGTGGCGCCCGGAGGGACGACGTCCAGGTTCGCGTCCAGTTTCTGGTTGAGGCGGACGAGCGCGGCCTCTTCGTCCTCGCCCACCTCGAAGCGGACCACGACCATCGCCTGGCCCGGCGACGAGGTGGAGTAGATGTACTCGACACCCGGAATCTCCCAGAGCAGGCGTTCCATCGGCCGCGTCACACGCTCGGCGACCTCGGCCGGCGGCGCGCCCGGCAGGGCGACGAAGACGTCGATCATCGGCACGATGATCTGCGGCTCCTCTTCACGGGGCAGCGCCACGACGGCCAGCAGCCCGAGGAGGAGCGACGCCGTCATGAAGAGCGGCGTGAGCTTCGAGTGGACGAACGCGGCGGCCAGCCGGCCGGCGACGCCCGTCGTCCGTGGCGTGCTCATCACCGGCCTCCCTGCGCGAGCGGCGTGCCGTCGACCAGCCCCGGAGGCGGATCGGCGAGCACCCGTTCGCCACCGGCAAGGCCCGCGAGGACTTCCGTCAGGCCGTCGGCGGTGCTGCCCACCGACACCAGCCGGAGGCGCGCCACCCCGTTGTCGGCGACGAACACCTGGGAGACCTGGCCCGTGCGGCGCAGGCTGCGCTCAGGCACGGCAAGCACGTCCCGTTGTCCGACGGTGAAATGCGCCGTAGCGAAGCGGCCGCTGGACACCCCGGCTCCGGCGGGGAGGTCGACCTTGACCCGCACGGCCTGGGTGAGCACGTCGGCGGCGCGTGCCAGCTCGGCGACCGTGCCGGCCGCCGGCGTGGGCTGCCCGTCGATGGTGATCTCGACCGCGTCCCCGAGGGCGATGCCGGAGGCACGTGACGCGTCGAGTGTGACCTCGAGACGCGGCTGGCCGTCCTCGATCCGCACGAGGGGGACGCCGGGCGCGACCTGGTTACCCGGGTCGACGAGCCGTTCGGTGACGATCCCGTCGAACGGGGCCGTCACGGCCGAGAAGGACCCCTGCACCGCGGCGGCGCGGGCGGCGGCGCGGGCGGACTCGGCCGCCGCGCGGGCGCTGGCCACCTGGGCCTCCGCGGCGGTGACCCGGGCCCGGGCGCCGGCGAGCGCGGCGGTGGCCTCGTCCAGCTCCTGGGCGGTCGCCGCCTTGCCGGTCTCGAGCTTCGCGATGCGGCCGTGGCTCGTCTCGGCGAGCGCGAGCGCGGCGCGCGCGGCGACGAGCCCCGCGTCGGCGGCGGCGCTCGCGTGCTCGGCGGCCTGGGCCCCGGCTTCGGCACGGGCGGTGGCTGCGCGCAGGTCGCGGTCGTCGAGGCGCACGAGCGGCTGCCCGCGACGGACGTGATCGCCAGGTGCGACGAGGACGGCCTCGACGTCGGCGACGATCCGGGCCGAGACGAGCGCGGTCGTGCGCGAGCCGAGCACGCCGCCCGCCTCGACGAGCGTGGGACGGCTGCTGCGCGCCACGGCCACCGTGGCGGCGTCGATCGGCGCGGCGGCCGGGCCGGCGGCCGGCGCGTGCTCGGTGCCGCACGCGACGACGGCGAGTGGCAGGGCGGCGAGGATGATGGTGCGGACGTTCAGAGTCATGGCAGGAACAACGGCTCCCCGGCGGCGTGGGCGACGAGCGCCGCGGTCATGACGACATCGAGCCGCGCGCCGGCGGCGCGGGTCTCGGCGTCGAGCGTGGCGGTGGCGGCGCGGAGCAGATCGGTGAGGGAGGCCAGTCCGGCCTCGTATCGCTCGCGCGTGACGCGCGCGGCCTCCCGGGCCTGCGCAACGGCCGAACGGCCCACGGCTTCGCGGGCCCTGGCGGCTTCGAGCTGGCGGCGGGCCGCCTGTACCGACTCGGCGACGGCAGCGTGGGCCTCGCGGGCCAGCGCGTCGGCGCGCGTGACGTCGGCCGTGGCCTCGGCCAGCCGCGCCCGGTCGGCGCCCCCGTTGAGCAGGTTCCAGCGGATTTCGGCCCCGACGACCCACGAGGCGGGCCGGTCGGCGAAGGTGCGGCCGGTCCATTCGTAGCCGGCCTGCACGCCGACCTGCGGCAGGAAGGGCGCCCGCGCGGCGGCGCGGGCCTCCCGGGCCACCGACAGCTGGAGGTCCGCGGCCCGGACTTCGGGCCGGGCCGCGTCGGCGGCCGCCAGCGCGTCCGGCAGCGCGGTTGCGGCCAGCGCGGGTGGCGGGGGCTCGCTGAGCGCGAACGCCGCGTCGAGCGGCGCCCCCAGCAGGCGATTGAGGCGGGCGCGGCTGATGTCGGCGTCGGCTTCCGCCTGGATGACGCGCGCCTGCAGGTCGGCGGCATGGGCCGCGATGGCGAGCGTGTCGGCATCGGTGGCCAGCCCCGCATCGCGACGCGCGGTCACCCGGCCCTGATCCGCGGTGGCCGCCTCGAGCGCGGACCGCGCGGCGGCGGTGCGGGCGTCCGACAGCAGGGCGGCCGCGTAGGCGCGCACGACCTGGAGGGCCAGATCGTGCCTGGCGGCGCGCAGCTGCTCGGCGGCGGCGTCCCTGCCGAGCGCCGCGGCGCGGGCGGCACCGCGGGCGCGCCCGCCGTCGAACACGGTCTGCTGGACGAGGAGCCCGGCGCGGAAGAAGTTGCCCGGATCGGGGTCGTTCAGCCGGGCTGTGTCGAGGTCGGCCGGCGTGACCTGGCGCGCGCCCAGGAGGGCGCTGAACGCGAAGAGCGGGGCATCGCCCCGCTGCCAGCTTTCGACGAGGTCCACGCGTGGCAGGAACGCGGCCCGCGCCTGGTCGACGCGTGCGGTGGCGCCGTCCACGGCGGCCGCGGCGGCGGCGAGCCCGGGGTTGTCGGCCAGCGCCCGGGCCACGGCCGCCTCGAGGGGCAGCGGCGTCTGGGCGGAGAGTGGAACGCAGGCGCCCAGGAGGAGGGCGCCCGCCAGGAGCGGGCGGAAAGCCATGTCACCCGCAGAGATGCGGGCGGCGGACGGGTGGTTACACGGCGCTGCGGCCGCCCGGCCCCGCCGGGGCCGGGCGGTCCCGGGCGGCGTTACTGCTGCGGCATCTCGGTCATCTTGATGGTCCGCTTCTGCTCGGCCACCGACGCGGCGACCTCGGCGAGCAGCTTCTGGGCGTCGTACACGATGCCGTCCTTGATCGTGTACTTCACGCCGCCGACCCGCTCCTGCCGGTTGGTCTCCGGGTTGAGGCGGAGGTGGCCGGTGCCGTAGAGCGTCTTGAGGTTGGCGAGCGGGTTCTCCGGCACGATGACGAGGTCGGCCAGCATGCCGGCCTTGACCTGCCCGAACGGCGGGTCTTCGTCCCGGTGCTCGTACAGCGTCTGCGCGCCCCACATCGTCGCCGAGCGGATGATCTCGAGCGGCGAGAAGCCCGCCTCGCGGAGCAGCTCGAGCTCCTCGACGTACGCGAAGCCGTAGGTCTTCCAGATGAAGCCGGAGTCGGTGCCCACGGTGACGCGGCCGCCCATGTTCTTGTAGTCGTTGATCAGGCGGAAGTAGCGCTGGTAGAAGTTCTTCCAGTCCACCTCGTTCTCGGTGGTCCAGTCGTAGAAGTACGAGCCGTGGTTGTCCCGCGTGCTCTGGAAGTAGTTCCACAGCTGCGGCATCGTGTACTTCTCGTGCCAGTCGGCGTTGCGGGCCCGCATCAGGTCGCGCGAGGCCGCATAGATGTTGAAGGTCGGGTCGAAGGTGACGCCGTTCTCCTTCTGGTGCTCCAGGTACGCGATCCACTCCGGCGAGCCCGGCTCGTAGGTCTGGTTCCAGATGCGCGCGATGTCGCCGAACCGGTCCTGCTCGTTGTTGTAGTCGTAGTTGGTGGGGAAGTCCTGGATGGTGCGGCCCTTCAGGAGCGACTCCATGTGGCCGTAGTAGTGCGTGACCGTGTCCAGGCCCGCGTCGCCGGCCTGGCGGGCGTTGAACATCGCGATGTTGTTCTGCGACAGGTGCGCGACGGTGCCCATGTGGTGCTTGTGCGCCTCGTCGATGGCCGCGGTGTCGATGGCCGGCGTCTCGTCACCCCGGTTGAAGAACTTGATGCCGTCGATGTTGTGCTCGGCGGCCCAGCGGACCCACTCGCGCGCCTTCTCGGGCGACTGCACGCGGCCCTGATCCCAGCCCGAGCCCAGCGTCTGGTAATTGAAGATACGCGGCGCGGCAATCTCGTTGCGCGCCGAGCGGTCCTTCTCGGAACTGGCGACGGCGGCCGACGACAGCGACACGCCGCGGACCGTCGTCACGCCGTGGGCCAGCCAGAGCTTGTAGGCGTAGCTCAGGTCCGGCGCCTTGCCGCGGCCCGAGCCGTGGACGTGCATGTCGACGAAGCCCGGCAGGACGTACATCCCGGTGCCGTCGATCTCGCGATCGGCATCGCGCGGCTCGCGGTTCGGCTGCTGGGGCAGGCCCGGCCAGCCGGCCTGGCGAATGTCGGTGATCCGGTTGCCCTCGATGATGATGTCCATCGGGCTCATCGGCGGGCCGCCGGTGCCGTCGATGATGGTGACCCCGCGGATCACGAGCTTCTTGTACGGGCCGCCCCCTTCGTCCGGGGTCCGGGCCGGGGCAGGCGTGTCGGCGCCGCGGCCCTGGCGCGCCTGCAGGCCGGGGACCTGCGTGGCCACCAGCGCCAGCGCGGCCGTCAACACGATCGCGGAGATGCGAGCGTTCTTCTTCATGCTGTCCTCACGAAACCTTCCTGGGAGCCGCAGCCGGGGCGGGCCGTGTCCGGCACACCGGCCGGAGTCCGAAAAGGGACAGTCCCCATTTCGGGAACTCACGCCGACGAAATGGGGACAGTCCCCATTTCGCGAACCCTCTCACCAGCGAAACGGGGACTGCCCCCATTTCCTGCCGGCGTGAGACCCGCGCCGTGGCCTCGGAGTCGGCCTGACAGGGTACAACACCCGGCGGGCTTCGGCCCAATCGGGCCGCGGCAGGGAGCGTCGGGGAGGTTACAATCGGCAGCGACGACATGCCGACTGTCACCGCGGCGTCCCGGCCGCATCTCTCCCCTGACAGGCCCGCCGGCGATGCGGAGTACCGCGCGCTGGTGCTGGCAGCCGCCGAGGGCGACACCGACGCGCTCGAACGGCTGCTCCTCAAGGCACAGGAGGTCGCCTACCGGTTCAGCGTCGTGGCCTGCGGGCATGCGGAGGACGCCGAGGACGTCATGCAGGAGGCCCTCCTGAAGACCTACCGGCACCTGTCCCGCATCCGGCAGCCGGAGTACTTCCGGACCTGGCTCTATCGCACCGTGCGCAACGCCTGCCTGATGAAGCGGCGGCTCCGGGTCGACGAGCCGCGCCGCCTCGCGTCGCTCGACGAGCTGCTGCCCGCGCGCGACGGTGATGGCCACCCGATCGACCCGATCGATCCCGGGCCCGATCCCGAGGACGTGCTCGGCAACACCCGGCTGCGCCGCCGGATTCGCGCGGCGCTCGGCCGGCTGCCAGGCCCGTTCCGGCTGGTGGTGTTCCTGCGGGAACTGGAAGGCCTCTCGACCCGGGAGGTGGCGGAGGTCATGGGCATCTCGGAAGCCAACGTGAAGACGCGGCTGCACCGCGCACGACTCGCGCTCCGGCGCGAACTGGAGGGACGCCATGGCCGGACCGCCTGAAGCGGATTGCCGCGCGCGGCTCGAACGGCTGTTCGACTACCTGGACGGCGAGCTCGACGCCCGCTCGGCGGCCGCCCTCGAGCGGCACCTCGACCGGTGCCCCTGCTGCGGGGACCTGGCGACGAGCCTGCGGCGCACGATCGCGTCGTGCCGGGCCGCAGGCGCGCCTCCCCTCCCGCGCCAGGTCCAGGCCCGGGCCCGAGCCCGGGTGCGTGCCCTGCTCGCGGAGCGTGCCGAGTCCCGGAGCGCGAGGCGATGAGGCTGGCCGAACGGGCCGTGGCGCAGGGCCAGTGGTGCTTCCGTCACCGCGGCTTCCTGCCGCTCCTCCTGCTGCCGCTGGCCGTGCTGGCCATGCCCGAGTCGGTGGCCATCGAACGTGCCGTCGGCGAGGGCTGGCATGACGTCTGGACCGCGTGCTGCCTGGTGCTGGCGCTCGCCGGCCTGGCCCTGCGGGCCTATGCGGTGGGGTATGCCCCCGACGGCACCTCGGGCCGCGACACGCGGGCGCAGCGCGCAGAGGTGCTGAATACCACCGGCCTCTATTCGGTCGTGCGGCATCCGCTCTACGTGGGCAACAGCCTCGCGATGTTCGCGATCGTCCTGAGCCTCATGGTGCCGTGGCTGGCCCTGGTGACCGCCCTCCTGCTGTGGCTCTACCACGAGCGCATCATGCTCGCCGAAGAACAGTTCCTGCACCAGCGCTTCGGGCCGGTCTTCGAGGAGTGGGCAGCGCGCACGCCGGCGGTGTGGCCGGCCTGGTCTCTCTGGACCCCCGCCCGCCGGGCCTTCTCGTGGCGCCGCGTGCTGCGGTCGGAGTTCAACGGCCTGCTGGCCATCGTCGCCGTGATCACGCTCTTCGAGGGGCTGACCGACATCGAACTCGATGGGCGGGGCCTTGCCGGCTGGGCCCGCGAGGACTGGGGCTGGGTCCTCGTCCTGGCGCTGGCCACGACGCTCTTCCTCGTCCTGGTGACCGTGAAGAAGCGCACCCGATGGCTCCGGGACGACTTCGGATTGAAGATCGCCGACTGACGGCTGCAGATTGTCCGAGACGTCCAGCCACGACGATCACGAAGCCCACGAAGGCCGGAAGGCCGGGCGCCGTCCCGGCAACCTGACCGTCCCGGTTCACTTCGTGCTCTTCGTGTCCTGCGTGGCGGGTTGTCCCGTCAGCGCAGGTGGCGGTAGACGAGATCGAGCAGCTCGTCGTACATCGCCTCGGCGTCGTCCGGCCCCGCCTTGATGGCCTGCGTCGCGCAGTGCTTGAGATGGTTGCGCAGGAGCTGCTTCGCCACCCCGCGGAGCGCCTCCTGCACGGACGCCACCTGGACGATGATGTCGGGGCAGTAGCGATCCTCCTCGATCATCTTCTGCAGCCCGCGCACCTGGCCCTCGATGCGCCGCAGCCGCCTCAGGTTCGAGGCCTTGATCTCCGGGTCCACGCCCGCAGCATGCCGTCCCTCGGCTCCGCACCCGCACGCCACTGCCTGTTCGTCGGTCATGATCAGTTCCCCAGTCGTGATCTGAGATCGGTCCTCATGGGAGCCGGCAACGAAGAGCCAGCCACGAAGTGCACGAAGAACACGAGGATCACGAAGTCACGGGCCGGTGCAGTGCGGCGCTTCGGGCGTGCGCATCAGTCATCATCGTCGTGGACTTCGTGTTCTTCGTGTCCTTCGCGGCTGGCTCTTGGAACTCCCGGCGGCCTGTCTGCCTGCGCGGCCACCCGGCGCGCTGGTGCGCTAGTCCAGCATCGCGCGTCGCAGCCGGAGGCTGTTGGTCACCACGCTCACGGAGCTGAACGCCATCGCCGCGCTCGCGAGCACCGGGCTGAGCTGGATGCCGAACGCCGGATACAGCGCGCCGGCGGCAATCGGGATGCCGATCACGTTGTAGATGAACGCCCAGAACAGGTTCTGCCGCATCGTCGCCATGGTGCGGCGGGCCAGGGCGATGGCCTGACGCACGCCGTCGAGGTCGCTGCGCATGAGCGTCACCGACGCGGCTTCTCCCGCGATGTCGGTGCCCGACGCCATGGCCATGCCGATGTCGGCCTGCGCGAGCGCCGGCGCGTCGTTGAGCCCGTCGCCGACCATGGCGACGACACGGCCGTCGGCCTGCAGCCGGCGGATGGCGTCCACCTTGCCGTCCGGCAGCACCTCGGCGATTACGTCGCCGATGCCGGCCTGGCTCGCGATGGCCTGGGCCGTCGCGCGCCGATCGCCCGTCAGCATGACCACCCGCAGGCCCATCGCGCCGAGGCGGCCGACGACCTCCGGCGCGTTCTGGCGCAGCGTGTCCGCAATCGCGAAGCCGCCGGCGGCGACCCCGTCGATGGCGACGAATACGGGCGTGGCGCCTCGCTGCGCCCACGGCTCGGAGAGGGCCGCGAGCGGCTCCACGGCAATGCCCTCCGCCTGCAGGAACGCCTCCGTGCCGACGGCGACCCGCCGTCCGTCCACGATGGCGCGCGCGCCACGCCCGGCGACGGCGGCGAAGCCGGAGGCCGGCTGGCGCGGCACCCCCGCGTCATCGGTGTGGCGCACGATGGCGGCCGCCAGTGGATGCTCGGAGAGGGCCTCGACCGCCGCCGTGGCCGCGAGCAGGGTGTCGGGCGACGTGTCCCCGAGGGCCTGGACCTCGACGACCCGCGGTTGTCCTTCCGTCACCGTGCCGGTCTTGTCGAACACGACCGTGTCCACGCCGGCGAGCCGCTCGAGTGGCTCGCCGCCCTTGATGAGCACGCCGGCCGCCGCGCCGCGTCCGCTCGCGACCATCACGGCCGTCGGCACCGCGAGCCCCATCGCGCACGGGCAGGCAATGATGAGCACCGCCACCGCCGCCGTCAGCGCCTGCACGAACGAGGGCTCGGCCGGGACGATCCACCAGATCGCCGCCGTCGCAATCGCAATCGACATGACGACGGGCACGAACACGCCGGAGATGCGGTCCGCGAGGCGCTGGATGGGCGCCTGCGATCCCTGGGCGTCCTTCATCAGCCTGACGATCTTGGCGAGCGCGCTCGCCTGGCCGACCGCCGTGGCCGTGACCTCGAAGGCCCCGGCAGTGTTCACCGTGGCGCCGAAGACCTGGTCGCCCGGCTGCTTGGCGACGGGCAACGACTCGCCGGTGAGCATCGACTCGTCCACGGCGCCCTCGCCGCTCGCGATGACGCCGTCGACCGGGAACCGCTCGCCGGGGCGGACGATCACCACGTCGCCCGCGGCCACCTCGCCGATGGGGACGTCGCGCTCGACGCCGTCGCGCCTGATACGTGCCGACCCCGGCTGGAGGTCGGCGAGCTGGCGGAGGGCCCGCGTGGTCTGGGCCTTCGCGCGGGCCTCCATCGCGTTGCCCAGCAGCACGAGCGCGATGATGAGCACGATGGCTTCGTAGTACACGTCCGGCTGCACGCCACCGCTCGTCAACAGGCCGGGCGCCAGCGTGGCCACGACGGAGTAGAGGAACGCGGCGCCGGTGCCCACGGCGATGAGGGTGTTCATGTCGGCGTTGCGGTGCCGGAAGGCCGCCCAGGCGCGCGTGTAGAAGTGGCCACCGGCCCACGTCATCACGACGAGGGTCACCGCCAGGAGCGACCAGCGGATGACGTCAGGGCTGACGGCGTACAGCCAGGGCAGCCCCGCGGCGAGCGGCGGGTCGACGTAGCGCATCGCCCACGCGAGCAGCGGATCGCCCGTGTGTCCGTGCGTCATCGCGGTGCGCATCAGCGGCATCGACGCGGCCATCGCGAGAACCCCGAGCCCGAGGCTGGCGAGCGCGCGCGTGCCCAGCCGCCGGTACTCCTGGCGCTGAGCCGTCTCGCGCGCCTCGTCCTCGGCCGCCCCGTCGCTGTCGGCCGGCAGGTGGGACTGATAGCCCGTGTCGTTCACCGCGTCCACGAGGCTCTGGGGCGTGAGCTGCCCCGGGTCGTAGTCGATGGTCGCCTCGTGCAGCATGAGGTTGACCGCAGCCCGGGTGACACCCGGGGTGCGCTCGAGCGCGCGCTGCACGCTGGCCTGGCAGGCCGCGCAGGTCATCCCTTCTACCGGAAGCGTCACTCTGGCCGACTGGCCCGGCGCCGCGACCGCCGTCGATGTGGCTGCCATCGGACTCTCCTCAACGCACGCGGATGGTACCGCGCAGCATGCCCATGCCGCAGGTGAACTCATGGTCCCCTGCGTCGTGCGGCGTGAACTCGACCACGGTCTGCTGGAACGCAGGCAGGTAGCGGCGGATGCCGAAGTCCCCGAGGACGACTTCCTCGGAACACGAGCTGTCCTCCTGCCGATCGAACGTCAGCCGCACGGGTCGGTCGCGCTCGACCTCGATCAGGGCGGGGGCGTACCCGCCGTGCACCTGCACGGTCAGGGCCTGGACCCCTCCCGCGGCCGTGGCCGCCGTGGCCGCGGTCGCGCGCGAGAACAGGAAGTACCAGTTCACGAGACCGATCGCGCCCAGGGCGGCGAGGAGCACCGCGACATCCGGACCGCTCATCGCTCCACCTCCTCCGCCGCGTAGCCGCTGGCCGCCAGCGCCTCGCGAACCGTCGTCATGCTCGTGCGCTGCGGGTCGAGCGAGATGCGGGCCCGGCCGACCGCCACCTCCTCGGGGGTGACGCCGTCCAACCCCGCCAGTACCCGGGTCACGGCCTTGACGCACCCGCCGCAGGACATGCCCTGCACGATCAGATCCTTCGTCTCACTTGTCATGATACCCTCCACCCCTATTAAGTTAATACCCCTACCCCCTATTGTCAAGGATACGACTCGGGTGAACCGGCCAGCCAATCAGGCCTCATCGGCGGGAGGGAAGAGAGAATCCAGAAAACGCAAATCCAGAAAGGAATTGCGAAGCAGGAACGCCGGACGGTCGGGGTGGCAGGGCCTAGCGGAGTCGCGCGGTGGCCGTGCGCACCCGCGAGGTCCCGTCCACGGTCTCGGTCCACGCGAAGACGATGTCGTCCCCGTGGCGCGCGACGCGTGGGTAGCCACTGGCGCGGCTGCCCTCGATGCCGGCCACCGTGGCGGCGTCACCGCGTGCGCCGTCGGACGTGACGGTGCGCGCACGGAATTGCGCCCGTCCATCCGCGAATTCGATCCAGGTGACAAGGGCCGAGCCGTCCGGCAACAGGTCGAGGCCGACCCGTCCGAGCGCGCCCGCATCATCCACCCGCACGGGGGCGCCGAAGGTCCGCCCGGCATCCCCGGAGAACGCCACGTACGCCTGCCCGACATCGTCCTTGACGGTGAACCAGGCGGCGGCGAGGTGGCGGCCCTCGGCGGCGAGCGCGGGGCCGTTGACCGGGCACGCCGGGATGCGCCAGCCGTCCTCGTGGATGGCCGTCGGCTCGCTCCAGGTGCCGCCGTCGAGGCGGGAGACGAAGATGTCGCGCACCTCGTCGTCGGTGCGGTTGCGGAAGGCGGCGATCGGGCCATCGGCGGTGACGGCGATGGCCGTGGGGCAGCACTCGCAGACCCGGACGTCGACGGCTGACTCCGAGGTCTGCGTCCAGTCACTGTCGAAGGTGGCGGCCCGTACGCTCATGGCCCCGGCGTCGTTGCCCGCGTGGGCGTCGTGCCCGTCGGCCCCGGTCATGCCCCGGCCGTCCAGCCACACCAGCCCGAGGCCCCCGTTCGGCGCCTCGTAGAGGGACGCGAAGCCGTGTTCGGTGGCGGTGCCGTCGTGGTGCGGCGTGACCGATGGCGCCCAGGTCGCGCCGTTGTCGGTCGACCAGGACACACGCACGTCGTACGCGTAGGTGTCGGGGCCGCTCTTCTGCAGCCAGTGCCCCGCGAGATCGCCCGTCGACAGGCGCACGACCGACGGCACGTCCGCCCAGTTCACGAACCAGTCCTCACCGCTCGCGACGGTGATCGGCGTGGTCCATCCGCCGGCGGTCCGTTCGGCGAACTTGAGCGTGGCGCGCGGGCCGTCCTGGGCGATCCAGCTGAGCAGGACGCCATTGGCGGAGGTCGTCAGGCGCGGCATGCCGGCGGGGCCTTCCGCCGGACTTGGCAGCGGGACGATCTCCACGCGCGCCGGCACCACCGGGGCTGGATCGGCCGGCGGGGCCGATGGCGGGGTTCCGCAAGCGATCGAGAATCCGGCGGTCAGGGCGAGAGCCAGGCGCGCAGTCATCGGCATGTCGCCTCCCATTCAGGCGTCGGTCAGGGTGATGCGGGCATCGGCGGCCGCCGAGCTGTCGCCGGGGGGCGCGGCGAAGAACGGGTTGATGTCGAACTCCGCGATCTCCGGGCAGTCGGTGAGGAGCTGGTTGAGCCGGAGGATGGTCGTCTCGAGGGCCTCGAGATCCACGGCGGCCATGCCACGCGTCCCGGCCAGCAGGGGGAACCCCTTGATGGCGCGGATCATCTCGTGGGCATCGATGTCCGAGACCGGATGCACCCGGAAGACGACGTCCTTCAGCACTTCGACGAAGATGCCGCCGAGCCCGAACATCATCACCGGCCCGAACTTGGGATCGCGCGTCGCGCCGAGGATGACCTCACGTCCACCCGCGCCGGCCATGCGCTGCACGACGAGGCCGGCCGCGGGATCCGCGGCGCGGGCGGCCCGCAGCATCGCCTCGGCCGCCTCCGACACCTCGTCGCGATCCTCGAGCCCGAGCCGCACGCCGCCCATGTCGGACTTGTGCACGATGGCGGCCGAGCTCACCTTGAGGGCCACGGGGAAACCCACGGCGTCGGCGGCATCCGCCGCGCCGCCGGCGCTCCCGACCGCGCGCCAGGGCAGCACGGGCACGCCGGCGAGGTCGAACACGCGCTGTGCCTCGGCCAGCGTGAGCTGGCGCCGGCCGGCGGCGCGCACCTCGGCGAAGACGGCGCGGATGGCCCCGGTGTCGACGTCCTCGAACCGCGGCACGTCGCCCGCGGGCCGCTCGAGCCAGCGGCGGTAGCGGACCATCGCGGACAGCGCGTGCGCGGCGTCCTCGGGGAAGGTGTACACGGGCAGTCCGGCGTCCCGCATGATCTCGATGGCCTCGCGCGAGCGCACGTTGCCCATGAAGCAGACGAGCACGGGCTTGGCGCACCCCTCCGCACCGCGCACGATGCCGGTCGCGACGCTCGGGCCGTCGATCATCTCGAGGGAGGTGAACATCGCGATCACGGCGTCGACATGCGGGTCCTCGGCGACGGCGCGCACGCACGCCTCGTACTGGTCGCCGGAGGCGGTCGCGATCATGTCGACGGGGTTGGCCACGCTGGCCTCGGGCGCGACGACCGCCCGCATGCGGCGCTGGGTGGCCTCGTCCAGCGTGTGGATCTCGAGCCCGAGCTGGCCGCACGCATCGGTGGCCAGGATGCCGGGGCCACCCGAGTTCGTCACGATGGCGACGCGGTTGCCACGGGGGACTGGCTGGCTCGCAAACGCCGACGCATAGACGAACAGCTCCTCGATCGAGGCGGCGCGCAGCACGCCGCTCTGCAGGAAGAGCGAGTCCACCGCCGTGTCCGTGCCGGCGAGCGATCCGGTATGCGACGCCGCGGCGCGCGCGCCGGCGGCGGTGCGGCCCGACTTCACCGCGATCATCGGCTTCTTCTTCGAGACGCGCCGCGAGATCTCGAGGAACTTCTGCGGGTTCCCGAAGCTCTCGAGGTACATGAGGATGACGCGCGTGCGCTCGTCCTGCTCCCAGTACTCGAGCAGGTCGTTGCCCGAGACGTCGGCCTTGTTGCCGAGCGAGACGAACATCGACAAGCCGAGCCCGCGTTCACGCAGCAGCGCGAGGATGGCCTCGCCGAGGGCACCGGACTGGGAGGAGAACGCCACGTTGCCGGCCACCGGCTCGTTGGCGGAGAACGACGCCTGCAGCTGCACCGCGGGATCCATGTTGATGATCCCCATGCAGTTGGGCCCCACCAGCCGGATGCCGTGCCGGCGTGCCGAGGCCAGCACCTCGCGCTCGAGCGCCGCGCCGGCCTCGCCGACCTCCTTGAACCCCGCGGTGATGATCACCGCCGCCCGCACGCCCTTCCGCCCGCAGCTCTCGATTGCCTCGACCACGTGCTGCCTGGGCACGGCGATCACCGCCAGGTCGACCGGATCGGGAATCTGGTCGACCGCGGCGTACGACTTCAGGCTGTGGACGACGGCGGCCTTGGGGTTGACGGGGAAGACCTGCCCCTGGAACTCGAACGTCAGCAGGTTGTGCAGGATCGAGCCCCCCACGCTCCGGCGATCGCGGGAGGCGCCGATGACCGCCACCGAACGGGGGCGAAGGAGGGCATCAAGCATTTCAGATCGAAGATTTTAGATTGAAGATTGATTGGGGAATTGGGCAATTGGGGGATTGAGGGATTCGGGGGATTGGGCGGCCGGGGCATTGGCAACAGCGTGTGAGCGAGGCGAGCGAAGCGAAGCCGACCAGCGAGGCCGACCAGCGAGGCCGCGCGAAGCGCGCCGACGCGCCAATCGCTCAATCGTCGATGTCCCCAATCCCGCAATGAATCTCAAATCTCCAATCTGAGATTCTCCAATCAATCTTCAATCTTCAATCTTCAATCTGAGATGTTGCGACGCTCAGTTCAGCGAGCAACTTCCCGGCCCTCCGGGATGGCCGCAGCTGCCGCACGGGGCGGGGGGCAGGCTGCCGGCGCTGCGGGCGCTCGGGGCGTTGACGGCGAACACCGAGAGTTGCTTCTCGAGGGTCGTGCCCTGGCACGACGGGCACGCCGGCGTGCTGTCGGCCCCGCGTACGAGGAACTCGAAATGCTGGTGGCAGTCCTGGCACTCGTATTCGTAGAGCGGCATGCCGATAGGATAATACGGACTCGGCGCCGCCGGCGCCTCGCTGGGACTCGCCGTCGCTGCGCGCGGCTCGCTGGGACTCGGCCGCTTCGCGGCCTCGCTCGGAAGGGCCTCAGCTCGCATCCAGGTCGATCCTCGCGAGGCGCCGAAGGCGCCGAGTCCTCGCGAGCCGAAAGGCGAGTCCCAGCGAGCGGAGCGAGTCCTCGCGAACGGAGTGAGCCCCAGCAATGAGCCCCATGATCACCGCCGCCGTCATGCCCGCCCCGCTCGTCCCCGTGGAGCTGCGGGAGTTCCCGGAGCCCGACATCGCACCGGGCGGGATGCTGATCCGGACCACGTTCTCCGAGGTGTGCGGCACCGACGTGCACCTGCACCATGGGCGGCTGTCAGGGGTGCCGTACCCGATCATTCCCGGGCACGTATCCGTGGGGCGCCTCGACAAGGCCCGGGGGCCCATCACCGGCGGCGACGGGCGGACCATCCGCGAGGGCGACCGCGTCGTGTTCTATGACGTGCACCGGGCCTGCGGGCGCTGCTATGCCTGTGCCGTCAGCCACACGCCAACGAAGTGCCCGTCGCGCAAGGTCTACGGCATCACCGACGCGGCCGCGGACGGCCTGTTCGGCGGCTGGAGCGAAGCCATCTACCTGGAGCCCGGGGTCGTCGCGGCGGTCTTGCCGGACGGCGTCGGCGAAGAGGACTACATCGGCGGCGGGTGCGGTCTCATCACCGCCGTCCACGCGATCGACCGGGCCGCCGTGCGGCTTGCCGACACCGTGCTCGTCCAGGGGACCGGGGCCGTGGGGCTCAGCATCATCGCGCTGGCGCGCCTCTCCGGCGCGTCGACGATCATCGCGATTGGCTCGCCCGCCGATCGGCTCGATCTTGCCCGGCGTATGGGGGCCGACGAGACCCTCGACCTCGCGACTACCACAGCCGAGGAGCGCCGGGAGCGCATCCGGGCGCTGACGGGCGGCCGCGGCGTGGACATCGGCCTCGAGGCGGCCGGCGCGGCCCGCGCGGTGGAGGAGGGCCTGGACCTGGTGCGTGACGGCGGCCGGTACGTCATCGCGGGCCACTACACGAACGCCGGCCCCAGCGCGGTGAACGCCCATGAGCAGATCAACCGCAAGCACCTGGAAATCCGGGGGTGCTGGGGGAGCGAGGCCGGCCATTTCCTGCGTGCCCTCACGGTGCTGGATCGATACGCCGGACAGTTGCCATGGCGCGAGATCGGGGCCCACGTCTATCCGCTGGACCGCCTGAACGAGGCGCTGGCCGATGCCGAGGCCATGCGCCTCCCGAAGGCCCTCGTCGACCCTCGCGCGCGGGCCTGAGACCCCGGTTCAAGCCCGGGGCGCGACCGCCGATTACCCACGCAGGAGATGCGTGTGGCGTTCCATCTTTCGAGATTGGTTGGCGGCGACGGCGACCTGCGTGAGCGGGTCCAGCAACTCGAGACGCGCACCCGGGAGCTCGAGCACCAGCTCGACGACCGGAACCGCCAGCTCGAGGACGCCAACAAGTCGCTGCGGCGCCTCGCGACGCTGGACGGCCTGACCGGCATCGCCAACCACCGGCACTTCCGCGAGTTCCTCGACGTCGAGTGGCGCCGCGCCCTTCGGGATCGGTCCGTGCTGTCGATCCTCATGATCGACATCGACTACTTCAAGACCTACAACGACAGCTTCGGGCACCAGGCGGGTGACGACTGCCTTCGCCGGGTGGCCGACGCCATGGCCCGCGCGGTCGGGCGCCCCGGTGACCTCGTCGCGCGCTACGGGGGCGAGGAGTTCGTGGCGGTCCTGGCCGACACGGACGCGGATGGCGCGTATGTCGTCGCCGAGCGGCTCCGTGACCGCGTCGAGGCCCTCCGGATCCCGCACCCGCGCTCCCTGTGCGGCCGCTGGGTCACGGTGAGCTGCGGGGCCGCCACGGTGTTCCCGTCCCGCGACCTCCAGCCCGACGAGCTCGTCGGCGAAGCCGACCGCGCCCTCTATCGCGCCAAGCGCGAGGGCCGCAACCGTGTCGTCCTGCCGCCGGTGGTCCCGGATACGCCGATGGCGGTGGGGCAGACAGGCGACGTCCTGCCGTTCCCCGACCGGCGTCACTGATCCAGCTCATCCATTCGGCACCCCGCTTGCATCCGCCCGGGCACCTCCGGGGCCAGGATGCCGCGTGTCCGCTGATAGCCCGACCGCTCGACGTCGACGCCCACGCACCGGTCTCACCGGTGTGGCCACGTCGTACGTGCGGATTTTGCTCGTCTTGCTGCTGCTGGGCCTGGCGGGTCCCAGCTCCCGCGCCGCCTCCGCTGTCAGGCTGGCCAGCCTCGGCGATGCCTACGTGGATGTGGACGAAGAGACCGGGAATTGGGTCATCGGCAACACATTCGTCCTCTACGGGCTACGCCTGGACGCCCGCGGGGACCTGGTGAGTGATGGCCTGCGTGCGGCCTGCTCCGGCGATCTCGTGACGATTGGCACCGAGCCGGACGGCCTGGCCACGGTGGCCGGCCGGACGAGCCCCCTGGGCAGCCGCGGCAGCGGTTTCACCGTCGAAGGCATCGACGCGGCAGCGACGTCCGGTGGCGTCGTGCTCAGTGTCCGCCTGGTTGCCTCGGCAAGACCCCTTCGCGCCACACGTTACTACCTGGTCTACCCGGACACCCCTGCCGTCGAAACCTGGACGACCTTCGAGGTGACGTCGGACGAACGAGTCACCGTGCAGGACCTGAACGCCTACGCGGTGACATTGCCGGCGGGCCGCGTCACGTGGATCGGCGGGCTCGACGTCTCCGAGGCCGATGGCGGGCCGTTCGCCGTGCACAGCCGGGCGCTCGGTCCGGGAGAGACGCTGAGCCTTGGTGCGCACGTCGTGTCCACGGAGTCGGCGCTTCCTTACTTCAGTATCGCGACAGCGGAACACCGTATCGCGTCCGGACTGCTCTGGTCCGGGGCGTGGGCGCTCGACCTGCAGTCGCGCGTCGATGGCCTCCGGGTGAACCTGGGACTCGGCACGATGTCGGCCTGGGCGGAGCCTGGCCGCGCGGTCGAAGGCCCGCACGCGTTCATTGCCGTGGCCGGCCCCGCGGATGCGGACGAGGCGGCGGCCGTGTCACGCGTCGTCATGGCCGGGCGGGCGGGCCGGGCCTATCCCTCGTTGACGACCTACAACACCTGGTTCGTCCGCGGCATCCGCATCGACGACGGGACGATCCGGCACGACATGGAGGCGGCCGCGAGCCTGGGCGTGGAGCTGTTCCAGCTCGATGCGGGCTGGTATCCCGGCGGGGACGCGGTCTGGGACTTCACCGCGGGTCTCGGCACGTGGGTCGTGGACCCGGTGCGGTTCCCGGCGGGGCTCGCCCCGCTCGGGGAGCTGGCACGCGGCCTGGGGATGCGGTTCGGCGTGTGGGTCGAGCCGGAGCGGGTCGCCCTGACGACCGTCGAGCAGCCGGGCCTCGCCACCCGTGACATGCTGGCGACGGATGAGGGGGCCTACGCGCCGGGCACGCCGAACGGCGAGGCCAGGGACGCGCAGATCTGCCTCGCGAACCCGGAAGCGCGCCAATGGGTGCTGGACGAGCTCGTCCGGTTCCTGGACGAGGTCCACCCGGATTACCTCAAGTGGGACTTCAACCGCTGGATCACCTGCACGCGCGGTGACCACGGGCATCCGGCCGACGGGGGCAACTACGCGCACGTGATGGGCCTCTACCAGGTGCTGGCGGCCCTGCGCGCCCGCTATCCCGACATGTTGATCGAGAACTGCTCGGGCGGCGGGCACCGGCTCGACTTCGCGCTCGCGCGCCTCACCGACACGGCCTGGATGGACGATCGCACCACGCCCTCGGCGCATGTGCGTCGCAACCTCGAGGGATTGGCGCGGGTGTTTCCGGCGGGGCACCTCCTGTCCTACGTGATGCCGCACGAGGACGAGCCGATGGCCGGCGCCGGCGACATGGCGCTGCTGGTCCGCAGCCGCATGCCCGGTACGGTCGGCCTGGCCGTGGACACCGGGACCCTGGGCGAGAGCGACGCGGCTGAGCTCGCGCAGCAGTTGTACCTCGCGCGGGCGGTGCGGATGCTGCGCGGCACGGATGCGTCCACGGTGGTGCTCGTGCCGTCCGGGGACGCCCGGGGCTTCGAGGTCCTGGAGCAGGTGTCACCCGCGACCGGGACAGCGGTGCTGTTCGTCTACCGCACCGGTGATGACGCGGCCGGGGTATCCGTGCCGCTGCAGGGGCTCGACGCGGACGCCGTCTACCAGGTGCGGTCCGCGGACCGTGGCGTGCTCGGGACCTACTCGGGCGAGTCCCTGATGACGACGGGCCTCACCATCGGCGAGGTGCAGGAGTCGTCCGCGCAGGTGATCATCGTGGCGCCGGTCCCGCCCCCGGCCCCGGAGCCCTGATGGGCCCGGAGTCCGTCCCGTCGCGTGCCTGCGTTATGACTCGGCCCTCTGGACCCGTCCGTACGAGTACCTGACGGGGGAGGCGCTCGCGCCGTATGACACCCTGAACGGCGTGGCGGCGCTGGCCGCCCTGCTGATGGTGCCGTTCGTCTGGAGGCGTATGGCGGCGGCTACGCGCTGGTCATCGCGCTCACGCTCGCGCTGCCCCTGTCGTCGGGGCAGTTCGAGGGGCTGGGGCGGTACTGCTCGGTGCTGTTTCCGGTGCCGATCCTGCTGGCCGGCCTCCGCGGGGAGACCACGCACCAGCTGCTCCTGGTCACCGCGGCCATGTTCTACGCCTACGGCCTCGCCCTCTTCGTCAACGTCCACCCGCTCTTCTGATTGCAGATTGGCGATTGCAGATTGCAGATTGGCGATTGGCGATTGGCGATTGCAGATTTGGCGATTGCAGATCGCCGATCCCGGATTGACCATTGCCGACCGCCCCCGGGTCGTCTGGCCAGCCGGCCACCGGCGATTCGGAATCAGGTGCGGCAATCGTCAATCTGCGATCATCGATCTGCAATATACTGGTGAGATGCCCGCACTGCCGTGGGCCGAGACAGTCATGACGCCCATAGCCAATCCGAACCGCCGCAACGTCGCCATCATCGCCCACGTCGACCACGGGAAGACCACCCTCGTGGACGCCATGTTCCGCCAGGGGGGCATCTTCCGCGCCAACGAACGGGTCGTCGAGCGCGCGATGGACAGCAACGAGCTCGAGCGCGAGCGGGGGATCACGATCCTCGCGAAGAACACCGCGGTCCACTACAAGGACCTGCTGATCAACATCGTCGACACGCCGGGCCACGCCGATTTCGGCGGGGAGGTCGAGCGGGTGCTGTCGATGGTGGACGGCGTGGTGCTGCTCGTCGACGCCGCGGAGGGCCCGCTGCCGCAGACCCGGTTCGTGCTGCGCAAGGCGTTCGAGCGCCGGCTGCCGCCGATCGTGGTGGTCAACAAGATCGACCGGGCCGACGCGCGTTCGAAGGAGGTGCTGAACGAGGTGTACGACCTCTTCATCGACCTCGACGCGACCGAGGACCAGATCGAGTTCCCGGTGCTCTACACGAGCGGCCGCGCCGGCACGGCGTCGACCTCGCTCGACGTGCCCGGCGAGGACCTCCGGCCGTTGTTCGACGCGATTGTCGACCATGTCCCGCCGCCGCAGGGGGACGTGGACGCGCCGCTCCAGATGCTCGTCGCCAACCTCGACTCGAGCGACTACCTGGGCCGCATCGCCATCGGCCGCATCTTCAACGGGCGTGTCGCGATTGGCGATCCCATCGTCGTGATGAAGGCCGACGGCACCCGCCAGCAGACGCGGGTGACGAAGCTGTTCGCTTTCGAGGGCCTGAAGCGCGTCGAGATCGACTCGGCGACGGCCGGCGACATCGTCTGCCTGGCCGGCATCGAGGACATCAACATCGGCGAGACGATCGCCAACCCGGAGCACGCGGAAGCCATCCCGTCGTTCGCGATCGACGAGCCGACCGTGTCGATGGTCTTCGGCGTCAACACGTCGCCGCTCGCCGGCCGCGCCGGGCAGTACCTCACGTCGCGGCACCTCAAGGAGCGCCTGGCGCGTGAACTGCTGGGCAACGTCTCGCTGCGCGTCGAGGACACCGAGAGCCCGGAGCAGTTCAAGGTGCTCGGCCGCGGCGAGCTGCAGCTGGCCATCCTCATCGAGATGATGCGCCGGGAGGGCTACGAGCTGCAGGTGTCGCGCCCCGAGATCGTCACGCGGGCCATCGACGGCGTGCGCATGGAGCCGATCGAGGACCTCGTCATCGACGTGGCCGAGGAGTTCCAGGGCGTCGTGATCTCGATGTGCGGCACCCGTCGCGGCACGATGACGAACATGGTCGATCACGGCTCCGGCCGCGTGCGCCTCGAGTTCCGGATCCCCGCCCGGGGGCTCATCGGGTTCCGGTCGCAGTTCCTGACCGAGACCAAGGGCACCGGCATCATGAACCATATCTTCGCGGACTGGGAGCCGTGGCACGGCCCGATCCCGTCCCGCACGACCGGTGCGATGGTCGCCGACCGGGCCGGGGTCGCCACCGCGTACGCGATGGCGAACCTCCAGGAACGCGCCGTGATGATGGTCGAGCCGGGCACCGAAGTGTACGAGGGCATGATCGTCGGCGAGAACTCGCGGACCAACGACCTCGACGTCAACATCACCAAGGAAAAGAAGCAGACGAACATGCGCGCGTCCACCGCGGACGAGGCGGTGCGTGTCGTCCCGCCCCGCGTGATGGGGCTCGAGCAGGCCATCGAGTTCATCAACGACGACGAGCTCGTCGAGGTGACGCCAAAGGCCATCCGGCTCCGCAAGAAGGTGCTCGAGGCCAACCGCCGTCCGCGCAAGGACGACGCGTAAGGCCGGCCGCCGGGTGGCGGCGGGCGTCTAACGGGGCAGCCAGTTGCCAGGAAGGATGCCCATGATCCGGACCGCACTTGCGTTGGTGCTCGTGATGAGCCTCGGCGGACTCGCCGGGGCGGCCGCCCAGGACACCGTGTACGACATCGGCACCGGCGTCACGGCGCCGAAGGTCGTGCGGGAGGTCCGTCCCGACTATCCCGCCGACGCCAAGGCCGACAAGGTGGTCGGGCGCGTCACCCTGACGACGGTGGTGGGCGCCGACGGCGTGCCGGGCCGCATCGCGGTCGAGCAGGCCCTGGACGACCGGCTCGATCGGGCCGCCATCGCGGCGCTCGAGCAGTGGCGGTTCGAGCCCGGCCGGCGCGCCGGCGAGGCCGTCCCGGTGCGCGTGACGATCGACTTCACCTTCACGCTCCGATAGCGGTACCGGCGCGGCGGGCGGGGTGCGCTCCACTTTCGCCCGCCTGCCGCTTGACCCAGGCCCCGCGGCGTCCGACCATGCCCGCATGACGATCCGTGCCGGTGACGACCCTTCCCGACGGCGACACGATGGCCATCCTGCGTGATCCCGCCGGCCTCACTTTCGGCCTGCGGCAGCGGCGCTGAACGAGCGCCCGAGCCGCCGGGTTTCCGGCAACCACCGGGCGGCCGCCGCCGCTGCCGGGCGCCGTCTCCGTCCAAGTCACCTGTTATCACGCAGTTGCGGCGCGGCTTCCGCGCTGGCCGTGGGCTTGCATCCTGCGTCTCCACGACCCTTGGGGGCGGCCGTGTGGCGACGCCGTGGTCCCCACGACACGTCCGACAGCCCGAAGGAGGGAATGATGTCCTCTCGAACCTTGCTCATGCTGGGCCTGGTTGGCGCGCTCGCGGTGCCCGCGACGACGCTGGCCGCCGGCCGTCAGGAAGCCGCCCGCGGGTTCGATGGCGGCGAGGAGTTCCGCACCTACTGCGCCGTCTGCCACGGCAGCGGCGGTCGCGGGGACGGCCCGCTGGCCGCCTCGATGACCGTGAAGCCCGCCGACCTGACCGCGATTGCGGCGGCCAACGGCGGCACGTTCCCGGCCGAGGACGTCTTCAGGACCATCGACGGCCGCGATCCCGTGAAGGGCCACGGCGGCAAGGACATGCCCGTGTGGGGCGATGCCTTCAGCCGCTCCGCCCGCGACTCGAGCCCGGAGGACGTCAAGGCCCGCATCGACGCCCTCGTCCGCTACATCGAGCGGCTGCAGGTGAAGTAGCGTCCGGCCCGGCGCCCGCCGCCCGTACACACGAAAGGGCACGAAGAACCTTCGTGCCCTTCGTGCCCTTCGTGTCCTTCGGACCCTTCGTGCCCTTCGATCCCGATCAGGGAAAGATCCCCAATTCCATGTAGCTGCGCGCCACCTTGTGGATGGCGTTCAGGAACGCCGCGATCCGCAGGTCGGGCACCTTCGGGTGCTGCTTCCAGGTCTCGCGGATGCCGTGATAGGCGTTGATCATCGTCTCTTCGAGCCCGGAGTTCACGAGGTCGAGCTCGTCAGGCCCCTGCGCCAGCTCCGTCCGTTCGGCGTCGCTGAACTTCTTGCCGGTCGCCATCTCGATGGCCTTCAGCATCGAGAGTTCGTTGGCCTGCTCGTGCCGCTTCGACATCCGACCGAAGCGCACGTGCGAGAGGTTCTTGATCCATTCGAAGTAGGAGACGGTGACGCCGCCGGCATTCGCGTAGATGTCGGGAATCACCAGCGTGCCCCGCTGCCGGAAGATGGGCTCCGCATCCGACGACGTCGGGCCGTTGGCGCCTTCCAGGATGATCTTCGCCTGGATGCGTGGGGCGTTCTCGGCGGTGAAGACGCCTTCAAGCGCGGCCGGAATCAGCACGTCGCACTCGAGCTCCAGCGCCGCCTGGTTGGACGGCAGCTTCGTGGCACCGGGGAAGTCGAGCAGCGAGCCCGTCTCCTGCCGGTGCTTCCACACCTCGAGCTCGTTCAGGCCCTTCTCGTTCATGATCGCGCCTTCGCGCTCGGCAATCGCGATCAGGATGGCGCCGCCCTCGCGGCAGAACTTGGCGGCGTGATACCCGACGTTCCCCAGGCCCTGCACGACGATGCGTTTGCCTTCGAGGCCCGGGGCGAGCCCGAGCTTCTGCATGTCCTCCTTCTGCTGGCAGGCCTCCCGCAAGGCGAAGAACAGCCCGCGCCCGGTGGCCTCCATCCGGCCGTGGACTCCCCCCTGTCCGAGCGGTTTGCCCGTGACACAGGCGCCGGCATCGAGCTGCCCCGGGTTGAGGGCGGCGTACGTGTCGGCTATCCAGGCCATCTCCCGCGAGCCGGTCCCGTAGTCGGGGGCCGGGACGTCGATGCCCGGGCCGATGAAGCTCTTCCGGTGCAGCTCGTGGGTGTAGCGCCGGGTGATGCGCTCCAGCTCTTCAGCGGTGTAGGTCGTCGCGTCCACCTTGATGCCGCCCTTGGCACCGCCAAACGGGACGTCGACGATGGCGCACTTGTAGGTCATGAGCGCCGCCAGGGCCATGACCTCCTCTTCGTAGACATCGGCCGCGTAGCGGATGCCTCCCTTCACCGGGAGCATGTGGTGGCTGTGCTCGACCCGCCAGGCCCGAATCACCTCGATGCGGCCATCGGAGCGCCGCAAGGGAAAGTTGAATCGATAGATGCTGTTACAGGCACGGATCTGGTCCAGCAGCCCTTTCGGGTACTCGGTGTGCTGGACCGCCTCGTCGAAGTAGGCGTTGACCTCTTCGAAGAAATTTCGCTGACCGCTCATGCGCTGTCGCCTCCGGTCCCCAAGATAGGCGACCGGCCCGACAGGGGCAAGTGATGTCGGCCGGTCGACGCCCACTGACAGCAATCGGGGCACGTGTCGCATCCCGGCACAGCCCCGGCGCACACGGCCGCGCGCTTCTCGGTGCGGCGATCGCCAGATATGTCCGTCCGAGTCACACCACGTGCCGTGATTTCCCGTCCCCACGAACCCGTGCAAGCCCGCGGCCAACGGGCATCCCCCTTGCAATGGCCGGGTGTCGATGACTCCCCCGATGTCCGGAGACTGCCCGTGCTGCTGAACATCCTGCCGTTTCCCGCCCGCGATCTGGCCATCGACCTCGGCACGGCCAACACCATCGTCTACGTGCCCGGCCGTGGCATCGTGTTGAACGAGCCCTCGGTGGTGGCTATCGACGTCGCCAGCGGCAAGACGGCGGCCGTCGGCCACGAGGCCTACGCGATGCTCGGCCGCACGCCGGGCGCCCTCAACACGGTCCGCCCCATGCGCGACGGCGTCATCGCGGACTTCGAGGCCGCCGAGCGCATGCTGGCCGCCTTCATCAAGCAGGCGCAGGGCAGCTACGGCTGGCGGCGGGCCCGCCTGGTCATCGGCATCCCGTCCGGCATCACGCAGGTGGAGCGGCGCGCCGTC
Organism: Vicinamibacterales bacterium; assembly: GCA_050246635.1. GTDB lineage: Bacteria > Acidobacteriota > Vicinamibacteria > Vicinamibacterales > UBA2999 > JBFWVR01. The sequence continues at coordinate 224,571 of JBFWVR010000005.1, forward strand.
GTCGACTCCGCGTATCGCGCCAAGGCCGGCGAGGTGCACCTGGTCGAGGAGGGCATGGCCGCCGCCATCGGCGCGGGCCTGCCAGTGACCGAGGCCCGGGGCAGCATGGTGATTGACGTCGGCGGCGGCACCACCGACATCGCCGTGGTCGCGTTGGGCGGCATGGTGTACGACCGGTCCGTCCGCACCGCCGGCCACCACATGGACGAGGCCATCGCCCTGTACCTGCGCCGGCAACACGGCCTGCTCATCGGGGAACGGACCGCGGAGCAGGTCAAGATGGAGCTGGGATCGGCGACCGACGAGGACACCAACCTCACGATGGAGGTGCGGGGCCGGTGCCTGCGCGAAGGCCGGCCGCGAATCGCCACCGTCACCGAGCCGGAGGTGCGGGAGGCCCTGGCCGATCCCGTGCGGGCGCTCGTCGCAGCCGTGCGCGAGGCCCTCGAGACCATCCCGCCCGAGATTGCCGCCGACATCTACGACACCGGCCTGGTGCTGACCGGGGGCGGTGCGCAGCTCCGCCGGCTCGACCGGCGGCTCCACCAGGAGACGGGCATTCCCGTGGCGGTGGCCGACGAGCCCCTGACGACGGTGGTGCGCGGCGCGGGCCGGATGCTGGGCGATATGTCGTTGCTGCGCCGCGTGGCGCTGGCGGCCTGAGGGCGGGAACGAGAGGTGGCAGGGACGGGAGGCGCCGCCCCTGCCGGGTAGGGGCTACCGGGGGTCGGCGTTCGGAGCCCTCTACGTTCCAGTCTGCCCATGTGGACCGGCGCCGGCCAATAGAACGTCGGGATGCGCTCCATGCGGCGGGGACATGGGCGGCTGAAACGGCCCTGAAATCGGCGCGCATGCCCGAGGCGCATGCGTGGGACCACGAGATTGTCTGGTACACTACGCCCGCATGTCGGAATCGTCGTCTGAGATGCGCCCAGTCAAGCTGTGGCGCCTGATGTCCCCCGAGCAGCGTACGGCGGCCGCGATGGCGTTCTGGACCGATGACCAGGCGGCCATCGAACGGGCCGAAGCCGTCGCGCTGATTTCCCGCCAGATCAAGTTCCGGCCGAAGAGCGTGCTGGCCCTGCCCGTCGACCGCAAGGCGAAACACCTCGCGTCGCTGGCGCAGGTGTCGGACCTGCTGGCCGCGCGGCTGCTCGTCTCGTATCACCTCGAGCACCAGCGGCCGATGATGAGCCGGTTCCTCGACGAGCTCGGCATCCCGCACGACCAGGGCCTCATCAATGAGGAGTCCCCGGAGGCGCCGGAGCCGGCGAAGCTCGACGCCGCGGTCGCGACGCTCGCGCAGGAGTACCCGAAGGCCGACGTCGGCCGGTACTTCTGGACCCTGCTCTGGCAGGATCCCGAGACGTGGGGCGGGTTGCGCGACCGGCCCGAGCTGGCCGTCGAGTAGGGCGCGCGACCCGATGGCGCCCTTCACGCGGCACGTCTTCATCTGCGGCAACCAGCGGCCCGAGGGCCATCCTCGCGGCTGTTGCGATCCGGCGGCCTCCGACCACCTGCAGAAGGCTTTCAAGAAGGCCCTCGCCGAGCGTGGGCTGAATCGCTCCATCCGCGCCAACAAGGCCGGCTGCCTCGACCAGTGCGAGCACGGCCCGACCGTGGTCGTCTATCCGGATGCCGTGTGGTACGGCGGCGTGACCGAGGCCGACATCCCCGAGATCATCGAGGAGCACCTGGTCCACGGGCGCCCCGTCGCGCGGCTGCGACTGGCCGACGCGTGCGTGAACACCGGGACGTGCGCGCACAAGCCGCGTCGGTCGGCGGACACGCCGGCACCCTGAACCGGCGGGCTCCATGGACATGCTGACGGCCGACGCGCTGATTGCGCTGGCGACGCTGACCGCCCTCGAGATCGTCCTGGGCGTCGACAACGTCATCTTCATCTCGATCCTCGCCAACAAGCTGCCGGCCGACCAGCGCGCGTCCGCGCGGCGCACGGGCCTGATGGCCGCGATGGGCATCCGCATCCTCCTGCTGATGTCGCTGGCGTGGGTCGTGGGGCTCACGGCGCCCTTCTTCACCGTGTTCGGCCAGGCGATCTCCGGGCGGGACATCATCCTGCTGGGCGGCGGCCTCTTCCTGATTGCCAAGGCCACGCTCGAGATTCACGAGCGGCTCGAAGGCGAGGAAGGGCACCGATCGGCGCGCGTCGCGCCGTCCTTCGGCGCCGTCATCGCGCAGATCATGGCGCTCGACATCGTCTTCTCGCTGGACTCGGTGATCACCGCCGTCGGCATGGCCGAGGACCTGTGGGTGATGGTGACCGCCGTGGTGCTCGCGGTGGGCGTGATGCTCGTGGCGGCCGCGGGCATCGCGGCGTTCGTCGAGGAGCACCCCACCGTGAAGGTGCTCGCGTTGTCGTTCCTCCTGCTGATTGGCGTCTCGCTCGTCGCCGAGGGGCTCGACCAGCACATCCCGAAGGGCTACATCTACTTCGCGATGGGCTTCTCGGTCTTCGTCGAGATGATCAACCTGCGGGCCGCGAAGGCCCGGGCCGAAGCGCGGGAGCCGGTGAGGCTGCACCAGCCCTACACCGACTAGGGATTACACGGATCCCGGGCGGGCACGGAAAGACGATCCACGGATTACACGGATTACACCGATTACGCGGGTTACACGGATGCCGGTCTGGTACACCGCCCGTTGAAGAAACCTTCCGTGTCATCCGTGTCATCCGTGGATAGCGTCCACGCCGCCTTCGCTATCGGGATCTCGACCCGGCAATCCGAGTAATCCACGACACGACCGCGTCCCACACCTCGCCGTCGACCTCGGCCTCGGTGCGTCCCGACGTCTTGGGCACCTTGTAGGAGTGATCGCCGCCCTCCACGGTGTGGATCGTCACGCGCGCCCGCGCGGCGTCGGGCAGGGCCTCGGCAATCGTGTCAGGGCCGCCAAAGCTGTCGCGCGTGCCCTGCACCACCAGCAGCGGCACGGACAGCCGCGCGAGGTGCGCGGCGCGGTCCTGGCGCCGGTTGCCCGGGGGGTGCAGCGGGTACCCGAACGCGATTGCGCCACGGAGGGGCGGCGCCTCGGCCGGCCACGCGTCCGGCGCCGCGGCCAGGTGTGTCGCCATCCGGCCGCCCATCGACTTGCCGCCGATGAAGACCGCGCGGCCGCGGGTCATCCGGTGGGTGGTCGCGCCGACGACCGCGCGGCGGAACGTGTCCTCGAGCACGGGCGCGCGGTCGGGCGCCTTCCGCCGCGCCTCCATGTAGGGGAAGTTGAACGTCACGACGTCGAGGCCGCGTGCGGCCAGGCCGGCCGCGTACCGCGCCATGAACGGGCTCGCCTGGCCTGCGCCGGCGCCGTGCGCCAGGACGAGCAGCGCGCCGACCCCCGCCTGACCGTCGGCGGGATACAGGGTGGCGGCGTGCACGAGGTCGGGATCACCGGGAAGATGGAAGGCCAGTGGGCTCATCGTGTCACCGAGTGTCTCCGATGGCGTGTAGTAGGATCAATCGCCCCTCGCGGGCCTGTTGTCATTCCCGTACCCATGTCCATGTCTCGAGCCAGTGCATTGGTGCCGTGCGTCCTCGTGGCCGCGGCGTTCTTCTCGTGGGTCCCACCGTCCGCGTTCGCGCAGATGCAGGTGGCGGCCGATCCGCAGGCGGGGGGCGCCGGCCCCGTGACCACCGCCATCGGCGTCCCGGAAGGCCCACGCCTCGACGGCGACGTGCTCGGTGATCCCGTCTGGCAAGGCGTGCCGGTCGTCAGCGAGTTCTGGCAGGAGCAGCCGGACGAGGGCGCCCCGTCCTCGGAGCGGACCGAGGTGCGGATGGTGTTCACCGCGGACACGCTCTACGTGGGCGTCGTCTGCTACGACACCGACCCGGCCGGCATCATCGTGTCGGACTCGCGGCGCGACACGCCGCTCGACCAGACCGACAGCTTCCAGATGATCTTCGACACGTACCGTGACCGGCTGAACGGGTTCGTGTTCGGCACCAATCCCGCCGGCATCGAGTACGACGGCCAGGTCACCAACGAGGGGCAGGGCGGGGGCGGCCTCGGCGTCGGCCAGGCGCAGCAGAGCGGATCGGGCGGCGGGTTCAACCTGAATTGGGATGGCGCGTGGCAGGTCCGGTCGCGCATCTCGGACATCGGCTGGACGGCGGAGTTCGCCATCCCGTTCCGGACCCTGCGGTTTCCCTCCGGCACCGAGCAGGTGTGGGGCGTCAACTTCCAGCGCAACATCCGGCGCCGCAACGAACGTGCCTACTGGGCGCCGATCCCCCGGCAGTACAACCTCTACCGGCTGTCGCTGGCCGGGTCGGTCTCCGGCATCCGGACGCCGGTGATCCGCAACTTCAAGGTGACGCCCTACGTGCTCGGCAACGTCGTGGCTTCCGGCGAGACGCCGGTCGACTCCACGGTGCTCGGCGACGTCGGGCTCGACGTGAAATACAACCTGACGCCCAGCCTCACGCTCGACGGCACCGTGAACACGGATTTCGCGCAGGTCGAGGTGGACGAGCAGCAGGTGAACCTGGATCGCTTCAACCTCTTCTTCCCCGAGAAGCGCCCGTTCTTCCTCGAGAACGCCGGGTTCTTCTCGGTGGGCAATCCCGGCGAGGTGGAGTTGTTCTTCTCGCGCCAGATTGGCATCGGTCCCGGCGGGCAGTCGATCCCGATCCTGGGCGGCGCGCGGGTATCGGGCAAGGCGGGGCACTACAACGTCGGCCTGCTGAACATGCAGACCGACAGCTACGGCGACGAGATCGCGTCCAACAACTTCTCGGTGGCACGCATCAGCCGTGACCTGCCGAACCGCTCGTCGATCGGCGCCCTCGTCGTGAACCGGCAGGCCACCGGCGATCTCGCCGGCAGCGACAACTTCAACCGGACGTTGGCCGTGGACGGCAAGTGGGGCCTCGGGCAGAACACGGTGCTGTCGAGTTTCGTCGCCCGCACGCAGACCCCGGGCCAGGCCGACGACAACGCGTTCAACCTGCGGTCACGCACCAACTATCCCCGGTACGACCTCGAACTGGGATACCAGGAGGTCGGCGAGCGCTTCAACCCGGAAGTCGGCTTCCTGAGCCGCCGCGGCTACCGCAAACCTGACGCCCGGATCATGACCCGGTTCCGGCCCGCGAACTTCCTCAACGTCCAGGAGTTCCGCCCGCATGCGTCGTACCGCGCGTTCTTCGGCTTCGACGGCTTCCGCGAGAGCAACTTCATCCACCTCGACAACCACACGCAGTGGAAGAACAGCTACGAGCTGCACTCGGGGATGAACCTGACGAGCGAAGGGGTGCGGGAGCCCTTCGAAATCTACCCCGGCGTGATCGTGCCGCCCGGCACCTACGATCACAAGGAGGCGCAGCTCGTCTTCATGACGAACCAGGGCGCGCCGCTCTCGCTCAACCTGCAGACGACGATTGGCGGCTTCTTCGGGGGCGACCGGGTCACGCTGAACCCCACGGTCCGCATGCGCGTGGGCGACGGGTTCACGACGGAGCTGTCCTACCAGCGCAACGACGTCAACCTGCCGTACGGGGACTTCGTCACCAACCTGGTGCGGACGCGCGTCTCCTACTCCTTCGACACGCGGCGGTTCGTGCAAGCGCTCGTGCAGTACAACGACCGGGCCGACATCTGGTCGATGAACCTCCGCTTCGGCTGGCTGCAGGCCGCCAACACCGGCCTCTTCGTCGTCTACACCGACACGCGGGGCCTCTACGATCTGTTCGACCGCCCCGAACGGACCGACCGCTCGCTGATCATCAAGTTCAGCCGGATGTTCGATGTGATCAGATAGGGACGAAGGACACGAAGGGTACGAAGGACACGAAGGGCACGAAGGGCCAGGCGGAGCGCGCCGCGCACCGTCGTCCCGCACCTTCATCCGGCACCCCCGCGGAGCACCATCGGCGAGCCCCCCGTCTGAGCACCCCCGTCGTGCGCTAGCGCGCGGCGACGGCGGCCAGGTACTCGCGGATGCGGCGGGCGTTGGTGCCGACGTCGCTCCGGCCGACACGGGAGACCGAGCGGACGTCGATACGGCTGCCACCCCCGTCGGCGGGTGTGACCCGGACGGCGATGTCGTCCTTGAAGCCGAACCAGAACGTGGTGTCGGTGGCCTCGATACGCCGGGCCGCGGCGTCGGCGGTGACGATCGTCCAGCCGCGCGCCTCGGCGGCGGCGAGCGCCGCCTGGTAGGCCTCGTCCAGCGGCCTCTCCAGCACCAGGGGGCCGAGGTCGGGATAGCCCTGCCGCTGCTGGGCGGCGACCTCGGCGGAGTAGTCGAGCGCGTTCGGCGCCTGCGCCTCGGACCGGATGCGCGCAATCTCCACGAACTGCGGCGGCTGCTCCGTGTCCGTCGAGATGTCGTGGATACGTGGCACGCGCCCGGCCGTGCGTTGCCACTGCCAGGGAATCCCCGCCAGCAGCACGCCCGCGAGCACGGCGACCCCCGCGAGGATGAAGCCGCGCCCGTTGGTGCGCGGGCGGTTCAGCGCGAGCCCGACGCCCCCGAGCACGAGCGCGCCGACCCCGGCATAGGCGCCAAATGCCAGCAGCTGGAATCCGCGCTGCAGGCTCCACCATCCCTGGCGGTACCCGACGCCGGACGAGGCGAGCAGCAGCGCCCCGGCTGCGGCCGTCGCGAGCGCCAGCAGGGCAATCCAGTGGAATCGTCGCATCGCTGCCTATAATGCCCCAAGTGTCCGGCGTCCACACGATCGAAACCCGCACCCACGGCCGGTATCTCGTGGGCGCGCCGCACGGCCCGGGCCCGCATCCCTGGCTCGTCGGGTTCCACGGGCAGTCCGAGACCGCCGCGATGCAGATGGAGGCATTGCAGGCGATGCGCCCCGGCCCGGCCTGGGGCCTCGCCAGCGTGCAGGGGCTGCACCGCTACTACACCCGCGCGGGCGGGGTCGTCGCCGGCTGGATGACCCGCGAGGATCGGGAACTCGCCATCGGCGACAACATCGCGTACGTGGCGGCCGTCGTGGCCGCGCTCGCCGGGGCCCATGGTCCGATGGCCGCGCTCTGCTACAGCGGTTTCTCCCAGGGTGTCGCGATGGCCTATCGGGCCGCCGCCTTCTCGGGGCCGCCCTGCGCCGCCCTCGTCCTCCTCGCCGGCGACGTGCCCCCCGACGTCGTGCCGGTTGCCGGCGGCCTGCCGCCGATCCTGCTTGGCCGCGGTGCGCGCGACCCCCTGTACGGGGACGCCACCGCGGAGCGCGACCGTGCGCGGCTGGCGGCAGCCGGCGCCGCGGTCGATTACATGGAGTTCGACGCGGCGCACGCGTATGCCGCCGCGTTCACGGATCGGGCACGGGCCTTCCTGGACGCCCTGGTCCGCGAGGCGCCACCGGCGCCATGACCGGCGGTGCCGGCCGGGGCGTGCTGTCCGAACCCGGACGGGCGCGCCTCGCGGGCGCCGCCGCCTGGGAGCAGAACGGGTGGGGGGACACGCGCGCGTCGTCGACGTGACCGCGGCGGAACTGCCGTCGGTCCTGGCATATCTCGAAGAGCGCATCGACACGTCGCTCTTCCTCCTGAACAACCTGCGGGCCTTCGGTCCCCGTCGCGGCGCAAGCCCCTACTCGGGCGACTTCCGGGCGCTCGTCACGGATGCCGGCATCGCCGCGGTGTGGTGCGCCGCCCGCAATGGCTATCTCGTGCTCCAGGCGGATGGCGATATCGGCTGCGCGTCGGTGATCGACGCGGACATCGGCCGGCAGGGGGCGGCCGTGCGCGGCGTGCTGGGCGACTGGGCGGTCGGCGCCGCACTCTGGGAACGGGTGCAGGCACGTTTCCACCTGGTGACGACCCAACGCTCGTGCGAGATCCTGTACCGGCTGCCACTGTCGCCCGAGACCCCAGCCGTGCCGCCGCCGGACGTGGACGTCCGTGTCCTGGCCCCGGCTGACGAACACGCCTGGGACGAACTGGCGGCGGGCTACCTCGAGGAGCAGCGCCTGCCGCTCGATTCGTCCGCGGCTCGGCGGGCCGGCTTCGTGACCCAGGCCAGGAATGGGCACTGGTGGGGCGCCTGGGACGGCGGGCGCCTGGTGTCGATCGCCAGCTTCAACTCCTACTACCATCCCGTCGCACAGGTCGGTGGCGTGTTCACGCGGCCCGATGATCGGCGGAAGGGACTGTCGCGGGCCGTGATGCAGACGCTGCTTCGCGACGCCGTGCTCACGCACCGGCTCACGCGCATCATCCTGTTCACCGGCGAACGGCAGCAGCCGGCGCGGGCCCTTTACGAGTCGCTCGGCTTCGAGAAGATCGGGGTCTTCGGGCTGTTCTTCGGTGAGCGCGCGAGCCCGGCCGGGGCCATTGCCGGTCCCGACGGCCAGGGCACCCCGGGCGCGTCGTCCTGACCCGCGCGGAGGGGCAATCGCGAGCAGGCGGCTGGATGTCAGGAACCGGCCGGGTCAGGCGGTTCGCCGTGCCGCACGCGCCGGAGGCGTGCCGCGATGCGCTCCGCGAGCGCCATGATCGTCAACGGCGACGACCCTTCGGCCTTGTTGTTGACGAGCACGAACGTGTCGCGCCCGCCGCCGACCGCACGCGCGACCACGGCCTCGACGTCCTCGCGCATCGCCCGGTCGGGCTCCACCAGCCGATCGAACGGGCGGAAGCGGTCGCGCTGCTCCTCGTACCACGTGCCCGGCCGCAGCAGCAGGCGCACGACGGCCAGCGCGCCGGTCTCCGGCGGCACCACCTCGGCCTGCGCGCCGGGCATCGGCATCGCGCTCCAGTAGTTGTAGGTGTGCCCCACGCCGTGCGCATGCAGGATGTCGGTGTAGGCGGCCGTCAGCAGCCGCCGGTCCCGCAACTCGACCACGAAGCGGAACGCGCCGGGAAGGGCGGCGAGCAGGTCGTCGAGCCGCCGGTGAAAACGATCCGGCGGCAGGCCTTCGCCGCGGGGTGGCGGGGCGATCTCGAGGATGATCGGTCCCGCGTGGTCGGCGAACACGGCCGACAGGGGCTCCAGCAGCTCGTCGGCGAGCCGTGCGGGCGACAGGAAGTCGGGGTTGGGCACCGGACGCTCGCCGGGCGCGCCGATCCACGGCGCCGTGACCGATGCCGGCGCCTTGATGCAGCAGCGGAAGCCGGAAGGCAGCTGTCCGGCGTAGCGGCGCCAGTCGTCCATCGGCACGGGGGCGTAGTACGAGCGGTCCACGCCGACAGTGGTGAGCAGCGGGTGCCGCGCGTACTCGGCGAGCCCCTCGCGCGCCAGCGTCGTGGCGCTGCGCGCGCCACCGTACACGAGCCCCTTCCACCCCGGGAAGCTCCACGAGCTGGTACCGAAGTGCAGCTGCGGGGGCAGCGCGGCGCGCAGGGGGGCCGCCGCGGCATGCATGGCGGCCAGTTGCGTGGCCCACGGATCGGGCGGCGCCTCGGGGGTGGTGTCGAAGAGGGGCAGCTGATCGCTCACGTCGCTTATCCTATCGATCCCTGATGGCCTTTGACCTCACGACGCTCGGCTGGGATCCCGGATGGGCGGAGGCCTTCGCGCCGCACGCGGCCGCCGGGCTGGCCCCGGCGCGTGTCGCGATCGAGTTCAACCACATCTACCGCCTGTTCGCGGCGGGTGGGGAGGTCCGCGCGGAGCAGGCCGGGCGCGTGCGGCACCGGGCCGCGGGCCGCCATGAGCTGGCCGCCGTCGGCGACTGGGTGGCCGTGCGGCTGGCCACCGACGGGCGCACCGGCACGATCGAGGCCATCCTCCCGCGGCGCAGCCGGTTCTCGCGGAAGGTGGCGGGCGAGCTCACCGAGGAACAGGTGGTCGCCGCCAACATCGACACGGTCTTCCTCGTGATGGGGCTCGACCACGACTACAACCCGCGGCGCCTCGAGCGGTACCTGCTGCTGGCCTGGGAGAGCGGCGCCACGCCGGTGGTGCTGCTCAGCAAGGCGGACCTGTCGGACGAGGTCGACGCGCGGCTCGCGGAGGTCCGTGAGTCCGCCCCGGGCGTGGAGGTCCACGCGGTTGCGGCCCTGGCGCGCGAGGGGCTCGACGCCGTGGGCCGGTACCTCGGGCCCGGCCGCACGGGGGCGCTGCTCGGCTCCTCGGGCGCCGGCAAGTCCACGCTGATCAACGCGCTCGTCGGCACCGAGCTCCTGCGGACGCAGGAGGTGCGCGCGAGCGACTCGCGCGGACGGCACACGACCCGCCACCGGCAGCTGATCCCGCTCGGCGAGCACGGCCTGCTCATCGACACGCCGGGCATGCGCGAGCTGCAGTTGTGGGACGTCACCGACGCCGTACGCGACGCCTTCGACGACATCGCGGCCGCTGGCGAGGCCTGCCACTTCACCGACTGCCGCCACCGCGACGAGCCGCGGTGCGCCGTGCGGGCCGCCGTTGCCGCGGGGGAGATCCCGGCCGAGCGGCTGGCCAGCTATCACAAGCTGCAGGACGAACTGCGCGCGCTCGGCGAACGCCGGGACGTGCGCGGACGGATCGAGGAGAAGCGCCGGGGCAAGACGGTGCACAAGCAGCTGAAGCGGTTCTACAAGGACCGTGGACGCTGACGGGACGATGCGCATGCCGACCTCGCCACGCATGAGACCCCTCGCATTCACGTACCACGACGAAGAGGCGCTCGCCCGCCGTGCCGCCGCGTTCCACGCCGACATCGCGCGCCGCAGGACGGTGCGCGACTTCTCGGGCCGCCCCGTGCCCCGTGCGGTGATTGCCGACGCCATCCGCGCGGCCGGCACGGCGCCCAGTGGCGCCAACCTCCAGCCATGGCACTTCGTGGCCGTCTCGCGCGACGACATGGCGCTGCGCACCCGCATCCGGGAGGCGGCCGAAGCGGAGGAGCGGGAGTTCTACGAGCATCGCGCCCCCCGCGAGTGGCTCGAGGCGCTGGCGCCGCTCGGCACCGATCCCCACAAGCCGTTCCTCGAGGTCGCCCCGTGGCTCATTGCCGTCTTCGTCGAGCCACACGGCTTCACGCCGGACGGCCGCGTCGTGAAGCACTACTACGCGGTCGAGTCGGTCGGCATCGCGACCGGCTTCCTGATCGCGGCCCTGCACCACGCGGGACTCGCCAGCCTGACGCACACGCCGAGCCCGATGGGCTTCCTGAACACGCTGCTGGGACGGCCTGCGCACGAGCGCCCGTTCCTGCTGCTGGTCGTGGGGTATCCGGCCGAGGACGCGCAGGTGCCCGACATCACACGCAAGCCACTCGAGGCCATCGCCGACTGGCGCTGACGGGCGGGGCGCGGGGCGGGGCGCCGTGCGACTACGGCTGGGTGAGCCGTTCGCGCTGGCCGAGGATCACGCGCGCCGCCTCGAAGCGTGGCACCAGCGTCTCGTGCACGCGCGCCGCATCGTCGCGGTCCTGGTAGCGGCCCACCAGCACCCGCCGCCGCGGCACGCCGTCCTGCACGAGGTCCACGGCGTACACCGGGAGCCCGGCGGCCATGAGCGTGGTCTCGACCGCGCGTACCTGTCGCGGCTGGTCGAACGTGCCGACGAGCACCGAGTAGGCGCCGGAGCCGAGGGGAGGCGGCGCCAGATCCGGCAGGTCCGCGGGAGGCGGCGCGGGCGCGAACGCCGGCGCGGCCGGCAGCACGCCGGCCGACGGCAGGGGCGGCGCCTCGGCGCCGTCGAACAGGACGAGCGGGTTGCCGGTCGTGAGCAGCAGCCAGGCGGCGCCCGCGAGTGCCGTGAGCACCAGGAGGATGGCGGCGGCGCGCAGCACGACGCGTGACACGCGCCCGAGCCGCTCCCGCCGTTCGACGTGCTGCGGCACGCCCAGGCCGAGCGACGCGGCCGCCTCGCGGATCATCGTGTCGCCGATCTGCTCGGTGCGGGCCTGGCAGCCCGCCATGAGCGCCCGATCACAGACCAGGTTGATCATGCGCGGCACACCGCCCGTGATGGCGTGCACGAGGTCGAGCGCTTTCGGCGTGAAGGTCACCGCCGAGGACCCGCGGGCCACCCACAGCCGGTGGGTGATGTACGCCTCGAGTTCCTCCCGGTTCAGCGGCTTGAGGAGGCAGCGGATCGACACGCGCTGGTCGAGCTGCCGCAGATCGGCATGGTGCAGCACGTCCAGCAGGTTGAGCTGCCCGACGAGCACCACCTGGAGGAGCTTCTGCTCGTTCGTCTCCAGGTTGGAGAGGATGCGGATCTCCTCGAGCACGTCGGCCGACAGGTGCTGCGCCTCGTCGATGATGAGGACGGCGCTGCCGTGGAGTGGCACGAGCGAGAGGAGGAAGTCGTGCAGCGTGCGGATGAGCTCGTGCTTGCTCGCCGTCGCCAGGCGCCCCTGGCGCAGCGCGTCGCGCGAGGTGACCCCGAAGCTGACGAGCACCTCGCGCAGGAGTTCCTCGACCGACAGGAACGGGTTCAGGATCAGCGCGGTGAAGGTGGTCGGATCGAACTGCTCGAGGAGCGTCCGGCACAGGGTCGTCTTGCCGGTGCCGATGTCACCGGTGAGGACAATGAACCCTTCCTTGCGGCGGATGGCCTGCCAGACCTGCTGGAGCGCGACGTCATGCGACTCGCTCCGGTACAGGAACCGCGGGTCCGGCGTGAGGCTGAAGGGCGGCTGGACGAAGCCGTAGTACTCCTCGTACATGCAGGGACCGGGATCCGGCCTGGCGCAGGGGGCCGGCGGCGCAGGCCAGCCACAGCATAGCAGGAAGGCTGGAGGCCGTCACTGCGGCCCCTGTATCGAATGGGCGTCCCCCGTGCGCCCCTCGCCGTACCAGGCGTACCACTCGTCGGGGCCGAACGTCCCGGGCGGCCAGGCGGGGGCCGGCGTGCGGCGCAGGTCGAGCCGGACGGCCTCGCCGGCGTCGCGCGCGGTCGCCGTGTCGAAGCTGCCGAGGCCCAGGATGCCCTGCTCGCCCACGGCGGCATAGAAGGCGAAGAACGCATCGCCGCTGGTCACCTCACGGTGGGCGGCCACCTCGAGGGCATGTCGCAGTTCGTGCCCGAGCGCGGCGACCGCCGACTCGCGCCGGAGGCCCGGGTTCAAGGAGATGCGGACGTAGCGCATGCCGCCGGACTCGGACATCCACGTCAGCGTGCCACCCAGTCCCCGCGGCATGCGCGGGTCCATGGTCACGTAGACAATCAGGTCGCCGCCGGCCAGGGCGGCCAGCATCCGCGCGAAGGTGGGTGAGCGCCGTGTCCCGTCCCGCAGCAGGAGGGCGGACTTCTCGTCGCCGGGCCGCACCCGCGGCCCGCCGGTCGCGGACGCGGGACCGGCCAGCGCCGGCACGGCGGTGGCCGCCAGGGCGGCCGCGAACACGAGGGCGAAGCAACGCACGGCAGCCTCCCGGCCGCAGCCTCACCTCCCCGCGACAAGTCAAAGGGTACCGACACGTGCGTAGACGGGCTGCCGATGCGGCGGGTTCGGGTCCGGGCGGGGATTGCGGACGTGAACGCTGGTACCAGCACTGAACGCCACAGGCCACAGATGGCACAGACGGCACAGACGGCACAGACGGCACAGACGGCACAGACGGCACAGACACAGATGCACAGATAAGAAGGAGATGCACAGATGAGGGGCGGGACGGCATGACGATGAGGTGCGTCTCGTCGTGGACGGCCTCGGCACATGAGGGGGGAATTCTGAATTCCTCCACCGACGACGCGGCCGGCCCTGCGTGTATCCTGTCCCCGTGACGGGAGGGCACATGCGGCGACTGGGACTGGTGATGCTGGGGCTGCTCGTGGCGGCCGGAGCGGTCGGGGCCCAGGGCCGGCGCGCGGCCGCGACACCGGACTTCTTCGAGAGCCCGTTGACGATCGAGCAGATGCAGCACCAGCAGGCGGTGCTCCACACTGCGCAGGGCGACATCGTGCTCGACCTCCTGCCGGACCAGGCGCCGAACCACGTCGCGCACTTCATCACCACCGCGAAGGCCGGCGACTACGACGGCACGATCTTCCACTTCGTCCTGAAGCACGGGATCATCCAGGGCGGCGATCCCCTCACGAGGGATCCGGATGCCGTCGACCGGTACGGCAGCGGTGGGCTCAACCGGCTCCGGGACGAGCCAACCGACGAGCCCATGACCCGCGGGGCCGTCGCGGCCGTGAAGGTGCCCGGCAAGCCCGACAGCGCCGGGACGCAGTTCTTCATCGCGATCACCGACCAGGCCGCGCTGCAGGGCAAGTACACCGTCTTCGCCCGTGTGGCCGAGGGCATCCTCGTCGCGCAGGCGATCTCGGAAGTGCCGGTCGACGCGAAGAACCTGCCGATCGAGCGGGTTGTCGTCGAGCGCGTGACGATCCGCGACCGCCCGGCGGAGGTGCCGCCCCCGTTCTCGACCGAGACGGTGGAGGAACTGGCCGGATACCACGCGGTGCTCGAGACGTCGATGGGCGACATCACCCTCGCATTCACGCCGGAGGTGGCGCCGGAGACCGTGCGGAACTTCCTGCGGCTCGCCGATGCCGGCGTCTACGACGGCATGGCCTGGCACCGCGTCGTGAAGGGCTTCGTCGTCCAGACGGGACACCTGCCGACCCGCCGGGAACCGCTCACCGAGGCACAGCAGAAGTGGGTGCACGACCTGCCGGCGGAGTTCAACGCGCGCCTGCACGAGCCCGGCACCGTCTCCATGGCACGCCTCGGGGACGACCCCGACAGCGCGAGCACCTCCTTCTTCATCGTCACCGAGCGCTCCACGATGCTCGACGGCGAGTACACGGCGTTCGCCACCGTCGTCGACGGCATGGACGTGGTGCGGAAGATCGAGGCCGTGCCGGTGAACGGCGAAGAGCCGGTCGAGCGGGTGGAGCTGAAGACGGTCAGACTTCAGAAATAGCTGACATCCGCGGTAACCGCTGTGGCGAGTGGGATCGGATGCCCGCGCATGAGCGTCCTCATCGACATCGGCGTCCGTCTCGAAAGGCGGGCGGAGCTCGCGCCGAACGGACGAGCTGGTGACGTGGGTCGGCCCCCTCGTTGCAAACCAAGACACACGGCCGACCTCGCCGCCGTATAGTAGTCAGGATGTACCGTCGTTTCCAGACGCTCGCCGTGTGCCTGCTGGCCCTGTGCGCGGTCGCATCGCCGGCCGGGGCGCAGACGGGCGGCATGGCCGAGGCGGGCGACGCCGTGGCGCCGGACGGCACGGGCCGGGCGCTGCCGGCCGAGGTGCTCATGCGCGACGCGGACGGCAACACGACGCTGCGCGCCACACGCCTCCCCGAGGGCCTCACCATCGACGGGCGGCTCGACGAGGACCTCTATCGCCGCGTGCCCGCGGCCAGCGGCTTCATCCAGGCGGACCCGGACGAGGGGCGACCCGCCACCGAGCAGTCCGAGGTCTGGGTGGCCTTCGACCAGACCCGTCTCTACGTCGCCGCGCGCCTCCACGACTCGTCGCCGGATCGGATGGTGGCCAACGAGATGCGGCGCGACGGTTTCAACCTCATCAACAACGAGAACTTCGGCGTCATCCTCGACACCTTCCACGATCGCCGCAACGGCTTCCTCTTCCACACCAACCCCGTCGGCGGCATGTACGACGGCGTGATCACGGACGAGAACGACAGCAACGCCGACTGGAACACCGTCTGGTGGAGCGCCAGCGGACGCTTCGACGGCGGGTGGACGGTCGAGATGGCCATCCCCTTCAAGTCGTTGCGCTACCGCGAGGGCGGCCTGCAGACCTGGGGCATCAACTTCCGCCGGATCGTGCGCTGGAAGAACGAGGTGTCGTACCTCACCCCCATCCCGCGGTCCTACGGCATCGGCGGCATCAAGCAGCTCTCGCGCGCCGCCACGCTCGTCGGCGTCGAGGTGCCGGCCAGCTCGCGCAACCTCGAGCTCAAGCCGTACGCCATCTCCGGGCTGTCCACCGATCGCGAGGCCGACCCGGCCGTCAGCAACGATCTCACCGGCGACGTCGGGTTCGACGTGAAGTACGGCCTCACCCAGGGGCTGATCGCCGACCTCACCTACAACACCGACTTCGCGCAGGTCGAGGACGACGAGCAGCAGGTCAACCTGACGCGGTTCAGCCTGTACTTTCCCGAGAAGCGGGAGTTCTTCCTCGAGGGGCAGGGGGTCTTCGCCTTCGGCGGCGTGGGTGGTGGCGGGCGTGGCGGGGGAGGCGGGGGCAACGACACGCCAATCCTGTTCTTCAGCCGGCGCATCGGCCTGGATGAGGATGCCGACGGCAACAGCGTCGAGGTCCCGATCCGCGTCGGCGGCCGCATCACGGGCAAGCAGGGGGCGTGGGGACTCGGGTTCCTCAACATCCAGACCGGTGACGCGGCGACGGCCGGCGTCACCAGCACCAACTTCACCGTGGCCCGTGTGCGGCGCGACATCCTGCGGCGCTCCTACGTCGGCGCGATGGCCACCATCCGGACGCCGCAGGCGGGCGAGGTCAGCCAGGCCTACGGCGCCGATGCCGGCTTTGCCTTCGGGCTGACCGACATCAACACGTACTGGGCCCAGACGCGCAATCCCGGCGTGAGTGGCGACAACCAGAGCTACCACGTACGCGTGAACTACAACGGCGACCGCTTCGGCTACCAGGCCGAGCAGCTGATGGTCGGCCCGAACTTCCAGCCCGAGGTGGGGTTCCTCCGCCGCGAGGACTTCACCAAGTCGCGCGCCCAGGTCCGCTGGAGCCCGCGTCCCGCCGGCATCGCGGCGATCCGGCGATTCCGGATCGAGCCGAGCTTCGAGTACTTCGAGAACAGCCGCGGCTTCGTCGAGACCCGCCAGGCGGAGTTCCAGTTCCAGACCGAGTTCGAGAGCGGTGACCAGGTCAGCCTGAACCTCCAGAAGAACTACGAGGGGCTCGAGGAGGGCTTCACGGCCAGTGACCTGGACGTGCCGGCCGGCGCGTACGACAACGACGAGATCCGCCTCAACTACAACTTCGGGCCCCAGCGCCGCGTCGGCGGCTGGCTCAACCTCTCCACCGGCTCCTTCTACGGCGGCACGCGCCGGCAGGTCCGCTGGAACGGCCGCGTCGAGGTCACGCCGCAGGTCAACTTCGAGCCGCAGGTCACGCTCAACTGGCTCGACCTGCCAAGCGGCAGCACCCTGAGCAAGCTGCTCGGGTTGCGCGGCACCTGGACCCTCACGCCGCGCATGTTCGTCGGCTCCCTCGTGCAGTTCAACTCGAGCGACGACGCCCTGTCGTCCAACTTCCGCTTCAGCTGGGAGTTCGAGCCCGGCAGCAACCTCTTCGTCGTCTACACCGAAGGCCGCGACACGGATCGACGCGGGTTCCCACTGCTGCAGAACCGCTCTTTCGTCGTCAAGATGGCGAAGCTCTTCCGGTTCTGAAGAGGCCGCGCGCGCTGCGCGCGCGCGTTGGGCCGGCCGCTTCGCGGCCGTCGGGCCCCGGCGGCTTCGCCGCCTCGTTGGGACTCGCCGCCTTCCTGCCCCGAGCCGAGCCGAGGGGCGGCGGCTCGCTGGGAACGACGACCAGCCACGAAGATCACGAAGCACACGAAGATCAAGCAGGGCGCCGCGCGACCCGGTCGTCCTCGCCCCTGCGTCCCATCTGTGCATCCCGTGTTATCTGTGCATCGGTGTCCCCGCGACGTCCGGATTCGGATGGTACAGATGGGATCGTCCTCCTTCCCATCTGTGCAATCTGTGCAATCTGTGGCCCCTAGTCGAACGGCAGCCGCCCTTCGTCATCCACCGCATCGATGCCCGTGAAGTTGTGCACGCTGACGCCCAGCAGGCGGACGGGGCGGGTGCCGGCGTCGGTCCTTGCGAGCAGGGCAAGGGCGCGTTCGGCGATCTGGTCGGCGTCGCGGGTCGCGGGCAGCGTGGTGTGGCTGCGGGTAATGGTCGTGAAGTCGTCGTACCGCACCTTGATGACGACAGTGCGCGCCAGGCGCTCGCGACGGAGCAGCCAGGCCGCGGCATCGCGGGCCATCTCGTCGATCTCGGCGCGGATGCGCGTGGTGTCGGTGAGGTCGCTGTCGTAGGTGCACTCCGAGCCCGATGACTTCGGCGCGCGGTCGGGCTGGACCGGCCGCGGGTCGCGGCCCCAGGCCAGTTCGATGAGCCAGTCGGCCAGGCTGCCGACCATGCCGCGGAGCGCTTCCGGCTCGTGGGCCCGCACGTCGACGAGGCGGTCGATGCCGTGCCCCCGCAGCTTCTCGGCGGTCTTCGGACCGACGCCCCACAACGCGTCCACCGGCAGGCCCTGCAGGAACCGCTCGACGCGCGCCGGCGCGATGACTGTCAGCCCGTCCGGCTTCTGCCAACCCGAGGCAATCTTCGCGAGGAACTTGTTCGGCGCCACGCCGGCCGACGCGGTCAGCCCCGTGGCCTCGTGGATGGCCGCCTTCAGCCGTCGCGCCACGGCCACCCCGAGCGGCTCGTCCCAGGCGTTGGTGGTGACGTCCAGGTAGGCCTCGTCCAGGGACAACGGCTCCACCAGGGGCGTCACCTCGCGGTAGATGGCGAAGATCTGCTGGGAGATCGCGCGGTACTTCACGAAGTCGGGCCGCACGATGATGAGCGACGGGCAGAGCCGGACGGCGCGGGCCATCGGGATGGCCGACCGCACGCCGAAGCGCCTGGCCTCATACGACGCGGCGGCGACGACCCCGCGTCGCTCGGGGTCGCCACCCACCGCGACCGGCTGGCCACGCAACGCGGGATGGTCGCGCTGTTCGACCGACGCGTAGAACGCGTCCATGTCGACGTGCAGGATCCGGCGGATCCCCTCCATGGCGCGGCTCCGGCTAGCGCGCGCCCGTGCTGCCGAACCCCCCGCGGCTGGGGGCCTGGATCTCGTCGACCTCGTCCCACTCGATCGCGGGCGCCGGCAGCACGATGCCTTGCGCGATCCGGTCGCCGCGGGCGACCGTCACGACCTCGTCGGTCACGTTGATCACCTGCACCTTCACCTCGTCGGTCGGGCCACAGTAGTCCGCGTCGACCACGCCCACGCCGTTGGCCACCATCAGGCCCCGCTTCAGGGGGGTGCTGCTGCGGGCGAAGATGGCCAGGAAGTGCCCGGGCGGCACGCCGATGACGAGGCCCGTGCCGACCAGGCGAATGGCGTGCGGTGGCACGTCGACGGTCTCGCTGGCGGCCTGGTCGAAGGCGGCCGCGCCACCGGTGGCCGGGAGGGGCAGGGGGACGGTGGGATCGTGGCGCTTGATCGAGAGACGCAGGGGAGAATAGTAGCCTGCGGCCGGCGGCCGGCCGCGCGCCGGCTCACCGGCGCCCATTCACGAAGAGGGAGAAGCCCGATGCGCCTACCGAAGTGGGGTCTCGCCGTCATCCTGGCGCTTGCCGTTGCCAGCCCGGTCCTCGAGGCCCAGAGCGCCGCGCCCGCGGCCGGAGAGGCGCTTGCGCCCTCGCGGCCGCTGCCGACCGACGAGGCGGTGCGCACCGGGACCCTGGCCAACGGCCTGCGGTACTTCATCCGGAAGAACGACCGCCCCGCCAACCGCGTGTCGTTGCGCCTGGCCGTCGACGCCGGGTCGATCCAGGAGCAGGACAACCAGCGCGGCCTCGCGCACTTCCTCGAGCACATGGCCTTCAACGGCACCGAGAACTTCGCCCCCGGCGAGCTCGTGTCGTTCCTGGAGTCGATCGGCGCACGCTTCGGCCCGCACGTGAACGCCTACACCTCGTTCGACGAGACCGTCTACATGCTCGACGTGCCGTCCGATCGGGAGGGGTACGTGGACCGCGGCCTGCTGGCGCTCCACGACTTCGCGGCCGGCATGAAGCTCGAGCCCGAGGAGATCGAGAAGGAACGTGGGGTCGTCATCGAGGAATGGCGTGGCCGGCTCGGCGCCAACTCGCGCCTGACCGACAAGCAGTTGCCCGTGCTCTTCAAGGGCTCGCGGTACGCCGACCGCCTGCCGATCGGCGAACCGGAGATCCTCCGGACGTTCCCGCGCGAGCGGCTCGCCGATTTCTACCGGACCTGGTACCGGCCGGACCGCATGGCCGTCGTCGTCGTCGGGGCCGTGGACCCCGCCGAGGCCGAGGCGCTCGTGCAGAAGCGGTTCGGAGGCATCGTGAAGCCCTCGTCGCCGCCGCCGCAGGTCGACCGCAGCGTGCCGCCGAACCCGGAGGCGCTGTACAGCGTCGCGACCGATCCCGAGGCCCAGGGCTGGACCGTCTCGGTGGCCTACAAGCGGCCCGTCGAGGTCGAGAGCACCGTCGGAGACTATCGCCGGTCACTCGTCCAGAGCCTCGTCGTGCGCATGCTCAACCTGCGCCTGCAGGAGATCTCGCGCCGCCCCGATGCGCCCTTCCTGGGCGCGAGCGCTGGCGGCGGCAGCCTGGGCCGCACGCTGAACCTCTTCCAGGTCGGCGCCGCGGTGCCCGAAGGGCAGATTCGTCCGGGGCTCGACGCCGTCGTGCGGGAGAGCCGCCGGATGACGCAGTTCGGCTTCAGCGCCGATGAGCTCGAGCGCGCCCGTGCCTCGGTGCTGGCGGGCTATGAGCGCGCTTACAAGGAACGCGACACGACCGAGAGCCCGTCTTATGCGGGTGAGTACGTGCGCGCCTTCCTGGAGCAGGAGGCCATCCCCGGCATCGAGTTCGAGTACCGCATCGCGTCGGAGCTGCTGCCGACGGTCACGACGGACGAGGCGCTCGGCGAGGCCCGCCGCCTCGTGCACGACGACAACCGCATCGTGCTGGCCGTGGCGCCGGAGAAGGCCGGGCAGGCGGTGCCGACGGAGGCGGAGCTGAAGGAGACGTTCACGACGGCCTCGGCCGCCGAGGTGACGCCGTGGACCGACGCCGTGGCCGGCCGCGCGCTGGTGGCCGACCCACCGGCGCCCGGCAGGGTCACCGGGCGTCGCGAGCTGCCGGAGGTCGGCACGACGGTGCTCACGTTGTCGAACGGCGTGGAGGTGTGGCTCAAGCCGACCGACTTCAAGAACGACCAGGTGCTGTTCAGCGCCCAGGCCCTCGGGGGCATCTCGCTGGCGGGCGAGCAGGACTTCCGGGAAGCGAGCCTCGCGACGTCACTCGTGGGCATGGGCGGCCTCGGCGACTTCAGCCCCGTCGACCTCAACAAGCTGCTCGCCGGGAAGATTGCGACGGCCTCGCCCTCCATCGGCGCCTACACGCAGGGCGTGTCGGGCCAGGCGACGCCGAAGGATCTCGAGACGGCGCTGCAGCTCACCTACCTGACCTTCACCGCGCCCAACATGTCGGACCAGGCGTTCGACCTGCTGAAGCGCCGCTTCTCCGCGATGCTCGAGAACCAGGAGGAGAACCCGCGGTTCGTCTTCGGCGAGCGCGTGGAGCAGGTGAACACCTCGCACCACTACACGGCCGATGCCCCCACCGCGGCCGACGTGCCGAAGCTGCGCCTCGACGTGATGCGCGACTTCTACCGCGCGCGCTTCGCCAATGCCGCCGACTTCCGCTTCTTCCTCGTCGGCGCGTTCGACATCGCGCAGGTGACGCCGCTCCTCGAGCGGTGGATTGGCGGCTTGCCGTCCACGGGCCGGGCGATCTCGGCGTTCAAGGACATGGGCCTCGCCTTCCCCGAGGGCATCGTGAAGGAGGAGGTCCACAAGGGACGCGAGCCGGCAAGCCAGACCGTGATGTCGTTCTTCGCCGACACCAACCTCGACGAGCTCGAGATGCACCGGGCCCGCGCGGCCGCGTCGCTGGTGGGCATCCGCCTCCGCGACATCCTCCGCGAGGAGCTGGGGGGAACCTACAGCGTTGGCGTGTCGTACCAGAACGCCCTGCCGCAGAACCACTACGGGTCGATGACCGTGCAGTTCGGCAGCGCGCCTGAGAACGTGGGCAAACTCACGGCGGCTGTGCTTGCCGAGGTCGAACGCCTCCGGACGGAGGGGCCGAGCGCGGACGATGTCGCGCGGGTCCAGGAGCTGGAGCGGCGGGACCTCGAGACCAGCCAGCGCCAGAACGCCTACTGGATCGGCTCGCTCCAGACCGTGGCGCTGCTCGGCTGGGACCCCGCCGGCATCGCGCACCGCGACGAGCGCATCGAGAAGCTCACGCCGGAGATCCTGCACACGACGATCCAGAAGTACTTCCCGCTCGACCGCTATACGGTCGTCACGCTGCTGCCCGAACAGAAGTGAGAAGGCAGGAGGCAGAAGGCAGAAAGACGCGAAGGCTGGTATCCTGTTCGGCGGTCGTGATGTGGATCGCGGCCGTCGTGACTTTCTGCCTTCTGCCTTCTTACTTCTGACTTCCTCAACGACGCCTCAGGAAAATGCCGCAGTACGTCTATGTGATGAAGGGGCTCGGGAAGGTCTATCCTCCCGATTCCCGTGTGCTCGATGACATCTGGCTGTCGTTCCTGCCGGGCGCCAAGATTGGCGTGCTCGGCCTGAACGGGGCGGGCAAGTCCACGCTCCTCAAGATCATGGCCGGCGTCGAGACGAACTACCTCGGGGAGGCGTTCGTCGCCGACGGCGTGAGCGTGGGGTACCTCCCCCAGGAGCCCACGCTCGATCCCGCCAAGACGGTCCGCGGCAACGTCGAGGAAGGCGTCGCCGAGATCAAGGCCGTGCTCGACCGCTACGACGCCGTGAACATGCGGCTCGGCGAGGAGCTGTCGCCCGAGGAGATGGAGAAGGTCCTCGACGAGCAGGCCCGCCTCCAGGACCGCATCGACGCGACCAATGCGTGGGACCTCGACAGCCGCCTCGATCTCGCGATGGACGCGCTGCGGCTGCCGCCCGGCGAGGCGGATCCCGCCACGCTCTCGGGCGGCGAGCGCCGCCGTGTGGCGTTGTGCCGGCTGCTGCTGCAGTCGCCCGACCTGCTCCTGCTGGACGAGCCCACCAACCACCTCGACGCCGAGTCGGTGGCCTGGCTCGAGCGGTTCCTCAAGGACTACCCGGGCACCGTCGTCGCCATCACGCACGATCGCTACTTCCTCGACAACGTCGCCGGCTGGATCCTCGAGCTCGATCGCGGTCGCGGCATCCCCTACGAGGGGAACTACTCCGGCTGGCTCGAGCAGAAGCAGGCCCGCCTCGCGCAGGAGGAGAAGGCCGAGACCAAGCGGCAGCGGACGCTGCAGCGGGAGCTCGACTGGATCCGCATGTCGCCCCGGGCGCGCCAGGCGAAAGGCAAGGCCCGCCTGAACGCGTACGAGCAGTTGCTCGCGGAGGACACGGCCGAGAAGCTCGACAAGGTCGAGATCTACATCCCGCCCGGCCCCCGCCTCGGCGACGTCGTCGTGGAGGCCCGCGGCCTGAAGAAGGCCTTCGGCGACCGCCTCTTGTTCGACGACCTGTCCTTCACGCTGCCGCGTGGCGGCATCGTCGGCGTCATCGGGCCGAACGGCGCGGGCAAGACCACGACCTTCCGGTTGATCACGGGGCAGGAGAAACCCGACGGTGGCGCGCTGCGCGTCGGGGAGACGGTGCAGATCGGGTACGTGGACCAGTCGCGCGATGCGCTCGACCCGAACAAGAGCGTCTGGGAGGAGACCTCGGGCGGCGAGGACGAGCTCGAGCTGGGCAAACGCAAGGTCGCCTCCCGCGCCTACGTCTCCTGGTTCAACTTCAAGGGGGCCCAGCAGCAGCGCAAGGTCGGGGTCCTGTCGGGCGGGGAGCGGAACCGCGTGCACCTGGCCAAGCTCCTGCGCCGCGGCTGCAACCTGCTGCTGCTCGACGAGCCGACCAACGACCTCGACGTGGACACCCTGCGGGCGCTCGAGGAGGCCCTGCTGGACTTCGCCGGCTGCGCGGTCGTCATCAGCCACGACCGCTGGTTCCTCGACCGCATTGCGACGCACATCCTTGCGTTCGAGGGCGACAGCCAGGCGGTCTGGTTCGAGGGCAACTACCAGGACTACGAGGCCGACCGGAAGCGCCGCCTCGGGGCCGAGGCCGACCAGCCCCATCGCATCAAGTACAGGCCGCTCACCAGAAGTTGAAAGAGCGATAGCAGGCCGGCTCCGCCGGCACCGGGGGCCGCCCGCCGGCGGACCCGCATCAGCGGCGGACCGGGTCCGCCAGGAGGCGCACGTCATGCACGCAGACCAGGCAAAGGCGGTGGCCGAGGCGCTCGGCCAGCAGCTCCAGAACGAGTGGATGGTCACGGTCAAGGTCATCGAGGCCGTGCCCGAAGCCAGCAAGTCGTACAAGCCGGACGAGAAGGCGCGGACCGCCTGGGAACTCGCCAGCCATATCGCCTCGTCCGACGTCTGGTTTCTCGAGGGCGTGCTGAACCAGCAGTTCGGCCAGCCCATGGACCCCGGCGCGTCGACGATCGCCGAGCTGGCGGCCTGGTACAAGGCGGAGTTCCCGAAGCGGCTCGAGCGGGTGCTCGCCATGGACGGCGCGAAGCTGGCCGAGATCGTCGACTTCTACGGCATGAAGATGCCGAACGCACAGTACCTGGTCTTCTGCGCGGTGCACAACGCGCACCACCGCGGCCAGCTCGCCACCTACCTGCGGCCGATGGGCGGCAAGGTGCCGTCGATCTACGGCGGCAGCGCCGACGAGCCGTTCCAGGGATGAGACCGCCGGCATTCGTGCCGGCCCGTTCGTTACGGTTACGAGATTGACCACACTGCCGTCGATTCCCGAGCGCCTCGCCCGGGAGCTCTCCGTCCGCGGCCCCCAGGTCGACGCCGCCGTCGCGCTGCTCGACCAGGGGGCCACCGTCCCCTTCATCGCCCGCTACCGGAAGGAAGCCACCGGCGGCCTCGACGACACCCAGCTCCGGCTGCTCGAGGAGCGGCTCGGCTACCTGCGTGATCTCGAGGAGCGGCGCGCCGCGGTGCTCAAGAGCATCGCTGAGCAGGGCAAGTTGACGCCCGAGCTCGAGACGACCATCCAGGCGGCCGAGACCAAGGCGCGGCTCGAGGACCTCTACCTCCCGTTCAAGCCGAAGCGCCGCACCCGCGCGCAGATCGCGCGTGAGGCCGGGCTCGAGCCGCTGGCCGACGCGCTCGTCGCCGACCCCACCGTCGTGCCGGCCGAAGCGGCCGGCGCCTACGTCGATCCGGACAAGCAGGTGGCTGATGCCGCCGCGGCCCTCGAGGGGGCCCGCGCGATCCTGATGGAACGTTTTGCCGAGGACGCGGAGCTGGCCGGCGTGCTCCGGGCCTGGACCTGGGAGCGCGCCGAGTGGCGCTCCACGGTCATCGAGGGCAAGGAAGAGGCCGGCGCCAAGTTCTCGGACTACTTCGCCGTCTCGCAGCCGCTCAAGGGCATGGCGTCGCACCGCGTGCTCGCGTTGTTGCGCGGCCGCAACGAAGGTGTGCTGCGGCTGGCGATGGCCCTGCCCGAGACCGGGGAGATCGGTCCGTCGGAGCCCGAGCGCCGGATTGCCGCGCGCTTCGGCATCGCGGCGCAGGGCCGGCCCGCCGATGCGTGGCTGGCCGACACGGTGCGGCTGGCCTGGAAGAGCAAGATCCTGCTGCGGTTCGAGCTGGAGTTCGAGACGAAGGTGCGCGAGGAGGCGGAGCTCGAGGCCATCCGCGTCTTCGGCCGCAACCTGCACGACCTCCTGCTCGCCGCGCCCGCCGGCCCGCGCGTGACCATGGGGCTCGACCCCGGGATCCGGACGGGCGTCAAGGTGGCGATCGTGGATGGCACGGGCAAACTGCTCGACACCGCGACCGTCTATCCACACCAGCCGCGCAACGACTGGGACGGCACGATTGCGACGCTGGCGGCCCTCGCGGGCCGGCACAAGGTGGAGCTCGTCGCCATCGGCAACGGCACCGCGTCGCGCGAGACGGACAAGCTCTGCGCGGACCTGATGGAGAGGCACCCGGCGCTCGGCCTGACGAAGATCGTCGTGTCGGAGGCGGGCGCCTCGGTGTACTCGGCCTCCGAGGCCGCGGCGCGCGAGTTCCCCGACCTCGACGTGTCGCTGCGCGGGGCCGTGTCGATTGCCCGGCGCCTCCAGGACCCGCTCGCCGAGCTCGTACGCATCGAGCCGAAGGCCATCGGCGTGGGCCAGTACCAGCACGACGTGAGCCAGGTGCTGCTCGCGAAGAAGCTCGACGCCGTCGTCGAGGACTGCGTGAACGCCGTCGGCGCCGACGTGAACACGGCCTCGGTGCCGCTGCTGACGCGCATCTCGGGGCTGAACGACACGCTGGCCCGCAACATCGTCGCGTTCCGCGACGCCAACGGCCCGTTCGCGAACCGCCAGCAGCTCAAGGCGGTGCCGCGTCTCGGGGACCGCACCTTCCAGCAGGCCGCCGGCTTCCTGCGCATCATGAACGGGGACGAGCCGCTGGATCGCTCCGCGGTGCACCCGGAAGCGTATCCAGTGGTGTCGCGCATCGTGGATGCCGCGGGTGTCGGCCTGCCCGGGCTCATCGGGCAGGCCTCGGTGATCCGTCGTCTCGATCCGGCGGCCTTCGTGGACGGCCAGTTCGGGTTGCCGACCGTTCGCGATATCTTGGCGGAGCTCGAGAAGCCGGGGCGCGACCCGCGGCCGGAGTTCCGCACGGCGGCGTTCAAGGATGGCGTCGATGCGATCGGCGATCTCACGCCCGGCATGCAGCTCGAGGGGGTCGTCACGAACGTCGCGAACTTCGGCGCGTTCGTCGACATCGGCGTGCACCAGGATGGCCTCGTCCACGTGTCGCAACTGGCGGACCGCTTCGTCAAGGATCCGCGCGAGGTGGTGAAGGCCGGCGACATCGTCCGGGTGCGGGTGCTGGAGGTGGACCTGAAGCGGCAGCGCATCGCGCTGTCGATGCGGCGCGACGCGACGCCGGTGGGCGCCGGGCAGGCACGGGCGGAGCAGAAGGGCGCGCCCCGTGGCGGGCGGCCCGCGCCGACCGCGCCGAAGGCGCCGTCGACCTCGATGGCGGCGGCCTTTGCGAGGTTCCAGGGGAGGTGACGTGCGACGACTCGTGCTGTGTGGGCTCCTGGCCGTCCTGGCGGCTTGTACGGCCGGCTCCACGTCTCCCGACCTGATCCTGCTGAACGGCCGGGTCTTCACGGGCGACGAGGGGGCCCCCTGGGCCGAGGCGGTGGCGGTGCGCGGGGAGCGCATCGTGGCGGTGGGGACCTCCGCCGAGGTCGAGGCGCTGGCAACGCAGGGCACGCGCCGAATCGACGTGGGCGGCCGGACCGTGGTGCCCGGGCTGAACGACGCCTTCGCCCGCGTCCCGGTCCGCAACGGCACGCCGTTGACCCTGCGCCAGCTCGCCTCCGAGGCGACACGCTACGGCATCACTTCCATCCAGCTCGCGTCGGTCGGCGTGCCGGTGGCCCGCGCGGTCGAGGACGCGCGCGAGGCCGGCAACCTCGTGCGCTGGCGGCTCATGCGGTACCCGGCGCCGGACGCCGAGGGGGACACCGCCGACAGCCGTCCGTTCCTGCCTCCGCAGCCCGGCCCGCACATCGACGCCCGTGGCATGGCGTGGGTCTTTCCGGGCGTGCCGGGGTATCGCGACCCGAACCTCGGGGCCGAGGGCCTCGAGCAGGTGGTCGGCTGGGCGTACGGGTCGGAGGATCCGCTGGTCGTCGCGACGGCGGGCGACGACGACGCGCGCGCGCTGGTGGGGGCGCTGGAACGGGGCGGGATGGCCGAGGTGTGGCGCGCGAAGCGGCCGCGCATCGTCGCCGGCGCGCCCCTGCCGCTCGACCTGCTGCCACGGGCGCAGGCGCTGGGCCTCGTCGTCATCTATTGTCCGGGACGCGGCGCCGCGCCGATCGGTCCGCTCGTCGAGAACGGCCTCACGGTGGCGCTGGGATCGGACGGGGTGATGAACCCCTTCCTGAACGTCCAGCGCGAGGCGGCCGCCGCGCTGCCCGCCAACGCGGATGTGGCGCGTGCGCGGGCGCTCCTGGCCTACACGCGGGGCTCCGCGGCCGCCGAGCACGCCGAGCGCGACAAGGGCATGATCGCGACGGGCATGCTCGCGGACCTGGCGGTCCTGTCGGGGGATCCCTTCGAGATGGAGCCCGTGCGCCTGCCGACGATCACGAGCGTGCTGACCATCGTCGGGGGGGAGGTCGTGCACGACACGGGCGCGCTGGAGCCGCCGGCCGCGCCATAATGGACGCGCGTGTTCGCTGACCTCCGCGCCTTCCTCGATCGCCTGCGCCACGACGGCGATCTCGTCGAGATCACGGCCCCGGTCGATGCCGACCAGGAGGCCGCCGAGATCCACCGCCGCGTGATCGCGGCCGGGGGACCGGCGCTCCTGTTCACGAACGTCACCGGAGCCGACGTCCCGCTCGTCACCAACCTGTTCGGGACCGCCCGCCGCGCGGAGCTCGCGTTCGGCGAGCGTCCGCTGGCGCTGATCCGCCGGCTGGTGCACCTGGCCGAGACGGTGCTGCCGCCGACCCCCGGCAGGCTCTGGGGCGCGCGGGACGTGGCCTTCGAGCTGCTGAAGGTCGGCACCCGCCGCGTCTCGTCCGCGCCGGTCCTCGACCTTGTCTCGCGCGAGCCGGCGCTCGATCGGCTGCCCGTGCTCACGTGCTGGCCGGACGACGGGGGGCCATTCGTGACCTTGCCGCTGGTGTACACCGAGCACCCGGAACGCCCGGGCCACAACCTCGGCATGTACCGCCTGCACGTGCACGACCGCGCGACGACAGGCATGCACTGGCAGATCGGCAAGGGCGGCGGCTTCCACTACGCGCGCGCCGAGGCGCGGGGACAGGCGCTGCCCGTGACGGTCTTCCTCGGCGGCCCCCCGGCGCTGATGCTCGCGGCCATCGCGCCGCTGCCGGAGAACGTCCCGGAGCTGATGCTGGCGTCGCTCATCGCGGGTGGCAAGCTCGATCAGGTGGACGGCCCTGGCGGGCATCCGCACCGGCTGATCGCGAACGCCGAGTTCGCGCTGATGGGCGAGGTGCCACCCGGCGTGCGGCAAGCCGAAGGGCCCTTCGGGGACCACTACGGGTACTACTCCCTCCGGCACGACTACCCGGTG
The DNA here is from genome assembly GCA_050246635.1 of Vicinamibacterales bacterium. GTDB lineage: Bacteria > Acidobacteriota > Vicinamibacteria > Vicinamibacterales > UBA2999 > JBFWVR01. The sequence continues at coordinate 253,416 of JBFWVR010000005.1, forward strand.
TTCCGCGTGTCCCAGGTGGCGCGCCGGCGCGACGCGATCTACCCGGCGACGGTGGTGGGGAAGCCGCGGCAGGAGGACTTCTTCATCGGCGACCTGCTGCAGGACCTTCTGTCGCCCCTGTTCCCGCTGGTGATGCCGGCGGTGGAGACGCTCTGGAGCTACGGCGAGACCGGGTACCACTCGCTCGCGACCGCGGTCGTGAAGCAGCGCTACAAGCGGGAGGCGATGGCCAGCGCGTTCCGGATCCTCGGGGAGGGCCAGCTCTCGCTCCAGAAGTTCCTGTTCGTGACCGACCAGGCGGTGGACGTCCGGGACTTCCGCGCGACGCTCGAGCACGTGCTGGCGCGCACGAACCCCGAGACCGATCTCTACGTGTTCTCGAACCTGTCGATGGACACGCTCGACTACACGGGCCCCGTGGTGAACGAGGGCTCGAAGGGCGTCTGGCTTGGCCTGGGCGCCCCGGTGCGCGAGCTGCCGCGCGCCTTCCAGCCGGCCACGCCGCCGCCCCCGGAGGTGACGGGGGTCCAGGTCTTCTGCGGCGGCTGCCTGGTCGTGGGCGGCCCGCGCTACGGGGACGATCCCGGCGCCGCCGAGCGGCTCGTCTCGCATCCGGCCTTCGCCGGCTGGCCCCTCCTGGTCCTCACCGACGACGTGCAACGCGCGGCGCGCAGCGCGATGAACTTCCTCTGGACGACGTTTACGCGTTTCGAGCCAGCGGGCGATATCCATGCGGCCGGCCGCCGCATCGTGCGCAACCAGGTGTCCTACACGCCGCCGGTGCTGATCGACGCCCGCATGAAGCCGTGGTACCCGGACGAGGTGAGCTGCCGCGACGACATCGCGCGCCGGGTGACCGATCGGTGGCGCGAGTACTTCCCGTCACGAGCCGTCGAGATGGGGGATTCCGAGCGCGGGCACCTCGACTGAGCGTGGCAGCGGTTGGTACCTGGGCTGGCTTGCCGCGGGTCCCCTGCCTGCCTGGGTTTATCCGCGGATGCACGCGGATGAACGCGGATAAGACATCCACGGATTACACGGATTACACGGATTACACGGATTACACGGATTACACGGAGCACACGGGAGACACGGAGGGACAGGCGCCGGAGGCGGCGCTCGCGCCGCGTAGCGGCGCGACGGCGGGAAAGGCGCGGGCGGCCGACAAGACGATGTGTCGTCGTCAGTCCGTCTTGTCGGCCACCCGCGCCTTTCTCGCCGCAGCCCCCTCCGGGGGCGGGCGCCGCACAGTGCGTTGCAGAACGCCGACACGCCATCTGTGTTTGTCAGTGTTCATCTGTGGATAACCCGGTCTTTGCAGCGTTGGGGCGTGCACAGACCCGGGAACTCGACCACGGTGCATTCGCGTTTATCCGCGTGCATCTGCGGATAACCCAGACGAACGGTGGGGCGCACCCAGCCGACGGCGCGTGCCGATCAGCCAGCCGCGGCCGGATCGACGCGTTCGAGGCGGACGCTGAGGTAGGTCGCGTGCAGGAAGAGCAGCATGAGCCAGCCGCCGGCCGGCATCCCGTTGGTGCACCGCAGGCGGACCTGCTCGCCGGGCGCGACGTCGAGTTCGATGGTGTGGGACAGCAGCGTGTTGAACGCGCGGACCGTGTGACGTCCCGGGGGCACGCGCAGCGTGATGGGCACGCCGTACTTCAGCTTGCCGAGCGGCTCGCCGTCCAGGTACAGGTAGACCTGCCGGTCCCGGAAGTCGTTCGCGGCATCCCGCGCAATGGTCAGGATCGCGTCGCGCACGCCGGCCGCGACGGCGTGCGCGCCGGTGTCGGCGCCGTGCCAGGCGCGGTAGAGCGCCTCGACGTCCAGCGCCGGATCGACCACCGGGTCCAGCGTGGTCGTCGGTTTCGGGGACACGAGGCGCAGGATACCATCCCGGCGCGGGTCGGTCGGCCCGGTGGATGCCGGCCCGGGCATGGGATAATCGGGGGGTGAGTGTCGCCACGACCCAGGGCATCAGGGTCCAGGTCGAGAGCCTGTTCCTCCCGGACCGCAGTTCCCCGCGCGAGCAGCAGTTCCTGTTCGCCTACCGCGTCACCGTGACCAACGTCGGGCACGAGGCCGCGCAACTCGTCAGCCGCCACTGGATCATCACCAACGCCGACGGCGAGGTGCAGGAAGTGCGTGGCCCGGGCGTCGTCGGCGAGCAGCCGACGCTCGAGCCCGGTGGCAGCTACGAGTACACCAGCTTCTGTCCCCTCACCACGTCGGTGGGGACGATGCACGGGTCGTACACGATGGTGCGGCCGGACGGCGAGACCTTCGAGGCCGTCATCGCGCCGTTCACCCTGGCGGTCCCGAACGCCCTGAACTGACACATCCGCGGCCACCACCGGCCGCCACTCGAAAGGTCCCCTGCCCGATGGCCCTGCTTCGCCCCGCCACTCCCGGCATGGGCCGCGCCGAGCGGTCCTCGGCCGGTCGCGGTGCCGCCCAGGCCGCGCGTGCGGCCGGTCCCGGCGCCGCCCAGAAGAAGAAGGTGACGGCCGGCGCCGCCTGGCGCGAGGCCCGGTCGCTGCTGTGGCACCACCGCCGCCGCCTGGGGCTCGGGCTCTTCCTGATGCTCGTGAGCCGGCTCGCCGGCCTCGTGCTTCCGGCCTCGTCCAAGTACCTCGTGGACGAGGTCATCACGAACGGCCGCCACGACCTGCTGCTGCCCATTGCGCTCGCCGGTGGCGCGGCCACGCTCGTGCAGGCCGTCACGTCGTTCGCGCTGTCCCAGCTGCTCGGCGTCGCGGCCCAGCGCGCGATCACCGACATGCGCAAGCGGGTGCAGGCGCAGGTGATGCGGCTGCCCGTGCGCTACTTCGACTCCACCCAGACCGGCGTGTTGATCTCGCGCATCATGACCGACGCCGAGGGCATCCGGAACCTGGTGGGCACCGGCCTCGTGCAGCTCGTCGGCGGGCTGGTGACGGCCGTGCTCGGCCTGGGCGTGCTGCTGTACCTCAACTGGCACCTCACGCTCGTCACGATCGTCGTGCTGGGCATCTTCGGCGGCGGCATGGCCTACGCGTTCAAGGTCCTGCGTCCGCTCTTCCGCGAGCGCGGCAAGATCAACGCGGAGGTCACGGGCCGGCTCACCGAGGCGCTCGGGGGCATCCGCGTCGTCAAGAGCTACACGGCGGAGAAGCGTGAGGAGATCGTCTTCACCAAGGGCGCGCACCGCCTGTTCCGCAACATCGCGCAGTCGATGACCGGCGTCTCCGCGACGACCGCCGGCAGCACCGTGATCATCGGGGTCGTGGGCGTGATCATGATCTGGCTGGGGGGCAATGCCATTCTGGCCGGCGAGATGACGCTCGGCGACTTCATCATGTACGTCTTCTTCATCGGCCTTGTCGCGACGCCGCTCGTCTCCATCGCGTCGATCGGCACGCAGATCACGGAGGCCTTCGCCGGCCTCGACCGCATCCGCGAGCTGCTCGACATGCAGACCGAGGACGACGAGGACGCGGGCAAGGCGGACATCGGGCGGCTGCAGGGAGACATCCGCTTCGAGGGCGTCTGGTTCGAGTACAACGAGGGCCAGCCGGTCCTGAAGGACGTGAGCTTCCACGCCGCGCCGGGCACGACGACCGCGCTCGTCGGCTCCAGCGGGTCGGGCAAGAGCACCCTGATCAGCCTGGTCATGGCCTTCAACCACCCGCTCAAGGGCCGCATCGTCGTGGACGGGCGTGATCTCGCGTCGATTCCGCTGCACGACTACCGCGAGCAGCTCGCCTCGGTGCTCCAGGAGAGCTTCCTCTTCGACGGGACCGTGCTCGAGAACATCGGGTACGCGCGTCCCGGGGCGTCGGTGGAACAGATCAAGGAAGCCGCGCGGGTGGCCCACTGCGACGAGTTCATCCAGCGGTTCCCGGAGGGCTACGACACGGTGGTGGGGGAGCGCGGCGTGAAGCTCTCGGGCGGGCAGCGCCAGCGCGTGTCGATCGCGCGGGCGATCCTGGCGGAGCCGCGCGTGCTCATCCTGGACGAGGCGACGTCGAGCCTGGACAGCGAGAGCGAGGAGATGATCCAGGACGGCCTGCGCGCGCTGCGCCAGGGGCGGACCAGCTTCGTCATCGCGCACCGGCTGTCGACCATCCGGAGCGCCGACCAGATCCTCGTCCTCGAGGGCGGCGCCATCGTCGAGCGCGGCAGCCACGCCGAGTTGATGGAGATGAACGGCCGATACCGGCAGCTCCACGACAAGCAGTACAAGATCGAGGCGAACCGCTTCGTGAACCCCGGCGAGGAGTGGACCGAGGACGAGAAGCGGGCAGCGCTCCGCGGCGCCCCGGCGCCCGCCGGGCGCTCGGGACATCCATGAGGGCGGGCGGAACATTCGGGCCCCGGTGAGAGTATCTTTCTCACGGGGAGGAACGGTGTGTTGAACGACCCGGCGGCCATCCTGTCGATCTTTCTCCGCGGCGCCCTCGGCTCACGCGGCCGCAAACGCGCGCGGCGCGCCACCCGGTTCCTGTCCGGCAACCGGGGCTTCCTTACCGCCTCGACGCTGCTGGCCGCCGGCGGCGTCGCCTGGGGCATCTACGACCACCTGAAAGGCCAGCAGGCCGGTGGGGGCTTCGCCCCGGTGCCGGCCGCAGCCGGCACGACCCCGCCGCCGATCCCGGGCGGCGCTGTGCCACCTCCGATCCCGGGCGTGGCCCCGCCGTCTGTGGCATCTGTGCAATCTGTGGCATCTGTGGCCCCGGAGGTCCTTCGCCTCGTTCGCCTTGCCGTGTCCGCGGCACGGGCCGATGGCGTGCTGACTTCGGAAGAGCGGGCCCTCATCCTGGAGCACGCCAGGCAGGCGGGCATCGAGGGCGAGGTGAACGCCGAGCTCGAGGCCGCGCGGCCGCTGGCCGCGATCGTCGCCGGCGTCTCGGGGGAGCAGCACCGGAAGGATCTCTACATCCTCGCGTTCACCATCGTGCGGGCCGACGAGAGCGTGACCGGCGCCGAGCGCGTGTACCTCGCGCAGCTCGCGCACCTCCTCGGCCTCGATCCGGCGACCGCCGCCACGCTCGAGGCCGAGACGGCCGCGCAAATAGACGCCGAGCCGGACGCGGGTGAGTAACGCGCCCGTGCGATCGGCCCGGCCGTCGTGCCCGTCGCGACCTTCGTACCCTTCGTGACCTTCGCAGGAGCATTCATGTACGGAACAGAGCAGTGGTACATGGCCATCGGTGGCCACCAGGTGGGCCCCGTCACCCGTGACGAGATCGTCTCGAACCTCCGCAACGGCAGCATCGACGGCGAGACGCTCGTCTTCACGTCGGGCATGGGCAACTGGCAGAAGGTGAAGGACGTGCAGGGCTTCGCCGAGCTGCTGGCCGGCGGTCCGGGAACCGGGACGACGAACGTGCCGCCGCCACTGGCACCCGGCCGCCGCGCGCACGACATCGACTTCGCCATCCATGGCAACGAGATGCAGTTCGTCGAGGTCGAGCTCGATCCGGGGGAGGCCGCGGTGGCGGAGGCTGGCTCGTTCATGTACATGACGCCCGGCATCCAGATGGAGACGATCTTCGGGGACGGCAGCAGCAAGCCGTCGGGCGGCGTGCTCGATGCGCTGTGGGGCGCGGGCAAGCGCATCCTGACGGGTGAGAGCCTGTTCATGACCGTCTTCACCAACCAGGGCGGCGGCAAACAGAAGGTAGCCTTCGCCGCGCCGTACGCCGGGAAGATCCTCGCCATGGATCTCCAGTCCATGGGCGGGCAGCTGATCTGCCAGAAGGACTCCTTCCTCTGCGCGGCCCGCGGTGTGTCGATCGGCATCGCCTTTCAGCGGAAGATCGGCGTGGGCCTGTTCGGCGGCGAGGGCTTCATCATGCAGAGGCTCGAAGGCGACGGCCTCTGCTTCGTGCATGCCGGCGGCACGATCCACCACCTCGACCTCGCCCCCGGCGAGACGATGCGCGTGGACACCGGCTGCCTGGTGGCGCTGCAGCCATCGGTGAACTACGACATCCAGTTCGTCGGCAAGGTGAAGTCGGCGCTGTTCGGCGGGGAGGGCATCTTCTTCGCGACCCTGACGGGCCCGGGCAAGGTGTGGCTGCAGTCGCTGCCGCTCAGCCGCCTGGCCGACCGCATCTACAAGGCCGCGCCGCAGACCGGCGGCAACCGCGTGGGCGAGGGCTCGGTGCTCGATAAGGCCTTCGGGCTGGGGGACCTGATCGACGGGCGGTAGGACTCGGCCGCTTCGCGGCCTGGCTCGGACTCGTCGCTTCGCGACTCGCTGGGACTCGCGGCTGCGCCGCTCGCTGGGACTCGGCCGCTACGCGGCCTCGCTGAGGAAGGGCCCTCGCCTCGAATGCGCATCGTTCCTGGCGAGGCGCCGTAAGGCGCCGAGTCCCAGCGAGCGCAGCGAGTCCCAGCGCCGCAGGCGTCCTAGCGAGGCCGCGGAGCGGCCGAGTCCCAGCGACGTCCGAAGCGCCTCGTTCCAGCGAGGACGAGTCCTGGCGCCGAAGGCGTCCCAGCGAGCCGAAGGCGAGTCCGTGCTAGCATGGCCCCCGCCCGGAGGTTCCTGCCATGTTCCGCCTCACGTCCCTGATCGCGTCGGTGCTCCTGCTCACGGCCGTGGCCGCCAGTGCCCAGCCCCGCACGGCCTTCCCGGAGAAGCGCGGCTTCAAGCTCAGCGACTTCCCGCGTGTCGTCAAGCTCGCCGACAACGTGTACGGCTACGAGGAGATCCGGCAGCCCGGCTTCACGACCGTCAGCATGTTCGTCGTCGGCAACGACGGGGTGTTGATCGCGGACGGGCAGGGAAGCCCGCAGGCGACCCAGGCGATGCTGGATCACATCCGGAAGATCACGCCGAAGCCGGTCAAGTGGTACGTCGTCGGCTCCGACCACGGGGATCACACCGCCGGCAACAGCGTGCTGCCGAAGGACATCACCTACATCGTGTCGCCGCGGTCGAAGTCGCAGATGGAGCGTGACGCAGCCAACCCGAACCGTCGCGCCGACCAGCCGCCGGTCGTCGTCCCGCCGACGGCCATGAGTGGGGACCGACAGGTCATCGACGTCGGCGGCCTGCAGGTCGAGGCGCTGTTCCTCGGCCGCGCGCACACCGGGGGCGATCTGATGGTCTACGTCCCGCGCGACAAGATCCTGTTCATGAGCGAGGCCTTCCTGAACCGGGTGTTTCCCGCCATGCGGTCGGCGTATCCCTCGGAGTGGGTGAAGCAGATCGACCGCGCCCTGGCGATGGACGTCACCCGCTACGTGCCGGGCCACGGCTTCGTCGAAGAACCGGCCGCCTCGCGGGAGGAGCTCGTCGAGTACCAGAAGGCGGTCAAGTACGTGATAGCCGAGGCCACGCGGCTGCACGGCAAGGGGCTCTCGGCCGCCGACGCCGCGAAGCAGGCCGACTGGGGCCCCTACGCCGACTGGATGCTGGCCGACTCGCAGGCGCCGATCGCGGTCCAGAAAGTCTGGGACGAGATCGACGGCACGCTGCCGAAGTAGGGGCGGGCACCGTGGCCGAGCAGTCCTTCGAATCGCACGCGCACCAGCCGGTGCCGACCATCATCGCGACGCTGGCCGCCTGTGCCGGCATGGGCTTCGTCGCGACCGGGTGGACCAACGCGCCAACCGACTACGGCCTGCTGCTCTTCTTCGTCGCGATCATGACGCTGACGAGCATCTCGCGCGTGTACACCACGAAGCTGCAGGACCGGATCATCCTGCTCGAGATGAAGGTGCGGTGCGCGGAACTGCTGCCGGCCGGAGCGGACCAGAAGCTCGCGTCGCTGGGCACGAAGCAGGTCGTCGCCCTGCGGTTCGCCTCGGACGCCGAGCTCGGATCGCTCCTCGATCGCGCCGTGGCCGAGAACCTGCCGCCGGCCGAGATCAAGCGGGCGATCCAGACCTGGAAACCCGACCTGCTCCGCACCTGAGGACGCTGTTCGTGACCGACGCCGAGAAAGACGAAGTCCGGCGCCTCATCGAGGCGCACGAGCGCACGGTCGCGGTCTGCCGCGCGTGCGCCGAGACCACACGCGACCTCGCGTGGGAAGTGCGCCGTGGCGGGACGCCGCCCCCCGAGCTGCTCGAGGCCACCGCGGCCGAGGCGGATCGTGTGCTGGCCGATCTCGGGCGTGTGGAAATGGCCATCGCCGGCATGAAGGCCGCGCTCTGGTGAGCCCGACCGTGTAACATGGAACGACGCGCTCCCCGCGCGGCGCCCATGTGTGACGAGCTGTTCCTCGCGTTCCTCGCCCAGCACGACGATGATGCCTGGTTGCGAGCCCTGGACCGGATTGCGGCCGCCATCCACCCCGTGGATCGCATTGCCACGCGGATCTGGTTCCACTTCCATCCGCTGCGCCTCTCGCGGGCCCTGGCCGCATCGCCCGACCCCGAGACCCTGGCGCGCCGCCTGCTGCTCCAGGGGGAGTGGCGGCTCCCGGCGCAGATCGACACCTCCCACGCGTTCCTGTACGGGCACCGGTACTGGTCCGCGGTCAAGGTGGCCGTCCTCGACTTCGCGAGCCGCGGCGCCGCGCCCGGCAGCCTCGACCTGGGCGCGCTGATCCACGAGCTGGGCCGCACGGTGGCCCGGGCGACCGGCACGACGGAGGACGTCGTGCTCGGCATCTGCGCGATCGGCCTCCGCACGCTCGAGCAGGTCGGGCCGGAGGCCTTCGCGGCGTCCCCAGGCACCGTGGCGGTGCCGCCGGCCTGGGAGCGGCTGTCGCCGCGGGAGGTCCTGACGCGGCGGGCCCGTGACGACTGGCAGGGCGTCTTCGGGTTCCTGAAGGGGGACCGCAAGCGGTGGACGGTGGTCTACGACGAGCGGGACCCGGCAGCCCGCTTCACGCTGACCAACTCGCAGGAGATCACGTCGGGGGCCGCGCTCGACACGCGCGACCACCGCACCCGTGATCCGCGCTGTTCCGAGGGGCCGATTCCCGTGCACTGCCGCTCGTGTTCGTGCGGCACCTGCTGGGTCGGCGTGATTGGCGGCGCCGAGAAGCTGTCGCCCGTCGAGGACCGCGAGCGCGACAAGCTCAGGAACTGCGGCTACAGCGACTCCGACGATTCGCACCCCGTCATCCGCCTCGCCTGCCAGGCCGAGGCGTTCGGGGCCGTCTCGATCGTGATCCCGCCGTGGAACGGGCAGCTCTGGCGGCTGTCGCTCGTCGAACAGGACGATCCCGCCAGAAAGCGATAGGAGCCGAGCTATCCGCGGATGAACGCGGATACACGCGGATGCGCCCCGGCGCGCCCGCGGCCCCGGCGAGATTCCACGTCTCGGTGCCGCACGCCTGTCGACGGGCGATCACGGCGAATCATCCACGGATTACACGGAATTCACGGATGCGGGTCACGCTTCGGCCCGGCGCGCGCCGAAGGCGCGCCGGGAGCGAAGGCGAGCGACGGTGGTGAGAGGCCGGCCTGTCGCGCCTCAGGCCTCTCACCGCGGTCACTCGCCTTCGCTCCGCGGCCCCTTTGGGGCCGCCGCCGGGCCCGAGTCGTGCGGCCGGGCCCGGTGCCATCCGCGTTCATCCGCGTTCATCCGCGGATGACTCGTCTTCCCTCAGGGAATGCCATTCAGGCGGCTGCCGAGCGCCACCCATGGGGCGGTGGCCGTGTGGCCCGTGCCCGTGCCCTGAGGAGAATCCCTTCAAACACTCTTTTCGTGAAATCCGTGTAATCCGCGTAATCCGTGGATTACCCCTCCGTGTAATCCCGCCCGAGGAACCTCGCCACCAGGGCGTAGAAGACATCCGCACGATCCCGGTGGGGCGCGTGGCCGCAGCGGTCGAGCACGTGTACCTCGACAGGGCCGCCGGCCTGGCGCTCGATGGCCTCCACCTGGCGCAGCGTGCCGTACTCGTCGTCGGTGCCCTGCAGGATGAGCACCGGGCACCGCACGGCCGGCAGGCAGGCCTCGATGTTCCAGGCACGGAAGGCGGGATCCAGCCAGACGTCGTTCCAGCCGCGGAACGCGACATCCACGTTGGCGCCGTGGTGGCGCGCCAGGCGGTCCCGCAGGTCGGTCGCGGCATAGATCTCGCGCATGCGCGCAATGCTCGCGACCGAGAGGTCCTCGACGAAGACGTGTGGCGCCTCGAGCACCAGCGCCTCGACCCGTTCCGGGTGGGCGGCCGCGTAGAGCAGCGCGATGGACGCGCCGTCGCTGTGCCCGAGGAGCGTGACCCGCGGCAGGGCGAGGGCGTCGAGCACGCGCGGCAGGACGTCGGCGGCTTCGTCGTGCATGAAGCTCACGGGGCGGGGGAGCGCGGCGGGCGCCGACCGTCCGTACCCAGCGCGGCTGTACGCGATGATCCGGCGCCGCGTCGCGGTGCGCAGCCGGCCGGGCACGTCACGCCAGGTCGAGACGGCCCCGAGCCCCTCATGAAGCAGCAGCACCGCGGGGGCGTCCCGCCAGCCGGTCCAGGAGGCGCACTCGAGCGGCCCGCCTTCGATGGCAAGCACCGTCGCCTCGGGTGGCGCTCCGACCGCGGGATGCACGATGGCCGTCATCGTCGGCAGCTGCATGGGTAGAATAGCAGCGCATGAGGTCCGGCCTGCGGAGGCGCCCGTGAGCGACTGGTCCAGTCTCGAGCGACTGGCGGCCCTCGCCGAGTTCAGCACGGACGCTGTCGTCGTCGTCGACGGGCAGGGTGTGATGCGCTGGCTGAGCCCGTCGATTGCGACCGTGCTCGGCTACGATCCGGCCTCGCTGGTCGGCGTACGCGCCCGTGATCTCATCGAGTACGACGATGTGGCCACGTGGGAGGCGTTCGTGAACGACCTCCTGGATCGTCCGGGTGTCCCGCTCAGCGTGACCGTCCGCTGCCGCCATCGGGACGGGACACCGCGTGCGATCGAGGCCGTGGCGCGCAACCTGCTGGCCGAGAGCCGCGTCGGCGGGGTGGTCGTGCACGGGCGCGACGTGACCCAGCGCCTGCGGACCGAGGAGGCCCTGGCGGACACCGAAGACCGGTTCAGCCAGCTCGTCAACGAGGCCACCGACGTCATCCTCGAGACCGACGAGGAGGGCTACTTCCGGTTCATCAACCCGGTGGCCCTGCGGGTGTTCGGGTATTCGCGGGACGAGGTCGTCGGCCGGCGCTTCACGGAGTTCATCCGCGCGGACTGCCGGCAGGAGATCTTCACCCACTTCCTGCGGCAGATCGACACCCGCACGCGCCAGAGCTACGTCGAGTTCCCGGCGGTGACGAAGGACGGCGGCGAAATCTGGCTCGGCCAGAACACCACGCTGATGCTCGCGGCGGACGGGTCGTACCGCGGGCTGCGGGCGGTCTCGCGCGACATCACCGAGCGCAAGCGTACCGAGGACGCCCTGCGCCAGGCCGAGGCGAAGTACCGCTCGCTGGTCGAGCAGTCGCTCACCGGTGTGTACATCCTCCAGCGCGGGCGTTTCGTCTACGTGAACCCCAAGGGCGCCGACCTGCTGGGGTATACGCTCGACGAGCTCGTGGCGATGCCGTCGGCCTTCGACGTCGTCAGCGACGCGGACCGGGCCTTCGTCACCGACCAGGTCGAGCGCCTCATGAGCGGCACGCTGTCGGAGACCCAGGTCGTCGTGCGCGGCCTGCGCAAGGATGGCGGCACCACGCAGTGCGAGGTCTTCGCGAGCGTGACGGTGTTCGAGGGCCGGCCCGCGGTGGTGGCGACGGCCGTCGACATCAGCGACCGCGTGCGTCTCGAGGAGCAGCTGCGGCAGGCCCAGAAGATGGAGGCGGTCGGCCGGCTGGCCGGCGGCATCGCCCACGACTTCAACAACCTGCTGACGGCCATCAGCGGCAACGCGGAGCTGCTCGCGCACCGGTTCCGGAAGGACGCCGTGGTCGCCGCCGATGTCGACGAGATCCTCCACGCCGCGGACCGGGCGGCATCGCTCACGCGGCAGCTGCTGGCCTTCTCGCGCAAGCAGGACTTCCGGGTGGTGCCGCTCGACGTCACCGAGGTGGTGGAGTCGGTGGCGCGCATGGCCCGGCGGGTCATCGGGGCCGACGTGCGGCTGGAGATCCGCACGGCTGCGGTGCCGGCCATCGTGGCCGACCCGGCGCAGCTCGAGCAGGTGCTGCTCAACCTCGTGGTCAACGCCCGCGATGCCTTGCCGCACGGCGGCCGGATCATCGTCTCGACGGACGCGGTGCGGCTGCAGGCCGGCGCGGGGGAGCTCACCGAGCTGTCGCTCGAGCCGGGTGAGTACGTGCGGCTCCGGGTCATCGACGACGGGATCGGCATGGACCCGGCGACGCAGCTGCGCATCTTCGAGCCGTTCTTCACGACCAAGGAGCCCGGGCGCGGCACGGGCCTCGGCCTCGCGACCGTCTACGGGATCATCCGGCAGAGCGGCGGAGGGATTTCGGTCACCAGCGCGCTCGGCGCGGGCGCGACCTTCACCATTCTGTTGCCGGCGGCGACCGCCGACGCCCTCGAACGGGCGGCCGCGGGGCGCCGCGAGGGTTCCACGACGGAGGGGGCATGATTCGGAAGCCAGTGGTCCTCATCACGGGGGCCGGCGGGGAGATCGGTCACGGGCTCATCACACGGCTGTCGGACGCCGGGGACCAGCCCATCATCACGCTCGACCTCAACCCGCTGGCGCCCGCGCTGGCGGAGCGGGTGGAGTACGAGTTCACCGGGTCGATCACCGACGGCACGATGGTCGACCGCATCCTGTCGGAGTACGAGGTGGACACGGTGTTCCACCTCGCGGCGCTGCTCTCGACGCGGTCCGAGTTCACGCCCATGATGGCCCACCAGGTCAACGTCGAGGGCACGCTCAACCTCCTCGAGTTCGCCCAGCGCGAGGCCGTCTCGCACGGGCGGCGGGTGCTGTTCCTCTATCCCTCGTCCATCGCGGCCTACGGGTTGCCCGATCTCGAGACGAAGCAGCGGGTCGGCAAGGTGGGCGAGGACGACTACAACACGCCGTCCACGATGTACGGCTGCAACAAGCTGTACTGCGAGCAGCTCGGCCGGTACTACGCGCGCTACTACAAGCAGCTCGCCGCGGTGCCGCAATCGGGGCGCGTCGACTTCCGGGCGGTCCGCTTCCCCGGCCTCATCTCGGCGTTCACGGTGCCCTCGGGCGGCACCTCCGACTACGCGCCGGAGATGATCCATGCGGCGGCGAAGGGGGAGGCGTATCCCTGCTTCGTGCGGCCCGACACGCGGATTCCCTTCATGGCGATGCCCGACGGCATCGACGCGCTGCTCCGGCTCGCGGCCGCGCCGCGGGAGGCGCTGTCGCGGACGGCCTACAACCTCGCCGCGTTCAACCCGTCGGCCGAGGAGGTGCGCGACGAGGTGCTGCGGGCGTTCCCCGGCGCGACGATCACCTGGCAGAACGACGCGAAGCGACAGGGCATCGTGGACTCGTGGCCCGCGGACGTGGACGACTCGGCCGCGCGGTCCGACTGGGGCTTTGCCCCGCAGTACGACTTCCGATCGGCCTTCCGGGACTACCTGATTCCCAACATCCGGGCGCGCTATGCGTAGCGCGGCGCTGGCGCTGACGGCGGTGATGATGACGGCAGGTTCCTCCCCGCCGGCCCAGCCGGTGGACCCGCTCGGCGGCATCGCGGAGCGGTATGTGAAGCTGGTGCTGGCGGTCGGCGTGCACGACGCCGACTACGTGGATGCGTATTACGGCCCTGCCGCCTGGCGGGAGTCGGTCGCGGCCGAGGCCGCGCCGCTCGACGCGCTGGCCGCGCGTGCCACCGCGCTCGCGTCGGACATCGCGGCCGCCCCGCCGACCTCGCCGGTCAGGGCCGACCAGGCGCTCTGGACGTTGCGTCTCCACTACCTGGCCCGCCAGGTCGAGGCGCTGCAGGCCCGCGTGGCGATGCTCCAGGGGCAGCGGCTGGCGTTCGACGCCGAGTCGAAGGCGCTCTACGACGCGGTCGCCCCGACCCAACCGGAATCGGCCTTCCAGGAGGCGCTCGACGCCCTGGACCGGCGGCTTCCGGGTGAGGGCAGCCTCGTGGCGCGCTACGACCGGTTCAAGGCGGACTTCGTGATCCCACCCGCGCGGCTCGACCGGGTCTTCCAGGCGGCCATCCGCGCCTGCAAGGACCGCACGCTCGCACAGGTCGCGCTGCCCCCGGGCGAGAGCTTCAAGGTCGAGTACGTCACCGGCAAGTCGTGGAGCGGCTACAACTGGTACCAGGGGAACTTCCACAGCCTGATCCAGGTGAACACCGACCTGCCGATCTACGTCGATCGCGCGATCGACCTCGCGTGCCACGAGGGCTATCCCGGGCACCACGTCTACAACGTGCTGCTCGAACAGCACCTGGTGCGCGACCGCGGCTGGGTGGAGTTCACCGTCTATCCCCTCTTCTCGCCGCAGTCGCTCATCGCCGAGGGCACGGCGAACTTCGGCATCGAGGTGGCCTTCTCGAAGGACGAGCGGCTGGCCTTCGAGCGGGACGTGCTGTTCCCCCTGGCGGGGCTCGACCCGGCGCGGGCAGCCGAGTACTACGACGTGGCCGACCTCGTGGACCGGCTGGCGTACGCCGGGAACGAGGCGGCGCGGCGGTATCTCGACGAGGCCATCACGGCGGACGAGGCGGCGGCCTGGCTGGAACGCTACGCGATGATGCCACGGCCCCGCGCCGAGCAGCGCGTGAAGTTCTTCGACCAGTACCGCAGCTACGTCATCAACTACAACCTCGGCAAGGACCTCGTCCGACGCTACGTCGAGGAACAGGGCGGGACCTCGTCGAACCCCAAGCGCCGGTGGCGCGAGTTCGCGGCGCTCCTGTCGTCGCCACGGTTGCCGTCCGGGTTGAAGTGAGCGCCCCGGCACGCCCCCAAATGCAATCACGGAGACACGGAGGCACGGAGACACGGAGGGGCAGGCTGGCCTGCCATTGAGGATGTAAGACTTGCGAATTCAGACCCGACCGGGCGCGGCCACGAACGGGCGGTCTCGCACGGGCCGGTCGCGATACGATCGACAGACCCGGTATGGACGTGAGTCTTGCCTTGTTCTCCGTGTCTCCGGGCCTCCGTGTCTCCGTGGAGGCATTTCCCGCGCGCTTGCGTGTCCTTCGACCTGATCCATGCGTGTAATCGAAATCTCCTCCTTCGGCGCCCCTGACGTCCTTCGCGTGGCCGAGCGCCCGACGCCGGAGCCCGGACCGCTCGACCTGCTGATCAAGGTCGAGGCGGCGGGAGTCAACCGGCCGGACGTGCTTCAGCGGCTCGGCAAGTACCCTCCGCCACCCGGCGCGTCCGACATCCCCGGTCTCGAGGTGGCGGGGGAGGTCGCGGCCGTGGGCAGCGAGGTCTTCGGCTGGCGGGTCGGCGACCGCGTGTGCGCGCTCGTGGCCGGTGGCGGGTATGCCGAGTACTGCGTCGCCCCGGCGCCGCAGTGCCTCATGGCGCCCGAGGGGCTGTCGCTGGTCGAGGCGGCCGCCATCCCGGAGACTTTCTTCACGGTCTGGACCAATGTCTTCGAACGCGGGCGGCTCCAGCGGGGGGAGACGCTGCTGGTGCACGGCGGCACCAGCGGCATCGGCACCACGGCCATCCAGCTCGGCGTGGCGTTTGGCGCGAGCGTGCTCGCGACCGCGGGCACGGAGGAGAAGTGCGCGGCCTGCCGCCGGCTCGGCGCGGCTGCCGCGTTCGACTACCACGAGGACTGGGAGGCGGCCGTTCGCGAGCAGACCGGAAGCCGCGGGGTGGACGTCATCCTCGACATCGTGGGGGGCGACTACTTCCCGAAGAACCTCAGCCTTCTGCGCACGGAGGGGCGCCTGGTGCAGATCGCCTTCCTGAAGAGCCCGGCCGCCGAGCTCGATCTCCGGCAGCTCATGCAGCGCCGCCTCACGGTCACCGGGTCCACGTTGCGGGCCCGCACGCCGGAGCAGAAGGGCGCCATTGCCCGCGCGCTGCACGCCAGCGTGTGGCCGAAGCTCGAGGATGGCACGGTCAAGCCGGTCATCCAGGCGGTCTTTCCGCTGGAACGGGCCGGCGACGCGCATCGCATGCTGGAGCACGGCCGGCACATCGGCAAGATCGTGCTGCGCACGGGCGACGAGGCCTGATCGCGCCGGCTGGGGCGCTCCCGGCCGCGGCGACGCGTCCGGGCGCTGGCAGCGGTTCATCCACGGATGAACACCGGTAGCGATCGGATGTTCCTGCGTCCGGTTGCTTCCCGAGTGCTGCAGGAGGTTATCCGCGGATGAACGCGGATGCACGCGGATAGCACCTCGATGATGTGGCCATCCCGGCGACGGCAGGCGCGCCGCTCCGCGGCGCGCGCCCGCGATGACGGCGCCAGGCGGGGAAGAGCGCGGATGTCTCGGGCGGGTTCGCGTTCTTCCCCGCCTGGGACCGCCATCGCAGAGCGGCCCTGTGGGCCGCTGCCGTCGCTTCGCGGATCCCCAGCAGGCGCCGCCTGATTATCCACCCACGAGCCGGTCGGATCGAGGTTCCACCACTCATCTGTGTTCATCCGTGTTCATCTGTGGATGACCTCCCGTGGCCACCCGTCGACACGCGCGCGTTGCCGACGGGCCTGGCTCGGGCGAGGGCCGTCGACCTGCCGATGACGTATCCGCGTCCATCCGCGTGCATCCGCGGATGAACTCCCGTTGGACGCCTCTCGGTGCTGCCGCGCGGGCCCGAGGGAGATGCTGGCGGCGGACTATACTGAGTGGTCCGTCATGCCGCAGTCCGAGCGCCTCTTCAGCCCGCGCTTCTTCCTGATGTGCGGGTTCAGCTTCACGGTCTTCCTGTCGGCGTTCCAGCTCCTGCCCACCGCGCCGTTCCGGATTCTCGCGCTCGGCGGCACCGCGGCCGCAGCCGGGCTGTTCCTCGGCTTCCTGACTTATGCGTCGGCCTTCACCGCGCCGCTCACCGGCGCGCTGGCCGACCGCATGGGGAAGCGGAGGATCCTGCTGGTCACGAGCACGGCCATCGCCGTGTTCTCGCTGGCGTACGCGTTCGTGCCGAGTTATCCGCTGATGCTGGCCGTCGTGGTCGTGCACGGCGTGTTCTGGTCGGGCCTGTTGTCCTCGTCTGCGGCGTACACGACGGACATCGTGCCGGTGTCCCGCCGCGCCGAGGGGATTGGCTACTGGGGCCTGGCGACGGTGCTGGCCGTGGCGGTCGCGCCGACAATCGGGCTCTGGGTCTACGAGCACGGCGGCTGGCGCCTGCTGTGCCTGGAGTCGGCCGCCCTGAACGTGATCATGGCCGGCATCGCCTGGGCACTGCCGCCGGATCAGGGCCGTGGCGGGGCCGGGGGCGCCACGCGCCGCGGCGCGCTGCTCGAGTGGCGCGTCCTGGCCGTGTCGTTCACGCTCTTCCTGTATTCGTTCGGCTATGGCGGCATCACGAGCTTCGTCGCCCTCTACGCCGATCGCAACGGCGTGACGCCGAGGGCGCTGTACTTCACGCTGTTCTCGCTCACCATCGTGTTCACCCGCCCGTTCATCGGCCGCATCGCCGACCAGGTCGGCTACCGCCGGGTGCTGGTGCCCTGCCTCGCGATGGTGGTGGCCGGCTTCGCACTGCTGGCCCTCGGCGGCACCAGGGGCCTGATGTCCGCGTCGGCGCTGCTCTTCGGCGTGGGCTTCGGCTCGGCGTACCCCGTGTTCATCGCCCACGTCATGCGTCACGTCGACGATGCGCGGCGGGGGGCGGCGTTCGGGGGCATCATCGGGGCGTTCGATACCGGGATCGGCACGGGCTCGATTACGATCGGGTGGATCGTCGAGCACTACGGCTTCGAGCCCGCCTATGGCACGGCGGCGGCGCTGGCGGCCTGCTCGATCCCATTCTTCCTGTTCGCCGACCGCCGGTTCCTGCGGCGCGACACACCGCCGCCGCTCGAACCGGTGGCCGGACCAGCGTGACGTCGGCGGCCTCCGCGGGCGTGGTGAAGGAGCAACGATGGATTACGTGAAGCTCGGGCGGACCGGTCTCAAGGTCTCGCGGCTGTGTCTCGGGATGATGTCCTACGGCACCCCGGCCTGGCGGCCCTGGGTCCTGGACGAGGAGACCAGCCGCCCCTTCATCAAGCGTGCACTGGAGCTGGGCATCAACTTCTTCGACACGTCCGACATGTACTCGAAGGGCGTCAGCGAGGAGGTCACGGGCCGCGCGCTCCGGGACTTCGCGAAGCGGCACGAGGTCGTGCTGGCCACGAAGCTCTTCTTCCCGATCACGGACGACCCGAACGGCCGGGGCCTGTCCCGCAAGCACGTCATGGATGCCATTGACGGGTCACTGCGCCGGCTGGGCACCGACTACGTGGACCTCTACCAGATCCACCGCTTCGACTACGACACGCCGATGGAGGAGACCCTCGAGGCCCTGCACGATGTCGTGAAGGCCGGCAAGGCCCGGTACATCGGCGCGTCGAGCATGTTCACCTACCAGTTCGCCCGCATGGTCCACCTGCAGCGCATGCACGGCTGGACCGAGTTCGTGTCGATGCAGAACCACTACAACCTGGTGTACCGGGAAGAGGAGCGGGAGATGATCCCGTTCTGCCGCCAGGAGGGCATCGGCCTCATCCCGTGGAGCCCGCTGGCGCGTGGCTTCCTCGCCGGCAACCGCCAGCGCGGCCGCAAGGACGCCACGCTGCGCGAGCAGCACGACGACTACGGGCACAACCTGTACTACGCGGACGCCGACTACACGATTGCCGAGCGCGTGGTGGAGCTGGCGACCCGGAAGAACGTCCTGCCGATCCAGGTCGCCCTCGCGTGGGTGGCGGGCCGGCCCGGCGTCTCGGCGCCGATCATCGGCGCGACGAAGCGGGATCAGCTGGATCAGCTCGTCGACGGACTGTCCGTGACGCTCAGTGACGCCGACGTGAAGTTCCTGGAGGAGCCCTACGAGCCGCACCGCGTGCTCGGGCACCACTGAGAACAATTGCAGATTTTAGATTGCAGATTGCAGATTGACGGTCGGTCCGTGACTCCGGAGCTGCGGACCTGACACGCAATCTGCAATCTGCAATCTGCAATCTGCAATTCTCTAGACGGCGACCGGCGTCGGATCGTAGTTGAGCACCGGCCGCAGCCAGCGTTCGACCTCGGCGACGTCCATGCCCTTGCGGGCGGCGTAGTCTTCCACCTGGTCCGCGCCAATCCGCTGGATGGCGAAGTACTTCGCCTGCGGGTGCTGGAAGTAGAGGCCGCTCACCGAGGCCGCCGGCGTCATCGCGCAGGCCTCGGTCAGCTCCATCCCGATCGCGCGCGCGTCGAGCAGGTCGAAGAGCCCCCGCTTCTCGCTGTGGTCCGGGCACGCCGGGTAGCCGAATGCCGGGCGGATGCCGCGGTACTTCTCGGCGATCAGCTCCTCGTTCGAGGGCGTGGCGCGTTCGTAGCCCCAGTCACGGCGCGCCTGCGCGTGCAGGTATTCCGCGAAGGCCTCGGCCAGCCGATCCGCCAGCGCCTTGACGATGATGGCGGAGTAGTCGTCGTGTTCCCCCTCGAAGCGGTGCACGAGCTTCTCGAGGCCGAGGCCCGCCGTCACGGCGAAGGCCCCGACGTGGTCCATCACGCCGCTGTCGACCGGGGCGACGAAGTCGGCGAGCGACCGGTTCGGCTTGCCGTCGGCGATGACCTCCTGCTGGCGCAGCATCGGGAACCGCCGCAGCACCGTGCCCGGCGCGTCCGGCTGGTAGAGCACCACATCGTCGCCCTCGGCCTGGGCGGGCCAGAAGCCGTAGACGCCACGGGCCCGCAGCAGCCGGCCCTGGACGATGCGGTCGAGCAGGGCGGAGGCGTGGCCGTGCAGCTCCCGCGCGGCCGCGCCGTGTTGCGGGTGCTCGAGGATCGCGGGATACCGTCCCTTCAGTTCCCACGCCGCGAAGAAGAAGGTCCAGTCGATGTAGGGCACCAGCTCGGCGAGGTCGACGTCCACCTGGCGCGCGCCGAGGAACGAGGGGACCGGCGGGGCCTCGGCCAGATCCACCCGGAGGCGGTTCTCCTTCGCCTGCGCGTAGCCGAGCGTCGGCCGCTCCTGCCGCTTGCCGTACTGCTCGCGCAGCGTCTCCTGCTCCGCGCGGTTCCTCTGGTCGAACCCGGCCTTCTGCGCCGGGTTCAGCAGGTTCGCCACGACGTCGACGACACGCGAGGCGTCCGGCACGTGCACCACCGGCTGGCGGTACTGCGGCGCAATCTTCACCGCCGTGTGCTGCCGGCTCGTCGTCGCGCCACCGATGAGCAGCGGCAGGTCCATGCCGCGGCGGTTCATCTCGTCGGCCACGAACACCATCTCGTCGAGTGACGGCGTGATGAGCCCGCTCAGGCCGATGATGTCCGCCTGCTTCTCGACGGCCTCCTGGAGGATGCGGTCGGCCGGCACCATCACGCCGAGGTCGATGACCTCGTAGCTGTTGCAGCCCAGCACCACGCCGACGATGTTCTTGCCGATGTCGTGGACGTCGCCCTTGACGGTGGCCATGAGCACGCGCCCCGCGGGCCCGCTGGCGGGGCCGCCGGCCTTCTCGGCCTCGGCCTTCTCGGCGTCCATGTAGGGCTCGAGGTAGGCGACGGCCCGCTTCATGGCGCGCGCCGACTTGACCACCTGGGGCAGGAACATCTTGCCGGCACCGAACAGCTCGCCGACGACCTTCATGCCGTCCATCAGCGGCCCCTCGATGACCAGCAGCGGGCGGCCGAGCGCCTGCCGGGCCTCCTCGGTGTCCTGCTCGATGAAGTCGACGACGCCGTGCACCAGCGCGTGTGTGAGGCGTTCGCCGACCGTGCCCTGCCGCCACGCCAGGTCGGCCTCGCGTTTCGTGCCGGTGCCCTTCACCTGCTCGGCGAAGGCCACCATGCGCTCGGTGGCGTCGGGCCGGCGGTTGAAGATGATGTCCTCGACGTGCTCCAGCAGGTCGGCCGGGATGTCCTCGTAGACCACCAGCTGCCCGGCATTGACGATGCCCATGTCGAGGCCCGCCTTGATGGCGTGGAACAGGAACGCCGAGTGGATGGCCTCGCGCACCACGTCATTGCCGCGGAACGAGAAGGAGAGATTGCTGATCCCGCCGCTGATCTTCACGCCGGGACAGGTCTGCTTGATGAGCCGCGTGGCCTCGATGAAGTTCTTCGCGTAGTCGTTGTGCTCCTCGAGCCCCGTGGCGATGGCGAGGACGTTCGGGTCGAAGATGATGTCGGACGGGTCGACGCCCGCCCGCTCGGTGAGCAGCGCATAGGCGCGCTGGCAGATCGCCACCTTCCGCTCGACGGTGTCGGCCTGGCCCTGCTCGTCGAAGGCCATCACGACCATGGCGGCACCGTAGCGACGCACGGTGCGGGCCTTCGCGAGGAAGTCGGCCTCCCCCTCCTTGAGGCTGATCGAGTTCACGATCGCCTTGCCCTGCACGCACTTCAGGCCGGCCTCGATCACCGACCACTTCGAGCTGTCGATCATGATCGGCAGGCGCGCGATCTCGGGCTCGGTCGCGATGTACTCGAGGAAGACCTTCATGCAGGCCTCCGAGTCGAGCATGCCCTCGTCCATGTTGACGTCGAGGATGTTCGCGCCGCCGCGGACCTGGTCGAGCGCGACCTCGATGGCGGTGCCCCAGTCACCGGCCTGGACCAGGCGGGCGAACCTGCGCGAGCCCGTCACGTTCGTGCGCTCGCCGATCATCTGGAAGTTGCTGTCCTCGCGGATGGTGAGCGTCTCGAGCCCGGCGTACCGGGTGGGCCCGGCGGCCGGCGCGGACGCGTCCGGCCGCCGCCGCGGCGCGATGCCCTCGACCGCCTTCGCCATGGCCGCGATGTGATCGGGTGTCGTGCCGCAGCAGCCCCCCACGATGTTGACGAAGCCGCTCTCCGCGAAGTCGCGGACGAGCCGGCTGGTCTCGTCCGGCTGCTCGTCGTACTCGCCAAAGGCGTTCGGCAGGCCGGCGTTGGGGTACACGCTGACGTAGCTCGAGGCGATGCGCGCGAGCTCGGCCAGGTAGGGCCGCATCTCGCGGGCACCGAGCGCGCAGTTCAAGCCCACCGAGAAGGGCTGTGCGTGCGCGATGGAGTAGTAGAACGCGTCGAGCGTCTGGCCCGAGAGCGTGCGCCCGCTGCGGTCCGTCAGCGTCACCGAGATCATCACGGGCAGGCGCCGGCCCACCTGGTCGAACACCTCCTCGATGGCGACGAGCGCCGCCTTGGCGTTGAGCGTGTCGATGATGGTCTCGACCAGCAGGACGTCCGAGCCGCCCTCGATCAACCCGCGGGCCTGCTCGGCGAACGCGGCCTTGAGCTCGTCGAACGTCAGCGCCCGGAACGCCGGGTTGTTCACGTCCGGCGAGATCGACAGCGTCTTCGTCGTCGGCCCCATGGAGCCGGCGACGAAACGCGGACGGTCAGGCGTCTTCGCCGTCCACTCGTCCGCGACGCGGCGCGCGATGCGGGCGCCCTCCACGTTGAGCTCGTAGGCCAGCGCCTCGAGGCCGTAGTCGGCCTGCGAGACCGCATTCGAGCTGAACGTGTTGGTCTCGATGATGTCGGCCCCGGCCGCGAGGTACTGCGCGTGCACGTCGGCGACGGCATCCGGGCGGGTCAGGACCAGCAGGTCGTTGTTGCCCTTCAGCTCCCGGTCGATGCCGGCAAAACGCTCGCCGCGGAAGTCCGCCTCGGTGAGCTGCTTGCGCTGGAGCATCGTGCCCATGGCGCCGTCGAGCACGAGAATGCGGGAGGAAAGGGAGGTGGTGAGCTTTGACATCTGGTGATCTCGTGATTTGGTGATCTGATCTGGTGATCTTGTGATCTGGTGATCTGGTGATCTGGTGATCTGGTTATGTGGTGACCTTCTGATCGCGTGCCGGGCTGGTCACGGCGGCCGGGGTGCCGCGTGTCGATCGGGGGGAGCGTGCGGGGCGGCGGGCGCGGTGTTCGGGTTTGGTGGCGGCGGCGACGACCACCGTGAAGGCGTCGCCGGTGGCGCGGGCGCCGGTGGCGGTGGTGACGCCGGTCAGGCCGGCGGCCTGGAGGTACCGCGTGAGCTGGTCGTCCGCGAAGCCGAGCCAGCGGTCGCCCAGCTTGTCGCGCACCCAGTCCTGCTCGTGGGCGCGCAGGTCGAGTAGCAGCAGCCGGCCGCCCGGGCGGAGGACCCGCACGGCTTCGGCGAGCGCCACGGCTGGCTCCGCGGCGTGGTGCAGCGCCTGCGACAGCAGCACGAGATCCATCGAGGCGTCGTCCAGGGGCAGGCATTCCAGCTCGCCCTCCGACCAGGTGATGTTGTGCGCGCGACGGCGCTCGGCCAGGGCGCGGGCGCGCGCGAGCACCCCGGGAGACCGGTCGATCCCCGTCACGTGTTTCGCCCATCGGGCGACCTCGATCGTGAGGTAGCCATCGCCGCAGCCCACGTCGGCGACCTCCAGCGGAGGGAGCAGCAACCCGAGTGCCCGCGACCAGGCGGCCCAACTGCGGCCCGGGACCAGCTGCCGGCCGTCGCGTGTGTCCGGGGAGGCGTGGCGATCGAAGTTCTCGCGCCTCAGCCGCAGCACTTCCTGCAGCCGGGCCTCGTCCGCCTTCACGTCCATCGTCGAGGCGGCCAGGGCGAACTGGGCCTCCAGCAGCGGCCACAGCGGGGCAGCCCCGGCGCGCACGCCCGAGGCCAGCCCGTAGTAGGTGAACGCGCCGTCGCGGTCCTCGACGACGAGGCCGGCATCCTTGAGCAGGCCCAGATGGCGGGACACCCCCGACTGGGCGATGCCCAGGATCGCGGTCAACTCGGTGACGTTGAAGCGGTCGTGCGCCACCACCCGCAGGAGGCGGAGGCGGACTTCGTCGCCGAGCACCCGGAAGAGGGCGGTCGCCTCTTTCATATCCACAAATCTATATGAATGGATTCGTTGATGCAAGGGAGGTGGCCCTGGCCCCGGTGGCCCGCCTGCCGGGCCGGGGCAACGCCGAGGGCGACCTTGCGCGCATGCCGCCGCGGGAGGATAATCGTCTGCCTTGACCACGCGTTCCATTCGTGTGACGTGGCGCACGCCGGCAGTCCCTGCCGCCCGCCCGGGCGGCGCACGGGGCCACGGCGCCGCACATCCAGACATGAGGGTGCGAGACCGGAACTGACGCGGCGGGCGTCTGGCCCGGGTGTGCCCGCGCATGTCGCGCACCCGGATTCGTCGTTCATGAAGGGGCTCCGGCCGGCTCCGTGGGAGCCGCCGGCAGCTAGGCCATGGGACTCCTCGATAAACTCCGTTCACAGCCCAACTGGAAGCACGCCGACCCGGCCATTCGCCTGGGCGGCGTCGGCGAACTCGATCCTGCCGAGCAGGACACGCTCGTCGCCCTCGCCAAGGACGACGCGGACGCGCGGGTGCGCGCGGCCGCCGCGGCGCGCGTGACGAGCCCCGGCGCGCTCGCCGACGTCGTGCGCAACGAGACGGACGACGCGGTGCGGACCGCGGCCGTGTCGCAGCTGGCGGCGCTGGCGGCCGATCCGTCGGATGAGACAGCGCTCGGCGCGGTCGCGGCCCTGGCGGGCCTCGGCCGCGAGCGTGAGCTCACGTCGGTGGCCCGCGGCAGCAACCGCGAGGCCGTCGGCCGCGCCGCGGTGGGCCACCTGGCCGACGCGCGCGGGCTTGGGGCCGTCGCGCGGCATGGCGCCCTCGCCGGGGTCCGGCTCGTCGCGCTCGAGCGGCTGACGGCCGCCGACGAGCTCGAGGGCGTCGCCCTCAACGGGGAGTTCGCCGACACGGCCGTTGCGGCGGTGGAGCGGCTGACCGAGGCGTCTCCCGAGACGCTGCAGGCCGTCGCCCAGAAGGCGCGCACCAAGGCGGCGCAGAAGCGTGCCCGTGGCATCCTGCGCGCCGCGGAAGCGCAGGCCGCCCCGGTGGAGGCGCCGGCGCCGGCCTACAGCGAGGCCGACGCGCAGCGGGCCCGTGAGCTCGCGCAGCAGATGCAGGGGCTCGTGGTGGCGCCGGACGTGGACGCGCTGCGTGAGGGCTACGCGGCCACGCGGGTGGCCTGGGTCGAGCTGCTGGCCGACGCGACCGTCAGCCCGGAGCTCGAGGCGGAGTTCGAGGCCCTGTCGGAGCAGGCGCGCCAGCGCCTGGCGGCGGACGAGGCGGCCCGCGCCGAGGCGGCGCGCCAGGCCGAGGCCCGCGCCCGGGAGCAGGCCGACCGCGCGGCCGTCTGCGAGACGGTCGAGGGCCTGTCGGGGGAGGACGTCCAGGAGCGGCTCGCGGAGGCGCGGGCGACCTGGGAGGGCATGCCCCCGATGCCGGAGAGCTGGTCCGGCGAGCTGCAGCACCGCTTCGACGAGGCCTGTCGCGCGGCCGAGAAGCGTCACCAGCGCCTCGTGCACGCCCGCGAGCTGGCCGAGCGGCTGCCGCTCATCGTGCCGGAGGTGGAAGCGCTCGTCGGGGCCGAGGACTACCCGTCCGTCCGGAACCAGTGGTACGCGCTGCGGAAGCAGTGGCAGGCCATCACACGCGAGCTGGCCGTGGATCCGGAGCTGGTGACCCGCTACGACACGGCCTCCGCCGCGCTCGAAGCGAAGGAAGCCGTGCTCCGCGAGGAGAAGGCGGCCCAGCAGCAGTCGAACCTCCAGCGCCTCCAGGCGCTCGTGCAGGAGCTCGAGGTGCGCGCGGGGGCCGAGTCGCTGTCGCTGCGCGATGCCGAGAAGCTGCTGAAGGACGTCAAGCTGGCGGTTGGCACGATGGGCCCGCTGCCGACGAAGCAGGACCGCGAGGACCTCTCCGTCCGGCTGCAGGCGGTCCGCGCCGCGGTGACGCCGCGTATCCAGGAGATGCGCGAAGCCGAGGAGTGGAAGCGCTGGGCCAACGTGCAGGTCCAGGAGGAGCTCTGCACCAGGATGGAGGCGCTCGTCCCCATCGCCGAGGCCGAGCCCGAGAAGGCCGCCACGGAGATGCGGGCGCTCCAGGACCGCTGGAAGCAGGCGGCCGCCGCGCCGCGGTCGCAGGCGGAAACGCTCTGGACCCGGTTCAAGACCGCGCAGGAGCAGGTCTACGAGAGCTGCAAGGACTTCTTCGCCCAGCAGGCGGTCGAGCGGCAGGACAACCTGAAGAAGAAGGAGGCCCTGGCCGCGCAGGCCGAGGCGCTCGCCGACTCGACCGACTGGGTGAAGACGGCCGACGCGCTCAAGACCCTGCAGGGCGAGTGGAAGGCCATCGGCCCGGTGACCCGCGGCCACGAGAAGGCGGTGTGGGAGCGCTTCCGCGCCGCCTGCGACCGCTTCTTCACGCGCCGGCAGGACGACCTCAAGCACCGCAAGCACGAGTGGAGCGACAACCTCCAGAAGAAGGAGGCGCTCATCACCGAGGCCGAGCAGCTCGCGGAGTCCACCGAGTGGGACAAGGCGGCCGCCCGGATCAAGGCGCTCCAGGCCGAGTGGAAGAAGATTGGCCCGGTCCGCAAGAACAAGTCCGAGGCGATCTGGCAGCGCTTCCGCGCCGCCTGCGACACGTTCTTCGAGCGCTTCAAGAATCGCGATCTCGTCGCGCTGTCGGGCAAGGTCGCCGACCGCGAGACGGCCGTGCAGGAGATCGAGGGCCTCGTCCCGCCGGCCGACCAGGCCGACGCCGCCATGCCGGACGACCTCTTCCCCAAGGTGCAGGCGGCGCGGGCGCGCTGGCTCCAGGGCCCCGACCTGCCACGCCACACGCTGGCGCCGCTCGCCGAGCGCGTCAACCAGGCGCTCTTCGCGCTCGTCACCCGCTGGCCCGACGCGTTCGCCGGCACCGACCTCGACCCCGAGCAGACCCGCAAGAAGATGGAGAAGCTCGTCGCCAAGGTCGAGGCCCTGACGCCGGCGCAGGCGCAGGAGTCGACGGCGAACCTCTCGCCGGCCGAGCTGCTCGCCCGGCAGTGGCGTGAGGCGCTCGCGGCCAACACGATGGGCGCCGGCGCGGCGCGCCAGGCGGCCGAAGCCAGGCAGCGGGCAGCCGAGCAGGAGCTCCGCAGCGCGCAGTCGGCCTGGCTGCGCCTCGGCCCCGTGCCGCCCGACGTGCGCAAGCCGCTGCAGGACCGCTTCGACAAGGCGGTGCGCAAGGCGCTCGAGCACAAGCGCCGTTCGCGCTGACGCGCTCACGGCGCTCGTGCTCGAGCGCCGGAATCCGGAAACCAGAAACCGGAATCAAGAAAGGGCGGCCAGGGAGAGAATCCCGGGCCGCCCTTCGTGTTTCCTGATTCCGTTTTCTGGATTCTGACTTCTCCGGCACCTACTCGCTTTCGAGGTAGGTGTACCCCTGGAGCGCTTCCTCGTAGAACTTGAGGAGGCGGCCCGCCTGCGGGTCTTCCATGCGGCCGGCGTTCACCGCGTGCTCGACATCCTTGCGGACCTTGGCCATCAGGGCTTCCGGGTCGTACTCCACGTAGCGGAGCACCTCGTTCACCGTGTCGCCCTTGATGATGTGATCCACGCGGGCGCCGTCGCCCTCGTCGCCGGAGCTGCCGTTGAGCGTGACGTGCACCGCGTGCGTGTCGCCGAACAGGTTGTGGAGATCGCCGAGGATCTCCTGGTAGGCGCCGACGAGGAAGACGCCGAGGTAGTAGGGGGCCCCGGTGAACTTGTGCAGGGGGATCGTCTTCTTGACGTCCCGGCGGTCGATGAACTGGTCGAGCTTGCCGTCCGAGTCGCACGTGATGTCGCCGATGACGGCGTGGTTCACCGGCTTCTCGTCCAGCCGGTGGATGGGCATCACGGGGAAGAGCTGCTTGATCGCCCAGCTGTCGGGGATCGACTGGAACAGCGAGAAGTTGCAGAAGTAGGTGTCGGAGAGCATCTCCTCGAGGCCCTGCAGGTCCTCGGGCACCTCGTCCATCTGCTGGCACAGCCGGTAGATCTTCTCGCAGATCGCCCAGTACAGGTTCTCGGCGTGGGTGCGCTGCTCGAGCGAGAGGTACCCGCCCGAGAACAGGTTGAGCGCCATGTCGAGCGCCTGCTGCGCGTCGTGGTACGCCTCGAGCGCGTTGCGGGTGGTCACCGACCGGTGGGTCTCGATGAGGTCCACCAGCGGCTGCTCGAAGTCGTCCCGGACGGTGGTGGGCACCGTCTCCTCACCGAAGCTCGTCGTGCCCAGCACGTTGAAGATCAGCATGGAGTGGTACGCCGAGACGGCGCGGCCGCTCTCCGAGATGATCGTCGGGTGGGGCACCCCCGTCTCGTCGCACACCGTCTGGATGTGGTACACGACGTCGTTGGCGTACTCCTGGAGCGTGTAGTTCATGGACGACTCGAAGTTCGTCTGCGAGCCGTCGTAGTCGACGCCAAGGCCACCGCCGACGTCCATGAACTCGAGCCCCGCGCCCTGGCGGGCGAGCTCGCAGTACACCCGCGCCGCCTCGTTGAGCGCGTTCTTGATGATGCGGATGTGCGTGATCTGGCTGCCGAGGTGGAAGTGGAGGAGCTTGAAGCAGTCCTCCATGCCGCGCGCCTTGAGCTCCTCGAAGCCGCGCAGGATCTCGGTCACCGTCAGGCCGAACTTCGAGCGATAGCCGCCCGAGGACTGCCAGCGGCCGGACCCGCGCGCGGCGAGCTTCACGCGCATCCCGATGTTCGGCCGCACGCCCACCTTCTCGGCGTAGTGCAGGACGAGGCCCAGCTCGGTGTACTTCTCGACGACGGGGATGACCTGGCGGCCCATCTTCTGGGCGAGCATGGCCATCTCGATGAACTCGGCGTCCTTGAAGCCGTTGCAGATGATCGGCGTGTCGTTGCCGGCGAGCGCCGCCACCGCGAGCAGCTCCGGCTTGCTGCCGGCCTCGAGCCCGAAGCCGTACTGCCGTCCGAAGGTCAGCACCTCCTCGACCACCTGCCGCTGCTGGTTGACCTTGATCGGGTAGACGCAGCGGTAGCGGCCCTGGTACTGGTGCTGGCTGATCGCCGCCTGGAAGGCCGAGTGGATCTCGCCGAGGCGATGGCTCAGGACGTCCGTGAAGCGGAGCAGGATCGGGACGCTCAGCCCGCGCAGGTCGAGCCGGTCGACGAGCCGCTTCAGGTCCACGCCGCGCGACGGATCCTTCGTCGGGTGCACGAGCAGGTGCCCCTGCTCGCTCACGGAGAAGTACCCCTGGCCCCAGCGCGGGACGTCGTACAGCTCACTCGACTCGGTGACCGTCCACGCGGACGCCACCGTCCCACCAGTGCGGCCAGTGCCGCGGGCCACAGTGCTCATGACAGTTTCACAGAATAAACGAAATCCGGGGGGTGTCGAGGGGGTTCTGCCCGCCGGGACGAAAAATCTTCGTGACGCGATAAGCTGGAGGGCATGGCCGAACGCGTCCCCGCCATCAAGGTGCTGCTGCTGCCGAAGGACACCAACGCCCTCGGCACCATCTTCGGTGGCGTCATCCTCTCCCACATCGACCTCGCCTCGGCCGTCGAGGCCCGCAAGGCGGCGCCGCATCGCTACGTCACCAAGGCGATGCGGGACATCGAGTTCCACGCCCCCGTCTTCGTCGGCGACATCGTCAATTTCTTCACCGAGACGGTCCGGATCGGCCGCACGTCCATCACCGTGAAGGTGCTCGTCGAGGTCGAGCGCTGGAGCGGCGGCCACGGCGAGCGCGTCAAGGTGACCGAGGCCGACGTGATCCTCGTCGCCGTCGGTCCCGACGGCCGGCCCACGACGATTCGGCCCGACCGCGCCAGCGAGCCCGGCACGCCCCCGGCATGATCGCGGCGTTCGCACCTGCCACCGTCTCCAACGTCGCCTGCGGCTTCGACGTGCTCGGCTTCGCCCTCGACGAGCCCGGCGACATCGTCATCGTGCGCCCGGCCGACGCGCCCGGGGTCGTCATCGATGCGGTCCACGGCGACGCGGGACGGCTGCCCGTCGATCCCGCGCGGAACACCGCCGGCGCGGCCGTCGGCGCGCTCCTGGCCCGCCTCGAGACCACCCGCGGCGTCGGCCTGACCGTGCACAAGGGGTTGCCGCTCGGCAGCGGGGTCGGAAGCAGCGGCGCCAGCGCGGTCGCGGCCGTCGTGGCCGCCAACGAACTGCTCGGGCGGCCGGCGCCCCTCGAGGTGCTGCTCGAGTGCGCGATGCAGGGCGAACGCGCGGGATGCGGCGCGGCCCACCCCGACAACGTCGCGCCGGCGCTTTACGGCGGTTTCGTGCTCGCGCGCGCCGCCGACCCTCCGGACATCGTCCGGCTGCCGGTGCCCGCGGGGCTCTCGGTGGCCGTGCTGCACCCGCACATCGAGGTGAGCACCGCGGCCGCCCGCGCGCTGCTCGGCACGACCGTCCCGTTGACCGACGCAGTGCGCCAGTGGGCCAACGTCGGCGCGCTGGTCGCGGCGCTCCACCAGGGGGACCTCGCGCTGCTGGCCCGCTCGCTCGAGGACCGTGTCGCCGAACCGCGTCGCGCGAGCCTCGTGCCGGGGCTGCGCGACGTGCAGCGGGCCGCGGCCGACGCCGGGGCCCTGGGGTGCAGCCTCTCGGGCTCGGGCCCCTCGATCTTCGCGTTGACCGCCACGCCGGAGACGGCCGCGGCCGTGGGTGAGGCCATGCGCGGCGCCTACGGCCGGGCGACCGGCGGCGAGGCCGATCTGTGGGTGTGCCCGGTGGGCCGGCAGGGCGCGCGGCTGGTGCACGCATGACGGAGGCCCGTTTCATCTCCACCCGCGGCGCGGCGCCGGCCGTCGCGCTCGGCGCGGCGCTGGCCGCCGGCCTGGCGCCCGATGGCGGGCTCTACGTGCCCGAGGCGGTGGCGCCGTTGCCGGCCGGCGCGCTGGACGACCTGCGCGGCGCGTCGTTCGCCGACGTCGCCGTCCGCCTGGCCCGCCACCTGCTCGGTGGCGCCCTGCCGGACGACGTGCTCGAATCGGCCATCCGGGGCGCCCTCGACTTCGAGGTGCCGCTCGTGCCCGTGGACGAGGGGGTGTGGGCCCTGGAGACGTTCCACGGGCCGACCTTCGCGTTCAAGGACGTCGGCGCGCGGGTCATGGCGCGGCTGCTGGCGGCCACGCGCGAGGGCGCCGACCCCGTCACGATCCTGGTGGCCACGTCCGGCGACACCGGTTCGGCGGTCGCGCAGGCGTTCCACGGCGTCGCCGGGACGCGGGTCGTCGTGCTGTACCCCGACGGCCAGGTGACGGCGGTGCAGGAGGCCCAGTTCGCGACCCTCGGTGGCAACGTGACGGCGCTGGCGGTGGCGGGGACGTTCGACGACTGCCAGCGCCTGGCCAAGGAGGCCTTTGCCGACCCGGCGCTGCGGGCGCGGGTGAGGCTGACGTCGGCCAACTCCATCAGCATCGGGCGCCTGCTGCCCCAGGCGTTCTATTACGTACATGGCGTCCTCCAACTGCCTGCCGGCGTGTCGGCCCCGGTGGTTGCCGTGCCGAGCGGCAACTTCGGCAACCTCACGGCGGGCGTGCTTGCCGAGCGGCTCGGGCTGCCCGTGTCGCGCTGGGTGGCCGCGACGACCGTGAACGACACCGTGCCGCGGTACTTGACCAGCGGCCGGTTCGAGCCCCGGCCGTCGGTGTCGACCCTGGCCAACGCGATGGACGTGGGGAACCCGAGCAACCTGGAGCGCCTCCGCTGGATGTTCGGCGACGACCTCGACGCGATGCGGGCGCGCCTCACCGGCAGCGTGCACACCGACGCGGAGGTGCGACAGGCGATTGGCGACCTCTGGCGACGGCGGCATTACCTTGCGGACCCGCACTCCGCGATTGCCTGGCTCGGGCTGCAGGCGACGCGGCGGACGGGGGAGCCGGGCATCTTCGTCTCGACGGCGCATCCGGCCAAGTTCCGGGAGGCGGTGGAGCCGGCCATCGGCGACACCGTGCCCCTGCCCGGTCCGCTGGCCGAAGCCGTCCAGCGCCCGCGGCAGATCACGCGGATCGCGCCGACGCTCGACGCTGTCGCCGAGCACCTGTAGGACTCGCCGCTCACGCGGCTCGCTGGGACGCGTTCTCGCGGGTTCAGACTTCGACCGTCGCTGGGACTCGCCGCTTCGCGGCTCGCTCGGACTCGGCGCTCCGCGCCTCGCTGGGAGCACGGTGACATTGCCGTCGAAGTGAGGGGCTCCGTTCCCAGCGAGCGCGAAGCGCGAGTCCCAGCGCCGTTCGAAGGCCGAAACCAGCGAGAACGCGTCCTGGCAAGGCCGCGAAGCGGCCGAGTCCCAGCGAACGCAGTGAGTCCCAGCGAGCCGCGCAGGCGGCGAGTCCTATCGCAGCATGCCCGTCGTCACCGCGGCGTCCCCGTCGTTCGGCGCGGGGATGAGGTCCAGCAACGCGCAGAGCAGATCGTAGACGTGGGTGTTCTGGAAGGCCGGCACGACGAGGCCCTGCTTCAGGCGGGGGCCCGCTGCGACGAACAGGCCGCCCATCGACGGGGCGGTCTCGGGGTCGTAGCCGTGGTTGCCGCCAGGGCGGTGGCGCGCGCCAGTTGCCCAGCCCTCGACATCCCGCCGCGACGCAAACGTCCAGCCCTCGTCCAGGATGGCGATGACGGGGGTCGCGCGCGGATGTTCACGCAGCCCCCAGCGCTCCGGCGTCTCCGCCTTGCGGTACACGCGCATCGCGGGATGGCGATCCACGAGCGCCTGGTAGAGGGCCTCCGGGTCTCCGCCGTCCTTCGGCTTCACCATCAGGATCGGCGTCCACTCCAGGATGTCCACCGTGTCGAGGTCCAGGTACTCGTCCAGCACCAGCACGTGATCGGCAGGCACGCCGGCCATGCCGTGATCGCTGACGAGCACGTAGTGCACGCGATCGGCGAGGCCGGCCGCCGCGACGCCCCGCACGAGGCTGGCGACCGCCGTGTCCACCCGGGCCACGGCATCGCGCACCTCGCCGGAATCGGGACCGAACCCGTGGCCGGCGACATCGAGGTCGCTGAAGTACAGCGTGAGCATGCGTGGCCGCTCGGGCTCGGGCAGGCGGAGCCAGTCGAGCACCTGCGCGACCCGGCGGTCATCGGCCAGGTCGTTGTCGAAGGGCAGCCAGTAGGTCGCATGGTGGCCGCCGATGGGCGCCTCGGAACCCGGCCAGAAGTACGGCGCGGCCTTGATGCCCTGACGTTCGGCCGTCAGCCAGATCGGCTCCCCCTTCCACCAGCGGGGATCGGCGATGACCTCCCGGTCGGCCATGCGGAAGCGCCCCGGCACCTCGGGGTCTTCCATGTTGTTCGCGATGATCCCGTTGTGGGCCGGGATCAGGCCGGTCGCAAGGGTGTAGTGGTTGGGAAAGGTCTTCGAGGGGAAGGACGGCGTGAGCGCCTCCGCCCGCACGCCCCGCGCGGCCAGCGCCTCGATGGCCGGCGCCGGGTATCGCCCGAAGTAATCGGCGCGCCAGCCGTCGATGCCCACCATGATGACGATCGGAGCTGCCGGGACGGGCGCGGGTTGGCAGGCGGCGAGGGCCAGGACCCCCAGGACGAGGGACAGGGCCCGGGCACGGCGTGATCGGCGGATGGGCATGCCCGCCAGCCTAGCAGAGCCGTATGGCGGGCCTGCAACGGCCAAAAAACCCGTGATCCTGTCGTCCAAGTCCGTTGTATGCACGCCGTGGCGCTCCGCGGGGGCTGGCACCCGTCACGGCAGATTCTTACAATTGTGATCCTATGCCGCCTTCCGCCGCGCCGGCCTCTCCGACTGTCGTTCCTGCCCGCGATGCCGTCGATCCCCGCTACACCTGGGACCTGAGCGCGATCTTCGCGGACGAAGCCGCGTGGGAGGCCGGGTTCGCCGAACTCGAGCGCGGGATCGAAGCCTTCAAGGCCTTCGAGGGCTCGCTCGCGACGGGCCCCGGCACGCTGCTCGACACCATGCGAGCCCAGGACATGCTGGGGCAGCTCGCCTATCGGGTCTGGTACTACGTCTCGCTCGAGTACGACGAGGACCAGCGGAACAACGCCGCGAACGCGCGCCGGCAGCGCGTGATGCTCCTGCTGGCGCGGTGGCGCCAGGCGACGTCGTGGTTCAACCCCGAGCTGCTGCGGGTGCCGCTCGAGACCATCCGCCGCTGGATGGCCGCCTCGGCGGATCTGGCCCTCTATCGCTTCGCCATCGAGGACCTGTTCCGGCAGCAGGCGCACGTGCTCGACCAGGCCGGTGAACGCCTCCTGTCGCTGGCGAGCCGGGCCGGCAGCGCGCCGACGGAGACATACGCGGCGCTGTCGACCGCCGACGCCAAGTTCCCCACGATCACGCTCTCGAACGGCGAGCAGGTGCAGGTGAGCTACGGCCAGTACCGGAAGCTGCTCGCGACGTGCCGCCGGCAGGCCGACCGGCAGACGGCCTACGAGGCGTTCTACGACGCCTACGGCGCGACGGTGAACACCTATGCCGCGCTGTACAACGGCGTGATGCAGCGCGAGTGGTTCGAGGCGCGGGCCCGCGGTTTCGCCAGCACGCTCGACGCGGCGCTCTTCGGCAACGAGATCCCGACGGCCGTCGTCGAGAACCTGATTCGCGAGACGAAGGCGGGGGTCGCGCCGTTCCAGCGGTACCACAAGCTGCGGAAGCGTGTGCTCGGGCTCGACCAGTACCACGTCTTCGACGCCTTCGTCCCCCTCGTCGATGTCGACGTCCGGTATCCGTACGACGAGGTGCAGGACTGGATCGTCGAGTCGGTGGCGCCGCTCGGCGCGGCGTACCAGCAGGACGTGCGCGCGGCGTTCAAGGGGCGCTGGATCGACGTCTACGAGAACCTGGGCAAACGCAGCGGGGCGTACTCGGCGCCGGTGTACGGGGCGCACCCGTACATGCTGATGAACTACAACGACACGCTCGATGCCGTGTTCACGCTGGCCCATGAGATGGGGCACTCGATGCACACGCTGCTGTCGCACGAGAGCCAGCCGTTCGTCTATGCCGGCTACACGATCTTCGTCGCGGAGGTGCCCTCGACGCTGAGCGAGGCCCTGCTGCTCGACCTGATGCTCAGGCGCGCAACCACCCGGGAGGAGCGCATCGTGCTGCTCCAGCACGCCATCGACGGCATCGTCGGGACGTTCTACAACCAGGTGCTGTTCGCGGACTTCGAGCTGGAGGCCCATCGCCTCGTCGAGCGCGACGAGCCGGTGACTGCCGACACGCTGTGCGCGCTGTACAGCCGGCTGCTGGACGACTACTGGGGCGATGCCCTCTCGGCGGACGACCGCGCCCGCCTCACGTGGGCGCGCATCCCGCACCTGTTCCAGTCGCCGTACTACGTCTACCAGTACGCCACCTGTTTCGCGTCGACCGCCCGGCTGATGCGTGAGGTCGGCAGCGCCGACCCCGCGGTGCGCGCCGCCGCGGTGGGGCGGTACCTGGACCTGCTGCGCGCGGGCGGCAGCGATCACCCCATGCGCCTCCTGCGCCGCGCCGGGGTCGACCTGAGCCAGCCCGACGCCGTCCGCGCCGTCGTCGATCAGCTGGATGGGCTGGTCACGAAGCTCGAGGTGGAACTGGCGCAAGGGTAGGACTCGGCCGCTTTGCGGCCTCGCTGGGACGCCCTTCGGGCGCTGGGACTCGTCCTCGCTGGCACAGTGCTTCGGACGTCGCTGGGACTCGCTTCGCTCGCTGGGACGCCCTCACTTCGCGCCGAGGCCGGCGACAACACGGTCTACGAGGCGGCGACCGCCATTACTGCAATCACAGCAAGGACCAGGCCCGTCAGGAGCCGGCCGCTGCGGTATCGACGAATCAATCCGTGCAGCG
This sequence comes from Vicinamibacterales bacterium, assembly GCA_050246635.1. Taxonomy (GTDB): domain Bacteria; phylum Acidobacteriota; class Vicinamibacteria; order Vicinamibacterales; family UBA2999; genus JBFWVR01. The sequence goes on from JBFWVR010000005.1 coordinate 289,019, forward strand.
GCGCGCCGACCTGACGCACTTGGTCTTCGAATGCGTGCAGCTCCTCCTCGGAAATGAAGCCGAGCCGATGTGCGGCATGCAGCGCATAACCGACCTCGGCCAGGCTCGCGGCTGACACATTGAAGAATCTGAGGGCATCCCGCCCGGTCCAACGCGCAGTTCCTTCGACGACGTTTACCGCCACCGAGAACGCGGCCCGGCGAAGCTGGCTTCCCAGCTCATATCGCTCGGACGCCGGAAACCGTTGATGGGTAAGCCGATGGACGTCGATGAACAGGTCGTCGGCGCGCCGCCAGACAACGAGCTTGTGATGGGGGAGTGGCATGCGGGTACCTCCTGGTACCTGCAAGTCCTCGTCCTCCCCCTCCGAGCGAGGCTGCGACGCAGCCGAGTCCCAGCGCCCGGAGGGCGTCCCAGCGAGCCGAAGGCGAGTCCTACCGAGCGCCGCAGGCGCGAGGCCCAACGCGCCCGAGCGAAGCCAGGGGCGCGGCCTACTGAGGAGCGGAGCGCCGAGGCTTCACGCCCGCGCAGCGGGCGGCCTACCGAGCGCCGCAGGCGCGAGGCCCTCTATGGCCGCGCCGCGTCGATTGCCAGCGCGGCGCGCCGCGCGAGGTCCTCCGCGAACAGCAGGTCGGGCGCGATGAAGCGGCGGCCTGACTCCGTCGTCGCGAACGAGATCACGCCGAAGCGCCGGCCGCCGATGACCAGGGGAACCGCCATGGTCGAGCGGATGCCCAGGGCCGTGGCCACGCGGAGCTCCGACGGCGCGATCTCCATCTCGTTCAGCTTCGTCTGGTCGATGTCCGAGTAGACCACGGACCGGCCCGTGCGCAGCACGCGCGGCGGGCCGAAGGGGGCCTGGGGATCGAGGGGGTGGATCTGGCGGAGCTCGCGGACCAGTTGGGCCGTCTTCGGGTCCACGTGGGCCACCGCCAGGGCCTGGAAGCTGCCGTCCTCCAGCACGATGTCGACGATGCAGAGGTCGGCGATCTGCGGCACGGCGAGGTTTGCCACGGCCGACAGCGTGGTCTCGTAGTCGGGCGAGCTGGCCAGCACCTCGCTCGCGTGCGCCAGGAACGCCGCCCGTCGCGCCGCCACCGCGCGCTGCGCACGGTCGGCCCGCTCCAGCGCGGCGCGGCGTGCCTGCTCCCGCTCCTCCTTCGACTGCCGCGCCTGGCTGCCGAACACGATGATGGCGCCGTGGAGGGCAAGGAACAGGAGCGTCCAGAGCGGCCGTTCCCAGACCGGGGGCGTGATCACCACCATGCGGCCCGCCAACCCGACCAGTTCCGTCGCCAGCGCCAGTGGCCAGCCGCCGAGCCAGGCCGTGATGGCCACGGCCGGCGCCATCAGTGGGCCCCAGGCATGGTCGGTGATGGGCAGCAACAGCGCGCTCACCAGCAGAGCCAGCCCGGCCGTGACGAGGGGGAGGAGGACCCGGCCCAGGCGGCGCATGCCCAAAGAATATCTGGAAATGCGCTGATTGGCAGGGCTTGACGCGCGAGAGGTTCCGTATTACCCTTTCATCCGGATATACGGATGGATAGGGCAAGCGTCGTCGCGGCGCCTCTGGAGACTCCCGGCGCGATTCTCGCGCACATGGCGGCGCTTGCCGACGCCGTGCGCTGCCGGATGCTCCTCGTCCTGGAGCGCCATGAGCTGACGGTCACGGAGCTCTGCGCCGTCATCCAGCTGCCGCAGTCCACCGTCAGCCGCCACCTGAAGACGCTGGCGGATGACGGCTGGGTGGCGTCGCGGCGGGATGGCACCAGCCGGTATTACCGGATGGCCCTCGACGAGATGGACGAGGGAGCCCGCCGGCTGTGGCCGCTCATCCGGGAGCAGGTGTCGGGGGCGCCGGGGGCCGAACAGGACGCCCGCCGGCTGGCCGGCGTGCTCGAACGGCGGCGCACGAAGTCAGCCGAGTTCTTCTCGTCGGCGGCGGGGCAGTGGGACCGGCTGCGGTCCGAGCTCTTCGGCCATACCTTCCACCTGCACGCGCTGCTCGCGCTGCTCGATCCGACGCTGGTCGTGGGGGATCTCGGCTGCGGCACGGGTGAGACGACGTCGCTCGTGGCGCCCCACGTGGCCCGTGTGGTCGCGGTGGACGACTCGGCGGAGATGCTGCAGGCGGCCCGTCAGCGCCTCGAGGGACTGGCGGGCGTGGACCTGCGGCGCGGGAACCTGACGGCGTTGCCTATCGGCAGCGCGGAGCTCGACGCGGCGCTCATCGTGCTCGTGCTGCACCACGTCTCGGATCCGGCGCGCGCGCTGGCGGAGACCGCGCGGGTGCTGAAGCCGGGCGGCCGCGTGCTCCTCGTGGACATGCTGCCGCACGACCGGGCGGAGTACCAGCAGCAGATGGGCCACGTCTGGCTCGGCTTCGACGAGCGGGACCTCGCCCGGTTGCTGGGCGGGGGAGGATTCACGGACATCGCGGTCCGGCCGTTGCCGGTCGGGCCGGAGACGAAGGGGCCGGCGCTGTTCGTGGCGACGGCCCGGAAGCGGTAGCGGCCCTCGCGGGTCGCGGACAGCAGGACCACGGCGCACTCATCAGGAGCAGAAGGAGAACGACAGATGGCAACAGCAGTGAAGGACATGCACGCGTACGAGGCGGCGAAGCAGGCCGGCCGTGAGCCGTTCAAGGTCGCCGACCTCTCGCTGGCCGAGTGGGGCCGCAAGGAGATCCGCCTCGCCGAGCACGAGATGCCCGGCCTCATGGCCGTGCGCGAGCGCTACGCGGCCAGCAAGCCGCTCGCCGGCGCCCGCGTGATGGGCAGCCTCCACATGACGATCCAGACCGCCGTGCTCATCGAGACGCTCGCCGAGCTCGGCGCGGACGTCCGCTGGGTGTCGTGCAACATCTTCTCGACGCAGGACCACGCGGCCGCCGCGGTGGTCGTCGGCCGCGAGGAGACCGGTGGCACGCCGCAGGATCCGAAGGGCATCCCGGTCTTCGCGTGGAAGGGCGAGACGCTCGAGGAGTACTGGTGGTGCACGAAGGAAGCGCTGATGTGGCCGGACGGCGGCGGTCCGACGCTGATCGTGGACGACGGCGGTGATGCGACGCTGTTCATCCACAAGGCGCTCGAGTACGAGACGGCCGGCAAGATCCCGGAGTTCAACGCGGAGAAGGACCCCGAGGAGTTCGGCGTCATCCTCGCCACGCTGCGTGAGGAGCTCGCGAAGGCGCCGGGCGCCTGGTCGAAGATCGCCAAGGGCATCCGCGGCGTCTCCGAGGAGACGACGACCGGCGTGCACCGGCTGTACGAGATGGCGAAGAAGGGCACGCTGCTGTTCCCGGCCATCAACGTCAACGACTCGGTGACGAAGAGCAAGTTCGACAACATCTACGGCTGCCGCCACTCGCTGCCCGACGGCCTCGCCCGCGCCACCGACGTGATGCTCGGCGGCAAGATGGCGGTGGTCTGCGGCTACGGGGAGGTCGGCAAGGGCTCGGCCCAGTCGCTCAAGGGCCAGGGCTGCCGCGTCGTGATCACCGAGATCGACCCGATCTGCGCGCTGCAGGCGGCGATGGAGGGCTTCGAGGTCGTCACGCTCGAGGACGTCGTCTCGAAGGCGGACATCTTCATCACGACGACGGGCAACTTCAACATCATCACCGCCGCGCACATGGCGAAGATGAAGGACAAGGCGATCGTCGGCAACATCGGCCACTTCGACAACGAGATCGACATGGCCGGGCTGAAGAAGATCAAGGGCATCAAGCGGGTGAACATCAAGCCGCAGTACGACGAGTGGGTGTTCCCGGACGGCCACTCCGTGCTGATCCTGGCCGAGGGCCGGCTGCTGAACCTCGGTTGCGCGACGGGCCACCCCAGCTTCGTGATGTCGGCGTCGTTCACCAACCAGGTGCTGGCGCAGATGGAGCTGCAGGAGAACGCGGAGAAGATCGGCAAGACCGTGATCATGCTCCCGAAGAAGCTCGACGAGGAGGTCGCCCGGCTCCACCTGCCGCACCTCGGCGTCAAGCTGACGACCCTGTCGCAGGAGCAGGCCGATTACATCGGCGTGCCGGTGGACGGGCCCTACAAGCCGGAGCACTACCGGTACTGACGCTGGTAATCCAGAAACCGGAATCAGGAATCAAGAACCAGAATCCGGAAGTTGGAACGACGAAAACGGGCGGTGCGGAGGTCTTCCTCCGCACCGCCCGTTCGCCGTTCCGGGCCTGGGGGACCATCCCGTGATTCGCGAGCTTACCGCCCCGGCGGGGGCTTGGGCGATGGGGTCCCGGCCGTCGGACCCGGCGCAGGGCCGCGCGCGGTCCGCACGACCTGCGTGTCGCGGTACCACGTGTGCCACTCCGCCGGACCGAACCGGCCGCGGGGGCGGACCGGCTCGGGGCTGGCCTCCAGTTCGGCCAGGATCACGGCGCCGGTGTCGGCGGCCGCCCGCGTGTCCCACGAACCGCCGCCGAGCGCGCCCGCGCGTCCGATCGAGCGGTACAGGGCCACGAATGCCTCGACGCTCCGGATGCCAGGCCGGTCGTCGATCTCGACCGCGTGCTGCAGCTCGTGCCCGAGGCTGGCGATCACGCGCAGGGGCACCGCGTGGGGACGGAGCCCGATGCGCACGTAGCGGAGCGCGCCGGTGTCGGCCATCCAGGTGATCGTTCCCGCCAGCCGCGGCGACTGGCGGGGCTCGATCGACACGTAGACCACGACGCTCCCGCGCTCGAGCCGTTCGACGAGCGCGCGAAAGGTCGGGGAGCGGAGCATCCCGTCGCGCAGGGCCCTGGCGGCGAGGTTGTCGGCCGGCCGCACGCGGGGCCCGCCCTCCGAGGCCGGTGCCGAGACGCTGGTGTCCGGCGCCGCGAGACCGGTCGCGTGCGCGGCCGTCGTCGTGAGCCATGCAGTGGCGGCCAGGTGCGCCAGCATTTTCCATCCGGGTTCCACGGTGTCCTCCCTCGCGCCGCTTCATGGCGCGCGCGAGGTGGGACGGACCGGCAGGATGGATTCCCACGTGCGTACGTGGAACGGGCGGTGCGGAGGTCGTCCTCCGCACCGCCCGTTCGTCGTTCGACGCCTGACTTTCTGCCTTCTGCCTTCTTACTTCTTACTGTCCGGGCCGGCGGCGCGGCGGCGCGGGCAGGGTGCCCTTGTTCGCGATGGCCTTCTTGATGGCCTCGGCGGTGTGCTCCGCCCGGAACTCGACGATCTTCTTCGCCATCGTCTCGTTCTTCGCCTTGTCGGCAATCGAGACGCCGTTGATCGTGGCCTTGCCGGCCTTCACGCGCTCGTCGAACCGCACCGACTCCGGGTCGGTCGCGAACATGTTCAGCGTGATGATCACGTCGTCGTGCAGGTTGTCGCTCTCGCCTTCCTTGACGATGCCGGCGTCGGCCATGGCCTTCGTGACGCCTGCATAGTCGTAGTACTCCTGCACGTGCGCGACGACGACGTCATCGCCGAACTCCGTGTTCAGCGCCTCGGCGACGGCGCGCTGCCCGGCCTGGTTCCCGCCGCTGTCGCCGATGAAGATGATGTTCTTGAAGCCGTGCTGCTTCAGGCTGCGCGCCGTGTCCGTCAGCAGCGCGCGGAAGGTGTCCTCGCGCAGGCTGATGGTGCCCGGCGAGGTCATGTGGCCGGTCGGCGGGTTGATGTCGCCCTCGGGCACGTGCTTGATCGTCGGGGCGCAGAGGGCGTTGCCCAGCGTGCGCGCGATGGCGTCGCAGTTGGCCTGGAGCACGTAGTTGTGCTTGCCCAGGGCCAGCCACGGGCCGTTCGGCTCGAAGCCGCCCGTCGGGATGATGACGGTCGTCTTGCCCGCCTTCATCGCGTCCCGGACGTCCATCCAGGTCATCTCCTCGAGCCAGACGGTGTCGGGGGCCGGCAGGGGGTTGGCCGCGTCGCGGCAGTTGTACGGGTTGTCGCGGCAGTCGCCGCCGCCCATCGAGCGCGGATCGGGCTCGCGACGCTGCTGTTGGGCGCTGGCGGCGAATCCGGCGGCCAGCACAAGGGCACCGATCGTGAACAGGATCTTCTGCATGGCGGTGTGGTCCTCGGGGTTACACCGGGGGCGTCGGCCGCCCGGAACGTGGTTGGTCAGGATAGATCAAACTATTTCAGATCTCAGATTGAAGATTGAAGATCGTGCACGAAGGACACGAAGGCACGAAGGCACGAAGGCACGAAGGGGCACGAAGGCACGAAGGCACGAAGGCACGAAGGGGCACGAAGGGCCCGTACGTCGAACGGGCGGCCCCCTGAGGAGGCCGCCCGTCGAACGGTTGCGCTGGCGGGGCTAGAAGCCGTTGTCGCCCTTGACCTTGGCCCGGAAGCTGCCGTCGTCGTAGCGCTCCCGGTAGGAGCCGTGGCAGCTGCCGCACATCTTCCCGAGGTCGCCGGCCTGGGCCTTCACCTGGTCCCACTGGCCCCGCGAGCCGGACCGCTCGATGGTCTCGACCTGCTTCTTGGCGTCCTCGGCGAGCTTCTTGGCGGCGTCCACGTCGTGGTCGTCGAAGAAGTCCTTCGTCGTGTCGAAGGCCGCCTTCAGGATCATCGTGTTCTCCCGGAGCAGCTTGGCGTCCGAGCCCTCGATGGCCTTCCGGATGGCCGCGTTGGCCGGCCCGACCTTCTTCATCGCGTCCGCCACGGCCTGCTCGCCCGGCACCATTGGAGGCGGCAGGCGCATGGCGAGGTCGTCACCGGCCTGGATGACCGACGTCGCGAGCACGACCGGCTTGCCGGCGTACTTGGCGGCCACGTCGGCCGGCAGGTCGGGCTTGAAGAGCCCGTTGTCCTTCTTGGCGATCTCCGCCGCGTCGTACTTGACGAGCTCGCCGATGACGGTGACATACGCGTTCGGCTTGACCGGCGCGTTCATGTTGCGCGGGAGCACCAGCACTTCCTCGCCTGTGGCCTTGGTCGGGTCCTGGTCCACCGTGAACATCATCGGTGACAGCGACGACTCGACCGTGGCCGTGAGGGTCACGGGCTTGCCCTCGTACCGATCGGGGAAACGGACCACCGAGCTGGCCGTCACCGGGACGAGAGGTTCGGAAGGTGTGGGAGGCCCGCCCTGGCCACCGCCCTGGGCGCTGAGGGCCGTCGACACCAAGAGCGCGGTCGCGGCCGCTGCCAGTGCCAGGCTGCCGGCGTGGCGCCTGACGTCCATCTGTCCTCGCATGGAAGTCGTCCTCTCCTTGGGAGCCGCCGGTGTGCCGGGCCGCCAGAAATGCGACGCCAAGCCACCGTCCAGACGCATTGTAGGGGAAACTGGCCCGCTTGGGGAGTCCACCCCTGCCCGACGGGGCCGTCGGACGCCCCGCGCGCGGCTACAATACGGCGCCACGGGGGGACACATGAGCAGCACGACGGTCTGGGGAACGGTGGTGGGGGTGGCGGCCGGCATGGCCGTCGCGGGGGTGCTGGCGGCACCGGCGCAGGCGCCCGACGGCCAGCGGCGGGTGGCGTCGGTCAACCAGCAGCCGCGGGTGGACGTGGCCGACATGCCGCGGCCGATCGACATGCACGACAGCGTCTGGATCGAGGATCTGACGATGCTCGAGGTCCGCGACCTGATCAAGGGCGGCAAGACCTCGGCGCTCGTGCTGACGGGCGGCATCGAGGAGAACGGGCCCTACCTGACGACGGGCAAACACAACAACGTGCTGAAAGCGACGGGGGAATCGATTGCGCGGCGCCTCGGCAACGCCCTGGTGGCGCCCATCGTGACGCTCGAGCCCGGCAACCCGAAGCGGGAGCACCTCTCGCCGGGCACCATCCTGCTGTCGCGTGACACCTACAAGGCCGTGCTGACCGACATCGGCGACAGCCTCCGCTCGCAGGGCTTCACCGACATCTTCTACCTCGGCGACAGCGGTGGGAACCTCACGCCGATGAAGGAAGTCGCAGAGGCCCTGAACACGAGCTGGAAGGGGGAGGGCGCGACGGCCTACTTCATCCCCGAGTACTACAACTACGGGGACGTCGAGCACTTCGAGCAGGAAGTGCTCGGCATCCACGAGCAGCTCGAGGGCTACCACGACGACTACTACATCTCGGCGATCATCTCGACGGTGACCACCGACGGCATCCGCATGCCCGAGCGGATCAAGGCGGGGAAGTTCGTGATCAACGGCGTGCCGCTGGCGCCGATCGAGAAGACCATCGCGAACGGCAAGCGTATGGTCGAGTTCCGCACCGACGCGACCGTCGCGGCCATCCGGAAGGCCATGGCCGCGAAGTAGTCCGCTCGCCCGGGAATCTCCGTTCGGGGGCCGTCTCTCCCCGGCGGAGATTCCCATGAACCACGCCAGGACCCTCAGACACCTCGCGCTCGTCTTCTCGCTCCTTCTCGCCACGGCGACGGCCGTCGCGGCGCAGACCCAGCAGTACACCGTGATCGACCTCGGCGTCCTGCCAGGCGCCGGCGCGGCAGGCGCCAACGACATCAACAACGCGAACGAAGTCGTCGGGTCTTCCGGCGGTACGCCGTTCGTCTGGCGGCCCGGCTCCGGCATGCAGCCGCTCGGGAGCATCTCTGTCGGATCCACATATGACATGCGGATCAACGACAGCGGGGTGATCGTGGGTACGCGCAGTGACAGCGGCAACTCCCGCCCGGTCATGTGGGCTGGCGGCACGATGGTCGACCTGCCGGCTCCGGCGGCCTCGACCAGTATCGAGGAGTTCACCGATGGTGGGCTGCTCCTGTACCGCTCCGACTTCAGAAGCTCGGTGCTTGCGAACGGTGAGCTGTATGACCTCGGCAGCCTTCTGGGGATCGACCCGCTCTACATCACCGGCCTGAACGACCAGCTGATGCTGGGCGGCAGCGGACGGCGAGGCGGGGGCCTCAACGATACAATCTTGCGCCTGCCAGACGGCAGCATCGTCGACCCCGCGCCGAACGTCCCGTTTGGTCCCGATGTCGTGACCGCCACCGGGCCGCACCTCGGCAAAGTTGGGCCGGAAGGCCACTACGTCGGAACTGTCGGACGCTTCCGGGCGAATGCGACCGAATGGGAAACGACACTGTTCCACGGACGCGCTGGTCAACCGGGCACGATTGCGGCGACGTTGACCGATGCCCAGAGCGTCGCTTTCTCGAAGGTGAACCGGCGTGGTGACAGTGTAGGGGCTGTGTTCTACCGAAACGCGGTGTCCCGGGGGTTCCTCCTGCGGGACGGCGTGCTTACGGACCTCACCTCGGTTGTGACTCCGGGCTGGCACATTCGTTACGCACGGGCCATCAACGACGCCGGCTACATCGTCGGCTGGGGCACGTACGACGGAAGCGGGCTCCGCGCCGTCCTGCTCGTGCCGCCCGGTGCGGAGATTCCAGGCACCGGTACGGCTCCCCAGGCGCCAACCGGACTCAGCTACAGCCTGAACGGCGCGGTCCTCACCGTCACCTGGCAGGGCTCGAGCGGGGCGACCGAGTACGTCCTCGAGGCGGGCTCGGCGACGGGTGGCACCGATCTGTTCTCGGGGTCGATCGGCGGGGCGACGAGCATCTCGGCCCCGGTGGGCGCCGGCACCTACTACATCCGCGTGCGCGCGCGGAACACGGCAGGTACCAGCCCGGCGTCCACCGAGATCGTTGTGAGGGTGCCCTGAGCGAGGATTGGGCTGGCGTGGCGAGGCCCACCAGCACGACGACGATGAGCCTCGGTGGTCAGGGCACCGTGACCGTCACGGCGTCCGAGGCGTCACCCAGTCCGGCCGCATTGCCGGCGCGGACACGAATGACATAGGTGCCGGACGGCGTGGCCGCGTGCGTGAAGGTCGTTGCCGCGCCGCCGGTCTCGAGCGCCGCGAGGAGGTTGCCGACGCCGTCGAGCACCTCGAGCACATAGCGTGATGCGGCCCCGCCGGTGGCAGGGGCAGACCACCCGAGGACCACGGTCGTGCCCTCGACCACCGCCGTGAGGTTCGAGGGCGCACCCGGCGCCTGGGGGGCGCCGCCAACCGTTGCCGACGCTTCGGCGGATGCCGGACCCGTGCCACAGGGGTTCGTGGCGAACACCCGGAAGAAGTACGTGCCGTTCGGCACCGTTGCCGAGGCCGCGACGGTCTCCGCAGCGAATGTGATGACGCCCAGATCACTCGCGCCCGTGCTCGACCCGACGTGGAGCTGGTAACCCGCTGGCACATCCCCGCCAGCCGGCGCCTGCCACGAGACCGACAGGGTCGTGCCGTTCGCGACCGCAGACAGCGCCTGAGGCGCGCCCGGGGCGGCGGTGCAGACGCCGCCTGCGCCCACCGTGAACGCCACTTCGTTGGAGACCCTGCTGCGTCCGGAGGCGCGCTCGGCCCGCACGCGCACGAAATAGGTGCCGCCCGGGACGCCCGCGAGCACGAGCTCCGGCACGCCGGCCGTCAGCGTGCCCAGGTTCGTCGCACCGGCGGCCGAGCCGGCCTCGACGACGTACTGCCGGACCGACGCCGCATCCGCAGGTGGGGTCCACGTCATCCGCACGGAGGTGCCGTTCACGTCCGCCCGCAGGTTCGTGGGCGGCGCCCCGTCCGCCAGCGTCACCGCGACCTCGTTCGACGGCGCGCTCAGGCCCTGCTCGTTGAAGGCGCGCACCCGCAGGAAGAGCCTTCCCGACATCCCGACCTCATGCGTGAGGCTCGTCACGGGGCCGAGCACGACGCTCCCGGCGTCGGCGGCGCCCGACGTTGTACCAGCCTCCACGCGGTAGCCGGTGGGCGCGCCGGTCCCCGGCGACGTGGACGGCTGCCAGCTCATGTCCACGAACCGGCCGTCGCGTACGACGGCGGCGAAGCCGGTCGGAGCCCCTGGTGGGACCGCGGCGACCACGGTCAGCACGAACGCGGCAGTGCCAGTCGCAACGCCGTCGCTGACTGCGATCGTGACCGTGGCCGTCCCGACCTGCCCGGCGACCGGGAAGATCGTCACCGTGCGGTTCGCCGCGGAGCCGCCGAGCACCAGGCCGGCCGGCGGGACGAGCGCCGGGTTCGACGAGCTCGCGCTCACGGCGAGGGCTGACGCCGCGGTCATGTCGTCGGCGACCGTGAAGGCCAGCGGACCGACCTGGGCCGTGCCGGCGGGCACCTGTTGGTGGCCGATCGGGGTGATTGTCGGCGGCGCCGTCACCGTGACCGTGAACGCGGTGGTCGTCGTCGCCTGGCCATCGCCGACGGCGAGGGAGATAGTGGAGGTGCCCGTCTGGCCGGAGGAGGGCGTCACGACGAGCGTCCGGCTTGCCGCGTTTCCGCCCAACGCAAGACCGCTCTGCGGGACGAGCGCCGGGTTCGAGGACGTCGCCGACACCGTCAATGCGGAGGTGGCCGTGGCGTCGTCTCCAATCGTGAACGCGAGGGGGCCGACGGCTGTCGTGCCGAGCGCGACACGCTGGTCCGGAACGGCGGAGATCGTCGGAGCCTGGTTGGCGGGCACCGTCACGACGAAGCTGGTGGTCCCGGCGGCCGATCCGTCGGTGGCGGTCAACGTGATGGTGGCCGTGCCCGACTGTCCCGTCGTGGGCGTGATCGCCAGCGTGCGCGATGCGCCCGATCCCCCGAGGACGAGCCCGCCGGCGGGCACGAGCGTCGGGTTCGAGGAGGCGGCGGTGACCGTCACCGAGGCCGGGGACTCGTCGGCCACGGTGAACGACACGCTCGTGGACTGGCCCTGCTGAATCGTCTGCGCGGCAATGGCCGAGAGGGTTGGCGCGACGTTGACGTTGGTGTTCGTGACGTTGACGTCGAGCACCGTCCGCCCGGAGTAGTTCGCATCCCCGCTCGACGTGGCCGATGTGACGATCGTGTAGGCCTGGGAGCCGTCGGTGAGCAGGTCGGCAGCGCCGGTGACGGTCACCGTCTGCGGCACGTTCCAGTTCGCGGTCGTGAAGGTGAGGGTGGACGGGCTGACCGTCCCCTCGGTGGCATCGCTCGAGGACAGCGTGAGCGTCACGCTGGCGGTGGGCTGGACCGTCAGCACGGCCGTGAACGTCGCGGTGCCGCCGCTCTCCGTCGTGACGAGCCCGGTATGCGGCTCGATCCGGACGCCTCCCCACGGGGCTCGCTGCAGGACCGCGGCGACGCCTTGCGACATGCCCGTGACCAGGGGGTTCGTTACGTCTCCGGTGGTGACATCGAAGCCGAATCGCCGGCCTCCATCGACGATGTAGAAGGTCTGGTCGTCGCTCGCCATTCCCGAAAGCGCCGCGTTGTTCGAGATGTTGTAGAGGCTGAGGAAGCCGACCTGACTCAGCACGTGGGTCGTCGGGTCGAGCCGATACACGCCGTTCACGGTGACGTAGTACGCCGTGCCGTCGGCCCGCACGGCCGTCCCGAGGCCGAAGTTGAAGTTCTGGCTGTTGCCGACGTTGCTGTAGAGGAGGTGCTCGCTGTACGGGTCGAGCGAGTCGACCGCGTAGAAATCGATCGGATTCGAGCTGTCGGCACGGTTGGCGGTCTGGCGGAAGCGGTAGCCGAGCGGCTGGCCCGCGGCGGGGAACGCCGGCAGGAACGCGGGCTTGAAACGTGTGAGCGTCCCGAATGAGGCGTCCAGCGCGTGACGCGTCGTGATCACCGCGGTGGCCGGATCGACGCGCCCCCAGTAGGCACCAGACCCGCAGGTGTCGACGACCCCGTACAGCGTGCCGTCCGGCGCCGCGTCGACCCAGAAGCTCGCGAAGCCAGGGCCCGGATGGCACGCCGTGCCCGACAGCGCGGCGACGGTGCTGGCCACGGGCGAGCCGGTCAGGTCGACGGCGAGGAGGTTATTGACATCCGCGACGAGCAGTCGGTCCGCGCCGGCACTCGACCCCTGCGCCCAGACACGAAACCCGGGGATTGACGCACACACCGCGAGAACGGTGGCGACGACCGTGAGGACAAGCCGGGCGCGGCGGGGCACCGCAATTGGCGACATGTGTGCTGCCGGGGGCGGAAGCGCAGCGAGCTTACCTCATCAGTGGGGGGATGTGTAGCCATTTGGAAACGGCTCCCGTGGACCTGTGCAACCCGCGTCGGCATGCGATTCGCTGGGACGAACCCTGGTGCAGACCAGTGGTCGATCGGCGCGTCTGAGTCGCCGGGACCATGGCCGCGACGCAGCCGGCCCGCACGCACCCGCAGGGCGCGGCCAGACAGGCGCGGAGTGCCTGGCCCTGGGGCCGCGAAGCGGCCGGCCTACCGAGCCGCGAGCACCGCGAGCGGCGAGGCCTGACGCGGGCGCGGCCCGCGGCCTTTGATAGAGTGTCCCGGACTCCGCCGGAGGTTCCCAGGACATGTCGACTCCCGTCCGCCTTGCCGCGGCGCGCCGGCTCACGGCCGCTGCCGTCCTCGCTCTCGCTTCGGTCACCCCCGTCCTTGCACGCCAGCTCGCGGACGCCCCCCGCGCCCTGACGGCCGACGACTACGCCCGCGCCGAGCGCTGGATGGGTTACAACACCGCACCCCTCGTCTTCCGTACCAGCGCGCAGCCTCACTGGCTGGACGACGACCGCTTCTGGTACCGCGTGACGGTGCCGGGCGGCGCGGAGTTCATCCTGGTGGATCCGGCGGCGGCGACGAAGGCCCGGGCGTTCGATCACGCCGCCGTGGCGGCCGCCCTGTCGAAGGCGACCGGCGACTCCTACGCCGAGCTCACGCTCCCGTTCCAGACGTTCGACTTCAGTGACGACCAGTCGGCCATCGAGGTCGCGGCGAAGAACCGCCAGTGGCGCTGCCCGCGCACCGGGACGGCGGCGTGTACGGACATCGGCGAGGCGAAGTCCCGGACGAGCGGACCAGGTGCGCCGGCGCGCCTGGAGATCCTCTCGCCCGACGGGACCAAGGCTGCGTTCGTGCGCGACTACAACCTCTGGGTGCGCAACGTCGCGTACGGGACGGAGACGCAGCTGACGACGGACGGGACCGAGGGGCAGGCCTATGCGCGCAACGACGCCGGCTGGGTGCACAGCGACACCCCCGTCGTCGTCTGGTCGCCCGACTCGAAGCGCATCGCCACGTTCCGGCACGACTGGCGTGGCGTCGGCGAGATGTACCTCGTGAACACCGTCGCGGGACATCCCACGCTGACCACCCTCAAGTACCCGATGCCCGGCGACGACAAGATCTTCGAGATCGAGCGCGTGATCATCGACGTCGATCCGGTGAAGGTGACGAAGATCGACCTGCCGCCCGACCCGCACCGATCCACCATCTGCGATCACGTCGTCTGCGGCGGCGAGTGGGCCGACGTCGAGTGGAGCCCCGACTCGAAGGAGCTCGCGTTCGTCTCGACGTCGCGCGATCACAAACGCGAGGACCTGCGCGTGGCGGATGCCGCCACCGGCACCATCCGCAACGTGCTCAGCGAACGCGTGGAGTCGTTCTTCGAATCGGGGCAGGGCGCCGTCAACTGGCGGTATCTCCCAGGCTCGAAGGAGGTCATCTGGTTCTCGAAGCGCGACAACTGGGGCGGGCTGTACCTGCACGATGCCACGAACGGCTTCCAGAAGAACCGCATCACGACCGGCGAGGGCAACGTCGCGCAGGTGCTCGAGGTGGACGAAGCCGCGCGCGAGATCTTCTTCGTGGGCGTTGGGAAGGAGCCGGGACGTGACCCGTACTTCCGCCACTACTACAAGATTGGCTTCGACGGGAAAGGGCAGACGCTGCTGACCCCGGAGAACGCGGACCACACGATCAACCGGTCCCCCAGCGGCAAGTACTTCGTCGACACCTACTCCACGCCCGACACGCCGCCCGTGGCGGTGCTGCGCGACACGGACGGGCGGGTGGTACTCGAGCTCGAGCGTGCGGACATCTCGAAGCTGAAGGCGGCGGGCTGGATGCCGCCGATCCCCATCACGGTCAAGGCGCGGGACGGCAGGACGGATCTCTACGGGTTGATGTACCGGCCGACGGATTTCGACCCGCTGCGGAAGTACCCGATCATCAACCACATCTACCCGGGCCCGCAGACCGGCAGCGTCGGCAGCCGCTCCTTCCAGGCCTCTCGCGGTGACGCCCAGTCCATCGCCGAGCTCGGCTTCATCGTCGTCGAGATCGACGGCATGGGTACGCCGTGGCGCTCGCGTGCGTTCCACGAGGCGTACTACGGCGACATGGGGGACAACACGCTTCCCGACCAGGTTGCCGGCATGAAGGACCTGGCGGCGCGTTACGCGTGGATTGACCTGGATCGCGCCGGGATCTACGGCCACTCCGGCGGCGGGTTCGCGACGGCGGGCGCGATGTTCCGCTATCCCGATTTCTTCAAGGTGGGCGTCTCGCAGGCGGGCAACCACGACAACCGCATCTACGAGGACGACTGGGGCGAGAAGTGGCAGGGGCTGCTGACGAAGGACGCCAAGGGCGCCTCGAACTACGACGACCAGGCCAACCAGAACCACGCGCAGGACCTGAAGGGCAAGCTCCTCATCGCCCACGGGACCATGGACACGAACGTGCCGCCGAACAGCACGCTGCTGGTGGTGGACGCGCTGATCAAGGCCAACAAGGACTTCGACCTGATCATGTTCCCCAACCGCTCGCACGGCTTCGGCAACGAGCCCTACATGGTGCGGCGGCGCTGGGACTACTTCGTGAAGAACCTGATGGGGGCGGAGCCGCCCAGGGAGTACGAGATGGGGGCGCACCAGACCGCGCCGCACTGACACTGTGCGGCGCGGCCGGGAATCAAGAATCGAGAAAACGGAACCAGGAATTCACGAAAGGCTCACCAGCCCTTTCTTCATTCGTCATTCCTGCCTTCCTTTGTTGATTCCGTTTTCTTCATTCTCTCTTCTCCACCAAGGGGGCGCGGTGCGGTGACCCGGAACACCGCGACGTCCGGAATCCGCCCGATGGGGCCGTCGACGCCCTGAGACGAGGCGAACTCCCGGGAAAACGCCGGCACGCCTTCGACGGGGACGGGCGACAGCAGGGGATGGAGGCCGGCGATCCTCCAGCCCGGGGTCTGCGCGACGAACGCCTGCCCGTCGGCATGCGTCCGGAAGCGACGGGCGTCCCGGATCTCGTCGCCCTCGGTCCGGATGGCCCACGTCGAGTCCACCGGCTCGTACGGCCGTCCCCCGTAGGCGAACAGCCGGATGGCCATCGTGCGGTAGTAGTCCGCCGAGTACACGAAGACGGGCTGCCCGCGCTGCCGGTACACGCGGTAGTACGCCTGTGGATCGCGCTCGGCCCAGCGAACCATCAGCTCGAGTTGCGACGCCTGCGGCCGGCCGGCCGTGGCGACTGACATCGGCATCGAGCGATCGACGATCACGTAGGCAGCGTGCCGCTCGCGGAGCACCGCCACGGCGCCCGCCTCGTCGGTGGCGGTGTAGAAGCGGCCCGCTTCCTTGACGGCCACCTGCGTCGGATTGGTGACCGGCGGCCGCCGGGCGACGCGGCTGACCCACCACGCGTAGTCCCACCACACCATCACCCCGTAGCGTGCGGCCGGCGCATCGGAGGCCGACCCATAGCGCGCGAGGTACGCCTCCGGGTCGTCGTACGGGTCGGGCGTGTGGGTGCGCATCCAGTCGAGCGCGTCCCGCCACGCCGCGTCCGGTCCACCCGACGGCGCCGCTGCGACGGTCAGGGCGGGCGCGAGATTCGGGAGCACGACGATGGCGCCGATGGCGACGAACCCGAGGGCGCGAGGCAGGCCGTCCCAGAAGAGGCGCCGGGCCGCGATTGCCGCCAGGATGGCCGCCGCGATTGCCATGTAGTAGCTGAATCGCGCCTGCGCCAGCGCGGCGGCGATCATCAGGACGCTCCACACCAGCAGGAGCATCGCGGCTGGCTCGCGGTGTTGAACCGTACGCCGACCCAGGAACCAGAGCCCCGGCCAGACGAGCAGCGCGGCTGTCGTCAACTCGGTCCAGAGCGGAGCGAGCGAGAAGGGGCCGCCGAGCCAGAGCAGTGGACGGACTTCACCGACGCTGGAGGCTGGCCCCGCCGGCGCGAACCGCACGGCCTGCGCCACCAACGTCGGGCCCGCCACCCATGCGGCGATTGCGAGGCTGCCGAAGAGCAGCACGCCCGCCACCGCGAGGCCCCGGGTGTCCGCTCGCTCCCGCATGAGGTCCGCTCCGGCCGTCAGGGCGATGCCGGCGGCGAGCAGGGGAACCGTCAATGCCATCGGCGGGAAGCCGATCGCGACCGGCGCCACGAGCACGAGGGCCACGCCGAAGGTCCATCCGATGAGCCGCGTCATTCCCGCGCCGTGTGCGGTCAGCGCCACCGGGACCGCCCAGGCGAGGAGCGCGAGCACGAGGAACGCGCCGCGTGACCACGTGAGCAGGTAGGCGGCAAGGGCCACGCCTGCCAGGACCAGATCCCGCCGCGTGCGGCTGTCGATGGCGCGTGCCAGCAGCCACAGGATGGTGGCCGCAAGCAGGGCCTCGAGCACGTGGTGATCGGCCTGGCCGAAGAGAGACCTGGCCAGGAGCTGTCCGGGCAGGGCGGCGACGAGGACGGCGGCCAGCGTGGCCTCGATGGAGCCGCAGACCCGCCGTACCAGCAGGTAGACCGGAACCGGGACGAGCGCGCCGGCGACCGCAGGGAACCACGCGCCGGCCAGGTCGACCGACAGGCCGGTGAGATGAGCCAGTCCGGCGACAGACGCATCCATCAGCGGCGCATCGGTCCACTGGCCTTCCGGCGCGAGGCGGAACGGGTCGAACCAGGTCGGCCACGGCCAGTGCGCGAACACGTTGTCCGCGTTGCGCATGTGGATCCACGCGTCGTTGCCCGCGACGACCACGCGACCGTCAATCAGGACGTGGCGCCAGGGGAGGAGCACCCGGAGCGCCAGGGCGGCGAGCACGATGCCGGCGAGGCGCGCCAGTTCCAGCGGCGACAGCCTCAAGGGCGCGGTGGGCACGCGCGCGACTATAGCCGAACCTCCATTCCTGATTCCGTTTTCTGGTTTCTCTATTCCCAGAACAGGGCCGACCCCACTTCTGGGTCAGGCGGCCCGGCACATGCGCGGACGTGGGCGAGTGGCGTCCACGGGCGGAGCGGCGGCCCCGGCGTCCGGTGCCCCAGCGCCTTCCGCGCCACCGCAGTGGCCGACCAGATCCTCGAGGCCTTCCACGACACGGGTCACCGACGCGGCCTGCTGTTGCAGCGCGTCCGAGGCCGTGCGCGTCTCGGATGCCATGTCCGCGGTGCGGTGCGCGGCATCCTGCAGGTGCCGCACGACCGAGAGCACCTCGTCCGCGGCCGCGCGCTGCGCCTGGCTCGCCGCGGCAATCGTCTCGACGATCTGCCGCAGCTCGCCCACGCTTCCGGTGACCGCGGCCATGGACGCGCCGAGCGCGTCGGTGCGCTGCCGTCCTTCCGCCGACGTCTCGAGCGACTGGTCGATGAGCACCCCGGTGTCGCGCGCCGCGTCGGCCGACCGCTGCGCGAGGTTGCGCACCTCGTCCGCGACGACGGCGAAGCCGGCGCCGGCCTCACCGACGCGGGCGGCCTCGACCGCGGCGTTGAGCGCCAGCAGGTTGGTCTGGAACGCCAGCTCGTCGATCCGCTTCAGGATGCCGGTGACGCGATTCGACGCGTCCGCGATGCCCTGCATCGAGGTCTCCAGCCCCTGCAGGTCGTGGTTCGAGCGGTCCACCTGGGTGTGGGTGCCTGCCAGGATCGACGTCGCCTCGTTCAACTGGTCCGCCGTCTTGCGGCTGTCGTCCGCCATCGCGTGCATCGAGCCCGCGGCCTGCTCGAGGGCCGCGACCTCGCCCGTCGACGCATCGGCCAGCCGGCGTGAGGTGTCCGCGGCGCGGTCCGCGACGTCGAGCAGCGCGCACGCATCCTTTCGGAGATCGGCCGCGGTGTGACGGAGGCGGCTCGTCGCGCGGCCGGTCGTCAGCAGCAGCACGAGGCCCATGGACAGCCCGAGCACCAGCGCCGCGAGCAGGGTCCACCGCGCCGTGCGGGTGATGGCCGTGGCGGCGGCCGCCTGGGTCTGGAAGGCCTCGACCTGCCGTTCCTCGAGGCGGTTGGCGAGCTCGTAGTTGCGGGCGGTCAGTTCCCGTGTCTGGTCCGAGAGCCGGCTGACGGTGGCGGGGTCCGAGAGGTCGGCCGTCTCGGAGTGACAGGCGGCGCACCCGCTGCTCCAGGAGGCGACGCCGTCCCGCAGGCCGGTGACGTCGGCGCGTTCCTCGTCCGTGGCCACGAGCCCGGCGAGCGTGTCGAGCTCACGGTTCGCCGATTCGAGATCCTCGCGCACGGTGGCGTGCCAGCGCTCGAGGTCTTCCTGGTTGCCGGCCGAGCCGGCGACGATGAGTGCCTTCTCGGCGGTCTGGAGCTGGGCGTTCAGCGCCTGGACGTGCGCAGCCGACCGCATCCGGGTGGCGGCGGCCAGCGTCTCCTGCTGCTGGCGGTCGATCGCGATTGCGCTCCAGGCGGCGCCGGCCCCGATGCACGCGATCAGGGCAATGAGCAGGATGATCCCGGCGCGCATGCGGGCGCCGAAAGTGAGCCGGGCAGCCATGATGGTCCTCCGAGGAAGACCGGCCGGGGGGACACCGGGCGGGTCGCGGGGCACAGCACCCCTGTCTCCTCATTCAATCGGCACGGCGCGCCGCGGGATGAGCGGGTACCATGGAGGCCGACATGCCCGTCGCCGCCGCCCTGTTCCTGGCCGTCCTGCAGGCGGCGCCCTGCCTGCCGGCGGCCGAACGGGCCTACGGCGAGGCCGTCGCGGTCGCGCAGGCTGAGGGCGCGGCGCCGGCGGCGGGGCCGCTCGGCCGCGCTGTGGCCGCCGACCCGTCCTGCGCGAGGGCGACGATGGCGCGGACGGCAATCGAGGCGTGGGGGGCGGCCCGGGCCGCCGCGCCGCTCGGCGGCTCGCCCGAGGCGCTGGCCGCGCCGCGGGAACGGCTGGCCGTACTGTCCGCGTTGCCCGGCGGGGACGCCGTCGCCTACGCCAGTGCCGCCGTGACGGCAGCCATGGCGGCCGCCCAGGACGAACGTCCGGAGATGGGGCTGTATCTCGAGCAGGCCCGCGCGCTGGCGCTGCGGCTCTCCGCGCTGGGCACCCCGGCCCTGTGGCCGCTGCCGATCGACGAGCTCGAAGGCGAGCTGTGGCTCGAGGTGGACCGCTACGGCGAGGGGTGCGCCGCCTACCGTCGAGCGCTGGCGACGGCGACCGGGAGCGGCCGCGACCGGATCGCCGCGATCCTGGCACGGCCGGAGTGCTCCGCGGCGGGGTGGCCATGATCTGGCACTACCGTCCCGAGGTGATCGACGAGTTGGCGCGTCACGGGCTGTCGCCGCGCCCTGACACACCACCGGACCGCCTGCGCGCGCAGATCAACGACCTCTACCGTATCGAGATCCGCGCCCTCCGCGACCGCTGCCGCGCCGGCGAGTTCACCACGCGTGACCTGCCGGCGCGCGTCGTCGAGCTTCGGAAGCGCTACCTTCTCCTCTCGATTCCCGTCGACCGCTGGACCGAGTCCGGTTGAACCCGCCTTTCGGCCTTTTGCCTTCTTCCTTCTGCCTTCCTCAGCGCGTCCCGTCTTTGTGCTACATTCCGTTCGATCATGCGGAAACACGCTCGTGTGACGCAGCCGATGGTGCGTCAGGCCAAGGGCGCCGAGCTGCGGCCGGCGACCTGGGACGAGGCGCTCGATCGGGCCGCCGACGGGCTCCGGCGATCGGTGGATCGCCATGGCCCGCGGTCGTTCGGCCTCTTCAGCTGTTCGAAGAGCACGAACGAGATGAACTACGCGGCGCAGAAGTTCGCGCGCGTCGTCATCGGCTCGAACAACATCGACAGCTGCAACCGGACTTGACACGCCCCGAGCGTCGCCGGGCTGGCGACGGTGTTCGGCGCGGGTGGCGGCACCAACTCCTACCGGGAGATGGAGGAGACCGACTGCGTGCTCCTCTGGGGATCGAACGCCCGGGAGACGCACCCGATCTTCTTCCACCACCTGCTGAAGGGGGTCCGGCGGGGCGCGCGCCTCATCGCGATTGACCCGCGACGGACCTCGTCCGCCCAGTGGGCGGACCTCTGGGCCGGGCTCGACGTGGGCACCGACATCGCGCTTGCCAATGCCGTGGGGCGCGAGATCATCGCGGCCGGCCTCGTCCATGAGGACTTCGTCACGCACGCGACCGACGGCTTCGACGCCTACAAGGCGTCGGTCGAGCCGTGGACGCTCGAGCGGGCCGCGGTCGTCACCGGCGTGCCGGCGCCGGTCATCCGCGAGATTGCCCACGCCTACGGGTCGGCGAAGACCGCGACCATCTGCTGGACGCTCGGGATCACCGAGCACCACACGGCCGTCGACAACGTGCTGTCGCTCATCAACCTGTCGCTGCTCACGGGCCACGTCGGCCGGTGGGCCTGCGGCCTGAACCCCCTCCGCGGCCAGAACAACGTGCAGGGCGGGGGCGACATGGGCGCGCTGCCGGATCGCCTCGTCGGCTTCCAGCACGTCGAGCGTGAGGAGGCGCGCGCGAAGTTCGACCGCGCCTGGGGCGTGCCAGTCCCCGCCGAGCGCGGCTGGCACCTGTCGCAGATGTTCGAGGCGATGGAGCGGGGCGACCTGCGGTCGCTGTACGTGATCGGCGAGAACCCCGCCAACTCCGAGGCCGACCAGCACCACGCCATGGAGATGCTCGCGGGGCTCGACACCCTCATCGTCCAGGACATCTTCCTGACGGGGACCGCGAAGCTCGCCGATGTCGTCTTCCCCGCGGCCGCGGCCGCCTTCGAGGTGGAGGGCACGGTCACGTCGAGCGAACGCCGGGTCCAGCGGGTGCGCCGCACGCGCCGGCCTCCGGGCGAGGCCCGGGACGACCTCGCGATCATCTTCGCGCTCGCGAAGCGCATGGGACACGACTGGGGCGCGCCCGACGCCGAACGCGTGTGGGACGAGCTCCGGACGCTCTCGCCCATGCACGCCGGGATGAGCTACGCGCGGCTCGACGCCCTCGGGGGCATCCAGTGGCCGTGCTTCGACGAGCAGCACCCGGGTGAGGTCTTCCTCCACAGCCGTCTGTGGGCCCGTCCGCTCGTCGGGCGGCGCGCGCCGTTCATGCCGGTGGAGTGGCAGCCGCCCGTGGAGCCGCTCTCGGACGAGTACCCGATCCGGCTGACGACCGGTCGCCGGCTGTCGGAGTACAACACGGGGGTGCAGTCGGGCGCGTACGCGCTGCCGACGCGTCGCGGCGAGACCATCGACGTCTCACCGGAGGACGCCGAGCGCCTGGGCCTGGCGGCCGGCGAACGCGTGCGCGTGAGCTCGCGGCGCGGCGCGGTCGACGTGCCGGTGTTCGTGGACCCGTCGCTGCGTCCCGGGCTGACGTTCATGACGTTCCACTTCCCGGATGACGTCGCGACGAACCTGCTGACGATCGACGCCACCGACCCGCGCGCGGGCACGGCGGAGTTCAAGGCCGCGGCGATCCGGATCGAGCGGCTGGGGGCCTAGCAGCGTCGTGGACCTGCACATCACCGGAGCCGAACCAAGCGCCGCCGAACGCGTGGCCGTCGACCGCCTGCTCGGTCCGCCGGCCGGCGGCTGGGATGGCGGCGCGCGTGTGGCCGATCGGGATGGCCGCACGGTGGGCACGCGCGGCGGCGCGACACACGGGCGCGATCAGCTGCTGCCGGCCTTCCACGCCGTGCAGGACGCCGTGGGCTGGGTCAGCCACGGGGCGCTCAACTACATCTGCCGCCGCCTGGCCGTGCCGCCAGCCGACGCGTGGGGCGTGCTGACCTTCTATCACCTGCTGGCCACCGAGGAGCGTCCACCACGCGCGGTCCACGTGTGCGACGACATCGCGTGCCGGCTGCGCGGCGCGGAGGGCATCTGCAGCGGGCTGGAAGCTGCGGGGACGCACGTGCATCGCAGCCCCTGCCTGGGCCAGTGTGATCGGGCGCCAGCCGTGCTCGTGACCGAGGCGGGCGAGACGCCGCGGCGGACGGAGGTCGCGCCGGTCAGGTCGAGCCTGGCCGTTGCCGGCGCGGCCGACGCCGAGCCGACCGGCACAGGGCGCCTCGCACGACTGCGGGCGGCCGTGCCGCAGGCCGGATCCCCCGGGCTGAAGCTCCTGGCTCGCGTCGGCGTGGCCGACCCCGGCAGCCTGGACGAGTACCGGGCGCACGGGGGATACGCCGCGCTCACCCGGGCGAGGACGCTCGGCCCGGAGGGCGTCATCGCGGAGCTGGTGGCCTCGAAGCTGCAGGGGCGCGGCGGCGCCGCGTTCCCGACGGGACGCAAGTGGGCGGCGGTCGCCGCTGAACCGGGCCAGCCCAAGTTCGTGGTCTGCAACGCGGACGAATCCGAGCCGGGCACGTTCAAGGATCGGGTGCTGCTCACGGGGGATCCGTTCGCGATCGTCGAGGCGATGACGATCTGCGCGTTCGCGACCGGTGCTACCCGCGGCCTCATCTACGTGCGTGGTGAGTATCCTGACGCGGAACGCGCCGTGGGGCAGGCCGTCGAGGCGGCCCGTGGTGCGGGCCTGCTCGGCGCCGATGTCGCGGGGGCGGGGTTCGCGTTCGACCTCGAGGTCAGGCGCGGGGCCGGCGCGTACATCTGCGGAGAAGAGACGGCCCTCTTCAACTCCGTCGAGGGCAAGCGTGGAGAGCCGCGGTCGAAGCCGCCGTTCCCCGCGCAGTTCGGCCTGTTCGGCCGGCCGACGGTGGTGAACAACGTCGAGACGCTTGCGCACGTGCCGCACATCCTCCGCGAGGGCGGCGCCGCGTGGGCCCGGACCGGAACTCCGGCGTCAACCGGGACCAGGCTGTTCTGCCTGTCGGGACACGTCGCGCGTCCCGGCACGTACGAGCTCCCGATGGGGGCGACGCTCGGCGAGCTGCTCGCGCTGGCGGGCGGCGTCGCCGGAGGCCGACCGCTGCAGGCGATCCTGCTGGGGGGCGCGGCCGGGATGTTCGTGGGGCCCGAGAGCCTCGACCTGCGGCTGACGTTCGAGGATGCGCGATCGGCCGGCGTCACCCTCGGCTCCGGGGTCGTCATGGTGTTCGACGACACGGCCGATCTGCCCGACCTGCTCGCGCGCATCGCGCGGTTCTTCGAGGACGAGTCGTGCGGGCAGTGCGTGCCGTGCCGCGTCGGCGCGGTGCGGCAGCGCGAGCTGCTCGAGCGGCTGCGTGACGGTGGGGCGGAGGGTCCGGACCTGCACCTGCTGGCCGAGCTGGGCCAGGCGATGCGGGACGCGTCCATCTGCGGCCTGGGCCAGACCGCCTCGTCTGCCATCGAGTCGGCACTGCGCCTCGGCCTCGTCCCGAGGGGAGGCACACGGTGAAGCAGGAGGTCCCGATCTGGTTCGAACCGCCGGCGCGGTCGCCCGAACCGCCCGCGGCCCCGGCGGCGCCCGCCGCGGAGCCCGTGTCGCTGACGATCGACGGGCAGGCCGTCGAGGTGTCGCGGGGCGCGACCGTGCTCGACGCCTGCCGGCAGGCGGGGAAGGACGTCCCGACGCTCTGTTATCTCGAGACGCTCACGCCGGTGAACGTCTGCCGCGTGTGCGTCGTGGAGCTCGAGGGCTCGCGTGTGCTCATCCCGGCCTGCTCGCGGATCGCCGAGCCCGGCATGGTCATCCACACCGACTCGGAGCGTGTCCGCCTGTCGCGCAAGGTGGTCTTCGAGCTGCTGGCCTCGTCCGTGGACCTGTCGACGGCGGACGACCTGCGGGCCCAGTGCGCCGAGTACGGGGCGGATCCGGATCGGTTCGGCCGTGGCGCCACCGTCGCCCAGCCCGTGAAGGACGACAACGACCTCTACGTGCGCGACTACGGCAAGTGCGTGCTCTGCTACAAGTGCGTGGAGGCGTGCGGCACGGACTACCAGAACACCTTCGCGATTGCGGTCGCCGGCCGCGGCTTTGCCGCGCACATCTCCACCGAGGTGGACGTGCCGCTGCCGCAGTCCGCGTGCGTCTACTGCGGCAACTGCATCGCCGTGTGCCCCACCGGCGCGTTGATGGCGAAACCCGAGTTCGAGCTGCGCCGCGACGGCGCGTGGGCGCCGGAGCGTCAGCAGGCAACCGACACCATCTGCCCGTACTGCGGCGTGGGCTGCACGTTGACGGTGCATACCCAGGACGAGCAGATCGTGAAGGTCACCTCACCGCTCGACAACCCGACGACGCGCGGCAACCTCTGCGTGAAGGGCCGCTTCGGGTTCGAATACGTCCATGGGGATGAGTAGCCCACCGGGTGGGGCAGCGAGCACGACTCGTGACAACTCCTGCGAGAGTTGGCGGAGCCGTGCGGGAGATAGTCGGGCGTCGCGGAGCACTATAACGAACCATGTATAGGATCACCTGCAAGCACTGTGGGCACAGCGCTCTAATGCCTGACAAGATTGTGCATGGTCCCGACTCTCCTGGAGATCGGCTGAAGTGCACAAGCTGCGGTAATGGGAAGACCCTGATAGTTCGACTGGACGAAGAGTTTCCTTCCCTACCCTATGAGTGCCCGTTCTGCGGAAGCGTTGTCATCACTCGAGACAATCTATGGCGCAGTATCGATGGGTGGCTCTGCTCAAGTTGTCCTCCTGACCCCAAAGGTGATGCCTTTGCTTTGAAGCCAGAAGTTGGCGCACGCGCTCGAACGCCGCCTGTTCGATCGGGGCTTACTGGGGAGTCGGTCCCTGACAAGTCCGAATACATCGACCGCGTCGAGCGGCACCCTTTGGCCCAAAAGAAGCGATGTCGAAACTGCGCCGGCTGGGCTACGGTCGGCTCAGACTTGTGTTTCGCCTGTCGAAGGTGACCCCACAAGTGAGTGGTTGGGAGGCGCTCTTGGAGTGTGCTCGTCTCACGGCTCCGTGCACTGGAGTCTGCGTGCGAGAATTGGCATCGGCAGCCCGAGGGTGGCCAGGGCAACTGCGGATCTCGAGTCTTTGGTCGGCCCATGTCCTGGAGCGCCCGGGTCACGTCGGCCGACCACCCGCAGCGCTCGCAGTTGAGCCGGTCGGGCGGCCAGTTTGCGAAAGGAACAGGCGGCCTGGACTCACTTCGAGACCAGTGCCGCAGCCCCAAACATAATGGAGGCTTGACGGGCGATCCGTGGCGCCGACAACCCTGCTCCGCAAGGTGGCGGTGGTATTGGGATGTGCGAAAACGGGCTAGGGGCACCGACCGTGGCTGGAACCGTGACACGTCTTGCGCCGGTTCGCAAGATCGTGGGTGAGGATGGCCTGATGCTCGCAGGCGAATAACAGGTTTGACCGCTGAGCCGCCTTGGGTGATGAATCGAACCGATCTGCAAATTCTGACGGACGCGCGCGTAGCCGACGCGGAGGCCCTGCTGGACGCCGGGCGGTGGCCGGCCGCGTACTACCTGCTGGGGTACGCGGTCGAATGCGGGCTCAAGGCCTGCGCTGCGCGTCAGTTCCGCCAAGACGAGGTGCCAGACAAGACGGTCGTCAACGACTTCTACACGCACCGGCTCGACAAACTGCTGGGAATCTCCGGCGTAAAGGCGGCTCTCGAAGGCAAGGCTGCCGCCGAGCCGGCGTTCCAGGTCAACTGGAACACCGTTCGTGACTGGAACGAATCCTCGCGGTACGATCACTCGACGTCTGAAGCCAAAGCCCGCGACATGTTCGTTGCGGTCGCAGACGGCGCAACTGGGGTCTTGACGTGGCTGAGAACGCAGTGGTGAAAGAACAGCTCACGCCCGCAATGGTCGACGCCGGCGCAGATCTGACCGCCATGCTTGATGAGCTCGGTGTGCCTGTAACGTCGGCGCTGTGGCTGTTCGTACCCGATCTGAACGAGTGGCGGCTGCTCTTTGCATCGCCCGACGTGAGTACAAAAGGGCCGCGAGACGTCTACGAAAAGATTCGGTTGGCGATCGACCGCCTTGGCCCTGGGGGCGTTTCAGTGCCCCTATCGGTAGTGGGCCTCCTTGACCCTGACGCGGATTTGGTTCGACTGCTGAAGGCTGCTATCAAGACTGGCCCGGGGGTAAGTCGGATTCGATTCTCCAAGAACGTCATCAACGGTCACTTCATCGATGACGCCCTCATTTATCGGGCGGCGTAGTTGAGGCGATCTAACATCCGCTTGCGCCGACGCCGGCCGCGATCGCCAAAGCCCGTGGATTAAGCGGCACGTCAGGCCGTCCCTCGCTCCGAATTCTGGTTGGCAACGGGAGTAGAATCCGCGTATGGCGCATCGCATTTCGCGCGAGCGCATGCTGGAAGCCATCCGTGAGCTGCCGGAAGACGCGTCCGTGGATGCCATCGAGAAGCTGGTATTTCTCGCGAAGATCGAGGAAGGCCTCGCCCAGCTGGATCGGGGCGAAGGTATTCCTCACGAAGAGGTCAAACGGCGCCTTGGCCTGTGACAACTCCCAAGTGAAACCGCTCCCGCCGCTCGCGGCTGAGCGGCAAGGCGTTCGCCTGCGTCGCACCGCAGAGTGCCTGATCGAGGCCGACCCGGGGCGGCTTACTTCCCCGCGGCGCCGCCGTCCGGTGCGCGGCGGTCGACGCCGCCTTCGAGCACACCGTCCTCGCCAACCATGATCACTTCGGCCACGCCTTGTGAGCTGGTCTCGTTCATCGTGTGGCCCATCGCCTCCATCGCGCGGATCACGTCGGCCGAGAAGCCGTAACGTTCGTACGTGATGCGGTCCGGCAGCCACTGGTGGTGGAACCGGCCGGCATCCACCACCTCCTGCGCGTTCATGCCGAAGTCCACGGCGTTCAGGATCGTCAGCAGCACCGTGTTGATGATCGTTCGGCCGCCGGGCGATCCCGTCACCATGAACAGTTTGCCGTCCTTGCTGACGATCGACGGCGACATGCTCGAGAGCATACGTTTGCCCGGCGCCGCGAGGTTCGGCGCGGTGCCGATCAGGCCACGCGCGTCGGTCAGGCCCGGGCCCGCATTGAAGTCGCCCATTTCGTTGTTCAGCAGAAAGCCGCCGCCGGGCACGACGATGCGGGAGCCGTAGCCGTATTCGAGGGTGTAGGTCACCGAGACGGCGTTCCGGTCCTTGTCCACGACCGAGAAGTGGGTCGTCTCCGGCGACTCGTAGGTCCACTCGAACGAAGTTGGCGACGAGACCGACGCCTTCGTCGGGTTGATGGTCTTCCGGAGCTCTTCCGCGTGGGCCTTCGACGTGAGGCGCTCGATCGGCATGTCGCGCACGAAGTCGGGATCGCCGAGGAACTCCGCGCGCTCGGCGAACGCACGCCGCATCGACTCGGCCACGAGGTGCATGTTGGCGGCCGAACCATAGCCATTCCCCTTGAGGTCGTACCCCTCCAGGATGTTCAGCATCAACTGGATGGCCACGCCGCCAGAGGAGGGCGGCGGCATGCCGATGATCTCGTACCCGCGGTACGTGCCCCGGATCGGGGCGCGTTCGTGCGCGCGATAACCTGCGAGGTCTGCTTCGGTGATCAGGCCGTCGTGCGCCTGCATCTCCTTCGCGATGAGCGAGGCCGTCTCACCCTTGTAGAACCCATCCGGTCCCTGCTCCGCGATGCGCTGCAGCGTGCGCGCGAGGTCGGGCTGCTTCAGCGTGTCGCCGGGCTGGTAGGGCTGGCCGTTCTTCGTGAACTGCGCGAGTGACGCGGGGAACTTCTGGAACTGCGGGATCATGCGCTCGAGCGACTGCGCGAGGCCGAACGACACTTCGAAACCGTCGCGGGCCAGCGCGATGGCCGGCATGACGAGATCTTTCCAGGGCTTCGAGCCGTGGGCCTGCCAGGCAAGGTAGAGGCCCGCCACCGTGCCGGGCACACCGACGCTGCGGTGGCTGTTGTGGTGCTTGTCGAAGTCGTACTTCCCGTCGGTGAGCCACATCTCCGGGCCGGCGGCCGCCGGGGCCGCCTCGCGGAAGTCGAAGGTCGTGGGCTCGCCGGACGCCGGGCGGAAGACCATGAAGCCGCCCCCGCCGATGTTGCCGGCTGTCGGGTGCGTCACCGCCAGCGCGAAGGCCGTGGCGACCGCGGCATCGACGGCGTTGCCCCCATCCTCGATCACCTGCCACCCGACCTGCGAGGCGATCGCGTTCTGCGACACCACCATGCCGCGCGCGGCGCGGACGGGCGTCGAGCCGGCGCCGTGGAGCAGCGTGGGCGCGGCCAGGGCGAGCGCGACGGCGACGGCGGTCAGGCGCGTGCGGAGGGCATGGATGGGCATGCGGCGACGATAGGCCGCTTCCCGGCAGCGGTCAAGGGCGCGGCTTGCGCCGGGCCGCCAGCATCGTCAGCAGGCCGAGGAAGATCTCGTCCATGAACGGGACCATGTCGGGTACGACGAGGTCGACGAGGAAGAGGCCGAAAGCGAGCTTGAACAGCGTCGGTGTCCGGAGGTCCCCGAGGAACCGGTCGAACAGCCCCTGTGTGGGAAGGCCCATATTGGTACCTTATCAGGGGGAAATGGGGACAGTCCCCTTTTCTCGGAACTGACGCCGAAGAAAAGGGGACAGTCCCCATTTCCGGGACCCCATTTCCGGGAACGCGCGAAATGGGGACTGTCCCCTTTTTCAGGGCGTGCTTCGGAAAAAGGGGACTGTCCCCATTTCCGCCAGGCGTCACTCCGAACGCATCGTCAAGGCCGGGTCCACCCGGGCCGCGCGCCGGGCCGGCAGGTAGCAGGCGACGAGCGTGACGCCCGCGAGCAGCACGGGCAGCACGGCAAAGGTCAGGGGATCACGTGGCGGCACGCCGAAGACCTGGCTTTCGAGCAGCGTGCTGGCCGCCCAGGCGGCAGGCAGCCCCATGGACAGGCCAGCCGCCGCGTAGACGAGCCCCTGCAGCACCACGCCGCGGGCCATCCGTGCCGGTGCGGCTCCAAGTGCCATGCGGATCCCGAACTCGCGCTCGCGCTGCCGCACGCGGTACGCCACCACGGCGTAGAGCCCGACGATGCTGAGGGCGACGCCGACGGCGGCAAAGACGCTCAGCAGGAACGCGAGGAGCCGCGGCCGCGCGACGGCATCCACGAGCAGCACCGGCAGCGGCTGCAGGTCGGCCACGGGAACCGAGGGATCCACGTCGTAGACGATCCGCCGAACCGCGCGCGCCAGCGCTGCTGGATCGCCCGCCGTCCGGACGACGAAGTTCATCGGGAACATGAACGTCTGCTCCATCGGCCGGAACAACTCCGGCGTCGGCGGCTCGGCGAGGCCAAGGTGCCGGACGTCGCCGACCACCCCCACGACCTCCAGATCGAATTCACCCGGGCGCCCGCCGCCGTACTGCACGACGTGCTGGCCGATGGCGGCCGACGGCGTGCCGAACAGGCGCCGCGCCATCGTCTCGTTGAGGATGGCAACACCGGGCGCATCGATGCGGTCGGCCGGGGTGAACCGGCGGCCCGCGACCAGCGGGATGCGCATCGTCTCGAAGTAGTCGAGCCAGACGAAACGCCAGCCGACGAGGGGCGCGGCCTCGCCGGGTGGCAGGGGCACCCGGGCGTCGCGCGCCGGGATGGTCCACGCGTAGCCGCTCAGCGGCAGGTGCGCGATCGCGCCGACGCGTTCCACGCCGGGTAACGCGCGGAGCCGATCCACGACCTCACGCATGAACGGTTCGCCGTTCGACAAGGCCCGATACTTCGACGTCGTCTGGAGGCGGAACATCAGCACGTTCTGTGGATCGAAGCCGGGATCGACCTGCTGCAGGTTCCAGAGCGAACGCAGCATGAGGCCGGCGCCCGCACCGAGGAGCACCGCCAACGCCACCTGCGCCGCCACGAGGGCACCAAGCGCACGCCGGCGCGCTGGTGTCTCGGTGGTGCGCTGTTCGCGCAGGAGGGGCGCGAGGCCGGGGCGAACGGCGAGAGCGGCCGGCAAGGCGGCCATGAGGACCGCCAGGCCGACCGAGACGACAAGCACCGTGAGGAAGACGACCGCGTCCAGCGAGATGTCGGCCTGTCTCGGAACCTCGGGCGGGATGCGCGCGACCAGCACGGGGAGGAGAAACGCCGCGAGCAGCAGGCCGGCCAGCGCCCCGGTCGTGGCCAGCACGGCCTGTTCGAGCAACATCTGGCGGACGAGCGCACGGCGGGAAGCGCCGAGCGCGGTGCGGACCGCGAGCTCCCGCGCACGCTCGAGCGCGCGGCCGAGCACCAGGGTGCCGAGGTTCACCGCCGCGAGGAGCAGCACGAGCCCAACCGCCGCCAGCAGCAGCAGCAGCGGTGGACGGGCGCCCTCTGTCATCGTCTCGAGCAGGGGCGCCACACGCATCGTCCGCCCCCAGTCGTCCGGACGGCCCAGGGCCTGCCGCATGGCTGGCACCATCGCCTGGAGCTCCGCAGTGGCAGAGGCCAAGGTCGCGCCCGGTGCGAGGCGGCCGACGGCAATGGAAAAGGTCGTGGTCTGGGTGCCCGCGCCAGGTGTCCACGGCAGGGGCAGCCATAGCTCATGCTCCGCACCGGCCAGCTCGAAGTCCGGTGGCATCACCCCGACGACTTCGTAGGGGACCTCGTCTATGACGACGCTGCGGCCGATGACGTCCGGGGACGCCGCGAAGCGGCGACGCCAGAGGCCGTCCGAGATGACGGCGACCTTGTCCTGGCCTGGTGTGCTCTCATCCGCGCGCAGCGTGCGTCCCAGTGCCGCGTGGGCGCCGAGCAGGTCGAAGAGATTGGCCGAGACCCGCGCGCCGGTCACCTTGATGGGCTCGCCGCCCTCGGCCACGAGCGCCATCAGCCAGCCCGGGGCGAAGGAGGCGACCTGATCGAGGCTGTCGGCATTGTCGCGCCAGTAGCCGATCTCCTCGTTCGAGATGAACTCCCCGGGCCAGACGGCGACGAGACGTTCGGGTGTCGGGAAGGGGAGCGGCCGGAGCAGCACGGCGCGGACCACGGAGAAGACCGCCGCGTTGGCCCCGGCCCCGAGGGCCAGGAGCAGGATGGCAGCCGCGGCAAAGCCGGGTCGCCGGGTGAGCGCGCGGACGGCCATGCGGAGGTCGTGGACTCCCATGCGCCCTTAGACGCGAAGCAGGCGAGACGCGTTTGCTTCGCGAAGAGAGAATCAAGAAAACGGAATCAAGAAAAGGGCGAATTTCTTCGTGATCTTCGTGCCCTTCGTGGCTGGGTTGTCGTGTTTCCTCACTGCTTTCGTTTGATCGGCGTGTCGTCCCGGTTGCCCCACTCCTCCCACGAGCCGTAGTAGTTGTGGAGCTTCGCCAGGTCGTGGCCGATGAGGGCGAGGGCGAAGAGGTCGTGCGAGGCGCGCATGCCGATCTGGCAATACGTGATGACTTCGTCACCCGGCATCACGCCGCGGTCCCGGTAAATCTTCGAAATCTCCGCGGCGCTCCGGAACGTCTTGCGGACCGGGTCGAGGAAGTCCTCCCAGTAAACGGGCACAGACGACTCGATGAAGCCGCCGCGGCGGATGCCCCTGAGGTCCTGGCCGTCGATCTCGGCCTGCGTGCGCGCGTCGACGATCGTCGTGCCAGGCCGGCCGATGGCGGCCATGACCTCGGCGGCCGTGGCCACCTTCACGGTGCCCGGACGCACGGTGAACGTCACGTCTCTCGCCGGCGCGGCCGCGGCGTTCGTCGGTCGCCCGTCGGCGGTCCAGGCGGTCCACCCGCCATCCAGCACGGCCACGTTCGTGTGCCCGAAGTAGTTCAGGATCCACCAGAGCCGCGTGGCATAGATGCCGCCGCGGTCGTCGTACGCGATGACCCGCGTGTCGTTGCCGATGCCGAGCCGGTGCATGAGCGCCTCGAACTCCGCCGGAGTCGGCAGGAAGGTCGGCGGCCGATCGGCGACACGGATGGCCTCGTTGGCCAGCAGCACCGCGCCCGGCACGTGGGCCTCGTCGTAGCCCTGGCGCCGCATGTCCACGATGCGAATGGCCGGGTCGTCCAGGTGGCTGGCCAGCCAGGCGGTGTCCACGAGCAGGTCGGGCCGGGCATAGCCGCCGGACTGACCGAGCAGGGCAAGCGCGAGGATGAGCGGCATCAGTACTCCAGTAGCGCACGCAGGGCCGGCAGCAGCCGCGCGCGGGGCATGAAGTGCTCCTCGAGCACCTTCGCGAAGGGCACCGGCGTGTCCAGGCCGCCGAGCCGCGTGACCGGGGCGTCCAGCCAGCTGAACGCCTCCTCGCCGATCGCCGCCGCGATCTCGCCGCCGAAGCCGCCCGTGAGCGGCGCCTCGTGCAGGACCAGGGCCCGGCTGGTCCGCTTGACGGAGTCCATGACGAGTTCGCGATCCCACGGAAGCAGCGTCCGCAGGTCGATCACCTCGACGTCATGGCCCTCGTCCGCCAGCGTCTTCGCGGCGTCGAGCGCCCAGCTCACGCCGACGCCCCACGTGACGATGGTGGCGTCCGCGCCCGGGCACGCGATGCGACCCCGTCCGATGGGCACGGTGTACCAGCCCTCGGGGACCGGCCCTTTCGACGATCGGTAGAGCGCCTTGTGCTCCAGGTAGATGACCGGGTTGCCGTCCTCGAAGGCCGCGATCAACAGGCCCTTCGCATCGAACGGGGTGGCCGGTGCGACCACCTTCAGGCCGGCGACGTGCGTGAACCACGCCTCGACGTTCTGCGAGTGATACGGCCCGGCGCCGGTGCCGCCGCCGGCGGGCGCGCGCACCACGACCGGCACGCCCGCGCCCCAGCGGTAGTGGGTCTTGGCGAGGTTGTTGACGATCTGGTTGAAGCCGCAGGTGATGAAGTCGGCAAACTGCATCTCGACCATCGGCCGGTAGCCGCCGAGCGCCAACCCCATCGCGGCGCCGATGGCGCCCGACTCGATGAGCGGGGTGTTCCGCACGCGGGCCTTGCCGAACTCGGCGACGAAGCCCTCGGTGATCTTGAAGACGCCGCCGTACTCCGCGATGTCCTGGCCCATCAGCACGACCTCCGCGCGCCGGCGCATGGCTTCTCGAAGCCCGTCGCCGATGGCGTCCACGTAGCGCCGCTCGGCGCCCTCGCGCGCCGGCTCGGGCGCGGCGGGGGAGGGGACGGGGGCGTAGACGTCGGCCAGCTCCCGCTCCGGCGTCGACACGGGCTCCGGGCTGGCCAGCGCCTCGTCCACGACCGCGTCCACCCGGGCCTTGAGGCGCGCGCGGAGCGCGTCACGCCCCTCCGCCGTCAGCGCGCCGGCGTCGAGCAGCTGGCGCTCGAGCCGGACGATGGGATCCTTCTGCCGCCATTCCTCGAACAGCGCGTCGGGGACGTAAGCGGTGCCTGACGCCTCCTCGTGCCCGCGCATGCGGAATGTCTTGAACTCGAGCAGCGAGGGGCCACCGCCGGCGCGCGCCCGCTCCGCGGCCGCACGCACGGCATCGATCACGGCCCGGAAGTCGTTGCCATCGACGACCAGGCCGGGGATGCCGTACCCGATCCCCTTGTCGGCGAGGTCCCGGCAGGCATACTGCTCCGCGACGGGGGTCGACAGGCCGTACTGGTTGTTCTCGATGACGAAGAGCACCGGCAGCTTCCACACCGCGGCAAGGTTGACGGCCTCGTGGAAGTCGCCTTCGCTGGTCGCGCCATCACCCGTGAAGGCCGCCGCGACCTGCGATGTGCCACGGAGCGTGGCGGCCCAGGCAAGGCCGTCGGCGACCGGCAGCATCGCGCCGAGGTGGCTGATCATCCCCACCAGGTGGTGGTCGAGCCGGCCCCAGTGGAACGTGCGATCGCGTCCCTCGGTGATGCCGCCCTGCCGGCCGAGCAGCTGGCGGACCAGCGTGAGCAGGTCGACCCCGCGCCCGGTGAAGACGCCGAGGTTGCGGTGCATGGGGAGGATGTAGTCGTCCGGCTGCAGCGCGGCCGTGACGCCAACGGCAATGGCCTCCTGGCCGATGCCGGAGAACCATTTCGAGAGCTTGCCCTGCCGGAGCAGGATGAGCATCTTCTCCTCGATCAGGCGCGGCAGCAGCAGCGCTTCGTAGAGGAGCAGATCGGGATGGACAGGCTCGCCAGCGTTGGCGGGCGACGAGGACGGCAGGACGCCGTCAGCGGGGTGCATCCGGCGATTGTGGCAGAAGGGCGAAAAAGGGGACAGCCCCCTTTTTCGCGCGTCGCTTCGAGCGTTCCGCTACTGAAGGCGCGCGAGGCGCGCCGTGATCGCGACCGGCGGCTCCGTCGCCTCGCCGACCCGCTCGAGTGCCTGGAGGTACGCGGCGCGGGCGCCAGCTGTGTCGCCCAGCGCCTCGAGCGCGACGCCGCGATAGTAATAGCCGGCCTCGTCGTCCGGCGCCGCGGTGATGAGGGCGTCGGCCTGCGTGCGGACGAGGTCCCAGCGTCCGAGCGTTTCCGCGGCGCGGGCGGACGCGGCGGCGGACGCGAGCCCCTCGCCCGGCGCCTCCGGCACCTCCACCGGGGCGGTGAGCGCCTCGACTTCTGGCAGCGTCACGCGCACCCGAAGCGCGGTGCCCGCCGGCGGGAGGGCCCGCGGGGCCAGCTCCATCAGGAGGGTCAGGCTCTCGCCACCCGCGAGGTCCAGCGTCGGACCGTCGGGGACGCGGACGAGCGTCAGCGCGCCGCCGCCGACGGCCGACGCGGTGCCGTCGGCGTTGACCACCTCCAGCGTGAGGGCGGCCTGCCAGGCGTCGATCGACGGCCCCGCAATCGAGGCCGGCGCGCCGGCCGCGTCATCGAGCGTGCCGGCCCAGGCCCGCCCGGCCCCGCCGCGCGCAATCGTGGCCCGCTGTCGCGCCAACGCATCGTAGAGCCGGAGGACCAGCGCGTGCGGGCCGTCGTCGCCGCCGCGCCGGATGGTCAGTCGGGCGGCCAGCCGCCCGGGCCCCTGGCGTTCGCCCGCCGCCGCCTCCGGGGAGGGGCCAGCCGGTGACTCGCGCGGCGCCTGGAAGAGCACGAACAGGCCCCCGATACCGATGAAGACGATCAGGCCGGCCAGCCAGAGGGCGGGATGCCGGCCGGGATTGGGGGGCCGAACGCTCATTTCAGGCGCACCCTGTGCAGGCAGTCCCCGTGACGGGCGTCGCCCGAGACGGGAAGGGGAAGGCCGTCCTCGAGGCGCGCCGGCCCCGCGTTGTTGCCCGTGCCGGTCCGGGACGTGCAGAAGCTCGTCCCCCAGGTGTCATGCCACGGGTACGGATGGCAGCTGCCGTCCTGGGTGCGGTAGTAGGTGGGATCGGTGTAGGCCATCACACATCCCTTGTCGCCCGCGAAGGCGCCGCCCCACGGCGCGATCAGGCCCCGGGGACCGCCCCCGCAGGTGCCGCGTGACCAGTCGCCGTGGTGCGGGACGTCCACGGCGTGGCCGAGCTCGTGGGCGACGGTGCTGTCGTACGCGTCGCTGCCCAGGTCGTCGAGCTTCGAGGTGTCGAGATACACGTGCGTCACCTGGTTGGGGGTGCCCACGTCCGGCGTCACCCGCCCGAGCGTGCCGTCGCCCAGATCCTTGTCTTCGATCAGCAGGCCCTTCTGTTCGCCCGCGCTGCCGTACCCGCGATTGAAGTTGGCGACCCGGTGCTCGTCGAGTTCTCCCTGATCGACCACGAACGTGAAGAGACCGCTGGCGCCGAAGTACCCGATGCCACGACCCATCGGATCCTGCACGAGCAGCTCGCGCGAGCCGGGATCCAGCGCAATCCAGTTCCCGTCGACCACGAAGCCCCGGTACTCCTCGTAGTTGGAGAACCCGTCACCGGCCGGCTTGCCGTCGCCGTCGGGGTCGCGATCCTCGGAGACCGGGCGGCCCCAGACGCCGGTGTTGCGTTCCCAGGTGTCCCAGAGACGGTTCTCGTTCTCGTCGAGCGGGACGGTCACGTAGGACTTGCCGTCGGGCGCGAGGCAGTCGTACCACTCGCCTTCGACGTTGACCTCGGCGCGCAGTCGCCCCCATGCGCCGTAGTCGAGCGCGAACACGCGCACCTGGGCGGCGCTGACGGCGTCGGTCGTCTCGATGCGCCACCCGTCCGCGGTCTCCTCCGGCGGACCGAACGCGATCGGTTGCTCCGACTCGAACTGCAGGTCCAGCCCCGTGCCATTGCCACCGGCATTCAGTGCGTAGCCCTTCTCCCGGCTCACGTCGTAGAGCGTGAAGCGGAACCTGCCCGTGACACCGAGCGCCGCGTCGAGGGACGCCGCAAGCGTCACGCCCTGTCCCAGGCGTGGCCGCCAGGAGCCCGGGGCGGGGTCGATGGCGCCGTTCAGCCGGTACCGCCGGTGCACGTTCCACGCCACGGTGACGACGGTGCCGCTTCCCGGATCGATCTCGCGGCTCGATCGGCCGGTCATCACGCCGTCGGCGAGCACGCGCTGGCCTTCGATCATGTAGCGCTGGCTCGGATCGAGCGGGGCACGCAGGGCGGCGGTCACGCGTTCGACCGTCAGCGGCCCGCCGGCACGGGCGAGGCGCAGGATCAGGCTGCAGTCACCGGCCACCAGCTGGCTCATGGACTCGTAGTCGTCGACCTCGTCGGGACGCCCGGCCTCCCGGATCGTCTGCCGGTAGGGAATGGCTGGCGCGAGCACCGCCTGCAGGCAGTAGGTGCCGTCGGGCAGCACGCCGGCCAGGGGGTCGGGTGTCCCCAGCGAGCGATAGACCACGCCAAACACGCGGGCGGTGCCGTGCCCGGATCCCTCGGCCAGCAACTGGATGGACCGCAGGTGGACCTCCGAATCCTGCACGGCCCCTTCCCACGTCGTCCCGTCGTCCTCGAGCCAGACCAGCTGGCCGACGACGCCGCCGGGCCCGCGCACGTCCGCGCGACGGCTCTCGCGGGCGCGGACGCGGACGGTCCGGGAATCCTTGAAGGAGCCGTCCCAGTCAGCGGCGTCGAAGGGGACTGCCGGCGTGAACGTGTGGTCGACGGTCGCGGTGCCCTCCCAGCGGACCGGAAGGTCGAGGTCGGCGCGCGGGCGGGAGCCGCCAGCCAGGACGAGGGCGACGAGCAACGGGGCAGCTATCCAGCGGGCGGGGGGGCGCGGCAGCGGCATGTCGGTGTGGTCCTGCAGAGTTTATGACCAGTCGGGGCCTCGGAATGTCAAAATACGCGCCGGCCCCCGCCCGGGAGGGCGGGACGACCAGGGACGTACACTGCAGGAACCATGCGCACGATGATTCAGCTCTCGTCGAAGCTGCCGGCGATCGGCACCAGCATCTTCTCGGTGATGACCAAGGCGGCCAACGACCACGGCGCCATCAACCTCTCCCAGGGCTTCCCGGACTTCGACTGCGATCCCGCGCTCGTCGAGGCGGTCGCCCGCGCGATGCGCGAGGGGCACAATCAGTACCCGCCGATGCCTGGCGTGCCGGCGCTCCGCGAGGCCATTGCCGCGAAAGTGCAGCACTGTTACGGCGCAACCGTGGATCCGGTGACCGAGGTGCAGGTCACGAGCGGCGCCACGGAGGGGCTGTACGCGACGCTGACCGCCTTCGTGCGGCCCGGCGACGAGGTGGTGCTGTTCGAGCCGTGTTACGACTCGTACGTGCCGGCAATCCTGCTCTCGGGCGGCACACCCGTGTTCGTGAGCCTGCGGTATCCCGACTACCAGGTGGACTGGGACGAGGTGCGCCGGGCCATCACGCCGAAGACCCGGGCCATCCTGGTCAACACGCCGCACAACCCCACGGGCATGACCTGGTCGGCGGACGACATGCGGCGGCTGGCGGCGCTCGTGGACGGGACCGACATCCTGCTGATCGGCGACGAGGTGTACGAGCACATCATCTTCGACGGCCGGCGGCACGAGAGCCTGCTGCGGTATCCGGAGCTGCGCGAGCGGGCTGTCGTCATCAGCTCGTTCGGCAAGACCTTCCACACGACGGGATGGAAGGTCGGCTACTGCGTGGCGCCGGCGCCACTCCTGGCGGAGGTGCAGCGGGTGCACCAGTTCGT
Source organism: Vicinamibacterales bacterium (assembly GCA_050246635.1). Taxonomy (GTDB): domain Bacteria; phylum Acidobacteriota; class Vicinamibacteria; order Vicinamibacterales; family UBA2999; genus JBFWVR01. Next base: position 327,742 of record JBFWVR010000005.1, read on the forward strand.
GACGTTCACGGTGCACGCCCCGTCCCAGATCGCGTTCGCCGAGTTCGTGGCGCGTGACCCCGGCGCGAAGGACCTGCCGGCGTTCTACCAGGCCAAACGCGACCGCTTCCTCCAGCTCATGGAGGGCTCCCGCTTCACGCCGCTGGCCTGTAACGGGACGTACTTCCAGTTGATGGACTACTCGGCGATCACCGCGGACAAGGACGCGGACGTGGCGATGTGGCTGATCAAGGCGCACGGCGTCGCCGCCATCCCGTGTTCGGCGTTCAACTACCAGGACGGCGGCGGGCCGGTGCTGCGGTTCTGCTTCGCGAAGCGGGACGAGACCCTCGAGGCCGCCGCCGGTCGCCTGCGCAACGTCTAGGACTCGCCGCTGCGCGGCTCGCTGGGACTCGCGCTGCGCGCTCGCTAGGACTCGCGCTGCGCGCTCGCCAGGACTCGCGCTGCGCGCTCGCTGGGACTCGGCGCCTTGCGGCGCCTCGCTAGGAACGGACCAGAGCCGAAGTAAGGGCCGTCTGATCCTTGCGAGGCACCGAAGGTGCCGAGTCCCAGCGAGCGTAGCGAGTCCTACTGCGCCCCCGCCCACTTCTGCCTGAGCGCCGCGCGGTCCACTTCCTCCCCGCGCAGGTAGACCGCGGAGATGTTTCGCGTGTTGGTGATGTCGTCCAGCGGGTTGCCGTCGAGGATCAGGAAGTCGGCGCTCTTGCCCTGCGCGAGCGTGCCCAGGTCCTCGAGGCGGAGCCATTCGGCGGAGGTCTTCGTCGCGGCGGTGATGACCTCGGCAGGCGTCATGCCGGCGGCCACCATGTCGGCCATCTCCTGGTGGGCGTTCCAGCCGCCGTTGCTGTCGGTCCCGAAGGCAATCTTCACGCCCGCGTCGCGCAGCGTGATCAGGTTGCGTGCCTGCAGCTGGTAGGAGTCACCGGCGTTCGGCGGCAGCTTGGCGTTGGCCTCCTGCATGCGCGCGAGCTCGTCGGCCGGCACGCTGTCCGCCGTCCACGCCAGGTCCTCGGCCACGCCGCGGCCGGGCATGTTCGGGATCAGGTAGACCTCCGGGTGCGCCTTGAAGAGCGCGATGACCTCGTCGTCCACCTCCATGTCGCGGATGTTGTGCGCGAAGGCGTCGATGCCGGCCTCGAGCAGGCCCTTGGCGTCCTCGAGCGCGAAGATGTGGGCCGCGACCCGCAGGCCGTTGGCGTGCGCCTCCTCGATGATGGCGGTGTAGATCTCCGGCGGCATCTTCGTGTACTGGCCGTTGCGGTCGTCCACCCAGATCTTGATCAGGTCGACCTTGTTCGCCGCGTTCTCGCGCACGGCCTGGCGGGCCTCGTCGGCCGACTCGACCCAGTAGGGGATGTCGGTGCGGCCGGGCTCCGGCATCGTGATGCCGCGGCCGGCGGTGAGCAGCCGCGCGCCGTCCGGCACCGGCTGGTCGCGCACCTCGAGCGCCAGCGGCACGTTGTCCTGGCCCATGCTGATGACCGCGGCCACGCCCCAGTAGGCCTCGCGCTGGAGCTGGTCGGTCATCTCCGCGCGTTCGCGCCCGATGTGCGTGTGCGCATCGACGATGGCGGGCATCACCGTCTTGCCGGCGAGGTTCACGCGCCGCGCGCCCTCGGGCACCTCGAGCGCGCCGGTCCGCCCGATGCGCGTGATGTGGCCGTCCTGCACCATGAACGCGGCGTTGTCGATCGGCACGCTGCCGTCGCCGGTGATGAGGCGCGCGCTCTCGAAGACCGTGATGCCGGCGCCCGCCGGCGCCGCGGGCTGGCCCCCGCCGCAGGCGGCGGTGGCGGCGATGGACAGGAGGCCCGCGATTGCCGCGTGGCCAGCGTGCATCCGCATCAGACGCATGAGACATTCCTCCTGGAAGACGGTGACGGGGCAGCGCAGGCCGCATGCCTGACGGTGTCCCTCGAACAGGGAGGCCCCGCGGCCGTCAGGGTGGGTTCGGCCGATCTTAGCCAATGCGGACGCGGATGTCGCGCGGCACCGGGATGCGCGCCGACCGAGCGTTCGGTCGGGGCCGGCGTGTGGCGCCACCTGTGGCACAATCGGCCCGGCCGCGCGCCGCGCGGACCCCGGTTCCCGATTCACCGCGAGAGGCATTCATGAAGAAGCTCGTCCTCCTCCTGCTGGCGGTCGCCGCCGTGTCGTGTGCGCCCTCGGCGCCCGCCGACCCGGATCTCGCCCGCTGGGAGCAGCGCGCCGCGAACGTCCAGATCGTGCGCGACGACTGGGGCATCGCCCACGTGCACGGCCCCACCGATGCCGATGCCGTGTTCGGGATGATCTACGCCCAGGCCGAAGACGACTTCAACCGCATCGAGGTGAACTTCCTCAACTCGCAGGGGCGGCTGGCCGAGGCGGAGGGCGAGGCGGAAATCTACCGCGACCTCCGCATGAAGCTCTTCATCGACCCGGCGAAGATGCAGGCCCTCTACGCGCAGAGCCCCGAACGCCTCCGGGCGCTCATGGACGCCTGGGCCGACGGCCTGAACTACTACCTGCACACGCACCCGGAGACCCATCCGCGCGTGTTGACCCGGTTCGAGCCGTGGATGGCCCTGACCTTCAGCGAGGGCAGCATCGGCGGTGACATCGAGCGCGTGGGCCTGCGCGAGCTCGAGGCGTTCTACGGTGGCGACACGCCGCCAGCCACGACGGCGCGCCACGAGCCCGCCGGCCCGGACAGCGCCGGCCCGCGGAGCGGCCTCGTGATCCCCGAGGAGCCCACCGGATCCAACGGCTTCGCCATCGCGCCGGCCAACAGCGCGTCGGGGCACGCCCTGCTCTGGATCAACCCGCATACCTCCTTCTACTTCCGCGACGAGCTCCAGATGACCAGCGACGAGGGGCTGAACGCCTACGGCGCGGTCACGTGGGGCCAGTTCTTCGTGTACCAGGGATTCAACGAGCGCGCCGGGTGGATGCACACCTCGAGCGGCGTGGACAACATCGACGAATACGCCGAGACCATCGTCAAGAAGGACGATGGGTATTACTACAAGTACGGGGACGGCGAGCGGAAGGTCACGGCCGAGACGATCACCGTGCCCTACAGGACGGCGTCGGGCATGGCGCAGAAGGCGTTCACGATCTACCGCACCCACCATGGCCCGATCGTGCGGGCGGCCGATGGGAAGTGGATGGCGGTGCGCCTGATGGAGGAACCGCTCAAGGCGCTGCAGCAGTCCTACGGCCGCACCCGGGCGCGCAACCTCGCCGAGTTCCGCGAGACGATGGAGCTGCACACGAACTCGTCGAACAACACGGTGTTCGCCGACGCCGACGGCAACATCGCCTACTTCCACGCGAACTTCATTCCCGTCCGTGATCCACGCTTCGACTGGTCGAAGCCGGTCGACGGGAGTGACCCGGCGACCGAGTGGGGCGAGGTGCTGTCGATCGACGACAGCCCGAACGTCTTCAACCCGGCCAATGGCTGGATCCAGAACACCAACAACTGGCCGTACTCCGCCGCCGGCCCGAACAGCCCGAAGCCGGCCGACTACGCGCCGTACGTGCAGGTCGGTGGCGAGAACCCGCGCGGGGTGCACGCGGTCCGCGTGCTCCAGGGCAGGACGGATTTCACGCTGGAGACGCTGCGGGACGCGGCCTTCGACAGCTACCTGACGGAGTTCGAGCTGCTCGTGCCGCCGCTCGTCCAGGCCTGGGACCGGCTGCCGGCCGGCGACCCGCTCAAGGCGCGGCTGGCGGAGCAGGTCAAGACGCTGCGCGACTGGGATCTCCGGTGGGGCGTCGACTCCGTACCGACGGCCCTGGCGGTGTTCTACGGCGAGGAGCTCTGGCAGCGCGTCACCCCGTCCGCACGGGAGGCGGGCGTGTCGCCCTACGAGTTCATGGAGCAGCGGGCGACGGCCCGGCAGCGTCTCGAGGCGCTGGCCGCCGCGTCGGACACGCTCACCGCGGACTTCGGCCGGTGGCAGACCCCCTGGGGCGACATCAACCGCTTCCAGCGCCTCACCGGGGACATCGTCCAGCCGTTCGACGACAGCCAGCCGAGCCATCCCGTCGGCTTCACCTCGTCACGCTGGGGCTCACTCGCGTCGTTCGGTGCCCGGCCGTACGACGGCACGAAGAAGTGGTACGGCACGAGCGGCAACAGCTTCGTCGCGGCGGTCGAGTTCGGCGACCGCGTGCGCGCGATGGCCGTAACGGCCGGCGGCATCAGCGGCGACCCATCCTCGCCGCACTTCAAGGACCAGATCGACCGCTACGCCAGCGGCAACCTGCGCGAGGTGTACTTCTACCCCGAGCAGCTCGAGGGGCACACCGAACGGACGTATCGGCCGGGGCAGAAGTAAGCGCGGCGCGATCAGCGGATCGTGACGCCCGCGCGCAGCCAGCGCGGAGGCGCGGTGATGCCGGCAATCTCCTCGTACCGCTCGTCGAGCAGGTTGGACGCTTCGCCGAACACCTCCACCCGACCGAAGCGTCGCGAGAGGCGCGTGTCGAGCAGCCAGTACTGCTGCCCGTCGTACCGCGACCGGTACTCGACGCGCTGCCCCCAGGCCACGCCGAGCGGCAGGGTGACGGCGGCATGCGCCGCGACCGAATGGGTGGCGTATTCGAGCAGGTACTTCGAGAGCAGGTCGAGCCCGTCCGGGGTGACCGACAACCACGCGTAGCTCAGGCCCAGCAACGCCCCCCGGGGGCCGGCGCCCTGGCGATCGACGCCCACTTCCAGCCCGCCGGTGTCGGAGGATCGCAGGTTCGTGGTGCGCCACTTGACCGCGGCCGAAGGCCGCACCCAGTCGATGACATTCGTGTCCCGGCGGCCGAAGACCGTGACCCGCGCGGCCCAGCCCGGCGCCGGCAGCCAGTCGAGGCCCGCGTCCACCCCCGTGCTGTGCTCGGGATCGAGCGCGCCCGCGCCCTGGTGGTTCGGGTCGGTGTAGTAGAGCTCGGTGAAGGTCGGGACGCGGAAGGCCCGGGCGGCGGACCCCCGCAGCTTGACGCGTGGTGTCACCCACCAGCCCGCGGCGAGGGAGGGGCTGACGGCGGTGCCCGCGCCGGAGTAGTGATCCACACGCACGGCCGGCAGGAGCGTCACGGCCTCGCTCGCGCGCCACTGCACCTCCGCGAAGGCGCTGGCACGTCCGACCGCATGGTCGCCGAGGTTGGACGAGCGGATCCAGTCGCCCCCGCCCTCGCCACCGAGCGTCACGCGACCTGCGCGTGTCTCGCGCGACACGCGCAGCGTCGCGGTGGCTGCGTGCGTCCGGTGCACGTTCTCCGCGAAGCCCGGGCGGTTGACGTCCCAGCGGAACCGGTCGCCGTGCGTCCGGTAGTGGGCGTCGACGAGCGCGGTCCACGCGCCCGCCTCGAACCGCCGCTCGGCACCGACCATCGTCTGGTTCGTCCACTCGTAGGAGGGCGAGGCCCCGTAGAAGCCGTTGGCGCCGAACGCCTTGCGCGTCACGCCGGCGAACAGGCGGGTGCCGGCAATGGCCGTGCGCACGCTCGCGGTGGCGACGTCGTAGTCGCGGTCGTACATGAAGCCGTCACTGTGCGCGAGCGAGCCGGCGAACGTGTGGCGCCCCCCGACGGAGGCGGCCCCCGACGCCTCGACCGCACCGAACTCGCCTCCCGTCAGCGTGAACGCTGGCGTGACGGTCCCCGCGCGGGTGATGACGTTGATCGTGCCCCCGAACGCATCGGCGCCATGCACCGACGAGCCGGGCCCGCGGAGGATCTCGATGCGGTCCACCGCCTCCAGCGGGACCGGGATGTCGCCGTTGTGGTGCCCGGACTGCGCGTCGTTGAGGCGCTGGCCGTCGACCAGCACCAGGGCCTGCCCGAACTGGGCGCCACGAATCGCGAAGTCGGTCTGGACGCCAGCCTCGCCGCGGGCGCGCACGTCCACGCCGGCGGCCAGCCGGAGCACGTCCACGACCGAGCGGGCCGGCAGCCGTTCGATCTGCTCGCGCGTGATCACGTCGATCGCGCGCGCGACGTGCGGGAAGGACAGCTCGGTGGCCGTGCCGGTGACGATCACCCGCTCCTCGACGGCGGGGCGCTCCGGACTGGCCTGCTGCGCGCCGAGCGGGACGGCCAGCAGCACGAGCCACAAGGCGGTGGTGGGGGACGTACGACGCATCATGACGGGGACGACAGGATCTCTCGGAGATAGGGTTTCAGGCCACGCGCGGCCTGCCACTGGCGGGGATAGCCCAGGGACACTTCCTCGAACCGCACGCCGTCCAGCACCCGGGAACTGCGCAGGTGCAGGTGACCGGACACGACGACTTCCAGCGGGAAGCGCCGATGCCACTGCTCGGTCGCGCGGGTGCCGCACCACAACACGAAGCGCGGGATGCGGGGCAGCACGGCCAGGTCACGCCGCAGCGGATAGTGGTTCACGAGCACGATGCGCGCGCCAGGCTCGATGGCTGCCAGCCGGGCCTCGGTGTCCGCGACACGGGCGTCGCACCAGGCGTCCCGGGTGGGATATGGATCCGGCGCGAGCAGGTCCTCGTCCCGGCATCGTATCCCGGTCTCGGCGGCCCAGGCCAGGGCCTCGTCCCGCGGGACATGATCGGGGCGGAACGAGTAGTCGTACAGCACGAAGGTCGGCGCGATCACGAACCGCTCGTCGCCCGGCCACCGCACGTACGGATCCTCCGGCGTGAGCACGTCGTGCTGCCGGCACACGGCCAGGAGCGCCTCGTACCGGGCGACGCCGCGCTCCCCGACAGGCGCGTCGCGTGGTGTCCAGAGGTCGTGGTTCCCCGGCGTCCAGACGATGCGGGCGAAGCGGGGAGCCAGGGTCTCGAGGACCCAGGCGAGGTGCGCGGGTGTCTCGCCCGTGTCGCCGGCGATGATCAGCCAGTCACCGGGATGCGGTTCGAGCGCCTCGACGGCCCGGCGATTCTCGGCGCGCGCGACGTGGAGGTCTGCGGTGGCCCAGAGTTTCACGCCACCGCCCCGGGGATCACGCGCCGGACGGTGACGGCCAGGTCGGCGCCCGTGCGCCGCACGGCGACCGCCAGGCGGTGGGCGGGCGACGGGGAGCCCTGCCAGAACTGCCACGTCGTCCCGTCATCCGCCAGGTCCGGCGCGCACCAGAGGGTGCGGCCGCCACCCGCGTGACGGGTGAACGCGAACTGGTGCAGCGGGATCGCGAGCCCGAGTCCACGCGCCTTGATGTAGGCCTCCTTGAGCGTCCAGTAGTCGAAGAACACGGCGTGCTGCTCGGCCTCGGGCAGCGCCCGCAGCGCGCGGACTTCCTCGGCGGCGAAGAAGCGGCCGGGCACGTCGTGCGTGAAGCTCCGGCCGGTGAACTCGACGTCCACCCCGAGCTCACGATCCACCGTGACCGCGCAGGCCGCGAGCCCTCGCGTGTGCGACAGGTTGAACACGAGCGGCGGCGTGCCGGGCGGCCGCGTGGCCAGGTCGGGCCGGCCGTGTGAGCCGATCGCGAACGCCCAGGCCTCCGGTGGCACGTCGGCATAGCGGGACAGGGTCGTGCGCACCAGCGCCCGGCCGACGAGGAACTCGGTGCGGGCGCCGGCGTGCTGGAAGCGATCGAACCGGGCTCGTTCCTCCGCCGACAGCCAGCCCAGCCAGCCGGCCAGGTGTGGGGCGTCCGGTGACGGCACGTCGGCCAGCCAGACGTGCACGGTGTGGGCGGGAGCGGGCTCGATCATCGCGACAAACAGTGCGATCATTATTCCATGCGGCGCCGGCTCTTCGCCTTGCTCCTGGCTCTCGGGGTGGCCGCCGCGGGGCACCCGCGGGCGCAGCAGGCGCCGCCCTTGCCCGAGGCTGCCGCGTTCCTCGCCGCCGCGCGGGCCCGGCTCGCCAGCAATGCCCGCCTGCAGAGCCGGTACACGTACAAGGAACGGACGGTGGCGTTGCGGCTGAACCCCTTCGGCCGCATGGGCACCGGCCCCGAGGAGGTGTACGAGGTCTATCCGGCCCCGGACCCCGACCTCACCTATCGCCGCCTCGTCGCCCGCGGGGGAGCCCCCGTCCCGGCGGGGGATCTGGCGCGCGAGGACGCGGAGTACCTGAAGGACTTCGAGAAGTGGCGTGAGGAGCTGCGCGAGCGCGGCACCGACCTCAGCGCCGCCAGGCAGGCCGAACTCGACGCGCAGCGGCGCAAGGAGGAGGCGCAGGCCCGGGAGGTGCTCGCGCTGTTCACCTTCACGCTCGATCGCCGCGAGCAGCTCGGCGGTGAGCCGGCGATCGTCGTGCGGTTCGCGCCGATTCCCGGGGCCCGCCCCACCTCACGCGAAGCGAAGGTGGCCAGCCGGTTCGCCGGTGAGGCGTGGATCCACGAAGACGAGCACGAGCTGATGCGGCTCGAGGGGGAGGCGCTCGGCGACGCATCGTTCGGCTGGGGGCTGATCGCGCGGCTGCACAAGGGCGCCCGCGTGGTCGTCACCCGCCGGCGCGTCAACGGCGTCTGGCTTCCCGAGGCAACCCACTTCACGGGTACGGGCCGCGCGCTGCTGTTCAGGAAGGTGTCGTTCGACTACGTGCACGAGTACTTCGACTACGAGCCGTTCGACGTCACGGACCTGCCGGCGCGGCTTTCCGCCGCTGGACGACGTAGTAAGTGAGGCCGAGGACCAGGGCGAGGCCCGCCAGCGCGAGGCCGGCCTCGACGCCGTGCTCCTTGACGAGATCCACCGCCTGATCGCCGAACCGCACGGCCAGCCAGCCCTCGCCGAAGTACCGGATGCCGCGGCCGATGCCGATGGCCACGAGGAACTGCCAGGGCGCCACGCCCGCCGCCCCGGCCAGCAGGACGAACAGCTTGAACGGCGTCGGCGGCGGCAGCAGCGCGGGCACGATGACGGCCAGCAGGCCGAACCGCTGGTAGAGCGCCACGCCCCGGTCGACCAGCCCGGCCTTGAACCGCTTGCGCAGGAACACCTCGCCCCCGCGCCGCGCCACCAGGTAGAGCGCAAAGCACCCCACCAGCGATCCCAGCGTCGTCATGCCCGCGTAGTAGGGCATGCGCGCCGGATACTTCGTGCTGAGCACGATGATGAGCAGGTCGTTGACCTGGGGAAACGAGAGGAAGGACGAGTCGAGCGCGGCCACCACGAACAGCCCGACGCCGCCCAGACCCGCGGCCCACTGCTGGATGGCCGTCAACAAGGACGTAAACATTTCAGATCGAAGATTGAAGATTGCAGATTGATTGCAGATTGTGGATTGGAGATTTGCGATTTATTGGAGGATTGGGGAATCGGGGGATTGGGGATCGCAGACTGACGACGGCAATCGCTCAATCGCCCAATCGCCCAATCGTCAATAAATCTTCAATCCTCAATCTGAAATCTGCAATAAATCTTCAATCTTCAATCTCCAATGATTCTAGCTCTTGATCAGGGCACGACGTCGAGCCGGGCGCTGGTGTTCGACCGGGCGGGGCGGGTGAGGGCGTCGGCGCAGGAGGAGTTCCCGCAGATCTTCCCGGCGCCTGGCGAAGTGGAGCACGACCCGGAGGCCCTCTGGGGGTCGCAGCTTGCCACGGCCCGGGCGGCGGTGGCGCAGGTGGAGGGCGGAGCCGCGGCGATTGCGGCGGTCGGCATTGCCAACCAGCGCGAGACCACCATCCTGTGGGAGCGGGCGACGGGGCGCCCGGTCGCCAACGCGGTGGTCTGGCAGAGCCGCGTGACCGCGCCGTTCTGCGACCGGCTCAAGGCCGCGGGACACGAGCCGCTCATCCATGCGAAGACCGGGCTCGTGATCGACGCCTACTTCTCGGCGAGCAAGATCAAGCACCTGCTCGACGCCGAGGACGGCCTGCGTGCGCGGGCCGCGCGCGGCGAGGTGCTGTTCGGCACCGTCGAGTCCTTCCTCATCTGGCGCCTCTCCGGCGGCCGCGTGCACGTCACCGACGTGAGCAACGCCAGCCGCACGATGCTCTTCGACATCCACCGGCTCGCCTGGGACGAAGAGCTGCTGGACCTGTTCGACGTGCCCCGGGCGATGCTCCCGGAGGTCCGGTCGTGCAGCGAGATCTACGGGCACACGGATCCGGCGCTCTTCGGCACGGCGATCCCGATTGCCGGGGCCGCCGGGGACCAGCAGGCGGCGCTCTTCGGGCAGGCCTGTTTCGACGCCGGCGCCGCGAAGAACACCTACGGCACCGGCTGCTTCATGCTGCTCAACACGGGGCACACCCCGGTGCCGTCCGCCCACGGCCTCGTCAGCACCGTGGCCTGGACGGTGCGGGGCGCCACGACCTACGCGCTCGAGGGCTCGGTCTTCGCGGCCGGCGCGTCGGTGCAGTGGCTGCGCGACGGGTTGCGCGCCTTCCCGCGTTCCGAGGACGTCGAGCGACTGATGCGCGAGGTCCCGGACGCGGGTGGGGTCTACCTCGTGCCCGCCTTCGTCGGCCTCGGCGCCCCCTGGTGGGATCCGCATGCCCGCGGGGCGATCCTGGGCCTGACGCGTGACTCGTCCATCGCGCACATCGCGCGCGCCGCGGTCGAGGCCATGGCGTACCAGACCCGCGACGTGCTGGAGGTGATGCAGGCCGACTCCGGGCTGGCGCTGTCGAGCCTCAAGGTGGACGGCGGCGCCACCGTCAACGCGCTGCTCCTGCAGTTCCAGGCCGACCTGCTCGACGTGCCCGTCCGCCGCCCCATCGTCGCCGAGACGACGGCGCTCGGCGCCGCCTATCTGGCGGGCCTGGCGGTCGGGTACTGGGACGGGCTCCACGACGTGCGCGCGAACTGGGCCCTCGACCGGGAGTTCCAGCCCACCATGGAGCCCGCCGAGCGCGAGCGTCTCTACGCGGGGTGGCGAGAGGCGGTCGCCAGGATTTCAGATCGAAGATTTGAGATTGAAGATTGATTCTTCGATCTCAGATTTCCCGTTGCTCTACGCCGAAGGGAAGAGCAACTCCGCCGCCCAGTCGTTCCGCGCGGACATGTGGTACACGAGGGCGCGCATGAGGTTCGGGACGTGGGCGGCGGCAGGGATGAAGACGGAGCAGACCAGCTCCTGCTCCTCGTCCACGGCCCAGCCGCCGAGCTGGTGGCCGTCCGGGAGCACGCGTTCCGCGGCGTTCAGCTTCTGGACGATGGTCGGGTCGGGCTCGACCGGCAACGCCAGCCGGATGAGCAGGCCGGCGCCGAGCGCCGGGTGCCGGAAGGCGCCGTCGAGCGTGAGCCGTGACACCGGCGAGCCGGTCCGGAACTCCAGCTCGGCCTCGAGGCCGGCGCGCGAGCTCGAGGCGGTCTTCCAGGGCCGTGGCTCGAGGTGGACCAGCCCGGCGAACTCCTCCGTGGTGAACGGCGATCCCCCTTCGCCCCGTTCCTCGTAGATCGACAGCACGCCGAGCATCTCGTCGAGATCCTTCCGGCGCCCGGTGTCGGGGTGCGCGGTGGCATCCACCGCGGCGCCGAAGACCCCCGCCAACGGCTCGGCTTCCATGTGCGCGTCCGCCACCTGCAGCGCCATCGCATGCAGCGCAAGGGCCCGGGCGAGCGGCCAGTTGTCCTCGGTGACCGAAACCGACGCGTGGAGCTGAACCTTGCCCGTGTCCGTGTTGGCGACGTACGCGCTCAGGGAGCAGAGCCGGTTGAGCCCGGCCAGGCGGGTGAAGACCTCGGCGGTGGAGGGCACTTCGCGCAGGAGGTCCGTCTCGATGTGGATGGTCGTGACAGTCACGCCCTGCACGTCGCGTGGAGGTGTGGCCCAGATGCGCTGGGCCAGCGGGCCCGCCCACCACTCGAAACGGCCGGGCTGCTTCACGGCCCAGTCGTCGTCAATCTGCATGCGTTCGAAGAGGAACTCGATGATTTGCTGCGCAGCGTCCATCCCTCCAGTCTATCCGTCCGGTGGCCCCGCCGACGACAGGGCATGCAGCGCGATGGACGCCGCCGTGGTCACGTTGAGCGAGTCGACGAGCGCTGTCATCGGGATGCGAGCCCGGTAATCGGCTGCGGCAAGGGCGTCGGCCGACAGGCCGGGGCCCTCTGCCCCGGCGAGCAGGGCCACCCGCGGCGGGAGGGCCAGCTGGGCAATGGGCGTGGCGGCTGGATCGGGAGTGAGCGCCAGGACGGCCAGTCCCGCGGCCCGCAGCACCTGGAGCCCATCGGGCCACGGGCCGGCGTCGACGAAGGGCACCAGCAGGGCCGCGCCCATCGACGTGCGGATCGCCTTCCGGTAGAGCGGGTCACCGCAGTGCGGGCCGAGCACGACCACGTCCACGCCAAAGGCGGCGGCGCTCCGGAAGAGCCCGCCGACGTTGTCGGGATTGCTGATGCCTTCGAGGGCCAGCACGCGCCGGAGGCGTCCGGGCGTGAGCGAGTCGAGCGTGGGCAGCGGCCGGCGCACGCCGATGGCGAGGCAGCCGCGGTGGATGTTGAAGCCGGTCACCCCGTTCATCACCGCCTGGGACACGACCAGGACCGGGGCCGCGACGGTGGCCAGCACCGGCTCGAGCTGGCGGGCGGCCGTGGGGGTGACCAGCACCGAGCGGGTCTCGAACCGCGACGACGCCAGCAGCCGCCGGACGACGAGCCGTCCCTCGGCGACGAAGAGCCCTGCCGTGCGCAGCGCCTCGGGGACCGCCAGGAGGCGATAGTCATCCAGCCGGGAATCGTCCCACGTCGCGACTTCGATCACGGTGGGGTGTATTGTAGGCGCTTGCCCCCCCCCGGCGATCCGCGGTCGCCCCGCGCGGAGCATGAGTTCAGTGAGGCTGGTGGTGACGCGGATTCTCGACTTCTATCGCGGGCAAGGCCCGGATGACGCGGGCCGCACCATCGTGACCGTGTGGGGGTTCGACACCGACACGCTGGAGTGGCGGCACGACTTCATCCAGTGGCTCTTCCCGCTGCGGAGCCGGAGCGGCGCCAACCCTGGTGCGCCCACGCTCGCCGACCAGGACGTCGCGGCCTTCCAGGCGGACGAGGCCCTCCGCCAGCGGCTGCTCCGGTCGTTCGACCTGATGCTGGCGTTCTACGGGTTCGTCCGCGACGGCGAGGGCGCGACGACCGTGGTGCAACCCGGACCGGGGTTCGAGGCGCGGCTGCGCGAGTGGGTGACGCCCGGCAACCACAACTTCCTGCGCATCTCGCGGATCCTGCGTTCGCTCGCCACGCTCGGCCTCACGAACGAGTCGCACGCCTTCCTCGTCGCGCTGCTGCATCTCTGTGACGGCCCGGCGGGCACGGTCATCGGTCCGCGGTCGCGGCAGTTCTGGGTCGATGCCGTTAGTGGTGATTAGCGGATTGAGGCATCCACGGATTACACGGATTACACGGAGTCCCCGGGGCACACCGAACACGCCGAAGACACTGAACACGCTGCACAGAGCGCGTTGATCTCGGGGGGGGGCGGGACAGGCTGGGGCGGCAGGGCTGAGGGGATCTCCAATTGCAGACTGCAGATTGCAGATTGCAGATTGCAGATTGCAGATCGCAGATCGCAGATTGCCGGTTGCAGATTGCCGGTTGACGAACCTTCAGTCTGCCTTCGTCAATCGGCCATCGATCTTCAATCTGCAATCTTCGATCTGCGATCCTTCTAAAGGTCTCGCCACTCGTCGCGCTGGACGACGGGCATCTGCAGGGCGCGTTCGCGATCGAGGTCGAGCGAGCCGACGTGCAGTGACAGGGGGGACTGCACCCACTTGTAGATGGACCGCGTGAAGAGCGTCGCGAACCGGGTGGCGTATCCGGCGAGCACGTCGCCGGGCAGCGCGGGAAAGAGCGTCGCCAGCGCGCGGGCGACCTCGGCCGGCGACATCTTCTCGCCGGCATAGAGGTGCAGGCAGGCATCCAGCACGGGGAACGGCATCAGCTCGTCTTCAGCCACCTGCGCGTCGGCGAGCTCCGGACCCGGATCGGTCGCCAGCGTCTCGGCAATGCCCCGGAAGCCGAAGCGCTCGTGAAGGCGCTCGAGCAACGCAATCACGACGGTCTTCGGCACGTTCGCAATCACCGACAGCGCGCCTTCGAGGTCGCCGCCCATGGTCGTGTAGCCGACCGCCTTCTCGCTCATGTCCCCGGTCTGGAGGAAGAGCGCGCCGGAGGTGTTGGCCCAGTTCCACATGCGCTGACCACGGAGCCGCGCCTGGATGTTCTGTCGGGTCAGCTCGTCGGGCTCGGCGCCGCCCAGCATCTCGCGCGTCGCCTCGACCTCGCGGTCGTATGCGTCCTGGATGGCGATGGTGCGCAGGGGCACGCCCAGCTCGTCGGCCAGCGTGTGGGCGGCGGAACGGGTGCCCGCCTGCGAGTGCCGGCTCGGCATGTAGAACGCCTGGATGCGCGTGCCGGCCGCCGGTCCAGTCGTGCCATCGAGGTCGCCCGACAGGAGCTGGGCCGCCCGCCACGCGACGAGCAGCGTGAGCATCGAATCGCGGCCGCCCGAGAGCGCGATGCCCAGCAGCCGGAAGGCGCCCGTCTTCTCGTAGTAGCTGCGGATGCCGAGCGCCAGCGTCTCGAAGAGGTCGTCGAGGGCCCGCTGGCGCGGGTTGCGGACCGGCTGATCGGGCGCCGGCAGGAAGAAGCTGCCGCCCGCCGGTGGGGGATAACCGAGGCGCGAGGCGTCGGGGGTGGCGCCCGGCGACGCAAGGCCAGGGACCCGCGCGTGCGCGAGCCGGAAGGTCTCGCAGTCGGTCCGCCAGGTGGTGTTCTCCGTGCGCAACCGCTCGGTGCGATCGAGGTCCACGACCGCGCTCCACCACCCCTCGCGATACCGCGGCGCGTCGAGCGCGAGCCGCCCGTTCTGGAAGACGAAGCCGCCGCCGTCGTAGACGAGCCCGTCCTGGCCGCCGACGGCATTGGCATAGACCAGCGTGGCCTGGTTGTCGGCCGCCCGCGTGGCCAGCATCTCGCGGCGGGTTGCATCGATGCCCATGCGGTAGGGCGAGGCCGAGACGTTCACGACGAGCTCGGCCCCGGAGTAGCAGCGCCGCCGCATCGGGCCGTCCGGCGACCACGCGTCCTCGCAGACCTCGACGGCGAGCGTGCCGAAGTCGAGTTCGAACACGAAGTCGCCGAGGGGCACGCCAGCCGCGTCGAGCATGAGCCCGGGCCCGCCGCGCGTGAAGGTGCGGGCCTCGTAGAAGACGCTGTAGGTCGGCAGCTTCTCCTTGGGGACGAAGCCGAGAATCCGGCCCCGGTGCATCACGGCCGCGGTGTTGAAGACCTGGCCGCCGACGCCCACCGCCACGCCCAGCACCAACACGATCGGGAGGTCGGCGGTGTCCTCGGCGACGCGGCCGAGGGCGCGGCGCTGCCCGTCGAGGAAGGTGCGCCACTGCACGAGATCCTCGGGGGGATAGCCGCCGATGACCTGCTCGGGAAACGCGCCGAGCGCGACGTCCGCCGCGGCCATCTCGCGCGCCACCGCCGTCACGCGCGCGGCGTTCGATTCCACGGCGCCCACCGTCGGGCTCAGGCTTGCGGTGGCCAGCTTCACCAGGCGCATCCCGACCAGCTTACGACAAGTGCCGGCCGTCTGCGCCCGGCGCGGCGGAGGGCGCACGTGGCTGCGCGATCCGGCACGGCCCCGGCCGCCCGGCCTGTACACTACCGGGATGTCGCAGCCTGACGCCGAGACCCTCATCCGCCTTCTCGGGCTCCAGCCGCACCCGGAGGGCGGGCACTACGCCGAGACGTGGCGGGACCCGGCGCCCCGCGGCGGCCGGGCGCACTCGACCGGCATCTACTACCTGCTGCAGGGCGGCAACGGTTCGCGCTGGCACCGTGTGGATGCGGCGGAGATGTGGCATCACTACGCGGGCGCGCCGCTCGAGCTGCGGCTGTCGACCGATGGGCAGGCGGTGGAGCGCCGCGTGCTCGGCACGGCGCTCGCCGACGGGGAGCGGCCGCAGATCGTGGTGCCGACCGGCGTCTGGCAATCGGCGCTGAGCCTGGGCGACTGGACGCTCGTGGGATGTACCGTGGCGCCCGGGTTCGAATTCGCCGGCTTCGAGATGGCGGCGCCCGGCTGGGAACCCGGCCGGGCGCGCTGAGCGGCCCTCCCCGGCGCGCTGGATCTTCGCCGGGCGTCGGCGCGTCTTACTCGGGCATGCTGGATCTCCTCAAGCCCATCGGCATCGGCCTGCCCGTGTTCGTCCTCGTGGACTTCCTCTGGATCGGCATCGTCGCCAACGGGTTCTACAAGCGGGAACTCGGGGATCTGGCGCGGAAGGCCGGCGAGAACTTCGACCCCAGGCTGGCTCCGGCCGCACTGCTGTACGTCCTGGTGGTGATCGGGCTCGCCGTGTTCGTCCTGCCCCGGGCCCGCACGGTGGTGGAAGCCGCGACCTTCGGCGCCCTGTTCGGGCTCGTCGGCTACGGCGTGTACGACCTGACCAACTACGCCACGCTGAACGGCTTCACCCTGCGCATGACCGTCGTCGACATGGCCTGGGGCACGGTGCTGTGCGGGCTCACGGCCGCCGCGATGACCGTCGGCCGCTGAGCGCGAAACCGCGGGTGGCCGGCGGTATCCAAGGGATCGCGGGCGCGCTTGCGCCGCCCCTGCCGCTTCCAGGATGCTTGTCTCCATGTTCTACAAGGCCTACAAACAGCGGATGCCCGACGCGCGCGAGGCGCTGCCGGGCCGTGACACCCCCATGCCCCTCCCGGCGACTCACGCCGTCACCGGCGGACCGCTCGTGCCGGACGAGACCGGACTGGCGCACCTCGTGGTCGGGTTGGGGTGCTTCTGGGGAGCCGAGCGCCTCTTCTGGCGCACGCCGGGCGTGGTGTCGACCGCCGTGGGCTACGCGGGGGGCCACACGCCAAACCCGACTTACGAGGAGGTGTGCAGCGGCCTGACCGGGCACACCGAAGTCGTGCGGGTCACGTACGACCCGGCACAGGTCAGCCTCGAGGCGCTCCTCAGGGTGTTCTGGGAAGGCCACGACCCGACGCAGGGGATGCGGCAGGGCAACGACGTCGGCACCCAGTACCGCTCGGCGATCTTCGTGCCGGACGTCGCGACGCTCGAGGCCGTCCGTGCCTCACGAGATCGCTACCAGGCGCGGCTCACCGCGAGCGGGTACGGCGAGATCACCACCGAGATTGCCGAGGAGCCGCCGTTCTACTACGCGGAGGCCTACCACCAGCAGTACCTCCACAAGAACCCGAACGGCTATTGCGGGTTGGGAGGAACGGGGGTGAGCTGTTCGATCGCAGATTGAAGATTGAAGATTGAAGATTGGCGACACGCAGGAAACGGGTCAGACCCTCTTCCGCCCGTTCCGCCGGTCGGGCGTGACCTTCGAGAGCTTCGTGTCCATCGAGCCCTTCGTGGCCTGCTCTTCAATCAGCAATCTGCAATCAGCAATCCTTCGATCTTCAATCCGACAAAGCCTGCTCGCCGAGCAGCCGGGACGGCTTCGGCCGGGGCCGGCGGGTGAGGCCGAAGCGATTGATGGCGTGCTCCTCGATGTGGGCGAGCGCGTCCGGGATCGAGTCGGTCACCAGCATCAAGTCGAGGTCGCCGGGTGAGACCGTGCCGGCCGCGACCATCTCGCCCAGCAGGTCCGTGAAGGGCCGCCAGTAGTCCGTGCCCATGAGCACGACCGGGAACTGCTTGATCTTCCCCGTCTGGATCAGCGTCAACGCCTCGCACAGCTCGTCGAGCGTGCCGAGGCCGCCGGGCAGGACCACGAACGCGTAGGAGTACTTGAACAGCAGGACCTTGCGCACGAAGAAGTAGTGGCAGGTCACCCAGCAGTGCAGGTACTTGTTCGGGTACTGCTCGTGCGGCAGCGTGATGTTGCAGCCCACCGAGCGCCCGCCCGCCTCGAAGGCGCCGCGGTTCGCCGCCTCCATCACCCCGGGGCCCCCGCCGGTCATCACCGTGAAGCCGAGCCGCGCCAGCGCGGCGCCAACCTCCTGGCCTCGCGCGTACTCCGGGTGGTCGGGCTTGAAGCGCGCGGAGCCGAACACCGTCACGCAGGGGCCGACGAAGTGGAGGGTCCGGAAGCCGCGCAGGAAGTCACGGACGGCCCGGAAAAGGAGGAGCAGCTCCGCCGTACGCGAGTGCGGCCCTTCGAGCAGGTAGAGGTCAGACGATTCGGACGACGGCTCCGCCATGACGCATTCTACCGCCCCGGCACTTGTCCTCGGCCGGGCCGGCGGACCACAATCGGTCGCATGTTCGCGACCGTCTTGTCCTTGTTCCTCCTGGCCGCTCCGGCCGTCCAGCCCGCCGCCGCCCCCGCGCGCGGCCGTGTGCTCGACGTCTCCGGCGCGGCCGTTCCCGGCGCCACCGTGGTCCTGCGCGGCAGCGGGGCCGATCAGGTCCTCACCTCGGGCGACGATGGGTTCTTCGAGATCCAGCCGGGCACCGACACCGTGCACGTCGAGGCGCCCGGGTTCGCGGAGGCCGACCGCAGCCTCGCGTCGGCCGACGGCACGACGCTGTATGTCGTGTTGCGCCCTGCGCCGTTTGCCGACTCGCTCGTCGTGACGCCGAGCCGCGGCACCGAACGGCTGCCCGGCGCCACGGCGACGACCATCGTCACGTCGGCGGAACTGGCGAACACGCCGGCCGGCGCCCTGGACGACGTCCTGCGCGCGACGCCGGGCTTCAGCCTGTTTCGCCGCGCCTCGTCGCGCGTGGCCAACCCGACGACCCAGGGGGTGACGCTGCGGGGCGTGTCGGGTTCCGGCGCGAGCCGCACGATGGTGCTGGCCGACGGCGTCCCGCTCAACGACCCGTTCGGCAGCTGGGTGTACTGGAACCGCGTGCCGACCGCCGCCATCGACCGCGTGGAGATCGTCCGCGGCGCGGCTGGCGACCTCTACGGCGCGGACGCGCTCGGCGGCGTCATCCAGGTGCTGACGTACGACGCGACCCGCCCGCGCGCCCGCGCGACGGTGGAGGGCGGCTCCCATGGCACGGGCCGCGTGTCCGCCTACGGCGGCGGTCCGGTGCGCGGCTGGCAGCTCGCGGCGTCGGGCGAGTGGCTGGCGACCGACGGCGTGCAGACCATCGCGCCCGAGGTGGCGGGGCCCATCGACGTGCCGGCTGGCAGCGACTACCGGACGGGCTTCCTGTCGGCCGGGGGCGCGGGTGACGCCTGGCGTGCCGCGTTTCGCGTCAGCGCCTACGACGAGGACCGGCAGAACGGCACGCCCGCGCAGGTCAACTCGACCGCGTGGCGGCAGGCGAGTGGTGAGCTCGGGGGCCTCGTGGGCGGTGGCGCCTGGGAAGCCCGCCTGAGCGGTGGCAGCCAGGACTACTACCAGACCTTCAGTGCCGTCGCCGACGACCGCGCCTCCGAGCGGCTGACCACCGAGCAGTGGACCCCGAGCGAGTTCTTCTCGCTGGGCGGCCAGTGGTCGCGCCCCCTCGGCCGGCACCTGCTGCTCGTCGGCGCCGAGACCCGGCGGACCGAGGCCACCGTGACGCAGTACCGCTCGCTGCCGACCGGCGTGCGGCTCGGCCCGGACGACTTCGGCGGCACCGAACGGTCGAGTGGCGCCTTCGCCCGTATCGCGCTCGCGCCGAGTGACCGGCTCAGCGTGGTGTTCGGCACCCGCGCCGACGTGTGGCGCTCGGAACCGCTGGACCCCTCGCTGCCGACGAAGGACGTCTCCTTCGTGAGCCCGCGTGCGAGCGTCGCGTGGCGCGCCGGCGCGGTGGCGCTGCAGGGCGCGGTGTATCGCTCGCACCGCACACCGACGCTCAACGAGCTGCACCGCGGGTTCCGGGTCGGCAACATCATCACCAACCCGAACCCGCTGCTCGAGGCCGAGACGCTGAACGGCGTCGAGGGCGGCGCGATCTGGACCGGTGCCCGCGGGTCGGCGCGCGTGACCGGGTTCTGGAACCAGCTCGACGGGGCGATTGCCAACATCACGCTGTCGGTCACGCCCTCGCTCATCACCCGCGAACGACGCAACTCCGACGAGATCCGGGCGTCGGGCGTGGAGTTCGAGACCGAGATGCGCCTCACCGACACGCTGCGCGTCAACGGGCTGCTGGTGCTGACGTCCAGCCACTTCCGCGGCTCGGTCGCGTCGCCGGAGATCGAGGGCAACCGCGTGCCGCAGGTGCCGCGAGTGCAGGTTGGCGGCGGGCTGACGTGGACGGACCCGCGCTTCGCCACGGTCGCGGTCCAGGTGCGTGGCACCGGCGACCAGTTCGACGACGACCAGAACGAGTTCACGTTGGGCGGATACGCGGTCGTGGACGCGATGGCCAGTCGCAATCTCGGCGAGGCGCTCCAGGCCTTCGTCTCCGTCGAGAACCTGTTCGACGAGGACTACGACGTCGCTCGCACGCCCCTCCGGTCGATCGGCTGGCCGCGGACGGTTCGCGTGGGTGTGCGGGTGGCGTTGCCATAGGGATTGGATCGAAGGGCACGAAGGGTACGAAGGTCACGAAGGGCACGAAGGGCACGAAGGGCACGACGGGCACGGAGGGCGCTAGCCGGCGAAAATCCGTTGCGCCTGTTCGTACGCGCGCTTGAAGTAGTCCGCGAGGGGGCCGCTGGTGCAGGCGAGCTCGAGGATGATCGCGCCCTGGTAACCCGCCTCGCGCAGGCTCCCGGTGATCGTGGGCCAGTCGAGGGCGCCATCACCGGGTGGCAGGTGGTCGTCGAAGCGCCCGTGGTTGTCGGTGGCGTGCACGTGGGCGAGCCGCCGGCCGGCGATGCGCAGGCACGCGAGCCAATGCCCACCGAGGGCGGTGTGGCCGGTGTCGAGGCAGACCGCGACCTCCGGGGGCATCGTCTCCAGCAGCCACGCGAACTCGTCCGGGTGCCCGCCGATCAGGTGCGGCAATGGCGTCTCGAGTGCGAGCACCAACCCGCGCGAGGTCAGCGCCGCGGCCAGCTCCTCGAGGGTGCCACGGCAATCCGCCAGCCGTCGCCCGACGTCGTGGCCGTGCCGTGGCGTGTCGCTCGGGTGCACCACGACGTAACGCCCCCCGATGACGTCGAGCGCGGCGGCAGCGGTCAGGATCGCGGTGAGGGCCCCGCGACGGTGGTGCGGGTTCGGGTCCGACAAGTCCAGCAGCCCGCCGAACGGCGCGTGGATCGACACCGCGCGCATGCCGCCGCGCTGGAGGTGGTCGCGCACCGCCAGCGTCTGCATCGCCTCCCACGGCGCGAAGTGACGCGGGGGCGTCCCGATCTCGACCTGGGGCACGCGCGCGTCCGCGAGGGCATCCAGCACGTCGAGGATCGGACGCTCCACGCACCCACCCGTCGCGATGCCGATGTCCCAGCTCATGAGGGGTACCGTGCGCGCAACCGGTCGCGGTACACGCGCAGATCGCGGCCGCAGGCCTCGTGGGTGCAGAGCCCCTTCTCCTGCGCCGACACGCAGTTCAGGTCGAGCCCGCGGTCGAGGCCCGCAGCGAGCAGGCCGGAGAACACCCGCACGTCGAAGTCGGCCCGCGTCGCCGCGTCCATGTGCCGCCGCCAGCGGTCGCCCCAGCCGTGGTCGCGGGCGTAGCGCGACCAGACGAGTCCCGCGACGTGGCGCGGATGCCAGCCCTCGGCGAGGAGCGTGCGTGTCAGGTGCTGCACGTGCGCGGGCTGCAGGAGCAGGTCGTTGGGCGTACGCAGGGCGGCGCGCACGCAGGGCGGCAGCCCGCCGAGGCTGACCACGTCGTACGTCTCGGGCCAGCGGGACGGTGGCTCCGGCGTCTCGGCGTAGAAGCGGGCGTGGTGCACCGCCAGCGGCGACGCCTGGTAGTCGGCCAGGAGCCCGGCGAGCCCGGTGAGGCCATCCGGCATGCGCACGTCACTGGCGCCGGCGAGCGCCGCCCCGACATCGACGCCCCGGCCGCTCCGTACGAGGGCCCGCCACTCGTCGCCGGTCCGTGGCAACGCGACGAGCGCCGGCCGGCTCGCGGCGGCGCTGCCGAAGATGTCTGGCCGGATCTGGTGGAGGTGGTACCCGCCGAAGGCCATGCGGACGTGCCTTACATCCAGGGGATCGCCCGCGAACGAGAGGTCGACCGACGCGCAGGCGCGGCCTGCCGGTCCCGAGACGCCGACAACCGTGCCGTTGAGCACGACGGGCAGCGACGCCTGTCGCGCGCTGCCCGCCAGGATCCCGTGTGCCACGTGCTCGAGCACCATGCCCAGCGCGGTGGCCGCGCGAGCCTGGCGCTCGTCGATCGGCGGCCGGCGGAACGGCGCCCGGCGCCCATCGACCGACGCGAGCCAGGCCGGGACGCCGGGTGCAAGCGCGGCCAGCGCGTCGACGATGGCGTGGCCGAGTGGCACGGCGGCGGCAAAGTGATACCCGCGGCCGGTCATGAGCACGAGCGGGTGCAGCCCCCGCGCCGTGCAGCACCTCGCGGGTCGCCTGATAGACCGGCTCGAGCCGCTCGAAGACCGGTTCCGGCGCGAGGAACGGCTCGGCCGGCGCGAGCGGATTCAGGTAGTCGAGATCGATGTGGATCAGGAGGGCGGCCGCGTCGGCCAGCGAACGGGCGACGTCGGCGCCACGCGACAGGGCCTCGCCAAGCCGCGCGGGGGGCAGGCGTTCGGCCGTGTCCCACGTGGGGAACGGGCCGGTGCCGGCCTCGAGCAGGGCGATGTCGTGCGCCGTCGGATGGCCGGCGCCCATCGGGTCGAGGTACTCGGCGAGGCGCGCCCGCACGCTCGGCAGAGCATAGTACCCCGCGAGGGCCGCGGCGGCGGGGACCATGCCGTCACGCCTCCGGCGCGGCCGGGCGGCCGGCGAGCGCCTCGACGCTGGCCTGGAGACGCACTCGCGGCCAGGCCACCCGCACCGCCGGAGTGGCCGCGAACGCGTCGGCGATGACGGCGTGCGCGCGCACCACGTCCTCCCAGGCCGGGACGAGGATCGTGGGCATGAGCACCAGGCACGGCTCGTCCTGCCCGGCGGTCGCCAGCTCGGTCGCGGAGACGTACCCCAGGACACGCAGGTCGGCCAGCGCGGCGGTCTCGAGCACGCTCACCATCAACGCGGCGTCCACGCCGGCGGCGATCAGCGCGGTGGGCGACCAGCCCGTGGAGCCCGCAACCCGGATGGGCGCGGCCTCGTCCGTCAGGACCGTGCCGGCATGCCCTTCATCCCAGACGAGCTCGGTGAGTGGGCGGGTGCTGCAGTCCGGCGACCAGGTCTCGCGCATGGGTCGCCTCCGATCGCCTCATGGAGTGCAACGGGCGTACCTCGAGGCGCGGCGGCGAGTCCTTCGAGAAACCCGTATCAGGCAGGCAGGGGCGGCACGCGGTGCCGGTACTCCGGAACACGGGAACACGGGAACACGGAGACACGGAGACACGGAGTCACGGAGACACGGAGCACACGGGAGACACGGAGCGCACGGAGCATACGGGAGCGGAAGGGGGACCAACGCCGGGCTCGATTCAACGGCTCGGCCAGCCGGCGAGGTACGGCCACCCGGGCCGATCAGGACGAGCCCCGCGCCCGGCCCGGGACGCAAGCCGCATGTGCCCCGTGTGCTCCGTGTGTGCCTTGCCTTCCGTGTGCTCCTGTATTCCGTGTATTCCGTTGCTCCGTGTATTCCGTGTGTTCCGTGGAGTCAGAAAGCCCGCAGGTACTGCGGGGGCACTGGCGCGGGGTGGCCGAGGGCCCGTGCGGCATGCAGCGGCCAGTAGGGATCGCGCAGCAGCTCCCGCGCGAGCAGCACCATGTCGGCCTCGCCCGTCCGCACGATCTGGTCGGCCTGGGCTGCGGCGGTGATCATCCCGACGGCCGCGACGGGGACGCCGCCCCCTTCACGGATCACCGAGGCGAACGGCACCTGGTATCCCGGGCCCACGGGAATCCTGACGCCGGCCACGTTCCCGCCGGAGCTGCAGTCGATGATGTCGGCGCCCTCGGCCGCGAGGCGTGCCGCCAGCGCCACCGAGTCCTCCGGGGTCCATCCGTCCGCCACCCAGTCGGTGCACGAGAGGCGGACGGAGACCGGGAGGTCGTCCGGCCACTCCGCCCGCACCGCCGCGAGCACGTCGAGCGTCAGCCGGATCCGGCCGTCGAACGAGCCGCCGTAGCGATCCGTGCGGTGATTCGACAGCGGCGAGTAGAAGCTGTGGAGCAGATACCCGTGGGCGGCGTGGATCTCGACCCACTGGAACCCGGCGTCGCGCGCCCGGCGCGTCGCATCGCGGAACGCGGCGATCAGGCTGGCGATGCCGGCCTCGTCCAGGGCCTCGGGCGTCTGGTAGCCGTCGGCGAACGGCAGGGGGCTGGCGCCGATCACCGGCCAGGCGCCCTCGCTCGCCGCGAGGGGGGTGCCGCCCTCCCAGGGGCGCCGCGTCGCGGCCTTGCGCCCGGCGTGTGCCAGCTGGATGCCCGGCACGGCCCCGTGCTGCTGGATGAAGCGCGCGACCGGCGCGAGCCGCTCCGCGTGCTGGTCGGTCCAGATCCCCAGGTCGTGGGGACTGATACGACCGCGTGCCTCGACACCGGTGGCTTCGGCGCAGACGAGCGCCGCGCCGCCGACCGCGCGCGATCCGAGGTGCACCAGGTGCCAGTCGGTGGCGAAACCGTCCTCGCAGCTGTACTGGCACATCGGCGAGACGCCGATTCGGTTGCGCAGGGTGACACCACGGAGGCTGAGGGAGTCGAAGAGGTGCGGCACGACGGGGGCTCCAGCGTGAAGGGCACGCCCGGGGGGCACGGAGCGTGCCCCCGGGCGGATCGCTAGTGTACCCGAGGCGGCCGGGAGCACCCGCCCGCGCCGGTGTGGATCACTCGCTCGCCCGGCGTTTCGCGACGTACCCGCGGCGGGATCGCACCTTGTAGTCGCCGCCGTGGACCGATACACGGAGCGTGTGGTACTCGCCGTCGGGCTTCCGCGTGCGCGTGAAGCCGATCATGTACTGGTGGTTCAGCTCGTCGGCGATCCGCGTCGAGGCCGGTCCCAGGTCGCCGGCATTGGTGATCACCTCGGTGACGCCGCCGCTCTGGGCCGTCATCTCCCTGAGGGCCCACGGGTTCACGCGAGCGCTCGGCCGGGCGTCGGGGGCGTCGATGGCGATGGCATAGACGAAGGCGTCGCTGCGCAGCAGCTCCGCCCGCATCTCGACGACGGTCGTGTCGCTGGCGGTGTCGGCGCCGTCGGAGACGAGCACGACGGCCGCGCGTGGATGACGCCGGTCGTCGAAGAGGGGGAGCGCCGCCTTGACCGCGTCATAGATGGCCGTCCCGCCGGACGGCGTGATGTCGTCCAGGCGCGCGCGCAGCCGCGACCGATCCGTCGTCCACGGCGCGGCGACGAGTGGCCGGTGGTTGAAGAGCACGAGCGCGGTCTCGTCCTCGGGCGCCAGCAGGTGATCCAGGAACTGCATCAGCGCCGCGCGTGCGTCGACGATGCGCTGGCCGAACATGCTGTCGCTGACGTCGAGCACCAGGCAGAGGCTCACGGGCACGCGTTCCCGCGAGAAGTGCGTGATGGGCTGGGGCAGGCCGTCCTCGGTGATGGAGAAGTCGTCGCGCTCGAGCGTCGCGATGAGGCGGCCCTCGGCGTCCGTGACGGTCACGGGTGTCGTGACGAGCTCGACGTCGGCCTTGAAGACCTGTGGTCCCCCGGGCGCCTGGGTGGCGTGAAGCCGTACGGGCAGGCGGCCAGCCCAGAGGCCGGCGGCGGCCGCGCTCATCCGCCCGAGGAACCGCCGGCGGGGCGTGAGGACCGGAGCCATTGGAACCCCGCTAGAATAGATCACGTGACGACCGAGGCTGCTGACGTTCCGCCCGGCTCGGCCGTGGTGCTCTTCGACGGCACCTGTGCCTTCTGCGAAGGCTCGGTGCGGTTCATTGCGCGCCGCGATCCCGCAGGCTACTTCCGGTTCGGCGCGTCGCAGACCCCTCGCGCCGAGGCCCTGCTGGCCCGCTACGGCGTCGCCCGGGAAAGCGCCCGCAGCATCGTGCTCATCGAGGACGGTCGCGTCTACACGCGCTCGACGGCCTCCCTGCGGATTGCGCGGAAGCTGACGTTTCCCTGGAATCTCGCCGCCGCCGGGCTGGCCGTCCCGCGACCCGTGCGCGACGCCGTCTACGGCATCGTGGCCGCCATCCGCTACCGCCTCGCCGGCCGCGTCGACACCTGCGCCCTTCCGCCCCCCGAGATTCGCGCCCGCCTGATCTGAGACGCCGGGCCGGGCCGGACGCGCCACAGAGACACAAGGACACAAAGACCAGGTGGGCTGTGTCTGCCGGCGTTGCCGGCAGCACGGAGGCACGGAGCATCACGGAGGCACGGCGGTCCCTCGGCAAACCGGGTGCTCCTTCGTCCGACACGCCTCCTCCTCGCGCCGCTTCGCGACGCGACCGCCGCCCTCACGTGCGGACGCTGAATCCCAATCGTCCGTGGAATCCCTGGAGCCCCCATCCGCTCTTGCCCTGTGCATGATCCCCGTCGTCTTCAGTGTGTTCAGTGTGTTCAGTGTGCTCAGTGTGCTCAGTGTGTTCGGTGTGTTCAGTGTGTTCGGTGTCTGCGGATCCGTCGCTTACCCCGCCGTCGGCTCGCATGCGGCCGGCCGTGTGCACACGGGAGGTGGGGCACACGGACGCGCGTGATCAGGCGACAGGCGGGTGCTCGGGAAGGCGCGTGACGGGCGGGTGAAGGAGGACGGGGGCGCGGGACTCAGGCCCGCGCCCGCCGATCGGTGTGCGAACGAAGGCGCGCGGAGGCGAGACGCTGCCGGTCGGGGCGGGGCAGGGGCAGTCCCTCGGGGCTGGCAGCGACCAGGCCGGGACGATGGAACTGTCCGCTGGCGTCACGGACCAGGAAGCGGCGCCGCACGAGAACGGCCAGGGCGCGCCGGCAGTCGACGGTCGTCAAGCCGAAGAGACGCGCCGCCTGCGGCACCGTGAGCCGCATGCCGGGCATCTCGCTGAATTCCGAACGAATGCGCGCGACCGGATCGGGAGAAAACACATACGCGGAGGCCATGCTGCTACCCTCCGGGGACGGACGCGGTTTGAGGCGATTGCGGCGGGGACTGCCTTGATTGAAGGTAGCGCCGCGGTCACGCGCCGTCAAGCATTCTCGGCGTCGGTCGTCGTCGTTTTCTGCAGGCGTGACGCCGGTGTCCGCTTGACGTCACTGCGGGCGGTCTGGCGCGCGATCCGGTGGGGCCGCACGGCCTGCGCGTTGGTCGTGTAGACGACGCTTCCACGGCCCGGGGGGCCGCGCCTCTCCGCCGTTGGTCCCTCGCCGGCCGCCGCAGGACCCGGCCCGTCCGTCACTCGACACCAACCCGTTGACGCGCGGACGCGGCAAGCCGATCGTCACGCGATGACCCAGCGTGTCCTGACGTGGCTCACCGTTGTCAGCCTCCTGATTGGCGCCGCCCCGCTGCGGGCGGGCAGCCTGACCGATGCCGAGCGGCAGCGCCTGCTCGCGCACCTCGACATGACCGAAGCGTGGCTGGCCGACGAGATTGCCGGCCTCACGTCGGCGCAACTCGCCTTCCGGATGCGCCCTGGCACGTGGAGCATCAAGGACGTCGTCGAACACCTGGCGATTGCCGAGCCGCAGTACTGGGACCAGCTCCGTGCCGCCCTGGCGAAGCCCGCGACGGGCTATGCCGCCGAGACGACCGACGCGGCCATCCTCTGGTACGGCATCGACCGGACGGAGCGCGCGACGACCGGAGACGCGCGGGTGCCTGACGGGCGGTTCCCCTCGGCGCAGGCGGCGTTCGATGCGTTCAAGACGCTGCGCGGGACGATGCGGGCCTTCGTGCGTGACACGACGGAGGATCTGCGCGGCCGCCAGTTCGGCGGCACGATGGACGCCTACCAGTGGCAGTTGATGATCTCGACACACGCGCAGCGGCATATCCTGCAGATTCGGGAGATCAAGGCCGATCCCGGCTACCCCGGCCGTTGACGCGGCGCGGCGCCCGGTTCCCGACCCAGCGTTCGGAGGCGGCCGACCTCCGTGCTACAGTTTCAGGGAAGGGCCGAGCCGCGTGGGGCGGTGGCGCCCTTCCGCGAGGTCCTCATGAAGGTGAAGGTGCAGATGATGCTGGCCGCCGCCGTCGGGTGTGCGGTCGTCGGGGCGACGACGCTTGGTCTCGCCGCGCAGTCGAAGTCCATCTGGGACGGCGTGTACACCGCCGAGCAGGCGACGAAGGGCAAGACCGCCTACGTGGACAACTGCTCGACCTGCCACCTGGAGGACATGTCCGGGGGCGGTGACGGGATTGCCCCGTCGCTGACCGGCGACGGGTTCATGAAGGCCTGGGACGGCAAGACCATGGCCGAGCTGTTCGAGAAGGTGCAGATGATGCCGCCCGGCATGGAAGCGTCGGTGACGGACGCGCAGCGGGCCGACATCCTGGCCTACGTCCTGAGCTACAACAAGGTGCCGCCCGGGCAGATGGCGCTGGCGCACGAGGCCGGCGCGCTGAAGTCCATCACGTTCAAGGCCACGAAGTAAGGCCGTTTTGGTTGTTTTTCGGGCCGGAGTCGCCCCGGCGGTGGCCGGCCGCCTTCCCCTTCCCCTCCGTCTTCGTCGCGCGGGAGTGCGTCCACGCCCTGGCACGCTTTCTGACCGGTGGGACGCGCCCATCGGATGTATACTGCGCGGAAATCTCATCAGGCTCGCCTGAGAATCGGGAGAGAAAGATGTCGCGTGTACCAGCTCGATCGTTGACGGCGTTTGCCGCGCTCGCCGTCGCTGTCGGGTGGTTGGTGTCCGGTGTGTCCGGGCAGACCCCCGCTCAAAACCCCCTGGCCGTGGGGACCGCCAACGGCGAATGGCCGATGTATACCGGTAGCCTCGACGGCGCCCGGTATTCCCCCCTGGACCAGATCAACGCCGAGAACTTCGACGAGCTCGAGGTGGCCTGGCGCTTCAAGACCGACAACATGGGCACGTTCCCCGAGTACAAGCTCGAGGGCACGCCGCTCATGGTGGGCGGGCGGATCTATGCGACGGCCGGCAACCGCCGCGCGGTCGTGGCGCTCGACGCGAAGACGGGTGAGCTCCAGTGGATCCAGAACACGGTCCGCGAAGGCCGCCGCGCCGCTGAAGCGCCCCGCCAGCTCTCGGGCCGCGGCCTGTCCTACTGGACCGACGGCCGTGGGGACGAGCGCATCATCTACGTGACGCAGGGCTACCACCTCGTCGAGATCGACGCGAAGACCGGCCAGATGCTCAAGAGCTTCGGGCAGGATGGCATGCTCGACCTGAAGGACGGCGTCGTCTACGGCGAGAACACGCCGGTCGACAAGACCACCGGCGACATCGGCCTCCACTCGACGCCCCTCGTCGTCAACGACGTGGTCATCGTCGGCTCCGCGATGAGCGAGGGCATGACGATCGAGACGCACAACAACGCCAAGGGCCTCGTGCGGGCGTTCGACGTGCGGACCGGCCGCAAGATCTGGCAGTTCAACACCATCCCGCGCCCGGGCGAGTTCGGCAACGACACGTGGCTGAACGACTCCTGGAAGGAGAACGGCAACACGGGCGTCTGGACCCAGATGACGGTCGACCCCGAGGCGGGCATCGTCTACCTGCCGGTCGAGTCGCCGGCGTCGGACTTCTACGGCGGCCACCGTCCGGGCGACAACCTGTTCGGCGAGAGCCTCGTCGCGGTCGACCTGAAGACCGGTGAGCGCAAGTGGCACTTCCAGTTCGTGCACCACGCCGTGTGGGACCACGACATGTCGTCGGCGCCGCTGCTGATGGACATCACCGTCGACGGCAAGCCGATCAAGGCCGTGGCCGTGCCGAGCAAGCAGGGCTGGCTCTACGTCTTCGATCGCATCACCGGCGAGCCGGTGTGGCCGATCGAGGAGAAGCCGGTGCCGCAGGGCGACGTGCCCGGCGAGTGGTACGCGAAGACGCAGCCGTTCCCGACGAAGCCGGTGCCGTATGCCCGCACGTTCATGAGCGTGCCGGACGACCTGATCGACTTCACGCCGGAGATGCGGCAGAAGGCCCTCGAGATCATGAAGCGGTACAAGTGGGAAAACTCCCCCTACGTGCCCTACATCCTCGGGGACGTCAACGGCCTCATCGGGTCGCTGAACCTCGGCAACACCAACGGCGGCACGAACTGGCCCGGCGCCGGCTTCGACCCCGAGACCAACATCGCCTACCTGCCCGCGTCGGAGAACATGCTGACGACCGGCTCGCTCGTCGAGCCGCCGGCCGGCTTCTCCGACATCCGCTACGTGGCGGGCACCAAGGGCCGTCCGTTCCGCGTGATGCAGGCGGCGGGCACCGGCACGTCGGCTGACTCGGACCCGGAGGAGCGCGAGGAGCGCCGGCCGGCGCCGCGGCAGCAGGCGGCCCCCGCGCCGCAGAACGACGGGCCCGGCTACGTGCCGCTGTCGGTGGACGGCCTGCCGATCATGAAGCCGCCGTACGGCATCCTGGCGGCCATCGACGTGAACAAGGGCGACCTGCTCTGGAAGGTCGCGCACGGGGACACGCCCGACAACATCCGCAACCACCCGGACCTCAAGGGCAAGGACATCCCGAAGACGGGCCAGGGCGGCCCGGTGGGCCTCGTGATCACGAAGACGCTGGTGATCATGGGCGACCCGCAGGTCACCACCACCGATGAGCACCCGCGCGGCGCGATGCTGCGGGCGTACGACAAGAAGACCGGCAAGCAGGTTGGCGCCGTCTACATGCCGGCGCAGCAGAGCGGCTCGCCGATGACCTACCAGGTCGACGGCCGCCAGTACATCGTCGTCGCGGTGAGCGGCGGCAACTACTCCGGCGAGTACATCGCCTTCCGCCTGCCGTCGGACATGGTCGGCAGCGGCAACGGCCAGAACTAGCCGGCGGCTCGCCGACTGGACGTGTTTGACCGCCAAGGGCCCGCCTGGTGCGGGCCCTTGGCATCTTCCGAGGTTCTATGAAGTCGAACGTTGCAATGGTGTTGGCCACCGCCGGGTTCCTGGCGGTGCTGTCGGTGGCGGTGGGGCGCGCGCAGGGCGCGACGACCTCGACCTGGGACGGCGTCTACACGGAGGCGCAGGCGACGCACGGCGCCGATGTCTACGCCGAGAACTGCGCGAGCTGCCACGCGGGCAACCTGATGGGCGACGGCTTCGCGCCGGCGCTGACGGGCGGGCCCTTCGCGAACAACTGGAACGGGCTGACGGTGGGCGATCTGTTCGAGCGCATCCGCACGACGATGCCACCCGACGGGCCCGACAAGGTGAGCCGCGAGGACAAGGCGGCGATCATCGCCTACATCCTCAAGGTGGCCGGGTTCCCGGCCGGCGAGCGGCCGCTGGCGGATCGCACCGCCTACCTGAAGCAGATCAGCTACGACGCGTTCAAGCCCGGTCACTGATCGGGGCGCCCGGGTGCCGGCCTGGCCGGCGCCCGGGGCTCATTCCTCGCCGGCGCGTCCGCGCCGCGCCTTCACCTCGCTCCGCTTCTTTTTCGACTCGAGCCGCCGCTCCTTCGACGCCCGGCTCGGCCGCGTCGCGCGCCGCGTCTTCGGGCGCCGCGCGGCCGCGCGCACGAGGGCGGCCAGCCGCGCCCGCGCCGCCTCGCGGTTCTCGCCCTGCGTGCGGTGCTCCCGGCTGTCGATGATGATCACCCCGTCGGCCGTGGCCCGGCTCCCGGCCCTTGCCAGCAGGCGGGCCTGGACGTCCGGCGGCAGCGACGAGCGTGGCACGTCGAAGCGCAACTCGACCGCGGAGGCGACCTTGTTGACGTTCTGGCCGCCCGGGCCGGAGCCCCTGACGAAGCGTTCCTCGAGCTCGTGCTCGCCGATGACTATCGTGGACGTGATGGACAGCATGCCGGCCCCGCGGATTTCCCCTCTAGGGTAACCCGCCCGGCCGTCAGGCCGCGTGCCGCCGGGTGGTCATGGGCCGGCGTCGCTTCGGCCCGGTGACCCGCTCCGGCCAGAGCGACACGACGGCGGCAGCCGTCGCCAGCGCGACGCCCGCGGTGACCAGCCATCCGCGATGACGCGAGAGGGCCTGTTGCGGCGAGCGGTGCGTGGCCTCGTCCGAGAACCGCCCGTGCATGCCGTACGGCCCCGAGACGGGGGCGTACAGGTTGTCGGGGCGGGACGGATCTTCCGGCTGGTCGGTCTGCTGGGAGTCGTACCCGTTGCGGGCGAGGTAGGCCTCGGCAATGGCCGGCGCGAACCTGGCGCCCGCGATCGCGCGCAGCGTCGGCCATCCCACCCAGACCTCGCGCCGCCGCGCGCCGGCCGCGAACACGACCGCGCGGGCGCCGACCTCGGGGGCATAGACCGGCGGCACCGGCCGCGCCTTGAAGGGCATGCGGCTGCGGCTCCAGTCGAACTGCGGGGTGTTGAGCGCCGGCATCTGGACCATCGTCACGTGGACGCGGCTGCCGTCGTGCGCCAGCTCGGCGCGCAGTGACTCGCAGAAGCCCTGGATGGCGTGTTTGGCGCCGCAGTAGGCCGCCTGCAGCGGGATGCCCTGGTAGGCCAGGGCGGAGCCCACCTGCACGATGGTGCCCTTGTCGCGGGCGCGCATCCGGTGCAGGGCCGCGAGCGTGCCATTGACGACGCCGAGGTACGTGACCTCGGTGACCCGGCGGAACTCGTCAGGCGTCGTGCGATGCACGGGCGCGAACACCGACACCATGGCGTTGTTGACCCAGACGTCGATCAGGCCGAGCTCGGCTTCGATGCGCCCGGCCGCGTGTTCCACGGCCTCGCCATCCGCGACGTCGACCGGCACGGCGAGGGCCTCGCCACCCGCCTCACGGACGGCGGCCGCGGCGTCGTCGAGCCGATCGCTCGGGCGTGCGATGAGTGCCACGCGGGCGCCCTGGCTGCCAAATGCCACCGCGATCGCCCGGCCGAGTCCGGCCGACGCGCCCGTGACGACGACTACCTGATCCCTGAACTTTGCTGCGGGCCACTTCATTCCGCGACACCTCCTGCCAGGAGCGACTGCAAAGCGGGTTCCAGCGGTGGCGGGGGATCGCGAGGGATATCACCGGCCCACGCGCGGGGGCGCGGACCGGTGATGCCGAGGTTGGGTAGGCGCGTGCCCTGTCGCGCGGGGCCTATTTCGCCGCGGCGGGGGCGGGCGCGGCGGGCGCACGCTTGAGCTGGCCCGTCACGATGGTGATGGCGGCCAGCGCGATGAGAAGCACGATCAGCGAGCCGAGGTTCAGCAGGCCCATCTGCGGGTACCACACGATGGCGTAGCCGAGGGAGCCCGCCATCAGCGTGTAGTAGGCGAAGGGGAAGAGGGTCTTGCGGATGACGACACCTTCGCGTCCGGTCAGCCCCACCACGGCGGCGGCGGCGACGACGTTGTGCACGCAGATGATGTTGCCGGCCGCGCCGCCCACCGCCTGTATGGCGACGATCCAGGTAGGGTCGACGTGGATGCGCTCCGCCACGCCGAACTGGAAGAGGGCGAACATCATGTTGCTGACCGTGTTGCTGCCGGCGACGAAGGCGCCGAGGCCGCCGATGAGCGGCGAGAAGAACGGCCAGGCCGAGCCCGCCACGGTGGCGATGCTCTCGGCGAGCACGATGGGCATGCGCTCGTACCCGGCCGCGCCACCGCCGGAGTTGATGAACACCTGCACCATCGGCACGGTGAAGACGAGTGCGGCCGACGCGCTCACGATGACACGCGACGAGATCGACACCGCGTGGCGGAACGCCGAGAGCTCCATCCGGTGCAGGAAGAACGTGAGGCCCGCGACGAGGATGAAGATCGTGCCCGGCAGGTAGAGCGGCTGCAGGCTGGCCGAGATGCCCGTGCCGAAGATATCGGTGATGGCGACCGTCTGCGCCTGGAGCCACGCGCTCAGCGGCAGCGAACGCAGGCGCGTGACGACGAGGAAGGCGCCCACGAGGATATAGGGCGACCAGGCCAGGGCGAGGCTCATGGGCCCGTGCCGGTGCTCGATGTCCCGCACCTGGATGGTGCCGGTCCACTCGGGTTCCCACCGCTCACGCGGCTCGAACTCCCACGGCGTCGCGTCCTTCGGCATCAGGAACCCGCGCCTGGCGGCGGGCACGACGATCGCGAGACCGACGAGGCCCCCGAACATCGACGGGAACTCGGGGCCGAGCAGGTTGGCGAGGGTGACGTACGGAATCGTCATCGCCAGCGCCGCGAACAGCGCGAATTTCCAGACACGCAACCCGTCGATGAACGACCGGTTGGGCCCGAAGAACCGCGTCATGAGCGACACGACGAAGAGCGGAATCAGCGTCCCGGCGACGGCGTGGATGGTGGCGACCTTCGCGCCAATCAGCGCCAGGAACTGGCTCCAGTCGGTGTAGCCCAGCGACGCGGCGAACTGGCGCACGCTGTCATCGGCCGACAGGCCCGTGCTGACCCCGACGAGAATCGGCGTGCCGACCGCACCGAATGACACCGGCGTGCTCTGGATGACCATGCCGGCGACCACCGCTGCCATGCCCGGGAAGCCGAGGCCGACCATCAGCGGCACCGCGACGGCGGCCGGGGTGCCGAAGCCGGCCGAGCCCTCGATGAAGCTGCCGAACAGCCACGCGACGATGATGACCTGGATGCGCCGGTCCGGCGTGATGTCGGTGAACCCCTGCCGGATGGTGCGCAGGGCGCCGCTCTCCTGCAGCACGTTCAGCAGCAGGATGGCGCCGAAGATGATGTAGACGAGCGAGGCGGCGGTGACCAGCCCGTTGATCGTGGCGGCGGCCACCTGCGCGGCCGAGACCTGCCACACGCCCAGGGCGAGCACGGCCGCCACCGCGTACGAAATGGGCATCGCCTTGGCGGCCGGCCAGCGCAGGATGACGAGGAACACCGCCACCACCACGATGGGCAGCAACGAGAGAAGTGCCAGCGTACCGAGTCCCACCCAGTGCCTCCCGTGTGCGTGTGGAGAGGAAAAGCGTGGTCATCCTAGTCTCGTCACAGGGGCGTGACAAGGAAAAGCGTGCCCGGCTGCTAAGCTGGGCGCATGATCATCCGCCGGGAGGGCGATCGGCTGCTGCTCGTGCGCCAACCGGATCACGCGGCGCTCGCGCGCCAGATGCTCGAACCCTGGCAGGGCCCACTCGCGACCTCGCCGCGCCGGGCGTCGATCCTCCACGCCATCGGGGCGCACGATGACGGGTGGCTCGAGGTCGACCAGGCGCCCGTGGTGGACGAGGCACGCGGGGACCTGCTGGATTTCGTCGCCGTGCCGCTGGCGGTGCGCCACGCGGTCTGGCCGCGGGCGGTCGGCGGCCTCGCCGAGGACCCGTGGGCCGCGGCGCTCGTCGCGCAGCACGCGATCACCGTGTTCGAGCGCTTCCGGGGAGACCCGGACTGGGTCGCGTTCTTCGAGGACCTCGAGCGACGGCGTGCCGCCCAGGTCGCCGCGGCAGATGGCCACCAGGACGTCCTCGAGGCCGACTACGTCTACCTGCGCACGGCCGACCTGCTGTCGCTGGCCTTCTGCCACGCCTGGCCGGAGCCGCAGGCGTACGGGCCGTACACGATCCAGCTCGAAGGCGAACGCTTGTGGATCTCGCCCGATCCGCTCGCCGGACGCGAGGTGCTGCTCTCGGTGACGGCCCGGGTGCTGCCGGCGCGCCCGTACACCGCCCAGGAAGCCCGGGACGCCTTCATCCGGGCGCCGCGTGTCACGCTGGCCGGCGTCCTCGCCGGCCGGTAGACGCTGCACTCCAGGGCTCGCGTGTCGGTCCCGGGCGCCGGCCAGGCTTGGCAGGATCGGAGCGCGGATGTCATAGTGACGACACCGATGGAAGTCCTGCCTGTCGCGCGTGGCCGTCGCCTGGAGGGCTCGTGGGCCCGCTAGCGACACCCGGCGCGACGGGTGCCGCCACGGCGGCTGCCTGGCGCCTGGTCCGGGAGGCCGCGGGGCGTGCGCGTGCCCTGGACGATGCGGGCGAGCGGCGCGAGTTCGGCGTCGATGCGGAGGGCGGCCTCCTGCCGGCGTGGGCCGGAAGCCCGGCGCCCGCCCTCACCTGGATCCCCGGTCACGGCTGGTGCTCCGGGCTTGCGGCGGACGACGCGCGGGCGGAGATCGTCGATCTGTACCTGCCGATGTGCAGCGCCACCCCGGCGCGTCCCATCGTGCTCGGGCACCTGGGCCAGAGCCTCGACGGCTTCATTGCCACGCACACCGGAGACTCCCAGTTCGTCACGGGGGCTGGCAACCTCGTGCACATGCACCGGCTCCGGGCCCTGGCCGACGCCGTGCTCGTCGGCGCCGGGACGGTCGTCGCGGACGATCCACGCCTCACCACCCGGCTCGTGGATGGCGACAATCCGGTCCGCGTCGTCTACGACCCGCGGCGGCGGCTCGACGGCCACGCGCGCGTCTTCGCGGATGGCGTCGCGCCCACGCTCTATGTCTGTGAGCGCACCCGCCTGGCCCCTGGCGAAACGCGCGTGGGCTGCGCGGAGGTCGTGCCCGTCGAGGCCGGGGCCGACGGGAGTTGCGCCGCGGCCGCCCTCACGGCGTTGCGGGCGCGCGGCCTCCATCGCCTGTTCATCGAGGGGGGCGGCGTGACCGTCTCCGCCTTCCTGGAGGCCGGGCTGCTCGATCGCCTGCAGATGGCTGTCGCGCCGCTGCTGATCGGCGAAGGCCGGCCCGCCGTGCGGCTCGCGCCGCTCGCGCGTCTCAGCGACTGCCGCCGGCCAGCCTGCCGCGTGTACCGCATGGGCGGGGACGTGCTCTTCGACTGCGATCTCCGCACGCCCGCGCCGGCTGAGGGATCCGAGCCGGCGGCTGACGCCCCTGTCACGCGGGTCATCTGACCGCGGGCGCCGTCACTCACGCACGAACTCGGCCAGCTCGTACCGCACCCAGCCCCGGCGCAGGCAGGACTGCAGCGCGCTGCCACCCACCAGGTGGCCGAGTGGCGTCCGCGCGAGTGGCAGCCATCCGCACAGCGCCACGAAGGCCGCGGCCAACCGGTCTCTCGGACGGCCGAGTTCCAGCCACGGCGTCAGGTCCATCGTCTCAAGATGGCGGAAGCCCTCGGCGGCCGCGTGGCGCACGAGGGCTTCCGGCTGGAGCAGCGTGTTGATGTGCCAGCCGCGCACAAACCGCTCGCGGGCGCGGATGGCCGCCGGCGTATCGGCACCGCCGTCGACGTCGTCGCAGATCAGCAGGCGCCCACCGGGTCGGAGCACCCGGGCCGCCTCGCGAAAGAACGCGCGTGGGTCGGTGGCGTGGACGAACGACTCGATCGCGTACGCCAGGTCGACGTCACGGATGGAGGCTGGCAGCGCCGTGAAGTCCGCCTCGACGATCGTGAGCCGGTCGGCCAGCCCATGGGCCCGGGCCCACTCGCGGGCGAGGCGGGCCTGCAGCGGGCTCAGCGTCACACCCGTGCCCCGGAGCGCGGTGTCGGCCCGCGCGGACAGGAGGCAGGCGAGGCTCGCGCCGATGCCGCAGCCCAGGTCAAGGACGTGCGTGGCCCCGTGCCCCTGCGACAGGCGCGACAGGACGTGGTGCTCGACGAAGTGGAACGCCTGGTCCCGCGTAGTGGCACCGGGGCCCCACACCGCGCGGTGGATGGTGCCCGCGCGCCCTCCCTGCCCGTAGCGGACGAAGGCTGGCGTGCTGCGATCGTAGAACCGGCGGACATCGTCCGGGGTGAAGCGGGGCATCGTCACCGGCCAGGATGGACGGCCGCGACGTCGAGGTGACCAACCGTGAGGCGCGAGCGGCCCGCGTCGATGTGCGCGAGCCGGCGCGCGTGCCAGTCCTCGATGACGGCCCGGTCCCCCGGCGTCAGCTCGAGCGCCGCGGCGGCCCAGCCATCGACGAGCACGCGCTGCATCGCGGCATGCGACGCGTCGAGGTGCCAGTCGGCGGGCCGCACGTGGACGTCGTACCCCTGCGCCGCAAACGCGGACCGTGCCGCCTCGCCGGCCTCGGGGCCGGCGGCAGGCCCTCCGAGCCCCTTGTCGCGGTGCTGGTGGGCGTTCAACGAGTCGCGAATCCGCTCGTCCTCGGGTTCCGGCGGTTCGCAGCTGGACCGCCCGTCGTAGTTGATCGGGAACAGCGCGTGTGCGCCGGCGTGGCGAGCAAGCGTGGCGAGGCGCTCGAGCCAGCCGGTGGACACGAGGTCGAGCAACGCCGACGCGGTGATCAGGTCGTAATCTCCGGCAAGTGCCGCGGCGTCCAGGGTGTCCAGATCCAGGGCCAGGGTCGTGACGCGGCAGCGAAACGTGGAGCCATGGATCAGCAGGCCCTGCTCCGAGGTTTCGACGTCGTGCCCGGCGTGCACCGCCCACACCGTCGTCCGGATGATCAACTGATCCAGCAGCTCGCGGCTGCGGTCGACCACGAGCCATTCCTGGGACGAAGGGAGGCGCGGGACGAGGTACCGCAGGTTGGATCCCGTCCCGGTCGCCAGGTCGAGAATCCTCACGTGGTCGCGCCCCCGGAGCGCCCCGGTGATCGCGCCGGTCAGCTCCGGACTGCGGGTGGCGTGGTCGGCGGCTTCGCGCAGGCGCAGCCACTCAGCGAGCTCCGTGCTCATGGGCATATCCGGGTGAGGGCGGTCCAGAAGCGGGCCGCGGCGTCGGGCCAGGTGGGCAGCGCCGCGGCGGCCCGTCGCGCGCCGTGGGCCAGTGCCACCCGCAGCGCCGGATCCCCGATCAGGCGGGCCAGGGCAGTCGTGAACGCCTCCGGTTCGTCCGGGGGGACGAGAAGGCCGGCGTCGGTCCCCACGAACGACGGGATATCCCCGGTCCGTGTCGCGACGACGGGAAGCCCGTACGAGATCGCCTCGGCCACCGCCATGCCGTAGGTCTCGGCCCGGGTGGCCAGGGCGAACACGTCCGCCTCCCGGAAGGCCGCGTCCAGGGCCGACGGCGTGAGATCCCCAGCGAAGGTCACGCGGTCCGCGATGCCGAGGGCCTGCGCCAGGGCCTGGACGCGGGCCGCCGCGGCGACGTCGCGGCTCAGGCTGCCGGCGCACGTCAGGCGCCACCCCTCGCGAGGCAGCGTGGCGAGCGCCTCGAGCAGCACGTCGTGGCCCTTGCCGGCGTTGACCGTGGCGACGCACAGGACACGAACCGGACCACCCGTGGCCGTCGACGGCTCCGGCAGCTCGTGTCGATCCGCACCGGGCGCGACCACCTGTATCGCCTCCGGCAGGAGGCCGTAGGGACCGAGTGAATCGGGGGTCGTGCTTCCCGTCACGATGACGCCGCGGGCGGCGCGGAGCGCCCGGCCCTCCGCGGCTTCCGCCCCGGCGCGCGTGCCCGGCGGATCGGCCGGATCGGCACGACGCGCCAGGTGCACGAGCGCGACGAGGGCGAGGCGTGGTGCCTCCTGCTCCGCGAGATCGGGCATGGTGCTGAACGCCAGCCCGTCGACCACGACCATCGCGCCGTCCGGAATCGCGCGCAGGACATGCCGCGCCCCGACGAGGGCTTCCGCCGTTGGCCGGGGGAAACTGTCGTCGAGCTCGCGGACGTGCACCTCGTGGCCGAGTGCCCGCAGCGCACGCGCCATGCGCCGGTTGTAGATCGACCCCCCGGTCCGGACCCCGAGCGATCCCGGAACGAGGAACCAGATCGATCCCATGCTCAGCGGCTCACCGGGCCTTCGAACGCCGCCGCGGCCACATGTGACTCGTGCAGCGTCACCTTGAGGCGCTCCACCGCCGACGCGCCGGGACCGAGCTCGCCGGCGTCGATGGCGGCGACGAGCGCGTCGAACACGTGTCGAGCCAGCACCTCGGTCGTGGAGTTCCGGCCCTTGAAGGCCTCCACCTCGTCCAGGTTGCGGTAGTTGATCGCGCCGAGCACGCGCCGCAACGCGTCGATGGCGCGGCCGATGTCGACGACGATGCCGTCGGCGTCGAGGTCGGGACGGCTGAACTCGGCGTCCACGACGTAGGTGGCGCCGTGCAGGCGCTGCGCGGGCCCGAAGACCTCGCCCTTGAAGCTGTGCGCGATCATCACGTGGTCGCGCACGGTCACGCTGTACATGCCGTCAACTCCCGGCGCGGCCGTCCGCGCCTCCATAGTCGATGCGGTGGCAGATCGTGTCGCCGGGTGACGTGGCCAGCCGCCGCATCGTGTCGGGCAGCTCGTCGAACCGGGACTCGCCGGTGATCAGCGCGTCGAGCGCCGGGTCGGCCAGCAGGGACAGGGCGAGCGCCATGCGGCGGCGGGTGTCCCAGCGGGCACGCTGGCCGCGGGCGACCGCGCCGACCTGGGACGCCGCGAGGGTGAGGCGCCGCGAGTGGAAGGCCGCCCCGAGTGGCACGGCAATCTCCCGGTCGCCGTACCAGCTCATCTCGACGATCGTCGCCTCGGGACCGGCGACCTCGAGCGCCAGCGCGAGGCCCTCGGCGGTGCCGCTGGCGTGAACGACCAGGTCAGCCTCGGCGCGTGCCTGGTCCGGCGTGGAGAAGCGCACGCCGAGCGCCGCGGCGGTCGTGCGACGGGCCTCGTTGACGTCCACGAGCTCGACATCACAGGCGCGGACGCCCGCAGCCAGCCAGGCCACCATGCAGCCGACGGCCCCGCCGCCAATCACGGTCACGCGATCGCCGATGTGGGGCCGCGCGTCCCACAGGCCGTTGACGGCGGTCTCGAGGTTGGCTGCCAGCACGGCGCGCCCGGGCGGCACGCCCTCCGGCAGCACGTGGAGGGCGGCCACCGGCAGCACGTAGCGCGTCTGGTGGGGGAACAGCGCGAAGACGGTTCGTCCCTTCAGGTCGTCCGGTCCCACCTCGACGACACCGACATTGGCGTACCCGTACTTCACGGGGGCGGGGAAGTCGCCCGCCTGGAAGGGGGCCCGCATGCGCTGCCACTCGGAGGACGGCACGCGCCCGAGGAACACGAGCGCCTCGGTGCCGCGGCTGATGCCGGAATACCGCGTGCGGACGAGCGCCTCGTCCCGATCCGGGGGGCGGAGGGGCTCGTGGCGGATCTCCCCGCGGCCGGGGGCGGTCGTCCAGAAGGCGCTGGCGGTGTCGGGCATCGTGACGTGTCAGGGCGCGCGGCGCGCGCCGACTCATTCTGTGTCGGGATGGCGTTGGTTACAATGGCGCGTCCCTCGCCCCGCATGACACGCGTGCCCTCCTCTGCCCCCGGCCGCCCGGCGTTGCCCGGTCTCGTCGCCGGCGCCCTCGCCGACGCGGCGGGCGTCACGGGGCTTGCGTGGCTCGCCACCTCCCGGCTCGACGTCAGCCGCGAGTACACCGCGTCGGCCCTGGGCATCTTCGTCCTGGCGGTCGGCGCGGCGGGCGTCGCGCTGCTACGCCACCACGCGCACGACCGCTTCGGGGCGGCCAACCAGGTGACGCTGCTCCGCGCCGCCCTCGTCAGCCTGCTCGCGGCGCTCGTGCCGCAGGTCCCCTCCGCGCCCGCGGCCTGGGCCGTCGTCGTCACGGCGGTCCTGCTGGCCATGCTCGATGGCCTCGACGGCTGGCTGGCGCGCCGCTCCAGGCTGTCGAGCCCGTTTGGCGCCGCCTTCGACATGGAGACCGACGCCGCACTGGTGCTGGTGCTGTCGCTGCTGGTGTGGACCCACCAGAAGGCCGGCGCGTGGGTCCTCGCGTGCGGCGTGATGCGCTACGGGTTCGGCGCGGCTCGGTGGCTGCTGCCCTGGATGCGGGGCCGGCTGACGCCGACGCGGCGCGGGCGCGCGGTGGCCGTGCTCCAGTACTTCGGGCTGGCCGCGGCGATCGCGCCGGCCGTGCCGTACCCGGCCAGCGCGGCCGTCGCCGTGGTCACGCTCGCGGTGCTTGCGTGGTCATTCGGGCTGGACGTCGGACGGTTGTGGCGCCAGCGGGCCCACTGACGTCGTGCGATGCCGGTGGTCGGGCACGGCGGGACCGCCGAACGCGTCGAGGAGCAGCGGCACGAGCTCGTTCATGTCGCCCAGCGGCGGCCGCGACGGCTCCAGCCCCGGCCGGAAGCCGTGCCCACGCAGGCGCGCCAGGATGTCCGGGTTGCTGGTGACGATGTGCACCGGCACGTGGTGTGGCGCATCCGGGCCGCTGACCGCCGCCGGCGGCTGGTGGTCGCCGAGAATCACCATCACGAGGTCGTCGCCGGCGTGCTCGCGGATATAGCCCGCCAGGGCGCGGTACTCGTACGCCATCGCGTGCGTGTAGCTCGGACGGAGGTTCGTGAGGTCGGGCTTGTCGGCCAGCACCCGCGTCACCTCGTCTGGATCGAACGGGTTCTCCAGCACGCGCGACCAGTCGGAGAGGTACGGCGCCACCGGTCCGAACGGCGCGTGGGTCGTGCTCGTCGGGAAGACCATGAACAGGGGCGCACGATCCGCCTTGTCGACCTCGAGCTGGTCGATCTTCGCCAGCGCGTACTGGTCCGGGATGCTCCACCAGCCGAACTGCGGCCCGGTGTACTCGAGCAGGTCCCGTCCGTAGATCTGGTCGAACCCGTAGAAGGCGCCCTCGGGCCAGGCCTGGCGCATCCCCGGCATCAGCGCCACGGTCCGGTATTCCTGCCGGGAGAACTCGGTGACCAGCGTGTCGCGGTCAGACGCCATCAACGACGTGTAGGCGTACTGGTCGTTGACCTGCACCCCCGAGATGAGGCTCAGGTGCGCCAGCCACGACGAGCCGCCGAACGTCGGTGACTGCACGTAGGCCGACAGCGCCGTCCGTCCCGCATCGCGCACGGCGGCGGCGAGCTCGGCGCGCGGGCCCTGCAGCGGCCCGGCCACCTCGGGCACCTCGTACGTGAGGGCACCGTACGACTCGACGAAGACGATCATCACGTCCGCGCCGGCGAGGCGGCCGAGCGGCACGTCGAGGTTCGGGCTGGGCCCGAGGGTGGGCGCGACGGGGCCGCCGCCGAACGTCGCCAGCACGTACCGCGCCTGCCGCGCATACGCCGGCGTCACCGGGTCCCCGAACGCATCGTCGCGCGGGGCGATGCCCGACGCCCGCTGCCCCGCGAAGAGCGCAATCACCCCCAGGGCCACGGCGGCCAGCGCCAGCCGCGGCCGGCGGTCCGGCATCACCCGCGAGAGGGCCCCGAGGGCCAGCCGCGCCATGAGGAAGGCCGCGCCGAGCGACACGACGACGGCCAGGATGACCGCGGCAATCAGCCAGGGCGGGGCCGCGCGGGCGAGCATCGCGGTCACGTTGCCCAGGTGCTGCGAGTCCCAGTAGAGGTTGAACTCCCGCCCGTAGAGGCCGGGCGCGGTGACGTCCAGGTAGTGGCCGAGGACCAGGACGACCCAGGCAGCGGGAAGGGCCGCGCGGGCGAGGCGGCCGGCCAGGCGTGGCAGCACCGCGAAGATCAGGACGAGGACGGCGAGCTCGACGCTGAACGCCCAGGCCCAGGTGATCTTCGGCGTCGGCCAGACGTTGGCGAAGGTCAGCGAGGCGTTGAGGACGAGCAGGGCCAGCGCGGCGGCGGGCCACGTGGTCCACGGGGACGGGTGCGTGCGGGTGTTCACGGGGTGGAGCGGCCACCCGGCCGCCGGATCAGACCGACGACAGCAGGTGCCCGAGCTTGTCCTTCTTGGTCTTCAGGTAACGCCGGGTGCCATCGGTGGCTGCAATCTCGAGCGGCAGCCGTTCGGTGACCGTGAGGCCTTCGCCGGTGACGGCGGCGAGCTTGCGCGGGTTGTTGCTGAGCAGCCGCACCGACCGCACGCCGAGGTCCCGCAGCATGCCGATCGCGGCACGGTAGTCACGGATGTCGGCGGGAAAGCCGAGGCGTTCGTTGGCCTCGACGGTGTCGCAGCCCTCGTCCTGCAGGGCGTAGGCGCGGATCTTGTTGGCCAGGCCGATTCCGCGGCCCTCCTGGTTGAGGTAGAGCAGCACGCCACGTCCTTCC
This sequence comes from Vicinamibacterales bacterium, assembly GCA_050246635.1. Classification (GTDB taxonomy): domain Bacteria; phylum Acidobacteriota; class Vicinamibacteria; order Vicinamibacterales; family UBA2999; genus JBFWVR01. Next base: position 371,439 of record JBFWVR010000005.1, read on the forward strand.
TCGGCGATGCGCGCGAGGGCGGCGTTCAACTGGTGGCCGCAGTCACAGCGCGCCGAGTGCAGGATGTCGCCGGTCAGGCAGGAGGAGTGCACGCGGGTGAGGAGGTTCTCGCCGTCGCCGATCGTGCCGCGCACGAGGGCGACGTGCGTCTGGCCGTCCACCGGGTGCTCGTAGACGTGGATGGTGAAGTCGCCGTACTCGGTCGGCAGCTTCGCGGTCGCGACGCGCTGGATGATCGGTCGGCGGATGACGGTGTTGACGAGCGCGAGGGCGTGCGTACGGACCCACAGAAGCATGGCGGTTTCCAGACCTGCTCAACCGTAAGCTCTCATCGTAGAAGGGGATACGTATGGTGTCAAACCTGTGTCGGCCAGGTGGCGGTGCCCCCCCGCGCCCCGCGCCCGCCAGGAGGCAAGCGCCTGCGGGGTAAAATGCGGCGGTGCCCGAACCGTTGCGCCTGGCCTTCCTCGGCTGTGGCTTCATCACCGAGGTCCACAGCCGGCACCTCCGGAAGCTGGGTGGGGCATTCCAGCCGAGCTACGCCAGCCGCGACCGCACCCGCGCCGAGACCTTCCGCCAGCGCCTCGGCGGCGCCCGGGCCTTCGGGAGCTATGTCGAGGCCATCGAGGATCCCGCCATCGACGCGGTGTCCGTCGCGGTGCCACCCAGGTTCCACCTGGACCTGGTGCGGCGGGCGCTCGAGGCCGGCAAACACGTGCTGGTGGAGAAGCCGGCGTTCCTCACGATGGCCGACTACGAGACCGTGCTGGCGGCGCGCGATCGCGCCGGCCGGGTGATCATCGTGGGCGAGAACGACCACTACAAGCCGCTGGCGGTCTGCCTGCGGCAGCTCCTCGCCGAGCGCCGCATCGGCGATCTCGTCTTCGCGCATTTCACGACGCTGGCGCGGCGGCTGAAGGCCGCGGATGACTGGCGGAACGACGAGTCGATGGCCGGGGGCGACGCCTTCTTCGAGGAGGGCATCCACTGGCTGCACATCGCCGGCAGCCTGGGGCCGCGGATCGTCGACATCCACGGCTATCGGCCGCTGCCGTCCCGCGAGGGGCCGGACCGACGGGTGAAGAGCATGATGGTGGCGTTCCGCTACGACACCGGCGCGGTGGGCGCGTTGTACTACTCGCGGGAGGTGCCCTCGCTCCTCCGGGGCCTGCGCGTGTCGAAGCTGTTCGGGCGGGACGGCATCATCAGCTTCGAGTCGAACGGCGCGTTCGTCGTGCTGCGCGGCCGCGGCGGCCCGCGGGTGATCGTCCCGGGCCTCCGCGACATTCGCGGCTACCAGGCGATGTACCGCGACTTCGCGCGCGCGATTCACGTCGGCGGGCAGCCGGAGATGAGCCTCGAGCGGGCCATCGACGACCAGCGCCTCATGGATCGGATCTACGCGACCGTCGCCTGATCGAAACGTCGATGCGCCACGATTACTACGACATCTTGATCATCGGCAGCGGGGCGGGCGGCGGCACGCTCGCCCGGGCCCTCGCGGGCACGCCGGCCCGCGTGCTGCTGGTCGAACGGGGCCAGCCCGTGCCGCGGGAGCCGCAGAACCGCGACCCCGAGGCCGTGTGGCGGGACCTGCGCTACCGGGCCACGGAGCGCTGGCTCGACGATCGCGGGGAGGCCTTCCAGCCGTATACGCACTACAACGTGGGCGGCAACACGCGGTTCTGGGGCAGCGTGCTGTACCGGCTGCGCCGGGAGGACTTCGGCACGCTCGCGCTGGCCGACGGCGAGTCGCCCGCCTGGCCGATCGACTACGACACGCTCGCCCCCTATTACGACCGCGCCGAGCGGATGTACGAGGTGCACGGCGAGGCCGGCGCGGATCCGACCGATCCGCCACGCGGCCCGTTCCCGTTCCCGCCCATCCCGCACGCCGCCGGCATGTCGGGCCTCGTCGACCGCCTGCGCGGGTTCGGCCTCCATCCGTCGCCACTGCCGCTGGGCCTGCTCGGCCCGGGCACCCCCGGCGGCTGCGAGCTCTGCAACACCTGCAACTCGTTCCCGTGTCACCTCGACGCCAAGAGCGACGCCGACGTCTGCGGCGTCCGTCCGGCGCTGGCCGCCGGCAACGTCACGCTGTGGACCGGGGCGCGGGCGCGGCGCCTGCTGACGGACCCCTCCGGCCGCCGCGTCGCCGGCGCGGAGATCGAGCGGGACGGCGCGTTCGTCCGGGTCGACGCCGGCCTCGTCATCGTCTCGTGCGGGGCGGTCAACTCGGCCGCGCTGCTGCTCGCGTCCGCGACCGACCGGCATCCGCAGGGCCTCGCGAACTCGTCCGGCCTGGTGGGCCGCCGCTACATGGCGCACCTGGCGACCATGATGCAGGGGTTCCATCCCTTCCGCGTGAACACGGACGTGTTCCAGAAGACGGTGTCGATCAACGACTACTACTTCCAGGGGCCGGACGGGGGGCCGCCGCTCGGGCAGATCCAGTCCCAGGGACGCACGCACGGCGTGATGGCCCAGACGGTCGTGCCCTGGATCCCGCGGTGGGCCTACGACGCCTGGGTGGCGCGCGGCGTGGACTGGCTCGTGATGTCGGAGGACCTGCCGACGCCGGAGAACCGGGTGGTGCTCACGCCGGATGGCACCGTGCAGCTCGTCTATCATCCGAACAACGTCGGCGCGCACGAGCGGCTCGTGGGGGAGATGCGGCGGCTGCTGCGGCGGCTCGGCTTCTGGATCACCGTGGCGCACTCGCACAAGACGCGCAACACCACCCACCAGTGCGGCACCGTCGTCTTCGGTACCGATCCCCGCACGTCGGTGCTCGATCCCTACTGCCGCACCCACGACGTCGAGAACCTGTTCGTCGTCGATGCCTCGTTCTTCCCCTCGTCTGCGGCGGTGAACCCGGCCCTGACGATCATCGCCCAGGCGCTGCGGGTCGGAGACCACATCAAGGCGACGGTGCTCCGGGAGGGTCCCGGAGGAATGGAGAATTGAGAAAGCGAATCGGGAAAGGAAGTGCGGAATGGGGAATTCAGAACTTCCTCATTCCGGCCTTCCTTTCTTGATTCGAGATTCTCGATTCTGAATTGTCCTCTGTGTCGGCAACCGCAAGGAGATGAGATCGTGAGAGCCCGGTCGTTCAGCCACGTCGGCATCACCGTGAGGGACTTCAACCAGTTCGTGCAGTTCTACTGGGACGTCTTCGGCTGCCCGCTCGTCGGCGTCGCGGACACGGCTCCGGACCGCGTCCGCGCCTTCTTCGGCGTCGACGCGGAAGCTCCCTCCTGCAAGATTGGATGGATTCGCGTGCCGGGTGGCGCCGTGCTCGAGATCTTCGAGTTCCAGCCGCAGCAGGGCGCGATCGACGTGCCGTGGAACCGCGTCGGGCAGACGCACTTCTCCTTCAACGTCCGCAACACCCAGAAGTGGCACGACTATCTCGTGAGCAAGGGCGTCGAGATCGTCAGCCGGCCGGAGCGCTCACCGCGGGGGCACACCTTCTTCTTCGCGCGTGACTGCGACGGCAACCTCATCGAGCTGATGGACCTCGGCTACATGCACCACGTGCTCGGCTGGCTCGGCCCCCTGGGCGGATGGTTGTTCCGCCGCGGGATGTACAAGTCCTACTACGGCGAGAAGGCCGTGCGGGGCTGAGGCCGGGCTACTTCTTGTCGCCCGGGCGGCGGGGCCACCGGTGCGTGGCCAGGGCCTGCAGCGTCGCCTCGTCGAGGGGCGCGGCGTCGGCAGCGGCCAGGTTCGCCTCCACGTGCCGGACGCGGCGCATTCCGGGAATGGTCGTGGTCACCGCCGGGTGGGCGAGCACGAAGCGCAGGGCGAGCTCGGGCAGCGCCATCCCGCGATCGGCGGCGAGCGCCTCGAGCGGCGCGAGGCGCGCGAGCGTGTCGGCGAGGTGGCCTGGCGTGAAGTAGCCGTTCCTGAAGTCGCCCTCGGGCCAGCGGCTGCCGGCCGTCAGCGTGCCCGTCAGGCTCCCTTCGTCGAAGGGCACCCGTGCGATCACGCCAATGCCTCGCTTCGCACAGGCGGGAAAGAGGACATCGGCGGCCGACTGGTCGAAGACGTTGTAGACGACCTGCACGGCGTCCACCGCGCCCGTCTCGATTGCCGCCAGGACGTTCTCCGGGTCCCAGCGCGTCACGCTGATTCCGAACGCCCGGATGAGCCCGCGGCGCTTCAGGTCGGCCGCGGCCCGCTGCCAGCCGTCCGCGCCTGCCCAGCGGTCGTGCCAGACGTGCAGCTGGAGCAGCCCCATCGTGGACGTCCCGAGGTTGGCCAGGCTCTTCTCCGCGAACTCGATGATGTGGTCGTACGGGTAGACCTGCTCGACGGGCGTGTCGGCGCGCGCCGGCCAGACGCGGTCACGGGGCGGCACCTTGGTGGCCGCGACGAGATCCCGCGAGCGGTGCCGCGCCAGGAGCGCACCGAGAAGCCGCTCGCTGTGGCCCTCCCCGTAGGCCCAGGCCGTGTCGAAGAACGTGCAGCCGCACGCGACCGCCCGATCGAGCGCGCGGGCCGACTCCGCGTCGTCGGACCCGCTCCAGGCCCCCATGCCCCACATGCCGTAGCCGATGGCCGACCAGGGATCGCCGATGCGCGCCGCCGTCCGGTACTGCATGCACACAGCTTACCCGAGCGCTGGCGGGCGGGCGTTCCGACGGGACGTGGTCAAGCAGGTGGAGACGGGAGGCGAGGGGGAAGGGACGACACGAGAAGGGGGATGGTCTCGTGTCGCGGGCCGATCAACCGGCGGCGCCCGACGACTGCGACGGGCCGTCGCGTGCCAGCCGCAGTCCTGGCCGGCCCGGCGCGTCGTCCTCGAGGCCGTTGTCGCGAATCTTGGCGAGCAGGGTCTTGTAGCTGACCCCGAGCCGCTTGGCGGTGGCCTTGCGGTTCCAGCGCATCTCCTTGAGGATGCCGAGAATCAGCTCGCGTTCGACCTCGCGTGCGGCGGTGCGGGACGCCGACTTGAGCGACGGCGTCGTGTTGCGGTCGGCCGCCGTCGCCCGCGGCTGCGCGGGGGCCACCTGCACCTCGCGGGTCGCCACCCGGGGCGCGGGAGGCTTGGCGGCGTTGCCGGCGAGCCCAAGGGCGATGTCCTCGCGGGCCTGCGCCTCGGTGCCGAGGATGATCATGCGCTGGATGATGTTCTCGAGCTCCCGGATGTTGCCCGGCCAGTGGTACTCGAGAAAGAGCCGGAGGGTCTCCGGCGAGATGGGCATGTACGGCTTGTCGTACTGCACCGAGTACTTCCGGACGAAGTGCTCGGCGAGCACGGGAATCTCGTCGATGCGCTCCCGCAGCGGGGGCAGCACGATCGAGATGACGTTCAGGCGGAAGAAGAGGTCCTCGCGGAAGCGGCCCTCGGCGATCTCCTGCTCGAGGTCGCGGTTGGTGGCGGCGATGATGCGGACGTCCACGTGGGTGTCCTGGGTGCCGCCGAGCCGCGAGAACTCGCCGTCCTGCAGCACCTGCAGCAGCTTCGCCTGCATGCCGCCGCCGAGCTCCCCGATTTCGTCCAGGAAGATCGTGCCCTGGTTGGCGAACTCGAACTTCCCGAGCTTGCGCTGGGTCGCGCCGGTGAAGGCGCCCCGCTCGAAGCCGAAGAGCTCCGACTCGAGGAGCTCCGTCGGCAGCGCCGCGCAGTTGACCTTCACGAAGGGGCGGCCTTCCCTCATGGTGGAGGCCGCAATCTCGCGAGCGACGAGCTCCTTGCCCGTGCCGCTCTCGCCGCGCACCAGGACCGTGCAGTCGACGTCGCGCACGTTCTCGATGATGCGGCGGATCTCCGCCATCCGGCTGCTCTGCCCGAGCAGCAGCCGGCCGCGCGGCCCCGTGTTGTCGGACCCGCCGCCAGGACGATCCGCTCGCCGCTGCTTGAGGACCGACGCCACCCGGACCGTCAGGTCGATGGCATCGAAGGGTTTGCTGACGAACTCCGAGGCGCCCAGCTTCATCGCCTGGACGACAACGGACGTCTCGCTGTGGCTCGAGACCACGACCACGGGCAACGCCCGGTCGAGGCGCTTGAAGGCCGTGAGGCCGGCCGGCCCGGCCGGGCCGTCGGGGCCCGCCATGTCGAGCACGACGAGGGCGGGGGAAGTGCGTCGCGCCGAGACCAGACCGTCCTCATGGGTCGAGCACTCGACGAAATCGTAATCATCGGAGAACGACGCGCGAAGCACGCCGGTGAGCGCCGGGGCGCAGCAGACAAGAACAATGTGTGGCTTACCGGTCATCGCAGCTCCTGGGGGGAGTGCACTTTACGGGGCATCCTTGAGCAAGCACGATGCCACTAGTGAATCGCCAATGTACATGGGGCCCTCGGAGCGGGACCTCAGCGCGCAGGCGACGCGCGGGGGGCATGTGCTGGCGCATGTGACCCCTCCGAGTGCACAACTGTGACACCACGTTCACGGTTGCGGCGGCAGGACCGCGGGAGGGCCGGCGTGATGGGTCTCGCGGTGCCTCTTGAGAGCAGACACCGGACGACACGAGTCACCCCGGGATGCGTGCAAGGGCCGACCCGGACCGTGGCATGCCGCGTGCAGCCGCCGTGGCATTCCTTCCATGGACCGTCTGCTTCTCATCCAGGACGACTATGACGGCGCCGCGAGCATCGAGGCCGCGCTCGCCGCGTCAGGCGCGAGCACGTGTGTCGTCCAGACCCTGGCCACCGTCGACGCCGCAGCCGCGGCGTGCCGCGCTCGTGAGGCCGCGGCCGTCGTCATGGACCTCGGCGGGACGATGCGGCCAGCGCATGCCGCGGTGGCATCGGCCCGTCGCGCGGTGCCGCACCTTCCGCTCGTCGTGATCGCGTCGGCGGCGATGCGCGCCAGTGCGCTGGACAGCGGGGCCGATGAGTGCCTGACGCCGGAGGAGGTCAGGCACGGCTCAGCCGGACGCGCGATCCGCCACCTGCTGGCCCGGCGTGCGGCCGAGGACGCGCTGTACGTGGAGCGCGAGCGGGCCCGCGCCATCCTGGCGCACCTGGGCAGCGCCGTGATCACGACCGATGGCGACGGACGGATTGTCGAGTGGAATGCCGTGGCCGGGGACCTGACGGGTCGGCGGGCCGCGGATGTGCAGGGGCGGCCGTTCACCGAGGTCTGTCCGCTGCATGACGGCGAGGCCGGCGCGCTCGTCGCCGACCCGCTCACGCTCGCGCACGGCACGACGTGCCGGCTGTGCGCGGTCGATGGGAGTGAACGGGTCGTGCGCGTGGCCGCTTCGCCGATCACCACACGCACCGGCGCGGTCGCGGGCGCCGCTATCGTCCTCAGGCCGGCGGACGTTCGCGGACCCGAGGCCGCCGCACCGCGCGTGGACGCGCTGACGGGCCTGCCCGATCGCCTGCGGCTCGACGATCGCCTGAGACAGGCGATGGCCGTGGCGCGGCGCCAGGGCCGTCCCCTGGCGGTGCTGTTCGTCGACCTCGACGGCTTCAAGCCGGTGAACGACACGATGGGGCATGCCGCCGGCGACGCGCTGCTCCGGATCATGGCCGAGCGCCTGGTCGGCGCCGTGCGCCGCTCGGACACCGTGAGCCGCTACGGCGGTGACGAGTTCGTGATCATCCTGCCGGATGCGGATGGCGTCGAGGACACACGCACCGTGATTGAGAAGATCCAGGAGACGCTGTCGGCGCCCTGCCTTGTCGCAGGCCGCACGGTCGCCCTGACGGCCAGCATCGGCGCGAGCCTCTTCCCGGATGCGGGGCACACGCCGGAAGACCTGCTCGAGCGTGCGGACGTCGCGATGTACGTGGCGAAGGCGTCAGGGGGCGGCTGCGCGCGGATCTTCGAGGATGGGATGCGCCTGCCGGGCACGCCGGCGGCGGCCTGGGTGAGCGCGCCGGGGAGCCCGGCCCGCCCACCCGGGACGCCCTACCAGCAGATGCCGCGATAGTCGGCGGGAATCGCGCCAGCCGGCGTCGGCAGGCGGACGAGGTCGATCACGATCTGGTCCGGCCGCGTCCGCGTCAGCGCATCGGCGAACTCCCGCGAGCGGTTCCCGACCACCAGCACTTCCGCGTGCGCCAGGACCTCGTCAATCGACTCGCAGAGCAGCGACGAGAGATGCGGGATGCGCTCCTCGATGTACGCCTTGTTGGCGCCGACCAGCCGGGCCGAGAAGACGTTGCGGTCGTAGATGCGCAGGTCGAGGCCTTTCCCCAGCAGCGTCTCGGCGAGGCTGACGATCGGGCTCTCGCGCAGGTCGTCCGTGTTGGCCTTGAAGCTGAACCCGAGCAGGCCCACCCGATGCCGGCCCGTGGCCAGCACGTCGTCGATCGCGTGCTCCACCTGGAGGCGGTTGCTCGGCAGGATCGAGGAGATCACGGGGAGCTCGACGTCGTGCTCCTTGGCGCAGTACTGCAGCGCGCGGACGTCCTTCGGCAGGCACGACCCACCAAACGCAAACCCCGGCTTCAGGTAGTAGGGCGACAGGTTCAGCTTGTCGTCCTGGCAGAAGATGTCCATCACGTCGTGGCTGTCGATGTCGAGCGACCGGCAGACGTTGCCGATCTCGTTGGCGAAGCACACCTTCAGCGCGTGCCAGGTGTTGCTGGCGTACTTGATCATCTCGGCGACGCGGATGCTGGTGTGGACCAGCGGGGCCTCGAGCGAGTCGTACAGCGCCGTCGTGCCGGAGAGATCGGCCGCGTGGTTGTGCCCCACGAGGGTGAGCGGGGGCTGCCGGAAGTCACGGACGGCCGTGCCCTCCCGCAGGAACTCCGGGTTCACCGACACGCCGAAGCCCTCACCGTACTTCAGCCCTGAGGCCGATTCGAGGGCGGGGATGACGACCTCGTGGGTGGTGCCCGGCAGCACCGTGCTGCGCACGACCACGAGGTGGTATCCCGTGCCGCCGGCCAGGGCCTCGCCAATCTGCTCGGACACGCGGCCGAGGTGCGTCAGGTCCAGCTTGCCATTGCGCTGGCTCGGCGTGCCGACGCAGATGAGCGACAGCTCGCTCGCGTGCACCGCGTCGGCCGCGTCCGTCGTCGCGCGCAGGCGGCCCGCCGCCGCGCTCTCGCGCACCGACTCGGCCACGCCGGGCTCGATGATGGGGCTGCGCCCCTCGTTGATCGCCGCCACCTTCTCGCGGTTGACGTCGACGCCGACCACCTCGTGACCGTCGGCGGCGAGCATTGCCGCCGTGACCGTACCCACGTACCCCAATCCGAATACTGCGACTCGCATCATGCCCCTTCCGTTGGCGCCGGGCCCGGGAGGGGCCGTGCCGGCTTGCCGGTGAACGCCGGTGCGCCGGCGCGGTTCCAGGCCGACGGGGCCGCCGACGCCGCGAGGCGGCCGAGCGCCGCCTCGAGGTCGTCGGCGACGGCCGACCAGTCGAATGTACGGGCCACGAGGTCGTGGGCCGTGTCGCCCAGGCGCCGGCGCTCGCCGGCGTCGCCGAGCAGGCGCACGACCGCCGCCGCGAAGGCGGCGGGGTCGTCTGCCAGCACCAGGTGTCGGCCGTCCTCGATCGGCAGTCCCTCCGCGCCGACGCGCGTGGAGACGACCGGCTTGCCCATGGCCATGGCCTCGAAGATCTTCAGCCGCGTGCCGCCGCCAATCCGGAGCGGCACGACATAGACCGCCGCGTCGGCGATGAACGGTCGCACGTCCTCGACCCGGCCGGTGACGACGACGCCGGCCTCCGCGGCCAGGCGCACCACGGCGGGCGTCGGCGCCCGCCCGACGATGTCGAGCCGGACATCGGGCACCCCGGCGCGGATGGCCGGGAGGACGTCGCGACAGAACCACACCATCGCGTCCTCGTTCGGCAGCCAGTCCATCGACCCGGTGAAGACGAGCGTGCGGCTCTCGGCGGGCGCGGGTTCCGGCGCGAAGTAGGCGGTGTCGACACCGGTCGGCACCACGTGCACGTCCCCGGCGCGCACGCCGTCGTAGAGCCGCGCGAACGTCTCGCGATCGGCGTCGGACACGGCCAGGATGCCGTCGACGTCCCGGAGGGCCTGCGCCTCGTAGCGCAGCATCCGGCGATACTGCGCGGCGTAGAGCGCCCGTCGGAGCGGGCTGCCCGCCGTCTCCGCGTGGCGTCGCCAGATCTCCGACTCGACGTTGTGCGTGAACAGCACGACGGGACAGGGCAGGCGCTTCGGCAGGTTCACCGCCGAGCACAGGAAGTCGGCGACGACGAGGTCGAAGGTCTCCGTCGCGAGCAGTTGCTCGATCCGGCGCCGGTAGGCCGCGGAGCGGTACTGGCCGACGGCATACGGCAGGGGGTCCGCGAGGTGGCGGGCGGCGCGCGCGTAGAACCGCAGCGAGCCCTTTGGCGCCTCGATCCGCGGCACGACCTCGACGCGATCGGCCACCTCGTGCATGCCCTCGATGTGCGCCTGCGGCTCGTCGGGGGCCGCGAACGCGAGGTACGTCACCTCGTGCCTGGCGGCCAGCTGCTTCATCAGGTGCCAGGTCCGCAGCTTGCCGCCCTTGTCGAGGGGCAGCAGCAGGTCGGACTTCAGCCAGAGGATGCGCATCAGGCCCGGACTCCTCTCTGGTCGATGGTGGCGGCGGCCGGCGCCACGCTGGCCGCGGGCCGGGGCCCGGGCAGCGTCTGGACGCCGTCGCCGTCGATGAACGTGCGGAACCAGAGCTCGAGGTTGAGCAGGCTCCAGATGCGGTCGCCGCCGCGCACGCGGCCGGCGGCATGGTCGTCGAGCAGCCGGGCGACGGCGCCCGGCTCCAGCACGCCGCGCTGGCGGCACCGGCGGTCCAGCAAGACGTCGCGCGCCACCTGGTTCCAGCGCCCGCCGACCCAGCCGGCGAACGGCACCGGGAACCCCAGCTTGGGCCGGTGGAGGATGCTGTCGGGCAACACGCCCTTCATGGCCTCCCGCAGCACGCGCTTCGTGGTCCATCCGGACAGCTTCCAGCGATCGGGGAGCCGCGCCGCGAACTCGACGAGCTCGTGATCGAGGAAGGGCACGCGACTCTCGATGGACGCCGACATGCTCATCCGGTCCTGCTTCATCAGCAGCTCCACCAGGTAGGTCTTGATGTCCGCGTACAGGAGGCGATCGAGGAACGTGCTGTCGGCCGGCGCGGCGTCGTAGAGGTGCCGGCAGGCGTCGTACGCGGCCGCCCGGCCGGCGGCGGCCGCGGAGCCGGGGAACAGCAGGGCGTCCTGTTCGGCGAGTCGCACCGACGCGAAGTTGTCGAAGAGCATCGCGTCCGGCGTGCGGGGCATGGCAAGGAAGCTGCGCGCGGCATAGCGCCCCAGCTTGCCCGGGAGGTGCGGCAGCACCCGGGCCAGCGCCCGGCGGCCGGCCGCGGGCACGGCCTGCTCGTAGATGCCGCCGGCGCGCCAGTTCAGGGCCGTGCGCGGGTACTTGCCGTAGCCGGCGAGGAGCTCGTCGCTGCCTTCACCCGTCAGCACCACGGTGACGTGGCGGCGTGCCAGCTCCGAGACGAAGTGGAGCGGCACGCTGGAGGGATGGGCAATCGGCGTGTCCTCGTGCCAGACGAGCCGCGGCAAGGCGCCGAAGAAGTCCTCGTCGTCGATCACGATCTCGTGCGACTCGGCGCCGATCGCACGCGCGACCTGCCGGGCGTACTCGAGCTCGTTGAAGGCGCGGTCCTCGAAGGCGACCGAGAAGGTGCGGATGGGCGACGACACGTGCCGTGCCATCAGGGCCGCGATGGCGCTGCTGTCGATGCCACCCGACAGGAACACGCCGAGTGGGACGTCGCTCATGAGCCGCAGCCGCACCGACTCGTCCAGCAACGCGCGGAACCGCGGGACCACGTCCGCGTCGCGCAGGTGCTCCGGCCGGTCGCCGGCCGGCACGTCCCAGTAGCGGGACGTGCGCACCACGCCGCGCTCGAACACCAGCTGGTGACCGGGCTCGAGCGCCTCGATGCCGCGGAACAGCGTGGCGTCGCCCGAGACGAAGCGAGTGGCCAGCACCTCGGGGATGGCGCCTTCCCGCGCCTCGGCCGGCACACGACCGCTGGCCAGGATGGCCTTCACCTCGGAACCGAAGAGCAGGGTGTCGCGCCGCCGCGCCCAGTAGAGGGGCTTGATGCCGAGCCGGTCCCGCACGAGCAGCAGGCGCCGCGCGGGGGCGTCCCAGAGCGCGATGGCGAACATGCCGCGCAGGCGACGTACGAACCCGTCCCCCCATTCCTCGTAGGCGTGGACCAGTGTCTCGGTGTCCGAGCGGGTCCGGTACCGGTGGCCGCGCGCCTCGAGCGCCTCACGCAACTCCGCGTGGTTGTAGATCTCGCCGTTGAAGGCCACCTGCACCGAGCCGGTCTCGTTCGCGAGCGGCTGCCGGCCGCCGGCGAGATCCACGATGCTGAGGCGGCGGTGGGCCAGGGCGGCCCGGTCGTCCGACCAGAGGCCGAAATCGTCGGGCCCCCGGTGGGCGAGGACGTCGCGCATGCGGGCCGCGCACGCGGGTGCCTCCGGATCGAGGCCCGTGGCGGAGACGAGTCCAGCGAGACCACACATGTCAGGCCGCCTGTCCGTAGAGACGATCGAAGGCGTCCACCATGCGATCGAAGGAATATCGGTCGCGGACCTCGCGCCGGGCCGCCTCGCCCAGCCGCGCGCCGAGGCTGGCGTCGTCCATCAGGCGCACGAGCCGGTCGGCGAGGACCGGGGGGTTGTCCGCCGGCACGAGCAGCCCGCTGCGGCCGTCGTCAATCACGTCCACGAGGCCGCCGACGGCGGACGCCACGACGGGCAACCCGGCGGCCATGGCTTCCAGCACCGCGTTGGGCAGCGATTCGGTACGCGACGGCAGCACGAAGATGTCGGCGGCGGCCAGGACCTCCGGGATGTCGTCCCGCGGTCCCAGGAACCGCACCCGGTCGCCGAGCCCTCGCTCGGCGGCCCGGGCCGCAATGCGCTCGCGTTCCGGGCCGGCGCCCACCAGGTCGAACGAGGCGTCCGGGTGACGGGCGAGGACCGCGGCGGCCGCGTCGACGAGCACGTCGTGCCCCTTCTCCGGACGCAGGTTCGCCACCGTGACGACGCGGCGGAGCGGCTCCCGACCGGCGTGGAGCCTGGGGCGGAAGCGGTCGCAGTCGATGCCGTTCGGCACCACGGCGACCTTGCCTGCGGGCACACCTTCCTCGCGGAGGCGCGTGGCGGCCGCCTCCGAGTTGGCGACCACCGCGTGCGCGCACGAATAGGCCGCCGTCTGCAGGGCGCGTTGCGCGGGGCTCCGATCGCGATTCAGCCCGCGCCGGTTGCCCAGGCGCCGCCGCACGCCTGCGAGGCGCGCGGCCGGCAGCGCGAAGATGTTCGTGTAGAGGTCGCTCGCGTGCACCACCGTGATGCCCAGCCGCCGGCACCACCGGGCAAACGCCAGCGCCTGGCGCCACGATGCGGCCCGGCGGAAGCTGCGCACGGGGAACTCGGTGACCGACGCCGCTGACGCCGTCACGCGGTCGCGCCACGGCCCCTCGGCCCGGAGGCACGCCACATGGACGGTCCATCGATCCGGGGACAGGCGCCGGACGAGCTCGATCATCTGGCGCTCGGTGCCGCCGGTGTCGAAGCTGGTCATCACGACGGCGAGTGGAGCGGGCACGCAAGTGGGCACACGCATGGTCGAGCAAAGCAGATGCCACGATCCGGCGCGCAAACGCGCCACTTCCGGCGTCACGTCGCGCCCACGACGGCATCGAGCGGAAGATTGGGTGCGCACTGTGGAAGCGGAGTGCCCGGCGTTCCCAGGTACAGGGCGTGCCAGCGCTCGAAGACGATGAGCTGCCACAGGCGCAGCGTGTGATCGCGACGCCCGTGCAGGTGCTCGTCGACGAGCCGTCGCACGGCCGCCGGCTCGAAGTAGCCCCGGGTGAGACTCTCGCGCGAGAGCAGGGTGTCGGCGAAGAGCTCCCGCGTGCCGCCGCGGAACCAGGCGCCCAGGGGCGCGCTGAACCCGCGTTTCTTCCGGTCGATCAGCGCGGCGGGCAGGAGGCGCGCCGCGACCTCCTTGAGCACGTGCTTGCGGCGGCCGCCCTGGATCTTGCGGGACGCCGGGAGCGTCGCCGCGAAGTCCACGACGTGGTTGTCGAGCAGCGGCACCCGTGACTCGAGCGAGTGCGCCATGCTCATGCGGTCCACCTTCACGAGCACGTCCTCCGGCAGGTAGGTGTCCGCGTCCACGTGCATCATCTGGCTGGCCCACGGCAGGTGCGCGTACGGCGTGAAGTGCGCGTGGAGGCGCGCCTCGGGCGCCGCCGGTCGCAGCCGGCCGCGCAGGTCGCTGGTCAGCAGCGCCGCCTTGTCATCGGGGCCGAAGAACCGCATGTCGTCCACGTAGCGGCTCTGCGGGTCCATCGCCACGTGCCGCAGGAAGGCGCGGCCACGCGCCCCCCGGGGCAGGATCGCGGCGGCCGCGCCGGCGAGCCGCCCCGCGCCCGGCGGGCTCCAGCGGTCGAACGCCGCGACGCGAGGGTGCGGCAGGTAACGCTCGTAGCCGCCGAAGAGCTCGTCGCCGCCGTCCCCGGACAGCGCGACCGTGACATGCCGGCGCGCGAGCTCGGACACGTACCAGGTCGGGATGGCCGAGGCATCGCCAAACGGCTCGTCGAAGTGCGAGACGAGCGCGTCGAGGATGCGCAGGGCGTCGGGCTCCACGACGAACTCGTGGTGCTCCGTCCCGTACCGGCGGGCGACCTCACGCGCGTACGGCCGCTCGTCCCCGCTTCCGCCGGCGAAGCCGATGGAGAAGGTGCGGACCGGGCCCTGGCCCGCCTGCGCCATCAGCGCGACCACCACGCTCGAGTCGATCCCGCCTGACAGGAACGCGCCGAGCGGGACGTCGCTGACCATGTGCGAACGCACGGCGTCCCGCAGCACGTCATGAAGCGCCTCCACGGCCTCTTCCGGTGAGCCCGTGAACGTCTCCGACGCGGGCGGATCCCAGTACCGGCGCACCCGCATCGTGCCGTCGCGCCACTCGAGGAGGTGTCCCGGCGGGAGCTTGCGGATGCCGGCGAAGATCGATCCGTCCCGCGGCGTGTAGAGGAACGACAGGTAATGATCGAGCGCGGCGGGATCGAGCTCCCGCGGCACACCGGGGAGCGCGAGGAGCGACTTGATCTCGGATGCGAAGGCGAGGCGCCCGCCGCGTTCATGGACGTAGAGAGGCTTGATGCCCATCCGGTCCCGCGCGACCAGCAGCGAGCGGTCGCGGGCATCCCAGACGGCCAGGCCGAACATTCCCCGCAACCGCGAGACGACGTCCGCGCCCCACTCCTCGTAGCCGTGGACGATGACCTCGGTGTCGCTTGCGCTGCGGAAGTGGTGCCCACACGCCGAGAGCTCCGCGCGCAACTCGCGGAAGTTGTAGATCTCGCCGTTGAAGACGGTGCAGACCTGCCCGTTCTCGCTGAAGATCGGCTGCTGGCCGGTCGCGAGGTCGATGATGCTGAGCCGACGCATCCCCAGCGCGACGCCGTCGCCCACCCACGTGCCCTCCTCGTCCGGGCCACGATGGCGGATGGCGTCGCACATGCGGGTGAGGCTGTCGCGTGCCGGCTCGGCGGGATGGGATCCCGTGCCCGGCGCGTCCACGAATCCGGCGATTCCACACATAGTCTGGCGGTTCCTCTTATCCAATCAGCGACGCCGCGGCGCCGCCCGCGGCGGCCACGGGCAACGTCACGCCGTCCACGGCCACGCGCACGTCCGCGAGGGCCCCCTGCAGCACCACCGCGGGCCGCGTCGCGCCGTGGGGCGACCGCACCGCAAGGTGCAGGTGTCCGGCGGCCCGCGGGGACGTCACCTGCACGCGGCCGCGTCCGCCCGCGAGCGCGGTCGTGCCCTCCACCATGGCCAGTTCGTCGAGCCCCCCGTCCCGGCGCTCGCGGGCGAACAGTAGCCGGGCGTCGCATTCGATCCCGCGGATCCGCCACCGGGTCGGCTCCGTGTCCCGCGCGGGCTCCGCGAACACGACGTGATCCGTCGACCGGGCCCGCACGACCCGCACGCCCGCGGAGGGCGACAGCGCGCCGGCCTCGGCGATCACCGGCACGGACTCGACGTGGCGGACCGCGTTCGCGGCGTCGAGGCCGAAGACGCTGATCACCCAGAGCGGGCACGAGCCCGAGGCCGTGAGGCGGAGCGTCGTCGCCGGCTCGAGCCGCCCATAGACCGGGGCATGCCACCCGAGGCCCGTGGTCACGTCGCCGCGCCAGCTCGCCAGCGTCCCCGAGGGCGCGGTGAGGCTCACCAGGTCGCGCCCGCGGCGAAGTTCGGCGCCGCCGAGTTCCGCTGCGACCGTCCAGTCCGGGTGCACGTGCCAGTGCACGGCGGCGTCGTGCGTCTCGTGGTCACCGGTCACCAGGTCCGCGACGACGAGCAGGTCGTCGTGCAGGGCGAAGATGCGGCGGCGGTGGACGAGCGGCGCGTAGCCGTCCTCGGTGGCGTCGAGGTAGTCGAAGCGGCCGTTCACCAGCCAGTTCCGCACGCGGCCATCCGCGACGTGCTGCCAGTGGAACGGCCCACGCGGCACGGACTGCGAGCGGCCGTCGAGCGTCAACGTGTTGTGGAAGGCGCTCGAGCGGAAACGATCCCGGGTGCGCCCGTCAATCGTGTAGCAGGCCGTGCCGGGATCGATCAGCAGCGGGTGTCCGTGGCGGCCGAACGTGAGGGACAGCGCGTCGGCGTGCGCATGGCCGCCGTTCAGGTACCCATGCGGTCCGGCGTCCACCACGAGGTGGTCGGCGCCCGATCGGGAGATCCAGTAGCCGGTGTCGGGCAGGCCGCCCGACAGCGGCGGCGCCTGTGGCCCCTGCCGTTCGAGCCGGTCCAGGGCGCCCGCGAACCGGCGGTGGCCGAGCAGCCACCAGACCTCCTCGGGAGGTGGACCGATGGCCAGGGCGTCCCGCCCCGTGAGGATGGCCGCCATCGCCAGGCTGTCCGCCGCATCGTCCGGCTCGCGGCCCGTCAGCGGCAACAGCATGCCGCCGTCGTCGTCGCCGAGGTGGGGCAGCACGCCGTGGCCGTCGGCCAGCAGCCGTGCCGCGCCGCCAAGCCGCCCCACGACCTCGCGCAGCTGACCGGCCGCGGGGTCGTTGGTGATGTCGGCGACCGCCAGCGCGAGGACGTAGAAGTCGAGCGCGTAGCGGTGATAGTGCGCCGACCGTTCCGCGTGGCCGCCGTCGGGCAGCACCTGCCGCGTGGCCTCCTGCATCAGGATACGGCGGCCGAGGGCCTCCCGCCGCGGGCTGGCCGCCAGCTCCGGCAACGTCCGGCCCGTGACGTACAACGCGAGGCCTTCGCCCAGCAGGTGCGTGTTGGGGCTGAAGTAGTGGGAGAGGTGCCGCTCGACGTGGCCGAGCTGCATGTCGAGGCCGAGGAGGAGGTCGACGAGCCAGGGCGCCTCGTCCTCCGTGTCGCGGTCCACGAAGAGGTGCAGGGCCCAGAGCCAGGAGAGGCACCGGAAGGCGAGCTCGAGCGCGCTCGCCCAGTTGATGCCGTCTCGTGGCGGGTTGTCCTCGAGCCAGGTGCCAAGCTGTGTGAGCACTGCGTCGCGGCACCGGCGGTCACCGGTCAGCCAGTAGGCCCGGCCGAGGGCGAGCCAGTGCTGGTGCCGGTTGAGCTCCCAGATGATCTTGTGATCGCCGCAGCCCGGATCGAGGAAGGGAACCCGCGACCAGAACACCCGCGGCGGACGGCGCCGGTGGACCGGATCGAACTGCCAGTCGCGGCCATCGAACGGCACGTCACGGTACCCGAGCACGTCGTACCGGCCGGCGAGCAGCCGCTCCGCGCGGCGCGCGGCGCCCGCCGCCGCCGCGGGAAAGCGGGCGCGGATGCGCGGGGCCAGCGACCGTCGCCGGTGCGGGGCGATGACGAACCGGCCGGGCCGGTCGTGGAAGTAACGCGCCAGCGCGGCCTGCGCCGTGGACCAGTCCTCGCGGCCCACCGCGCGGCGGGCGTCGGCCAGCAGCGGATCGGGCGCGAGGGCGGCCGCCAGCGACCGCCTGTGCCACCGCGGTGCCCGCAGCCGTGCTGCCGCGCGCCAGCGCAGGTTGTCGGCGGCGGCGCGTGCGCGCCAGGCAACTTCCGGTGCGGTCATCGCGCCAAGGCGCCGCAGGTTAACCATGGTCGTGGCTCGGGTTCACGGTGGCGTGCGCGGCCGTCGACGGCAACACGCTGCGATAGAGGCGCAGCCACTGGTCACGCAGCACGGGCCAGGTACGCGCGGCGCAGGTGGCGTGCGCCTGCCGGGCCAGCCGCTCCCCGAACGCCGGCTCCTCGAGCAACGTCAGGACGTGCGCGGCGAGACCGTCGTGATCGTCCGCGGGGGCCAGCAGCCCGTGCTCGCCTGGCGTAAGGATGGCGCGGATGCCGCCCACGTCGGTCGACACCACGGGCAGCCCGCTCGCGAACGCCTCGAGCAGCGAGGCCGGCATGTTGTCGATGTCGGGGCTCTGCAGGTAGATGTCGTGGTCCGCGTAGTACTCGTGGATGCGCCCGGGCGCCACGCGCCCCGCGAACGTGACGCCGTGCAGGTCCAGCTCACCCGCCAACGCGCGGATCCGCGGTTCCTCCGAGCCACTGCCGACGAGCGTCAGCGTCGCGCCGGGCCACCGGTCCTGGATGCGGCGGAACGCCCGCAGCGTGCACGCGACGTTGTAGAGGGGCTCGAGATTGCGCGTGCACAGCAGGCGCGGCCTGAGCGGGGTGCGGGCCCGGAACCGGAAGCGCTCCGTGTCCACGACGTTCGGGATGACGGAGGCGTCGATGCCGTGCCGGGCGAAGACATCCACCAGGAAGCGCGACGGCACCACGTTGTGATCCACCCGTCGCAGCACCGTGCGGGCCACGGCCGAACGCGCGAGGTGGTCCGGCGCCTCGCCGCTCCGGTAGTTGAGGATCACCGGCCGCCCGAGCAGCCGCGCCACCGCCACCGCCGGCAGGGGCGCGAGGAGGAACGACGTGTAGCTGGCGGAGAACACGTGCGCGATGTCCACACGGCTGAGCTCGCGCAGCAGCAACGGGCCGTAGGTCGCCTCGGTGGCGAGGGTGCGCGCGTACTTCACGCGGCACGCATGGCGCAACGGGCCAGGCGGCACGGGGTTGACCGGCACGAGCCGGCAATCGACTTCAGGATCGTCACGCCAGGCCGCGATCAGGCGATCGGCCTGTACGGCCTGTCCCCCGAGAATGTCGAGCGACGGCGCGACGAGGGCCACACGGAGTTTGCGCATGCCTCCACCGGGTACGGACCGGCGGACCATCCGCACCGGGCCGTCCCGGAGAAGTGCAAGGCGTACGCCCGCGCCGTAGCAGGCTATTCAGGGGGATCAGGGTGACTTTGGTGGAACTAGTGGGCAGGACGTTGCCCTGTTGCGCCCCGTGGGTGAACGGCGGGTGCCGCCGGACACGCCCCGGGACGACGCCGGCGTGCGGCGTCGCCCCGGAAGCGGGTCACGGGGTGAGTGTCACGGCAATCTCGTTCGAGGGTGCGCTCGTCCGCGCGCCGTACGCCGCGAGGACACGTACGTAATATGTGCCCGGTGCGCCCGCCGACTCGACCGTGGGCAGCGGACCGATCGGTCCGAAGTACACGTCCTGCGCGCCGGGCGCGGTGCCGACCGACAGGATGTACTGCTGAGGTTGGCAGCCTCCCGGCGGCGCCTCCCAGTCGAGACGGACCCGCAGCCCGGCCGTCGAGGCCCGCAGGCCGATCGGCGGATCGACCGCACTGCAGGCGGCGGGACCGCTGCCGACGAGCAGCGCCACCTCGTCCGATCGGGCGCTGATGCCGGCGGCATTCACCGCCCGCACGCTGATGAAGTAGCGTCCGGGGGCGACGCCGTCGCGCACCACGGCCGTGCCGGGAGAGCCGGTGTCGAAGATGCCCGAGTCCGTGAGGCCGGGGGCCGTGCCGGCCTCGATCACGTAGCTCGAGGGCGGGCCGCCGGTCCCACCCGCGGCCCAGGCGAGCGAGACGCGGGCGCCATCGGTGGTGGCGCTCAGGATACGCGGCGGCGCGGGAGGCGCGACCGGGTTCGGCGCAGGGCCCGGGCCGGCGGGCGCGCCGAGCTGGCTCACGTCACAGCCGATGTCGAGGCCGTCGAGGGCGCGGCCGCGGAAGGCGCTCCTCGCCGACAGGCGGAAGTCGCCGCCGCCGAAGTCGACGAACCCGACCGCCTGCAGGTCTGCCGGGAAGAAGTTGCCCGCCGGGTACAGCGCGGGCGCCCCGCCCGCCAGCACGTTGCCCGTGACGACCGCGCCGGGGAAGTAGCGGCCGATCGTGCCCAGGCCCTCCGCGGTGCCCGATCCCTTGAAGCCCCAGCTGTGCGCCTGCACGATGTTGTTGGTGAAGACGAAGCCCCGCGAGGCCTCGCCGTCGGCGAACACGGTACCGGAGCCGTCGCTGTCGACCGTGTTGTGGTCGATCGTCACGTCGATGCCGCCGTTGATCAGGAGGAAACGGCCGTTGCCGCCGTAGCGTGCGGCGCTGATGCCGGTGAAGAGGTTGTGCCGGAAGGTCAGCCCCCGGGCCTCGATTGCCGGATAGTGCGTGTCACGGCCCAGGATGTTGATCGCGGACGACACGTGCCGCACGACGTTGTGCTCGAACCGCACGTCCTGCACCGTGCTCCACGGCGCCCGGCCGTCCTGGTTGACCGACTTGAGGAGCAGCGCGTACCCGGACTGTGCCGCGGGCCAGTTGTGCTCGAAGACGTTGCCGCGCACGGTCACGCGCTGCGCGTTCTTGAGCTCGAACAGGTTCTTCACCACCCAGGGGCCGCCCCGCCAGGCCTCGGCCTTCACCACGTGGTTGCCCACCATCGTGATGTCGGCCGGCACGAGGCCCTGGATGGCGGGGTCCGCGCCGCCGAACATGACGTTCTCCCCGGCGGCTTCCAGGTAGTTGTTGGCGATCAGGTAAGGGCCGGGCCCGTTCCAGCCGCAGATGGCCTGCGAGTCCTGGCCCCGCGCCTTGATCTCGCCGATGTGCGAGTTGAGGATGCTCGTGGCGGCGCTGTTGAGCGCGATGCCGCGCTTCTGGCCGTCGCCGGGATCCCCGTGGATGTAGACGCGGTCCATGACGAGGTCGTGCGGCACCTGGTCGAGGCGGTACTGGCGGCTCGAGCCGTCCCCGAGGGCCACGATCGTCCCGGCGCCCCCGGCGTTGGCCTGGAACTCGACGAACTGGATCACGTAATGGTGGGCGCCGTCCTCGGTCGCGAGTGCGGGCTGTGTGTTGGGCGAGCGCAGGATCGGGAAGTGCACGGCGTCGGCCGGCGTCACCCGCGTGGAGGTGCCGGGGAGCACCGCGTCGGGGGCCGCCGACCGGATCGTGATCGTGCCGGGCTCCGCCTTGGCCCGCAGGACGAAGTTGCCGACGTAGGTCGCGCCGGGCGCCAGCAGGATGGTGTCGCCCCCGCGCGCCTGGTCGATGGCGGCCTGCAGGTCGCCGCCGGGGCCCACGGAGAGGGCCGCGCCGGCCGCGGCGGCCCCCGAAGGGGCCGCCACGATCGATGCGGCGAGCAGGACGATGCCGGTGAGCCTTGCCAACACCGGGATCACCACGGCCACAGCGCGCCCAGCGCCGCGCGGAGGGCGCCGATGTCGCACCCGGGATTGCCGCCATCGTCGGCCGCGCCCGCATACAGGCTCGCCGGGGCGAGGCCGTAGTCACCCGAGGCGGGCGCGACGAACCCGACGGCGTCCAGTGACGCGGGGAAGTCGTTGCCCGTGGGATAGGCGGAGGCGCGGGCCCCGGCGAACAGGTTCCCCACGACCAGGCCGTTGGGGAAGTAGGCCGTGATCGTGCCGGTGCCGACCGCCGTGCCGGAGCCCTTGATGCCGTAGGCGTTGTCGGGCATGACGTTGTTCGTCAGCGTGAAGCCCGTGACCGGGTTCGCGTCGGCGAAGATCGTCGTCGAGCCGTCGTTCAGCACGGTGTTGTGGTCCACCGTGATGTCGCGCCCGCCGTTGATCAGGAGGAAGCGCCCCACGCCCCCGTAGCGGGCGCCGCTGACGTCCTCGAACAGGTTGTTACGCACGATGATGTTGCTCGCTTCGATGGCGGGATACGCGGGATCCCGTCCGAGGATGTTGATCGCCGAGGAGACGTGGCGCACGACGTTGTTGGTGAACGTGACGTCGCGCACGACGCTCCAGGGCGCAGTGCCTCCCTGGTTCACGGACTTCAGCAGCACCGCATACCCGGCCTGGGCCGCCTGCCAGTGGTTCTCCAGGAGATTGCCGTCGACGACGACCCGCTGGGCGCTCTTCAGTTCGAAGAGGTTCTTGACCGACCAGGCCTCCGACCGCCACGCGAGTGGCTTCGCCAGGTGGTTTCGAGTGAACGTGATGTCGGACGGGACCAGCTGGGGGATAGCTGGATCCGCTCCGCCGAACATGACGTTCTCGCCCGCGGCTTCGAGGTAGTTGTTCGAAATCAGGTAGGGGCCCGGGCCGTTCCAGCCGCCGATGGCCTGAGAGTCCTGGCCCACCGCCTTGATTTCGGAGACGTGGGAGTTTAGCACGGTGGTCGACGCGCTGTTCAGGCCGATCCCGCGCTTCTGCCCGGTCACCGGATCGCCGTGGATGTAGACCCGGTCCACCACGAGATCGTGCGGCACCACGTCCAGGGTGTCCTGGTCGGCGCCGCCGCTGCCGAGGGCGAGAATCGTGCCCGCCCCGGCCGCATTGGCCTGGAGTTCGAGGAACAGCAGCCGGTAGTGATGGGCGCGCGGTGCCGTCGCCAGGGCCGGCGAGGAGTTCGGGGACCGCAGCTTGGCGAGCAGCGGTACCGCCGCGGGCGTGATGCGCGTCCCCGCCCCCGGCAACAGCGCGTCCGGTGCCGCGGAGCGGATGGTGACGTAGGCCTCGCCGGCCTTCACCGGCAGCACGAAGTTGCCGACGAACGTGGCGCCGGCCTCGAGCAGGAGCGTGTCGCCCGGCGCGGCCGCGTCGATCGCGGCCTGCAGGTCGGCCCCGGCCGGCACGTAGGCGGTTGCGGGCGCCGGCGCGCCCTGCACGGGCGGGTCGGCTTCCGGCAGCTGCGCCTCCGGTGCCACGGGCGGCGGCTCCACCGCCGCCGGCGCCGGCGCGGAGAAGCGCATGGCGCCGATGTTGAACCCACCCACGTCCACGGCGACGCGGACGATCTGCACGCCCTCGGACAGCGTCACCGGCACGGTGATCGTCGTCCACGCGAACCAGTCGCCGGTCTGGGGCACGGCGGTGACGGCCGAGGCCACGCCGTTGGCCTCGAGGTGCAGGCGCCCGTCGGCGACTGGCGAGGCCACCGCGAACTCCACGACATATTCGCCGGCCGTGGCCGCGTCCACCGAGTACTCCAGCCACTCGCCATCGGCGATCCAGCCGATGTCGAGCCCGTAGGGACGGCTGTTCTGGATGTCCACGCGCGTCTGGCGGAACTGGCCGCCGCTGTTGCCCGCCGTGGTGTCGTGATAGGACACGCCCTCCGGTCCCAGGTCGAAGGCCTCGGGCCGCACGTCACCAGGGACCGGGGCCGCGACGCCGCCGTACGGCGTCGGGACATGACGGGTGATCCGGAGCGCCGAGAGGTTCCCGACCTCCCGATCCCCGAACCGGTCGAACACCACCCGCAGGGTCTGGCGGCCGGCCTCCAGGTGGACCTGCCGGTAGACGGACGTCCAGTTCTGCCACCCCCCCGTGTCGGGAATCGTCAGCAGGCCGGTGAGGTTCACGCCGTCCGCGTCGACGTGGAAGTCGCCGCCGCGTCCCGGTGAGGACACGATGGCCTCGAGGTCGTACCAGCCGGTCGCTGCCACGTCGACCGTGTAGGCCAGCCACTCGCCCGGGCGAATCCAGCCGACGTCGAGCGTGCCGTCGCTCGCGGGCTCGAGGTCGACCCCGGTGTCACGGCCCGTCGCGCCCTCGTTCGCCGGCGTCGCGTCGTAGTAGGCGACGCCGTTCGGGCCCTCGTCGAAGTCCTCGGCTTCGATCAGCCCTGGCACCGGCCACGGCGTGCCCCCGCTGGGCGTCGACAGGATCCGCGGCGGGTGCGCGACGGGCGTCTGGTCGCCGGACGCCGCGCCGGGGGCGGTGGTGAGGAACGCCCCGGGACTGAGGACGATCTCGTCCACCTGCACGCCGTCCTCGCGGGTCTGCAGCCGCAGCGTCTGCGGTCCGCTGGTCGCGAAGCGGATCGTGGATGGCTGCGAGAGCCAGTATGCGCCGTCCTTCCAGCCCCACCCGCTGCCACAGCCCGTGCACGAGAGCAGGTTCACGAGCAGCGCGTCGGTCGTGCCGATGCGATAGAGCGGTGCGCCCGTCCCGTCGATGGCGTCGGAGAACTGCAGGAAGACGGAATCGTTATATTTCGAATCGCCATCGGCGCGCAGGCGGACCCACACGCGATACGGCGTGTCGGCAGCGGCGGCAAACGTGTATTCGACATAGTTGGCCGGGCTGCCGACAGCGCCAGCCGTGTTCGCCCAGCCCTCGTCGGGCGTCGCGAGCCGCACGCCGTCGGCCGTGTCGCTGTCGGCGACACGCGTCCAGTGGCCGTGCAGGTGGGAGGCATCGACCGCGGACAACACGATTTCCGCGGGCGCTGCGTGCAAGCGCGGGATGACGAGCGCCAGAAGGGCACACGTCGTCCCTGCGCGCAGGAGGGTGTTCTTGCGCATCGGTCGGCTCCAGTTGCTGTTCCGGATTAGGGGACGAGGGGGGGAACCTCGACGCTGATCAACGGATCGGCAAGTGGAGTGCCAGCTTGAACGGGAATCGCGCGGCACCGGCCGCCGGGCACCGTGCGCAACAGACTTGTGATCGTGGCGCCAGGATTGTCAGCGCCGATCGACGCCTGGTGGATCAGGACGGCGCAGGAGAGGACGAGCGGCACGACGCCGGCGCGGCGCGGAGGGATCACGCCGCCACGGGACGTCGGGCGGCGCAGGCACGGGTGCCGTGCGCAATGGGCCGCGGCGCCGTGCGAATGCGCTCAGCGCACGTTGGCGCGTGCCGTGCCGGCGAGCGCGCGCCGCGCGGCGTCGAGCACGGCCGCCACGTTCGCGCCGGCCGCGTCGGCCGCGGCGCGCCGCTGCGCCTCCGCGGACAGCACGGGCAGGTCGTGCGCGCCGGCGAACCACGATGCCCATCGCGCGTCGGCGGGAAACTGGTTGTCGCCCGGGTAGCGCCCGGCCGGGCCACCCGCGAACACGTTCCCGCTGACCTCACCGCCAGGGAAGTAGGTCGCGATCGTGTCGTCGCCGACACCGGCGCCATCGCCCTTGATGCCGTAGCGGTTGTGGCGCACCAGGTTGTCGCGGAAGACGAAGCCCGTCGTGGGGCGGCCGTAGGCGCTGATCACGTTGCCCGAGTGGACGACGGTGTTGCGCTCGACGTGGATGTCGGTGGCGCCGTCGCCAATCAGCAGGAAGACGCCGTTGCCCCCCCACGCCGCGGCGTCGACGTCGTAGAGCACGTTGTTGGCGATCGTCACCTGGCGGGTCTGCCGGCTTGGCGCGTTGTCGTCGTGCCCCAGGATGTTGAACGCGGCCGCGACGTGCCGGACGACGTTGCCCTGGAAGACGACGTCCTCGATGCCGCTCCAGGGGGCGCCACCTTCCTGGTTGCGCGGCGTGAACACGATGGCCGGCCCCGGCTGCGCCGCCTGCCAGTTGTGCTCGAACAGGTTGCCCTCGATCCGGACACGGCGGGCGTTCTTGAGCTCGAACAGGTTCTTGACGTCCCACGGCCCCCCACGCCACGCGACCGGCTTGGCGAGGTGGTTGCCGATGACGCGGATATCCGAGGGCACGAGCCCGCGAATCGACGGGTCGCCACCGCCGAACATGACGTTCTCGCCGGCGGCTTCCAGGTAGTTGTTCACGATGTCGAACGGGCCCGGGCCGTTCCACCCGCCAATCGCCTGTGAGTCGACACCGTCGGACTTGATGTCGGCGATGTAGGAATTGCGGATCGTGGTCGAGGCGCTGTTGAGCGCGACGCCACGCCGTTGGCCGCGTTCCGGCGCGCCATGGATGTAGCAGCGGTCGATCTCGAGATCGTGGGGCACGTCGGCGGCGCGTTGCCGCTGCCCTTCACCGAAGGCGACCACGTCGCCGCCGCCGGCGGTCGGGCCCAGCTCGAGCAGTCGCAGCCGCCAGTGGTGGGCGCCCGGTGCGGTACGCAGGGCGGGCTCGTCATTGGGGGAGCGAAGGCGGGCGAGGCGTGCCGCGTCGGCCGGGCGAATTCGCCGTCCCTCCGTCGGGATTCCGTCACTGCTGGCCGACGAACTGACGGTGATCCAGGCGTCGCCGTCCTTCGCGGGCAGGACGAAGTTGCCGCTGAACGTCGCCCCCGCTTCGACAAGAATCGTGTCGCCGGGCCGCGCGGCATCGAGTGCGGCCTGGAGGTCGTCTCCGGCGGAAACCCGCAGAACGCGGTCTTGAACGGCCAAATCCGCGGTCGCGAGCACCAGGGCCACGAGCAGGAGCAGGTGTCGGACGTGCATGGTTGCCTTTCACGAGGGCGGAAAGATTTACACACCCACCCACGAATTTCGTAGTTGTCCCGTCTGTCCGTCAGCGGGCAGATCCCGAATTACCGCGCCTTCTGGAGTTGGCGACACCCTTGCTTTGGGCCTGTCGGCGCCTCGATGAACGGTTGAGGTGCCGAGCCCACGACATGAACTAGCACGACGGCACAGACGGACCCCAGCAGACGCGATTCCCCCCGCCCTCCTGCAGCAGTCCCGATCACAGAACGACCGATCTGGAGGAAACGCTCGATGACATCACGGGGGATTACTGCCCGGCTGCGCGCCTGGTCCGGCATGCGCGGCCTCCTGCCTCTCACGGCCCTCGTTGTTCTTGCACTCGTTGGCACGGCTGGCCGCCTGCAGGCCGCCGCGGCCGACATCGTGCTCTACGCGTCGGACGTCACGTCGCTCGCCGGCAACTGGCGGATCGCCAACGACAGCACCGCCGCCGGCGGCAAGCTCCTGCAGAGCGACGACAACGGCTTCAAGCAGACCGACACGGCGCTCGCCTCGCCGTCGCACTATTTCGAAATCGACTTCGACGCCCCGGCCGGCACCCCGTACCACGTCTGGCTGCGGCTGCGGGCGCGTGGCAACTCCAAGTGGAACGACTCGGTGTGGCTCCAGTTCTCCGACGCCGTGAACACGAGCGGCTCCGCCGCCTACGGGCTGGGCTCCGGGTCCGGCCTGCTCGTGAACCTCGAGCCGTGCAGTAACTGCGGGGTGTCGGGCTGGGGCTGGATGGACGGGGCCTATTGGCTCCAGAGCGCCCCGGTGGTCAGCTTCGCGAGCGGCGGCACGCACCGGCTTCGCGTGCAGACGCGTGAGGACGGCGTCGAGATCGACCAGGTCGTGCTGAGCCCCGCCACCTACCTGAGCAACGCTCCCGGCGCGGGCTCGGGGGACGCGACGATCGTGGCGAAGGGGAGTGGCGGCGCCTCCAGCCCGTTCTACGGCAGCGCCCAGGCGGTGCCCGGCACCATCCAGGTGCGGGACTACGACCTCGGAGGCGCCGACGTCGCCTTCCACGACACGACGGCCGGCAACTCCGGTGGCGCCTACCGCTCCGACGACGTCGACCTGCAGTCGAGCGCGGATGGCGGCCACAACGTCGGCTGGTTCGCGGCGGGCGAGTGGATGAAGTACTCCGTGAACGTCGCCACCGCGGGGACCTACACGGCGACCCTGCGCGTCGCGTCGCCCAACACGGGCACGACCGTGCGCCTGATGTTCGACGGCAACAACGCGTCGGCGACCGGCGAGGTCCCGAAGACGGGCGACTGGCAGACGTGGCGGGATCTCCAGATCCCGGTCACGCTGCAGGCCGGACCGCAGGTGATGACGCTGCGTTCGGACCTGGGCGGGTTCAACGTGAGCCGGGTGACCCTGGCGCTCGTCGAGAGCAACGGCGGGTCCGGCGGCGGCAGTGGCAGCGGTGCGCTGGCCCCGTACGGCGGCACGCCCGTGGCGCTGCCCGGCACGGTGCAGGCCGAGCGGTACGACGAGGGCGGCGCCGGCGTCGCCTACGGCGACGCGACCGCGGGCAACAGCGGCGGCCAGTTCCGCGCCGACGATGTCGACATCGAGAAGTCGGGCGAGGGCGGCTACAACATCGGCTGGACCGACGCCGGCGAGTGGCTGAACTACACGGTGCAGGTCGCCAGCGCCGGCAGCTACACCGTGGGCCTGCGCGTCTCGTCCACTGCGGGCGGCACGATGCACGTCGGCTTCAACGGGCCCAGCAGCGTCTGGCAGAGCGTCAGCATCCCCAACACGGGGAGCTGGCAGAAGTGGACGACGGTCAACCTGCCGGTGTCGCTCGGGGCGGGCACGCAGCAGATGACCGTCCGGTTCGACACCGGCAAGGTCAACCTGCACCACATCGCGGTGACCGCCGGGACGAGCACGCCGCAGCCCCCCGCTTCCGGCGGCTCCAGCGACACCTTCCGCATGATGACGTGGAACATCCAGCACGGGGAGAAGAAGAACGGCAGCTACGATCCCCGCGCGCAGGCGCAGTTCATCGCGAGCCAGCACCCCGACGTCGTGGCCCTCCAGGAGGTCCAGACCTGGGACGAGAACCAGCCGGAGAAGTACCGCAGCCTGCTCGAGGAGTTCACCGGCGACAACTGGACGCTCCAGTGGGCGCCCGTGAACAGCAAGTCGTCCACCGAGGGCAACATCCTGCTGATCCGGCTGCCGGTGATCTCGTCGACGTACCACCAGATGCACGCGACGAGCGACTGGGACGCGATGTACGTCAACCGCTCCGTGGCGCAGGCGACGATCGCGGTGGGCGGCCGGTCGGTGCATGTCTTCAGCACCCACGTCGACTACTACAGCACCAGCGCCCGCACCCTCCAGGTGGCCGACCTCATGGACTGGTCCGCCGGCTTCGGCGGGCCGCGCATCGTCGGCGGCGACTTCAACTCCTGGTGGGGGGAGTCGTGGATCAAGTCGATGATGACGGAGTACACCGACACCTGGCAGGACGTGACCGGCAGCAACCAGAACGGCTACACGGTGAACAACGCGGTGCGGTTCGACTACCTGTTCCGCGCGAAGACCGGCGCCTCCCAGGTGACGCCGATCAAGTGCTTCGTGCCCGTCACCGACCTGTCGGACCACAACCCGGTCGTGGCCGACTACCGCGTGCAGTAGCCCCCGCATCGATCACCCGCCCGCCGTCACGGCGGGCGGGGACCCGGCCGTGGCCCGCCGCAGGTGCCGCAGCCGCCAGCATCCCGCAATCAGGCCGAGGAACTGCAGCGATCGCAGTTCCTCGGTCAGTGTCTCGAGCGCCGGCGCGCCGACCCGCAGCGAGCGCAGCCAGCGGCCCCACTGCTCGAACGCCTGCCGCCAGAGGAACCTCGGCATCCCGCCGATCCGGGCCACGCGCGTCATGTCGATGTCGCTGTAGACGTCCTGCAGCATCAGCGCGTGCGTGCGCCCGCTCCAGAAGAACCACTGCCGGAAGTACGTCCGCGTCAGCCGCCCGGGCGGCACGTAGTGCCGCACGCTGCTGCCGGGATCGTAGTACCCGGCATAGAGCCCGAACCGGCGGAGGCGGCAGAAGATCTCGTGGTCCTCGCCGGAGGTCAGCGTGTTGTCCACCCGCCCCAGGTCGGTGCGCCACCCGCCGACGGCCTCGATGGCGGTCCGCGCGAACGCCAGGTTGGCGCCGATGGGCAGGCGCTGGCCCGTCAGGTCCGCGCGGTAGTCCGCGGGCTCGTCCCCGTAGTCGATCAGGGCAAGAGGGCCCCAGATGTCCTGTGCCGGGCGGGTGAGCAGCTCGGGGGGCGGCGTCACGCTCCAGCGAGGCAGCACCTTGCCGAAGGTGAAGGTGACGTCCCGCGCGCGGAAGACCTCGACGATCCGGCACAGCCAGTCGCGCGCGGGCCGGACGTCGTCGTCGGTGAGCGCCAGCACGTCGCCACGGGCCGCGCCGAGCGCGGTGTTCAACGCGAAGCTCTTGCCCTGCGCCGGCTCGTGGAGCGCCCGGACCGGGAACGGTCCCGCCGCGCATGCGTCGCCGATGACGCGCGGGGTGTCGTCGGTGGAGTTGTTGTCGACGACGAGGATCTCGACCGCGCAGTCGTGCGGCGGGTCCAGCTCCTGCAGGGCCGCCAGGGTCTCGCGCAGCAGGGCCGCGCGGTTGTACGTGCAGATGACCACCGACACGTGGTGGACGATCATGATGCGCCTCCCGTCGAGCGCGCCGCCGCGGTCAGGCCGCGGGCGGTGACGCCCCAGCGCGTGGCCGCGTAGCCCGCCACGAACGCGACGTCGATCGCGCGATCGAGGGCCTCGACCGGTGCGCCCGTCGCAATCCGGCCCACCACCGCGGCCGCGCCGGTGAGCCCCCGGCGAATCAGGTGGAACGGCAGGCCGAAGACGGCGCGCGCCGGCGCCGGGCCGGCCTGGCCGTCCATCACGGCGTTGGTGATGCCCGACCAGTAGAACCAGCGCAGGAAGTAGCTGACGCGCGCGCGGTGCGCCGGCACCCAGTGACGGACGCGGACGTCCGGCAGGTAGAGCGCCCGGTACCCGGCCTGCTGGATGCGCTGGCACAGCTCGTGGTCCTCGCCCGAGAGCAGCGTGCCGCGCAGTTTGCCGAGATGGGTCGCGAATCCGCCGAGCGCCGTGAACACCTCGCGCCGGACGGCCATGTTGGCGCCGAGGAAGGTCCGCGGGCCGAGTGGCGACGGCGCGGGGCCGTAGTCGAGCAGCGCCAGCGGCGCGCCGAGGCGCGCCCGGCGTGTCGCCGCCTGCCGGATCCAGCCCGGCACGCCGTCCTGCCATCGGGGCGTGACCGGGCCGCCCACCAGCGCGACGGCCGGATCGGCCAACCCGCTTCGCAGCGCGTCCAGCCATCCGTCCGCGACGTTGACGTCGTCGTCGGTGAACGCCAGGACGTCCCCCCGGGCCACGGCCAGCGCGGCGGCGAGCGCGTGCGACTTGCCGGGGCGTGGTTCGTAGATCAACCGGAGGGGCACCGGGAACGACGCCTGGTGCCGTTCCACGACGGCGCCGGTCTCGTCTCGTGACCCGTTGTCGACCACGATCAGTTCGTCGGCCTCGACGAACGGCTGGCGCGCGAGGTGCGTCAGGCACTCGTCGAGGAGCGTCGCGCGGGTGAAGGTGGCGATGATTACGCTGATCGACGGGGCGTTGGTCATGAGACAGCCTCCGAGAGCCGGCCGCGGCCGAGGGGAGTCGCGCGCAGGGCCTGCCGCGCGTAGCCGAGATACCGCGTCCGCAGGTCCCGATCGACGCCGACGAGGGCGACGACGGTGAGGTAGAGGGCGCCGACGGCCGCGCCCTCGAGCAGGACGCCGGCGAGTGTCGTGGGCGGCCAGGCGGTGCGCACCAGGGCGCAGGCCGCAATCGCGGGCACCAGGCCCGCGGCGGGTGCGCGACCGACCGTCCAGAGGAACACGGGCGTCGGCACGCCCGCGCGGCGGCAGGCCACCGGCAGCAGGATGAACAGGTTCGCGACGAGCACGGGAATGGCCGTGCCCGCCGCCACGCCGTTCATGCCGAACGGGCCCACCAGGATCAGGCTGAGGCCGAGGTTGGCCAGCGCCTCACCGAGCGACGCGAAGGCAACGAGCCGATGGTGCCCGCTCCCGAGCAGGACGTTGCCGAGTGGGCCCTGGCCGACGAGCACGACGCCCGCCACCGCAAGGATGTAGAGCGGCGTGACGGCGCCCCCGAAGCCGGGGCCGATCCACAGCTCGATCAGCGGAGCCCCGAACCCGACCACCACGACCGTCGCGCCGGTCACGAGGATCAGCGCGATGCGCGTCGTCTCGATGAGCATCGTGCGCACGGCCTCGGACTGCCCGCGCGCCTGCAGGGTGACCACGATCGGGAACAGGAAGCCGTTGAACTGGTTGCAGAGGCGCCGTTGGTACTCCGCGAGGCGGAGCGCCACGGCGTAGACGGCCACCGCGGACGTGCCCAGCGCGGCGCCGATCACGAGGTTGTCGAGGTTGAAGCCGATCTGGACCGCGATGTCGATGACGAACAGGTAGAGGCTGAACGTCGTCACCTCGGCCACGAGGGCGCGGCTGAACCCCGAGGGCCGGATCCGCAGCTCCGGCATCGCGACCCGCGCGGTCCAGGCATACGCCGCATAGCTTGCGAGGCCGACCGTGGTCGTGGCGGCGACGAGCGGCAGCAGGCCATGACCGCTCGCCAGCACGACGTAGGTCACCAGGCCGTTCACGAGGGCCACCGCGATGGCCACGCCGTTGTTGAGGGCGAAGCGCTGCCGGGCGGTGGTGGCTGCGCCGAACACCGTCATCGGGAAGCCGACGGCGATTCGCACCCCGAGAATCGCCAGCACCCACTGCCCCTGCTGGATCTGTCCCGGGTCGAGGTTGGGGAACCGCGGGATCACCCAGGTCACCAGCGCGGCGACGCCCACCGCGGCGAGCAGGCCCAGGCCGGCGTGCACGACGACGAAGGTGCTGAGGATTCGGTTGACGCGGGTGGTGTCGCCGCGGGCATCGGCGTCCGACACGTGGCGCACGATGCCCGTGCCGTAGCCGAGGTCGAGCAGCTGGAAGTAGTACGTCAATGACGCGACCAGCATCCACAGGCCGTAGTCCTCGGTGCCGAGGTGCCGGATGGTGAACGGCATCAGCACCAGGCCCAGGCCGATGTTCACGGCCAGGAGCGCATACTTCGTCACGGTGCCCGTGAGCACGTTCCGGACGGGCGAGCCGGCCGGGCCGCCGCCGGGCGTCGGCACGGTGGCGCTCATGCGCGACCTCCCGTCCGGTGTGGCCTGGTGCTCACGCCGGCTCCTGGCGCGTGGCGCTCGTGTCGCGGACCGCGGTGTCGGATGCGTGGCCGCCAAGCCAGGCTTCGCGAAGGTAGCCGCACAGCCACACCAGGCGGACCGACCCGGCAAAACGTCCCGCGGGGTCGCCGGCCGCCGCGGCGCGGGCGGCCTGCCAGCCCCGGCTGGCGGCGTCCCGCCAGAGGTAGCGCGGAACGCCCAGCAGGTGCGGGACGGGCGGGCGCGCCGTGGCCGCCAGTCGCGCGACGTCTCGGCCGTTCTGGAAGAGCCAGCGACGGCAATACTCGCGCGTCAGGCGCGCGCGCGGCACCCAGTGACGCACGACGGCCTCCGGCTCGTACACGCCGCGATACCCGGCGTCGAGGAGCCGGAGGAACAGGTCATGGTCCTCGCCGGTGCGCAGCGTGCCGGCAAGCTTGCCCAGGTCGGCGCGCAGGCCGCCGACCGCCGCCATCGCCGAGGCGCGCACGGCCATGTTCGCGCCGATGGGCACCACCTGGGGGTGCGCCTGGTCGATGGGCAACCGGGTGTCGCCGTTGTCGGGGATCGCCAGCACGCCGTGCAGGGCCGGTGACATCCAGGACGGGGGCGGGACTTCCCAGTTCGGGCGGATGCGCCCGGCCACGAAGTCGGCGCCGGATTCCGCGCTTGCGGCATCGAGCGCCGCGAGCCAGTCCCGGGACGGCTGCACGTCGTCGTCCGTGAAGGCGAGCAGGTCGCCCGTCGCGTGTGCCAGGGCGGCGTTCACGGCCTGCGACTTGCCGGGCGCCGCGACGAAGAGGTAGTGGACCGCCGGCGCGTCCGGACGCCTGGCGAGCTGGCGGACGGTCTCGGCGGTGGTATCCGTCGATCCGTTGTCGGCCACGACGATCTCGAACCGGTTGCGTGGCCAGCGCTGGGCCACGAGCCCCTCGAGCGTCGTGCGCAGCAGGGCCTGCCGGTTGCGCGTCGCGACAATGACGGAGACGGTCCGATGCACTGGAACCTGGCCTTTCCGGAGGGAAGTGCGGGGGGCGGCCAGCCGCCGTCCCCCGCGTCCCGTCACGGCTTCGGCACGATGGTGCCGTCGTTGGTGTTCGAGCCCGGGGCCGCCGTCAGGTACGTGGTCGGGCTCAGGACGATCTGGTCGAGGCTGACGCCGTCCTCACGCACCTGGATGCGCAGGGTCTGCGGCGCGGAGGTGGGGAACGTCACGGTCGTGGTCTGGTTCAGCCAGTACGCGCCGTGTTCCCAGCCCCACCCGTTGAGGCTGCTCGCGCCGGAGTCCGACGCGAGGTTGACCAGCAACCCGGAGGTCGTGCCGATCGGGTAGATGGCGCTGCCGTTGGACTGGGCATCCGAGAACTGGACCCAGACGGCGTCGTTGTACTTCGAGTTGGCGGCGGCCTTGAGCCGGAGCCAGATCGTGTACGGCGTGCCGGCCTCGGGGGTGAACGTCACGTCCACATAGTGGATGGGCGCGGCGAGGGCCGTGTCGGTGTGCGCGTAGCCGTTGTCCGGCGTCGCCAGCCGCACGCCGTTCGGTGAGGCGGCGTCGCTGGCCGTGGTCCACGCGCCGTGCAGCGCCGAGGTCGGGACGTCGCTGGCGTAGATGACGATGTCCGACGGCGGCGGGGGCGGCGTGGTGAACGACCATACCGGCCCCGCGGTACTGCCGTAGCTGTTGGTCGCCACGATCTGCCAGTAGTAGGTCTGGTCGGCTGCCAGCGTGTCGGGGGTGTACGACGCCTCGGCCTGCCCGCTCGACACGGTGGCGGGGGACGGCGACGTGCCGAACCGGACGTCATACGTCGTCGCGCCGGCGGCGTCCCAGCTCAGTGTCGGCTCCAGCGTGTCGATCGTCGTGCCGTTGGCCGGTGACGGAGACGTCGGCGTGGCCGGCGGATCGCTCGGCGGGTCGGTCGTGGTGAACGACCAGACGGGGCCGTCGGTGGTGCCACCGCCGTTCTTCGCGACGACCTTCCAGTAGTAGGTGGTGCCATAGGCCAGCGAGGACGGCGCGTACGAGGCGCTCGGCGAGTCGGCCTGGACGAGCGGCGGCGTCGGGCTGGTGCCGAACGACACGTCGTAGGACGTGGCCCCGGCCGCGGTCCAGCCGAGCGTGGCGCTGGTGCTCACGCCGGTCGCGCTGTCGGCCGGCGACGGGCTGGCCGGCGCGCCCGGCGCGGCCGGCGGCTCCGGCCGCGGCACGATCGTGGTGTCGCCGCTCGGTGGTCCGGGCGGGGCATCGCGGTAGGTCGACGGGCTGATGACGATCTGGTCGATGTAGGCGCCGTCCTCGCGCGTCTGCACGCGGATGGTGTGGGTGCCGCTGTTCTGGAACCACACCTCGCCCGTGTCACCGAGCCAGTACGCGCGGTTCTGCCAGCCCCAGCCGATGCTCTGGCAGTCGGAGCAGGTCCAGAGGTTCACGAGGAGCGCGCCGGTCGTGCCGGAGCGATAGACCGGGACCCCGCCGCTGGTCACGCTGTCGGAGAACTGCACGAACACGGAGTCGTTCCACTTCAGGTCGTCCTGCGCGTGGATGCGGAGCCAGACCCGGTAGCGGGTGCCGGCCACGGCGTCGAAGGTCGCTTCGAAGTAGTTCGTGGGGCTCGACAGGGCCGGGTCCACCGTGCCGGCGCCGGCGTCCGCGTGATGCAGCGCCACGCCGTCCGCGGCGCCCGCCGCGCTCACCTTCGTCCAGCCGCCGTGGAGGTTCGTGACATCGGCCGCGTGGATCACGACCTCGTCGGCGGTCTGGCCACCAGCGCCGGTCGTGAACGACCAGACGGGACCGGCGGTGTTACCGCCACTCGAGACCGTCGTCACCTGCCAGTAATAGGTGGTGGCCGCGGCAAGGGTGCCGGGGGCGTACGACGGGCTGGTCAGCCCCGTGGCCACGACCGACGGTGTCGTGGACGTGCCGAAGGCCACGTCATAGGTGGTGCCCTGCGGGCCGGCGGCCCAGCTGAGCGTCGGTGAGGTGCCGACCCCCGTCGCGCCATCCGGCGGGGCCGGGCTCGTGGCGCCAGGAGGCGGTCCCGACGGCCCACCGGTCGTGAACGACGAGGTCGTGGACGCGGCCTTCAGGGACGGATCCGCCACGGTGGCGTTGGTCAGCGCCACGATGCGCCAGTAGTACGTGGTCGCGGGCTGGAGGGGCGTGTCGGGTTTCCAGGAGTAGGTCTGCGGCGGGTCGTTGACCAGCTGCGCTTTCACGTTCGCCACCTTCGTGAGGTTGGCGGGCGAGGTGCCGAAGAGCACGTCGTAGCTCACGGCGAACGGCGCGCGGTTCCAGACGATGGCCGTGTCGGTCGGCACGTCGGTCGCGGCCCCGGCGGGCGAGGCGAGCGACGGCGTGTCGGGTGCCTCGGGATGGAAGTCGGCGAAGCCGGACGCGTCGTTCCACATGATGCCGAACCGGTCCTTCATCGCCTGGTAGATGGCCGGCTTCGTGCCCGCGGGGACGAAGTAGTTGTGATCCCGCTGCCAGGCGGCGGCCAGGTTGGAGGAGGCGTTGGTGGCCACCGACGAGGTGACCAGCATCTTCATGTGGGTGAGCCCGGTGTGGATGCGCTTCTTGATCGGCACGCCGGCCGCCCAGAGCTTGTCCATGTAGGCGTGCGTCAGCCAGAACTCCGGCCACTTCTTGTTCCGGTACTCGTTGGGCTCGAGGATGATCCGGACCGGCACGCCGGCCTGGTGCTTCGCCAGCAGGGCGTCGGTGATGTTCGGCACCGTGAGCCGGTAGATCACGAAGTCGATGAAGTTCGGTTCGGCGTTGATCTCCTGGATCAGCCGGTTGTTGAAGAGCGGTCCCTGGCCCCAGACCATCTCCGGCGGCATCGGGTAGTCGGGCTCGAGCCGGCTGGTGTCGATCACCATCGGGGTCGGGTTGGGATACTGCGTCGCGTAGTCGGA
Organism: Vicinamibacterales bacterium; assembly: GCA_050246635.1. Classification (GTDB taxonomy): domain Bacteria; phylum Acidobacteriota; class Vicinamibacteria; order Vicinamibacterales; family UBA2999; genus JBFWVR01. The sequence goes on from JBFWVR010000005.1 coordinate 408,134, forward strand.
GCAGGCGCTCTCGAGCGCGCAGGCCTCGTCCCAGTCGAGGAAGTACGGCGGCTCCGACACCCGGCTGTAGGGTTCCGGCGTCGTGTCGTTCCAGTAGCGGTCGAACCGCGTCTTGAAGGCGTTCACGAGGTCCGGATCGTCCGTGAACAGCACGGTCTCGTCCTTGTAGTTGGTCGACGAGACCGGCGCGAGCTCGAACGGCGTGTAGTTGGCCGAGCCGAACGTCAGCAGGTTCTGGCCGACGAAGATCGTCGACTTCCAGTGGTCGATCTCCGGGTACCACGTCGGGTGGTATCGCAGGCGGATCGGGATCCCGTGGCTGGCCAGCCAGTAGAACTCCGCCCGGGTGTGCGGATCGATCTCGAAGATCGACCCGCGGTCGCCGATCAGGCGCACCTGGACGCCGGCCTGGAAGCGGTCGAGCAGCGCAATCGAGATCGCGTGCTCGGTCAGGTACCAGGCCGACATGTCGATCCGGACCGTCTCCGCGTAGATCTTGTCGACGAGGATCTGGCGGACGTTGTCGACGGCCGGGAAGTAGATCTGGTCGTCCGCGGCTGCGGGGGTGGCGCGTCCCGCAAGCAGCAGGGCGAGGCCCAGCACGGTGGCGACGAGCCGCCGCGACGAAGGACGTGGAGCGTGGGTCAGTGTAGGCATCTAAGTCGCATCCAGTGAAGTGGTCACGGCGCGGGGGACCACCGCTTCCGCGGCCGCCCGGGGGGCGGGTGCAGCCAGGGCCAGCAGGTCGTAGATACAGGCGGCGGCACGCGCGCTGGCGCCGCCGGGGCGATAGAAGAGCTCAGCGGCAATCGCGCGCCGCCGTGGCGCGAACCGCCGCGGGTCATCGAGGCCCCGGCGGACCGCCGCGGCGACGCTCGCGCCGTCGGGCACGACGTCCGCGGCGCTGCGGAGCAGCGCCGCCTTCTGCGGGTTGATCCCGCCGTGTCTCAGCAGGTCGGGGCAGTCGATGATGACCACCGGCCGGTCGAGCAGCATGAACTCGAAGCCGACGGAGCTGTGGTCCGTCACCAGCGCATCGGCGACGAACAGGTACGGGGACGCGTCCGCGCCGGTGGCGAGATGGACCCGCTCCGGGCGGCACAGGCGGCCGAGCCGGGCGCGCCAGTCCACGCCGCCCGACGCCCGCGTGGTGGGGTCGAGGGACCGGTCGTGGAGCTTGACGATGACGTTGACGCCCAGACGGCCGAGCCCCGCGATCACCGCTTCGCCGTGGGAGTTGAGCGAGGAGTGCGGTGACCACGTCGGTGCGTACAACACCGTGCGCGCCGCCGGGTCCAGCCCGAGCGATTCGAGGATCGCCCGGCGGTCGAGGCTGCCATCCACGAGGCAGTCGACCTTCGGATATCCGATGACGGTCCCCGTGGGGGTGCGGGGATCGACGAGGCCGGCTTCAGTGTAGCGCATGAGCCGGTCGTGGTTCGGGAACAGCAGCCGGTCGAAGGTCGCCACCACCGGCGCAATCTCCACCGGCGCGTCGAGGCCGTACTTGCCGGCCACGCCGTGGAAGAGGTGGATGCGCCGTGCCCGGCGCGGCAGCCACAGCGAGCTCCAGAAGTCGGTGTTGATGTAGGCGTCGAACTTCTGCCAGCGCGCGTCGCGGGGGCTGATGAGATCACCGGTGAGGCCGGCGTCCGCGAAGATCGTCGCCGCATCCCAGGCTTCATCGTTGGCCGTGAAGCGGAACTCGAGGCGCGGGTCGTCACGCAGCCGCTCGTACACCGGCCGGAACACCGCCAGGCTGAGCGGCGACGCGGCCTCGAACAGGATCCGGCGCCGGCCGCTGCCCGCGCGGCTCAGCCAGTCGTCCGCCGCGTGGACGGCGCGGACCACCGTGCGCCGCGTGCGGCGGTAGGCCGTGTCATGCACCAGCGGCGTGCGCGGCAGGTCGTGCGGCCGGGGCTCGCGCCGCGTCAGCCCGAGCGACCGGAGGCCGCTGCGGATGGCCTTCAGGGGGAGGAGGGCCGGCGAGCCCGCGAGCGCCGCCAGGTAGTAGCCGCGGGCGCGGCGGTCGGACGGGTCCTCCGCCAGCGCGAGGCGATAGGCGTCGCGAGCCGCGCGCGCCTGCCCCTTCCAGAACCGCTCGTATCCCAGCTCCGAGTACAGGCGGTGCCGCCGGGCGCGCAGGCAGCCGGCGGCATCGTCCCGATGCCGCGCGCACGTGTCCGCGCAGCCGCCCGCCATCTTCTCGATGACCAGCGACTGTCCATGGAACGTCTTCTCGACTTCGCTGCTCATCGCGCCGCCGGGCCGGTGGACGGCCAGCGGCTCCGGCAGGTAGCCCACCGGGTGCCGGGACGCGATACGCAGCCACAGGTCCCAGTCCTCGACGTGCAGTTCCCGCCGCTCGTCGAAACCTCCCGCCTCGGCGATGACCTCGCGCGGCGCCATCACCGTCAGCGTGCGTACGGTCTGGTCGCAGTGGAAGAGCGCGCAGAACTGATCCGAGGGCGGCGCGGCTGCCGCGGGGCGTGCGCCCGTGACCGGCATATACAGCCGCGCCACGGGCGCATCGCTCACGTGGGCCCCGGTGTGCAACAGGCCCGTCTCGGGATGGCGTGCGAAGTAGTCGACCTGGCGCTCCAGCTTGTCCGGCAGCCAGACGTCGTCGGCGTCGAGGAACGCCACGAGGCGCCCACGCGCCATCGCCAGGGCGGTGTTCCGCGCCCGGGCGGGGCCGCCGTTCGGCTGCCACCGGTAGCGCACCCGGTCGCCCCACGCCGCCACCCGCGCCTCGAGGTCGTCGGTCGAGCCGTCGTCGACGACGAGGACCTCGAAGTCGTGCCAGGTCTGGGCGAACACCGACTGCAGCGCCGCATCGATGGTGCGCCCGGCGTTGTAGGCGGGGATGACGACCGAGACGGCCGGACCGGTGGCGGACTGGATCATGCGGGGCTCGCCTCCGGGTGGGACGCCAGCGTGCGGTGGCGCCTGGTGGGGGACGCGGGAGCTGGCGCCGTTTCGGTGGCGCGATCGCGCACGAGCTCGCGCGACGCCACCAGGAACGCCAGCAGGTAGTAGAAGGTCCAGCTGTAGGCCACCGACGCGAAGAGCGCGCACGTGAACCAGCCGGCCAGGCCGGCGGTCAGGGCAATCGCGAGCACGTGCAGCGTGTGGCGCTCGTCGTCGGTGAGCCCCGGCACGCCGTCCGGCGCGGCGCCCCGGCGCCGCCGCACGGGCCGCAGGCGGCGGCGGAGCCAGGCCGACGTGTAGCCGGCGCGGGCGAGCAGCAGGCAGAACAGCAGCAGGCCTGCGATGCCGGTGTCGGCCGCGACCTGGATGAGCACGTTGTGCGCCTCGCGCCACTTCTCCTGGCGGCCCGGATAGTTGTAGTTCGGGAACTGGCCGGGGCCCACGCCCGTGAACGGGTGGGTGGCGAAGGTGTAGATGCCCTCCTGCATGACCGTCCAGCGCGCTTCCCGTGACCCGGTGTAGTGCAGCTCGTCCTGCCGCGGGTTCACGATCGTCTCCATGCGGTCCCAGAACGAGTGCGGCAGGAACGGTGCGGCCAGCACGACGGCGGCGAGCACGGCCGCGCCGAACGCCGGGCGCACCGTGCGGGTGAGCAGCGCCAGCGTCAGCACCATCACCGCCAGCCCGAGGAACCCGCCGCGCGACTGGCTGAAGACGACGGTCGCCAGCATCAGCACGAACGCGCCGGCACCCGCCAGCCGGAGCACCGTCGCGTGCCGGCGCGACATCGCGAGGATCGCGCCGAGTGGCATGAACGCGACCATGTTGGTCGCCAGGTCGTTCGGGTTCCCGAAGATGCCACCCACCGGCCCGGCCAGCCGGCCCCCCTCCACCAGGTTCTGGCCGCGTGCCCAGTCGAAGACCGCCTCGGCGGCCACGATGCCCGCGCAGACGAGCACGAGGCCGGCGAAGCGCTCGATGCGTCGCGGGGTCGTCAGCGTGTTCATCATCAGCACGAAGACGAGCAGCACCTTGAGGTAGGAGTTCAGGACCTCCTGCACGGCCCCCCCGGGCCAGATCGAGAATGGCGCCACGCCGAGCATCACGACGCCCAGGGCGGTGAGCGTCACGGTCTCCGGCGTGACCCGGAAGACGGGCAGGCGCCGCACGAAGCGGTGGACGACCATCGGCATGACGCCGGCGAGCGCGAACAGCTCGGCCAGATGGAGCGAGGCGAGGCCCGGCACGTGATCCTGCGGCCGCAGGAGCAGCACGGTGGTGAACGCCAGCAGGCCGGTGTAGCCCCAGTCGCGCGGCTCGCTGCGGGCGGCCGTGGGGAAGCTGTCACCGGTGTGGGGCGCCGCGGCCGCGGTGGCCGCCGGTGCGCCCGGCACGGCGGGACCGCCGAACGAGAACGCTAGCCGCTCGTGCGGGGCCATCAGCGCCAGACCTTCCTGCGCGTCAGCGCGGCCAGCGTGCCGGCGACGGCGGAGTAGTTCAGGACCAGGAACGTGTACGCGATGCGCGCGGCCCGTTCCACGATGCGGCGCGGGGCCCGTGTCCGGGTGCTCGACATGGAGGCCTCCTTCACGCGGTCACCGCCGGACGGGTCGACAGCCACGCGCCGTACCCGCCGAGGGCATAGAACGCCAGCTGCGCGGCGAGCGCCGCCGCGTAGAGCAGCGCGTCGCCGGCCAGCACGATGCTCGAGACGAGCAGCGCCGCGAGCCCGTAGGGCACGAGGAGCCGCCCGAGCTTGTGCGATACGTACTGCAGCCAGACGGGGTTCACGAACGGCAGGAGCAGCCGCGGCTCCAGCCACAGGATCTGGACGTTGCCGGCCAGGGTGCGGATCTTGCGGCGCATCTCCGTGCGAGGCTCGGCCGGGGCCTGGTCGACGGCCTTCGCCCGGTCCTCGAACACCACGACCGACCCGTCGAGCACCGCGCGCATCGGCGCCAGCACGTCGTCCAGGATCGTGTCGGCCGGCAGGGGACGCCACAGGGACCGGCGCATCGCGTAGATGGCGCCTGTCGCGCCGAGCGTCGAGGCGATGGCGCTCTCCAGCCGCCGCAACGCCTTCTCGTACTGCCAGTAGAGCCCGACGCCATCGGCGACGGCCGACGGCGCGGTGCGGCGGTCGTGCCGACGGCGGTCCCCGTCAGGGGCACGGCCGGGGCCGCGCCGCCGCTCGACGCCGCGGCGACGGTTGACCGACGGCTCGGATGCCAGCAGCAGCTCGCCGGTGACCGCACCCACCCGCGGATCGCGGAAGGGCGCGGCGAGGGCCCGGAGCGCGCCCGGCGCGAACCGCTGCCGGGCGTCCGCGAAGACGAGCAGATCGTGGCGCGCGCGGGCCACACCGGCGTTCAGCGCCGCGGCCTTGCCGCGTGCCGGCTGGCGCACCAGCTCGACCCGCGGGTCCGCGGGCAGCGCGGCCGCCGGGTCGTCGGTCGATCCGTCGCAGACCACGATGACCTGGCGGTCGCCGGGGTAGTCGAGGCCGAGCAGGTTCTCCACGCGCGCGCCGAGCCGCGCGGCCTCGTTCCGGACCGCGATCACGATGGACACCGGCGGGGTCGGCGCCGCGCCTGGCACCGGCGGCACCCGGCGCGGCGACACCCGGGCCCACACCGCGAGCAGCAACGGATAGCCCGCGTAGACGTAGAGCACGAGTGCCGCCGATGACCAGAAGATCGCCTGCATCATGATCCGTGTCCTTCGTGTCTCCCTCTAGGCGATGCGGCTGGCCGCGGCCTCGGCCGGCTGCCACGGCTCGGCCTCGGCCGGATGGGGGGCGCCGAGGCGGAACACGTGCGGGTGCGTCCCGCGCACGGCGTTGCGGGTGTCGACCACCAGCGGCGCATGGGCGACGATGGCGTCGTAGTCGAAGGTGCGGTGATCGGTGAGGATCGCCACGCAGTCCACGCTCGCGAGCTGCTCCACGTCGAGCGGCGTCGAGGTGAGGGCGTAGCCGCCCGGCCACGCGCTGGCGCCGAGTTCGGGCACGTACGGGTCCGCGTAGGAGAGCCGCACGCCCCGGCGCTGGAGCAGGCCCATCACGTCCAGGGCCGGGGACTCCCGCACGTCGTCGATGTCACGCTTGTAGGCGACGCCGGCCACGAGCACGTGCGAGCCGCTGAGCGGCTTGCGCTGCACGTTGAGCGCGTGGCCGATCTTCTCGACCACGGCGTGGGGCATCGCGGCGTTGACGTGTCCGGCGAGCTCGATGAAGCGCGGCTCGAACCCGCTCTGCTTCGCCTTCCACGACAGGTAGTACGGGTCGATCGGGATGCAGTGGCCCCCGAGCCCGGGACCCGGGTAGAACGGCATGAAGCCGAAGGGCTTGGTGCGCGCCGCGTCGACGATCTCCCAGACGTCCACGCCGAGCGCGTCGCACATCAGCGCCATCTCGTTGACGAGCGCGATGTTCACGGAGCGGAAGGTGTTCTCGAGCAGCTTGACCATCTCGGCCACCCGCGGCGAGCTCACCGGCACGACCGTGTCGAGCGCCGACTGGTACAGCGCCCGCGCCGCGTCGCTGCACGCGGGGGTGACCCCGCCGACGACCTTGGGCACCGTCCGGGTCGTGAACGTGGCGTTGCCGGGGTCCACCCGCTCCGGCGAGAAAGCCAGGCCGAAGTCGTCCCCGGCGTGCAGACCCGTGGCCTCGAGCAGCGGCCGCACGAGCTCGTCCGTCGTGCCCGGGTAGGTCGTCGATTCGAGGATGACCAGCATCCCGCGGTGCAGGTGCGCGGCCACCGCCTCGACCGCCGAGACCACGTAGGACATGTCCGGGTCCTTCGTCTTCCGCAGCGGCGTCGGGACGCAGATGTTGACGGTGTCGAGCGACGCGACCGCCGCGAAGTCGGTCGTCGCGGTGAGCCGTCCCTCGGCGACCAGCGCGGCCACGTCGGCCGACGGCACGTCCGCGATGTAGGACTCGCCCGCGTTGATGCGGTCGACCTTGCGGGTGTCGAGATCGATGCCGGTCACGGCGAAGCCGTGCTTCGCGAACTCGACGGCCAGCGGCAGGCCGACGTAGCCGAGGCCGATGACGCCGACGCGCGCCTGGCGCGACTGGATGCGGTGGAGCAGTTCGGTAAGTGCGGACGACATGGGCGCTGAACCTCCTCGGGGCCCGCCTCTGCGGGCTCGTGTTGCGATGACTCTCACTTGCCGGACAGGGCGGTGCGGAAGAATCCGCGGCCCAGCCGGGCCCAGACGGTGGCGCGGTGCTCCCCGCCGGTCGCCGCGAACAGGCTGCGCGACGAGGAGGGGCCGGGCCACCCGCCAAGCGGCTCCGGCGCACGGGACCAGGGACGCGTCGGATCCACGCCGCCGGCGTCCGGGACGCGTCCCGGGTCACGATCGCGCGGCGGCTCGGTGGCGGGCGCCGCGGTCCCGGGCGCGGGCGCCGGCGGCGCGGGTGCGGGCGCGGGGTCCCGTGGGCCCTGGCCTTCGGCCGGCTCCGGCGCGTTCGCGTTCGGCGGCGTCGCGGCGCGCCGGGGCTCGCCCGGCACCGGCGCGTCGTCGGCGGCGCGGCCGGCCTCGCGCGCGGCGGGGGTCGCCGCGGGCCGCTCGGCCATCGCGGCCGTCGCCTGGATCTCCCGGCGCATGTGGAGCAGCCGGCTCTGCTCGAGCACGATCCGGTGCTGCGTCGCGAGCAGCCGTTCCTCCCGGGCGAAGAGGTCGTCGGGGGCCGTCGGGCGTTCCGGCGCGGCCGGGCGGGCCGGCGGCTCGGCGGCCGCGGGCGTCTCGACGGGCTGGAGCAGGCCCCCGGCCCGCAACTCGTCGATCGCGGCCCGGGTGATGGGCAGCCCGATCGTGCGCTGGCCCTCCCCGTAGCCGTAGAGCAGCACGGCATCGGCGATGACGTTGATCGTGCGCGGCACCCCGCGGCTGTGCTCGTGGATGAGATCCGTGACCGCCCGCGGGAAGACCAGCGGCACGCCCGCCGCCGCCCGCTTCAGGCGGTGGTTGATGTAGGCCTCGGTCTCCTCGACGTCGAGCGCGGGCAGGTGGTAGCTGACCGTGATCCGCTGGCGCAGCTGCTCGAGCTCGCGGCTGGCGAGCAGCGCCCGCAGGCCGGGCTGCCCGATCAGTGCAATCTGGATCAGCTTCGAGCGTTCCGTCTCGAGGTTCGACAGCATGCGGACCTCCTCGAGGGCCGCGAGGCTCAGGTTCTGCGCCTCGTCGATCACGAGGAGGGCAAGCCGCCCTGCGACGCGTTGCTCGACCAGATACCGGCCGAGGTCGCGTAGCAGGCGCGGCTTGCTGGCGCCCGGTTCCGGCGTGAGGCCGAAATCGAGCATCACCGCTTCGATGAGCTCGCGGGCATCGAGCATCGTGCTCACCAGCCGCGAGACGGAAGTCCGCGTGTTGACCCCGCGCAGGGCCGTCTGCAGCAGCGTCGTCTTGCCGCTGCCGATCTCCCCGGTGATGACGATGAAGCCGGCGCGGCCCTCGATGCCGTAGCGCAGGTAGCTGAGCGCCTCGGTGTGCACCCGGCTGGGGTACAGGTAGTCGGGGTCGGGGCTCAGCGAGAAGGGCCGCTCGCGCAGGTTATAGAAGCGTTCGTACACGATGGAACATCCTTGAGAAGAGGGCCTCACCCAGGGCGGACCCCGTGATCCGGTCGGGGTCCACCGGTGCCGTGCCGGCGGCAATGGCCGGCCACACCTCCCGGCACGCCTTCCGGTAGTCGTGCGGGAAGTCGATCTCGATCCAGGGGAGGGTGCCGGTCTCCACCACGTGCAGGGGGCGCCGCTGGGCGAACGCGTGGAAGGCCCGCGGCAGCCAGTCGCGGGCGCCCCCCTGGGCGATGAGCGCGTTCATCTCGTCGACGAGCACCGCGGCGCCCTCCGGGCCGAACTTGGCGATGCCGACGTTCTCGCCGTCGATGTCGGGATCGGGCAGGCGCTTGTCCATGGCGCACACCCGCCCGTCGCGCACCGTGACCTTCATCTCCTCGTCGCTGTAGGTCGTCTCCGGCTCGCGGGCCGCGAGCAGCAACGCGTCCTCGTGGGCGGAGCCCAGCAGCCGCGTCAGCAGGTGCGGGTGGAACAGCACGTCGCAGTTGAGGACGAGGAAGCCGTCGCGAAGCAGGTGGCGCGCCAGCCAGAGCGAGTAGAGGCTGTTGGTCTGCGCGAACCGCGTGTTGTGCACCACCTCGATGTCGCTGCCGCACGCGCGCTCCACGGCCTCACGCTGGTGGCCGAGCACCGTCACGACCTCCGTGACGCCGCAGGCGTGCAGGGTCTCGATCTGGCGCGCGATGAGCGTGCGGCCGCCCACCTCCGCGAGGCACTTCGGGCCCGCGCCGACGATCGGCCGCAGGCGGCTGCCGCGGCCGGCGGCAAGGATCACGGCTTTCATCCCACCTCCGAGGTCGCCCGGGCGGCCAGGGGCCGGCGCCAGGCGAGCAGTTGCTGCGCGCGCTCGGCGAACAGCCGGCGCTCGGCCGCCGTGACGGCGAGCGCCATGAACGTCAACGCGTAGACGGCCGCCGACGCCACCATGAGCGCGCCGACCACGACGAGCGAGCCGTCGGCGACGTATGGGCGCAGCAGGAGCACGAACGCCGTCATCACCGCGACCGGCCAGAGCGCGGGCCAGACGGCCTCGCGCCACGCTCGCACCAGCGGCAGGTCCACCTGCCGGCAGCCGGTGGGGAAGATCACCAGGATGGAGCCGAGCGTCACCGGCACCAGCGTGCCGACAGCCACGCCGGTCAGCCCGTACGGCCCGATGAGCGCCACGCTGAGCGACAGGTTGACGACGGCCGTCGCCACGTTCGTGCCCGCCACGAGCTGGTGACGGTCGGTGCCCTTCAGCACCGTGCTGGCCGTGGCCGCGCCGACGCGCGCGATCACGCCGAGCGTGAGCACCTGCAGGATGAGCACGCTGTCGGCGAAGTTGCTGCCCACCCAGGCCCGCACGAGCGGGCCGGCCATCAGGATCAGCGTCCCGCCGATCGGCAGGATCATCGCCAGCGAGAGGCGGGTACCCACGACGAGGATGGCGCGCAGCCGGTCGCGCCGGCTCGCCGCCTCGTTGTCCACCACCGTGGGGAACAGCACCTGGCTCAACTGGTTCGTCAGCCGGAGGGCCGCGTCCGTCAGGCGCTGGGCGACGGTCCAGACGGCCACCGCCGTCGTGTTGAGCAGCGCACCGATCAGGAGCACGTCGACCGAGTAGTTCAGCTTGTTCGCCCAGTCGATGACGAACATGTGGAAGCTGAACGGCGCGATCTCGCGGAGTCGCGCCTTCCGCACGAGGCTGGCCCGCACGTGGAGGCCCGGGAACACCCGGTAGGCATTGGCCCGATACGCCCAGTACGTCAGCACGCGCACGATCGTGGTCGCGGCCACGAGCTCGATGAGGCCGTAGCCGGCGAGCAGCACCGCCACGTTGACCGCGGCCGTCACCAGCGTGCTCGCCATGCCCACGAGGTTGTTGAGGTCGTAACGCTGGAATCCGTTGATGACGCCGCCGAAGACGCCGAACGCCAGGCCGGTCGCGACGTGCACGCTGATGATCAGCAGCACCGCCCGGCCCAGCTCGACCTGCGCCGGCGTGAGGCTGAACAGCGTGCCGAGGTTCAGCGCGACCGCCGCCGCGATCAGGTAGGTGATCACGGCCAGCGTCGTGAAGACGAAGAAGATGGTGCTGAGGATCTCGTTCAGCGCCTGCGCGTCACGCCGTGCGCGGTACTGCGCCACGAACTTGACCAGGCCGTTCGAGAAGCCCAGGTCGAGCACCGAGAAGTACACGGTCACCGAGGCGGTCAGCATCCAGAGGCCGTAGGCCGCCGCGCCGAGGTGCGCCAGGTTGAACGGCAGCACCAGCAGGCCGACGACCATCTCCGCGACGATGGCGAGGTAGCGCGTCGACACGTTCCGCGCCACCGTCAGCGTCTCCTCCTCCGGCGGTGCGCCGAGGAGGCCGGTCCCGGGGGGAGCCTGGGTCACCGGGCCCCCTTCCCGAAGAGCACCACCTTGACCGTGTCGATGAGGATGGCGAGGTCGAAGCCGAATGACCGGTGCTTGATGTAGTAGAGGTCGTAGCGCAGCTTCTCGCGGGCGTCCTCGACCGAGGCGCCGTACTGGTAGCGCACCTGCGCCCAGCCGGTCACCCCGGGCCGCACCGCGTGCCGCGTCTCGTAAAAGGGGATTTCCCGCGCGAGCTGTTCGACGAAGAACGGCCGCTCCGGCCGTGGCCCGACGACGCTCATGTCCCCGCGCAGCACGTTCCAGAGCTGGGGCAGCTCGTCGAGCCGCGTCTTGCGGATGAAGCGGCCCACGCGGGTGACCCGATCATCGCCGCTCGTCGCCCACACGGGGCCGGACGACTCGGCGTCGGTGCGCATCGACCGGAACTTGCAGAGCGTGAAGGGCCGATCGTGCTGGCCGACGCGCTCCTGGCAGTAGAGGATGGGCCCCGGCGACTCGAGCCGGATGGCCAGCGCGGTCAGGGCCATCAGCGGCGCCGCGAGCACGAGCCCCACCGCGCCGACCACGAGGTCGAAGGCACGCTTGAGGAACCCGGCGCCGCGCGCCACGCCGAAGCCGTCCGCGAAGATCAGCCAGCTCGGCCGGATGCTCTCGACGGCGACCTTGCCGGTGAGCCGCTCGTAGGTGGCCGTGGCCTCCTCGATCGACACGCCGGCCAGTCGCGCCTGCAGCAGCATCTCCACCGGCAGCGTGCCGCGGCGATCGGCGACGCTCACGACGATGCGGTCCACCTGGTGGGCCCGCACGATCTCGGGGAGCGTGTCGATGGTGCCGAGCACAGCCGGGTCCGAGGGGGCCCCACCGGTGCCATCGGCGACGAAGCCGACGACGTCGTAGGGGAAGTCCGCCTGGCTCTCGATGTTCTCGGCGATGGACCGGGCGCGGGCCCCGGACCCGAGAATCAGGACCCGCTCGTGGAACCCCGGGTCGCGCGTGACCCGGTCCACGACGAGGCGCCCGGCGGGGACCGCCACGAGGAGCAGCGCGAGGGCCGTCAGCATCGGCGCGGATCCGAACCCGAATGACGGCAGCACCGCGGCGAGCCCCGCCAGCAGGATCGTCGTCGCGCCCGCGCTCTGGAGCACGCGGGCCAGGCGCTCGGTGGCGCTCCGCACCGCGGTGAAGTCGTAGAGCTCGTGGTAGTAGAAGACCAGCGCGAAGAGCCCGGTGACCACGGCGACCCGCGCGGCCGCGGTCGTCCCCTCGTGGAACGAGCCGTGGACGAGTCCCGCCGTGACGATCGAGCCTGCGACGAGCAGGGCGTCGAGCCCGAAGACCGTCACGCCACGTGCCGGGAGGTCGCGGTTCAGCAGTTGCATCGGTGTCCGCCTGCTCAGTGGATGTCGTTGAGGACGAGGCCCATGAGGCGCTCGTCCGCGAGCCGGTCGATCGCCTCGTGGATCGCCGGGGTGGTCGTGCTGCCCGCGCGTACGACCAGCACCACGCCGTCGACGAGTGGCGCGAGCAGCGCCACATCGGCCAGCGGCGCCGCCGCCGGCGCGTCCACGACGATGCGGTCGAAGCGCGTGCGCAGGGTCTGGAGCAGCCTCGCCATCGCCGGCGTGTCGAGCAGCTCCGCGGGATGCGCGGCCCCGCCGGGCGCGCCCGCCGCGAGCACGCTCAGGCCCTGGTCCTCCAGGTCCACGAGCGCCTCGTCCAGTGACGCCTCGCCGGTGAGCACGTCGGCGAGTCCCGGTCCGGGGGGCAGGCCGAGCAGCTCGCTCATCCGCGGGTGTCGCAGGTCGGCCTCCAGGACGCAGACCCGCCGCTCCCGTTCCTGGGCCATCGTCAGGCCGAGGCAGAGCGTCGTCTGGGTCTTGCCGTCCCCGCGGCCGGGGCTCGTGACGAGCACGGTCTCGGGCGCGTGCCCGCCGACCGGGTGCAGCAGCCGCGTCCGCAGCGTGCGGTACTGCTCCGCGGAGGTCGAGCCGGGACGGAGAGCGGCGTCGAGGGCGGGCGCCAGGGCGCCGCTCGCCTTGCGCCGGTTGGCCGGGGCGCTCTCGACCGCTGGCGCGGCCGGGAGCGGGTGGGGCGGCGTAACGGGCTGGCCGCCCGACGCCGGCGGTGTCCCGAGCGGCACTGGTGCGGCCGCGGGCGGGATGGCGCCGTCGCGTTCGGCGCGTTCGAGGATGCGCTGGATTCGGCTCATGATGTCGGTCCCCCTCGGTTACGCCGAGACGTGGGTGACTTCACCCAGGACCGGCACGTCGAATTCGTCGGCCAGGTCGTGGGTGGTGTGGACGGATCGGTCGAGGTACTCGCGGCCCAGGGCCGCGGTGCCGCCGAGGAAGACGCCCGCGACGAGGGCGATGAGGAGCACCCGCCAGGCCACCGGGCTCACCGGCGCGGCGGGCATCGATGCGGGGTAGAGCACCGTGAACTGCTCGCCGCCCTGGTCGCGCGCGACGCTCTCGGCCAGCCGGGCCGAGTCGAGCTTTGCGGCGATGTCGTCGTACTCGGCCTCGGCGCGGTCGTACTCGCGCTGGACGGATGCCAGGCGCTGTTCGACCATCGGGGCCGCGTCGACCCGCGCCTGGTAATCGCCGATCTGCCGCCGGGTGCCCGTCGCGGCGCGTTCGAGCTCCCGGACGCTGAGGCGGAGCTGGTCCCGGTCGGCGAGGAGCTGGCGGTACGACGGGTTGCGCATCAACTGCGCGCGCCGGTCGGGGGCCGCGCCGCCGGCCGAGGGCGTGACCTCGCCGCGCGCGGCCTCGAGCTCCTGCCGGAGCCGGACCACCTCGGGGTGCTTCTCCGTGTAGCGGGTCCGCGCATTCGCCAGTTGTTCCTCGAGCTCCAGCACGCGGGACGCCGGCGAGCCGTCCGGCACCGCGGCCGCCGTGGCATCGAGGCCGCTGCCTTCCTCCATCGCGCTGATCTGGCGTTCGACCATCGAGAGGCGGTCCTGCTGCGCGCGCAGCGACGCGGCATTCGCTTCGAGCTGGCCACGCAGGCCGGTGAGCGTCTGCAGGTTGGCGTCGGTCTGGCCCGGCAGGCTCCCGGCGTACGCCTCCTTGGCCTGGCGCAGCCGGCCCTCGATCTCGTCGAGCCGCGCCTGCTTCTCGTCGAGCTCGGACGCGAGGAACGCCGAGGTGTTCTCGGCGTGCACCCGCCGCGCGCGCGCGTTCTCGGCGACGAACAGGTTCACCAGCCGATCGGCGACGCGCTGCGCCCGCTCCGGCGTGTCGGAGCGGTAGGACAGGACGAAGGCGTCGAGTCGCCGGCTGTTGGTGCCCGCCAGCGGGTCGGGCACCCGCAGCTCGATGGCGCTCTTGAGCGCCGACACCCGGTCGGCCATCGGACGTCCCGGCCACAGGTTCTCGTCGGTGACCACCCGCTCGAGGACATGGCGGCTGAGGAGCTGCTGCGAGAGCGCCCACAGCCGGTCCTCGTTGTCGAGCACGGACGACTGGCTGAGCAGGCTCGGCGAGACCGACGGCGCCGAGACGCCGACGGTGGCGGTCGACTCGAAGGTCTGCGGGAGGAGCTGGAGCGCGATGACACCGGCCACCACGGCGGCGGCCAGGGGGACGATGAACCACCACGCGCGCCGGCGGATCATCGAGAGGTAGTCGAGGGCGTGAACGGGTGCGTGTGGCATTAGCGGATCCTCGCCGTGGCGGACGTGGTGACCTGGATGCCGTAGCGGAAGCGGTCCAGCGTGCCGCCCGGCCGATCGATGGTCTGGTGCGCGCCGCTGACGAAGCCTTCGACGCGCATCCAGGGGGTGAAGGCGTAACCGACGGTGCCGTCGAACCAGAGCGTCTCGAGCGACAGCTGGCCAGGCTCGAGCGGGTCGTTCGACCGCCACGCGGCGGCGGTGGTGACCCAGGCGCGACGGCCGATCGGCAGGCGCAGCCGGCCCGTCACGTCCTCGTTCTGCAGCGTGCCGCCGAAGCCGTAGGAGGGCACATACGAACGGCTGTAGATGATCGAGACCCCCGCGCGGCGGAAGTCGCGCGCGAGCCCCGCGCGCCAGGCCGGGCCGGTCTGGCCGTCGCTGCCGAGCCCGAGCCGGGAGAACCCGGCCTCGCCGAAGACCGTGAGGTCATCGCTCAGCCGGTGCTGCACGCCGCCCCAGCCGACCTGCACGGCGAACGTCTCGCCGTCGGCCAGTGACGCGCGGTCGAGCCGGTACTCGCCGGTGACGGCCGTGCGCGGCGTGACATCGTGGGTGACCTGCACGTTGGCGCCGTGGCTGTAGCCCCCCATCAGGCGCGCGGGCCCCTGCTGCCGGTCGAAGTCGACCCACTGGAAGTGGTAGGCGGCCGAGACGTCGGTGCGGCGCGAGGCGGCGAACTCGACCCCGGCGTTCAGGTCCTGGAGGCGCGAGCCCACCCGCGTGTACGGGATGCCCTGGAGCTCGAGCAACTCGGTTGTCGGCAGCGCCGCGGCGCTGTGGCGGGCGAACACCGTGGTCCGGCGCGACACCATGTGGCGCGCGCCGAGGGTGACGCGCTGCTCGTAGCTGTTCAGCGACGACAGGTCCTGGTGCGCGACGTAGCTCCCCAGGTAGCGGCCGCCAAACTCGGTGCGGCGGTTGCGGAAGCCGAGCGTCACCGCGGGCTGGACGACGCTCACGGTCTCGGCCACCGGCTGCGCCTCCTCGTCGTCGAAGAGGACGTTGTCGTCGCGCACGGCGGAGAAGCCGAGCGCCGGACTGATCGTCCATCCCGCCGTCTGCCGCTCGTTGCCGCCCTCGACGGGGGCGCGGCGGGTCTCCTGCGCCGCCGCCGTGCCGGCCAGCGACAGCGAGAGGAGAACGATGGCGATGTGTCGCCCTGGCATCATGGCAGCCTCCCCACGGTCCCGATGTCTCACGGCACGACGACCGTGTCGCCGGCCTGCAGGAAGAGCCGGGCGTCCGCCGCCCCCTTGAGGGCGTCGTCGTAGTCGAAGTCGATGGTGCGCACGCCATCCGGGGTGTTGCGCAGGATGCGGATGTCCCCCTTGTGGGCGAACTCGGTGACGCCGCCCGCCAGGGCCAGCGCCTGCAGGACCGTCATCGGCCGCTGGAGCGCGACGGCGCCGGGCTGGCGCACCTCGCCCATCACGTAGGCGGTGGCGATCGTGGCCTCGACGACGATCACCGTGACCACCGGGTTGGTCATGTACTCCTTGAGGTCGGTGGCAATCGTGTCGCGCAGCTCCGCGGGGGTCCGTCCGCTGGCCACGAGGTCGCCGAGCAGCGGCAGCGTGATCTTGCCGTCGGGCCGGACCTGGACCGACTGGGACAACTGGTCGTCCTTGTAGACCTCGATGCGGAGCTTGTCGCCCGCCGCCAGGTGGTAGTCGGGCGCCGTGTCGGTGCCGGCCGCGGCGGTCGTGCCGGCCGGGTGCTCGCGCGCGGCGGCGTCGGCCTGGGCCGCGGCGGGCAGCGGGAGCAGGAGGCACCCGGCGACGAGCGCCAGCAGTGCCGGTCGGGCGGGAAGCCTGGTGTGTGTCATGGCAGGCAGTCTCCGGGGCCGCACGGCCCCAAGGCGTGGCGCCGGGGCGGGCGCGAGGCTCGCGGGACGCCGACGGGTCAACGGGAGGGAATACGTGGTCATGGCTGGTCCTACTGGAGGTCTCCGTCCTTGATCTTGTTGAGCAGCGCCTTGTAGCTGATGCCGAGGATGGCGGCGGCTTCCTTGCGGTTCCAGTGCGTCTGCTCGAGGACCTGGCGGATGAGTGCGTGCTCGGCTTCGCGGGCCGCGCTGCGCGCGCGTTCGCGCAGCGTGCCCTCGCCACGCGTCGCGGCCTCGCCGGCGGCCGGTGCCGGGGCCGGCGGGGGGGTGGCGGGCCGCATCGGGCCGAGCTCGCTCACCAGCGACGAGTCGCTGCCGAGCAGGACCGCGCGCCGAATGAGGTTGTCGAGCTCCTGCACGTTGCCCGGCCACTCGTAGCTCAGGAAGCGGCGCATCGTCTCGGCGCCGATCTCGGTCGGTGGCGTGCCGTACTGCGCCGTGTAGGTGGCGAGGAAGTGCCGCGTCAGCACCGGGATGTCCTCGCGGCGCTCGCGCAGCGGCGGCAGGCGGAGCGAGATGACGTTGAGCCGGAAGTACAGGTCCTCGCGGAACTGGCCCTCGGCGACCGCGGTTTCGATGTCGCGGCCCGTGGCCGCGATGATGCGGATGTCCTCGGGCGCCTCGCCGCCCGTGGCCGGCCGCGCGTCGCCGTCCTGCAGCAGCTCGAGGAGGCGGCCCTGCAGCGCCGGGCTCATGTCGGCGATCTCGTCGAGGAACAACGTCCCGCCGCGCGCCGTCTCGAACGGGCTGCCGGCCTCGGGACGCATGGCGCCGAAGGCGTTCGGCGCGAACCCGAAGAGATCCGCGCCCGCCATCTCGGCGCTCGACGCCGCGCAGTTCACCGTGACGAACGGGCGATCCCAGCGCGACGACCCCGCGACGATTTCCCGCGCGACGATCGTCTTGCCCGTGCCGATCTCGCCGAGGATCAGCACGATCGCGTCGGTGGCCGCCGCCCGCTGGACGAACTCGCGCACGCGGGTGATGGCGGCACTCGTGCCGATGAGCGGCGGCCGGACGGCGTCGCGTGCCGGCTCGCGCACGACGGGCGGGCGATCCGTGTCGCGCGTGTGGAGCGCCTTGGCGAGCACCCGATCGAGGTCCACCTCGTCGAAAGGCACGCTGATGAAGTCGGAGGCGCCGCGCCTGACGGCCTCGACGATGGCGGGCGTGCGCGCCTGGCCCGAGAGCACGATGACGGGCATGTCCGGCGCCATCGAGTGCATGGCGGACACGGCATCGAGGCTGTCCACGGATCCGCCCACCGGCAACGTGAGGATGACCGCGGCCGGCGGATCGGTGCGGCAGCGCGTCACGGCCTCGCCGGGCCGGTCGAGGCCCGTCGTCTCGTACCCGCGTGCCGCCAGGCACGCGCAGACGAAGTCGCGCAGTGAAGGGTTGGTGTCGTCCACGATCAGGATGTGCGGCCGTTCAGTCATTCGTAATGGATCCCGGGCGGTGCGTTCGTCGGACTCGCCTGGCGCCGCCGACGGGCGACTGCGTCAGTTGGGTGAGCAATGGCGGTGCCACGTTCGGCGCCCGGATGTCGTGACGTGCACGACAGGCGTGGAAACGCGCCGGTATTTCGCGCGTCATTCGCGGCATTTGGTGGCTGTCGGCACTGGTGGCGACACGCGTCCGGGGGAAGTGACCTTCCACCATGCGGTCCCTCGCTATCGTGTGACGCCGGTGGAGTTCTCCTGCATGCGCCCGATCGAGGGGACAGGTGGACACCTCGATCACGCGTGTGCTCGTGATCGTCGCGTCGATGCGCGACAGAGGATGCGCGGCACGCCGCTTGCTCCCTCGATACGTGGACCGCGCCGGGTGACGCGATGTGCGATCGCACGGCAGATGAACACCTCCACCCTGATGCGCGCTCCGAGGACAGTCAGACGCCCATGCGAACTCGACGAACGACGGCGTGGCTGGTCGCGATGGCCGTGACGGCCGCGGCTGGTCTTGCACTTGCCTTTCTCCTCGACGTGTCAGGTGGCGCGGCGCCGCTCGCGCCCGGACCGGCGGCGCCTCGTGCCACGTCCACGCACACCAACGGGATGCACACCACGGGAACCGGCCATTCGTTCGCGGCCACCGCGCTGGCCGCGGTGCCCGACACGGTGTGGCTGCTGGCGACCGGGCTCGCGTTGCTCGGCCTCGCCGCCGAGGTCCGCCGGCGTGGACGTCGTGCCCGCCGGCACTGGCGCGGCCAGGCGCGCGTCGTCGAAGCGCGCTCCGGAACGGAGCGCCTCTCGCCGTGAGATCGATCGCCGGTCCCGGGGGAGGGAGGAACGCGCGCGCGTGCCTCTCAGGCGTGGGGAACGCAGCGCGGCCGTGCATCGACAGACGAGAGGGATCAGGGGAGAACGAGCGGTGGCAGGGGAGGCCTCCGCGGAGAGGTCGACCGGTGCTCTCTCGGACCTCAGGAATCAGGATCGTCTGACATGGTGAAATTCCTTCCATCGTGACCACCGGTCGAACGCGTACCGGCTGTCGGCGGTCCAGTTGAGCAAGAACCGGTCCGCCCCGAAAGACCACCGATTCCCCGCGGCGGCCGGCACCCGAGGGAAGAACTTCGGCGCCTAGTGGTCGCCGACGACACAAGTTCTACGGTCGCGCTAACCCACCGCCCCGCCGCACCTCTGCGGCAACCCCCCCGTGCGGCACCTCCCGTGCGGCACCCCGTCCGACTGACTGCACCTCACCACTCCGGTGTAGAGGCCTCCCCGCAGTGAGGGGAACTGCGTCCTGGCCCGTCCGAACGATGTTCCGCGGCCCCGGCGTGTCGATTACCCACGCGGACGGGCAGGACCGGGGTGGCCCCTGGAACGGCCCCTGTGCCTCATGTCAGGCAGGAGACTTGGATGAGACGTTTGGCCCTTCGCACGAGACTGGTCGGGGCGGTTGGCGGGTTGGTGGTGCTGTTCCTCGTCGCGGGCGCGACGGCGCTCGTGCTGCTGGGAAACGTGAATGACAGCCTGGAGGAAGCGGGGGGCAGCGGAGCGGAGCGCCTCGCGTATGCGAGGGACGTCGACGAGCTGGCGGACACCCTGCTGGTTCACGAGCGCGGCGCGCTGCTCGGTGCGACCCTGCACAAGCCGGAGCTGCTCGCGACGTCCCGGTCCGAGATGCAGCGGATCGAGGCGGACATCACGTCGGCGCTCGACGCGCTCGACGCGCGCGTGGAGCGCTCGGACGCCAGGGCCGCGATCGCCGACGCGCGGGCGCACCTCGTTGCCGCGGTCCGGGAGTGGACGACCGCCGACCGCCTGATCGCCGCCGGCGACGTGGAGGGGGCCTTCGCGCACGCGGCGGCCCGCGTGAAGCCGGAGATCGACGGCGTCAATGCCGCGGCAGCGACGCTCGCGCAGGTGGAGGACGGTGTGTTCGAGGGGCTGGTGGCGCACGGTCACGCCTCGTACCTGCGGGCCCTCATCGTCCAGGGCGGCATCCTGGGCCTGGCGCTGCTCGTCGCGGCCGGGATCGGCTGGATGGTGATCGGCGTCAGCCGGGAACTCCAGGCGATCTCGGCGGAGCTCGGGGTCGGCGCCCAGCAGGTGGCCGCGGCCTCGTCGCAGGTGGCGACGGCGGCGCAGGGCCTGTCGTCCGGCGCGACCGAGCAGGCGGCGTCCCTGGAGGAGACCTCGGCGTCGATGGAGGAGATGACGTCGATGTCGCACCAGAACGCCGAGAACGCGCGGGCGGCCGCCGGCGCGACCGACGCCGTGTCCGGCGAGGTCTCACGCAGCAACCAGGCGCTCGGTGAGCTCGTGGGCTCGATGGCCGCGATCAAGGAATCGAGCAACAACATCGCGCGCATCATCAAGACCATCGACGAGATCGCGTTCCAGACCAACATCCTCGCGCTCAACGCCGCCGTCGAGGCCGCGCGCGCCGGCGAGGCCGGCATGGGCTTCGCCGTGGTCGCCGACGAGGTGCGGAATCTCGCGCAGCGGTCCGCCCAGGCCGCGAAGGACACCGCGACGCTCATCGAGGAGTCGATTGACCGGGCCGGGCAGGGCGCGGTCAAGGTCGACCAGATGAGCCGCGGCATCGCGGCCATCACGCAGCGCATGTCCGAGGTGTCGCAGCTCGTGCAGAGCGTGACGACGGCGAGCCAGCAGCAGTCGCAGGGCGCGGGCCAGATCACCGAGGCGCTCCAGCAGATGGAGCGCGTCACGCAGACGAATGCCGCCACCGCGGAGGAGAGTGCCGCGGCCTCGGAAGAGCTGAGCGCCCAGGCCGAGACGACCCGGGCCATCGCGGCACGCCTCGAGCGCATGGTGCACGGCGACCAGAGCGGCGAGCCCGCCCCTCACGGACCCGTGCGCCAGGGGCGGCTCGCGGCCGTGGTCCACGGGTTCGACCGCCACCGCGGCGTGATGGACGAGGAGGAGCGCGCCGCCTGAGGTGCGCCCTCCGCCCACGTGGCGCGGTGTTCGCGAACCGGCAACCCTCTTGCAGCCGTCCCGGCCGAACCATCGAGTGGCAGGGAGGTTGGGATGTGGGAGCATCGGAATGAGCACGCGCCGGTCAGAGGATTGGTGGCCGGCCTGGTTGCGGGGGCGGTTGGCACCTGGGCCATGACCCGGATGCAGTCGGGCATGTCGGCGGCGTCGAAGGCCTGGCAGGACGAGGCGGAGGCCGAAGCGGAGGCGCATCGGCCGTTGTCCCGGGAACAGCCGTCCGAGCCGGCGACGGCGAAGGCGGCGGACATGGCCATGCGCACGGTCGGCGGCCGCTATCTCACGGAGCGGGAAAAGGCGCGCGTCGCTCCTCTGGTGCACTACGCCTTCGGCACGCTCATGGGCGGAGTCTACGGACTGCTGGCCGAGGTGGTGCCGTCCGTGACGACCGGCGGGGGCACCGGATTCGGCACGGCGCTGTTCATCGGCGCCGACGAAGTGGCCGTGCCCGCCCTCGGCCTGTCAGGCACGCCCGGCGAGATGCCGGCGTCGAGTCACGCGTTCGGCCTGGCGTCCCACCTCGGCTACGGTCTGGTCGTCGAGCTGGTGCGCCGGAACGTGCGTGACGTGATGTAGGTGCGGCCGCGTGGGGGCCTCCAGCGGGCCGCCTGCGGCCGGGCTCGGGTCATGGGGACGCCAACGCGTCCAGGATCCGGCAGTCCGCAATCGTGCCGCCACCCCGGCACGCCCGCTTGATGCGACGGAGCCGTTGCGCCAGCCGTCGCAGGTCGTCGATCTTCCGCTCGATGGTGATCAGGTGCGCCCCCGTGAGCCTGTCCACCGCGTCGCACGCCTGATCATGCCGCGAGGCCAGTCGGAGCAGGTCGCGGACCTGATCCAGCGCGAACCCCAGCTCGCGGCACCGTCGCACGAACTGCAGGCGGTCGCGATGTTCCGCCTCGTAGACGCGATAGTTGCCGGCCGAGCGGCGGGGCGCGGGGAGCAGGCCGATGCGCTCGTAGTAGCGCACGGTCACGGGCTTGGTGCCCGTCGCCCGCGCGAGCTCTCCGATGGTCATCCCTTCCGACATGCGTGTGCCTCCTCGACCTTGACCTTATAGCAACTATAGGGTCGATGCTTGGTCCATGCCTGCGCACCTCGGCTCCCGATCTCCAGGTTTCCACCGATGCGCCCCCGGATTGCTCTGGGGGCCGTTGCTGTGCGTGCTGGTGCTGCTGTGCCTGGGGATGTCAGAGGCGGCGGCGGCCCAGGCCGGTGGTCCTTCGGCCGGCCTCGTGGTGTCCGTCACGAGCGGGCGTGGCCTGCCGGTCGTCGGCGCCCGCGTCGAGACCGGCGGCGTCGTTACGGAGACGGGCGCCGACGGCGTGGCCCGACTCGAGGTGCCGGCGGGAACCGTGACGGTGCTGGTCACCGCGGAGGGTTACGTACCGGTCGGTGCGTCCCTCGAGGCCACCGGCGGGCAGACCGCATCGCTCGATGTCGTGCTCGTGTCCCCGGTGCGTACGGAAGAGGAGGTCATCGTCTCCGCGACGCGCACGGAAGGACGGCTGGACGATCAGCCCACGCGCGTCGAGGTGCTCGGGCGCGAGGAGATCGAGGAGAAGATGCTCATGACGCCCGGTGACATCGTCATGATGCTCAACGAGATGGGTGGGCTTCGCGTGCAGGCGACGGCGCCGTCGCTGGGCGCGGCCTCGGTGCGGATCCAGGGAATGCCTGGCCGTTACACCCGCTTTCTCGCGGACGGGCTGCCGCTCTTCGGCCAGCAGGTCGGCGGCCTCGGGCTGCTCCAGATTCCGCCGATGGATCTCGGACAGGTGGAGGTCATCAAGGGTGTCGCGTCGGCGCTGTACGGCGCCGGCGCGATGGGCGGCGTCGTCAACCTGCTGTCGCGGCGCCCAGGGCCGGAGGCGGTGCGCGAGGTCCTCGTCAACCAGTCGACGGCCGGGGCCACCGACGCGGTCGCCTTCCTGTCGGGAGCGGGCGGACAGGGATGGAGCGCGACGCTGCTCGCGAGCGGGCACCGGCAGTCGGCCACCGATCGGGACGGCGACGGCTGGGCCGACCTCGCCCACTACCAGCGGGCTGTCGTCCGGCCACGGGCGTTCTGGGAAGACGCGGGAGGCCGGTCGCTGTACCTGACGGCCGGCGTGACGGTCGAAGACCGGGTCGGCGGTACGGTGCCTGGTGCACGCCTCGCCGCGACGGGGCTGCCATACCGCGAGGCCCTCGACACGCGCCGGCTGGACCTGGGGGCCTCGGGCCAGGCCATCCTGGCCTCGGGCCACGTGGTCACGATGCGCACGGCGGCGGCGTGGCAGGCGCACACGCACCAGTTCGGCGAGGTCGGCGAGCGCGACCGCCACGACACGTTCTTCGGTGAAGTGGCGGTGCGCGGAGCCGCGGGCCGCCACACGTGGGTGGCGGGTGCCGCCCTCGAGCGAGACGGTTACGACGCGACCGACCTGCCGCGCTTCAACTACGCCTTCTGGGTGCCAGGGATCTTCCTGCAGGACGACGTCACGCTCGCCCCGTGGGTGTCCTTGTCGCTGAGCGGCCGCGTCGACGTGCACAGCGAGTACGGCGCGTTCGCCAGCCCGCGTGTGTCCGCCCTCGTGCGGCAGGGTGGCTGGACCAGCCGCGTGTCGGTCGGCCGCGGCTTCTTCGGCCCGACGCCGCTCGTCGAAGAGACCGAGGCCGCCGGTCTCAGTCGCCTCTCGATCGCGGGACCGCTCGAGCCGGAGGCGGGGACAAGCGTCTCCATCGACCTGACGCGCGTCCTCGGGCCGGCCTCGCTGACCGCGACGGCGTTCGCCGCTCGCGTGGCCCACCCGGTGCGCGTGCGGCGCGATGACGCGTTCGTCCTGCGCAACCTGGACACGCCCGCGACGACTGCCGGCGTGGAGCTGCTGGGGACTTGGCGCCAGGCGCCGTACGTGGTGACAGGCACCTATACCTACGTCAATGCCCGCGAACGGGAAGGGGGGCGCCTGGTGGAGACCGCGCTCACGCCGCGGCACAGCGCCGGCATCGTGGGGATGGCCGAGTCGGAGGAGGTCGGGCGGATCGGCGTCGAGCTCTACTTCACTGGCGCCCAGCGGCTGGAGGCCAATCCGCGCCGCGCCCGTTCGGAGGCCTATGTCGTTGTCGGCCTGCTCGCGGAACGTCGCTTCGGGCGCTGGAGCCTGTTCGTGAACGCCGAGAACCTGACGGACGTACGACAGAGCGACTGGGAGCCGCTGCTTCGCGCGGAGCGTGCGATCGATGGCCGCTGGACGGTGGACGCCTGGGCGCCCCTCGATGGACGCGTCATCAACGGGGGCATTCGCGTCGGCTTCTGAGCGGCCCTGTCGGCACACCCGGCGTCCTGCTGGTGGCGGTCCGGCTTCGCGTCGCAGTCCTCACGCGCTGCCGGAGCCCTTCATCCTCAGCGCGGCAATCCCTTCGCCGTGACGCTGGTCCAGCCGTTGCGCAGGAGTTCCTCGCGGCGCTCGTCGGCGTGAAGGCGCAGCTCCGAGCCCGGCGTCGCATCCGACCGGAAGAGGCGCGACCAGACGAGGGTCAGCAGGTCGGAACCCGGAGAGGACATCAGGAGCCGGAGTTCCGTGCCGTGTGGCCTCGTCCGGGCACGGGCTTCCGCGTGCGCGGATCCGTTGCCGAGATGCCACAGCACCTCTTCGGTGTTCGTGGGCGATGCGGTGGAGCCGGAGTCGAAGTGCATGGTTGGGAATCGCTGATCCAAAGGTGCCCCATTCTGCGCTGCCGCCGTTGGAGGGTCCACCCCTAACTGCGGGCTCGTCGACACCTGTGTGCAAATGTCAGCCTGCTTGTCACGATCCCCGGCGCCGCGTGAGCGATTCGCCCATGGGTCTCGAGACAACGGGCGACCGTCCACCAGCGGGGCAGGTTCGGCTGCGCCGCCGCGCCCGGGCGTACCCGCGCGCCGGGTGCTCGACCTGCGATGTCCACTTGGAGGTCAGGGCCGATGGGGGACGGCCAGGGGGGCGCGGGAGAATTCGGAAAAACGTGGAGCCGGCGGTCGGACTCGAACCGACGACCTGCTGATTACGAATCAGCTGCTCTACCAACTGAGCTACGCCGGCCTGGCTCTCTGACGGCGCGCAGGGCGCGCGCAGACCACCGATACTAGCACACTCCAGCCCGGCCGGGGCGACGGCTCGCCGGGGCGCCCCTTCTTGATACCGTCTTCCTGATTCTCCATTCTCCTCTCGCGCCCGTGGAGGGAGCCAGCTCCGCAGAAGTGATACAGTGAGGCCCGCAATCCTCCAAGCGGAGACACGACTTCATGGCTGCGGAACCTCGCCTCCAGCGGCCCCGGCATCGGTCCATCCGGTGGCGGCTGCCGGTGCTCATCTGTGTGCTCATGCTCGCGGCCGTCGCGGCCTTTGGCTGGGCCGCGTACGGCGCCGTCGAGCAGGTCCTGCTCACGGCCGGCCGCACCCGCGTGGCCAACGTCGCCCAGCAGGTGGGACAGCTCCTCGACAACGCGATCGTGACGCGCCTCGAGGAGAGCCGGCGCCTTGCGAGCCGGCCGGGCGTCGCGACCGTCTTCGCCGAGCAGACACCCGAGACCCTCGCCCGGGCCGCCCAGTCGCTCGACACCTATCTCGGGGCCAGCCCCCAGACGATCAGCGTGGCCCTCTGGTCCGCCGACGGCCGCAAGCTCGTCGAGCGGCCCGAGCTCTCGCGCGGCACCGACTCGCTGGCGCAGGACAGCCCGCCGGCCGCGGCCGGTGTCGGGGCCATTTACGAGACGGATGGCATCGCCTACTACGACGTCGCCGTGCGGGCGCCCCTCGAGGAAGACGGCGGGCCTGGTGGGTTTCTCGTCACGCGCCGCCGCACCGCCACGGCTGGCGCCGGGGAGGCGCTGCGGGGCCTGATGGGAGGCAACACCACCCTGGCGATCGGCACGGCCGAGACCGGCGTGTGGACCAACCACTCGGAGGTCATCCCCGCCCCGGCATTGCCCGCCGTCGATGGCGCCATCGACTTCGCTGATCCGCGCACCGGCGAGACCGAGATTGGCGTCGCCCGGCGCGTCGGCGACTCGCCGTGGACGATGTGGCTGTACACGCCACGGTCGGCCATCCTCGCGCCCGCCCGGCAGTTCCTGCTCGGGATGATCCCGTTGACGCTGCTCATCGTGGGGCTCGGCGCCGTGATCGCGTGGGTCACGGCGGGCCAGATCCTCAGCCCCCTGACGGAGCTCACGGCCACCGCCCGCGGCGTGTCGCAGGGCGACCTGTCGCGCCGGGTCGACGCCAGCCGGCAGGACGAGTTCGGGGTCGTGGGCGAGGCGTTCAACACCATGCTGGCGCGTGTGCAGGCCAGCCACGACGAGCTCGACGCCCGGGTGCACGAGCGGACCCGCGACCTGCGCGAGGCGCTGGCGACCCTCGAGCAGACCCAGGCCGAGCTCGTGCGGCGCGAGAAGCTCGCCATGCTCGGGCAGCTCGCGAGCAGCGTCGGCCACGAGCTGCGCAACCCGCTGGGCGTGATGACCAACGCGGTGTACGTGCTCGAGATGGTGCAGCCCGGCGCGCCCGACCAGGTGCGCGAGTACTACGGGCTGCTGCGGGCCCAGATCGGGCTCGCCGAGAAGATCATCAGCGACCTCCTCGACTTCGGCCGCATCAAGCCCCCGCAGCGGGAGGCCGTGGCCCTCCGGACCATCGTCGACGAGCAACTGGCCCGCGCGGGTGATGCCGCCGACATCGAGGTGATACGTGATTTCCCGGAGCCGCTGCCACGGGCGTTCGTCGACCGGTTCCAGGTGGGACAGATCGTCCTGAACCTGATCGTCAACGCGATGCAGGCGATGGAGGGCCGCCCCGGCGCGCGGTTGACGCTCAGGGGCGTCGCCGAGGGTGACGGGCTCCGGCTGGAGGTCTCCGACACCGGCCCGGGCGTCGCGCCCGAGCACCGCGAGAAGATCTTCGAGGCGCTCTTCACGACCAAAGCCCGGGGCATCGGCCTCGGCCTGGCGGTGTCCGCCGGCCTGGCCGAGGCCAACGGCGGCGCGTTGCGCCTCGGCGCCGGGGGCCCCGGCGCGACGTTCGTGCTGTCGCTCCCGAGCGAACAGGCCGTGCCCCTCGCATGAAGGGCACCGTCCTCGTCGTCGACGACGACCGGCAGATGGTGAGGACCCTCTCGGCGGTCCTCAACCTGCACGGATGGGAGGTCGTCGGCGCCTACAGCGGGGAGGAGGCCCTCGAGGTCTTCGACCGCCAGCCCTTCGACGCCGTGGTGATGGACGTGCGGATGCCGGGCATCAGCGGCGTCGAGGCGTTCCGCGAGATCCACGCACGGCAGCCGGGTGTGCCCGTGATCCTGATGACGGCCTACGCTGCGCAGGAGCTGCTCGCCCAGGCGCAGCAGGAGGGTGCGCTGCGGATCCTGTCGAAGCCCGTGCCCCTGCCGGCGCTCACGGAGCTGCTCGAGGACGTCGCGGGCCGGCAGCAGACGGTGCTGCTGGTGGATCGCGACAAGGCCGGACTGACCGAGCTGGCCCGGACGCTGGAGGAGGCAGGACGCCGCGTCGTCGAAGCGGAGACGCTACCGGACGCGCTGGCGCTGCTCGAGCGGCGCGAGCCCGGGGCGGTGGTCCTCGACCTGAACCTCGGCGAGATGCACCCGGCCGACGCCGTCCTGGCCATTCGTCATGTCAGTCCCGCGGTCGCCCTGATCCTCGCGACCCTGCACCGCGAGCAGCTCGCGCGCACGCTGGATCGGCTGCCGCCAGGCACGGTGTACGCGACGCTGGTGAAGCCGTTCCCGCCGAACGAGCTCGTGGAGCTGCTGGATCGCCTGATCCCGCCCTGATGCCCACGCGGCGTCCCAACGCACAACCAGAGGCCGGATTCCCGAGCGGGAATCCGGCCTTTGGTCGTCCTGGGCCTCCGGCGATCCGGCCAGGCTACTTGCGTGCCCGGTGGCGGCCGCCATCGCCGGCGCCGTTGCCGCCCAGGCCCTTGAACGCCGGTGCTTCCACGAACTCCCAGTCGCCGCCCTCGTTCCACGGGCCGCGTGCGTCTTCGCCCGACTCGCCGTCGCCGGTGGAGTCGTTGAAGAACTGGTTCACGAGCCCGGGGGTGGGGTCGATCTCGCCAATCACGAAGGGGCCCTTGTCCATCGACTCGAGCGCGGCGCTGAACGCCTTCATGTGGGTGATCTCGCGGGTCATCAGGAATTGCAGTGCGTCCTTCGTGCCCGCATCGTCGGTGAAGTTGATCAGCCGCTCGTAGACGATTTTCGCGCGGGCCTCGGCGGCGATGTTGCTGCGCAGGTCCACGTCGAGCTCGCCGGTGATCTTCAGGTAGTCGGCGGTCCAGGCGCTGCCCTGCGAGTTGTACAGGTTCACCCCGCCGCCGCCCGCCACCGCAATCAACGGGTCCGCCTCCGCCGCGGACCGCGATGCCTTGAGCGGCTTCAGGTGCATGCGCGCCAGCGTCCCGACGATCTCGAGGTGGCTGAGCTCCTCGGTGCCGATGTCCATCAACAGGTCCTTGCGGGCGGGATCTTCGCAGTTGAGTCCCTGCACCGAGTACTGCATGGCCGCGGCGAGCTCGCCGTTCGCGCCGCCGAACTGCTCGAGCAGCATGTTGCCGAAGCGGGGATCCGCTTCGCCGACCCGGACGGTGTACATCAGCTTCTTCACGTGGTGATACATGGTGCCTCCGGCCTGCTGGGTAGCAAGCGGTGGGCCATGCCGATGCGGGCGGGGATGCGCTCCCCGCGCACCGGGCACGTGTGTCGCCAGAGTCGCCGGGAGTCGGTCGGCGCGCGTCAGCGGGCGCGCGCCATCACCAGCATGAAGCGACCGGGGTCGGCGACCCACCGGTGTACGGCGTCGAAGCCGGCCTCGGCCAGCGCGCCTTCGAAGGCACCGACTTCGTACTTGTAGGAGCTCTCGGTCCAGATTGTCTCGCCGGGCGCCATGTCGAACGACACCCCGGCGGCCGGCACGTCGATCGACTGCGCCACCAGGCTGACGAGATGCATCTCGACGCGCGAGGCCTCGGCGTTCCACACCGCGCGGTGGGCGAAGCGGGTGATGTCGAAGGTGGCGTCGAGCTCGCGGTTCAGGTGGACGAGGAGGTTCTTGTTGAAGGCGGCCGTCACGCCGAGCGGATCGTCGTACGCGAGCTGCAGCTCGCGCTCCGGCTTCACCAGGTCGGCCCCGATCAGCATCACGTCGCCCACGCGCAGCGCCGCCCGGGCCTCGTGCAGGAAGCGGCGGGCGCCCGCCGGGTCGAAGTTCCCGATGTTCGATCCCAGGAACAGCACGAGCGCCTGATCGCTGGCCGCCCGGTGGCGGACCGCATCGACGAGCCCCGCTTCGTACGTGCGCTGGTGCGAGAGCGTGCGCACCCCCGGGACCTCCGACAGCCGGTGCGCCGCGTTCTGGAGCGCCAGCGCGGAGACGTCCACGAGGTGGACGTCACGCCGCCCCGACGGCGGCAGCACGCCCGCCCGCAGCAGCAACTCCAGCTTCTCGCCGTTGCCCGGCCCGAGCTCCACGACGAGCGGCGGGGCGCCGGCGAGTCGGAGGATGTCGGCCCGGTGCGTCGCGAGCAGCCCGCGCTCCGCGCGGGTCACCGGATACCAGGGGAGTTGACAGATGGCGTCGAAGAGCGCCGAGCCCAGGGGATCGTACAGCGCCCGCGACGGGAGCTGGCGCGGCGTCGCCTCGAGGTACCGCCGCACGTCCGCGGCGAGCGCCGCGCGCGCGTCGGCCTCGTGATCGGTCCGCCGGGCGAGGCCGGTCACGCGGCTCATGACGCGCTCCTGACGGTACGGAAGCCCGCGTAGACGTAGGGGTAGTGGGCCCGGAACCAGTTGCGGAAGCTGGGGCGGAGCAGCTCGCGCGCGGTGGCGGGCGACGCGCCCTTCATCACGAAGTGCTGCCCATCGAAGAAGTCGGCCGAGTACTCCGGGTACGAGGCCAGGGGCGCGAAGCCCGGATAGCCCTCGAAGATCGTGCTCGTCCATTCCCACCCGTTGCCCACGACGTCGTCCAGGCCCCAGGCGGAGCGGCCCGCCGGGTGCGTGCCGAGTGGTTGCGGTTCCCAACTGGTGAAGTCGAACACGCCGTGATCGGCGGTCGGGGCCGCGTCGCCCCAGGGGTGCCGCCGCGTCGACCCGTCGGGCGCGCCGTACATCGCCCGCTGGATCTCGGCCTCCGTGGCGAGCCGCCGGCCCCGCCACCGGGCATAGGCCCGGGCCTCGGCGTGGCTCACGTAGGCCGGCCAGCGCTCGGGGAGCGGCAGCAGCTCGAACATCCCGAACCAGTGCCACGTGCCGTCGACGCGCCGCCAGAACGGCGGATGCGTCGTGCCCGACGCGCGCAGCCACTCCCAGTCGGTGGCCGTCCACCACTGGGGGTCGTCGTAGCCACCGGCCTCGACGAAGGCCAGGAAGTCGGCGTTCGACACCTTGTAGCGATCGATACCGAACTCCGGCACCTGCACGGCAAATCCGGGGAACTCGTTGTCCCAGCCGAACGGGATTGCCCCTGGCTCGGCGCCCAGGCGCACGGGGCCCTCGGGCACGATGATCTCCTCGGCCCGGAGGCCGGGGCCCTCTGTCACCACCCGGTAGTCCGCGGGCGCCCGCTTCATCGCGTGGGGCAGGCGATGCCACATGTACAGCAGGGTCTCCTGGTGCATCGCCTCGTGTTCGAGAATCGTGTGCACCGCCTCGGCGCCCTCCATGAGCGGACGCCCCGGCTGGTCGAGATCGGCGTGCGCGAGCGCGTCCATCACGAGACGATCGGCCTCGGCGACGAACCGGCGCACCGCCGCCCGATCCGGCCAGGTGGGACCGGCGCCGGATGCACCGGCCTCCGCGTC
Source organism: Vicinamibacterales bacterium (assembly GCA_050246635.1). GTDB lineage: Bacteria > Acidobacteriota > Vicinamibacteria > Vicinamibacterales > UBA2999 > JBFWVR01. The sequence goes on from JBFWVR010000005.1 coordinate 438,886, forward strand.
GACCTCGGGATCGATCCCGCGGGCGAAGAGCTGCTCCAGACGGGCGTCGACCCCGGGCTGGCCGAGGCCCCGCTTCACCAGCGTGTTGAGGCTGAACGCGGGGAGATGGCCGTCATAGAACACCAGCGGATGCCGAAGCGCGATAGGCTGCTCGTAATACGCCTCGGGCACGACCACGTCGAAGAGTGCTGCGGTGCGCGCCCGGTTGCGCTGGTACCATTCGAGGGCCTCGTCACGATCGATGCCCGCTCCTGTCGTCAGCATGGTTGCCCTTTCAGTAGCTCATCGGTAACCGGCGTGACCGGGAGTCTGCAGTATAGATGCCAGATCGGACCCTGGAGGTTCCATGTCCGCACGTTACGATCTCGTGGTCGTCGGCACCGGTGCCGCTGGCGGCGCCATCGCCCGTGCCTGTCGTGAGCGCGGCTGGCGGGTCGCGGTGGTCGACGGCCGTCCCTACGGGGGGACCTGCGCGAACCGGGGCTGCGACCCCAAGAAGGTCCTCGTCGGCGTGGCCCACGCCTTCGAGCAGGCCCAGGCGTTCCTCGGCAAGGGGCTCTGGACCGACGGCCTCCGGATGGCCTGGGGCGAACTGCAGACCTTCAAGCGGAGTTTCACCGACCCGGTGCCACGCGCCCGTGAGGAAGCGTACGCCAGCGCAGGCATCGATTGCTACCACGGCCGCGCCCGGTTCACCGGGCCGACGACACTGCGGATCGGGGACGACCGGGTCGAGGCCGCCTATCTCGCCATCGCGTCCGGGGCACGGCCGGCGCCACTCGACGTGCCGGGCGCGGAGCACGTCATCACGTCCGACGACTTCCTGGATCTCGAGCGCCTGCCGGCGTCGGTGGCCTTCATCGGGGGCGGCTACGTGTCGATGGAGTTCGCGCATGTGACGGTGCGCGCCGGCGCGCGCACGACGATCCTGCATCGTGGTGGCCGGCTGCTCGAGGGCTTCGACCCCGATCTTGCGGCCGCGCTCGAGGAGCGGAGCCGCGAGGCCGGGATCGACATCGAGCTGGGGGCCGAGGTGCAGGGCGTCACCCCCAACGGCAACGGCGGTTTCGACGTGACGATCGCTGGCACGGCGGGCACGCGGACCGTCAGCGCGGAGCTGGTGGTGCACGGCGCGGGGCGCGTCCCCGACATCGACGATCTCGACCTGGCCGCAGGGGGCGTCGAACGCGGCCGTCGCGGCATCGCGGTCAACGACCGGCTGCAGAGCACGTCCAACGCGCGCGTGTACGCGGCCGGTGATGCCGCCGACAGCGGCCTGCCTCCCCTCACGCCCGTCGCCGGCTACGAGGCGCGCATCGTCACGAGCAACCTGCTCGGCGAGGAGGCGCGCGTGGACTACGGCGCCGTGCCAAGCGTGGCGTTCACCCTTCCGCCCCTCGCCCGGGTGGGGCTGCTCGAGGCGGAGGCGCGGGAGCAGGGGTTGGAGGTGGAGGTCCGGCACGCCTCGACCGCCGACTGGTATTCCTCACGGCGGCTCGCCCAGCCCATCTCCGCCTACAAGACCCTCGTGGACCGCCGGACCGGCCGCCTGCTCGGTGCGCACCTCTTCGGCCCGCATGCCGACGAGGTCATCAACATCTTCGCGCTCGCCATCCGCCAGAGGCTGACGGCGAAAGATCTCAAACAAACACTATGGGCGTATCCGACGAACGGGTCCGACATCGACTACATGCTCTAGCGACGGTGCAAGGCAGGTATCCGCGGATAACCCCTCGTGTGAGTGCTGAGCGGCAAGGCCTCCGGACCGTCTGGAACGCCTCCGTGTTCATCCGTGTTCATCTGTGGATGATTCCCTGACGGCATCACGTCGATGGCGGGCGGCGCCGCCGCCGGCGTCAGTCCTTGTCGGGCGCGAAGATCTCGCGCTGTGTCTTCGGGTGCCGCCTCGCGTGCGCGACGAGCTGCCGCACGACCAGGCCGAGATCGTGCCGGCCGTTCATGCGCGCCAGGTCCTCGAGCGCGGCGATGGTCCCGGCGTCGAGTTGCAGCTTCTCCGAGACGTTCCCCCGCGTCGGGCGGCCGTGGGCGGGGAGCGCGCCCGCACCGGCGCGTTTTTCGCCGGGCGCCTTGCTGTCGGACCGTAACGAGGCGTGTTCGAGCTCCGAGTTCAGCTCCGCCCCGGCGACGATGGCCAGGCCCAGGAGGTAGAGCCACACCAGCAGGACGATCACGCTGCCCACCGCGCCGTACGCCTCGGTGTAGCCGCCGAACCGCGTGACATACAGGCGGAACCCCGCCGACGCCAGCAGCCACAGCACCGTGGCGAGCACCGCGCCCGGCCAGCACCAGAACCAGCCCTGGTTCACGTCGGCCGCGAACTTGTAGACGACGGTCAGGCCCGCCACGACGACGGCAATCGCGCCGGGCCACTGCAGGTACGGCCAGAGGCGGCCCGCTTCGGGCACGCCCATCCAGAGGCCGATGTCCCCGCCCGAGAGCATGACGGCGGACGCGACGAGCAACCCGGTGGCCAGCAGGAGCGTGAGGCCGATCGAGATCAGGCGGACCTGCCACCACGGACGGCTCTCGATCACGTCGTAGGCGCGGTTCATCGCGTCCACGATTGCCGCGACCGCGGTCGAAGTCGTCCAGAGCGCGCCGCCAAGCCCCACGGTCAACAGCCCGCCCTGGTTGCGATCCGCGATGCGTCCGAGCTGATCCTGGATGAGTTGCAGGGCGCTGGGCGGCAGCAGCGTGCCGAACCGCGTGAGGATGGCGTCCGCCAGGTCGCCATAGGCGAAGAACGACGCCGCCGCCAGGACGAACAGGAGGGCGGGGAACAGCGCGAGGAAGAAGTAGTAGGCGAGGGCGGCGGCGAGCCCCAGGCCGTTGTCGTCCACGAGCTCACGCACCGTCCGCCGGGCGATGACCAGCGGTCCGACCGGCAGGGTGAAAGCCATCTCCCGAGGGTACCGCAAGTGCCCGGGTGCCGCGTCCCGCGGCGGGCGGGGCCCCGGCTGGCGCGGGCGTGCCCGCTGCACTAGAATGGGATGTTTACGGGGCAACCGGGAAAGCCGCCCTGTGGACAGGCTCCGAGGAATCATGCAGCCGGACGCGCCCACCACGGGCGCCATCGTCGTCCGCGGCGCACGCACCCACAACCTGAAGCACGTGGACGTGACGCTGCCCGCCGGCGAGCTCATCGTCGTGACGGGCGTCAGCGGTTCGGGCAAGTCGTCGCTCGCCTTCGACACGATCTACGCGGAGGGCCAGCGCCGGTACGTGGAGTCCCTCTCCGCCTACGCCCGTCAGTTCCTCGAGCGGATGGAGAAGCCGGATGTCGACCGCATCGACGGCATCTGTCCGTCGATTGCCATCCGGCAGAAGAACAGCGTCCGCAACCCGCGATCGACCGTCGGCACGGTCACCGAGATCCACGACTACATGCGGCTCCTCTTCGCGAGGGTCGGCCGCACCTTCTGCCGCCAGTGCGGCCAGGAGGTCGAGCGCGAGACCGCCGAGACCGTGGCCACGCGCCTGCTCGCGCTGCCGGAGGGCACCCGGCTGCTGCTCGGCTTCGAGATGCCCGTGGTGTCGCTGGACGAACGGGACGCCTCGGCCGACGGCGCCGACGAGTCGTCCACGGACTTCGCCGAGGACGCGGAGTCCGACGCCGCGGAGGAGACGGCGGCGCCCGAGGCCGCCACGAAGCCGGCGCGCCGGACGCGCGGCGCTACGGCCGCGCCGGCCGCGAAGACCGTGGAATCCACGGCATCCGCGGACATCTCTTCCCCGTCGACGGAGTCGACCTCCGTGCGGGCGATCCGCGAGATGCTCGACGGCCTGCGGCGCAAGGGCTTCGGCCGGCTGCTCGTGCACGGCGAGGCGGTGACGCTCGAGGACGTGGACCCGGCGACGCTGGCCGACAAGCCCTCGCTGCACGTGGTCGTCGACCGGCTGAAGGTCGAGCCCGACGCGCGGTCACGCATGACGGACTCGATCGAGATTGCCTACCAGGAAGGGGGCGGGGGCGCCTGGGCCCTCCAGTTGCCCGCCGGAGACAACGACGAGCCCGTGGCGCACGTGTTCTCGGAGCGGTTCGAGTGCCGCCGCTGCGGCATCGCGTACGAGGACCCGCAGCCGCGCCTGTTCTCGTTCAACAACCCGTTCGGCGCCTGCCCGACCTGCCACGGCTTCGGCAACGTCATCGAGCTCGACCTCGACCTGGTGGTGCCCGATCCGACGAAGACCATCGCCCAGAACGCCATCGAGCCATGGAGCAAACCGCACTACCGCTCGCACCTGGCCGAGCTCAAGCGGGTGGCCAAGGCCGGTGGCGTGCGCCTCGACGTGCCGTGGGCCGAGCTCACGGCCGACGAGCGGCGCCTCGTCGTCGAGGGCGATGGCCAGGACTACGAGGGCATCCGCGGGTTCTTCCGCTGGCTCGAGCGCAAGAAGTACAAGGTCCACGTCCGCGTGTTCCTGAGCCGGTACCGCGGGTACCTGACGTGTCCGGACTGTGGTGGCACGCGGCTGCGTCGCGAGGCGCGCGACGTGCGGGTGGCCGACCGCACCATCGACGCCGTGTCGGCGCAGACCGTCCGTGAGGCGCAGCGGTTCTTCGACGGGCTGGTGCTGTCGGAGAAGGAGCGGGAGATTGCCGACAAGGTGCTGAAGGAGATCCGGCGCCGGCTCGGGTTCCTGTCCGACGTCGGCCTCGACTACCTCACGCTCGACCGCCTGTCGTCCACGCTCTCCGGCGGGGAGTCGCAGCGCATCAACCTGGCGACGTCACTCGGCTCGGCCCTGGTGGGCACGCTGTACGTCCTGGACGAGCCGTCCATCGGGTTGCACACCCGCGACAACCAGCGGCTGATCGACATCCTGCGGCAGCTTCGCGACCAGGGGAACACCGTGCTCGTGGTCGAGCACGACGCCGACATGATCCTCGTCGCGGACTACATCGTCGACATGGGCCTGGGGGCGGGTGAGCATGGCGGCCGGGTCGTGTACGCCGGCACCCTCGACGGGCTGATGCAGGAGCCGCGCTCGCTCACGGCGAAGTACCTGCGCGGTGAGCTCGGCATCCCGGTGCCGTCCACGCGACGCAAGGGATCGCCCCAGCGGCTCAAGCTGTTCGGCGCGCGCGAGCACAACCTCCAGGACATCGACATCGAGTTCCCGTTCAACACGCTCACCTGTGTCACGGGCGTGAGCGGGTCCGGGAAGTCCACGCTCGTGCACGATGTCCTGTACGCGGCGCTGAAGCGGGCGAAGGGCGACTGGGACCGCAAGGTCGGCGCGCACGACGCGCTCGAGGGGCACGAGTTCGTCAGCAACATCGTGCTCGTGGACCAGGCGCCGATCGGGCGCACGCCCCGCTCGAACCCGGTCACCTACCTCAAGGCCTTCGACCCGATCCGCGAGCTGTTCGCGGCCACCAAGGACGCCCGCAACCGCGGCCTCACGGCGAGCCACTTCTCGTTCAACGTGCCGGGGGGCCGCTGCGAGGCGTGCCAGGGCGAGGGCGAGGTCCGGGTCGAGATGCAGTTCCTGGCCGACGTCTTCGTGCCCTGCGAGCAGTGCGACGGCCGGCGGTTCAAGCCCCAGGTGCTCGAGGTGCGGTACCGCGGCAAGAACATCACGCAGGTGCTCGACCTGACCGTGCGCGAGGCCCTGTCGTTCTTCGCGGCCACACCGAAGGTGCTGCGCCGCCTGCAGGTGCTCGACGAGATCGGCCTCGGGTACCTCCGCCTCGGCCAGCCGGCGACGACGCTGTCGGGCGGCGAGGCGCAGCGGATCAAGATTGCCGCGCACCTGGCGTCGCACGCCGGCGAGCGCGTGCTCTACATCCTCGACGAGCCCACCACCGGCCTGCACTTCGACGACATCGCGAAGCTGCTGGCCGCCTTCCGCAAGCTGCTCGAGGCCGGCCACACGCTCGTCGTCATCGAGCACAACCTCGACGTCATCAAGACCGCCGACTGGATCATCGATCTCGGCCCCGAGGGCGGGGAGGGCGGGGGCCAGGTGATCGCGATGGGCACCCCCGAGCAGGTCGCGCACGTGCCGGCGTCCCATACCGGACGGTACCTGCGGGAGATTCTCAGCACCGGCAAGCTGCTCCAGACCGTCAGCCGATGATCGGCCTCCTCCTGGCGCTGGCCCTCGCGACCCAGCCGTCCTTCGAGACGGTCGTGGCCGCGCTGTCGGATCCGTCCGTCGACGTTCGTCTCGACGCAGTCGGCAAGCTCCAGGCTGCCGGGTACCCCGAAGCCATCGGCCCGGTCGCAGCGCGGGCCGTCGACCCCGATCCTCGGGTGCAGCGCGCCGCGCTCGCGGCGGTCGTGGCCCTCGCCCTGCCAGGCCAGGGCGCCTCGGACGCGTTCGACCAGGAGCGCGTGCCGTCGGTGCCGATTCCCGCGGCCGCGTTCGGCCCGCTGGCAGCGGCGATGGGCGACGCCGCCGCGCCCGTGCGCGTGGAGGCGGCATACGCGTTTGCCGTGCTCGCGGGACGTCCGCCCGCCGGCGTGCCGGCCGACGCGATGTCGGTCGTCTCGCACGCGCTGGCCGCGATGCTGGCGAGCGGTCAGCGGGATCTCCGGGTGGCCGCCGGCCGGGTGGCTGGACGACTCTATCGCGCCGGTCGCGCGGCGGTGCCGCCGGCGGGTCCGCTCCCGCAGGAGCTCCTGGACGCGCTGGTCCGGCAGATGAACAGGGCCGACGAGCTCGAGGAGCTGGTGGCCATGCAGTCGCTCGGCTTTGCGCGGGAGCCCCGCGCGTACGTCGCGTTGGCCGACCGGTACGGCTTCCACGCGGGGCAGGGCAACCGGCTCCGTGCGGCCGGGGCGCTCGATGCCCTGGCGCACCTTGCCCTGCCCGAGAGCGCGCCGCTGTTCGAGCGCCTGCTGGACGAGGGCACGCCACTCGAGCAGCGCCTGGCCATCGACGGCCTGGCCCGGCTCGGAGATCCGGGCCGGCTGTCGCGGATTCTCGCGGCGGCCGCCGAGGCCCGCGACAACCAGGTGCGGATGGCCGCGCTCTTTGCCCGGGAGTACCTGCTGGGGGATGGCTCAGGCGTGGGCGGCCTGCGCGCCGAGGTGGGCGACCGGCGCCTCGGATCCCAGGCACGCGATTACCTGCGGGAGCTGGGCCTCGAGCCGTGATCCTGCGCCGCGATTTCTATGCGAGGCCCACGCTCGACGTGGCCCGCGACCTGATGGGCAAGATCCTGGTGCATCGGTCGGCCGACGGCCTCGCCGCCGGGCGCATCGTCGAGGTCGAGGCCTACATCGGTGAGGACGATCCCGCCTGCCACGCCGCCGTGGGGCGCACGCCACGCAACGCGCCGCTCTATGGGCCGCCCGGCAGGGCTTACGTGTACCTCAACTACGGGTTGCACCATCTGGTGAACGCCGTGACCGAACCGGACGGGGACCCGGCGGCCGTGCTCATCCGCGCGCTGGAGCCGGTCGACGGCCTCGCGTTGATGCGACGGCGTCGCGGGACGGCACCCTGGCGCGCGGGCAAGGCGCCGGTGCCTGACTGGGCCCTGTGCCGTGGCCCTGGCAACCTGACCCGCGCGCTCGGCATCACGCTCGAGCAGAACATGGTCCCCCTGACGCGCGGGCCACTCACGATCGTGGACGACGGCGCGCACTGTGGCACGGTGGCCTGCGGCAGTCGCATCGGGATCTCGGCCGGGCTCGACAAGGCGTGGCGCCTCGTGGAGGCGGGCAACCGCTGCGTGTCGGCGCGGGCGCTCACTCGTAGTGCAGCGCCTCGGTCGGGTTGAGGCCCGCCGCCCGCCGCGCGGGGAAGTAGCCGAACAGCACACCCACCGCGGCCGCGAAGCCGAACGACAACGCCACGGCCGGCGTCGACACCGCCGTCGCCCAGCGGAACACCGTCGTCATGCCCCACGCGCTCGCGATGCCAAGCGCCACTCCGGCGAGGCCCCCGGCCAGGCTGAGCATCACGGCCTCGGCGACGAACTGGCCGAGCACGTCGTGCCGTCGCGCGCCGAGGGCGCGGCGCAGGCCGATCTCCTTCGTCCGTTCGGTGACCGACACCAGCATGATGTTCATGATCCCGATGCCGCCGACGAGCAGGGAGACAGCGGCGACGCCCGCGAGCAGGTAGGTCATCGTCGCGGTGGTCTCGTTGAGCACGGCCGCCATCTCTTCGGGCGTGCGTACCGTGAAGTCCGACGCGCTGCCACCGGTGATCCCGTGTCGTTGCCTGAGCACGGCCTCGATGCGCGGAGTCAGGTCCAGCGTGCTGATGCCACCGGCGGCCAGCAGCGAGATGCTGGTCACGTGCGTGATGCCCAGGATGCGTTTCTGCACGGTCGTGTACGGCGCGAACACCGCATCATCCTGGTCCTGGCCCATGGGCGACTGTCCCTTGCGGCCGAGCACGCCAATCACCTTGAACGGCTGGTTGTTGATGCGCACGATCTGCCCGACCGGGTCCGCGCCGGTCCCGAAGAGCTGATCACGGACGGCGGATCCCAGAACCACGACCTTGCTGGCCCGGGCGACGTCGGCCGCCTCGAAGAACGTGCCGAGGACGACGGTCCAGTCGCGGATGTGGGGCAGGGCCTCGCTCACGCCCTGCACCTGCGTCTGCCAGTTGCCGCTGGCCGAGACGACCTGCGCCCGCGACGACACGCCGGGGGAGACGTCGGCGATGCCCGGGACCTCGGCCGCGAGGGCCACCGCGTCCTCGGGCGTCAGCGTCGTCGTGGCCCCCTGCCCCAGACGCACGCCGCCGGCCATGAAGGAGCCTGCCGACACCGTGATCACGTTCGTGCCGAGGCTGGCCACGCGCGTCGCAATCGACTGCCGTGCGCCGTCGCCGAGCGCCATCATGACGATGACGGCCGCGACGCCGATGATGATGCCGAGCGAGGTGAGCGCCGAGCGGAGCAGGTTCCGCGTCAGCGCCTCGGTTGCCTCGCCGAGGGTAAGGAGGAAGTGCATGGCGCCCTCCTCACCGCCCACCGCGCCGGGGAGGCGTCGGCACCAGGGGCGACCCGCTCGATGCGGGCGCCGTTGACGCGGTCGCCGCGGAGGCGCCGGTGATGACCTGCGCCCCCTCGGGCAGCGGATCGCCGGTGAGCGCGACACGCACGCCGTCACTGAGCCCGGTGCGTACGGGCGTCGCCGTGAGGCGGCCGGCGACGAGCTGCCAGAGCTCGGTCACGTGGCCCCGGCGGCCCGCGCCGCCGGGCGATGTGGCCTCCGCGGCGCCACCGAACGCGGCGAGTACGTCGGCGGAGGGCTGGAAACGCAGCGCCGCCGCAGGCACGGTGAGCACGTCGTCCGCGCGCGCGACCTCCACGCTGACCGTCGCCGTCATGCCGGGCTTCAGCCGGCCGTCCGGGTTCGGCACGTCGATCATTGCCGTGTAGGAGACCACGTTCTGGACGACCGTCGGCTGCAGCCGCACCTGGCGCAGCGTGCCGTGGAAGGTGGCCTGGGGATAGGCGTCCACCGTGAAGCTCACGGGCTGCCCGGCCTGGACCAGGCCGACATCCGACTCGGCGATGCTGGCGGCGAGGCGCAGGGAGTCGAGTCCACGCGCGATCACGAAGAGCGTCGGGGTCTGGAGGCCGGTGGAGACGGTCTGGCCGCGCTCGACGTTCCGGCTGAGGATGATGCCGTCCACCGGGGCGCTGATCACCGTGTAGGAGAGGTTGACCTTCGCCTGCGCGAGCTGCGCCTCGGCCTGCGCGAGCTGGGCGTGGGCGGAGCGGACCCCGGCTCGCGCGACCTCCGCGGTGGTGGCCGCGGTCTCGACGTCGGCGGCCGCCAGCAGACCGGCGTCCCCGAGCTGCCGGGCGCGCTTCAACTTCTGTTCCGCGTCGGCGAGCTGCACCTCGGCGCGCTCCTGCTCCGCGCGCAGCCGGATGACGCTGGCCTCGGCCTGTTCGATCTGGGAGCGGATCGCGGCCTGGTCGAGTGTGGCGATCACCTGGCCCTTGTGGACCGTGTCGTTGAAGTCCGCGCCGAGGTCGGCCACCGTGCCGCCGACCTGCGTCCCGACATCGACGGTGTCGAGTGGCTCGAGCGTGCCGGTCGCGTCAACCGTCTGGACCACCGTGCCACGCTCGACCTCGGCGTAGCTGAGGTCGGGCGCGCTCGCCCCGGCGTCGGCGCTGAAGGTGTAGAAGATGCCCGCCGCGACAAGGGCGGCGGCCGACAGCCACAATACGCGTTTCATGGTCTCGTGCCTCTGTTGTCATGGACGCGGCAACAGTGGCAGGGCCGTGGCGGAGGTGTGAAAAATGTATGACGAGGGTGCTGCACGGAGGTGCGGCACGGGGGTGCGGCACGGGGGTGCCGCACGCAGGTGGGCACGGGTGGTGCGAGCGAAAAAGGGGTCTGACCCCTTTTTCGGTCTTGAAGATCAGGAATCCGCGGGTTCGCCGGCGGGTGGGCCGTTGGGGTCGTCTGGCGCCGCCGCCCCGGGCGGGCCGGCAATGGCCGGGGGCGCGGTGGCAAAGTGCAGGGTCCGCTGGGGGAAGGGGATGGAGATCTCCCGCCGGTCGAACTCCTTCTTCACGCGGCGGTTGAATTCGCGGCCGACCTCCCACTGCTTGAGCGGCACGCACTTAAGCCGCACCTTCACGGTCACCTGCGAGGCGTCGAACGCGTCCACGCCCATCACCTCGAGCGGCTCCAGCATGCTCGGGGCGTATTTCGGGTCCTTGCGCATCTCCTCGGCGACGTCGTTCATGGCCGCCACCACGCGATCGGTGTCCTCGGCGTAGTCCACGCCCATGTTGATTACGTAGAACGAGAAGTCCTTCGTCAGGTTCGCCAGCGTGCTGATCGACCCGTTGGGGAACACGTGCACGGTACCCTGGAGGTCGCGGAGCACGATCGTGCGGAGGTTGATCTGCTCGACGACACCACCGGTGCCGTTGACCTGCGCGACGTCACCCACGCGCACCTGGTCCTCGACGATCATGAAGAAGCCCGAGATGATGTCCCGCACCAGCGTCTGGGCGCCGAAGCCGACCGCGAGGCCGAGGATGCCGGCGCCGGTGAGCACCGGCGTGATGTCGACGTCCAGCTCACGCAGCACCACGAGCCCCGCGAGCGTCCAGATGAGCGTCCGCAGGCCCCCGCGCAGCAGGCCGGCGACCGTGGCGGCCCGCCGCTGCCGCTCGACCGCATCGATGCCGGCGCCGGTCGACAGGTCCCGCTGCAGGCGGTCGACGACCGTGGCGATGACCCGGTTGATCAGGAACGCCAGGGCGACGATGACGGCAATCCGTACGCCGGTCTCGGCGGCCCAGGCGCCCAGGTCGCGCGAGTGCATGCCGACGTTCGTGTTCACGCCGGCGAGGTCGAGGGCGGGGAAGGCGAAGAGCGCCAGCGCGACGCCGAAGGAGACCAGCCGGATGATGCGCACCGTGCCGCGCACCATCGACTCGGTGATCGTGTCGTGCGTGTGGAGATGCCCGAAGAGCCGGCGCGCGATGCGCGCGACGAAGAACGAGACGGCCAGCGCCAGCGTGACGGCGACGCTGATCGCCAGCGTGATCTCGAGCCAGTTGTTGGGGAGGTGAACGGAGTTCTGGGCGGCGTCCTGCATCGTCTCCTGGGGATCTAGCGGTTGCGCCGGCGGGAGCGCTGGCGCTCCACGTCGACCGTGAACGTCTGGCGCCGCCCCTCACGGACGACGTCGATGGTGATCGTGCCGCCGATCGGGGCGTCGGCGATCACCCGGATGAGCTGCGACGTGTCGCGGATGGCCTGGCCATCCACCGCGACGATCACGTCGCCGGGTTCGACCCCGGCGCGGTCGGCCGGCGACTTCGGCGCCATCCCGGTGATCAGCACGCCGTCGGTTTGCGGCACGTCGAGCTGCGTGGCCAGCCGCGAGTTCAGCGGCGCGACCTGCAGGTAGCCGATGGAACCCCGCCGCACCTCGCCGTATTTCACGAGGTCGTCGACGATGCGCCGCACGAGGGCGCTGGGCACCGCGAAGCCGATGCCCTGGTAGCCACCGGACTGCGAGAAGATGGCGGTGTTGATGCCGACGAGCTGGCCGCTGGCGTTGACCAGCGCGCCACCCGAGTTGCCCGGGTTGATGGCGGCGTCGGTCTGGATGAAGTCCTCGTAGTTGGTCAGCCCGACGTTCGAGCGGCCCAGCGCGCTGACGATGCCGAGCGAGACGCTCTGGTTCAACTGGTAGGGGTTGCCGATCGCGAGGACCCATTCCGCGACGCGCAGTTTCGTGGAGTCGCCCCAGGGGATCACGGGCAGCCCGGTCGCGTCCACCTTCAGCAGCGCGATGTCGGTGTCGGGATCGACGCCGACGACCGTGGCCTTGAACTCGCGGCGGTCGGCCAGCGAGACGGTGACCTCCGCAATCCGGCCCTCGCCGATGACGTGGAAGTTCGTCACGACATAACCGTCCGCCGAGACGATCACGCCGGAGCCGAGGCTCGACGCGTAGCGGTCGCGCCCGCCGAACGCGCCGTCCATGTCGCCGAAGAGATCCTGGAAGAACGGGTCGTTGAAGAACGGCGACGTCCGCTGCCGCACCACCTGCACCGAGGAGATGTTCGCGACGGCGTCGACGGCCTTCGCGGCCACGGCCGTGAAGTCGGGGCCGGCCACGAGCGCGCGCGGCGCCGGGCCCTGGGCGCCCGACGCGCCGTCCGGATCGGCCACGCGGGCGGCGTCATCGCCCGGACGGCCCGCGGCGGGCGTGGTGAGGCTGGCGGCCGCGCGCTGGTGGAGGTCGAACTCGCCCGAGAGGACGAGGCCGGCCGCGAGGCCGGAAAGGAGCAGGAGCGTGGCGAGGGTGAGGCGCGTGGCCATGGCTGTTGGTCCGAGCCGCCGGGCGGCTGCGCCCGGCGCACATCAACACCGTCCCGCGAGCCGGACGGGTCAGGTGACGGCGACGCGGCGCGGCGCCTGGCCCGTGGCCTTCGGCACCGTGATGGTGAGCACCCCGTCCCGGAGGTCGGCGGCAATGCCCTCCGCGTCCACCGTGGGGGGCAGCGCGAAGGTCCGCGCGAACTCGCCGTGGCCGCGTTCGACCTGGTGGTACTGCTCGCACGGCGCCCGCGAGTCCCGTCGCCCGTGCAGGGTGAGCCGCCCGTCGTGCAGCTCGATCCGGATCTGCTCGCGCGTCAGTCCCGGCAGTTCCGCCGTGATCAGGAAGGCGTCGGCCGTCTCGCAGAGATCGACGGCCGGCATCCACCCCTGCGGCCCGCTCGAGGCCAGGCGCTCGAGGCGGTGCTGGATGGCGAGCATGTCGCGAATCGGGTCCCAGCGCGCGAATGCCACGGGGAAATCGTAGCACGATTGCCGGAAGCCGGGCCGTATGTGCTACGATCCGCAGGTTGTGCGCGCGGCCGTGGGCCCCTCCCGGGGATCCGCACCCTCCACCGCGCCGCGAGACGCTCCCGATACAGAGGCACCATGGCAGACACGCTCCAGGCGACCCGGCTCAAGAAGGGCATGATCATCAAGCTCGACAACGAGCTCGTCCGGATTCACGACCTCATGCACGTCACGCCCGGCAACCTGCGCGGCTTCGTCCGCATGAAGGGCCGCAACCTCCGGACCCAGACCATGGTCGAGCAGAAGCTCCGGTCCGAAGACGTGCTCGAGCGCGCCGTGCTCGACGAGAAGGAGATGCAGTACCTGTACAACGACGGGGACGGCTATCACTTCATGGACACGACCACCTTCGAGCAGATCCACATGACCGCCGACTCGCTCGGCGACGCGGTGGGCTACCTCAAGGCCGAGTCCACCATCAAGGTCGAGTTCTACGGCGAGGAGCCGGTCGGCGTCGAGCTGCCTCCGACGGTGGACCTCAAGGTCGTCGAGACCGTGCCCGCGATCAAGGGCGCCACGGCCAGCGCGCAGATGAAGCCGGCCACCCTCGAGACCGGGATCACCGTGCAGGTGCCGCCCTTCGTCGGCGAAGGGGAGATGATCAAGGTCAGCACGGACACCGGCGAGTACCTCTCCCGCGTCTAGCCACCCGCCCCGAACGCGCGCTCGTGCTCGAGCAGCCGCCGGAAGCGGCCGTCCGGCCTCGACACGAGCGCGTCGAACCCGCCCCGCTCCACCACCCGCCCTCCCTCCAGCACCACGATCTCGTCGGCCGCCGCCAGCGCGTCGATCCGGTGGCTCACGAGCAACACCGCGCGGCGGCCCGCCAGGCGCCGCGCCTCGTCTGCAATCAGGCGGGCCGTCGCGGCATCCACCTGCGAGGCCGGTTCGTCCAGCAGCACGATGGGCGCGTTGCCGAGCAGGACGCGCGCCAGCGCCAGGCGTTGCCGCTCGCCGCCGGAGAGCGTCGCGCCCTGCTCGCCGATCCAGGTAGCCAGGCCGTCCGGCCACCCGGCCACCGTGTCACCGAGACCCGCCCGGCCCAGGGCGTCGAGCAAGGCGCGATCGTCGGCGCCGGGCTGCGCGAGGCGCAGGTTCTCCGCGAGCGTCCCGGTGAAGATATCGGTGCGCTGGGCCATCCAGCCGATCGACCGGCGCAACGTCGCCTCGTCCACATCGGTCAGGTACACGCCGTCGAGAAGGATCGTGCCGCCTGAGGGTTCGTAGAAGCGCAGGAGGAGTTGCACCAGCGTCGACTTGCCGGAGCCGCTGTCCCCGGCCAGCCCGATGAGCCGCCCGGGTTCGAGGGTGAGGCTCACGCCGTCGAGCGCGACGGCCGCCGCGCCTGGATAGCGGAAGGCCAGGTCCCGGACGTCGAGGGTCGTGCCGGCGGGAGAGCCGCCGTCGTCGCTGGCCCCGACCACGCGGGCCAGGGGCGCGGCGGTTTCGCCCGGTGGTGGGAACAGCCGCAGGGCCGCCGCGCGCGTGGCGGCGAGCGATTGCGCCGCGCCGGGCAGCGGCGCCACCGCCTCGAACGCGGCCAGCGTGACCAGCGCGGCCACTGTCAACTGCACGCCCGACACGTCACCAGCGGCCACGGCCGGTGCCAGCCACGCGATCACGGCGACCGCTGAGAGGTCTGCGAGCGCCCCGGTTGCCGACGTGCCGAACGCGGTCGCGCGATCCGCCGCGGCCTGCGCGCGGCCCGCGCGTGCCGCCAGGGCCTCCACATGCGCGACGTGCCTCCCGGCCGCGCCGAACGCGAGCAGGTCGGCGGCACCCTGGACGCCGTCGACGAGGCTGGCCTGCAGGTCGGCGGTCGTCGCCACCCGCTCCGCCTCCGCGCGGTGCCCGAGTCGCCACGCGAGCGCTGGAAGCGCGACGCCGCCAAGGGCCAGCCCGGCACCGACAAGGAGCGCCGCGCCGGTGTCGATCGTGCCGACGATCCAGGTGGCAAGCAGTGTCACGGCGATGGCGGCCGTGAAGGGACCCGCCACCTGCAGGTACGCATGGTCGACGACATCGACGTCCGCCATCAGGCGCGTCAGGACATCACCACTCGCGTGCCGCCGCCACAGGCCGGGCACCAGGGGCGCGAGGCCACGGAAGACACGGACCCGCAGCCGCGCCAGCAGCCGCAGCGTGGCGTCGTGTGACACGAGCCGCTCGGCGTAGCGCGCCACGCCACGGGCGATGCCGAAGAACCGCACCCCGACGATGGCCACCTGGAGGGCGGCGAGGGGGGGCTGCAGGGCCGCGGAGGCAATCAGCCAGCCTGACGTCCCCATGAGCGCCACCGACGCGGCGATGGTCAGTGCCATGAGCACGGCGCCCGCCGCCAGCCGGCGGGCGAGCGGCCGGGCGAGGCGCGCGAGCGCCAGCCAGGGGGCGCTCATGCGAGGCTCCCGGACGCGAGGCGAATCGTGCGGTCGGCGATCGCCAGCGGCGCCGCGCGATGGGACACGAGCAGGACCGTCCGGCCGCGTCGCATCTCCGCAAGGCCCTCGAGGACCGCCGCCTCGGTGCTCGTGTCGAGCTCGGACGTCGGCTCGTCGAGCAGGAGGATGGGGCAGTCCTTCAGGTACGCGCGGGCCAGCGAGAGGCGCTGGGCCTCGCCGCCCGAGAGACCGGCGCCCCCTTCGCCGAGCGGGGTGTCGAGGCCCTCCGGCAGGGCCGAGACGACACGGTCGAAGGCCGAGCAGGCCAGTGCCCGGGTGAGCGCCGCACCGGACGCGTGGGGGGCACCGAGCCGGAGGTTGTCGCGAATGGTGCCGTGGAACAGGTGCGGCCGTTGCGGGGCCCAGGCCACGGCCGTGCGCCAGGCGTCCGGCGGCAGTGCCGCGAGCGGCGTGTCGTCCACGAGGATGCGGCCGGCGGAGGCGTCCGTGAAACGCAGGAGCAGCGCCAGCAGCGTGCTCTTGCCGGACCCGGACGCGCCAGCGATGCCGAGGCATTCGCCGGGGGCGATCTCGAACGACACATCCGCCAGCGCCCGCCCCCGCCCACCGGGATACTCGACGCTGACGCGATCGAAACGAATGCGGGGAGGGGCGTCAAGACGGGGAAGTGAGAAGGCAGAAGGCAGACGGCAGAAAGAGGCCCCCGCCTTCTGCGTGTCTCCTCGTTCACCGCCCTCCGGCAAAGCCGCGAGCTGCTTCTTTGCTTCCTGCCCGGCCATTCCCGCGTGGAACGACTGCCCGAGCGTACGCAGCGGACGGTAGAACTCCGGCGCGAGCAGCAGCACCGCCAGCGCCTCGGCGAAGGCGACGCGGCCATACAGCAGGCGCAAGCCGACCTCGACGGCGACAATCGCGGTGCCGAGCGTCGCCAGCAGCTCCAGCACCAGCGACGACAGGAACCCCACCTTCAGCACATCCATCGTCAGGCGCCGGAACCGATCGGAGGCCTCGTGGAGGCGGCCCGCCTCGGCCTCCACGCGCCCGAACGCACGCAGCGTGACCAGCCCCTGCACCGCGTCGAGAAAGCGTGCGCCGAGCCGCGTCAGATCCACCCATTGCGCCGCGGTCCGCTCACGCGCGATGCCCCCGATGAGCCACATGAACAGCGGAATGAGCGGGCCCGTCACCCCGAGCACGACGCCTGACAACGGGTCGATCACGGTCACGGCAATCGCCACCGCCAGCGGGACGATCCCGGCCAGCACCCGGTGGACCTGGTAGCGGGCCACGTAGGCGTCGAGTGCGTCGACGCCTGCGGTCAACGTCGTGGCGAAGGCGCCGGTGCGTCCCTCGTCCAGGGCACGAGGGCCCGCGGCCAGGATGCCCGCCGCGCCCCGGACCCGTGCGCTCAACTTGAGCTGGATTGCCACCCGGCTGGCCGCGACGTCGCCGCTCCACGCGAGGGCGCCACGCGCCAGCGCGATGGCAGCCAGGAGCGCGAGCCACGGCGCCGCGTCGGCCGGCGTCAGCCGGCCATCGAACAGGCCCGCGATGACGCGGGCGAGGAGGAAGGCAAGGGGAATGGCGAGCAGGCTCGCCACGGCCGCCAACGCGGTGGCAAGGCCTGGGATCTGGTGATCTCGTGATCTGGTGATCTGGTGATCTGATCGCAAGATCGGAAGATAGATCACCAGATACCTGACCACATCATCAGATCGCAAGTCCAGATCGCCAGATCACCCGCTCAGCCGATCACCACATGTCGCGATCTATCTGTGGCTCTTGCTGATGATCCGGATCATCTTCAGGTTGATCCACACGAACCGCCAGACCTGCCAGGGCAGGAACGTGCGCCAGAAGCGGGTTCCGCCGGTGGGCAGGGTCGCGTAGGTGTGTTCCAGCGGCCGGAGCCGCTCGGTGCCGTCGGCCATGGCGTCACTCCGGGATGAGGCTCCACCCCGGGCGGAGCCGCGCCTTGTGGAGGAACAGGTGGTGGAGAACGATCTTGATCCAGTGGCCGGCCAGCCCGATCTCCCCGAAGGTGTAGTCGAGGTCGCGGCCGTACGGCGGGTACTTCTCGTAGTCCGGCACGATCGGGAAGACGGTCATCGAGACCGCGGTGCCGGTGAACGGGTTCGCGCCGGCCGAGGCCACGCACGCGGCCCCCATCTCGGCCATCGAGGCCGTGTGGGTGGGGGAGGGGGCGCCGCCGACCATGTCGGTGATGCTGTGGGCGACGGCCTTGCCGATCATGGCGGAGGGCATGCCCGTCCGTGGGGGCGCGGGGGCGACCGGCGCGCCGCTCGGTGCCTTGCGCGGCTCCGAGATCGCGTGGGGCGGGGCGAAGGCGATGCCGGCGGCGAACAGGTTGCCGAACCGCGGGTTCTGGTAGCTGCGCGGCCAGTCGCGCGCGGACCACTCGGCATACGGGCGGACCGTGTAGTCCGCGTCGACCCGCATGAACCCGTTCGGCGCGAAGACGTCCCCCGTGATGTCCGCGCCCGTCCGGTCCACCGCGGACAGGCCCACGCCGGTGAAGGGCGGCAGCAGCATCGCGAAGTCGAAGCGCTCCTCGCCGCGCACGCCGTCGAGCGTCTCGTAGTGGCAGAGGCCCGGCTCCACACCGGCCACGTGCGCGCGTGTGATCCAGTTCAGCCCGCGTTCGGCGAACAGCGACTCCGCGAAGATCTTGCTCGGCGTCACGTAGCCGCCGCGCCGCAGGTGGATGCCCCCCATGCCGAAGTCGCCGAGCTCATACTCGTTGGAGATCCAGGTGATGTCGGCCAGCTCGCGGACGCCGCGGGCCCGCAGCTCGAACTCGAGGTTCACGATGTACTCGAAGGCCGCGCCCTGGCAGGTGCAGGCGCCATGGCCGGTGCCGACGAGGAACCGCTGGCGCTCGCCACGCCGCATGCGCGCGACGGCCTCGTCCAGCGCCTTAGCGGTCTCGGCCGCGTGCGACTCGGTGCACACCGAGAGGCTGTGCCCGCCGGGCCCGAGGCCCGGCGTGGCGGCGAAGTTCAGCTTCGGCCCCGTGGCGTTGACGAGGAAGTCGTAGCGGACCTGCTCGAGCTCGCCCGCGTGCCCCGGCCGCGTCGACTCCGCCTCCACGAAGGGCGTGGGATCCTCCATGTTCCCTTCGGGATGCACCCGTGTCGCGCGCGCCTGCAGGAAGGTGATGCCCGCGCGCTCGTACACCGGTGCCAGCGGGAAGGTCACCTGCCTCGGCGTCATCAGGCCGACGCCCACCCAGATGTTCGACGGGATCCAGTTGTAGGACGGCTGCGGCGAGATCACCACGACTTCGTCGCGGCGGGGCAGCCACTTGCGCAGGAACGCGGCCGCGGTGTGGCCCGACACCCCGGCCCCGAGCACGACGACGCGAGCCATGGAGGACTCCTTCCGGCGGCCCACCCTCACGGTCCCGCAGCCGCCGCGCATTGGACGAAGACGCCGGACGAACGACTCCTGCCGGGAATAGATGCGACGGCGCGGCGTTTGGTCACACCGCGCCGTCAGGTCACCAGATCGATCACCTGATAGATCCCCAGACCCGCCGATCGCGAGATCAAATCACCAAATCACCAGATCACGAGATCACGAGATCACGAGATTTCAATATTCAAGCTTCGTATCTGCCGTAATCCGGTGCCGGAACACCCAGTACGTCCACCCCTGGTAGGCCAGCACCAACGGCACGAAGAGCCCGGCCACGATGGTCATCACCATCAGGGTGTAGGGGGTGGACGAGGCGTTGTAAATCGTCAGGCTCCAGTCCGGGTTCAGGCTCGACACCATCACCCGCGGGAACAGCGCCATGAAGATCGTGATCGTCGACAGCGCGATGCCGAGCGCGGTCATCGTGAAGGCCCACCCCATGCGCGAGCGGTGGACGAACCAGCCGGCCGCCAGCATGGCGCCGAGCGCCAGCAGCGGCACGATCCCCGGGTTGATGCCGAAGCGCTGGAACGCATCGGTCCAGACGTAGGTCAGGATGACGAAGAGGTAGACGAAGAAGGTCGCCACCGGCCCGACGCGGCGCGCCGCGGCCAGCGCGCGGCTCCGGATCGGGTCGACGCTCTTCAGGTTGAGGAAGATCGCGCCGTGCGTGATGAACACGGTCAGCGAGGCGAGCCCCGTGAGCAGCGCGTAGGGATTCAGCAGGTTGAAGAAGCCGCCGACGTAGTGGTGGTTGGCGTCGATCGGCACGCCCTTCAGGATGTTGCCGAGCGCGACCCCCCACAGCAGGGCGGGCACCGCGCTGCCGAAGAAGATCATCCAGTCGCACGCCGCGCGCCACCGGACATCGTCGTGCTTGCTGCGGAACTCGAAGGCCACGGCGCGCACGATCAGCGCGACGAGCATGAGGAACAGGGCGAGGTAGAAGCCGCTGAAGAGCGTCGCGTACCAGTGCGGGAACGCCGCGAAGATGGCGCCGCCGGCCGTGAGGATCCACACCTCGTTGCCGTCCCAGACCGGGCCGATCGTGTTGATGACCCGCCGCCGCTCCTCGTCCGTCCGGCCGAGGAATGGCAGCAGGATGCCGACGCCGTAGTCGAAGCCCTCGAGCACGAAGAAGCCGATGAAGAGGACCCCGACGAGCACGAACCAGAGCGTGTTCAGGTCGATCATGGCGGTCACTCCTCAGGCGTGCGCCGGCGCGGCCGGGACGTCGGCCGGCGGCACGGGATGGATCTCGGCGCCTGAGGCGCCCGCGCGGGCGTACTTCGCCAGCAGGAACACGTCCGCGACCATGAGCGCGCCGTAGAGGAGCGTGAAGCCCACGAGGGAGGTGAAGACCTCGGCCACGGTGACGGTGGGCGACACCGCGTCGACGGTGCGCTGCAGCCCGAAGACGATCCAGGGCTGACGGCCGATCTCCGTGAAGATCCAGCCGGCCGAGTTCGCGATGTAGGGCAGGGCGATGGCCGCCGGCAGCAGGCGCATCAGCAGCCGGCTGCCGCCGACGCGGTCGCGCCAGACGTCGGCCGTCGCCCAGAGCGCCGCCAGCAGCATCAGCAGCCCCGCGCCGATCATGATGCGGAACGTCCAGTAGGTCCACTTGACGGGCGGCACGTAGTCTCCCGGCCCGAACTGCGACTCGGCGATCTGCTGCAGCTCGTTGATCCCCTTCACCTCGCCCTCGAACCGGTTGTAGGCGAGGAAGCTCAGCAGGCCGGGAACCTTGATGGCGAAGACGTCGCGCCGCGCGTCCTCGTCGCCCACCGTGAACAGCGACATCGCGGCCGGGTTCTCCGTCTCCCACAGGGCCTCGGCCGCCGCCATCTTCATCGGCTGGATGCGGACCATGTACTGGGCCTGGTTGTGACCGACCGCCATCACGGCCACCGTCGCGACGAGGCCGTACACCGCGCCGATCCGGAACGACAGGCCGAAGGCCTCGACGTCGTCCTCGTCGCGCGTGCGCAGGAGGCGCCAGGCGCTGATCCCGAGCATGAAGAACGCCGCGGTGGCCATCGCCCCCGTCAGCACGTGCGGGAACTGGACGAACACATGCGGGTTGGTGATGAGCGCCAGGAAGTCGTTCATCTCCGCGCGGCCGTTCCGCAGGACGTAGCCCATCGGCTGCTGCATGAACGAGTTGGCGATCAGGATCCAGAGCGCGGAGATGTTCGAGCCGATGGCCACCAGCCAGATGCTGGCCAGGTGCAGGCGCTTCGGCAGCCGCTCCCAGCCGAAGATCCAGAGCCCGAGGAACGTGGACTCGAGGAAGAAGGCGAGGAGCGCCTCGATGGCCAGCGGCGCGCCGAAGACGTCCCCGACGAAACGGGAGTACTCCGACCAGTTCATCCCGAACTGGAACTCCTGGACGATGCCCGTGGCCACGCCCATGGCGAAGTTGATGAGGAACAGCTTGCCCCAGAACTTCGTGAGCCGCAGGTAGACGTCCCGCCCGCTCACGACCCATGCGGTCTGCAGCAGCGCCACGACCCAGACGAGGCCGAGCGTGAGGGGGACGAAGAAGAAGTGGTAGACGGTCGTGATGCCGAACTGCCAGCGCGCGAGGGTGACGGCGTCCATGGATGCCTCGTGCTCCCGGGTTGAAAGATGAGTCTTCCGGAGTGGGGGCAAAGGCCATGCCCGGGCTGGACGACGCGAATTGCGCGGGAATCCGGCCGTGTCCGCCGTGGCGCCGCCGCGCTGACGCCGGGTTTCCGGCAGCCACCGCGCCCGGTTTCCGGGTGTCCGGTGTAAATTGACGTCATGGACGTCGTCCGGACCCCCGTCGTCGGGTGGATCGAAGTCATCGTCGGCAGCATGTTCAGCGGGAAGAGCGAGGAGCTGATCCGCCGCCTGCGGCGCGCCCAGATCGCCCGCCAGCGGGTGCAGATCTTCAAGCCCGCGGTGGACACCCGCTTCGGCGAGGACCACATCGTCTCCCACAGCGAGCTGCGTATCCCCTCGACCCCGGTCGCCACGGCGGCGGAGCTGCAGGCCGCGGTGCGCGACAACACGGAAGTGATCGGGATCGACGAGGGGCAGTTCTTCGACCAGGACCTGCCGGGCGTCTGTGCCGCCCTGGCCGCGCGCGGCGTGCGCGTGATCGTGGCCGGCCTGGACCAGGACTACCTGGGCAAACCCTTCGAGCCGATGCCGCAACTGCTGGCCATCGCCGAGTACATCACCAAGACCCGCGCCATCTGCATGGTGTGTGGCAACCCCGCCAACCACACCCAGCGGCTGGTCGCGAGCAGCGACCGGGTGCTGCTCGGGGCGCAGGGGACCTACGAGGCGCGGTGCCGGCGCTGCTTCGACCCGTCGCTCGGCCAGCACGCCGAGGCGCACGACGCGGCCCATGCCGTGGCCGACGCCCAGGAAACGGGCGGATGACCGACCTCGGCGCGCTGCTGCCGCAGATCCTGTTCGCGTTGGGGGTGGGCTTCCTCGTGGCCAACCTGCTCGCGCTGAGGGAGCTGCTGCGCTGGATGCGCCGGCGCTCGGCGGCCGTGCTCGTCTGGGCCGCGCCGAAGCCCCCGTATTACGGCCTCAGCCTGGCCATCGGCGTCATGCTCGGGGTCCTCATCCTCTTCAATGCCATCGTCCAGCTCCGCCCGCCGGCCTCCCTCTTCGGGGAGGTGATGATGTTCGTCTACTACGGCTACATGCTGCCGTTGTCGACCCGGATCAAGCGTGGGCTGTACGAAGACGGCATCTGGGCCGATGCGGGCTTCGTGCCGTACACCGAGATTGGCGGCCTGACCTGGAAGGACGGGGAGCACCCGACGCTGGTGCTGGTGGCGCGGCGCCGGGCGGTGGCCCGGCGGCTCCAGGTGCCAGGGCCGCGGCTGGGAGAGGTGCGGCGCCTCCTCCGGGAGCGGATTTCCAGCCACGACATCGAGTTCGACGGCGGGCCGGGGCTCCACCTGGGGGAGCGGGATACGCGGGAATCCGTTTAGATTTGGTGATCTGGTGATCTTGTGATCTTGTGATTTGCGCTGTTGCCGGCACCGGCATCCGCCGATACTCCCCCTCTGGAGGCTCCACACATGGCTGCGCGACCGACCTGGAAGGGCTACATCAAGGTCAGCCTGGTCACCATTCCGATCCGGGTGTACCCGGCGACCGAGTCGGCGGCGACGATCTCGTTCAACCAGCTCCATGCCGAGTGCCAGACGCGCATCCAGCAGAAGAAGTGGTGCCCGAAATGCGAGCGGGAGATCACGTCTGCCGAGGTCGTGAAGGGCTACGAGTTCGAGAAGGGGCGCTGGGTCGTCGTCAACGAGGACGACATCGCCAAGGTCAAGACCGAGTCCACCAAGGTGATCAACCTGGTGCAGTTCACCGAGGTCGACGCCATCGACCCGATGTACGTCGACAAGGCGTACTACCTCGCGCCCGAGGGCCCCATGGCGTCGGACGCATATGCCGTCATGCGCGAAGGCATGCAGGGCAAGGCCGGCATCGGCAAGCTGGCCATCCATGGTCGTGAGTACCTCGTGGCCGTCAAGCCCCACAAGCAGGGGCTCGTGATGTACACGCTGCACCATGCCGCCGAGATCCGGACGATCGACCAGATCGACGAGCTGCGGGAGGTGCGGGGGAGCGTCAATGCCGCCGAGATGAAGCTGGCCCGGCAGGTGATCGAGAGCTACGAGGGCGAGCTGAACCTGGCCGACTACCAGGACGACTACCAGGCCGGCCTGCGCCGCATCATCGATGCCAAGGTGGCGGGTGAGGAGATCGTGCAGCCCGAGGAGGCGGAGCCGCCGAAGGTGGTCGACCTGATGGAGGCGCTGCGCCGCAGCCTCGATCAGGTGAGCGCCGGCAAGAAGAAGACGGCCAAGGTCGAAGATGCCGCCGAGGCCAAGGGCAAGCGGACCTCCGCGAAGGGGACGGCGGCCAAGAGCGCCGGCGGCCGCAAGCGCAAGGTCTCCTGACGCGCGTGTTTCCTCCCGCCGGCGGTCCCGTTGGCACCGCCGGCAGCGCCGCCCGGCACATCCGTGGCCGGCGCCCGTTCCGCCGCGCTTAGGCTGGAGCCTCCCCGAACCAGGAGGCTCCCATGTTGCGTGTCCTCGCCCTGGCGCTTGGCGCCGTCCTCGCGGTGCCCGGCGCGCCGGCCCTCGTGGCCCAGACCCCGTCCACGCCCCCGACCTGGGAGGCCGTCATGGCCCGCCAGTGGGTCGACCTCCACGATCGCCTGCTGGCGATGGCGCAGGACACCGCCTTCCCGGACGACAAGCTCGGCTGGCGGCCGCATCCAGATTCGCGCACGGTGCTCGAGGAGTTCCGGCACGTCACGATCGGCCTCGAGATGTCCAGCGCCCAGCTCCAGGGGAAGCCCTTCGACTACTACGCGCGTGAGAAGGCGGACCTGGCGAAGCCGAAGACGCGTGCGTCGGTGGTCGCGGAGATGGAGGCGGCCCTCGCGGTCTCGTATCCGCTCGTCAAGGGCCAGGCGAAGCCCGTGCTGACGATGTGGATCGAGCACCAGGGCGAGCACTACGGCAAGCTGGTGTCGAACTACCGGATGATCGGGATCGTGCCGCCGGTGAGCCGGAAGTAGGTCCGCGCGCCGCCTAGAGCACGCCGAGCCAGCCCAGCAGGCCCATGCCGCCGGCGGTCGGATCCGCCAGCCACGCCGGCGGCGTGAGCCACACGAACGCGAGGATGGCGATCACCCAGAGGTCGTAGGGGATCGTCGTGCGTTCGTCCCGCCAGAAGAAATACCGCCAGAAGAGGCCGGCCGGCATCGGCCGCGCGTTCAGCGCAAGGTAGGTATAGTGGATCCGGTTGGCGACCGTGACCACCGACAGGGTGAGGATCACCCACAGCACCCCCGCCATGCGGTTCGTGAACGCCCCGATCATGAACAGCACGATGCGCTCGGGGCGTTCCATGAAGCCCACCTTGCACTTCTCCACGAGTGACTCGGCTCGCGCCCGCGCGTAGCTGGTCATGATCGAGAAGATCAGCGTGAGCGTCGCGATGAGGACGTAGTCCTTGCGGCCGAGGTCGGCATAGAGCCAGACGAGCCCGGTGAAGAGCGCGAGGTCCGAGAAGCGGTCGAGCGTCGAGTCCCAGAACGCGCCGAACTCCGACTGCTTGCCGGTGATGTGCGCGACCTTGCCGTCGATGAAGTCGAAGATGTTCGCGCAGATCATGATGATGCCCGCCAGGAGGAACCGATCCTCCGCGAGCATCCAGGCCGCCAGGACGTTGATGAGGACGCCGATGAGCGTCAGGACGTTGGGGTGGATGCCGAGGGCGACCGCCGTCGCGATGATCGCGCGCAGCGGGAACATGCAGATGGCGCCGATGGCGCCGGTAAATGTCATAAACTCGGCTTTCACCCCTCGAGTCCCCTGCGCCGCCCGGCGGGGGCTTCCGCCGGTTCGCGACCCGTGCGTGTCGGACGCGTCGGTCGGCCGTGCAGGCGCCGCGGGCGCCGGCTCAAGTGGACTCCGGGGGGTAGCGTAGCCGATGGCCATCCACGAACTCAAGGAGCAGATCCAGCGGCTGCCGGAGCAGCCCGGCGTCTACCTGTACTTCAACCGCGCCGGCGAGACCATCTACGTCGGCAAGGCCCGGGCCCTGCGCGACCGGGTGCGCAGCTACCTCGGCGCGCGCGGGTCCAGCCCGAAGACCGACGCCCTGCTCGAGGAGATCGCCCGCCTCGAGGTGGTCGTGACCGACTCGGTGGTCGAGGCGCTCGCGCTCGAGAACAACCTGATCAAGCAGCGGGCGCCGAAGTACAACATCCTGCTGCGGGACGACAAGAACTACCCCTACCTGCAGCTGACCACCGGGGAGGCCACGCCCCGCGTGCTCGTGGCCCGCCAGGTCGCCCGGGACGGCCACTTCTACGCCGGGCCCTTCCTGCCCGCCAAGCTCGCCCGGCGCACGATGGCGCTCACGCACCAGCTCTTCGGCATCCGTTCGTGCAACGAGGTCATCACCGGCAAGCGCGATCGCCCCTGCCTCGAGTACGACATCGGCCGGTGCCTGGCCCCGTGCGTCGACACGATCTGTGCCCCGGAGCGCTACCAGCGCGCGGTGGAGGACACGCGCCTCTTCCTCGAGGGCCGCAACCAGGAGCTGGCCGACCAGCTCCACGACCGCATGATGACGGCCGCCGCCGACGAGCGCTACGAGGAGGCGGCCCACCTGCGCGACGCGATGCGCACGGTGCAGGCCGTGCGCGAGCGGCAGCAGAAGATGGCGGGCACCGAGCTCGGCGACCGTGACGTCTTCGGGGTGAAGGTCGGGCCCGCCGGGGCGGCCGTCCTCGTGTTCGTCGTCCGGGGCGGGCGCGTGATCGAGCGTCTCGAGCTCGTGGCCGATCTCGACCGCGCCGACCTGCCGCCGGTGGGGGAGGAGCCGGGGGCCGCGGAAGCCGGCGTGCTCGAGGCCGCGGTCCAGCAGTTCTATACCGAGACCGTGCCGCCCCCCGAGGTGCACGTCCCGGTGCCGCTGGCCGAGGCCGAGGCGCTCGAGACGTGGTTGTCGAGCCGGGCCGGGCGCAAGGTCCGGCTTGCGGTGCCGCGGCGTGGCGACAAGCGGGGGCTGGTCGAGCTCGCCGAGCGCAACGCGGCGCTGGCGTATCGCAGCCGCGCCGACGGCAGCGGCACCGCCAACTACGAGGCGCTCGAGATCCTGCAGGCGGCGCTGGCGCTGTCGGCCCTCCCGCGCCGGATCGAGTGCTTCGACATCTCGACGATCCAGGGCGCCGAGACCGTGGCCTCGATGGTGGTGTGCGAGGACGGGCGGATGAAGCGCGGCGACTACCGGAAGTTCCGCATCCGCAAGGCCGCCCCGGCCGGGGCCGCCGAGGGGCTGGCCATGGTGCGCGAGCGGGCCGAAGCCGCCGCCGGCGGGACCGTGCCGGGCCCGTGGGACGCCCGCGACCGCTTCCTCGACGACTTCGCCGCCATGGAGCAGGTCGTGCGCCGGCGGTACGCGCGGCTCCTCGAGGCGGGGGGCCCGTTCCCCGACCTGATCGTGATCGACGGCGGCAAGGGCCAGCTGAATGCCGCGTACGCCGCGCTCGAGTCCGTCGGGCTGCAGAACCTCGTCGCCATCGGCCTGGCGAAGAAGGAGGAGCTGGTCTTCACGCGGGACAGCGATCGCGCCCTGGCGCTCGACCCGCACGGCCCGGCCCTGCGGCTCCTGCAGCGCATCCGCGACGAGGCGCACCGCTTCGCGGTGACCTTCCACCGCAAGGCGCGCACGATGCGGGACCTGCGGTCGGAGCTGGACGCCATCCCCGGCATCGGCCCCCGCCGCCGCAAGACGCTCCTGACGGCCTTCGGGAGCGTGGCGGGCGTCCGGAGGGCCACCCGTGAGGAGCTGACCCCGGTCGTCGGCGCCAAGGCGGCCGACGCCGTCATCGCCCACTTCGCCGCCCTCGGGCGGGGATAGCGGATATTCCGGCACGCCGCCCGGCGCGCCGTGATGTAGGCTGTGGGCCGTTCCGAGGAGATCCCATGACCCGACGCGTCCTGCCGGCCGTGCTCGTTCTCGCCCTGGCCCTCGTGGCCGCCGCCGCCTTTGCCCAGCGCCCCGCCGACGCCCCGGACACCGCGCCGTCCGGCACGCCGCCCGACACCGTCTTCCTCGAGGAGCTCACCTGGGCCGAGGTTCGCGACCTGATCAAGGCCGGCACGACGACGGTCATCGTCGGGACGGCGGGCACGGAGCAGAAGGGCCCCCACATGGCGGACGGCGAGCACAAGTTCGTCATGCACTACATGGCGGACAAGATCGCGCGTGCGCTCGGCCACACCCTGGTCGCGCCGGTGGTCACCTACGTGCCGGAGGGCAGCTGGGAGACGGCGACCGGGCACATGGGCAAGCCGGGCACGATCACGCTGCCGGAGGATCGGTTCATCGACCTGCTGGTCAATGCCGGCACCAGTCTCAAGAGCGGCGGGTTCACGACCGTGCTGTTCATCGGCGAGTCGGGCGGGAACCGCAACGGCATGCGCGAAGCGGCCAACCGCCTGAACGCCCAGTGGCAGGGCGCGGCGCGCGCGTTCTGGATCGACGACTACTACACGAAGTCCCATGCCGAGCAGAACGCCTGGATCACGAAGAACCTCGGCATCCCGGAGGACGAGATCGGCGGGCACGCCAACCTGCTCGACACCTCGGAACTGCTGCTCGTGGCGCCGCAGCACGTGCGGCGTGATCGGCTGACGGGCAACACCTACGAGAACAACGGCGTCAGCGGCGACCCCGCGAAGTCGTCGCCGGAGATGGGCCGGCTCTTCCTCGAGATCAAGTTGAACAACGCCCTGGCCCAGATCAAGTCGCTGATGGCGACCAGCGGCGTGCCCGCGGCAATCCCGGCGCCCGCGCCCCCCGGCGGCGGCCGCGGTGGTGGCCGCGGGCCCGCCCGCCCGGCCGGGCCACCCGGGAAGACGATGCTGACGGCGCCGGCCAGCAAGACGCCGACGCACGCGCCGGACACGGTCTTCATCGACGAGCTGACGTGGGAAGAGACGCGGGACGCGATGAAGGCGGGGAAGACCACCGTCATCATCCCGACCGGCGGCACCGAGAAGAACGGGTACCACATGGTGCTCGGCAAGCACAATTTCATCGTGCACCACTCGGCGGACCTCATCGCGCGCCGGCTCGGCAATGCCCTCGTCGCGCCGGTGGTCCAGTACGTGCCGGAAGGCAATCCCGAGCGGCAGAACGCCGGCGCCATCTCGCTGCCGTCGCCCGCCTACGACAGGCTGCTCGACGCGGCCGCGCGCAGCCTGAAGACCCACGGGTTCACGGACATCCTCTT
>JBFWVR010000006.1:0-307352 GCA_050246635.1 Vicinamibacterales bacterium
ACGTGCCGGAAGGCAATCCCGAGCGGCAGAACGCCGGCGCCATCTCGCTGCCGTCGCCCGCCTACGACAGGCTGCTCGACGCGGCCGCGCGCAGCCTGAAGACCCACGGGTTCACGGACATCCTCTTCATCGGCGACAGCGGCGGCAACCAGGCCGGCATGACGGCCGTCGCCGAGGCGCTGAACGCGGAGTGGAAGGACGCCGGCGTGAAGGTGTTCGCCCTCACCGACTACTACAGCGGCTCGCGTGAGCACTATCGCGCCTGGCTCCAGGCGGCCTTCGGGTACGACGACACCATCGTCGGCTCGCATGCCGGCATCAGCGACACGTCGCAGCTACTGTGGGTGCACCCGGCGGGGATCCGCAAGGACCGCATCTGGCCGTGGGGCGGCCCGAAGGACTCCGGCGTGAGCGGCGACCCGGCCCGCGCGACCGCGGAGATCGGCCGTATGGGCATCGAGTTCAAGGTGAATGCCGCCCTGGACCAGTACAATCGCCTGAAGAATCCACCCCCCGAGAGAGGTCGCGGAGGTGCGCAGCACTAGTCGGGCTCGTCACATCCTCATCGCGGTGGCCGTCGTTGCGTCCTGCGCGACGGCCGCCGCGCAGCCGGCGCCGTATTCGATTGTCGAGATCGGCACGCTGCCCGGCGCCACCGAGGCCTACGCCACCGACATCAACGAGCGGCTTCAGGTCGTCGGGGTGAGTGGGGGCCGCCCGTTCATCTGGGAACAGGGCACGGGCATGCGGGAGCTGCCCGCCCCGGGCCGGGTGCAAAGCATCCGCATCAACGATGCGGGTGTCATGGTCGCCACCTGCGATTCGGGTGGGCGACAGCAGCTGTGCGTGTGGCAGGGCGATGCGCTGTCCGTCCTCGATGTGCCCGTCCAGGGCGGCGTCACGCTCGGGAAGCTCACCGACAACGGCATCCTGCTGGTCCAGACGCTGCAGTTGCCAGCCACCTACCGGCAGTTTGCGATTGCGGGTGGTGTCGTGTACGACCTGAATGCGTTGTTTGGCGGACGCATCTTCAGCCTGAACTCCCACGGCCTCGTCGGCGGCCTCGCCGACGACGGTCGCGGCTTCGTGGCTGACCTGTCCGGGACGCGCCGCTCTCCGTTCCCGCAGGGCGTCGCCGTGGAGGCGGTCGGGGAAGCGGGCCACCTGGCGGGTGCGCCGACGTCGGGCGCGGTGTTGTACCTGGCGGCGCCCGACGGGGCCGTCGAGGCCATCCCGTGCGAGTGTTTCTTCCCCTTCGGCAGCGTTGGCGACATCAACCGCAACGGCGATTTCGTCGCGAACCTGAAAGGCATCAGCACCACCACGACGGCTCGCGTGGTCCGGCAGCACCGGCTCTACGGCCCGTCCTCGCTCGTGCCAGGCGGTGCCCTGTCCCAGCTCTTCACGAGCTTTGCGGGGATCACCGACAGCGGCCATATCGCCGCATCCGCGCCGGTGGGGGCCGGCATCCTGCCACGGGCGGTCCTGCTGGTGCCGAACCTCCCCCGGGCGCCGACCGGCGTCGTGGCGTCGCCAGGCGCGCGGACGATCGGCGTCCGGTGGGACGCCGTGGAGGGCGCTGTCGCCTACCAGGTGGAGGCGGGCACCAGCCCCGGGGCCACGGACGTCTACTCCGGTGATGTCGGGAACGTGACCTCGGTGACATCTCCCATCCCTGCCGGCATTTACTACGTGCGAGTGCGAGCCATCAGTCCCGCCGGCCTCGGGCCTGCGAGCGCCGAGGTGGTGTTCACGATCCCCTAGCTGATTGGGCGGACGACCTAGAGGCAGGACGAGCGCGAGCGTGGCGAAAGAGGGGCAGACGCCTCTTTCGTGCGCCTCGCGCGGTTCGCGCGGCTCAACGCCGGACCCGGACCCGCCGCGCCGTGTTACGCTCTAGGGCTTGGCAGGCGTGGATTTCGGGCAGATATTCGTCGCGTTTCTCGCCCTCATCGTCTCGCTGACGGTGCACGAGGCCGCGCACGCCTGGTCGGCGGATCGGCTGGGCGACCCGACGGCGCGGCTCCTGGGGCGGCTGTCCCTGAACCCCGTGGTGCACGTCGATCCGATCGGGACGTTGCTGTTTCCGTTGATTGCGCTGATGACGGGCCTGCCCCTCATCGGCTGGGCCAAGCCCGTGCCGGTGGATCCGCGCAACCTGCGGGAGCCGCGGCGTGACTTCGCCATCGTGGCGGCCGCGGGGCCCATCAGCAACGTGCTGATGGCGCTGGCCGGGTCGCTGCTGCTGAAGGTCGTGACGGGCGGGAACGAGCTGCTCGTGACCGGGCTGCTCTGGTTCGTGCTGGTCAACGCATTGCTCGCGGTGTTCAACATGATCCCGGTGCCGCCGCTCGATGGCGGCAACGTGCTGATGGGCATCCTGCCGCTGGGGCTCGCGCGCGGTGTCGAACGCCTGCGGCCCTACGGGTTCCTCATTCTCTACGCGCTGATGCTCACCGGCATCCTCGGCGCGATTACGTTGCCGGTACGGACGGCGGTATTGACGTGGCTGCTGTGACGACGAAGAAACGAGTGCTGTCGGGCATGCGCCCGACGGGCAAGCTCCACCTCGGGCACCTGGTCGGCGCCCTCGACAACTGGGTCCGTCTCCAGGACGACTACGACTGCTTCTACAGCGTCGTCGACTGGCATGCGCTGACGAGCAACTACGCCGACACGAGCGCCATCGTCGAGGACGCGTACGACATGGCTGCCGACTGGATCGGCGTGGGGCTCGACCCGGAGCGCAGCACGTTCTTCGTGCAGTCGCTGGTGCCGGAGCACGCCGAGCTCTACCTGCTGCTCCAGATGATCACGCCGATTCCGTGGCTCGAGCGCGTGCCGACCTACAAGGAGCAGATCGAGCAGATCACGGACAAGGACCTGTCGAGCATCGGCTTCCTGGGCTATCCGCTGCTGCAGGCGGCCGACATCGTCATGTACAACGCGCACGTCGTGCCGGTCGGCGAGGACCAGGTGCCGCACGTCGAGCTCACACGGGAGGTCGTGCGCCGGTTCCACAATTTCTACGGCGAGGTGTTCCAGGAGCCGCAGGTGCTCCTGACGCCGACGCCGCGCCTTCCGGGCCTCGACAACCGGAAGATGAGCAAGAGCTACAACAACACCATCGACCTCTCGGACGATGCCGAGACCGTGAAGCAGAAAGTCCGGCAGATGTACACGGACCCGAAGCGGGTGCGCGCCGACATCCCCGGGACGGTCGAGGGCAACCCGGTCTTCATCTACCACGACGCTTTCAACACGAACCGCGAGGAGGTCGAGGACCTCAAGGCGCGGTACCGCGCGGGCAAGGTCGGGGACGTCGAGGTGAAGACGAAACTGGCCGCCGCGATCAACGCCCGGCTGGAGCCGATCCGGCAGCGGCGCGCCGAGGCGCTGGCCCGGCCGGGCTACATCCGCGAGGTGCTGGTCGAAGGCTCCCGCAAGGCGCGCCTGACGGCGCACGAGACCATGGAGCGGGTGCGCGCGGCCATGAAGCTGTCGTACTGATCCGGCGGCCGTCACTGCCATGAGCGATTCGCAAGATCCGCGCCCCGCCGGCGCCGCTGACGACGGCTTCGAGTCGCAGCTGGATGCCATCCGCATCCGCCTGCAGTCGTTCGAGGGGCCGCTCGACCTCCTGGTCCACCTGATCCGGAAGAACCAGGTCAACGTCTACGACATCCCGATCGCCCTCATCACGAAGCAGTACCTCGAGTACCTCGACCTGATGACGGAGCTGAACCTCGACGTCGCGAGCGAGTTCCTCGTGATGGCGGCGACGCTCATCCACATCAAGAGCCGGACCCTGCTGCCGCGCCCCGCGCCGGAGCAGGAGGACCAGGGCGAGGAAGAGGACCCGCGCGACGCCCTCGTGCGCCGCCTCGTCGAGCACCAGAAGTTCAAGGCGGCCGCCGAGCTGCTGCACGAGCGTGAGACGCTGCGCAGCGCCCAGTGGACGCGGCCCGACTCGCGGATCGAGGCCATCGCGGGCGAGGAATACGAGCCCGAGCTCGAGGTCGATCTCTTCGGCCTGCTCGGCGCCTTCCGCAAGGTGCTCGAGCGCACGCGCGTGCGCCCGCCCGTGCCCCTGCCCCCGGAGGAGCTCTCGGTCGAGATGCGCATCGAGCAGCTGCTCGAGCGGCTCTCGGAGCACGAGGCCTGCGGGTTCGACGACCTGTTCGACGACGTGGCCGCGCGCGACGAGATGATCGTCACGTTCCTCGCGCTGCTGGAGATGATCCGGCTCAAGCTGATCCGGGTCTTCCAGTCCGGGGCGTTCGGCGCGATCCGCGTCTACAAGCGCGCGCGCCCGCAGGACGCGCCGCACCCGATCCACGATCCCGAGGACGAGTACCGCGACCACCATCCGGCGCCGGCTGCGCCAGGTGAGGCGGCGGCGCTGGGGACAACCAGCCACGAAGAACACGAAGCGCACGAAGGGCTTCAGGGGGCGACCGAGGCCCAGGGCCCGGAAAGCTCGGAGCACACGGGGCAGACCGAGCACACGGGACACACGGGGATCACGGAGTACACCGAGGACACGGACACGGAAGCCGCACGGGACACGCAGGACAGTGGGCCTGCGGACCACGGCGACGATGACGCCTATGCGGCGCCCGCGGTGGATCCCGTTGTCTCGACGGAGCCCGTCACGCCGTGGGGAGAGGTGCCCGACGAACGCGCATCGCTGGAAACAACCAGCCACGAAGGGCACGAAGCACACGAAGCGCACGAAGGGCTTCAGGCGTCGGCCGAGGCCCAGGGCGCTGAAAGCTCGGAGCACACGGGGCAGACCGAGCACGCGGGACACACGGAGATCACGGAGTACACCGGGGACACGGAGTACATGGAGGCCGCACGGGACACGCAGGACGGTGGGCCTGCGGACCACGGCGACGATGACGCCTATGCGGCGCCCGTGGCGGATCCCGTTGTCTCGACGGAGCCCGTCACACCGTGGGGTGTCGTGCCCGACGAACCCGCGTCGCTGGAAACAACCAGCCACGAAGGGCACGAAGCACACGAAGCGCACGAAGGGCTTCAGGCGTCGGCCGAGGCCCAGGGCGCTGAAAGCTCGGAGCACACGGGGCACACGGAGCACACGGGACACACGGAGATCACGGAGTACACCGAGGACACGGCGTACACGGAAGCCGCACGGGACACGCAGGACAGTGGGCCTGCAGACCACGGCGACGATGACGCCTATGCGGCGCCCGTAGAGGATCCCGTCGTCTCGACGACGGAGCCCGTGACGCCGTGGGGGGAGGTGCCTGCCGCGCCTGTGTTCGAACCCGTCGTGGCGAGTGAGCCCGTCACACCGTGGGGTGTCGTGCCCGACGAACCCGCATCGCTGGAAACAACCAGCCACGAAGGGCACGAAGAACACGAAGCGCACGAAGGGCTTCAGGCGTCGGCCGAGGCCCAGGGCCCGGAAAGCTCCGAGCACACGGCCCTTTCGACCGAGCGCGATGTGCGGGCCCCGCAGGAGCCGGCGCCGGCGCCCGCCAGGATTCTGTCATGGGCGGAGCTCACCGCGATGCGAAAGGCGGAATCGGAGGTGGCCGCCCACCAGGTGAGTGAGCCGGCACCGGAGCCCGAACCCGCACCCGAGGTGCCGGCGGCGAGCGCGCCCGCGGAAGCGCCCGAAGGCGAGGAAGACATCGAGGACCAGGCACACTATCCGGCGTTCGAACACGCCGACGCGGGTGAGGCCGAAGAGGCGCTGCACGACAGCGGGCGCCCGACACAAGAAGACGCGGCGACCGAAGGCAACGACCGCGACCACGAGACGACGCGGCCGGAGCCGCCGGCGGCGTCCCCGAACCCATGGGACGCGGCGCAGGCGCCCGCGGATGACGAGCCCGAGAAGGGGCCAGGCGAATGAGCAGGAAGGAACGCAAGCCGAAGCAGGGCGGCTCGCGGCGCAAGTCTGCCCGCGAGACGGCGGAGCAGCAGCCAGTCGAGCCCACCGCGGAGACCGTTGGCGAGGCCGCGGAACCGGACGCCGAAGATCCGTCCAGCCCGGACACCCCGGATTCGTCCGGTCCGGAAGACGCGGCCGCCGACGCCGTCGCGGACGACCCCGGTGCGGTCGCGGACGGGACCGCGGCCGTCGAAGGTGAGGACGAAGCCGCGGGGGAGCCCGACGCCATCGCTGCTGCCGTGACGGAAGACGACCTGCCCGAGGACCACGCGCGCGGCACCGCCGCGCCGGAGGACATCGAGGGGGCGGACGATGTCGCGGCGGCGCCAGGCGATGTCGCGGTGGAGGGAGGCGACGCGCCGGCACCGCTGACGCCCGAGGAAGAGGCGGCGGCCGCGGCGCGCCTCGACCAGCGCCAGCTCATGGCCATCATCGAGGCCATCGTGTTCGCGTCGCCGGAGCCCATCACCCTCAAGACGCTCGTGAAGGTGCTGTCGGACGAGCCGAAGGAGGACGTGACGGCGGCCTTCCAGGCGCTCCAGGTGGAGTACGAGACGCGGCCCGGCCTCCACCTGGCAACGGTCGCCGGCGGATACCAGATCATGACCCGGCCCGAGCTGCACGACTGGGTCCGACGGCTCTTCCACGAGCGCACCACGCAGAAGCTCTCGATCCAGTCGCTCGAGACCCTGGCGGTGATCGCCTACAAGCAGCCGATCACCGCAGCCGAGGTCGGCGAGATCCGCGGCGTGAACTCGTCAGGCGTGCTCTCCACCCTGCTCGAGCGCCACCTCGTGAAGATTGTCGGCCGCAAGAACGTCGTGGGCCGCCCGTTCCTCTACGGCACCACCAAGGAGTTCCTCATCCGGTTCGGCCTCAAGGACCTGAACGATCTCCCCAAGGTCGAGGACATGGCCGCCGCGCTCGGCTTCGAGGCGCCGGCCATCCTCACCGAGCGCCCGGTGACCGAGGAGATGCTGCCCCTGGACGAGGAAGATCTGGCGATGCTCGAGGGCAAGGGGATCGAAGGGCACGAAGGCTTCGAAGGGCACGACGGTGCTGGTGCCGCGGAGGGGCCAGGTGACGGTGCGGAGCCCGAGGGGGGCGACGTGTCCACATCCTCCGCGGATGAGCCGGAAGTCGCGGCCGATGGTCTCGCCACTGGGGCGGAGCCCGACGAGGGTGCGTCCGGCGACGAAGAAGACGACCAAGCGACCGACGGCGTCGAGGACGTCGATGAGGAGGCCGGGGACGACGTCGACGACGAAGACGACCCGGACGATGACGTCGACGACGACGAGTTCGAGGACGACGACGAGGACGACGAAGACGAAGACGAAGACGAGGAGGACGCCGGCCGTTAGAGGCCGGCGGCCTTCCGCAGCTTCGCGACCTCCTGGGGCGTCAGCTCGCGCCACTCACCCGGGCGGAGCGTGCCCAGCGTGAGGGGCCCCATGCGCACCCGGACCAGGCGCCGGACAGGGTGGCCCACGGCCGCGCACATCTTGCGGACCTGGCGGTTCCGGCCTTCACGCAGCGTCAGGATCAGCTTCGTCGTCTGGTCGCGGCCCTTCCCGACAACGGATCCGCGCGACACATCCGCGCCCCCGGTGCGCCGGCCGTCCAGGTGGACCCCGCGACGCAACCGCTCGATTGCCGCATCGTCCGGCACCCCCTTCACGATGGCCTCGTAGATCCGCGCGACCTCGTGTGACGGATGGAGCAGGGCGGCAGCCAGGTCCCCGTCACTCGTCAGCAGCAGCAGGCCCTCGGTGTCGTAGTCGAGGCGGCCGACGGGATAGATGTAGCCCACCCCCTTGAGCAGGTCGAGCACCGTCCGCCGTCCCTCCGGGTCCCGCCGGGTCGTCACGAAGCCCTTCGGCTTGTGCATGAGGATGTAGCGCGTCCGAGGCGCCGCCTTCACGCGCCGACCGTCCACCCGGATGTCGTCTGCCTCGGGATCCGCCTTGGCGCCCAGCTCGAGCACGGTGGTGCCGTTGACGGTCACGCGTCCCTCGACGATGAGCTGTTCGGACGCGCGGCGTGAGGCGACGCCGGCGGTGGAGAGGATCTTCTGGAGGCGGATCATCGGATCTCAGATTGTAGATTGAAGATCGAAGATTGAAGAGCGTTGCTGGGATTGGGGGATTGGGGGACCTGGGGCCTGTGGCCGCGAGGCCTCTCCCCGCGCGACGGAACACCCGAGGCACTGAAACCGAACACTGAACACACTGAAGACACTGAAGACACTGAACAAACTGAACACCCTGGACATTCAAGGGGGGGAATGTTCGATGGCCCCGAATCAGGTCCCGGGATGCTCCCGTGCCAGAAAAGACGTTAGAAACGTCGGGTTCAGTGTGTTCAGTGTGCTCAGTGTGCTCAGTGTATTCAGTGTGTGCAGTGCTGAAGGTGCCCGTTCCTGGCTACGGCGGAAACAGCCACTAGATCCGCATCAACGCCCGCCAGAACCCCACCAGCGTCCAGAGCTCCGAGGCCGTCGGGGGACGGTCGACTTCGGCATGCGTGATCAGGGTGCTGAGCAGCGCGTGCACGTCGGTCTGGCCATGGAGGTGGCCGGCCAGCAGCACCGTCTCGACCGAAGGGATGACGTTGTCGTCGGCGCCGTGCAGGAGGAACACCGGCGCCGCAGGGGCGTCGGCCCGCTCCGGTGACAAGGCCGGATCGGCAGGCCCGTCCCCGAGGCCGCTGATCACGGGCAGGAGCCGGGGGCCCAGCTTGTCGACGGCGCGCTCGTTCACCCAGGTCAGGTAGGTCTTTGCCGGCTCGGGCAGGGTGGCGGCCCAGGCGCGCGCTTCGGCGAAGGTCCGCTCCGCCCCGACTGGATCCACCAGCGTGAGCGACGAGGCGCGCAGGAAGGTGAGGATGCCCGTGCGCAGCTGCACCACCTGTTCGGGGGGCACCACGCGGTCGGCGACGTTCAGCAGGACGACCGCGACGCCGTAGTCGTGCGGCGGGTGGATCTCGACGTGCTCCGCGCCGGTGACGTAATCCCGCGCCTCGCTGAGGTCGGGCATGGCTGGCGCGTCGCCGGCGCACAGGTACCGCATGACGCGTGGCAGGTCGCCGTGTCCGCCGAACGACAACACGTACGCGACCCGGTCGCGCAGCGACGGACGCCCCGCGGCGACCACCGACAGGCCACCGGAGAAGCTGATTCCCAGCAGGCCGACGCGGCCATCGCGCGCCAGCGCGGGCTGGTCGGCCAGCCAGCGGGCCGCGTCCTCGATCACGTCGGTCGACTCCGGCTCGATGGCGTACCGGCGCAGCCCGGGCGGCGCCACCGTCAGCACCGCGAATCCCGCTTCGGCCAGGTCCTCTGCCATGCCCACGAGCCGCGACTCGTCGATGCCGTCCCGGTGCACACCGGGGACGAGCGTGACGGCGCGACGGATGCGCCCCACGGGCCGGTACAGCCGGCCCTCGACGGGTCCGTGGCGGGTGGGCACCTCGAGGCGTGGTCCCCGCGTGATGGGCACCGCGCGCCACGCGGCGAAGGTGCCGGCGGAGCCGCGCATGCCGGCGGCACGCACGATGAAGGCCAACGCGTCGGCGTAGGGCAGGGCGAGGACGAAAGCCCCGACGAGGAGGACGGCGGCGGCGAGCGTGCCCCGCAGGGCGCGCGGAAGCGTCACGCTGCGATGTTACACTGGGAGATTGTGAAGCCGATGATCATCGCCATCGACGGGCCCTCTGGAGCAGGCAAGGGCACCCTGGCGCGTGCCGTCGCCGATCGCCTGCAGTTCCGCCACGTGGACACCGGGGCGATGTATCGCGCCGTGGCCTGGAAGGCCCAGGCCGAGGGCATCGACCTGGACGACGAACTCGCCCTGGCCGAACGGGCGGCCACGGCCGCGTTCGAGCAGACCGGGGCCGTGATCGTCATCGATGGCCACGATGTCACTCGTGCGATTCGCACCCCCGAGATGGACAAGGCCGCCGCCCGGGTGGCGCGGCTGCCGAAGGTCCGCGACGTGCTCGTCGACCGCCAGCGCGCGCTGGGCCGCATTGGCGGCGTGGTGATGGAGGGGCGCGACATCGGCACCGTCGTCTTCCCCGGGGCCGACGTCAAGATCTACCTCGATGCCTCGCCCGAGGAGCGGGCCCGCCGCCGTGCGGCCGACGCGGCGCACACCGGCCAGGCCGGCACGCTGGCCGGCGTCCAGAGCGACATCGTCGCCCGCGACCAGTCGGACTCGACCCGCGCCGTCGCCCCCCTGACGCTCGCCCCGGACGCGATTTACATCGACACCACGTCGCTCTCGATCGAGGAGACGGTCGAACGGGTGATGGCGCTCGTGCACGAGCGGAATCAAGAAACCGGAATCAGGAATCAGGAATAGAAGGCGCCACGATCGGACCACTGTACGCACAAAAGGGGCCGCGAGGCCCCTTTCGTGCATTCCGGATTCCGGTTTCTGGATTCGTGATTCCCGCGTCCGCGGGTCACTCGTCCCGCTCGCGCGAGCCGGGATCGAGCTCCCACCGGTGGCGATCGCGCTCGGTGATCTCGTCACCGCCCTGCAGCTCCTCGTCATCGTCGTACTCGATGCCGAGCGCCCGGCCGATTTCCTCGACGACGTCCTGATCGGGGGTGGGGTTGTCGCCGCCCGGGGCCTCGTCGCCCACGGCCTCGGCGGCTTCCCAGTCCGCGTCCACGTCGCCGGCGGTGAGCTCGGGGCTGCTCGAGGTGTGCTCGTGCAGCCGGTCCTCGATCCCGGCGTGGCCGGTCCGCGCCGCTGACGCGTGGCGGTCGTAGTCGAGGCTCGACGGCGGGCCGTACTCGATGGGCTCGTTGAGCATGCGGCGCTCGCGGTCGAGCGACGACGGGCGCTGGCGGCTCGGCACTGCCGCCACCGCGGCCTTGGGGCCGGCCGTCTCGGGCGTGGGCCGCTTGACGGCAGCCTTGACGCCGGCCTTGACCGCCTTCGCGGTGGTCACCGCCGTCTTCGCGGTCTTGCGCGTGCGGGCGGCGGCCTTGGCCGTGCCCTTCGCGACCGCGCGTGCGGTCGAGCTGGCGCGCGTCGCGGTCTTCCGCGCCGCCTTGCCGGCCGCCTTTGCCGTGGCCTTGACCCGGGTCGCCGGTGTCTTCTTCTTCGGCTTCGTGACGACGGCCCGGGCCGCGGCCGAGACCGCCCGGACGTTCGTCTTCACCCGCTTCCGGGCGGCGCTGGCCTTGGCCGAGACCCGCTTGGCCGTCTTGCGGGCGGCGCGGGCGGCGGTCTTCGCGGTCTTCCTGGCCGAGGTGGCCGCCTTCCTGGCCTTGCTGGCCGTCTTCTTCGCCGTCCTGGCCGCCCGTGACGCCGCCGCCTTCGCCGACTTCGCGGTGGCCCTGGCGGCCGCTTTCGCGGACCGGGCGGCGGTCTTCGCCGCCTTGCGGCCCCGGGCGCCGCCTGCCCCCTTCTTCTTCGCCATGGCCGAATCCTTTCGGTCTACCTTGACTGTGTGAGGCTAAGTGGTGTAATGTCTATTGGTTACGCGAGCGTCAGAGAGCTTTACCGGCCCGAACGGCGCGGACGAACAATCGCGGGGCGCCGGCCCCCGCTCACCCCGACCGGCAATTCGAGAAGTCAGGAGGACGCGCACGCAATGTCGCAAGACGAGCAGAACACGGCTGTCGAGCCGCAGGGCGCGCCTGCCCCGGCGGCACAGCCGACGGGCCGGCAGACGCAACCGAAACAACCCACCACCACCCCGCTGTTCCAGGGGGACGAGGACGTCGATCCGCAGGAATACGCCGCCCTGCTGGACCTCTACGATAACAGCTTCCGAAACATCGCGGAAGGAGAAGTCGTCAAGGGGACGGTCCTCAAGGTCACCGAGAACGAGGTGATCGTCGACGTCGGCTACAAGTCCGAGGGCATCATCAGCGTCTCGGAGTTCCTCGACGAGAACGGGCAGGTCATCGTCCAGCCCGGCGACCTCGTCGACGTGCTCCTGGAGCGGACCGAGGACCGCGAAGGCCACATCGTGCTGTCGCGCGAGAAGGCCGAGAAGATGAAGATCTGGGACGAGGTCGAGAAGGCCTTCGCCGATCGGAAGGTCGTCATCGGTCGCGTCATCGAGCGGATCAAGGGCGGCCTTGCCGTCGACATCGGCGTCCGGGCGTTCCTGCCGGGCAGCCAGATCGACGTCCGGCCCGTCCGCAACCTCGACGCGCTCAAGGGGCAGGAGCTCCGCATGCGCGTCATCAAGGTCAACAAGAAGCGCGGCAACATCGTGCTGTCGCGCAAGGCGCTCCTCGAGGAGGAGAACGCCGAGAAGAAGAAGGCGACGCTCGAGACCCTCGCCGAGGGCAAGGTCTTGCGCGGCGTGGTCAAGAACATCACCGACTACGGCGCCTTCATCGACCTGGGCGGCATCGACGGCCTGCTCCACATCACCGACATGTCGTGGGGCCGCGTCGGCCACCCGTCCGAGCTCTTCAAGGTCAACGACGAGATCGACGTCGTCGTGCTCAAGTACGACCCGGCGACCGAGCGCGTCTCGCTCGGCCACAAGCAGCTCGTCGCGGACCCGTGGACGACGGTCATGGACCGCTACCCGGCCGGCTACCGCGTCAGCGGCAAGGTCGTGAGCCTGACCGACTACGGCGCCTTCATCGAGCTCGAGCCCGGCGTCGAGGGCCTGATCCACGTCAGCGAGATGTCGTGGAGCAAACGCGTCAAGCACCCCTCGAAGATCCTCAACGTGGGGGACTCGGTCGAGGCCATGGTGCTCGGCGTCGACCCGGCCGCGCGCCGCATCTCGCTCGGCCTCAAGCAGGTCGAGACCAACCCCTGGCACGAGCTGGCCGACAAGTACCCCGTCGGCACGAAGATCAAGGGCAAGGTCCGCAACCTCACGGAGTTCGGCGCGTTCGTCGAGGTGGAGGAGGACATCGACGGCCTCATCCACATCTCGGACATGTCGTGGAGCAAGCGGATCAAGCACCCGAGCGAGGTGCTGAAGAAGGGCGACGTGGTCGAGGCGATGGTGCTCAGCATCGACGCCGAGAACCAGCGGCTGTCGCTCGGCCTCAAGCAGCTCGCCACCGACATCTGGGAGGACTTCTTCGGCCGGCACCACGTGGGTGACACGATCGAGGGCAAGGTCGTCCGGATGACCAACTTCGGCGCGTTCGTCGAGCTCGACGAGGGCATCGAGGGCCTGATTCACGTCAGCGAGTTCGACGAGGCCGCCGGGGGCGACCGCATCGAGCTCCAGGTGGACCAGACCTACCCGATGAAGATCATCAAGCTGAGCCCGACGGAGCGCAAGATCGGCCTCAGCATCCGCGCGCTGAAGTCCGACGAGATCCGCGCCGACTGGGACACCTACGCCTCGTCCCAGGGCTCGGGTGGTGCGACGCTCGGCGAGCACCTGAAGCACAAGTAACCCGGTTCCGGGCCCCGGCGCCAGCCGCGCCGGGGCCCGGCCGTCAGCCAA
This sequence comes from Vicinamibacterales bacterium, assembly GCA_050246635.1. Taxonomy (GTDB): domain Bacteria; phylum Acidobacteriota; class Vicinamibacteria; order Vicinamibacterales; family UBA2999; genus JBFWVR01. Next base: position 13,379 of record JBFWVR010000006.1, read on the forward strand.
CGCCATGACGAAAGCCGAACTCGTCGAGGAAGTGTCCCGGGTCTCGGATCTCACGAAGAAGCACTCCGAGGTCATCGTCGACACCGTATTCAAGAGCATCATCGACGCCCTGCACCGGGGCGAGAAGATCGAGCTCCGCGGGTTCGGCAGCTTCCGGCTCCGCAAGCGGGAACCTCGCAAGGGCCGCAACCCCAAGACCGGCGACAAGGTCGACGTCCCGCCGAAGCGGGTGCCGTACTTCAAGCCCGGCAAGGAACTGAAGGACCTCATCAACCGCGAGGCGGCCGAGGCGCTGATCGCCGAGGCGCTCGCCACGCTGCCACCGCAGCCGGTCACCGACCCGGACTCGGCCGCCGGCCAGTCCTGAGCGCGGGCCCCGCCCGCCTGCCATCGCCGTGGAACGCCTGTGGTCGCCCTGGAGGCACGCTTACGTGACGCGGTCCGCTGAGCCGGAGGCGTGCGTCTTCTGCGCCGCGCCGACCCGTGACGACGGCCGGGCCCTCGTCGTGCACGAGGGGCCGCGCTGTTACGTCATCCTCAACCTGTATCCCTACAACAGCGGCCACCTGATGGTGGTGCCTCGCCGGCACGTCGGGCGCCTCGCCAGCGTCGAACCGGAGGAGCTCGCCGAGATTGCCGCGCTGACGCGCCTTGCCGAGATGGCCCTCACCGAGGCCTTCGACCCGCAGGGCATCAACGTCGGCCTCAACCTGGGACGTCCGGCCGGCGCCGGCGTCGTGGATCACCTGCACGTCCACCTGGTGCCGCGCTGGAACGGCGACACCAATTTCATGTCCGTCGTCGGCCAGGTCCGTGTGCTCCCCGAGGAGCTGCCGCGGACCGCCGAGAAACTGCGCCCGATCTTCGCGCGCCTGTCCGGCGCCTGAGGCGGGACCCCACACGAGCCATGACCTTCGATCTGACCCCGGAACAGATTGCCGTGCGCGACCGCGCCCGGGCCTTTGCCGCGAACCAGGTGGCCCCGGCCGCCGCCGACATCGATGCCAGCCGCGCCATCCCGCTCGCGCTGATGCAGGCCGCCGCCGACCTCGCGCCGGAGACGGCGGGCGAGGCCGTCGTCGCCATCGAGGAGGTCGCCGCCGCCTCGGCCGCGCTGGGTGTCGTGATGACGCTTGGCGCCACCGCGGCGGGCAGCGGCGACTGGCCGGGCCTGCACGGGCTGAGGGCGGGCACGGCCACCCTCGACGCGCGCGCCCGCGCCGGCCTCGGGGCGGTGGCCGTCGGTATCGGCCGCGCGGCCCTCGAGGAGGCGGTGAGCGTGCTCCGGGCCGCCGGTGACCGGCCGACCGGCGCGGCGAGTGAGCGGCCGCACTGGGTGCTCGCCGACGCCGCGACCGAGATCGACGCCGCGCGCCTGCTCGTCGCCCGCGCGGCGCAGGTCGGGTCCGAGGACGGGGCCGAGGCGGCCGCCGCACAGGTCTTCGCCAACGGGGCCGCACAACGGGCCGTCGACGCCGCTATCCGGGTCGTCGGGCCGTCCGGGTACCGCCAGGGCAGCCTGCTGGAGCGCCTGTCGCGCGACGCGCGCGCCCTGGCTCTCGTGTTCGGGACCGAAGAGGCCCAGCGCGCGATCGCGGCGGACGCTACGCTGCCCCCCGCCTGACGGCGGGCAGGGGCGCGAATAGCGAATCAAGAAAACGGAATCAAGAAGGGGCTCACGAGAAGGGGCTCACAAAAAGGGGTCAGACCCCTTTTCCATCGAATTTCCATGGAAAAGGGGTCTGACCCCTTTTTGTGTTTCTTGACTCCGTTTTCCGGTGTCCCGGTCTTCAGGCGAGCAGAGACGGCGCGAAGCGGAACACCAGGAAGAACAGGCTGAAACCGACGAAGAAGACGAGGCCGGCCCAGCTGAGCGCGCGCATCCCCATGCCGGGCTGCAGGGCCGCCGGGGTGTGGTCGGACGTGATCAGGCGGTAGTTCAGGTAGCCGTACAGGGGCGCCGCGAGGAACGCCAGCGTCGTCACCAGGTCGATGAGCCCGGTCAGCGAGCTGACGAAGGCGATGATCACGCCGAGCGCCGCGGCGCAGATGACCACGATGAAGATCGCGTGGAGGCGGTTGAAGGTGCCCGCGCCGGGCGCCACCAGCCGCAGGCCGTCGGCGAGGGCGCGCGGATACCCGTCGATCACCGTCAGCGTCGTCGAGAACATCGTCGTGAACGCCGCGAGCGCGATCACCGGGCCCACCCAGCCGCCCAGCATGCGCGTGTAGACGTCGATCAGCTGGTTGGCGAAGCCGCCCGTGGAGTTCTGCAGCTCGAGGCCCGACCCGTACATCCCCAGCGCGCCGAGGCCGACGAACAGGATGGCCAGCGCGATCGTCAGCCCGTAGCCCAGGTTGAAGTCGAACTTGGCCTCGTCGAAGGTCGTCCGGCGTCCCGTCTCGATGTCACGCGCGCGGATCCAGAGGGACTGGAAGACGGAGATCTCGATTGGCGCCGGCATCCATCCCATCAGCGCCACCAGGAACGGCAGCGCGGCCGCCTGCCAGGGCGAGGGACCGACGAAGCCGGGGGCGACCGGCCCGTGCACGATGGCCGCCCCGAACGCGACGATCGTGGCGGCGGCAAGCACCGCCATGATCAGCTTCATGGCGCCGTCGAGCGCCTTGTAGTGCCCCCCGACGATCAGCGCGAAGCAGAGCGCCATCACGATCGCGCTCCAGGCCGTGGCCGACAACGCCGTGCCGAAGAAGTACTGCGCGAGACCCGCCGTGACGATCGTCACCCCGGCAATCGAGCCGATGGCGGAGAACGCCGCCATCGCCAGGAAGACGTACAGGAACCCGCCGCCCATCTGCTTGTAGCCGTCGAGCAGCGTCTCGCCCGTGGCGACCGCGTAGCGGTGGCCGTACTCGAAGAACGGGTACTTGAGGGCGTTGATCAGCAGCACCACGGAGATCAACGTCCAGCCGTAGTCGGCCCCCGCGCGGGTGGACTGCACGAGATGCGAGACGCCGATCGCCGCCCCCGCCATCAGCAGGCCCGGGCCGACCGCGTGGACGAGAAGGTAGGCGAGGCTTGGCTTCGGTGTGGTCTGGGTCATCTTGGAGTCAGTACCTGCGAGGCGCGGACGGCCCGGTGATCACGGGGCCCGCGGCGCGGCCCCGGGGGACGCGAGGGATGAAGGGCACGGGGCGGGTCAGCCCTGCACCTGGTAGCCGAGGGCCTCGATCTTCTGCCGAATCGCGGGCACCTGCACCTTGGCGGGATCGTAGTCGAGCTCCACCCGGTTCTCGCCGTGCGAGGCGGTCACGTGGTCCACGCCGTCCATCATCGACAGCGCCCGCTTCACCGCGTTCTCGCACCCGCCGCAGGTCATCCCGGTGACGGTCAACGTCAGCGCACTCATGAGAGCCTCCCAGCCCGGACATCTTACCCAATCCCGCCACGGTGTGGGCCGCCGAGGGCAAGTCAGACTTCGGAAAACGGAATCAAGAAAGGAAGGCGGAAGGAAGGGGAAGGGAAGAAGGGGGCAACAGCCGCGATTCCCGGGTCGGAACAGGGAATTCTTCGTTAGGATGGCGACGTGATCGCTGATCCGGACGCGGCGTTCGCGCGGGCCGCGCGCATTCGCGCCTTCCGTGAGGAGCTCGCCACGCTGCAGGCCGAGGGCGTGGCCCCCCTGACGGACGAGGAGGTGGCGGCCGTCGCGGCGCACCACGAGGCCGTGCTGGCCGCGCTCGAAGCCGCGCATGACGTCGATCGCACCCCGGCCGCCGAGCGCCTGTCGCGTGGGTTGCAGCTCGCGTCGCTCTTCGGCGCCATCACGCTGACCGCCGGTGTCGGCGCGCTGGTCGCGCATTTCTGGGGCCGCTTCGATCTGTGGACCCAGGTCGCGCTCTACGCCGCGGCGCCGCTCGTGGCGCTTGCGGGGGGCGAGATCGCGGCCCGGCTCGAACACACGGGCTATGTCGCGTCGCTCTTCGGCCTCGCCGCGCTGGGCACCTGCTGGCTGGCCGTCGGCGGCGTGCCGTCGGCGCTCGACATGCCGGTGCAGCCCCCCATGCTGTGGGGCGGGGTGCTCTTCGGGTTGTCGCTCGCGGTCGCCTACGGGTTCGATCTCGTGCTCGGCCTGTCGCTCGTCGCCCTGGTGACGTCCGCCAGCGCCACCGCGTTCTGGGCCAACGGCGTGGTCTGGACCGCCGCCTTCGAGCGGCTCGACCCCCTGGTGGCCGGTGGCGCCACGCTCTTCCTGATCGCGCAGTGGCTCGGCCCGGCCGGCCCCGCGGTTGCCCGGACGACGCGGCTCAGCGGACTGCTGGTGGGCGGCGGCGCGGCGCTCGTGCTGTCGGCCTCCGGCGAGCCCAGCGTGCTGCGGTTGTCGCCGGCCGTCGTCGAGGCCATCTACCAGGTCGCCGTGCTGCTGGCGTCGGTGGGCGGCATCGTGCTCGGGCTCCGCCGGGGCTGGGCCGAGACCTGGATCGGCTCCGTCGTCATCCTCCTGCTGTTCCTGCTGACGCGCTATGTCGACTGGTTGTGGGAGGTGCTGCCCCGATACGCGTTCTTCCTGATCCTGGCGGCGCTCACGTTCGTGGCCATCGCGGCGCTCCTGCGGCTGCGCGCCCGGGCGCAGCGGGGGGCGGCATGATCCGCCTCCTGGTTCCGGCCGCTGTCGTTGTCGTGCTGGTGGCCGCGGTGGGCGGCGTGTCGGCGTGGAACCGGTCCGGCCCGCACGTGATGGCGCTGACGGTCACGGAACGGGAACTGGGCCTGTCGCCGTACGCGCCGGCGCGGGAGGCGGCCGGTGACGACCCCGGCCTCGCGCTGATCTTCGATGTCGGCGACGGTCATGGCGACGTGATCGACAGCCTGAACTGGCTGCCGCCGGCCACGCTGCGCGCGCTGGGGTTCGACCTGTCGCTGCCGACTGGATCGCCCGACGCGGCACGCGCATACGCGCGCGCGCTCGATCGCCCTGCCTGGGTGGCGTTCGAATACGACGGGCCGGCGTGGCAGGCGTTGTCCCGCCGGCCGGACGTCGCGCGCCGCGCGCGGGGCCGCAGCCGGCTCGTGCCGGTGGACGCGGGCGCCGAGTTCGCGCCGCTCGTCGAGCGGTATGCGGACGGTGCCCATGTGGTGCTGCCGGCGGTGATCGGCCTCGAGTTCGTGCCAGCGGACCGCGGTGGCCCCCTCGTGCACGGCACGCTGCGGTCCGTGGTGCCGCGATCCCTCCGGGTCCCGCCGGACATGGTGCCGGACCTGGCGAATCTCGATCCCGTCGCGCGCCTGCGGCGTGACGGGCTCGACGGCGAACCCACCAGCGGCGACCCGGGGGATCCGTCCCCGGACCTGCGCCCGCGCTACCAGGTCGACCTCGCCATCGGGCGTCTCGGGCTCCCGTTCATTGTCGGCATCCGCCCGATCCCGTGAGGATCGCCGGCCAGGAATGGCAGGCGCGATGTCATCTGCGTGCATCTGAGTTCATCCGCGGATGAATCCTTTCAGGCGCCGCAAACGAGCCTTCCAGCCGCGACCGTGAGGGGCCGGGGGACCGGTTTCGCGAGACACTGCCGCGCGGCCGCAGTATGCTGCCGCGTCGCCAACGAGGGGAGGGGGCTGTGAGGCATATCCAGGTGCAGGGCCTGCACCACGTGACGCTCGTGGGGTCGACCCGCCAGAGCGCGATCGACTTCTGGGAGGGTGTGCTCGGGATGCCCTTCATCTTCGAGCAGCCCAACCTGGGCAAACCCGACGAGAACCACCTGTACTTCGACCCGGGTGACGGCCGCCTGCTCACGGTCTTCACCAACGAGTCGCGCGAGGATGCGGGCCGCCCGGCGCCGCGGGACGTGGGGTGCGTGGAGCACATCGCCTTCAACGTCTCGCGCGCGACGTTCCAGCAGGCCCCCGACCGGCTGCGGGCGCGCGGCATCGAGTTCATCGAGCGCGATCGCGGCTTCATGAACTCCATCTACCTGAAGGATCCGAATGGCCTGAAGGTCGAGCTTGCCTGCTACAAGTTCCAGACCCCCGAGGGATTCAGTGACTCGGAAGTCCTCATGACGGCCTACCGGCTGCGGCTGGAACGCGGGGATCCGCACATCACCGACGAGCATCTCGCTGATGCCATCGACCACCTGGTCGCGCGCCGCCATCGCCGGTTCACGGGCGATCTGGACGGCGGCGCCTGAACCCGCTCGGGACGGGACGTACCCGGAAACACGATGCCGCGTGTGATGACGCCGGCCCAGCTCCGGCGCGCCGACCTGGCGATGGTGGTGATCGCGACGATTGGCGCGGGATTCCTCGTGTGGGACTTCCGGGCCTCGGTGGCGAAGGACGTGCCCGTGATGGGGGCGCTCGCCTACGTCACCGGGCCAATCTTCGCGCACAAGATCTCCGAGGTGCTCGTCGCGGCGGCGTGGCTGTTCAGCGCGTACGCCCTGAATCACGAGCGGGCGCGCACCTGGCCTGCCTGGCTGCCCCACGACCGCTACCTGCGGCTCGAACCCGCGCTGGCGGTCGTCGCGCTGGTCGGCACGGTGCTCGCCACCTACGCCTGGACCATCCTGAATCTCGGCACGAGCGCCCTCACCACGAACTTGGCCGAGCCGCCCGGCCTCGGGCCCGCCGGCGCCGTCTGGCGGTACTACCTTGGCGCCGTGGTGCTCGGCGGCGTGGCGTACGTGTGCCGCATCCTCGCGCGGCTGTCGAAGCGGGCGCGGGGTGGCGGGGCGTGACGCGGGGGAGGGGGGACCGGACGGACGCGAGGGGGAGGGCGCTGCGGCGGAGCGGGGACTCCGCCGCAGCCGAACGCGAAATCAGCCGAGCAGTTGCTTGGCGATCGTCATGAGCTGCATGTTCGACGTGCCTTCGTAGATCTGGCCGATCTTGGCATCGCGGAACAGCTTCTCGACCGGGTAGTCCTTCACGAACCCGTAGCCGCCGTAGAGGTTCACCGCCATCGACGTGACGCTCTCGGCCACCTCCGACGAGTAGACCTTGCACATCGCCGCCTCGTGGAGGAACGGCTGGCCGGCGTCACGCAGGCGCGCGGAGTTGTAGACCAGGAGCCGCGCGGCCTCGACCTCGATGGCCATACGCGCGATCTGGAACTGCACGCCCTGGAAGTCGCCAATCGCCTTGCCGAACTGCTTGCGCTCCTTGATGTACTTGATGGTGTGGTCGAGCGCGCCCTGCGCCAGGCCGATCATCTGGGCGCCGATGCCGATCCGGCCCTCGTTGAGGGTCTCGATCGCCACCTTGTAGCCCTTGCCGACCTCGCCGAGCACGTTGGCCTTCGGCACCACGCAGTCCTCGAACAGCAGCTCGCAGGTGCTGCTGGCGCGGATGCCCATCTTGTCTTCCTTCTTCCCGACCGTGAACCCGGGTGTCCCGCGCTCGACGACGAACGCGGTGATGCCGCGGTACCCCGCCTCGGGGTTCACGTTCGCGAAGACGATGAACAGGTCGGCCTCGTTGCCGTTGGTGATCCACAGCTTGCGCCCCGTGATCGACCAGCTGTCGCCCTTCTCGACGGCGCGGGTGGCCATCGCGAACGCGTCGCTGCCCGACCCGGCCTCCGAGAGGCAGTAGGCACCGACGGTGTTGGCCGCCAGCTTCGGCAGGTACCGCTGCTTGATGTCGTCGGAGCCCCAGCGCACGATGGCGTTGATGAACAGGGTGTTCTGCACGTCCACCATCACGCCGATGGACGGGTCCACGCGGGACAGGGCCTCGACGGCCAGCACCGAGTGGAAGAACGACGCGCCGGCACCGCCGTAGCTCTCGGGGATCTCGATGCCCATGACGCCGAGGTCGAACAGCTTGTCGATGAGGGCGCGGGGGATCTTCGCGTGCTCGTCCATGTCGCGGACGAGCGGCCGGATCTCCTTGTCGGCGAACTCGTACACGCTGTCGCGGAAGATGACCTCGTCCTCGGCAAGACGGGTGAGGGCAGGGGTCGCGTCGTGGGCGGTCGTCTCGGTCACGGGCACCTCGGTTGCAGGGTCTCGGATGATGTCGGGTCGGATATGAGCCGGCAGGCCCCGGAGGCCCGCACCCGGGCGGGGGGCCCTGTCGGTCGACCGACGGCCAGCCATCCCGGCGGGTCGTCAGAACGGCAATGTTATCATCGACCCCTCGGGCGGACCACCAGCGTCCTGGAAGGCGGACCATGCGCAAGACAGCCCTTCGGTGTGCCGCAGCCGCGGCCGTCGTCTCGCTTCTCCTGATCCGGCCGGTGGCCGGGCAGTCGTCGGGCGGGCAGGGCCAGCCCGACCAGGCGCCGGCCGGGGCCTCCGCCGACGCCGGGGCGCAGGACCAGCCCACCTTTCGCGCGGGGATCAACTTCGTCCGCGTCGACGTGATCGTCACCGACAAGGATGGCCACCCGGTCACCGACCTCACCCCGGCCGACTTCGAGGTGCTCGAGGACGGCAAGCGGCAGACGGTGGAGAGCTTCCGCCTCGTCCAGATCGATCCGAACGTCCCGGTCGAGACCACCGGGCGGAGCATCCGGACCCGTGACGACGAGGAGCAGGCCGCGGCCAACGAGGACGCGCGCATCTTCGTCTTCTTCCTGGACGACTATCACGTCCGCCTCGGCAACAGCATCGCGGCCCGGCGCCAGCTCACCGAGTTCGTCGAGAAGTACCTCGCGCCGACCGACCTGGTCGCGATCATGTACCCGCTCACGCCGCTCGACGCCGTCACCCTCACGCGCGATCACGACAGCATCGTGCGCGCGCTGAACCGCTTCGAGGGGCGCAAGTTCAACTACGAGCCCCGGAATTCGATCGAGGAGCGCTATGCGCTCTATCCGGCCGAACAGGTGGAGCGGATCCGCCGCGAGGTGTCGCTGTCGGCCCTGAAGGCGCTGTCCATCAAGCTCGGCTCGCTCCGCGAGGGGCGCAAGGCCGTGCTCGCCGTCAGCGAGGGCTTCACCGCGGTGCTGCCGCCCCAGATGCGCGATCCGATCGCGAACATGCCGGGCATCGGCAATCCCAACCGCTACAACCCGATGGCCGGGGACGACAACCCGATCGAGGAGCGCGCCCAGTTCTTCGGCGGCCTCGACGTGCAGCGTGACCTCGAGAACGTCTACGACGCGGCCAACCGGAACAACACCGCCATCTACACGATCGACCCCCGGGGGCTGGCCACCGGCGAGTTCGACATCAACGAGAACGTCGGCATGCGCATGAGCCAGGACCAGCTCCGGGCCACGCAGGACACCCTGCGGGTGCTCGCCGAGCAGACCGATGGCCGGGCCATCGTCAACCGGAACGACATCGGCGCCGCGATGTCGCAGATCGTGCGCGACTCCAGTGCCTACTACCTGCTCGGCTACAACTCGAGCGACGCGCCACAGGACGGCAAGTTCCACGAGATCAAGGTGCGGGTGAAGCGCCCGGGCGTGCAGGTGCGGTCCCGGAAGGGCTACTGGGCGCTCACCGCCGACGAGGTCGCGCGCGCGACGGCCCCCGCCGAGGCCAAGGCCGGGCCGCCGGCGGCGGTGATGGACGCGCTGTCGGACCTGGCCGCGCCGCGGCGGGGCCGCTACGTGCGCACGTGGATGGGGATGCGTCCCGGCGCCGACGGCCGCACCGAGGTCACGCTCGTCTGGGAACCCATCCCGCCCGTGCCTGGCGTGCGGCGCGAGGATGCCGCCAGCGTGCAGGTCGTCGCCGCGACCATGGAGGGCGACCTCGTCTACCGCGGCGACGTGAAGGAGGCGGCGGGCGATGCCACGGATGCGGGGCTGGGCTCGCCGCACGGCGGCGCGTCGGTCCGCTTCGAGGCCCCACCTGGACGCCTCCAGGTGCGGATGGCCGTCAAGGGCGAGGCCGGGGGCACGCTCGACGTCGACGAGCGGGAGCTTGCCGTGCCCGACCTGTCGAGCCCGGTCGTTCGGCTCGACACCCCGCGGGTGTTCATCGCGCGCAACGCGCGGGAGTTCCAGCTCATCCGCAAGGACCCGGATGCGGTGCCGGTGGCCAGCCGCGAGTTCCGCCGGACCGACCGCATGGTCGTGCGGGTGGACGCCTTCGCGCCCGGCACCGCGGCCCCCGCCGTGACCTCGAGGCTGCTGAACCGTCTCGGCCAGCCGATGACCGACCTGCCGGTGAAGACCCCCGCCGCCACGGGTGATCCCTTCGTCGTCGACCTGCCGCTCGGCAGCCTGCCGCCTGGCGAGTTCCTGCTGGAGATTGCCGCGAACGCCGAAGGCGGCGAACCCACCCGCGAGCTCATCGCCTTCAAGGTGGTGAGTTAGGGGATGAGCTAGGGGAAGACAGAATCAAGAAAACGGAATCAAGAAGCACGAAGCGGCGCCCGGGGAGTCCCGGGCGCCGTTCTTCTTGATTCGTGATTCTGGAGTCTCTCTTCCCGGCTTAGGCGTACATGCCGCGCATGCGGGTGACCGTCGCGACGCGGTTGATGGCGACGATGTAGGCGGCGGTGCGGAGGTCGACCTGGAACTTCTGGGCGGTCTCGAGCACGACCGAGAACGCCTGCACCATCTTGGCCTCCAGGCGTTCGTTCACTTCCGGCTCGGTCCAGAAGTAGCCGTGGCGGTCCTGCACCCACTCGAAGTAGGAGGCCGTGACGCCGCCGGCGTTCGCGAGGATGTCGGGCACGACGAACACGCCGCGGTCGTGCAGCACCTTGTGCGCGTCGGGGGTGGTCGGGCCGTTGGCGCCCTCCACGATCAGCCGGGCCTGGATGTCGGAGGCGTTCTCGAGCGTGATCTGGTTCTCGAGCGCCGCCGGGATGAGCACGTCGACCGGCAGCTTGTAGAACTCCGGCCGCGTGATCGTCTCGCCGCCGGGGAAGCCCTCGACCGAGCGGTGCTGCTGCGCATGCGCCTGGAGGGCCGGGATGTCCAGGCCCTTCGGGTTGTGCACGACGGCCTTCCAGTCGTTGACGGCCACGACCCTCGCGCCGATGTCGTACAGCAGGCTCGCGGCGATGCCGCCCACGTTGCCGAAGCCCTGGATCGCGAACGTGGCGCCCGGCAGCTCGAAGCCAAGGTGCTGCGCGGCCTCGCGCGCGATGATGACGACGCCCCGGCCGGTGGCCTCGCGGCGTCCCAGCGAGCCGCCCATCGCGATGGGCTTGCCCGTCACGACCGCGGTGGAGGTGTGGCCGACGTGCATGGAGTAGGTGTCCATGAACCAGGCCATGATCTGTTCGTTGGTGTTGACGTCGGGGGCGGGCACGTCCTTCTCGGGGCCGATGGCGTCGACGATCTCGGCGGTGTAGCGGCGGGTGAGGGCCTCGAGCTCGCGGCGCGACATGCGGGTCGGGTCGCAGATGACGCCGCCCTTGCCCCCGCCGAACGGCAACTGGGCGACCGCGCACTTCCAGGTCATCCAGGCGGCGAGGGCGGTGACCTCGTCGAGGGTGACGTCGGGGTGGAAGCGGATGCCGCCCTTCGCGGGACCGAGCGTGATGTTGTACTGGACGCGATAGCCGGTGAAGACCTCGATCTCGCCGTTGTCCATCTGGACGGGGCAGGCCACCGTGATCTGCCGCTTCGGGACGGTGAGCATCTTCCAGATGCCGGGGTCGAGGTCGAGGATGCGCGCCGCGCCTTCGAATTCCTGGAGCATCGCGCCGAATACGGTTCCGTGTGCCGCCATGTGAGCCTGGTCCTTTGTGCCGCGACCGGAAGGGTCGCCGGCGAAAACACAAACAGCCCAACGTAGCGCGGCCGTCGTATCCATGTCAATTGGGTATCTAATACATTAGCTGGACAAATCCATTCAGCTCATCCATAAGGCGGCGCGTGGCCCGGGATTTCGGCCGTCGCGGCCCGGCCCGTATAATGGGGCGGTCATGAAAAGCGTCCTGAATCCTGCCGACACCCGCAAGCAGAAGTGGGAACGCGAGGTGCTCGAGCCGGCGCTGAAGAAGGCCCCCGAGCGCCCCGGTCCGTTCACGACCATCTCCGGCCGTCCCATCGACCGGCTGTCCGTCCCCGAGGACGCCGCCTTCGACTACGACAAGGAGATCGGCAACCCGGGTGAGTTCCCGTACGTGCGGGGCATCCACCCCACCGGCTACCGCGGCAAGCTCTGGACGATGCGCCAGTTCGCCGGGTTCGGCACCCCGGAAGAGACGAACCAGCGCTACAAGGACCTCATCGCCGCGGGCGGCACCGGCCTCAGCGTCGCGTTCGACCTGCCGACCCTCATGGGGCGCGACCCCGATCACGAGCTGTCGCTCGGCGAGGTCGGCAAGTGCGGCGTCAGCATCGCGTCGCTGGCCGATATGGAACGCCTCTTCGAGGGCATCCATCTCGGCGACATCACGACGTCGATGACGATCAACTCGCCGGCGCCGATGATCTTCGCCATGTACCTGGTGGTGGCCGAGAAGCAGGGCGCCGACTGGAAGAAGATCTCCGGGACGATCCAGAACGACATCCTCAAGGAGTTCATCGCCCAGAAGGAGTACATCTTCCCGCCGCGGCCCTCGATGCGGCTCATCACCGACATCTTCCGCTTCTGCACCGACGAGGTGCCGAAGTGGAACACGATCTCGGTGAGCGGGTACCACATCCGCGAGGCGGGCTCGACGTCCCTCCAGGAACTGGCCTTCACGCTGCGCGACGGCCTCGAGTACGTCCAGTACGGCGTGGACGCCGGCCTCGACGTCGACGCCTTCGTCCCGCGCATCTCCTTCTTCTTCAACTCGCACAGCGACTTCTTCGAGGAGATCGCCAAGTTCCGCGCCGCCCGGAAGCTCTGGGCCGAGGCGATGGTGAATCGTTTCGGGGCGAAGAACCCCCGTTCGTGGCAGCTGCGGTTCCACACGCAGACCGCCGGCGTGTCGCTGACGGCGCAGCAGCCGTACAACAACGTCGTGCGCACCGCGCTCCAGGCGCTGGCCGCGGTGCTCGGCGGCACCAACTCGCTGCACACCAACTCGCTGGACGAGGCACTGGCCCTGCCCACGAAGGAAGCCGCGACCATCGCCCTGCGCACCCAGCAGATCATCGCGCACGAGAGCGGCGTCACCAACGCCGTCGACCCGCTGGGCGGCTCCTACTTCGTCGAGCGCCTCACGCGCGACATGGAGGAGGGCACGCTGAAGTACTGGGACACCATCGACCGCATGGGCGGCATGGTGGAGGCCATCGAGCGCGGCTATCCGCAGAAGGAGATTGCCGAGGCCAGCTACCAGTTCCAGCAGGCCGTCGAGCGCCGCGAGAAGCTCATCGTCGGCGTCAACGACTTCGTGCTCGAGGACGAGGAGCCGATCGAGATCCTCTACATCGACGACACCGCGGCGGGCACGCAGCTGGCGCGCCTCGAGGCCCTGAAGAAGAGCCGCGACAACGACCAGGTGCGCCGCACGCTCGACACGCTGCGGGAGACCGCGCGCGGCACCGGCAACACCATGCCCGCAATCCTCGACTGCGTCCGGGCCTATGCCACCGTCGGCGAGATGTGTGACGCGCTCCGGGACGTGTGGGGCGAGTACGAGGAAGTGCCGATCATTTGATCCCCGGGAGCCGCCAGCACGCCATGAGCCAGAAAATCCGAGTTGTCATCGCCAAGCCCGGGCTCGACGGGCACGACCGCGGCGCGAAGGTGATCGCCCGCGCCCTCCGCGACGCCGGCATGGAGGTCATCTACACCGGCCTCCGCCAGACCCCGGAGCAGATCGTCAGTGCCGCCCTGCAGGAGGACGCCGACGTCATCGGCCTGTCCATCCTCTCCGGCGCGCACATGCATATCTGCCCGCGCATCATGGAGCTCCTCAAGGAGAAGGGCCTCGACGACGTCCTTGTCGTCATCGGCGGCATCATTCCGGATCAGGACGTCGAGAAGCTCAACACGATGGGCATCAAGGGCGTCTTCATCCCCGGCACGCCGATGCAGGAAATCGTGGAGTTCATCAACAAGCACGCCCGCGCGCGCCTGGAGCCGGCCTGAGACCGCCCGCGGCGGCGCATCGTCTGACGCGATTGTGGGCTAATTCCCCCGCCCGGCACGACCGATAGGGAGGGGTACCTGCTGATGGCCCATACGCTGCTGCTTGCCGACGACAGCCTCACGATCCAGCGGGTCGTCCAGCTGACCTTCGCCGGTCAGGGCGTCAACGTGGTGACCGCGGCGGATGGCCAGCTGGCCCTGGATCGGCTCGGCGAGCTGACGCCCGACATCGTGCTGGCCGACATCGCCATGCCGAAGGTCGACGGCTACGAGGTCGCCCGGTTCGTCCGCCGGACCGACCGGCTGGCGAAGGTCCCCGTGCTGCTCATGGCGGGAGCCTTCGAGTCCGTGGACGAGGCACGCGTGAAGGCGTCGGGGGCCGCCGGCGTGCTCGTGAAGCCCTTTGAGCCCAATGCCGTGATCAGCCGCGTCAAGGAACTGCTCGGCCTCGGGGGGCGTGACCCCCAGCCCTCGGGGCGTCTCGTCACGTCCGCCGATACCCCCGCCGGCCGCGCCCCGGCCCCGCCGCCCCCCGCGCGGCCGGCCGCGCCGCCGAAACCGCCCGCCGTCAGGCCCGCGGACGAGCCGCCCGATGCGGCGTGGGAGATGCTCCGGGCCGAATCCGGCCTGGGCCCCGACTCGGTCGAAACCGGCGCGTCGGCCGGGGATGACGATCTCGACCTGGACGCCGCCTTCGACACCCTCGACGCGAAGCTGGCAGGCCGCTCCGGCCCGCGCGGGCGGGCCACCCACCGGCCCCCGGCGCCACGGCTGCCCGCCGCCCTCGACCCCGCCCGTTCGCCCCGGCCGCAGGGGGCGTCCGACGATGGCAGCCCCGTGTTCGAGGTGGATGCCGGCTGGTTCGACGATGGGCCGGCGGAAGCCGCCGCCGAGATTCCCGTCGACCCCGAGGAGGCCGCCGAGGACGACGCCCTGCTCGAGGCGTTCGCGCGCGAGGAGGCGGTGCGTCCCGCGCGCCGCGCCGCGGCGCTCGCGGCAGGCGAGTGGGACGTGCCCGGCGCGGCGCAGGCCGCGCCCGGGGCGGCGCCGGCCCGGGCCGGGACACCAGATGCGACGCGCGTGCAGGCACCGGCGCCCACCGCGGCGCCATGGGCGCCGGCACCGACGGCCGACGTGCCCGCGGCTTCGCGTGCCCCGGAGGCCCGCCAGGCCGCGGTTCCCGGGCCTGCCGCCGAGGACGCCCCCGCACCTCCAGCCGACCAGTGGCGCGCCACCTTCGCGGGTCCGCCGCCGGTGGCCGATGCTTTCGCGTACCTGCTGGCCAGCGAACAGGGCGAGTCTCCCGCCGCGCCGGCGGGCGCCCCGCCGCCGGATCTCGTGGATGCCGTGGCCCGCCAGGTGGTGGAGCGGCTGGACGAGCGCGTGCTGGCCGAGGCCCTCAAGACGGCGTTCAGCGGTCTGGTCGAACGCACCGTGCGCGAGACGATTGGCGGCATGGCCGATCAACTCCTGCGCCGTGAAGCGGCGGATCGCGCCGAGCAGGTGGTGCGCGCCGAGGTCGACCGCGTGGCGGAAGGGGCCGTCCGGGCCGCCGCCGGCGAGGTGGCCGAGCGCCTGGTCCGGGACGAGATCACGCGGATCCGCGAGGCGGCCGCCCGCCGCACCGGGACGGAGTAGCGGCGCCGGCCCGCCCCGGGCCGGCGCTTTCGTTCCGGACGCCTTCCTAGTACGATTTCAGGCTTATGACCGTACCCGAGAAGCCGGCCCTCGAAGGGCTGGAGCAGAAGTGGACTGCCCGCTGGGAGTCCGACCGGACCTACGGGTTCGATCGCACGCGGCCCCGCGAGGAGGTGTTCGCGATCGACACGCCCCCGCCGACCGTGAGCGGCTCCCTGCACGTCGGCCACGTGTTCTCGTACACGCACACCGACATCATCGCGCGCTTCCAGCGAATGCGCGGCAAGGCGGTCTTCTACCCGATGGGGTGGGACGACAACGGCCTGCCGACCGAACGGCGGGTCCAGAACTACTTCGGGGTGCGGTGCGATCCGTCGCTGCCGTACGACCCGTCCTTCCAGCCACCTGACAAGCCCGGCAAGCAGGCGATCTCCGTCTCGCGGCCGAACTTCATCGAGCTCTGCACGCGCCTCACCGTCGAGGACGAGAAGGCCTTCGAGCACCTGTGGCGCTTCCTCGGCCTCTCGGTCGACTGGTCGATGACTTACGCGACGATCTCGAAGCCGTCGCAGCGGGTCTCACAGCTCATGTTCCTCCGGCTGCTCGCCCGGGGACAGGCGTACCAGGTGGAGGCGCCGACCCTGTGGGACGTCGACTTCCGCACGGCCGTCGCGCAGGCCGAGCTCGAGGATCGCGAGACGCCCGGCGCCTACCACCGCCTGCGTTTCCACAAGCCGGGGGGCGGGGACGTCCAGATCGAGACGACGCGGCCGGAGCTGCTGCCGGCGTGCGTCGCGCTCGTCGCGCACCCGGACGACGCGCGCTACCAGCCGCTCTTCGGGACCGAGGTCGTGACCCCGCTCTTCGGCGCGCGTGTGCCCGTCGTCGCGCATCCGCTGGCCGATCCCGAGAAGGGCGCGGGCATCGCGATGATCTGCACCTTCGGCGACGTCACCGACGTCGTCTGGTGGCGTGAGCTGAAGCTGCCCGTGCGGGCGGTCATCCAGCCCAACGGCACGCTGGGCCCGGTGACCTGGGGCACGCCGGGCTGGGAGTCGGAGGATGCGGAGCGGGCGCAGGCGGCGTACGCGCCCCTGGCGGGGCTCTCCGCGAAGAAGGCGCAGGCCGCGATCGTCGACCAGCTCCGCGCGAGTGGGGATCTCGTCGGCGACCCGAAGCCGATCACCCACCACGTGAAGTACTACGAGAAGGGCGATCGCCCGCTCGAGATCGTCACGAGCCGCCAGTGGTTCATCCGGACGATCCAGTTCCGCGACGAGCTCCTCGCGCGCGGGGAGCAGCTCGCGTGGCATCCGGCCTACATGCGGGCACGCTTCGAGAACTGGGTGAACGGCCTGAACGGGGACTGGTGCATCAGCCGGCAGCGGTTCTTCGGCGTGCCGTTCCCGGTGTGGTACCCGATGACCGCGGATGGCGCGGTGGACTACACGCGGCCGATCGTGCCATCCGAGTCGGCCCTGCCGATCGATCCCTCGACCGACGTGCCCGAGGGGTACGCCGCGGCGCAGCGGGGCGTGCCCGGCGGCTTCGTGGGCGATCCCGACGTGATGGACACGTGGGCGACCTCGTCCGTCTCGCCGCAGATCGTCTGTGGCTGGGAGTCGGATCCGGACCTGTTCGCCCGCACCTTCCCGATGGACCTGCGTCCGCAGGCCCACGACATCATCCGCACGTGGCTCTTCTCGACGGTGCTGCGCGCGCACCTCGAGAACGGCAGCCTGCCCTGGGCGCACGCGGCCATCTCGGGCTGGGTCCTCGACCCGGACCGCAAGAAGATGTCGAAGTCGAAGGGCAACGTCGTCACGCCGCTGGGGCTGCTGGAGGAGTACGGCTCCGATGGGGTGCGCTACTGGGCCGCGCGCGGGGGCCCGGGCGTCGACACGGCATTCGACGTCGGCCAGATGAAGATCGGCCGCAAGCTGGCGATGAAGCTGCTCAACGCCTCGAAGTTCGTGCTGGGCGGGAGCCACGCGGACGGCGCCGTCAGCGAGGCGCTCGATCGGGGGATGCTCGCCGCGCTCGCGGCGCTCGTCACCGACGTCACGGCCGACCTCGACGAGTACGAGTACGCCCGCGCGCTGGCGAAGGTCGAGGGCTTCTTCTGGGATTTCTGTGACAACTACCTCGAGGCCGCGAAGTCGCGCCGCTATGGCGACTTCGGTGCCGAGGCGGCCGCGTCGGCGTCGGTCGCGATGCGCACCGCGTTGTCGGTGCTGCTGCGGCTCCTGGCCCCCTACCTCGCCTTCACGACCGAGGAGGTCTGGTCGTGGTGGCAGGACGGCTCCGTCCACCAGGCGCCGTGGCCGACGCTGGAGGAGGTTCGCGCGGTTGCGCAGGCCGACGCCGGCGAGGCGGCGGCGTACGGGGAGCTGGCCGGCGCCCTGGCCGCCATCCGGAAGGGTAAGACCGAGAGTGGCGTCTCGGTGGGCACGGTCGTCAAGGGAATCACCTTTACGGCCAAGCCGTCCGTCGTCGAGGCCCTCGTGCGCATCGAGCGTGATCTCGGGGCTGCCGCCCGCGGGCCGGTCGGGCTGCTGCCGGACGAGCAGGCCGAGGAACCGACCGTCGTGGTGACCCGCCTTCCCGCGGAGCCTGCATGAGCCTCACGCCCCTCGCGCCGGAGACCTATCGTGATCTTGTCGCCCGTGCGCTGGCCGAGGACATCGGCACGGGGGACGTCACCAGCCGGTTGACCGTCGAGGCCGGCCAGCGGGCACGCGGTGTCCTGCTGGCCAAGAGCCACCTCGTCGTGGCCGGGCTCGACATCGCGGGCGAGGCGTTTCGGCAACTCGATCCAGCCGTGACGATCTCCGTCCGCTGGGGCGACGGCGCCATCGTCGAAGCGGGTGAGGTCGTGGCGGAGGTCAGCGGGGACGCCCGCGCGCTCCTCACCGCCGAGCGCACCGCACTCAACTTCCTGCAGCGGCTGTGCGGGATCGCGACGTTGACACGCCGGTTCGTGGACACCGCCGGCGATCGCATCACGGTGCTCGACACCCGGAAGACGACGCCGGGGTATCGTGCGCTCGAGAAGTACGCCGTGCGGTGCGGGGGGGGCACGAACCACCGGCAGCGCCTGGACGATGGCGTGCTGATCAAGGACAACCACAAGCGCCTCGCGGGTGGCGTGGGGCAGGCGCTGTCGCGTGCGCTCGCCGGGACGTCGGGCCTGCCCGTGGAGGTCGAGGTCGAGACGCTCGAGGAGCTGGACGAGGTGCTCGCCGCCGGCGCCACGCGGGTGCTGCTCGACAACTTCACGACCTACGACATCCGGCAGGCCGTCGAGCGCTGCCGTGGCCGCGCCGTTGTCGAGATCTCGGGCGGCGTCACGCTCGAGCGTCTGCCGGAGCTGGCTACCACGGGCGCCGAGTTCGTCTCGGTCGGCGCGCTGACGCACTCCGCGCCGTCCGCCGACCTGAGTTTCGAGATCGAGCCGCTCGCGTGAGCAGGCGTCTGCCCGGGGGGCCGCTTCCGGACGACCTGGCTGTCGCCCTCGAGGCGGTGCGTCCCGCGCTGCGCCTGCCTCTTGCGGTGTCCTGGCTGCCGGCAGTGACGTCGACAATGGATCTCGTGTCCGCGGCCGCGGTCGCCGGGGCGGACGAGGGCCTGGTGCTCGTGGCGGACGAGCAGACCGCCGGACGAGGCCGTCGCGGCCGGGCCTGGAGCTCGCCGCCAGGCGCGGGCCTGTATCTCTCGCTGCTGCTGCGGCCGCCGCTTCCGGTTGGCGACACGCTCGCGCTGCTGACGCTGGCGGCTGGTGTCGGTGTGGCGGCCGGCGTGCGCGAGGCAACGGGCCTGGCGCCGGGCCTGAAGTGGCCGAACGATCTCATGATCGCGCGGCGCAAGCTCGCCGGCATCCTCGCCGAGGGGATCGGCATGGGCGCGCCGGGGCAGGCCGTCGTGCTTGGCATCGGCGTCAACGTCCAGCCGGCCGCGTATCCCCCCGACGTGGAGGCCCGCGCCACGTCCCTCGAAGGGGAGCTGGGACGTGCCATCGACCGCGGCCTGCTGCTTGCGGCGATCCTCCACGGCGTGTCGGACCGGTACGTGGACCTCATGGCCGGCAGGGCCGGTGATATCCTGCAGGCTTGGCGCGCGGCGGCGCCGCGCGCGGTGGGCGCGGCCGTGGAGTGGGACACCCCCGCGGGCGCGCGCACGGGCGTGACCGCCGGCGTGGACGACACGGGGGCGTTGCTCGTGCGCACGAGCGCCGGTGTCGAGCGAATCATCGCCGGCGAGGTGCGCTGGGTGAACTGAAGCGGACGTGGGGACAGTCCCCTGTCCGCCCTGCGCTGGGGAAAACGCGACAGTCCCCATTGCCGCCACCGGCCTCCCACCGAGGCCGCGAAGCGGCCGAGGCCCGACGCGCGAGGAGCGCGCGGCCTTCCGAGCGAAACGAGGCCTGACGTGCCAGAAGGGCACGGCCGCACCGAACCATGCTGCTAGCCATCGACGTCGGCAACACCAACATCGTGATCGGCGTGTTCAAGGGCGACGAGCTGGTCCACAGCTGGCGCCTGACGACGATCCGCGAGCGCACAGCCGACGAGCTCGGCATCCTCGTCAGCGATCTCTGCGATCGGCATCACGTCCCGGCGCGCGAGATCACCGGGATCGTGATGGCGTCGGTCGTGCCCCCGCTGACGGCGACGCTGATGGCCATGGCCGTGAAGTACTTCGAGCGAACGCCGCTGCTCTTCGAGCCCGCGGTCAACGGCCGGATGCCAATTCTCTACGACAACCCATGGGAAGTTGGCGCGGATCGGGTCGTCAACGCCATTGCGGCCGTCGCGCAATATGGCCAGGGGGTCCCGATCATCGTCGTCGACTTCGGCACGGCGACGACGTTCGACGCCATCACGGCGAAGGGGGAGTATCTGGGGGGCGTGATCTGCCCGGGGCCCCAGATCTCGGCCGATGCCCTCTTCCAGCGCGCCGCCCGCCTCCCGCGCATCGAGGTCCGGCGGCCGCCGCACGTGATCGGCCGCAACACCGTCGCCTCGATGCAGTCCGGCCTCTACTGGGGCTACGTCGACATGGTGGAGGGCATCGTCCGCCGCATGAAGGTCGAGCTCGGTGGCGAGGCGGTCGTCGTGGCCACGGGGGGCCTGGCCGTGCTCGTGGCGCAGGAGTCCTCGACGATCGCGCATGTCGACACGGAGCTCACGCTCCAGGGCCTGCGCATGGTGTGGGAACGGCAGGCGTGACCGACCCTGGCGCGCCGGACTACTGCCGCGAGATCGAAGCCCATCTCTGCCGGAAGAACGACGGACACCTCATCCGGATCGTCGGCCCGGCGTTCGAGCAGGTGCTGGGCTGGCAACGGGACGGCATCCCGCTGCGGGTCGCACTGGCGGGCATCGACCGGTACTTCGAGCGCTATTACCGCAAGGGTCCCAGGCGACGTCCCGTGCGCGTCGAGTTCTGTGACGCCGACGTCCGGGACGCCTTCGACGACTGGCGCCGCGCGGTTGGCGTGCCCGGCGGCGAACGCGCGCCTGCCGGGACGGCGGGGGAGGCCGAGCCGGCCGCGCGCCCGAAGCGCAGCTCCCTGGCCGCGCACGTCGAGCGTGTGGTCTCGCGCCTGACGATGCTGCGGGGCAGTGATCGCGGGGCCGGCGCCCTCGATGACGCGCTGGAGCGCGCCGCGCGGCGCACCGACGCGCTGGGCGCTGACGCCAGGTCGGCGCGCGGCGAGGCCCGTGAACGCATCGTCGCGGAGCTGGCGGTCATCGACCACGAGCTGCTCGACGCTGCCGAGGCCGCGCTCGACGCCGCGACGCGCGCGGCCCTCGAAGCCGACGCCGCGTCCGAGCTCGCGCCCTTCAAGGGACGCATGCCGCCGGACGCGCTGGCGGCGGCCCATGCCGCCGCCGTACAGCGGCTGCTCCGCGAGCGCTTCGCGTTGCCGAAGGTCGCGTTCGATTGACGGACATCGGAACCCGGACCCGGGAATCAAGAAACGGACACATGGAGATCGGACGCGTCGTCAGGCTCAGCGTCGAGAAACCCGCCGCCGGCGGACGTATGCTCGCGCGCCACGAGGGCGCGGTCGTGCTCGTCGCTGGCGCAATCCCGGGCGAGACCGTGGACGCGCGGATCGAGAAGGTGCAGCGCGGGACCGTCTGGGCGGAGACGCAGGCCGTGCTCGAGGCATCGGCCGATCGCGTCGACGACCAGGGCGGGGGCCCGTGCGGTGGGAACGTCTATGGCCACATCGCGTACCTCCGGCAGGTCGCGTTGAAGGCCGAGATCATCGCGGACGCGTTCGGGCGCATCGGGCGGCTGCCGCTGGATGCGCCGCCGAGCGTGCTGCCCTCCACCGTGGACGGCTATCGCATGCGCGCGCGGTTGCACGTGCGGCGGGGGCGTATCGGCTTCTTCCGTGAGGGCTCCCATGACCTGTGTGACGCCGCGGCGACGCGCCAGCTGCTGCCATCGACGATCGAGGTGATGGCGCGGCTCGAGGCCGTGCTTCGCGAGCTGCCACGCGCGGGTGTGACCGAGGTGGAGTTATCCGAGAACCGCGACGCGAACGAACGCGCGCTGCACCTCGAGTACCGGACCGATGGGGACCCCTCGCGGCTGGGGGCGGCAAGCCACCTGACGGGGCTCACGGGCGTGTCGGCCGCCCCGTTCGGGGCGAAGCGGGCGAAGGACTTGTGGGGCAGCCCCGTGGTGGCGGAGATGCTCGCCGTGCCGGGCGTGCCGGATCGCCACGTGCGCCTGGAGCGTCACGCGCGCGCCTTCTTCCAGGGCAACCGCCACCTGCTCGACACGCTCGTCGCGACCGTTTCCGGCCATGTGCCGGACGGGCCGGTCCTCGATCTCTACGCGGGGGTGGGCCTGTTCGCGGTGACGCTCGCGGGAGCGGGCCGCCAGGTGGTGGCGGTGGAGTCGGATCCCGTCGCGGCCGCCGACCTGCGCCGGAACGGCGCCGCGCTCGAGGGCAGCCTCGTCGCCCGTCACCTGCCGGTCGAGGCGTTCGATGCCTCGCGCACGGCTCTCACGCCCGGCACGACGGTCCTGGTGGACCCACCCCGCACGGGCATGTCCCGCGAGGCGATGGACGTGGTCCTGGCCCTCGGCGCCGCGCGCCTCGTCTATGTCTCGTGTGACGTCGCGACGCTCGGCCGCGACGCGCGCCGCCTGGTGGATGCGGGCTACCGCCTCACGTCCGTGCAGGGACTGGACCTCTTCCCCAACACCGCGCACGTCGAGACCGTCGCCGTCTTCGACAGGTGATTACTGGATGGGGAGCTGGTTCCTGGCTGGTTTCGCGGAGGACGATTCCATGGATGACACGGAAGGGCGGATCCACAGATGACACGGATGACACGGATATCCAAGGGGACCACGGTGCTTACAGCCGTGTTCCCGTGATCCGTGTCATCCGTGTAATCCGTGGATCCTTTCGTCCCTGAAATCAGTTCTTCTGTGAAATCGCGCTAGCCCCGTAACCCCGCCGCCGCCACGAAGCCTTCGAACAGCGGCCGGAACTCGCCCGTCCGCCAGAAGTTCTCTGGGTGCCACTGCACGGCGAGCCTGAAGACCTCGCCCGGTCCCTCCATCGCCTCGATCACGCCGTCGGGCGAGGTGGCGGTCACGGTCCATCCGTCGGCGACACGATCCACCGCCTGGTGATGCCGGCTGTTCACCTGGCTGGTGTCGCCACCCTCGAGCAGATCGCCCATCAGCGCCGCCAGCCGTGAGTCCTTCGTCACCCAGACCTCGTGCGCGATCTGGTACCGCGGTTCACGGATGTCGTGGTCCACCGCGCCGTTGACCATGGACGGGATGTCCTGGATCAGCGTGCCGCCGAGGGCCACGTTCAGCACCTGCATGCCGCGGCAGATCGCGAAGATCGGGATCTCCAGCGACATGGCCGCGCGCACCAGCGCGATCTCGTGGGCGTCGCGCCCGGGATCGGCCGCCTCGTAGGTGGCATGCGGGGCCTGGCCATAGAGCGCCGGGTCCACGTCGCCGCCGCCGGTCAGCAGCAGGCCGTGGGCGCGGCCGAGCGCGACCGCCGCGTCCTCGTCGGAGGGTGGCAGCTCGATGGGCTCACCCCCGACGCGGCGGATCGACTCCAGGTAGTCGGTGAGCGCGCGGCACGGTGCGACGGCAATCTTCGGCATGGTGGCCTCCGGGTCACATGCGCGGCGGCACCGCGACGCCCATCAGGTCGAGCGTCCGGGTGAGCTGCTGACGGAAGTAGAGGACGGCGCCGGCCCGCCAGAGGCGGAGGTCCTGGCGCTCCTCGTTGAGGATCGGCGACTTGTGGTAGAAGCCGTTGAAGAGCTGCGCAAGCCCGAAGCCGTACTTCGCCAGCACGGCGAACTCCAGGGACCGCACGACCTGCTCGACGATGTCGTCGAGGCGCGAGGCCTCGTGCACGAGCGCCCAGAGCTCGGGGTCGGTCTCGAGGGCGTCGGCCGGCGCGGCGGCCAGGGCCTCGAGCACGGCCGCCTCGGTGAGGCCGTGCCGCTCCTGCAGCTTGGCGAAGATGTTGTTGGCCCGAACCACCGCGTACTGCAGGTACGGCCCGCTCTCGCCCTCGAAGCTGAGCGCCTCGTCGATGTCGAACGCGATCACCTTCGTGCGGGAGTACTTGATCATGAAGTACCGCACGGCGGCGATGCCGATCATCTCGGCGATACGGCGCTGCTCGGCGGCCGGCAGCTCCTCGTTGCGGCGCGCGACCTCGACCGCCGCCTTGTCGATCACGCGATCGAGCAGGTCGTCCGCCTTCACGCCCAGGCCCTTGCGGCCAGACACCTCGACGAACGGCCGCTTCGCCGCCTCCGAGTCGGGATCGGGCGCGAAGCCCAGTTCCCGCGCCGTCTGGTGTGACAGCGCCACCATCTCGTAGGAGAAATGGGTGAGGCGTTCGGCCTCAGCGGGGTGCCCGACGGCGATCAGGGCCTGCTTCAGCAGCTTCTGCAGGTACGACTGCCGGACGTCGATCACGTTGTAGGTGGCCGCCGCCGCCCCGAACGCTGGATGTCCGCCCTCCGCGTCGGAGGCGTGGCTCGTCGTCGCCCAGAGCGTGTCACCCGTGAGGCGCGTCGCGAACGGGCGATAGTGGAAGTCGCGGCCGAGCAGTCCCGACTTCCAGAGCTGGTACGCCATGTCCTTGCCGACGTAGGTCACGGTGCCGTTCGACCGGACGATGACCTTCTCGCGCTGCTCGGGATCGTCCTCGGCCTCCGGCGCGTCGGGCGCCTCCGGGTCCTCCTCGATGGGCATGACCCAGCAGCCCGCGAGGCGTCCCTCCTCGCGGAGGAACACGGCGCCCGTCTCCTTGAGGACCTCGAACGCGCGCGCCCAGAACTGCAGGCGCAGGATGTCGCCTTCCCACGTCAGGAGGTCGTAGTCGATGTTCAGCCGCCCCATCGTCACCAGGTGGCAACGCACGATGCGGTCGGCGATGAAGGCGGCAATCTCGGCAGTCGGGCTGGCGCCGTGCTCGATGTCGTGCAGCGTCGCCGCGCGCACGGCGAGCCGCGCCTTGTCGGCCTCGTACCAGTCGGTGACCTTCGCGTAGAGGTCCCAGCAGTAGTAGTCGAAGCGCGTGGTGTCGGCGACCTCACGAATCTGATCGAGGCCCAGCCCCGCGATCTCGCGGAAGCCCACCACGACGTCGGCGACCTGCACGCCGGTGTCGTCGATGTAGTTCTGCACCTCGACCGGCGTGCCGCGGAACCGGAGCACGCGGACCAGCGTGTCGCCGAGCGCGGCGTTCCGGACGTGGCCGATGTGCGCCGCCTTGTTCGGGTTGATCGCGGTGTGCTCGACGATGGTCTTGTCGGCGCGCGCGGGTGGGGTCGGCAGGCCGGGCACCACGCCGAGGCGCTCCCGCAGGAACGTCGCGCGGTCGAGGAACACGTTGAGGTACCCGTTCGGCGCCGCCTCGACACGCGTCACCCCGGCGATGGTCCCGAGCGCCGCGGCGAGGTCCTGGGCGATCTGGCGCGGCGCCTTGCGCAGGCGGCGGGCGAGATCGAAGGCCACGGGCGTGCCGAGGTCGCCGAGCGCGCGCGTCGGGGGGTACTCCACGGGCACCGTCACGTCGTCGCCCAGCCCGAACTGGCTGGCGAGCACCGTGCGGACCCGGTCCTTGAGCCGGTCGTGCAGCGGAAGAATCATGGGTGTCGGAGACGGAAAGGGCGGCGTGTCAGCCGCGGCGGCGCCGGGTAGACGGCCAGCGTGACGGCCCGGGGCCGTCGTTGACTCGCCAAATGGGGTGCAGTACGCTCGTCGGCACGTTCATCGAGTGGGTGCGTGTGTCGCCGCGTGCGCGACGGCCCGCGCGAAATCGTCAGGCGTGTTGACGTTCGTCAGCAGCACGCCGTCGGGATCGAACCGGGCGACTTCCGCCGGACCGATCTCGTGCACGCGACAGCCCGCCAGCGCGTCGGTGATGCGGAGCGCGCCGGCGTCGAGTCGCGCCCGGAAGCCTGCGGCCGCCCGGCGGTGATAGACGCCGCAGAGCGGGTGCCATCCGTCGACCGTGCGCGGCACGACCGCGTCGGCGTCGGGGGCCGTGCCCATCAGGTGCGCCAGGAACTCGCGCGTCAGGAACGGCAGATCGCAGGCCAGGACGAGCACCCGGTCCGCGGTGGCCGCCATCAGCGCCGAGTAGAGGCCGCCGAGGGCGCCGCCGTGCTCCACGGCATCCGGTACGAGCCGGACGCCGGCGATCGGGGCCCCGGGAAACCGGCCCACGATCATGACGTCGTCGACCGCCAGCGACGCGAGCAGATCCCGCTGCCGGTCGAGGATGGCCCGGCCACCCACCGCCAGCGCGTGCTTGGCCCGCCCGCCCAGGCGGACGGCCCGGCCGCCCGCGAGAATGGCTGCGGACCGCATGTGACTTGTACCGCGGCCACCACGGCGCGGTTGACGTCTGTTACGTTATCAGAAGTAACCCGCGCGCGTCATGGTTGACTCCGGCATCGGCCGCCTCCTCATCGCCAGCCTCCATCAGGCCATCGCCGAGATCGCGCCCACGCGCCTCGACTTCTACGAGCACTGGCTCACGCCAGGTGGCCTGCGCGACGGCCGCATGGGCCTGGCCCCCTTCGGGGCCGTGCTCAGCTTCCTCCGGCGCGAGGGCCAGGAGACCTATCAGGCCGTGATGACACACGCGGGCACCCATTCGGCCGAGTGGACGGTCGCCGACATCGGCGCCGTGGAGCGCCGGGTCCTCCGGACCCTGCCCAGCGGGCTCCGGGCGCGCGCCGTGCTCGGCGTCGGCCGCCGGCTCGTGCGGGCCTCCTGCGAGCGCTCGCGCGCCACGGTCCGCCTGCGGCGCGGATCGGGCACGATGGAGATTCGCGACTCGGTGTTCTGCACCCTGCGCGAGGCCGCGGCCGACCCGATGTGCGGGTACTACGCCGCCGCCGTCACCCGCCTCTTCGCCCTGTTCCAGATCGACGCGGACGTCAGCGTGCGCGAGTGCCGGGCCTCGGGCGGCGCGGGTTGCACGCTGGACGTCACCGTCCGCGGCGCGCTCGCGGAGCCCGCCGTGCCGGCTGAAGCCGCATGAGACGGCGGGCCGCCCTGGTGGCGGCGTGCACCCTGCTGGCCCTCCTCTGCGCGTGGCCGGCGCGCGCGGCCGCGCCCGTGACCCTCGTCATGCCGTTCGAGACCCACGGTGACGCCATCGCCTGGCTCGGCGAGGGCTCGTCGGTGCTGCTCTCGGATCTCTTCGCGGAACATGGGGCCGTCATCGGCCGCGAGGAGCGGATGTGGGCGTTCGACCGGCTCCAGCTCCCGCCCGCGGCGGCGCTGAGCTACGCGACGGTGATCAAGATCGGCCAGGCGGTGGGCGCCACCCGCATCGTGGTCGGCCGCGTGGCGCTGGAGGCCGACACCCTGGTGGCGCACGCCCGCGCCATCGAGCTCGGCAGCGGCCGGATGGGCAGGGATGTGGAGGCTCGCGGCGCGACGGCGGCCGTGCTGGGCGTGTTCAGGCAGCTGGCAGCCGGCCTCGCGCCCGGACCGCGGTTCGACCGCGCGGCGCTGATGCCGGCCGAGGCGTTCGAGCTGTACGTCCGCGGGCTCCAGGCCGCGATGCCCGACGAACAGGAAGACCTGCTGGGGCAGGCCCTGGAGGCCGGCGCCGGGGACCGGGCCCGCCTCGCGCTCTGGGAGGCCCGGACGGCCGCGGGCCGTCACCAGGCGGCCCTCGAGGCCGCCGAGGCCGTCGAGAACAATGGGCGCTGGTCCCGCACCGCGCGCTTCGACCAGGCGATGTCGCTCGTCGCCCTGGAGCGCCTCGGCGAGGCCTTCGGCGTGCTCGAGGGCCTTTACGCCGATCGGGCGTCCGCGGTCATCGCCAACGCGATGGGGGTCGTGCAGTTGCGCCGCGCCCGCGGCACCGCGGGCACCGAGCGGCCGACGTACTACTTCACGCGGGCCACGGAACTCGATCCCGCCGACGCCGACTACTTCTTCAACCTGGGCTACGCCTACTGGATGGAACGCGACGCGGCCGCGGCCGTGCACTGGCTGCGGGAGGCGGTGCGGCGAGACCCGGCGGACGGCGACGCGCACTACGTGCTCGGCGTCGCGCTGGGCCGGACCGGCGCGGAGGCCGAAGCCGAGCGCGAGAAGGAACTGGCCCGCCGCCTGTCGTCCGTGTACGTCGCGTGGGACGCGCGAAGCGGCGCCGGTGTCGATCCGGTGCCGGCCGGCCGCGAGCGGCTCTTCGAATCGCTCGAGCGGCCCGGCGCCAGGGTCGCCTCGGCCATCACCGCCATCGATCAGCGCAACCAGGAGGAGCTGGCCCGCTTTCACCTCGCTGCCGGCCGCCGCGCCTTCGACGATGGCAACGACACGCAGGCGGAGCAGGAGTTGCGCCGCGCGTTGTTCCTGTCGCCGTACCTCGCCGAGGCCCAGGTGCTGCTCGGCCGGCTCGCCCTGCGCGGCGGCCGGCCCGGCGAGGCGGTGCAGGCGCTGAAGATTGCCATCTGGAGCCGCGAGACGGTCGAGGCGCAGGTGGTGCTCGCGGAAGCCTACCTGCAGGCCCAGGAGCCGGCGGCCGCGCTGGCCGCGGTCGACCGCGCCCTCGAGATCGATCCGGACTCCGTGGAGGCGCGCGCGCTGCGCGAACGGATCGGCCCGCGTCCGCCGCCCGGTCCCGGCGGGCGTGCTAAAATGTGATGGTTCAGGCGTTTGCCGCCAATCCATCCGGCGAGTATCCATGGCATCGACGACCGACGACGGATTCCACGAAATCCAGCTGAACGGCAAGCAGCTGGTGTTCCTCTTCATGGCCGTGACGGTCGTGTCGGTGGTGATCTTCCTGATGGGCGTGCTCGTCGGTCGCAGCGCCCGCGTGGAGGCCGCACCGGCCGACCAGATGGCCGCGAGCGCGCCGGCCGAGACCGACGTGCCCCCGCCGCCCGACGTCGCCCCACCCGCGGTGGGCGAGGGCGGGTTGCCGGCCACCGCCCGGGAAGACCTGACGTACCCCGAACGGCTCGAGGCGCCGGCTGCCGCCGCCGAGCGGCTGCAGGCCGAGGCGCCCGCGCCGAGCGCGGAGCCCGTGGCGGACACGCCGGCTCCGGCGCCTGCCGCGTCCGCGCCCACGCCCGCCGAGGCGCCGGCCGCCTCGGGTGAGCCGGCGGGAGCCGGCTTCGCGATCCAGGTGGCGGCGCTCAGCGAACGCACCGAGGCCACACGCATCGCCGAGCGCCTCAGCGGCAAGGGCTATCCCGCCTACGTTCTGGCCCCCGCGCCCGGAACCCCTGCGGTCTTCCGCGTGCGCGTCGGGAAGTTCCCCGACCGTCGCGAGGCCGAGTCGGTCGCGGCGAGGCTCCAGAAGGAAGAGCAGTTCAAGCCCTGGATCGTTCGCTAGCGCTCCTCTCGGGCGCGCTCCTCGCGCTCTCGTTCCCGCGCTACGGGCACGGCATCGTCGCGTTCATTGCGCTCGTGCCGCTGTTCGTCGCGCTCTCGGGCTGGCACGGCCGGCCGGGCCGCCTGCCGGGCGTGTCCGTGCGCCGCGGCTTCCAGCTCGGGCTCCTCGCCGGCTTCGTCCACTTCGCGGGCACCGTCTACTGGACCGGCGCGACCGTCAGCACGTTTGGCGGGCTGCCCTGGGTCGTCGGCATCGCCGTCGCGGGGCTGCTCGTGCTCTACATGGCGCTGTTCGTCGGCGCGGCGTGCGCCGCCACGGCCGTGCTCGTGCGCGGGCTCGGGGGCCCGGGCCTGCTGCTCGCGCCGGCGGCGTGGGTCGCGGCCGAGTACGCGCGCGGCCACCTGTTCGGCGGTTTTCCCTGGATTCCGCTCGGCAACACGATGATCGGGCTCCTGCCGATCGCGCAGCTGGCGAGCCTCGTCGGGGTCTACGGCCTGTCGTGGTACGTGGCCACGCTGAATGCGGGCTTTGCGCTTGCGGCGGTCTCGCACGGGCGGCCGCGGGTCGTCGCCGCCGGCGGCGCCTTCGCGCTGATCCTGGCCGCGTCGGTCTGGGGCGCCGCGCGCATGGGGGCCAACACGCTCGTGCGTGAAGGCACGCCCATCACGGTGGGGCTCATCCAGGGCAACGTCCCGCAGGACGAGAAGTGGGATCCCGGGCGCGCCGGCGACATCGTGCGGCGGTACATGGCGTTGTCACGCGACGCCGTCGGCGGCGGGGCGCAACTGCTCGTGTGGCCCGAGTCGTCCACGCCCTTCGTCTTCGACAACGATCCCGCCGGCGCCTCGGTCGTGCGTGGGCTCGTCTCCTCCCTCGGGACGCCGCTGCTCTTCGGCAGCGACGAGATCGAGCGGGGCGACCGGCTGACGTACTACAACTCGGCCTACATGCTCGATCCGGCCGGCGCGACGGCGGCGGTGTACCGGAAGATGCAGCTCGTGCCCTTCGGCGAATACGTGCCGTTCAAGGACGCGCTCTTCTTCGTGCAGCCGCTGGTCGAGGCGGTGGCGGCGTTCACGCCCGGCACACGCGTCACGATGCTGCCGGTCGACGGCCACATGATGAGCACCGCCATCTGCTACGAGGTCGTGTACCCGCACCTCATCCGGCAGGGGGTGCTGAACGGCGCGGAGCTGCTGTCGACGATCACCAACGATGCCTGGTACGGGCACAGCTCGGCGCCCTTCCAGCACTTCGAGCAGGCGGCCATGCGCGCGGTGGAGCAGGGCCGGTACCTGATCCGCGCGGCCAACACGGGCATCAGCGGCATCGTGGACCCGTACGGCCGGGTCCTCGCACGCACCGCGCTGGACGACACGACGGCGCTCGTCGGCCAGGCGCGCTTCGTGCAGGCGCTCACGCTCTATGCGAGAATCGGAGATCTGGCGCCGCAACTGGCGGTGCTGCTGACCCTGGCCGGCCTGGCGGCGGCGTCCTGGCGCCGCGCCTGAGCCCGCCCATCCCGAAGGAGACTGTGACCGTGGCTGTCATGATCGACGAGCTCATCCGGCGTGCCGACGACCTGCTTCAGCGGGCCCGAGATCTCCGGAGCTATCTTTGACGGGGCTCACCCCAAGGACGAACTGAGCCGTCTCGAAGCCGCGATCGCCAATCCCGACTTCTGGAACGATCAGGCCCAGGCGCAGCAGACCCTGCAGCGCCAGCGCCGCCTGGCCGAGGATCTCGAGCTGCGCGACGCGCTCGGGCGCAAGATCGACGACATCGGGGTGCTGCTCGAATGGGCCGAGGCTGGTGAGGAGGTCGTCGCCGACCTCACGCGCGCCCTCGACGCCCTCGACCGCGAGGTGGAAGAGGCCGAGGTCAAGCGCATGCTTGGCGGCGAGCATGACGCCGCCGACGCCATCGTCACCATCCACCCGGGCGCGGGCGGCACCGAGTCGCAGGACTGGGCCGAGATGCTGCTGCGCATGTACCTGAAGTGGGCCGAGCGCCGCGGCTTCACGCGTGAGGTCGTGGACTACCAGCCCGGCGAGGAAGCGGGCATCAAGAGCGCCACGGTCACCTTCCGTGGCGAGAACGCCTTCGGGCTGATGGCGGCCGAGGCCGGCGTGCACCGCCTCGTGCGGATCTCGCCGTTCGACCAGGCGGCCCGCCGCCACACGTCGTTCGCCTCGGTCTACGTGTGGCCGGAGATCGACGACCAGATCGAGATCGACATCCCCGAGAAGGACCTCCGCATCGACACCTACCGCTCGAGCGGCGCCGGCGGCCAGCACGTCAACGTCACCGACTCCGCGGTCCGCATCACGCACCTGCCCACCGGCATCGTCGTGTCGTGCCAGAACGAGCGATCGCAGCACAAGAACCGCGACGTCGCGATGAAGGTCCTGCGTTCCCGCCTGTACGACATGAAACGCAAGGAGCAGCAGGACAAGCTCGACCAGATCGGCGGGGCCAAGAAGGAGATCGGCTTCGGCAGCCAGATTCGCAGCTACGTCCTGCAGCCCTACCAGATGGTGAAGGACCACCGCACGAAGCTGCAGATCGGCGACGTCGACAGCGTGCTTGCCGGCGACATCGACGAGCTGATCAAGACGTACCTGATGAAGAAGGCCTCGGGGACGCTGGGGGCGGCGGCGGAAGAGGAAGAATAGATCTCAGATCTTGAGATCTCAGATTGAAGATTGATCGCAGATTTTGAGATCTCAGATCTCAGATTGATTTAGGGATTGGGGAAATCGGGGCATTGCGCTGCGCGATGGGGCGGGCGTGCCGATTGCACCAGAGAGGTGCATGACGCCCAAGGAACTCCAGGATCGCACGAAGCAGTTTGCGCTCGATGCGATGGCGTTGGCGCGGGAGCTGCCGACGTCGCTCGATGGGCGGCGGGTCGGCGGGCAGCTGATTGACTCGGCGACCGCGGTGGCCGCGAACTACCGCGCGGCCTGCCGGGCGCGGTCACGCGCCGAGTTCGCCGCGCGTATCGGCGTCGTGCTCGAAGAGTCGGACGAGTCGCTGTTCTGGCTCGAGTTGATCGGCGAAGCCGCCCTGGCGCCACGCCCCCGTATCGCCCGCCTCCTGAAGGAAGCCTTCGAGCTCACCGCCATCTTCGCCGCCACCCGGAAGACGGTCACCGCCCGCCGCTGAACGCCCACCTGCCGGGCGCAGGATCGTCGAATTCCCCAATCCCGCAATTCCTCAGATCCCTGAATCCCATCTGCAATCTGAGATCACCAATCGTCAATCAATCTCCAATCTGAGATCTGAAGATCTGAATTCAGTAGCGCCCCTCTCTTGCCGGCTGCGTCCCCTGGATGAATGCCTCGTACAACGCCCCCGGCGTGGAGGGCGCGACGGGCTCGCCGGTGGCCTTGTCGACGGTCATGAAGACGATGTTGCCGGGCGGGTCGAAGGTGGGGGTCTCCTCGAGGGTCTCGCGGGCGTGGGTGATGTGGGCGCGCATGGTGTCGATCCAGATCGGCAGCGCCGCCGTCGCGCCGGTCTCCCGTCCGACCTGCTTCTTCTCGTCGTAGCCGGTCCACACGCCGATCGTGATCAGGGGGTCGAAGCCGACGAACCAGGCGTCGGTGTAGTCGTCCACGGTGCCGGTCTTGCCGGCCAGCGGCCAGTCGAGGCTGCGGGCCGCCACGCCCGTGCCGCGCTGGACGACGCCCTGGAGCAGGGTCGTCATCACGTACGCCGTGTCGCCGCGCAGCGCGTCGCGGGGCTCGGGACGGTTCTCCTCCAGGCGCGCGCCCTCGCGGTCGGTGATCGACAGCACCTCGTACGGCTGCATGCGCAGCCCGTGGTTCGGGAACGCGGAGTAGGCGCTGGCAACCTCGAGCAGCGTGGCCTCGCCGGCGCCGAGCGCGGTCGAGAGGAACGGCGGGAAGGCGGTCTCGAATCCGAACCGGCGCGCGTAGCTCACCACCTGTGGCGGCCCGAGCATCTCCATCACCCGCACGGCGGGGATGTTGCGCGAGTCCTCGAGCGCGCGGCGCAGCGTGATGGGCCCCTCGTAGGTGCCGTCGTAGTTGTGGGGCCGGTACGGCGGCTGATCCGGGCCGGCATCGAACTCGGTCGGGGCATCGATGATCTGCGTCGCCGGCGTCAGGCCGCGGTCGATGGCGGCGGTGTAGAGGATCGGCTTGAAGGTCGAGCCCATCTGGCGTCGCGCCTGGGTGGCCCGGTTGAACTGGCTGCGCCCGAAGCTGTAGCCGCCCACCATCGCCAGCACCTGGCCGGTCTTGTTGTCGAGCGCGACGAGCGCGCCCTCCACGACCGGCGTCTGTTCGAGCGTGACGCTGGCCGTGTGCTCCTCCGGCTGCACGCCCGTCAGCGCCACCTGGATCACGTCGCCGGGCTTCACCAGGTCGGTGGCCCGGGACCGGCGCGTCCAGCGGAAGCCGTCGCGGGTGAGCGTCGCGCTGAGGCGCCCGATGCGGAGCGTGGCGTTGCCCGCGTCCACGCCCGTCACGAGGGCCGGCACGATGTCGCCTTCGGCCAGGGGACGGTTCCAGCGGCTGTTCGTGTAGTCGTCCAGCGTGTCGCCGGCCTCGAGCACGTTCTCGGTGGGCGTCCGCCAGCCGCGCCGCTTGTCAATCGCGCGCAGGCCGGCGTCGACGGCCTTGTTGGCGGCCTCCTGCAGGTCGAGGTCGAGGGAGGTGCGGACCGTCATGCCGCTCTTGTAGAGCGCGGTCGCGCCGTACCGGGCCTCGAGATACTTCCGCACCTCCTCGAGGAAGTACGGCGCGCTCGACGAGTTCTGGCCGGGGTCGCCGCGCGTGATGATGGGCTTCGCCTGGGCGGCCGCCGATTCCTCCGGCGTGATGAAGCCCTCCTCGGCCATCCGCTGCAGCGTGTAGTTGCGCCGGCGCAACGCGGCGTCCATGTTCACGTACGGGCTCTGGCGCACGTTGCCCTGGAGGATGCCGGCGATGAGCGCCGCCTCGCCGAGATCGAGCTCCTGCACGTGCTTGGCGAAGTAGAGCTCCGAGGCCGCCTCGACCCCGTACGCGCCGTGCCCGAAGTACATCTGGTTGCAGTAGAAGGTGAAGATCTCTTCCTTCGTGTACCGCTTCTCGATCTGGATCGTGAGCAGGGCTTCCTTGATCTTGCGTTCCCACGTCTTCTCGTCCGTGAGGAAGAGCTTTCGGGCGAGCTGCTGGGTGAGCGTGGACGCGCCGGCGGCAAGCCGCATCTCCATCGCGTCGCGGATCAGCGTCAGCATGATGCGTTGCACGCTCAGCCCGAAGTGCTCGAAGAAGTCCGAGTCCTCGGCGGCCAGGATCGCCTGCCGCAGGTGCACCGGCACATCCTCGTACCCGATGACGACCCGGCGCTCCACCGCGAACTCGCCCACGGTGCGGCCGTTGCGGTCGAGCACGCGCGTGATCGTGCTCGGCACGTAGTCGTCCAGTGCCGAGATCTGCGGCAGGTCGTCGGAGTACGCGAACAGCACGCCGCTCAGCGTGCCCGCGAGCGCGGCGCCGACGAAGAGCGCGGCAATGCCCGCGTGCCGGGCGAACTTCATTGCAAGGGTAGCCATCTCGTCCGATGTTCGGTGGTGGCGCGCCCCGGGTCAAGCCTGTTGTCGTCCCCGGGGCACGCCGGTCGATTAGCCCGGCGGCCGCCGATTGGGACGGCGTGAACCGCCGGACCGGCTGCCGGACTGCGCGCTGCCGCCCCCGGACGAGGGGCGCGCCGAGGAGCCGCCGCCGGCGGGCGCACGCTGCACCGCGCCCGGGCTCCGGCGGCTGCCCGATGCACCGGACCAGGCCGGGCCGGCCTCACGTGAGGGCCCCGCACCGCGGGGCGGGCCCGGGCTGCGAGCCGGGCCGCGCGTGTCGGCCGACGGCGCGCGGCGGACGGCGCCGCGCTCGCGCGTCCGCGGGGTCAGGTCGGTGGGCCGATCGTCCGTCCGAGGCGTCAGGTCGCGACCGCGCGGGGCCGTCCGCGGCGTGAGGTCGTCAGGGGGGGCCACGCGCGGCGACAGATCGCGCGGGGAGCGGGAGGGCGTGCGCCAGCCGCCGGTGCGGCTCGTGGCATCGGGCGCGCCGGTGTCCCGCGAGGGGGCACGGGGGGCCGCGCCGACGGCCGGGTTACGGACGCCGCCGCTGGTGCGCCAGCCAGCGTCCCAGCTCCGGGTGTCCGGCCGTGGCTGCTGCGGCGGACCGCCACGGGGCACGGCGCCGCGTGTTTCGCGCGTGGCCCGCCCGTCGTCTGCCGGGCCGGAGCCGCGTCCGGCCCGCGTGCCGACCGTGTCCGCGGTGAGGGGCGCGCGTGCGCCCCCGCGGGGCACGGCGCGGTCGCGCGAGAGGTCGGCTTCTGCCCGGCGGGTGCGTGGGACGGCGTGACCAGCCGGCACCGGCGCGTGGTCACGGAACTCGAAACGTCCGGAGTCGAACCCGCGGGTGCGGCGCGGGTCGATGGCCCAGCTCCGGATGTAGCCGCGGGTCCCGAAGTGGCGGCGCGGGATCACGGTCCACGCGCGCCACGGATCCCAGCCGGTGGAGATGCCCACCGCGAGGCTCACGACGGGGCGACCGTTCCAGCCGAGGGGACACCAGCTCACGTAGCCGGACGAGAAGCCCCAGCTCACCCAGGCCGCGCTCCAGCCGCGCGCCGGGATCCAGTACCAGCTCGCGCCGCTGTAGCCCCAGCGGCCGTAGTGATGCGTCGGCCACGACCACGGGTCGCTGCCGTACCAGGTCCAGCCGTAACGCGTCAGCCGCCAGCCGCCATCGTAGTACGGACGCCAGGCGGTGCCGACCGCCGGGTACCAGACGTAGCCATACGGCTCGAGATAACCCCAGCGCCCGTAGCGATCCAGGGTGGGGCCATAGGCGCGCAACTCGGCCGGCAGGCGCCCCGCGGCATCGGCGACCGCGACGCCTTCGACGCGCGACTGCGACCAGCGCTCGAACGCGTCCCAGCGGGCGGTGTTGAAGCGCGCGAGCAGCGGACGCGCGCCCGGGCCGTCCACGGAGGCGCGCTCGCCGCCCCGCACCACGGCGCGGCCGCCGGCCTCGTCCAGCAGCTCGGCGACGCCACGGGCGACGGCGATGTCGAGCGTCCCGCGTGACCCATCCACGGTGAGGCCGTACTCGCCGCGGGCGTCGAGGCGGACGGACGAGGCGGGCGTGTCGATGAGGTACCCGCTCGTCGCGGCCGCCGAGGCGTGCAGGATGACGCGGCCCTCGAGCAGGCGGATGCGGATCGGGTCGAGCAGTTCGATTTCGGTGTAGTCGTCCAGGTGCAGGACCGACCCGTCGCCGTACACCACCTCCGCGCGACCGCGCGCGGTGCGCAGGCGATCACCGGCGATGAGCAGGCTGGGCGCGTCGGCGGGCGTCGCGACGCCCTCATGGTCCAGGTCGACGGTGCCGTCGGCGTAGGCCAGGCTGGCCGGGGACTCGTCCGGAATGGAAGCCGCGATGTCCTGGGCGGAGGCCGTGAAGGGGAGGCAGCAACACGCCACCGCCACGCCCAGGAAACCAAGCCGGGTGCGCATGGTGACCTCGTAACGATCAGGCAGGAGCCGGTTTCCGGTCGTTGGGGGCGGCTGGCATGGTCAGTATACCAAGACTGGCGGGGCGGGAGGCACCCGCGTCCCGAGCCATTCTTTCTCCTTCTCCTCTTTGTGTCTTCCTCCGTGCCTCCGTGCCTCCGTGTCCGGTGTCCGGACCCCGCGAACATTGACACGTCTCCACTCAGGTTTCATACTAAGACCATGAGCAAAATCATCGGGATTGACCTGGGCACCACGAACTCCGTCGTGGCGGTCATGGAGGGCGATCAGCCCACCGTCATCCAGAACGCGGAGGGCAGCCGGCTCACGCCGTCGGTCGTCGCGTTCAGCAAGACGGGCGAGCGGCTGGTGGGCCAGGTGGCGAAGCGCCAGGCCGTGACGAACCCGGAGAACACCATCTTCTCGATCAAGCGCTTCATGGGACGCCGCTATGACGAGGTGACCGAGGAGATGAAGATGGTCCCCTACACGGTGGACCGCGCCGGCAACGACGTCCGCGTCAAGGCGGGCGGGCAGGAGTGGGCGCCGCCGCAGATCTCCGCCATGGTCCTGCAGAAGCTGAAGCAGGCCGCGGAGGACTACCTCGGGCAGCCGGTCACCAAGGCGGTGATCACCGTCCCCGCGTACTTCAACGACGCGCAGCGCCAGGCCACGAAGGAAGCCGGCCAGATCGCCGGCCTCGAGGTCATGCGCATCGTCAACGAGCCGACCGCCGCCGCGCTGGCCTACGGGCTCGACAAGAAGAAGGACGAGACGATCGCGGTGTACGACTTCGGCGGCGGCACGTTCGACATCTCGATCCTCGAGGTGGGCGAGGGGGTCGTCGAGGTCAAGTCGACCAACGGCGACACGCACCTGGGCGGTGACAACCTCGACCAGAAGATCATCGAGTGGATCATCGACGAGTTCCGCAAGAGCGACGGCATCGACCTCGGCAAGGACCGCATGGCGCTCCAGCGCCTGCGTGAGGCGGCCGAGAAGGCCAAGATGGAGCTGTCGTCGGTGATGGAGAC
This sequence comes from Vicinamibacterales bacterium, assembly GCA_050246635.1. GTDB lineage: Bacteria > Acidobacteriota > Vicinamibacteria > Vicinamibacterales > UBA2999 > JBFWVR01. Next base: position 51,378 of record JBFWVR010000006.1, read on the forward strand.
CGAGATCAACCTGCCGTTCATCACGGCGGACGCCTCGGGTCCGAAGCACCTCGCGATGAAGCTCACACGGGCGAAGTTCGAGTCGCTCGTCGAGGACCTGCTCCAGCGCACCGTCGGCCCGACCAAGCAGGCGCTGTCCGACGCCGGCGTCGACGCCTCGAAGATCGACGAGGTCGTGCTCGTCGGCGGCTCCACGCGCATCCCGCGCGTGCAGGCCATCGTCAAGGATCTCTTCGGCAAGGAGCCCCACAAGGGCGTGAACCCCGACGAGGTCGTCGCCATCGGCGCGGGCATCCAGGCGGGCGTGCTGGCCGGCGAGGTCAAGGACCTGCTGCTGCTCGACGTGACGCCGCTCTCGCTCGGCATCGAGACGCTCGGCGGCGTGATGACCACGCTCATCGCGCGCAACACGACCATCCCGACCCGGAAGAGCGAGACGTTCTCGACGGCGGCCGACAGCCAGACGAGCGTCGAGGTGCACGTGCTGCAGGGCGAGCGCCCGCTGGCGCGCGACAACCGCACGCTGGGCCGCTTCCACCTGGTCGGCCTGCCGCCGGCGCCCCGCGGCGTGCCGCAGATCGAGGTCACCTTCGACATCGACGCCAACGGCATCGTCAACGTGTCGGCGAAGGACCTCGGCACCCAGAAGGAGCAGAAGATCACGATCACCGCGTCGAGCGGCCTCAGCAAGGAGGAGGTCGACCGCATGATGCGGGAGGCGGAGTCGCACGCCGACGAGGACAAGCAGCGCCGCGAGGAGATCGAGGCGCGCAACCACGCCGACCAGGCGGTCTACGGCGCCGAGCGGCTGCTCAAGGACTCGGGGGACAAGCTGCCGGCCGAGGATCGCAGCGCGATCGAGTCGGCCATGGCCGATCTCAAGAAGGCCATGGAGGCCAACGACGCCGCGCAGATGACCCAGGGCATGGAGCGGCTCACCGCGGCGCAGCACAAGGCCGCCGAGGCCCTCTACAAGCAGCAGGCCGCGGCCGGCGGCGCGCCGGGGGCCGACGCGGGCGCGGGCCCGAGCCCCGAGGGCGGCGGCGCGCCGCCCGACGGCGACGTGATCGACGCCGAGGTGGTCGACGACGAGCACACCAAGAAGTAGGTGGATGGACTTCTACCTGATCCTCGGGGTGCCGCGGGCCGCGACGCCCGGTGAGATCAAGCGGGCGTACCGCCGGCTGGCCCGGCGGTACCACCCCGACATCAATCCCGGGGATCGTGAGGCGGCGCTGCGGTTCCGCCAGATCCTCGACGCATACGAGACGCTCATCGACCCCGATCGCCGACGCCGCTACGACACGGGCCACGGCGAGCCGGGGCCGGCGGCGTCCAGCGTGCCGTCGTTCGGCTTCGCCGGCTTCGACTTCTCGCCGGGCGTGCACGCCGAGCGCACGACGACCTTCGGCGAGCTCTTCGAGGAGGTGTTCCAGCGGCGGGAGGCGCCCCGCGACGACCGGCGTGGCGCCGACATCCACGCCCGGACCGTGCTCGACTTCGACCAGGCGTGGCGGGGCGTGGACCACGTCGTGACCGTCACGCGCCACGTGCCCTGCCAGACGTGCGTCGGGTCGGGCTTCCATCGCACGGCGGAATCGCGCTGCGTGGCGTGCGAGGGGACCGGCACCGTGCGGTCCGTCCGCGGCCACATGGTGTTCGCCAAGAACTGCCCGCGGTGTGGGGGCTCCGGCCGCCAGCGGCAGGTGGCGTGCGAGTCGTGCCACGGACAGGGCGTCGAGGCGCGCACCGAGACGCTCACCGTGCGCGTGCCGGCCGGGGTGGCGGACGGCGCCCGGATCCGGATCGCGCAGAAGGGGCATGCCGGCGTGCGTGGCGGTGCGCCCGGGGACCTGTACTTGGACGTCGAGGTGCGGCCGCATCCGCTCTTCCGCCGGGAGGGCGACGACCTGCACCTGACCGTGCCGATTGCCGTGCACGAGGCGGCGCTCGGCGCCCGCGTGGAGATCCCGACGCCCGACGGACCCGCCCGGTTGCGCGTGGTGCCGGGGACGCAGTCGGGCCAGCGGTTCCGGCTGCGCGAGCGGGGCATGCCCTCGCCGCGCACCGGCCGGCGCGGTGACCTGATCGCCGAGGTGCGGCTGATGCTCCCGGCGGTGCTCGACGAGCGCTCGAAGGAACTGCTGCGCGAGTTCGGGCGGATCAACGGCGAGAGCGTCCGCGCGTTCCCCGCGCGGGTGGCCGACTGACGGGGCGCCCCGGAGACACGATGGCGAAGAGAAGCGGCGGCAAGGCCTACTACATGATCAGCGCGGTGGCGCAGCGGTACAACATCCACCCGCAGACACTGCGCCTGTACGAGCGCGAGGGCCTGTTGAAGCCGTCCCGCACCGAGGGCAACACGCGCCTCTACTCGGAGGAGGACCTCGAGCAGCTCGAGACGATTCTCTCGTTGACGCGTGATCTCGGCGTGAACCTCGCCGGTGTCGAGATCATCCTCAACATGCGCGCGAAGATGGAGCGCATGCAGTCCGAGGTCAACGAGTTCATGGAGTACGTCAAGCACGAGCTCGCCCGCGGCATCGACGACTGGGAGCAACGCCTGACGACGGCGCTCGTCAAGGCGTCGCCGACCGATCTCGTGAAGGCCGCGCCGCGCGCGGAGGAACCCGCCGCGGGCGAGGGCGAACGCCCCAACCGGCGCACACGATCCTGATCCCACGCGCCGTGCCGGGGCATCCGTCACCTCCGCCCGGGTGATAAGATGCCCGCGTGGTGCGCAGCCTCGAGACCCTCGCAACTGGTGCCGCCAACCTCCAGGCGTACCTTCGAGACATCGCCCGTCATCCCCGACTGAGCATCGACGACGAGCGCGCGCTCGGCCGCCGTTTCCGGCATGCCGGCGACGAGGACGCGCTCTGCCGGCTCGTCGAGGCCAACCTGCGGTACGTCGTCGGCACGGCGCGGCGCTATGCCCACCTCGGCGTGCCGTTGCTCGAGCTGATCCACGCCGGCAACCTCGGCCTGCTGGCGGCAGCCCGTCGTGTCGATCCCGATCGGCGGCTGCCGTTCATCGACGACGCCTCGTGGTGGATTCGCGAAGCGATCGCGGAGCGCCTGGCGGACGCCGGGCGCGGGCCGGTGGAACGTGAGCAGGCGGCGACGCGTCGTGCCGAGGCGCTGCGCGTGGACGTCGCCCACGCGCTGGGCGGCGACCGGCGGGACGCGGCCGACCTGTCGCAGCGCGAGATCGACGCGCTCGTGGCGCGCGCCGATGCCGCCGCGCCGCGGGCGGCGGGCCGGCGCCCGGTGTCGAGTGGCCGGGCCGGCGGCGTGTTGGCCGACGGGGCGGTCCCCGCGCTCGAGGACGCGATGATCCGGGGCGCGTTCGTCGGCGAGCTCGAGCGCGCGCTCGAGACGCTGGAAGCGCGGGAGCGCGTGGTCGTGCGGCTGCGCTACGGGTTGACCGGCGGCGAGCCACGCACGGCCAGCCAGGTCGCCGAGCGCCTGCACCTGACGCGCGGCCGCGTGCGCCGCATCGAGGCCCGTGCCCTGCGCAAGCTCCGCCACGAGGCGGCGCTCAAGGGTGGCCTGAACTGACGGCCGACGGAAGGACGCGGGAACGAACGTGCCGGAATGCCCCATTTGTGATGGCAGCCGCTGGAAGCGTGTCGAGGTCGACGGCCTCGAGCGTGTGGTGCGGTGTGACTGCTGGCGGCAGTCGCTGACCGCCCGCCTGATGGCGGAGGCGCGCGTGCCCGCGCGCTACGCCCGCTGCGAGCTCGACAACTTCGAGCACGACATGGACTCGCAGCGGGAGGCGTTCCGCAAGGCGCAGGCCTTCGTCCAGCAGTTCCCCGTCGTGGACCGCGGCCTGCTGCTGTTCGGCCCGAACGGCGTCGGCAAGACCCACCTGGCCGTCGGCATCCTCAAGGCCGTCGTCCGCGCCAAGGGCGCGCGCGCCCACTTCTTCGAGACGCGCGAGCTGCTGCGCCTCGTCCGCGACACCTACAACCGCTCGGTCGAGGAGACCGAGATGGAGGTGCTCGGCCCGGTGCTCGAGGCCGACGTCCTCGTGCTCGACGACCTCGGCGCCGAGCGCACCTCGGAGTGGGTCCAGGAGACGCTGGGGCTCGTCGTCAACACGCGCTACAACGCGCGGCGCCCGACGATCTTCACGAGCAACCTGACCGACTCGGCGGACAACACCGATCCACGCTCGTTCATCTTCCAGCTCGGTGCCCGCACCCGGTCCCGCCTGATGGAGATGTGCGACTGGGTGGAGATGGGCGGCGTCGACATGCGTGAGCTCCCTCCGCATCCGTCGGCCGAGGACATCGAGCGCTGGCACCGCACGTCGCCGGCCTCGCCGCACAACCTCCGGCGCGACGGGGGCCAGGGCCAGAACCGCGCCGGCCTCCCGCCCCGGGCCCGCGGCATGGCCAAGGCCAAACTCCAGGGCCCGGCGGAGCTCCGCTGGACCGGAGGCAAGGCGGGGAGCTGAATCGATTTAGGATCTCAGATTGAAGATTGAAGATTGAAGACTGGGACTGACGATTTCAGCACGGGCGATTGCAGAACTTGATGTCAATCTTCAATCTTCGATCTGAGATCTGAAATGGATTTGGGCCTCTACATCCACGTCCCTTTCTGCCGTTCCATCTGCAACTACTGCAACTTCAATCGCGGGTTGTTCGACGAGGCGGTGAAGACCCGCTACGTCTCGGCGCTCCTGCTCGAGATCGAGCGGGCTGCCGAGGCGGGGGCGTCGGCCGACACCATCTTCTTCGGGGGCGGCACGCCCTCGCTGCTCACCCCGGCCGAGATCGGGCGCATCGTCGAGCGGTGCGCCCACAGCTTCGACCTGGCGGCCGACGCGGAGGTCACGCTCGAGGCCAATCCCGAAACCGTGACGCCGGAGACACTGGCCGGCTACCGCGCGGCCGGGGTCTCACGGCTGAGCTTCGGGGTCCAGAGTTTCGCGGACCGCGAACTGGCGCGCCTGGAGCGCCGCCACTCCGCGGCTCGCGCGGTGCAGGCGGTGGGGGACGCCCGCCGGGCCGGCTTCGACAACATCAGCCTCGACCTCATGATGTGGCTGCCCGGGCAGCAGCTGCCCGACTGGCTGCGATCGGTCGACGCGCTCGTGGACCTGGGGCCGGAGCACGTGTCGTTCTACCTCCTCGAGCTCTATCCGAACGCCCCCCTGCGCGACGAGATGGCCCGGCGGCAATGGTCCCTGGCGCCCGACGACGATGCGGCGGCGATGTACCTCGAGGGCCTGGCACGGCTCGACGCTGCCGGATATGGGCAATACGAGATCTCGAACGCCGCGCGCCCTGGGCGCGAGTCGCGCCACAACCTGAAGTACTGGACGGACGGGAACTGGCATGGATTCGGCTGTGGCGCCCATGGCACCCGCGACGGCATCCGCTGGCGGAACGTGTCCGGCACGTCCGATTACTGCGACCGGGTCGAGGCCGGTACGTCCCCGGTGGCCGAGCGTCGACGGTTGCCGGATGACGAGCGGCTGGGCGACGCGCTGTTCACCGGCCTGCGCCTGACGGCCGGCCTGGATCTGGCGGCGGTGGAGAACCGCTACGGCGTTGACGTCTGGTCGCGATACAGTGAGGGCCTCTCGCCCTTCGTCGAGGCGGGCGTCCTGGTCCACGAGCCGGGGCGGCGCCTGGCGTTGACGCGGGACGGTATGCTTGTGGCCAATGAAGTCATGATGGTTTTCATTGGCAGTCCGGTACGGTAAAGTATCGACCTTTCGTGAAGGAGGCTGGTCAATGCTTCGAGGATTTCAGGTCTTCGTGTCGGGGACGGCGGCCGCGGCGCTGATGCTGGCGGGCGTGACGGTGGCAGCGGCGCAGGAGGCCGCGCCGGCGCAGGAACAGCAGCAGGCGGCTCCGCAGGAGCCGGCCGAGCCCGTGCTCACGCTCAACGGCGATGCGGCGATCGTGACGCTGCTCATCAAGCCCGACAAGCAGGCCGACTTCGAGCAGGTGCTGGCCAAGCTGAAGGAGTCGCTGAACCAGAGCGAGAAGCCCGCGCGCAAGCAGCAGGCGGCCGGCTGGAAGGTCTACAAGGCCTCCCAGATGGCCCAGGGCAACGCGGTCTACATCTTCCTCATCGACCCCGTGGTCAAGAACGAGGAGTACGACATCACGCGGCTCATCGCCGAGGTCTTCCCGGTGGAAGTCCAGGAGCTGTTCGTGAAGTACCGCGACTCGTTCGCCGGCCGCGCCATCAGCGAGCTCAACACGCTGATGTCGATGAGCCAGTAGGTTTGGTCGCCGGTCCCCGGGGCGCGAGTCCCGGGGGCCGTCCCCCCGTTCGGCCCCGCCGCGTGTCGTCCCCTGCAGTACACTGATCTCCCGTGACCCGCAGCCTGGCGCTTGCCGCCACCGTGATGGCCGGCCTGCTGGCTGGCCCGATGCCGCGTGCCTGGCAGGGACCGCCGCCGGCGGCGCCCACCGCACCGCAAGGCAACCAGACCCCCGCACGCCCGGGAGCGCCCGCCGACCCCGACACCGATCCCTTCGCGGACGCCGCCCCCGAGGCCGATCCGGATGCCGCTCCGCCGAGCACCGACCCGGCCGCCGTGCAGTTCACCACCGATGCCGGCCTGTTGCTGGTGCCGGTCAAGCCGACCGCGACCGCCGACTACGAGGCGGCCATCGGCGAGCTGCATCGCGTGCTGTACGCATCGAGCGATGACGTCCTGCGCGGGATCGCCAGGGGGTGGGTCGTCTACAAGGCGACGGAGCCGGACGCGAAGGGCAACGTGATCTACGTCCACATGATCGCCGGGCCCGTGGCCGAGGCCGACTACCGGCCCTCCCGCCTGCTGGATGCGGCACTGGCCGAGGCGCCCGAGGACCTGCTGCTGCGCTACCGCGATGCGATTGCCGGCGCGCCAAGCAAGCTGTCGCTGGCGGTCCTCGCCGACTTCGACACGCCGCCGCCCCCGCCGGGGAACGAGACGCCGGACGGGCCGGCGACCCCGCCGCCGCCCGGCAACGTCACCCCGCCGAAGCCGCCAGGCCGATAACCGCCGCGGGCGGAATCGGGAATCAGGAAACCGGAAGCACGAATGCGAATCAGGTCTTCTTGATTCCGGTTCCTTGATTCTGTATTTCCAGCGTCAGAAACCCAGGTTGGCGCCGACGTAGAACCGCTGGTAGGTCTGGTGGAGCGGGTCGCCCTGCAGGCGGAACAGCCGGTAGTCGAGCCGCACGCGCAGGGGACCGGCGAGCCGGATCTTGGCGCCGCCGCCGATGTTGGTCGCGAACGCGGTTTCCTGTCGGGTGTCGAGGCGTTCCCGGTAGAGCCCGGCGCCGGCGGTCGCGTAGAGGCCGACCCCCGACACCTCGATGGGCGTCTGCACCAGCACGTTGCCGGATCCGGTCCGCAGGCCGGGCAGGCCCTCCACCGTGTCCTCGACGATATTGGCGTACTCGAACTCGAAGCCGACCACGAGCAGGCCGAACCCGAGGCTGACGCCGCGGAGTGCCCGGTTCTCGGGCGTGGGGCTGATGCCGACGAAGGCCGTGACGTCGGCGGAGGCGGGCCGGGCCGCCGAGACGACCAGGAGGAGGGCGAACGCGGGGACGAGCCATCTGCGCATTCGTGTATGATCGCACGAACTTCCATGCAGATGTCGCGATCCGTCCTGCTGGGGCTCGCGCTCGTCGCCGCGGCGCCCCTGGTGCTCACGGCCGACACCCTGATCCTGCGGGACGGCACGCGCGTGCGCGGCGAGCTGCTCCAGATCCGGAACGGGGTGGTCGAGTTCGAGGAAGCCCGCGCCTTCGGCCGCTCCCGGACCCTGCGCCTCGATCGCGACGACATCCTGCGGATCGAGTTCGATCAGGACGGGCGGTTCGACAACGGGCTGGTCGACGACGACCGCGGCGGCCGTGGCGATCGTGACGATGGGCGGCGCCCGGCGGGGCTGCGGGAGCGGGTGGTGAACGTCTCGGCCCGCGCGGGCTGGACGCCCACCGGCATTTCGGTGCGCGCGGGACAGACGGTGTACTTCGAGGCGAGCGGACAGGTCCGCTGGGGCCGGGACCGGCGGGACGGACCAGCCGGCGAGCGCAATTCCCCGGAGAACCCGGGGCGACCGCTGCCCACGCGGTCGGCGGCGGCGCTGATCGGCCGGATCGGCGACAGTGGCGACGTGTTCCTGGTCGGCGACGAGACGGGCGCTTTCCGGATGCGCGACAGCGGCCCCCTCTACCTCGGCGTGAACGACGACTTCCTCAACGACAACAGCGGCACGTTCCGCGTCGTCGTCTATTACTAGGCGCGCGCGGCGCGCGGCGCGGCCGGGCACCAATGGCAGGGCGACACTATTACAGCGAGCATGCGGGCCCACTGCGGGCGGAGCTCGGACGGGCCCTGCCGCGCGAGGTGCTGAAGGCCCTGCACGCGAAGTCGCCGGCACGGCACCTGCTCGTGGCCGTGCGGCAGTTCGTGATCCTCGCGCTGGGCACGTGGGCGCTCGTGCGTGTCGACCATCCGGCGATCTGGATCCCGCTGGCCTTCGTCCAGGGCTTCACGGTCTTCAACTTCACCGTGCTGCTGCACGAGGTCGTGCACCATGCGGTGTTCACGCGCCGGCATCCGCGCGCCGAGCGGCTGCTGGGCCTGGCCTACGCCGTGCCGAGCGGCATCTCCGCCACCCAGTTCACGCGCTGGCACCTCGACCACCACGCCGAACTCGGCTCGTTCGAGCACGACCCCAAGCGGCATCACCTCTCACCGAAGGTGAACGCGCGCTGGTTCAAGCTGCTGTACTGCACGCCGGCGCTGTTTCCCATCTACTTCCGCGCGGCGCGGCGCGAGGTGGCGACCTACCCGCCGGCTGTCCAGGCGCGGATTGCGAAGGAGCGCTGGCTGTCCATCGGGACGCACCTCGCGGTGCTCGGCGGGCTGTGGTGGGTGTTCGGCGGCGCGGCGGCGCTCCGGGCCTACGTGGTTCCCGTGTTCTTCGTCTTCCCGATTGCGTTCACGCTGAACCGGCTGGGCCAGCACTACGACATCGATCCCGATGATCCCGCGAAGTGGACGACGCTCGTGCCGGGGAGCTGGTTCTGGGACTTCTGGTTCCTGAACTCGAACTACCACCTGGAGCACCACTACTTTCCCGGCGTGCCGTTCTACCGGCTGCCGGCCCTGCAGCGGGCGCTCGGCCCCTTCTACGCGCGCCACGGGATCGAGCCGCGTGGCTACGGGCGCCTGATCCGGGGCTGGATCCTCGAGAACCAGAAGCCCCACACCCACTGGGTCTGAGCCCCCGATTCCTTGTGATATCTTTCACTAGATGGACTTCCGGCTGAGCGACGAACAGGAGCTGCTGCGGCGCAGCGTGCGTGAGTTTGCCGAGACCGAGATCCGGCCGCACGTGATGGAGTGGGACAACGCGCAGCACTTCCCGACGGAGCTCCTGCCGAAGCTCGCCGAGCTCGGCCTCATGGGGATCCAGTTCCCGGGCGAGTACGGCGGCGCGGCGATGTCGGCGCTCGACTACTGCATCTGCATCGAGGAGCTCGCCCGGGTCGACCCGAGCGTGTCGCTCTCGGTCGCGGCGCACAACGGCCTCGGCGCGGCGCACATCTCGATGTTCGGCTCGCCCGGCCAGAAGGCGCAGTGGCTCGGTCCGCTCGCGCGCGGCGAAAAGCTGGCGGCCTGGGGGCTCACCGAGCCGGGCTCGGGCAGCGACGCGGCCGCGATGCGCACCACCGCCGTCCGCGACGGCGACGACTGGGTCCTCAACGGCTCGAAGATCTTCATCACGCACGGCAAGACGGGGGACACGCTCGTCGCGATGGCCGTGACGGACCGGGCGAAGGGCCACAAGGGTATCTCGGCGTTCATCGTCGAGCGCGGCACCCCGGGGCTGAGGGCCGGCAAGAAGGAAGACAAGCTCGGGATGCGCGCGAGCGAGACCACCGAGGTGATCTTCGAGAACTGCCGGGTGCCGGCCGCCCAGCTGATCGGCGAGGAGGGGCAGGGCTTCATCCAGACCCTGCAGGTGCTCGACGCCGGCCGCATCGGCATCGCGGCGCTCGCCGTCGGGCTCGCGCAGGGGGCCTACGAGGCGGCGCGCCAGTACGCCTTCGAGCGCCGCCAGTTCGGCAAGGCCATCGGCACGTTCCAGTCGATCCGCTGGAAGATCGTCGACAACGCCACACGGGTCGAGGCGGCGCGCCTGCTGACGTATCGGGCCGCCTGGCTCAAGGACCAGGGCCGTCGCATGACCCTCGAGTCGTCCATGGCGAAGCTGTATTCCAGCGAGATTGCCGTCCGGGCCTCGGAGGACGCCGTGCAGATCCACGGCGGGTATGGCTTCGTGAAGGACTACCCGGCGGAGAAGTTCTTCCGCGACGTCAAGCTCACCACCATCGGCGAGGGCACGAGCGAGGTCCAGCGGCTCGTGATCGCCCGCCAGCTCCTGGCCGGGTGACGTTGGCCAGCCAGGGGTCTCTCGCAGAGCGGGTGCTCGCCGGCGACGTGCGGGCGATGGCCCGCGCGATCTCCCTCATCGAGGACGAGTCGCCGGCCGCCGCCGACGTGATCCGCACGATCTTCCCCCGCACGGGACAGGCGTACCTCGTGGGCGTCACCGGCCCGCCCGGCGCCGGCAAGAGCACGCTGGTGGACCGCCTCACCACCGAGACGCGTGCGGCCGGCGAGACGCTGGGCGTGATCGCCGTGGACCCGACGAGCCCGTTCACCGGCGGCGCGGTGCTGGGCGACCGGCTCCGCATGCAGGCGCACGCGGCCGACGAGGACGTCTTCATCCGGAGCATGGCGACCCGCGGCCACCTCGGCGGCCTGGCGCGCGCGACGAGTGAAGTCGCCCTCGTGCTCGACGCGGCGGGCAAGAGCCTCGTCGTGATCGAGACGGTCGGTGTCGGGCAGGACGAGGTCGACATCGTGCGCAGCGCCGATGTCTCGATCGTCGTGCTTGTGCCGGGCACCGGTGACGAGGTGCAGGCCCTCAAGGCCGGCATCATGGAGATCGCCGACATCTTCGTCGTCAACAAGGCGGACCGGGAGGGGGCCGACCGGATGGTCACGGCCATCGAGTCGAACCTCGCGCTGCAGACCTACGGCGACGGGGAATGGCGGCCGCCGATCGTGAAGACCGTCGCCTCGTCCGGCGCGGGCGTCCCCGAGCTCTGGCAGACGATCAAGGCGTTCCGGGCGCACTCGGCCGGGGCGCGGGAGCGTCGGCTCAAGGCGCGCAACGAGTTCCGGCTCCGGGAGCTGCTCACGCAGCGGTTCCTCGAGCGCGTCGAATCTGGCGTGCTGCAGCCGGGCGAGTTCGACGCGCTCGTGGCGCGGGTGGCCGCGCGGGAGCTCGATCCGTACACGGCCGCGGCCGACATCCTCGCGCGCACGTTGCGCTGACGGCCGGCCGCGCGCCGGCGAAGTGAACCCATGAGACTCGACCACCTCGGCATCGCCGTCCAGGATCTCGAGAAGGCGCTGGCCTTCTATCGCGACGCGCTGGGCCTGCACGTGGAGGCGCCGGAAGAGGTGGCCTCGCAGCGGGTGCGTGCCCACTTCATCCCGGTGGGGGAGGCGGCGCTCGAGCTGCTCGAGGCGACGGCCCCGGACTCGCCGATCCAGAAGTTCGTGGACAGGCGCGGGCCGGGCATCCACCACCTGACCTTGCGGGTGGACGACATCCGCGCCGCCCTCGAGCGCCTGAAGGCGAAGGGCGTGCGGCTGATCGACGAGGCCCCGAGGCCCGGCGCCGAGGGCGCGCTCGTCGCCTTCGTGCACCCGTCGGCGTCACACGGCGTGCTCGTGGAGCTGAAGCAGCCCGCCCCGCGCGTCGCCCGGTTCCGCACGCCGGTCGCGCACACGCTGGGCGACCTCGAGCTCGTGACGCTGTCGGATGGCTTCTTCGGGCTCGACGGGGGCGCGATGTTCGGTGTGGTGCCCCGCACGCTCTGGGAGCGCCGGCTGCCGCCGGACGATCGCAACCGCATCCCGCTGGGCATGCGGCCGCTGCTGGTCCGGGGCGCGGGGCAGACGATCCTCATCGACGCCGGGTGTGGCGACAAGATGGACGCGAAGAGCGCGGACATCTACGGCCTCGAGCGCGCCTACCACCTCGACCACTCGCTGGCCGAGGCCGGGCTCGGCGCCGAGGACATCGATCTGGTCATCGCGAGCCACCTCCACTTCGATCACGTCGGCGGCTTCACCGCCCGGGCGGCGGACGGCCGGATCGTGCCGCGGTTCCCGAAGGCGCGCTACGTCGCGCACCGCGGCGAGTGGGAGGACGCGACGCACCCGCACGAGCGCAACCGGGCGAGCTACCTGCAGGAGAACTTCGTGCCGCTCCAGGAGGCGGGCGTGCTGACGCTGGTCGACGACGGGGCGGAGATTGCGCCGGGCATCCGCTACCGCCGGTCGGGTGGGCACACGATGCACCACCAGGTCCTGATGATCGAGTCGGGCGGTCGCACCGCGGTCTTCGCGGCCGACATGTTCCCGACGGCGGTGCACGTGCCCGATCCCTGGATCATGGGCTACGACCTCTACCCGATGGACACGCTCGCGTTCAAGAAGGCCTTCGCGCGGGAGGCCATCGAGCGGGAGTACCTCATCTACTTCGAGCACGATCCGTCGCTGGCCGCGGGTATCCTCCGCGAGCGCGACGGCAAGCGGGCGGTCGAGCGCGTCATCTGACCGTCCCCACGATTCCTGACTTCCCCAAGGACACCATGTCGGCACAACTCGGGATCATCGGCGGCAGCGGGCTCTATGCGATGGACGAGCTCACGGATCGGGACCAGCGCCTGCTCACGACGCCGTTCGGCGATCCGTCGGGTCCCTACGTGCTCGGCACGCTGCGCGGCAAGCGCGTGGCCTTCCTCGCGCGCCACGGCGAGGGCCACCGCCACACGCCATCCGAGCTGAACTACCGCGCCAACATCTACGGCTTCAAGGTGCTCGGCGTCGAGGCCATCATCTCGGCGAGCGCCGTCGGCAGCCTCAAGGAGCAGTACCGCCCGCTCGACATCGTCTTCCCGGACCAGTTCATCGACCGGACGCGTGGGCGCGCCAGCACGTTCTTCGGCAACGGCCTCGTCGCGCACGTCGGCTTCGCCCACCCGTTCTGCGAGCCGCTCCGCACGATGACCGCGGCCTGCGCCGAGGGCGTCGTGCCGAAGGTCCACTCGGGCGGCACGTACGTCTGCATGGAGGGGCCGGCCTTCTCGACCGTCGCCGAGTCGAACCTCTACCGCTCGTGGGGCGCCGACGTGATCGGCATGACGAACCTCACCGAGGCGAAGCTCGCCCGCGAGGCCGAGATCTGCTACACGACGATGGCGCTCGTGACCGACTACGATTGCTGGCACCCGGATCACGAGAGCGTGACCGTGGAGATGATCATCGACGTGCTGCAGAAGAACGCGAAGGCCGCCCAGCAGGTGATCGCCGGCGCCGTGGAACGGTACGCCGGCCGGCAGGGCTGCCACTGCGGGAGCGCCCTGGCCACCGCCATCATCACGCGTCCCGAGGCCGTGCCGGCGCGGGTCAAGCAGGACCTCGCGCCCATCGTCGGCAAGTACCTGAAGTAACCCGGGCGTGCGCGCCCCCAACCCGGAGCCGAAGAGAGGAGCACCCGAGCCCATGAACCTGGTCGTCACCGGATCGATTGCTTTCGACTACCTGATGTCCTTCCCTGGCAAGTTCACCGAGCACCTGCTGCCGGAGCACATGCACCGCGTCAGCCTGAGTTTCCTCGTGGACTCGATGGACAAGCGGCGCGGGGGCTGCGCGCCGAACATCGCGTACACGCTGGCGCTGCTCGGCGAGAAGCCGCTGCTGATGGCGGCTGCCGGCCAGGACTTCGGGGACTACCGCGCGTGGCTCGAGTCGGCCGGCGTGGACACGTCGCTCGTCCGGGTCGTCGACGGGAAGTTCACGGCGTCGTTCTTCTGCAGCACGGACGAGGCCAACAACCAGATCGCGTCCTTTTACACGGGCGCGATGGCCAACGCCGGGGAGCTGTCGTTCCGGACCGTGAAGGGCCTGGGCGCCGAGGCGCTCGCGATCGTGTCGCCGAACGACCCCGGCGCGATGGTGCAGTACGCCGAGGAGTGCAGCACGCTCGGGATCCGGTACATCTGGGATCCGGGCCAGCAGTGCGCGCGCATGGACGGCTCGCAGCTCAAGGACGGCGTCATCGGCGCGTTCATGGTGATCGTGAACGACTACGAGTACGAGCTGCTGCGGCAGAAGACCGGCATGACCGAGGCCGACATCCTCAAGGAGGTCGAGCTGCTCGTCGTCACCAAGGGCGAGCACGGGTGCACGGTCCTGACGAAGGACGGCGCGACCGACGTGCCGGCCGTGACCCCCGACCGCATCGAGGACCCGACCGGCGTCGGCGACGCCTTCCGCGGCGGCTTCATGAAGGGCCTGGCGATGAAGGCGTCCTACGACACCTGCGCGAAGCTGGGCAGCGTGGCCGCCACCTACGCTCTCGAGCACCTCGGTGGCACCAGCCACGCCTACACGTGGAAGGAGTTCACGGAGCGCTACGCGCAGCACTTCGGGGCGCTGGCGTAGGGCTGGACTCGCTTCCAGATGGACGAAGGGCCGCGGGAGACCGCGGCCCTTCGCGCCTACGCTCGCCGGAACTCGCGCTGCGCGCTCGCGAGGACTCGCTGCGCTCGCTAGGACTCGCCGCTGCGCGGCTCGCTGGGACTCGGCGCCTTGCGGCGCCTCGCTCGGAAGGGACGGGCCGGTCGAAGTGAGGGCCTCCTCCCTTCCTGGCGAGGCACCGAAGGTGCCGAGTCCCAGCGAACGCAGTGAGTCGTAGCGAGCCGCGGAGCGGCGAGTCCTAGCGAGTTCGAACCGATATCCAGCGAGAACGGGTCCTATTCGGTCCCCGCGGCCGCCTGCGCGCGCGCGGCGGCGACGATGCGGTCGTACTTGGCCTGCATGAGCAGCCACTCGGTCTCGAGCAGCCGGACGCGCGCGTCGTTGAACTCGGCAGACGTGATCACGCCGTTCTCGTAGGACACCTGCGCGATCGACACGCCCTCGCGCGCGAGCTCGAGCGCCTTCTCCTGGGTCGCGACGACCTCCGCGGACGACTCATAGGCGGTCCACGCCGACTCCAGCTCGAGGCGCGCACCGTCCAGCGCGGCCTGCAGCCCGTGTTCCGCCTGCTGCGCCTGCGCCTGTGCCACCGCCCGCCGCGCGCCGGCGCCCGGCGCCGAGAAGAGCGGCACCCGGAGCGCCAGGCCCACGGTGTAGCTCTGGTTGTCGCTGTTCAGCAGGTTGCTGAAGCCGTCCTCCTGGTACTGCAGGTTGCCGGTGAGCGCCAGGCTCGGCTTCCACTCCGCGTTCGCCAGCGAGACGGCGTGCTCGGCCATCTCGTGCCGGGCGCCGAAGGCGCGCAGGTCGGGGCGGGAGGGCAGCGACGCGTCGAGCGCCGTCCGGGTCAGGCCGGGCGCCGGATCGTCCAGCGTGCCGCGCAGGACGAGCCGCTGGGCCTGGGGCAGCGACAGCAGCGTCCGCAGCGCCTGGTGCGACGTGTCGACCGCGGCCTGCGCCTGGATGCGCCGCGCCCGGGAGTTCGCGACCTCGACCTCGGCCTGCAGGACGTCCAGCCGGGCGACCGTGCCCGCCTCGAAGCGCGCCCGCGCGAGTTCGAGCTGGCGCTCGGCGAGCCGGACCTGCTCGTCCGCGACATCGACCCCTCCCTGGTTCATGAGCGCGCCGTAGAACGCCGCGGTGACCTGCTGGCGCAGCTCCTGCCGGCCGCGCTCGAGGGAGAGCTTCGCCTGGTCGAGCCCGGCGGCCTGGATGCCGTAGGCGCTCGTGAGCCGCCCGCCGGTGTAGAGCGGCTGCGACACGTCGACCTGCATGATGTTCCGGCGCGTGAACGCCGCCTGGAAGGTCTGCTCCTCCGGCCCGAAGATCCCGGCGGGAATCCGGATCAGCGGGAACCGCTGCGCCGGCGTGAACTGGAAGTTCAGGTTCACGTCCGGCAGGAAGTTCGTCTTCGCCTCGGCCACCCGGCCCTGGCTCTCGCGCACCTGGTCCCCGGCAACCTTCAGCTGGGCGTTCTCGGCGAGTGCCCGGTCGAGCGCCTGGTCGTAGCTCAATTCCAGCGGCGCCGCGCCCGCCGCGGAAGGCGTCTGGCCGAACGCCGTCGACGCCGAGAGGATCCAGCCGGCCAGCGCGACGAGCAGGACGAGGCCGGCCGTGCGCACCGCCGGGTGCAGCCGCGCCTCGGGATTGGCGCGCCAGCTCTTCACCCGCGCGACAATGCGCGAGAGCAGCAGCAGCGACACCGGCACCACGAGCAGCGTGAGGCCCGTGGACGTAATCAGCCCGCCGATGGTCGCAATCGAGATCGGGGCGCGGAACTCGCCACCTTCGCCGGTGCCCATCGCGGACGGCAGCATGCCGAGGATCATCGCCATCGTCGTCATCAGGATGGGACGGAGGCGGATCGGCCCTGCCTTCAGGATGGCCTGCTCGATCGGCAGGCCCTCGCGCACGTGCTGGTTCGTCAGGTCGACCAGCAGGATCGCGTTCTTCGTCACGAGCCCCATCAGCATGACCATGCCGATCATCGGCGGCATGCCGATGTTGTTGCCCGTCACGAGGATGGCCAGCAGGGCGCCCACGATGGCCAGCGGCAGCGACAGCATGATGATGAACGGTTCGAGGAACGACTCGAACTGCGAGGCCAGGACGATGTAGATGAAGGCGACCGCGAGGATGAGCGCGAGCCCCATCGCCTGCGCCGACTCCTGCATCAGCTCGACGTCGCCCGCGAAGCCCCACTCGAAGTTGGGGGGCATGTCGAGCGAGGCCATGACCGTGCCGACGTCACTGGTCACGTCGCCGAGCGCGCGGTTGTCGAGCTCGATGCCGATCTTGGCCTGCCGCCGTCGCTGCTCACGTTCGATGTTGGTCGGGCCCACGCCCGGCTCCATCGTGACGATGTCGCCCGAGGGCACCGCGGCGCCCCGAGGCGAGTAGATCGGGGCCCGCGCGATGGCCTCGAAGTCGTTCCGGTACTCCGGCGCCAGGCGGACGCGGATGTCGTACTCCTTGTCCCCGTCGCGGAGCTTGGTGGGGACCACGCCCTCGACCATGCCGCGCAGCTGCGTCGCCACGCTCGCGACGTCGAAGCCCAGATCCGCGGCCAGGCGCCGGTTGACGCGGGCCACCATCTCCGGCTGGCCGCTCTCGAGGGTGCTGTCGACGTCGACCGCACCCGGCACCCGCTTGATGCGGGCCACGGCCTCGTCGCTCAGCCGCTGCAGCGCCTCCATGTCGTCGCCGCGGATGTAGACGTTCAGCGGCGCCTCCGACGGGGCCCCCTGCATGAACTCCGGATCGGCGACCGTGGTCTTGATGAGGGGAAGCGCCGCCAGGCGGCCGCGCACGTCGCTCTTGAGCGCGGCAAGGCCACGCTCGCGCTCGTATTTCTTCGTCGTCTTGACCCGCAGGTTCGCCTTCAGCGGATCCCCCTCGACGCCGACGGTCGAGAAGATCTGCCGCACCTCCGGGAGCTCGCGCACCACCGACTCGACCCCCGCCACGAGCGTCGTCGTCTCCTCGAACGACGTGCCCGGTGGCACCTCGACGTTCACCACGAACTCGCCGCGGTCCTCGGAGGGCACGAACTCCGTCCCCATGACGCCCAGCGTCGAGAGGCTGCCGACGAACACGACGGTCGCGATGCCGATGACCGCCCAGGGGTGGCCGATGGCCCACTCGAGCACGCGGTGGTACCGCGCGTCGATGCGGTCGTAGAAGGCGCCCCACCGCTCGAGGAACCGGCCGACGCGGGTGCGGGTCCGCTCCTCCGGCGGGATGTAGCGGACGAACCGCGACGACAGCATGGGGTCGAGCGTGAATGCCACGAGCAGCGACATCGCGACCGCGAACGCGATGGTGAGCGCGAAGGACTTGAAGAACTGCCCGACGATGCCGGTCATGAAGCCGACCGGGAGGAAGACGGCCAGGATCGTGAAGGTGGTCGCCATGACCGCGAGCCCGATCTCCGAGGTGCCGTTCCGCGCCGCGGTCACCGGGTCCTCCCCGTGCTCCATGTGGCGGTAGATGTTCTCCCGCACCACGACCGCGTCGTCGATCAGGATGCCGATGACGAGCGACAGCGCCATCAGCGTCATCATGTTGATCGTGAAGCCCACGACGTACATGAAGAAGAACGTGGCGATCACGGACGTCGGCAGCGCGAGGGCCGAGATGAGCGTCGAGCGCCAGTCGCGCATGAAGATGAAGATGATGAGCACCGCCATCACGCCGCCGAAGATGATGTGGTTGCGCACCTCGCGGACGTTCTCGCGGATGCCGTCGGCGTCGCTGTGCACCGGCCGGATCTGCAGGTCGGGGAAGCTCGTCGCGACGCGTGCCAGCGTCTCCTCGACGCGGTCCGCGATCTCCACCGTGTTCGCGCCGGCCTGCTTCCGGATCGCGAACGACACCGCGTCCACGCCGTCCAGCCGCGTCGTCGACGTGCGGTCCTCGTAGCCGTCCACGACGTCGGCGACGTCGCGCAGGCGCACGGTGGACCCGCCGGTGGAGCGGAGGATCACGTTGGCGATCTCGTCCACGGCGTCGAACTCGCCCTTCGTCCGGAGCGAGATGCTCCGGCCGTCACGCTTGACCTGGCCGCCGGGCACGTCGAGGTTCTCGGCGGCCAGCTTCTGCGCCACCTCGTTGAGCGGCATGCCGAGGGCCTCGAGCCGCCGCGGGTCCAGGTTCACCTGGATCTCGCGGATCTCGCCGCCGTTCACCTGCACCGCCGCCACGCCGTCGATCTGCTCCAGCAGCGGCTTCAGGTCGTCCTCGACCCGCAGCCGCGTCACGTCCGACGGCAGCGACGACCCGACGGCGTACACCATGATCGGGAGCGCCGCCACGTCGAAGCGCTGGATCGTCGGATCCTCGATCTCCTCGGGCAGCCGGCTGCGGATGGCCGCGACCTTCTCGCGGACCTCGGCGGTCGCCGCCTGCGCGTCCACCTCGAGCCGCAGCTCCACGCCGACCCGCGTGAAGCCCTCGGTGGACGTCGAGATGACGCGCTTGACGCCGTTGATGCCGGCCACGGCGTCCTCGATGGGCTCGGTGACCAGCGTCTCCACTTCCTCGGGCGCCGCGCCGGGATAGACGACGGCGATGTTGACGAAGGGGAAGTTGACCTCCGGGAAGAGGTCGATGCCCAGCCGTGTCATCGAGACGATGCCGAGCACCATGAAGCTCATGATGACCATCGTCGCGAAGACCGGCCGTTTGATGGAGGTGTTGGAAATCCACATGGCTCGTTGGCTCCGGCTGACGCGCCCGGCCTACTGCACCGGCACGGCGTGGACGCGGGCGCCCGCGGGCACCTGCCGCCGTGCGTCGGCCACGACCTGGTCGCCCGTCGCGAGCCCGGTCACCACCTGCACCTGCCGCCCGTCGGTCAGGCCCTCGGTCACGGGGACCTCGGAGATCGACTCGCCCGTGACCTTCAGCACCACGCGCTGGCCGCCGCGGCTGATGATCGCCTCGCGCGGGACGAGCACCGCGTTGTCCGCGGACGCCACGACGAGGTCCGCCGTCGCATACATGCCCGAGAGCAGCGCCCGGTCGCTGTTGGCCACGCGCACCTCGACCTGGAAGTGGCGGTTGCGTTCATCGACCTCCGGCGCAATCGCGACGAGCTCACCGGTGAACTGCTCACCCGGCTTCGCCTGGACCGACACGCTGGCGGCCATGCCGATCCGCAGGCGCCCGGCCTCCAGCTCGGACACGCCGGCCTCGAGCTTCAGCTCCTTCATGTCGGCGATCACGACGATCGGCTCGGTGCCCGGCAGCGCGCCGGGATCGTAGTTGCGCGCGACGACGTAGCCGCTCACCGGCGCGACCACCGTGGCGTCGTTCTGCACCTCGCGGGCCCGGCGGCGCGACGCCTCGGCCTGGGCCAGCGTGGCCTTCGCGAGATCGCGCTGCGCCGCCCCGGCGCGGGCCGCCGTCTCGGCCGCATCCAGCCGCTGCCGCGGGAGGGCGCCTTTCTCGAAGAGGTTCTGGGCGCGGGTCCGTTCGGTCTCGGCGTTGGCCAGGGTCGCCTCCGCCGCGTCGAGCGACGCGCGGGCCACGGCCACCGCCGCCTCGGCCGCGTCCGCCTGCGCGTCGATCTCGCGCCGGTCGATCGTGGCGAGCGTCTGGCCGGCGCGCACCTCGTCGCCGATGTCCACGAGGATGCGCTCCAAGGTGCCGGGCAGCTTCGCCTTCACGCCCACGCGGGCCCGAGGGGCCAGCGTCCCGGAGATCTCGAGCACCGAGTCGATGCGCCCGGTGCGGGCGCTGACGACGGCCACGTCGACGGCCGGCACCACGGCCTCCGCGGGCTCGGCCGACACGGTGGGCTCACCACCGGCGCAGGCCGCCGCCGCGGCGGCGATCACGACGAGAGGAAGGAGGAGGAAGCCGTTACGCGTCATGAGTAGGGACTCCGTCGGGCGTCGCGACGCCCACTTGCGGTCGATCATGAGGGGCACATGGAACGAAGGCATGGGTGACGCCGGCCTGGAGGCCGGCGAGGAGCGTGTTCAGGACGTCGCGCGCCAGCAGGTCCGGGTCCTCGCCGGGGCCCAGGCGGCAGCCGCTGCCAATCACCGGTGGGCCGACCAGGGCGGCCCACATGACGTGCATGGCCGCGGCGGCGTTGAGCGTCGGCGCGAAGACCCCGGCGTCGATGCACCGCTGGATCTTCTCGATGGCGTAGTCGAGCAACTGGTGGATGAACTCGAGGCCGGCCCACTGCTCGGTGAGCTGGGGCACGGTGCGGTCCACGAACATGAGCTGGAAGAACTCGGGATGGAGCTTGGAGAACTCGTAGAACCCCCACCACGAGCGGCGGAGGGCGTCGAGCGGGTCGTCGCCGGACGGGATGGCGCGGATGTGCGCGTCGAGGCGGTGGAAGCCCTCCTCGGCGAGCGCGAAGAAGATGTCGTCCTTGCTGGGGAAGTAGCTGTAGATGGCCGCCGGGCTGTACTCGATACGTTCCGCGATCTTGCGAATCGAGACGTTCTGGTAGCCGTCGCTCGTGAACAGGTCCCGGGCCGCGTCGAGGATGGCCTCGCGCACCGCCTGGCGCTCCCGGTCGTGTCGTTCCCTGATGCCCATTCGTCCTCGTCCTTCTCGCCGGCGAGAGTGCCCGTCGATTCCTGAACACTGTTCAGTGAGCTAATGGTGTTTGACGTCGAGCGGCGAAAGCAAGTTCCGCCGTCCGGGAAATTTGCGGTAAATGCCGGAATTCCGGCGGCCAGCTCGACGAGCGCCAGGTCGGGCGCTGAATGACCTGAATCTCGGCCCTTGCCGGGCGGGCCGCGGCGCCGCGGCGTCCGAGACGGCCCGCGGAGGGCCCAGGCCGACCGAATACGTCCGCGTTGGATGAGGTTTCGGGCGTGGCGCGCCGGCCGAGCTCGCGTTCCGAACCGCCCGACACAGAATCCGACACCTGTTGCCCAAATCGACACTCGCGCCTCCGGAGGCGCAGCGCGGGTCCCCGCGAAGGGACCGGTTCCTCATCCCGAAAGCTGGCGCGCCGATTGCTCTGGGAGAGGTCGTTATGCCACGGCACCCAGTTCTCCTGTTCACCGCGGCCCTGGCCCTCGCGGCGATGGTGGGGCCCGCCAGCGCACAGTCGTCCCGGACGTTCCGCAGCCAGACGGATCTCGTGACGATCAACGTCTCGGTGCAGAACGACCGTGATGCGTACGTCGCAAACCTCACTGCGGATCAGTTCGCGGTGTTCGAGGACGGCGTGCCGCAGACCATCCGCTTCTTCGCCTCCGGCGATCTGCCGCTCGATCTCGTCGTCCTGCTCGATATCAGCGGGAGCATGCGCTCGTCGCTCCCGCTGGTGCAGGAAGCCGCGATCAACTTCACCCGCGCGGCCCGCCGTGGCGACCGCGTGGCGGTGATGGGGATCTCGAACGGCCTCCGCATCCTGCAGCCGCTCACCGCCGATCTGCAGGCCGTCGAGGCGGCCATCCGGTCGTCGCGCGCGCAGGGGCGGACACCGCTGTACTCGGCGGTCTACGTCGCGCTCCGCGAGCTGGCGGTGGACCGCGAACGCCAGCGGGAGCCGCGTCGGCAGGCCATCGTGGTGCTGTCGGACGGTCTCGACACCGCGAGCAGCTTCTCGTTCGACGATCTGCTGGTCGCGGCCCGCCGCAGTGCGGTGCCGGTGTATGCGATTGCCCCACGGGTGTCGCAGGCCAAGCAGATGCGCCGGGAGCGCCTGGGCTTCGACTCGACGTCCTCGGTCGATTACGAGCTGCGACTCCTGGCCCGCGACACGGGCGGCCGGGCCTTCTTCCCGACGACGCTGGGCGATCTCGACGGGGTGTACACGGACATTGCCGGCGAGCTGGCCCACGCCTATTCGGTGGCCTTCGAGTCGTCCAACGGGGCGCGCGATGGCCGGTTCCGCCAACTGACGGTACGGGTCGACGCGCCCGGCGTGCGGTGGCGCAACCGTCCCGGTTACCAGGCGCCAGGCACCGTCTCGATGACGGACTTGGGGAGGTAGCGGAAGACGAGGGTGCGGCACGGAGGTGCTCCACGAGGGTGCCGCACGGAGGTGCTACACGAAGGTGCGGCACGGAGGTGCGGCACGAGGGTGCTACACGAAGGTGCCGCACGAAGGTGCGGCACGAAAGTGCTACACGAGGGTGCGGCACGAGGGTGCGGCACGGAGGTGCGGCACGAGGGTGCCGCACGAAGGTGCGGCACGAGGGGGCTACACGAAGGTGCCGCACGAAGGTGCCACACGAAGGTGCCACACGAAGGTGCGGCACGAGGGTGCGGCACGCCGGACGGGCGGCTGACCCCGATTCGGGCCCGCCTGTCACGTTTCCTGCCCGAGCGTGCCCGTGACTCCGTTTCCAGGTGCCTCCGCGTCTCCGTGTCTCCGTGTCTCCGTGTCTCCGTGTCCGCTTTGACCGGAGCCGGCGCAACGTCTCGCGGTACACTCCCCGCATGCCGCGTCGCCTCGCGCTCTCGGGGGCCGTTGCCGTCGGCGTCCTCTGGTTTGCCGTGATCGTTGTCACGCCCCTGGCGGTCGCCCGGGCGTCGGCCGGGGATCGCGCGCGGGGGCTCACCGCGCTTGCGTACCTCACCGGCTCACTCGTGTGTCACCAACAGGATGCGCGGTCGTTCCATACGGCTGGCGTGCCGTGGCCCGTGTGCGCGCGGTGCGCGGGGCTCTACGCAGGGGGCGCCCTCGGGCTGCTCGCTGCGGGGGTCTGGGGCGGGGTGCGGCGCCGTTGGAGCCCGGTGCTCGGCTCGCGGACCGTTCTTCTTGCGGTGGCGGCGCCGACGCTGTTCACCGTGGCCACGGGCATGCTGGGGTGGTGGGACCCGGCCAACAGCCTGCGCTCCGCGCTCGCCGTACCGCTCGGGGCCGTGATCGGCGTCGTGCTCGCGGCGGTCGCCGCCGGGGACCTGAGGTAAACTACGGGCCGTGCGTGCCCCGGCTGCCACTCCCGCGACGACCACGAACCCGACGCTGGTCTCCGCGGCAGCCTGGTTCGTGCCTGGGGCCGGCCACCTCATGCAGGGCCGTCGCCAGAAGGGCCTCGTCTTCCTGGTCTGCATCCCGCTGATGTTCGCGACGGGGCTGGCCCTGCAGGGCCGCCTCTTTCCCTTCGATCCCGCGCAGCCGCTGGTCTTCCTCGCGGCGTTCGCCAACCTCGGCAACGGCCTTCCGTACCTCATCGCGTCGCTGCTCGGCCTCGGCCCGGGCGTCGTCACGGCGGCGTCCTACGAGTACGGCAACGCGTTCCTGATCGTCTCGGGCCTGCTGAACATGCTCGTCGTGCTGGACGCGTACGACGTGGCCCTGGGCCGCAAATGACCAGTCACTTCGGCCTGCTCCTGCTCTTCGCCGGGTTCGTGTCGACGGTGTTCGCCACGATCATGCGCGACGAACCGGGTGAACAGGTGCGCTTCGCGCTCCGCCTGCTGCTGGCGTTCGTGGCCACCGCGCTCGTGCTCGGCTGGGTGATGTACCCGTTTCCCGCGTGAGCCCCGCCGTCGCGCGGCGCCTGTGGCTCTGGCTGCCCGTGGCCGCCTACATGGCGGTGATCTTCTGGCTGTCGGCGCAGTCGCATCCGCCGGCGCCCCCCGGCCTCTCGGACAAGTGGCAGCACGGCCTGGCCTATGCGGGCCTCGCGCTCGTCTCGCTGCGCGCGCTGGCCGGCGGGCGCTGGTCGGGCGTGACGCTGGCGGCGCTGGCCGGGGCGTGGCTGATCGCCACCGCGTACGGCGCCACCGACGAGTGCCACCAGATGTTCACGCCGGCACGCACGCCCGATTTGATGGACCTGGCCGCCGATGCGACAGGGGCCCTGGCCGGGGCGGCTGCCGCGGGGGCGTGGAGTATAATCAGGCGTTTATGAGCTTCGAAACCCTCCTCATCGAACGCGATGGTGGTGTCGCCATCGTCACCATCAACCGTCCCAAGGTGCTCAACGCGCTGAACAGCCAGACGGTCGCCGACCTGCGCGCGGCGATGCTGGAGTTGCAGGCCGACGCCGCGGTCCGCGCGATCGTGCTGACGGGGGCGGGCGAGAAGTCGTTCGTGGCCGGGGCCGACATCAACGAGCTCGCGGTGCTCACGCCGGTGCAGGGCAAGGAGCACGCGCGGACGGGCCAGGCGGTGTTCGATCTCATCGAGCACCTGGGGAAGCCGGTCGTCGCCGCGATCAACGGCTTCGCGCTGGGCGGGGGCTGCGAGCTGGCGATGGCCTGCACGCTGCGGATTGCGGCCGACACCGCGCGGCTCGGCCAGCCCGAGGTGAACCTCGGGATCATCCCGGGATATGCGGGGAGCCAGCGGTTGCCGCGCCTCGTCGGCAAGGGCCTCGCGCTCGAGATCCTGCTCACGGGCGACATGATCTCCGCCGAGCGCGCGGCGGCCATCGGTCTCGTGAACCGCGTCGTGCCGGCGGCGGACCTGCTGGCCGAGGCGAAGAAGCTCGCGGCCACGCTGGCCGGCAAGGCGCCAATCGCGGTGCGCTACATCCTCGAGGCCGTCAACCGCGGCCTGGAGATGCCGCTCGCCGAGGGCCAGTACCTCGAGACCGCGCTCTTCGGCGCCATCGCGTCCACCGAGGACACCAAGGAAGGGACGAAGGCGTTCCTCGAGAAGCGCCGCGCGGAGTGGCAGGGGAAGTAGGCCGTCCGTGCGGATCGCGATCGTCGTTTCCCGGTTCAATGACTTCGTGACGGACCGGCTGCTCGCCGGGGCCACCGCGGCGCTCACCGAGGCGGGGCTGGCCGAGGGGGACGTCGACGTGTGGCGTGTGCCCGGGGCCTTCGAGTTGCCCATGGCCGCGCAGCGGGCCGGCGAGACCGGCCGTGTCGCCGCGGTCGTGTGCCTCGGGTGCCTCATCAAGGGCGCCACGCCGCACTTCGAGCACATCGCGTCGGCGTGCGCGCACGGCATCACGGCGGCCGCGGCGGAGACGGGCGTCCCCATGACGTTCGGTGTGCTGACGACGAACTCGGTGGAGGAGGCCCTCGAGCGCGCCGCGCCTGGCGAGGCGAACAAGGGCCGCGAGGCGGCGCTGGCGGCGCTCGAGATGGCGCGGCTGTTCGCGGCGATCGGGAGCGGCGGACGGTGACGTCGTCCGGACCGCCGCGCTGGGAAGAGCGGCGGCGCGCGCGGGCGGCCGCCCTCCAGCAGCTCTATCAATGCGAGGTGGGCGGCCTGTCGCTCACGCAGGCCGCGCACGTGGCCGCGGAGCTGGACGAGGCGGAGGCGCCGGTCCTCGATGGTGCGGCGCGCGCGTTCGCGATGACGCTCGCCGGCGAGGCCTGGGCCGATCGCGCGGCCATCGACGAGCGGATCGGCGCGGCGACCCGCAACTGGCGCGTGGAGCGCCTGGCGGTGCTCGACCGGCTCGTGCTGCGGCTCGCTGTCGCCGAGCTGTTGCACCACCCCGAGACGCCTCCCCGTGTCGTGCTGGACGAGGCGATCGAGATTGCCCGGGCCTTCAGCGGCGACGAGGCGGCCCGGTTCGTCAACGGCGTCCTGGACGGAGTGTTCCGGCGCCTCAGAGACGAGGGACAGATCGGTGAGTAACGAGGCGGCACAGATCGAGCAGCGGCGCGCGAACCTGGCGGCCATCGAGGCCCTCGGTTACCCCGCGTACCCCAACCGGTTCGATGCGACCGACTCGGTCAGTGCCCTCACCGCCCGTCATGGGACGACCGCCGGCGAAGCCCTGGAGGCCACCCGGGTGGAGACCCGCTGCGCCGGCCGGATCCTCGGCATCCGGAGCTTCGGCAAGGCGGCGTTCGTCGTGATCTCCGACGGCCGCGCGCGGCTCCAGGTGTACGTGCGCCAGGATGCCGTCTCCGCCTCCGCCTACCAGCTCGTGAAGCTGCTCGACCTCGGCGATCACATCGGCGTCTCGGGCCACCTGTTCCGCACCAAGACCAACGAGTTGTCGATCTGGGCGTCGGAGATCACCTTCCTCGCGAAGTGCCTGGTCCCGCTCCCGGAGAAGTGGCACGGCCTCACGGATGTCGAGACGAGGTACCGCCAGCGGTACCTGGATCTGATCGTCAACCCCGACACGCGGCGGGCGTTCGAAATCCGGAGCCGCACCGTGTCGGCGGTGCGCGAGTTCCTGACGGCGCGCGGCTTCCTCGAGGTCGAGACGCCGATGATGCAGCCGATTGCGGGAGGCGCGCTCGCCCGGCCGTTCGTGACCCACCACAACGCGCTCGACATGCGGTTGTACCTGCGCATCGCGCCGGAGCTGTACCTGAAGCGGCTTGCCGTGGGCGGCATGGACCGCGTCTTCGAGATCAACCGCAACTTCCGCAACGAAGGCATCTCGACGCAGCACAACCCCGAGTTCACGATGCTCGAGTTCTACTGGGCATACGTGGACTACGAGCGGCTGATGGCGTTCACCGAGGAGATGCTGAGTACGGTGGCGCAGCAGGTCACCGGTGGGCTCGAGGTGCCGTTCGGCGAGCACACGATCTCGTTCGCCGCGCCGTTCCGGCGCCTGTCGCTGCGGCCGGCCGCGGCCGAGGAAGCGGGGCGGCGGCTGGGGACGTCCGTGCCGGTCGAGGACCTGCGCCGGCTCGAGCCCGCCACCGCGCTGGCGGGCCGGCTGGGGATCGAGGTGCCGAAGGGCGCCGGCCCCGGCAAGATTGCGACCGCCATCTTCGAGGCCCTCTGGGAAGACCAGCTGATCCAGCCGACGTTCATCCACGACTTCCCGACCGAGGTGTCGCCCCTCAGCAAGCAGCGGCCGGACGACCCGGACACCGTGGAGCGCTTCGAGCTCTACATCGGCGGCTTCGAGGTCGCCAATGCCTTCAGTGAGCTGAACGACCCGGCCGAGCAGCGGCGCCGCTTCGAGGCGCAGCTGGCGGATCGCGCCCGGGGTGACCAGGAAGCGCACGAGATGGACGAGGACTACGTGCGCGCCCTCGAGTACGGCCTCCCACCCACCGGCGGGGAAGGCATCGGCATCGATCGCCTCGTCATGCTGCTCAGCAACTCGCCGTCGATCCGTGACGTCATCCTGTTCCCCCTGATGAGGCCGCGGGCAGGAGACTGACCCGATGCCTTTCGAGCTGCAGATTGCCCTCCGCTACCTGCTCGCCAAGCGCAAGCAGGTCTTCATCTCGGTGATCTCGCTCGTCTCGACGCTGGGCGTGACCGTCGGCGTCATGGCCCTCGTCATCGCCCTCGCCCTCATGACGGGCCTCCAGCAGGAGCTGCGCGACCGCATCCTGGGCTCCACCGCCCACGTCTACGTGTGGAAACAGGGGGGCCTTGCCGACTACCAGGCCGAGGTCGAGAAGGTCCAGACGGTGCCGGGGGTGGTCGCCGCGGCGCCGGCCATGCTCGGCAAGGCCATGGTGACGTCGGGTCGCGGCGAGATGTTCATCACGATCAAGGGGATCGATCCCGCGCTGGAGGGCGGCGTCACCGAGGTGGGCGACGCGATGACCGCCGGGTCGCTGGCCGACCTGTCGGCGGCCGAGGACCGTGACGAGGCCCCGGGCATCCTCATCGGCCAGGAACTGGCCACGACGCTTGGCGCCTTCGTGGGGGACACCGTCTCCGTCCTGACGCCACAGGGCACGTTGTCGCCGATGGGCATGCTGCCGCGACAGCGGCGGCTGCGCGTGGCCGGCACGTTCCGCCTGGGGCTGTTCGAGTTCGACCAGGCCTACGGCTTCGTCGATCTCGCGACGGCTGCCCGGCTGCTGGGCCACGCCGATCCCGACCATCTCGAGGTCCGGGTCGCCGACATCTACGACGCTCCGCGGGTGGCCCGCGCCATCACCACCCAGCTCGGCCCGGACTACATCACGCAGAACTGGTCCGAGATGAACCAGTCCCTGTATTCGGCGCTCTGGCTGGAGAAGATCGCGATGGGGATTGGCATCGGCCTCATCGTGATGGTGGCAGCGCTGAACATCATCGCCTCCCTGGTGCTGCTCGTCATGGAGAAGACCCGGGACATCGCCATCCTGAAGACGATGGGCGCGCAGGGCCGGAGCATCCAGCTGATCTTCCTCATGCAGGGGATGATAATCGGCATCGTCGGCACGCTCGTCGGGGCCACGACGGGCGCGGGGCTCGCGTTCCTGCTCGACCGGTATCGAGTCATCAGCATCCCGAGCGACGTCTACCAGGTGACCTACCTGCCGTTCCGCGTGCTGCCGCTCGACTTCGTCACGATCGTGATCGGGGCCGTGCTCGTCTGCTTCGTCGCGACCCTCTATCCATCGCGGCAGGCCGCCCGCCTCGATCCCGCGCAGGCCCTGCGTTATGAGTGACGAGGGCGTGTTCCTCTCGGCGCGGGGCATCGAGAAGGCCTACGACGTCGGCGGCCGACGGCTGCAGGTGCTGCGGGGCCTCGACCTCGACGTGGCGCGCGGCGAGATGGTGGCGATCATGGGCGCCTCGGGCGTGGGGAAGAGCACGCTCCTCCATGTGCTGGGGGGCCTCGACCGGCCCGAGGCCGGGGAGGTGCGTGTCGGCGACATGGTCGTGACGGCGGCCGGCGCCGGGGACCTCGTCGAGTTCCGGAACCGTCACGTGGGGTTCGTGTTCCAGTTCCACCACCTGCTGCCCGAGTTCAGCGCCGTCGAGAACGCGGAGATGCCGCTGCGGATCGCGCGCGTCAAGGCGGCCGACGCGCGTCCCCAGGCCGAGGCGCTGCTGGCCCGCGTCGGGCTCGGCGACCGCATGGACCACCGGCCCGGCATGATGTCCGGGGGCGAGCAGCAGCGTGTCGCCGTGGCGCGCGCGCTCGTCCGGCGTCCGTCGCTGCTCCTGGCAGACGAGCCCACGGGGGATCTGGACGAGGGCACCGCCGAGTCGCTCCACGCCCTCCTTCGGGAGATGCATCGCGAGTTCGGGCTCACAGCGATCATCGCCACCCACAATCCCCGGCTCGCGGCCCAGTGCGACCGTACGTTGCGGCTCGAGGCCGGCCGGCTGACCCCGGCGTGAGGGGGAGCAGGCTGCGCCTGCCACAGCCGATCGCCGATTGCAGATTGAAGATTCCAGACGGCCGGCGCCAGTCTTCCCACGGCCGCATGTCCGCTTCGCTCGCGGCTGGGCTGGCCTTACAATGTTGCCGATGACTTTCACGCACTTCCGCCCCCTCACCCGGTTCGCGCGGCCGCTCTCCCTCGTGCTCGCGCTGGCCCTGGCTGGCGTCGCCTGTGGCAAGACCGGTGACGGCGCCGCCGCGCCGTCCGCCGCCGCCGTCTCCCCCGACACCTGGGCCGTGGTCGATGGCCGCACCATTTCCCGGGGCGAAGTGGAGAAGGCCCTCCGCCGCAGCGTGCAGCAGGCCCCCGGTCCGATGGGCGAGGAGGCGCTGGCCGCCGAGCTGAACCTGCTCGACGAACTGATCGTGCAGGACCTGCTCCTGGCCAGGGCGCAGGCGCTGAACCTGTCGGTGCCCGACAGCGATCTCGACAAGGCCTACGAAGAGGCGCGCCAGAACATTCCCGAGGACGCCTTCCAGCAGGAGCTGGGCCGCCGCAACCTCTCGGCGGCCGACATGCGCGAGGGCTTGCGCCGCGACCTGCTCGCGCAGAAGGTGATCGACCAGGAGGTCTCCGCCAAGGTCACCGTCAGCGACGAGGACATCACGGCGTTCTACGAGGCCAACAAGCCGCAGTTCAACCGCGCGGAAGAAGGCTACCGGGTCGCGCAGATCGCGATCACGCCGGTGCGCGAGCCGCAGATTGCCAACCGCACGGGCGACGACGCGACGACCCCGCAGGAGGCGCAGACGAAGGCGCAGATGCTGATGGCGCGCCTGAAGGAAGGGACGGAGTTCGCCGAGCTGGCTGCGGACTTTTCCGAGGACCCGCAGACGGCGGCGCGCGGTGGCGACCTCGGCTTCATTCCGGTCTCGGCGCTGCGCCAGGCACCGCCGGCGCTGCGCGACGCCGTGCTGGGCAAGGAACCGGGATCGGTGCAGCTGGTCAGCAACAACGGCGCCCATACGATCATCCTGGTGATCGATCACCAGCCGGCGGGGCAGCGCGATCCCAGCATGCCCGACGTCCGGGGCGCGATCACCGAGGCGCTGCGCAGCCGCCGCGAGCAGGTGCTGCGCGTCGCCTACATCACCTCGCTGAAGAACGACGCGACGATCGTCAACTACCTCGCCGAGCGGCTCGTCGAGTCGCAGGGCAAGGCGCCGAGCCTGGCGCCACCCGCCCCCGGCTCCAACTGATTCCCCCCCACTGATCGCAGGGACTGCCGCCGGCCGGCGGCAGTCCCGCTCGCCCCTGTGCGCACGGGGCCACGCGTGTGCCCGCGTGTGCGCTCGCGCGCGCGCCGCGCCAGCTCCTCCCGAAAACCGGGCGTCTTTCTGCTCGAGCTGCCGCCCACGGCCGGGCATGGCCCTTGCGATGTGGCGCACCACACTGTCGCAAGGAGTCCCCCGGTGACCTCACGGATCTCGATTCGCGTTCTCTCGGTCTGCCTGCTCGCGCTGTGCGGCCCACCGCGCGCTGTTTCGACTCACTCGCCCGCTCCGAGTCCGCCCGCCGCGGTAGCCTCTGGCGTGGCCGCGGCCGACGCCGGTTCGCACGGGCACGCCCGCGTCATCGTGCGGTGGGCCACGACGCGCGGCGCCGAGCTCGCGCGGCGGCACCGGCTGCCGCTGTTGCGGCAGCTGGCTGCGGCCAGCGTCGTCGAAGTCGATGCGGCCTCGCTGGCGGCCCTCAGCCGCGATCCCGACGTCGCGGCCATCGTCGAAGATCGGCTCGTCGGCCCGTCGGTGTCGACGGCGGACCAGGCCACCCGCGCGGATGTCGTGCGGGCGGGCCAGCCGGGTGGGCTGCTGGGGCTGGGGGGGTACGGCGGCGTCACCGGCCGCGGCATCACGGTGGCCGTCGTCGACTCGGGCATCTCCACCACGCATGCGGCGCTGGCCGGCAAGGTGATCGCGGCCGTCAGCCTGGTGCCCGGTGACCCGGGCGTGGACGACCGGTTCGGGCACGGCACTCACGTGGCCGGTCTCATCGCCGGCGCCGCGGCGCCGGCCGCAGGCGTGACCGGCGAGTACCGGGGAGGCATCGCTCCTGGTGCCAGCCTGGTGAACGTCCGTGTGCTCGGCGCCGACGGCCTGGGCTACACGAGCGATGTCATCGCCGGCATCGACTGGGTGATTGCCAATCGCAGCCGGTATCGCATCCGCGTCGTGAACCTCTCGCTGGGGCACCCGATCGGCGAGCCGGCCCTCTTCGACCCGCTGGTCGATGCAGTGACGCGTGCCGTGGACGCGGGGCTCGTCGTCGTGGCGGCCGCGGGCAACTACGGACTCACAGCGGACGGGCATCCGGCGCTTGGGACGATCACCTCTCCCGGCAACGCCCCGGCGGCCCTCACCGTCGGCGCCCTCGACATGCAGGAGACCGCGGTGCGAGGCGACGACGCCGTGACGCCCTACAGCTCGCGGGGCCCGACGATGTTCGACCAGTTCGTGAAGCCCGACGTCGTCGCGCCGGGGCACCGCCTGGTGTCGCTCGAAGCGCCAGGGTCCGCGCTGGTGGCCAGCTACCCGGCGCTCCATGCGGCCGGGGCTGGTACCAATGCCTACGCGCGGCTGAGCGGCACCAGCATGGCGACGGCCGTGGTCAGCGGTGGGGTGACGCTGATGCTCGAGGCCGCGCCCGGCCTCACACCTGCGCACGTCAAGCTGGCTCTGCAATCCGGCGCCAGCTTCGTTCGCGACGCCGGGCTGCTCGCCGCCGGGGCCGGCAGCGTCGACTTCTGGCATGCACGACGCGTGGCGTCGGATGGCCTGGTGAGCAAGCTGCTCGATACGATCACCAGCCCCGCCGCACCCGGAGGCCTGACCTGGCGCAGCGACGGGGCGATGATTCCGCGGCTCTACGGCGGGAGTGGCCTGAGCCTGCTCGGACCGGTGCAGGCCCTGCTGGCGTGGCTCAATCCCGCCAGCCTGCCCGTGGGGCGGCTCGGCGTGCTCGGGGCCGGCAACCCACTGGCGCTGCTGCCACCCGCCGAGCTGCTATACGGCGAGGTGTACTACTGGAGTGGCGGGCAGAACATCGTCTGGGGGTTCCAGGGACCGGTCGAGGGGGCGAACATCGTGTGGGGGTTCAGCACCCCTGCCACGGAGCGCTGAGATTATCGGGGCCGCCGCAGCCGGCGGCCCCGACGCGTTCAGTCGCCGAAGACGATGCCCTGCGCGAGCGGCAGCGCCGTCGACCAGTTGACCGTGTTGGTCTGCCGGCGCATGTAGGCCTTCCACGCATCCGATCCGGACTCCCGGCCGCCACCCGTCTCCTTCTCGCCGCCGAACGCGCCGCCAATCTCCGCGCCCGACGTCCCGATGTTGACGTTCGCGATGCCGCAGTCGGATCCGGTGGCCGCGAGGAACGCCTCACCGGTGCGGAGGTCGTCGGTGAACACCGCACTCGACAGCCCTTGCGGGACGTCGTTGTGCAGTGCCATCGCGTCCTCGAACCGTTCGTACTCGAGCAGGTAGAGGATTGGCGCGAACGTCTCCTGGCGCACGATCGGGGTCTGCGCCGGCATGCGCACGATGGCGGGCTCGACGAACTGCGGACCGAGATCGGGGCGCCGCGTGCCGCCGGTCAGCAGCGTGCCGCCCTCGGAGACCGCCTGCGCGACCGCGGCCTCCATCCGGGCCACGGCCTCGGTCGTGATCAGGGGCCCCATCAGGGTGGCGGGATCGAGTGGATCGCCGATCCGGACCTGCGAGTACGCCTTCAGCAGGCGATCCGTCAGCGCCGGCAGGATGTCCTTGTGCGCGATGATGCGTCGCGTCGAGGTGCACCGTTGTCCGGCCGTCCCCACGGCTCCGAACAGAATCGCGCGGACCGCGAGGTCGAGGTTCGCATCGGCCGCGACGATGATCGCGTTGTTCCCGCCGAGCTCGAGCAGGCTCTTGCCGAAGCGGGCGGCGAGCGCCTCGCCGACCCGGCGGCCGACGCGGCTGGATCCCGTGAACGACACGAGCGGCAGCCGGTGGTCCGCGAGCATGGCCTCACCGACGACGGGGCCTTCGCCGACCGCCAGGGTGAACACGCCGGCCACGCCGTGATCGGCCATCACCTGGTTGGCAATGCGCTGCACGGCCACGGCCGTCAACGGGACGGCCTCGGACGGCTTCCAGACGACGGGGTCTCCACAGACCGCGGCAATCGCGGCATTCCAGGACCACACGGCAACCGGAAAGTTGAAGGCCGTGATGACGCCGACGGGACCAAGGGGATGCCACTGTTCCATCATCCGGTGCCCCGGGCGTTCCGACGCGATCGTCCTGCCGTACAGCTGCCGGGAGAGACCGGTCGCGAAGTCGCAGATGTCGATCATCTCCTGCACTTCGCCGTGCCCCTCGCCGCGGATCTTGCCCATCTCGAGGCTGACGAGATCGCCCAGGGGCTCCTTGAGGCGGCGGAGGGCCTCGCCCAGGTCGCGCACGAGCGCGCCCCGCTGCGGCGCGGGCCTCTCACGCCACGCCTGGAACGCGCCGGCGGCGGCCGCGGCCACCCGGTCGCAGGCTGCGGCATCGGCCATCTCCACCTCCGCAATCGCGGCGCCAGTGGTGGGATTGGTCGAGGTCAGGGTGCGCCCGGAGGGCTGGCGGACCCAGTCCGGCCCGGTGCAGACGCCGGGATTCCGGGCCTCGAGGCCGAGGGTATCGAGAATGGCGCGAGCGGTCGTGATCGGCGGCATGCGGTCCTCCAGCCGTCAAGAATAGCAGCGCACGGGTATTACGAAATGCGATCACGGAGACACGGAGACACGGAGACACGGAGACACGGAGACACGGAGGCTTCGCATCGGATTTCAGATTGAAGATCGGAGATTGGAGATTGGAGATTGGACGATGCCAATCGACGAATCCATTCGTCAACAGACAGATCTGCCTTCGTCAATCAATCTTCAATCTGAAATCCGAAGATCTGAAATCGAAGCCCAGGCTCCGTGCCTCCTTGCCTCCGTGTCTCCGTGTGCGCATGGCCTGGCTACGGTACCGTGGCCGTGATGGCCGTCGGCCCGCGGAGCACTTTGCCCGGCCGGGCGCCGGTGTGTTCGCCCTGGTCGATGACGAGCACGCCGTTCACGAGCACGTAGGGCACGCCTTTCGCGTACGACTTCGGGGCCTCGAACGAGTTGGTCCCGCCGACGGTCGCCGGATCGACGACGACGACGTCGGCGGCGTAGCCCTCGCGGAGCAGGCCACGATCCCGCAGCCCGAGGATCTGGGCGGGTAGCGACGTCATCTTGCGCACCGCGTCCTCGAGCGTCAGTACGTGCTCGTCGCGCACGTAGTGGCCCAGCACGCGCACGTTCGTCGCGTAGTTGCGCGGGTGCGGCACGCCCGGGGCATCGAGGTTGATCGCCGATCCGTCCGAGGCTATCGACACCCATGGCTCCCGCATCACCTGCCGCACGTCGTCCTCGCTCATCGTGTGGAAGACACCGCTGATCCGGCCGCCGTCGGCGGCCATCAGGTCGAGGCAGGTATCGGCGGGGTCCGCGTCGCCACGTGCCTTCGCGATCTCGGCGAGGCGCATGCCCTCGTACTGGCGCGTCTCGTCGGAGTACCCCCGCGCCAGCGCGATGCCCTCCCAGCCGCCGTGCTCGTGGACCCACGTCTTGAAGTCCGGGTCCTGCTTGATGCGTGCGCGGTCGTCGGCGTCCTTCAGCCGCTTCGCGAACTCGGCCGGGCCGCCCTCGCGTGCCCAGACAGGGAAGAAGGCGCTCCAGCCATGGAACATCGCGGTGTACGGATACTGGTTGGCCGTGACGTCGAGGCCACGCGCGCGGGCGGCCTCGATCTGGTCGACGTAGCGGCCGATCGTCCCCCAGTTGTCGCGCCCGCGGATCTTGAAGTGGAAGATGTGGACCGGGATGTGGGCCTCCTCCGCGACACGAATGGCGAAGGCAATCTCCCGCGCCTGCTCGAAGCCCTCGCTGCCGATGTGCGTCGTGTAGTTGCCGCCGCGCCCGGCCACCACCTTCGCCATCGCGAGGATTTCGTCGGGGTGCTCGGGGCCGCCGCTCTCGAACCGCGTCACCAGGCCCCACGCGCCCTCGTCCATCGAGCGCGCGACGAGGGCCTCCATCCTGCCGATCTCCTCCGGCGTCGCGGGTCGCGGGTCGTAGCCCATCACCACGCGGCGGACCTGGGTGGCCGACACGTGCGAGATGGCGTTCATCGAGATGCCCTGCTGCTCCAGGCGGTCGAAGTACTCCCGGAAGGTCGTCCAGTCCTGTGCGCCCTCCGTCCCGAGCCCGTCACGCGGCGCGGCCGACGTGCTCTCGCCCATGATGTCGAGCGTGACGCCCTGCCGCACCTTGCTCTGCGCGGTGCCGTCCTCGAGGAGCGGCATCTCCGAGTGCGTGTGGAGGTCGATATAGCCGGGCGTCACGACGAGGCCCGTCGCGTCGATCTCGCGGCTGGCCGCCCGGCCCGCCAGGTGGCCGATCGCGGCAATGCGCCCGTCGCGGATGCCGACGTCGGCGGCGACCCACGGGTTGCCCGTGCCATCGACGACGTGGCCGCCGCGGATCAGCACGTCGAAATCCTCGCGCGCCGCGGGGGCGGCGGGGGCCGACTGGCAGGCAGACGATGTCAGGACGGCCAGCAGGAGCAGAGAGGGCAGGGATTCCAGGGGGCGCATGGTGATCCTCCGAAACGCGGGCCACAGATGGGCCACAGGTGGGCCACAGATGGCACAGATGGCACAGATGGGACGCGTGGTGTCGACGGGCGATCAGGTGCCGGATGGACCGGACCAGTCCAGCCCTGCGAGATCGAACAGGATCGTGGCGACGGCGGAGTAGTCCATCTCGCCGCGGCCGGCGGTTGCCTGGGCCTGGACGAGCTGGCTCACGAGCGCGGTGACCGGCGCGGGGATGCCGTGCTCGGCGAGCGCGCCGGCGGCAATTCCCATGTCTTTCACGTACAGGCGGCCCTTGAAGCCGGGTTTGTAGTTGCCCTGGATCATGCGTTCGCCGTGCACGTCGAGCACCCGGCTCTGGGCGAAGCCGCCGAGCAGGGCCTGGCGGACCTTCGCGGGATCCACGCCGGACTTGCGGGCGAGCGCGATGGCCTCGGCGACCACGGCCATGGTGCCGCCAATGACGAGCTGGTTGCAGGCCTTGGTCACCTGGCCGGCGCCGCTGGGGCCGACGTGGACGACCTTCTCGGGCGTGCCCATGATGTCGAGCAGGGGGCGGACCGCCTCGAGCGCGGCCGCGTCGCCGCCGACCATGAACGCGAGCGTGCCGTCGATGGCGCCGATCTCGCCGCCGCTGACCGGGGCGTCGAGCATCGACGCGCCGAGCTCGGCGGCCCGCGCGGCGAGGCGCCGCGCGATGGCCGGCTGGATGGTGCTGGAGTCGACGAGCAGGGTGTCGGGCTGGAGGGCCGAGAAGACGCCGCGGCCGCCCTCGAGCACCTGGGCCACGTCGGGTCCGTCGGGCAACACGGTGATGATGCGGCGACAGGCCGCGGCGACGGCGGCGGGGGAGTCGGCCGCCTCGGCGCCGGCGGCGACGAGGGCGTCGACCGGGCCGCGGCTGCGGCTGTGGACGACGAGGGGGATGCCCGCCTTGCGGAGGTTGAGGGCCATGGGACGCCCCATCGCGCCCAGTCCGATGAAGCCGACGGTCTCGGTCATGACGTAGTCCTTTCGCGGCCGATTGTAGCGGCCGGGGGGCGTGCCGCCGATCCAAAACTCCGAAGTCCTGTCTGTCCTATGGGTTAGCGAAACGGGCGGGCTGGTGGCGGCGCGAGCCATACCGTATAATGAAAACGGGAGCGGGCCGGGATTCCCCCTCACAGGAGATAGGCGGCCGGATGTTCGAGCGGTACACGGAACGAGCGCGGCGGGTGCTGTTTTTCGCCCGCTACGAGGCGAGCCAGCTCGGAAGCATCTCGATCGAGACGGAGCACCTGCTGCTCGGGCTCATTCGGGAAGGCAAGGGGCTGACGAGCCGGATCTTCGCGAGGTCACACCTGTCCCTCGAGAACATCCGGAAGGAGATCGAGGGGCGGACGGTCTTCCGCGAGAAGGTCTCCACGTCGGTCGAGATCCCGTTCAGCGCCGAGACGAAGCGCGTCCTCCAGTACGCGGCCGAAGAGGCCGACCGGCTCCTGCACAACTACATCGGCACCGAGCACCTGCTGCTGGGCATCCTGCGCGAGGAGCGCAGCGTGGCCGCGACCATCCTCATGGAGAAGGGGATGCGCCTGCACCAGGTGCGCGAGGACATCGTCCAGCTCCTGAACGAGAAGACGACGCTGACGCGCGTCAAGGAGACGCCGCTGCTCGCCGAGTTCAGCCGCGACCTCACCGAGGCCGCGATGAAGAACCAGCTCGATCCGCTCGTGGGGCGGGAGTACGAGCTGGAGCGGGTGCAGCAGGTGCTCTGCCGCCGCACGAAGAACAACGCGGTCCTCATCGGCGAGCCCGGCGTGGGCAAGACCGCGATCGTGGAGGGGCTGGCGCAGAAGATCGTCTACGGCGACGTGCCGCACTTCCTGGCCGACAAGCGCCTGCTCGCGCTCGACATCTCGCTCATCGTGGCGGGGACGAAGTACCGCGGGCAGTTCGAGGAGCGCCTCAAGGCCATCATGAAGGAGCTCACCGAGAACCCGAACATCATCGTGTTCATCGACGAGCTGCACACGCTGGTGGGCGCGGGGTCGGCGGAGGGCTCGCTCGACGCGGCCAACATCCTCAAGCCGGCGCTGAGCCGCGGCGAGATCCGCTGCATCGGCGCCACGACGCCGGCCGAGTACCGGAAGTACATCGAGAAGGACCGCTCGCTGGAGCGGCGGTTCCAGGCGATCAAGGTCGACCCGCCGTCGGAGCGCGAGACGATCGAGATCCTCATGGGGATCAAGGACCGCTACGAGACCTTCCACCACGTGGAGTACACCCGCGAGGCGGTCGAGGCGGCGGTCTACCAGTCGAGCCGCTACATCACGGACCGGTTCCTGCCCGACAAGGCCATCGACCTCATCGACGAGGCCGGCGCGCGGGCGAAGCTGCGCGAGGCGGGGTACAGCGAGGAGTTCGGCGCGATCAACAAGAGCATCCGGGTCGCCGTCGAGCAGATGGAGAGCGCGGTCTCGCAGAAGGACTTCGACCGGGCCCAGTTCTACCGCGAGCAGGAGCAGGTCGCGCGCGAGAACCTGCAGTTCGTGCGCGAGAAGTTCGACGTGCGCAACAACACGCGCAAGGTCGTCGTGGCCCGGGCCGAGATCGACGAGGTCGTCTCGAAGTGGACCGGCGTGCCGCTCTCGTCGATCAACCAGGACGAGGGCGACAAGCTGCTGCGCATGGAGGCGGAGCTCCACAACCGCGTGATCAGCCAGGAGAAGGCGATCTCGGCGGTGTCGCGGGCGATCCGGCGTTCGCGCGCGGGGCTGAAGAACCCGAACCGTCCCGTCGGCAGCTTCCTGTTCCTCGGGCCGACCGGCGTCGGCAAGACCGAGCTGGCGCGCGCGCTGGCGCAGTTCCTGTTCGGCAGCGAGGGCGCGCTCATCCGCTTCGACATGTCGGAGTACATGGAGAAGCACTCCGTCTCGAAGCTGATTGGCTCGCCGCCCGGCTACGTGGGGCACGAGGAGGGGGGGCAGCTCACCGAGAAGGTGAAGCGCAACCCGTACTCGGTCGTCCTGCTCGACGAGATCGAGAAGGCGCACCCCGACATCTTCAACATCCTGCTGCAGGTGTTCGAGGACGGGCACCTGACCGACGGGCTCGGGAACCGCGTGAACTTCAAGAACGCGATCCTGATCATGACGTCGAACATCGGCGCGCGCTTCATCCAGAAGAAGGCCGCGCTCGGGTTCCAGGCCGCCGACCAGGCCGAGGCCGCCAAGAGCGTGCAGGAGATGGTCCTCGGCGAGGTCAAGCGCACCTTCAACCCGGAGTTCATCAACCGCGTCGACGAGCTGATCGTGTTCGACGCGCT
This sequence comes from Vicinamibacterales bacterium, assembly GCA_050246635.1. Taxonomy (GTDB): domain Bacteria; phylum Acidobacteriota; class Vicinamibacteria; order Vicinamibacterales; family UBA2999; genus JBFWVR01. The sequence goes on from JBFWVR010000006.1 coordinate 90,922, forward strand.
CTCCGACGACGACCTGCGGCAGATCCTCGGGCTGCTCGTCGAGCAGTTGAACCGCAACCTGGTCGACCGCCGCATGAAGGTGGTGCTGAGCACCGAGGTCGCCGACTGGATCATCGACATCACCTGCAAGGACCGCTCGTACGGCGCGCGGCCGTTGCGGCGCGCCATCCAGCGCTACATCGAGGACCCGCTGGCCGAGGAGCTCATTCGGGGGCACCTCGAGGGCGGGGAGGTCGAGGTCTACCTCGATGGCGGCCAGTTGGCCTATCGCGCGGCCGGGGCGCCGGTCGCGGCCGGCCGCCGGCTACCGACAAACGTCTGAATTGCTGTAGGATCAGGGGTTCGTAAGCAGTGAGCCGTGGTGCCAGTGTGCCCGCGGACGGTGCCGGACCGTGGCCCGGGCCCCTCCGGGCCGGCCGGGAACCCCGGATGCCAGCAATCAGCCGGGTTCGCATGAGACCGACACAGTTCCCATTCGCCCTTGCCCTGGCCCTCGCGGCCGCCCTGCCGGCGCTGGCCGCCGCCCAGCCGGTGGCCCACGACGCCGGGCCGTCGGTGGCCTCCTACGTCGTCGGCGACGGGCAGGCCGCCTCGGCGCAGCCCACGCGGCTGCCGCCCGCCGGGTCGCCACCGCTCGTCCGCTTCATCGAGCTCCGGTTCCACCCGGTCAACGAGTCGCTGATCGAGCCCCAGACGTATCTCTATTACATCCAGACGCAGCCGAGCCGCTCGTCGGACGGCGTGTGGGTCCCCTACAACGAGGCGACCGAGCAGAGCCTGCTCGAGGACTTCCGCCGGTTGTGGGGCACCAACTTCCTCGACAACCTGTGGATCGAGGTCGAGGACGCGCCGTACGAGAACGGCGTGATGGGCAAGCGGGTCATCTTCAACATGGAGGAGCGCCCGCGCGTCAAGATCGTCGACTACACCGGCTCCGACAAGATCGAGCGGACCAAGGTCGACGAGAAGATGCGCGAGCTCGGCGTGTCGCTGCGGCTCGACTCCTTCCTCGACCAGGCGGCCATCCGCCGCGTGGAGGGCATCCTCCGCGACATGATGTCGGAGAAGGGCTACCAGTTCGCGACCGTCGCGCACCATGTCGACGAGCTGCCCGGCGGCCCGAAGCTGGTGAAGGTGACCTTCGACGTCGACCAGGGGCCGAAGGTGAAGGTCCGCGACATCGAGTTCGTGGGCAACGACGAGGTCGGCGACGGCACGCTCAAGCGCCAGATGGACGCGACCAAGGAGCACTGGTTCCTGTCGTTCATCACGGGGCGCGGCACCTACCAGGAGACGAAGTTCGAGGAGGACGCCGAGAAGGTCATCGAGTACTACCGGAACAAGGGCTACATCGCCGCGCGCGTGGGGCAGCCCGAGATCCGCGCGCTCGAGGACTCGGACGATGGCGAGACCCGCTGGGTCCAGCTGCGCATCCCCGTCACCGAGGGGCCGCGGTACCGCGTCGGGGAGTTCACCTTCGCCGGCAACGACGTCATCAAGGACGAGTTCCTGCGGCCGCTCTTCAAGCTGAAGCCGGGCGACTGGTACAGCGAGAAGCGGATCCGCGACGGGCTCGAGAAGGCGCGTGAGGTCTACGGCGGCGGCGGCTACTTCGAGTTCACGGGCTATCCCGACCTCGAGCCGGTGGACGCGGCCATCGGCCCGCTGGCCGGCCCGGCCGAGCCGACCGTCAACGTGACGATGCGCATGCAGGAAGGCGAGCAGTACTTCGTCGACCGCATCACGTTCACGGGCAACACGACCACGCGCGACAACGTGATTCGCCGCGAGATGCGGCTCGTCGAGGGCGGCGTCTTCAACACCGAGGCGCTGAAGTACAGCATCCGGCGGCTGAACCAGCTCGGGTACTTCAAGAACCTCGAGGGCACGAGCGACATCAACGTCGAGAAGTCGCCCGACAAGGCGAACAACGTCGACGTCACGCTCAAGCTCGAGGAGCAGAACCGCAACCAGCTGACGTTCGGCGCGGGCGTCTCGCAGTTCGAGGGCTTCTTCGGGCAGCTCGCGTTCCAGACCTCGAACTTCATGGGGCGCGGCGAGTCACTGACGCTGTCGCTGCAGGCCGGGTCGCGGGCCGAGAACTACCAGCTCGGGTTCACCGAGCCGTTCCTGTTCGATCGGAACATCACCGGCGGCATCAACCTCTACAAGCGCACCCTGCAGTACATCGGGCAGTTCACGCAGAAGTCGGCCGGCGGCGACATCCTCACGGGCTTCCAGGTCGCCGACTTCTCGCGCATGTTCTTCAGCTACAGCTACGAGCAGGTGAAGGTCACCGACCTCAACGAGCTGTACCGGGACCCGGTGCTGCTGGCGAACAACCCGTTCCTGCAGGACTCGCTGCTGCTCAACGAGCAGGGCGGCAAGCGGACGATCAGCAAGATCACGCCAAGCTTCGTCTTCAACACCGTCGACAACCCGATCTTCCCGAACACGGGGAAGCGCCTGAACCTGTCGACCGACATCGCGGGCCTCGGCGGCAACACCAGCTTCATCAAGCCGCTGGCGGAGTTCACCGCGTTCTTCCAGCACACGCGCCGGACCTCGGTCGGCTTCCGCGTGCAGGCCCAGTACGTCCGGCCCTACGGCGATACCGACGCGCTCCCGATCTTCGAGCAGCTGTTCCTGGGCGGCGAGTACAGCATTCGCGGCTTCGACATCCGCTCGGTCGGCCCCCGCTCGCCGGTGAACAACCTCGTGCTGGGCGGCAACAAGAGCCTGCTGTTCAATGCCGAGTACCTGATTTCGATCGCCGGGCCGGTGCGGCTCGTGCTCTTCTACGACGCCGGGCAGGTCCGCGATCGCGGCCAGAACTTCGCGTGGAAGGAAGACATCGTCGAGCCGATCCTCCCGGAACCGCCGCTGCTGAGCGACCCGTTCCAGGGCGTCAGCCTGACCGATCCCGACGCGGGGGAGATCCAGACGCAGATCACGGGCCAGCGATCGGCGTTCAAGACGTCGACCGGTGCCGAGGTGCGGTTCTTCATGCCGGTGCTGAACGTGCCGTTCCGGCTGATCTTCGCGTGGAACCCGCAGCGGGGCGGCGTGCTCGACAACAGCCTGCGGCCCTCGAAGGCCTTCACGTTCCGGTTCGCGGTGGGGTCCACGTTCTAGTGCGCGGGCCCGGTCGTGCGTTGACCGGCCGCCCCGGGGCGGCCGTTGTGGCGGGGGGGCCGGGAGGCCGGTCCCTGAGGAGACCTATGTACCGTCCGACACTCGGCCTGCTGGCGCTTGCCGCGGCCACCCTGATCACCGTCGGCTGCGGCGACGACACGCCGGTCACGCCGACCCAGCCCACGCCGACGACCGTCACCGAGACCTTCAGCGGCACGCTGACCGTCAACGGCGCGATGACCCACCGGTTCGCGACGCAGTCGGGCGGCTCCGCGCAGGCCACGCTCACCGCCGTCGGCCCGGACACCGGCGACGTCGTCGGGTTCGCCATGGGCACGTGGAGCGGCAGCACCTGCCAGCTCATCCTCACGAACGATGCCGCGGTGCAGACCTCGGTGATCACCGGCACGGTGGGCACGTCGGGGCAGCTGTGCATTCGCGTGTATGACGTCGGCCAGCTGACCGGACCGGTCGACTACGAAGTCACGGTCGTCCACCCGTGACGACGGCCGGGCCGGGACTCTGGTGTAACATCGTTAGGTTGCGTCACCCACGAAAGGACGTACGGTAATGAGAGGTTTCGCTGTCGCCGCCGTGTTCAGCCTGATGCTGGCCGGTGCCCCCGTGTTCGCGCAGACCCCGCAGACGCCGGCGCAGCCCCCGGCAACCCCGCCGGCGGCGCCCGCTGCCCAGGCGCCAGCGCCCGCGCCGCGGCCGTTCCCGGAAGGGGCGAAGGTCGCGTTCGTGGTGCTGCAGCGGATCGCCAACGAATCGGTGGCCGGCCGCGCCGCCACGACGAAGATCCAGGCGCTCCAGCAGCAGAAGACCGCGGACCTGAACAAGCAGAACCAGGCGCTCCAGGCGCTGCAGCAGCGCCTCGAGAAGGAGGCCGGCGTGCTCAGCCCGGCGGCCGCCGCCGACCTGCAGAAGCAGATCGAGCGCGCCCAGGTCGACCTCCAGCGCTCCACGCAGGACGCGCAGGCGGAGATCCAGGAGCTCACCCAGCAGCTGCAGGAGGAGTTCCGGGTCCGCATGGAGCCCGTGCTGGCCGCGGTCGCCGAGGAGAAGGGCCTCCACTTCGTGTTCAACGGGCCTGACTCCGGCCTGGTCTGGGCCGACACGGGGCTGGACATCTCCGAGGACGTCATCAAGCGGCTCGACGCCCAGCAGAAGCAGTAGGCCGCGACCGGCCGTCGCGGTAGAATGAGCCGGCATCCGGCCCTTCCGGAGGGGCGGGTGCCGGCGCCGTCCCGTACAGGGACGCTGTCACTTCGCTCCGGATCCCGAACCATCGTGCCGCCTTCCTCGACCCCAACAGTCCTCGACCGCCTCGCCTGCCGCTATCCCGGCACCCTGATCGACGCCGTCGCCGAGCACGACCGCGGGCGCCGGATCGTCGCGGTCAAGAACGTCACGGTGAACGAGGAGTTCTTCCTCGGCCACTTCCCGGGCACGCCGCTGATGCCTGGCGTCCTGATGATCGAGGCGCTGACCCAGGTGGCGACCATCCTCCTGCTGGAGCGGGACGACGTCGGGCCGGCCGACCGGGTGGCCCTGCGCGGTGTCGATCGCGCCAAGTTCCGTCGCCAGGTCGGGCCGGGTGACCGCCTGCGCCTGGAGGTCGAGCTGGAGCGCGAGACCGCCCCCATCGTGCGCGCGCGGGCCGTCGCCGACGTCGACGGCCAGGTCGTGGCCGAGGCGGAGCTCGTGCTGGTCGTCCGCACGGACGGGGTGCAGGTGGACCCGCTGGCGCGTGTGCACCCGGACGCCGTGCTCGGCGCCGGGACGGTGGTGGGCGCCTTCGCGGTGGTGGGGCCCCACGTGCGGCTCGGGCGCGGCTGCCACATCCACGCCCATGCGGTCATCGACGGGCACACGACGATGGGCGACGGCAACCAGGTGTTCCCGTTCGCGTCGGTGGGCCTGGCGCCGCAGGACCTGAAGTACCAGGGGGAGCCGACCGAGCTCGTCGTCGGCGACCGCAACATCTTCCGCGAGTGCGTGACGATCCATCGGGGCACCGCTGGCGGCGGCGGCCGCACGACGATTGGCGACGGCAACCTGTTCATGGGCTACGTGCACGTCGCGCACGACTGCCATGTGGGCAGCGGCACGATCTTCGGGCCACACGCCACGCTCGGCGGCCACGTGACCGTCGAGGACCACGCGAACATCAGCGCCGGGTCGGCCGTGCACCAGTTCTGCCGGGTGGGCCGCCACGCCTTCATTGGCGGCTACTCGGTCGTGACGAAGGATGCCTTGCCGTTCGCCCGCACGGTGGGCAGCCGCCCCGCGCGCATCTTCGGCGTCAACACCATCGGCCTCGTGCGGCGCGGCTTCGCGACCGACACCGTCGCACAGGTCAGGCGCGCCTTCCGCTACCTGATGCAGTCGAAGCTCAACACGAGCCAGGCCCTCGAGCGCATCGAGCGCGATCCGTCGCTCGGCGCCCCGGACGTGGCCTACCTCGTGGAGTTCATCCGCTCCGCACCGCGTGGGGTCATCCTGCGGCGTGGGCGGAGGAGCGAGAACGGCTCGCCGGACGACTGATGAAGCTCGGACTGATCGCCGGCAACGGGCGCTTCCCGTTCCTGGTGCTCGACGCGGCGCGCGCCCAGGGGCACCAGGTCACGATCGTCGCGGTGAAGGGGGAGGCCGGGCCTGACCTCGAGGCCGCGGCGCAGGCCGCCCCGGCCGCGCCGGTCCACTGGGTCTCGCTGGGCCAGCTCGGTGCCTGTCTCGACGCCCTCGAGCGGGCGGGCTGCACCCACGCGGTCATGGCCGGACAGGTCAAGCACACGAAGATCTTCGGCGGCGTCGTACCCGACTTGACGATGCTCAAGGTGTTCACGCGGCTCAAGGCCCGGAACACCGACGCGCTGATCGCCGCGGTCGCGGACGTGATGCGCGAGCACGGGGTCGAGCTGCTGGACTCCACCGCGCTGCTCGCGCCGCTCCTGGCGCGTGCCGGCGTGCTGTCGAAGCGAGGCCCCACGGCGGGCGAGGAGGCCGATGCGGCCTTCGGGTACCGGATGGCGGATGCCATCGCGGGCCTGGACATCGGCCAGACGGTCTGCGTGAAGGACCTGGCCGTCGTCGCGGTGGAGGCGATGGAGGGCACGGACGAGACCATCGGGCGCGCCGGACGCCTCGCGGGCGCCGGCGTCGCGGTGATCAAGGTGGCGAAGCCGGGGCAGGACATGCGGTTCGACGTGCCGGTCGTGGGCGTGCCCACGGTCCGGGCCATGGAGGCGGCGGGTGCGACGCTGCTGTCAGTGGACGCCGGCCGGACGCTGCTGCTCGACGGGGACCGCATGATCGAGGCGGCGGACGCCGCCGGGATCGCGGTCGTGGGGAGGGCACAGTGAGGGTTGGCGTCATCGGCGTGGGCCATCTCGGGCGGCATCATGCGCGCCTGCTGGCCGGCATGGACGGTGTGACACTCGTCGGCGTGGCGGACGCGCGACGGGAGCGTGCGGCCGAGGTCGCCGCGGAGTTCGGCACGGTCGGCGTGGCCGACTGGCAGGCGCTTGGCGCCGTCGACGCCGTGACAATCGCGACGCCCACGGAGACGCACGCCGAGGTCGCCCTGCCCCTGATCGAGCGCGGTGTGCACGTGCTGATCGAGAAGCCGCTGACACGCACGGTGGGGGAGGCCGACCGCCTGGTGGCGGCGGCGCGGGCGGCCGGCATCGTCGCGGCCGCGGGCCACACCGAACGGTTCAACCCCGCCGTGATCGCGGCGCGGCCGCTCATCAACGGCCCCCGCTTCATCGAGGGCCACCGGCTCGGGACCTTTCCCGACCGCAGCCTCGACATCGACGTCGTCTTCGACCTGATGATTCACGACCTCGACCTCGTGCTCGACCTGGTCGGCGAGGACGTCGACACCATCGAGGCGGTCGGCGTGCCGGTGCTCACGCCGCGGGTGGACATCGCCAACGTGCGCCTGCGGTTCGCGGGCGGCTGCATCGCGAACCTGACGGCCAGCCGGATCAGCCGCGACCGCGTGCGCAAGCTGCGGTTCTTCCAGAAGGACGCGTACCTGTCGATCGACTATGCGGCCCAGGAGGTGGAGACGTGGCGGCTCGTCCGCGTCCCGGGCGCGATGCCGGCCATCGAAGGTGGCAAGATGGACGTGCCGCATGACGAGCCGCTCAAACGGGAGCTCGAGGACTTCATCGGGGCGATCCGCGAGGGGCGCGCCCCGGCGGTGCCCATCGACCACGGGCGGCGGGCGCTCGAACTGGCCCAGCGTATCGCGGCCCGGATGGCCGAGAGCCTCGGCCGGGATTGACGGGCCACAGATGGCACAGGTGGCACAGCGGTCAGGGGAAACACAGATGCACAGATGACGGGGGATGCACAGATGCGGGACCTGCCGACGATGGGCGCACGGTTGTGGCGCAGCCCCGCGGGCACGGTCAAGGACCGCGGACGAGGGCACAGGTCAACGCGTGAGCCATCTGTGCATCCGTTCCGCATCCGTGCATCTGTGCTATCTGTGCCATCTGTGGCCTGTGCTCGCCGTGGCTGATAACAACGATCGAATCTGGTAATCGCTGCCCATGAAGGACGACATCACGGCCCGCGCCGCGGCGGGAGAACGGCTCGAGGCGGATCAGCTCGCCGAGGCGCTCAACGCGGACATCCTCTCCCTCGGCATGGCGGCGGCCGACGTGTGCCGCCGGCAGCGTGATGGCGCGGTGTTCTACCGCCGGGTCCACGTCATGTCCCCGGTGGCGCTGACGCAGTCGTCGCCGGCGCCGGACGTCGCGTCGGAGATCCGGCTCAGCACGCTGCCCGAGACGCGCGAGCTGGCGCTCGAAGCCGTGCGTCTCGCGCGGCAGGCCGCGGGGCCGGCCCGTGCGGTCACGGGCTTCGCGTTCGCGGAGCTGGCCGATCGCGCGGCGGGCGGCTGGGGTGAGCTCGACGCGCTCTTCGGCGGTTTCGCGGAGGCAGGCCTCACCGACCTCGTGGCCGTCGAGGCCGACCGGGTCGGGGACGTGGGCGCCGCGCTCGACCAGGTGCGGCGCGCTGGCCTGGCGGGCCGGCGTCTCGCGGTCCGCCTGCCGCTCGGCGCCCGGCGCCTCGAGGTGCTGGGCGCGGTCCGGGACGCCATCGAGTCGCGGGGCAGCGTCGAGCTGTTCGCGCCGCTGCCGGCCGAGCCAGCGACCGACGTGCCGACGACCGGCTACGAGGATCTACGGCTCGTCGCCCTCGCGCGCCTGGCCCTGGCCCACCTCGCCGGCGATCGGCTCCCGTACGTGAGCGTCGACTGGGACCTCTACGGCCCGAAGCTGGCCCAGGTGGCCCTGACGTTCGGCGCCGATCACCTCGACACCGTTCACGCGACGGACGACCCGGCGCTCGGCCGTCGCCGGGCCAGCGCCGAAGAGGTCGAGCGGAACGTCCGCGCCGCGGGGTTGACGCCGGGCGAGCTCGATCGACAGGTCCGCGCATGAGCCGGGTGCGTCTCGGGGCGGTGAGCTACCTGAACACGAAGCCGCTCGTGTACGGCCTCGACCAGCGCGCCGACCTGTTCGACGTCCGGTTCGACGTGCCCGCGCAGTGCGCGACGCTGCTGCACGACGGGCTCGTGGACATCGGGCTGATTCCTGCGATCGAATACCAGCGGGGCGAGTACCAGATCGTGCCTGGCGTGGCAATCGGCTCGGACGGCCCCATCGACTCGGTGGCCCTCTTCAGCCGGGTTCCCCTGACCGGGATCCGTACCCTCGCGCTCGACATCAGCTCCCGCACGTCCGTGGCGCTCACGCGCATCCTGTGTGCGCGGCACTGGGGCATCGCCCCGCGGTTCACGCCGGCCGAGCCCCGCCTCGATGCCATGCTCGATCGCGCCGACGCGGCCCTGGTGATTGGCGACAACGCCCTCTGGCTCGACCCGGCCGCCCACGGCGTGACCAAGGTGGACCTGGGGGCGGCCTGGCGCGAGATGACGGGGCTGCCGTTCGTCTATGCGGTCTGGACCGGCCGGGCGGGCGCGGCGACCCCGGACCATGTCGCAGCCCTGCAGGCCGCGCGGGACGCCGGGTTGGGCGCGATCGACGCGATCGCCCGGGAGGCCAGCGGGGGCGACGCGGCCCGGACCCCCCGGATCGCGGCGTACCTGCGTGATAATCTGAAATACGCCCTCGGTGAGGCCGAGGTGGAAGGGCTCCGGCGCTTCCACGCCCTGGCGGCGGAGCACGGGTTGATTCCCGGACTGCGCCCTCTCCGGTTCTACGCGTGACCCCTATCCTGACGTGCCGATGACCCTCGACGCCCTGCAGCACCGGATCGAGACGGGCGGCCGGCTGGCCGCCGACGAGGCCCTGTTCCTCTATCGCGAGGCGCCGACGCTCTGGCTCGGCCGGATGGCCGATCTCGTGCGCCGCCGCAAGCACCCCGAGGGCGTCGTCACGTACATCATCGACCGGAACGTCAACTACACGAACGTGTGCGTGGCGCGCTGCAACTTCTGCGCGTTCTATCGCCCGGTCGGGCACGGCGAAGGCTACGTGCTCGGCTTCGACGAGATCTTCGCCAAGATCGAGGAGACCATCGCACTCGGCGGGGGCCAGCTCCTGCTCCAGGGCGGCCACAACCCCGACCTGCCGCTCGCCTGGTACGTCGACCTGTTCACGGCCGTGAAGGCGCGGTTCCCCGAGTTCCGGCTGCACGCGCTGTCGCCGCCCGAGGTGCTCCACATCGCGCGCATGGCGCGCCTGCCGATCGACGCGGTGATCCGGCAGCTCGTGGACGCCGGGCTCGACAGCATCCCGGGGGGCGGGGCCGAGATCCTCGTCGACCGCGTGCGGAAGCTCCTGAACTGCTACAACAAGGCGTCGGCGGACGAGTGGCTCGACGTCATGCGCCATGCGCACCTGGCGGGCCTCCGGACCACCGCCACCATGATGTACGGCACGGTGGAGACGATGGAGGAGCGGCTCGAGCACATGCTGCGCCTCCGGGCGCTGCAGGACGAAACCGGCGGCTTCACGGCGTTCATCGCCTGGAGCTACCAGCCCGAGCACACCGAGCGCGGGGGCGCCGAGGCGACCGGGGTCGAGTACCTGCGGACGCTGGCGCTGGCCCGTCTGGTGCTGGACAACTTCGACAACCTGCAGGCCTCGTGGGTGACGCAGGGCGGGAAGGTGGGGCAGCTCAGCCTCGCGTTCGGCGCCAACGACATGGGCAGCGTCATGATCGAGGAGAACGTGGTGCGCGCGGCTGGCGCGAGCTACTGCATGGACGAAGTGGAGATCGTGCGCAACGTCGAGGACGCCGGCTTCGTGCCGCGCCGTCGCAACATGCACTACGACATCCTCGGTGTCCCGGCGTTCCAGGAGCGCGAGATCCCGCGGACGATGCAGCTGGCCACCGCGCGGGCCGACGGCGACACCTCCGTGCCCGAGGAACTGCGCAACTATCCGGCCCGCAGCGCGTCGGGCAAGCGCCAGCGCGGCACACCGCCGAGCCCCGTGGCATGATGCTCCTGCGGGCCGCCTGGGTGCTGCCCATCGGCCGCCCGCCTCTCGCACGTGGGTGGGTCGCCACCGATCGTGGCCGCATCGTGGCGGCCGGCGGCGCGGACGAGGCGCTTCCGGCCGGCGCCGGCCCGGCGGTGGATCTCGGGGACGTCGCCCTGCTCCCCGGTCTCGTCAACGCCCATACCCACCTGGAACTGTCCTGGCTGCGAGACCGCGTGCCGCCCGCCGCGACGTTCACCGGCTGGATCAAGCAGCTGTTCGCCGCGCGTGGTGGCCGCATCGAACGTCCCGGTGACGACACCGTCACAAGTGCCGCGGCCGCCGCCGCGCGCGAGGCGCGCGCATATGGCACCGCGCTCGTAGGCGACGTGTCGAACTCGCTGGCCGCGCTCGACGCGATTGCCGACGCCGGCCTGCAGGCCCTGGTGTTCCACGAGATCCTGGGCTTCAAGGCCATGGACGCGGCGCCCGTGGAGCAGGCGGCTGCCTCGCGCGCCGCCGTCGTGCCGCCCCCCGGCGTGCGGGTGACGATCGCGCCGCATGCGCCGTACTCGGTCTCGGCCGAGCTGTTCCAGGCCATCCGGGCCGCGGTGGATCGCTCCGGGCTGCCGATCACGTCGATTCACGTCGGCGAGTCGCCGGAGGAGATCGAGATGCTCCACGCCGGGACCGGGCCGTGGCCGTCGATGCTGCGGTGGATTGGCGCGTGGCGGGAGGACTGGACGCCGCCGGGGCTCGGTCCCGTCGAGTACCTGGACCGCCTCGGGATCCTGGATGCCCGGACGCTGGTCGTCCACGGCGTGCACCTGCAGCGCCCGGCTCTCGATCGGCTGGCCGCCATCGGCGCCCCGCTCGTGACCTGCCCGCGCAGCAACCAGTGGGTGGGCGTGGGCATGCCCGCCGTGGCGGCGTTCTACGAGGCCGGCGTGCCGGTGGCGGTGGGCACCGACAGCCTGGCGAGCGTCGCCGACCTGAACCTCTTCGAGGAGCTGAAGGTGATGCGCTGGCTGGCCCCGCAGGTGCCGGCATCGCGCCTGCTCGAGAGCGCGACGCGCGTCGGCGCGGAGGCGCTCGGCTTCGGTGACTCGCATGGCACCCTCGCACCTGGCAAGGTGGCGGACATCCTCGCGGTCCGCGTGCCCGCCGGCGTTCGGGACGTCGAGGAGCACCTCGTCACGAAGGTGCAGGCGGGGGACGTGGCGTGGGCGGTGGATGTCGTGGATGCGGTGTGACGGGCGGCTCGCCCCGGCGAAACACTGAAGACACTGAGCACACTGAACACACTGAAGACACTGACGACACTGAACACACTGAACACACTGAAGACACTGAGGACGCGGGGAACACGGAAGGCGCGGAACCATCGGCTGATCAGCAGATGGCGAGCTGACAGGATCACCCGATAGATCACCTGATAGATTCCCGAATCGTTCGATCGCGAGATCAGATCACCAGATCACGAGATCACAAGATCACCAGATGCGCGTATCCACCTATCTGTCGTTCGTCCGCATCTCCCACACCGTCTTCGCGTTGCCGTTCGCGCTGACGGGTGCGTTGCTCGCGGCCATGCAGCGGCCGGTGGGCTGGCACCAGGTGATCTGGATTCTCGTGGCGATGGCGGCGGCCCGCAGCGCGGCGATGGGGTTCAACCGGCTCGTGGATGCGCGGTTCGACGCGCTCAATCCGCGTACGGCCAATCGCGAGCTGCCACGCGGCGCCATGACCCGCACCGAGGCGGTGCTGTTCGTCCTGGCCGCCTCGGCCGTGTTCGTCATCGCGTCATGGCAACTGAGTCCGCTGTGCGCCGCGCTGTCGCCGGTGGCGCTGGCGATTGTGTTCTGGTACTCGCTGGCCAAACGCTACACGACGTACACGCAGGTCTTCCTGGGACTGGCCATGGCGGTGGCGCCGGTGGGCGGCTGGCTGGCGGCGGGGGGACGCGGGGGCTGGGAGCCCTGGCTGCTGGGCCTGGCCATCGGCCTGTGGGTGGGGGGCTTCGACATCCTGTATGCGTGCCAGGACCTGGACTTCGATCGGGCGCACGGGCTGCGGTCGATTCCCGTCCGCTTCGGCGTGCAGCAGTCGCTCTGGATCTCGCGGGCGATGCACGTGGGCACGGTGGCCGCCATGGCCTCGCTCGCGTGGATCACGCCGCTCGGCCCGATCTATCTCGCGGGGGTCGGGCTGGTCGCGGCGCTGCTCGTGTACGAGCAGTCGCTGGTCTCGCGGGATGATCTCTCGCGCGTGAAGCAGGCGTTCGACATGAACGGATACGTGGGCATCCTCTACTTCCTCACGACGGCGGCGGCCATCTATGTCGGATAGGCGAAGCGGCACGGAAGGCCGGGCGGGCGGCGAGGTGTCGCTCGACAAGGCCCCGACCCGGATCTCGGGGATGTTCGACGAGATCGCCGGACGGTACGACCTGCTGAACACCGTGTTGTCCGGCGGCATGGATCGCTACTGGCGCTGGCGCGCGATCCGCACGCTGGGATTGACGCCGCAGTCGCGGCTGCTCGACGTCTGCACGGGCACGGCCGACGTGGCGATTGCCGGCGCGCGCCGGGGAGCAGGGGCCGTCGTGGGCGTGGACTTCGCCGGGGCGATGCTCGCGCAGGGCCTCGGCAAGGTGGCGGCGAGGGGGCTGCAGTCCCGGGTGCGGCTCGTCCGCGGCGATGCGGCCTCGCTGCCGGCCGCCGATGGCTCGGTCGACGCCGTGACGATTGCGTTCGGCATCCGGAACGTCCAGCAGCCCGAGCTCGCGTGCCGGGAGCTGTTCCGCGTGTTGCGTCCCGGGGGCCGCCTGGCGATCCTCGAGTTCGGGTTGCCCGTGCTGCCCGCGGTCCGGCCGCTGTACCTCTGGTATTTCAACCACGTCCTGCCGCGGATCGGCCGTACGGTGTCCCGCCATTCGGCGGCGTACTCGTACCTGCCGCAGTCGGTGGAGGCGTTCCCGTGGGGCGAGGGCTTCGCGCAGATCCTCCGCGGGGCAGGATTTAACAAAGTGAAGAGCCAGCCATTAACGCTGGGGATCGTCTATCTCTATAGTGCCGAAAGGCCGTGACGCGCGCCGCCTGCCTCGCCGGGCCGTCGCCGCCCGGTGTATAATTCTGTAAACCACTGATGTACTTCGACTTCGACGACCGCTACGAGACGGTCGAGCCCGTCGGCGGCAGGCTGACGCGTCGCGACGGCGTCCTGCTGTCGGTCGTCGTGCACGCCCTGCTGCTCACGCTGGCCCTGATCCTGCCCGAGCTGGGGCTGTTGCCGGCCCGCCAGCCGCAGGAGGCGCAGGTCGTCCAGGCCGAGCGCGAGCGGCCGCGGTTCGTCTATGTTGCGCCGCAGGTGGATCTCGAGGCGGAGCAGCCGAAGCCGCAGGCCGAGGCATCGGACAAGGACCGGGTGGCCCGCGCGCCCGCGCCGCCGCGCCCCGACGCGTCGAACCCCCTGCCGTACGCCGAAGGCAACAGCACGAATCGTGTCGAGGCCGCGCCGGACGTGCGGGCGCGCGGGCGTGGTCCCGCGCCCGAGCCGGCCCCCGAGCGCCCCGGCGCCGAGGCGGAGCAGGCGGAGCGCCAGCCGGAGCTGCCCTCGGAATCGACGTCGACGGCGCTCGAGCGTCCGCCGCAGCCGGCCCAGCCCGCCGCGCAGCAGCGCCAGCAGGCGGGGGGCTCGCTTGGCGACGCGCTGAAGAACCTGCAGCAGTACATCGACAAGGAGTCGTTCGGGAATCCCCAGGGCGCGGTGCAGGACCTCGGGCCCCTTCAGTTCGACACCAAGGGTGTCGAGTTCGGGCCCTGGGTCCGGCGCTTCATCGCCCAGGTCCGGCGCAACTGGTTCATCCCGTACGCCGCGATGGCGATGCGCGGCAAGGTCGTGCTCACCTTCAACGTGCACAAGAACGGCCGCATCACCGACCTGAGCGTGGTGGGGCCCGCCGACGTCGACTCCTTCAACACGGCGGCGTTCAACGCGCTCGCCGCGTCGGATCCCACCGAGCCCCTCCCGCCGGAGTACCCGGACGAGAAGGCGTTCTTCACGGTGACCTTCTACTACAACGAGAGTCCGGACGGGCGGTAATGGCGGCGCCGACCCGGTCCCAGCAGCTCGGGCTGCTCCTCCTGGCGAGCGCGCTGGCGGCGTGGGCCCTGTGGCGGACCTGGTGAGCGGCCGGCTCGTCGCCGTGCTCGGGCCGACCGCGACGGGGAAGAGCGCACTCGGGCTGGCGATTGCCGAGGCCGCGGGCGGCGAGATCGTCAACTGCGACTCGACTGCCGTCTACCGGGGCTTCGACATCGGCACCGACAAGGTGCCTGTCGCCGAACGCCGCGGCATTCCCCATCACCTCATCGACATCGCCGACCCCACCGCGGAGTACTCCGCGGCGGACTTCGGCCGCGATGCCGCCCGCGTGGTGCGGGACATCCTCGGGCGGGGCCGGCTGCCGGTGCTCGTCGGCGGCACGGGGTTCTACTTCCGGGCGCTCACGCGGGGGCTGTTCCCGGGACCCGGCAAGGACGCCGCGCTGCGCGCGCGGCTCGAGGCCGTCGCGGCGCGCCGCGGGGTCGGGTTCCTGTGGCGGATGGTGCGGCGCGTCGATGCGGCGTCGGCGGCCCGGATCCAGCCGCGCGACCTCAAGCGGCTCGTGCGGGCGCTGGAGGTCTTCTTCCTGACCGGCCGGCCGCTCACGGCCCACTTCGCCGAGACGGTGTCGCCCCTGGGGGCGGACGTGACGGTCGAGGCGCTGGCCATCCGCATGCCCACGGCCGCGCTGGAGCCGCGGCTGGCGCGGCGCGTCGACCTCCAGTTCGAGAGCGGCCTGCTCGACGAGATCCGTGGCCTGCTCGCGGCGGGGCTGTCCCCGGAGGCGCGCCCCTTCGGCGGCCTGGTGTACCGGCAGGCGCTGGAGCACCTGCACGGCGTGCGCGGGCTCGACGAGACACGCCATCTCATCGTGCAGGAGAACCGCCGGTACGCCCGGCGCCAGTTGATCTGGTTCCGCAAAGAGCCTAATCTAGTGTGGTTTGACGGCCCCGGCGAAGCGCCGGTTGTGCAAGCCAGAGTCTTTCGCCATCTGGCTGAACGGGGCCTGTTGCCGCACGGGAGACCTGTCGCACATGGCTGATACCAAGACGGGCGCGCCGAACATCCAGGACGTCTTTCTCAACTACGCCCGGCGCGAGAAGCTCCCGGTCGTGATCCATCTCCTGGATGGCCGCCAGTTCGAGGCGCGCATCAAGAACTTCGATCGGTTCGCGCTCATCGTCGAGCACGAGGGACAGGATCACCTGATCTTCAAGCACGCGATTGCCACCATCCGCACGCCGCGCAGCGTGCCGAACTACTTCTCGTCGCACCATCCGTAAGAGTTGTCGTGGCGCCGGCGTGCCCCCTGGGCCACGCCGGCCCTGCCGCGGCGTCCGCCCGTGACCGCCTTCAGACGCGCCATCGTCATCGTCCTCGACAGTGTCGGCATCGGGGAACTCCCCGACGCCGCGCGGTACGGAGACGAAGGCAGCAACACGCTCGGCAACCTGCTGCGGCTTCGCCCGATCACCGTGCCGGCGCTGGCGTCGCTCGGCCTCGGGCGGCTCGTGCCGCTCGGGCCCGCGGGCACGGTGACGCCGTCGGGCGCGACCGGGCGCATGGCCGAACGGTCCGCCGGCAAGGACTCGGTCACCGGGCACTGGGAGATGATGGGCGTCGTGCTCGATCGCCCGTTCCCGACCTATCCCACGGGGTTCCCCGCGGACCTCATGGCCCGGTTCGAGGCACGAATCGGGCGCCCCAGCCTGGGCAACGTCGTCGCATCGGGCACCGCCATCATCGAGGAACTGGGGCCACGGCATCTCCAGACGGGCTCGCCGATCGTCTACACGTCGGCCGACAGCGTCTTCCAGATCGCCGCGCACGAGGACGTGGTCCCCGTGCCCACGCTCTATGACTGGTGTCACGTCGCGTACGAGCTGGCGGTCGAGGGGCTCGGCCTGGGCCGCGTGATCGCGCGGCCCTTCATCGGCGTCCCCGGCGCGTTCCGGCGCACGGCCCACCGCCACGACTACGCGATGCCGCCCGTGAGCGAAACCCTGCTCGACCGGCTCACGGCCGCGGGGATTGCCGTGACGTCGGTGGGCAAGGTGAGCGACCTGTTCGCGGGCCGCGGCGTGACGGCCTCGCATCCCACGGTCAGCGACGACGATGGGATGGACCGCGTCGAGGCGTTGGTGCGGGAGGGGACCGAGGGCCTCATCTTCGCCAACCTCGTCGATTTCGACGCCCAGTACGGCCACCGCAACGATCCCGAGGGCTACGCGGCGAACCTCGAACGCTTCGACCGGCGCCTGGCCGCGTTGCTGCCGTGTCTCGGCCCGGGTGACCTGCTGGTCGTGACCGCCGATCACGGCAACGACCCGACGACGCCGAGCACCGATCACTCGCGGGAGCACGTGCCGCTGCTTGTCACGGGGGCGGGCACGCGGCCCGGTGTCGACCTCGGCACGCGAGCCACCTTCGCGGACCTGGGGCAGACACTGGCGCAAGCCTACGGCGTGGGGCCGCTGGCGCATGGCACGAGCTTTCTCGAGGAGTTGTGGTGACGATCCGGGAGCAACTGGAGCAGCGCGAACGCGAGTGGCTGGCACCGGCGGCGGCGAAGAGCGCCGACAGCCGCGGGCGCCTGCGGAGCGAGGCCGAGGATCCCATCCGCCCCGCCTTCCAGCGCGATCGCGATCGAATCATCCATACGAAGGCGTTCCGGCGGCTGAAGCACAAGACGCAGGTCTTCTTCTCGCCGGCGGGCGATCACTACCGCACCCGCCTCACGCACACGCTCGAGGTCTCGCAGATCGCGCGGACGATCGCGAAGGTGCTGCGGCTGCACGAGGAGCTGACGGAGGCCATCGCGCTCGGGCACGATCTCGGCCACACCCCGTTCGGACACGCTGGCGAGCGGGTGCTCACGGATCTCGTGCCCGGCGGCTTCAACCACTACGAGCAGAGCCTGCGGATCGTCGACGTGCTCGAGCACGACCGTGCGGGGCTGAACCTGAGCTGGGAAGTCCGCGACGGCATCGCCCGGCACTCGAAGGGCAAACACGGCCTGCCCGTGGGGGCGCCTCCCGAGCACCGGGCGAGCACCATCGAGGGGCAGGTCGCGCGTGTGGCCGACATCATCGCCTACGTCAACCACGACGTGGACGACGCGGTGC
This sequence comes from Vicinamibacterales bacterium, assembly GCA_050246635.1. GTDB lineage: Bacteria > Acidobacteriota > Vicinamibacteria > Vicinamibacterales > UBA2999 > JBFWVR01. Next base: position 108,761 of record JBFWVR010000006.1, read on the forward strand.
GGGCAGGGGTGCTGCGGGAGGCCGACCTCCCGCGGGAGACGGTCGGGATCCTCGGCGGTGGTTCCTCGGAACGCATCGGGCGGATGGTCACCGACGTGGTGGAGCAGACCCTGGCCGGGGGACTCACCGAGATCCGGATGAGCGAGACGATGCTGCAGGGCACGCTGGCGCTCCGCAGCTTCCTGTTCGACGCCGTCTACGAGAACCAGATTGCGACGGCCGAGTTCGGCAAGGCCCGGGGCATCCTCGGCGGGCTGTGGGAGAAGGTGCGTGAGCAGCCGGACGAGTTCCTCGACCGCCGCACCATCGACGCGGAAGGCCTCGACGTCGCGTGCCTCGACTTCATCGCCGGCATGACCGATCGGTACGCCGTCCGGCTCTTCGAGCAGCTCTTCATCCCGAAACCCTGGGTCGAGGTCCGCGCGGCGGACTGAGCCACAGATGGCACAGATGTGCCGGGGTAGGTTGCGGCTTCGGGTCCCCAGCGCGGCGCACCGGCGACACACGCGTGTCGACGGGTGATCACGGGGAACTATCCGCGGATGAACGCGGATGAACGCGGATGCGCCTTGCCACGGTCCGCAAGCCCTGCTGTGTGACAGGCGTACGGGCGAAGCACGGTGTAGGCGCGGTGCCCGTGATGCCGGCCGCGCCGCAGGGCGGCGCGGTCCGTGGCGCGGGGCCAGGCCTCAGACAAGACCTGGAAATCCTCCGCGGGCCGGTCTTGTCTGAGGCCTGGCCCCGCACCACGACTGCACCTCCGGTGCAGCCGGCATCCCTCAGAGGCGCCATTCGCGTTCATCCGCGTGCATCCGCGGATAACCTCGTCTTCTCGCCGGTGGACCGGGCCGGTCCGCTGTTGGCCATGTCTCAGGCCGGCCCCGGCGGCAGGCGGCGAGGGCGCCGGAACCCCGTGATATAATGCCCTTTCGTACTTTCGCGGAATTTCGCGGGGGTACGGATGTGCCATGCTGCTCGATCTGACCCACATCCGGCAGGCGGAAACACGCGCCGACCGGACGATTGCCCCGGAGGCCTTCGAGGGCCGGGACAACGCGTTCCGGGTCACGGCTCCCGTGGACCTCCGGCTGGTGGTCCACAAGGACGGGCACCGGTACCGCCTCGTGGGGCGGGTCCGGGCCAGCCTGGAGCTCGGGTGCAGCCGGTGCCTCGAGCCCTTTGCCTTCGAGGTCGACGCGTCGTTCGACCTGCGGTACCTGCCGCAGGCCGAGGGCGAGGACACCGGGGAGCACGAGCTCGCGGACGACGATCTGACCGCCGTGTTCTATCGCGACGAGACGATCGACCTGGTGCAGCTCGTCGAGGAGCAGTGTTACCTGGCGCTCCCGATGAAGCCGCTCTGCCGGCCGGACTGCAAGGGGCTCTGCCCGCAGTGCGGCACGAACCTGAACGCCGAGACCTGCGGCTGCGACGTCCGTTGGGAGGACCCACGGCTGGCCGGCCTGAAGGCGCTCATCACCGACCGGAACAACGACGATGCCTAATCCGAAACGTCGCCATTCGAAGCAGCGCGGCCGCAAGCGCCGGACGCACGACGCCCTCACCGCGGCCACCGCCGGGGCCTGCCCGCAGTGCGGGGAGCCCAAGGCCCCCCACCGCGTCTGCGCCTACTGCGGCTACTACCGCCAGCGCCAGGTGCGCCCCGTCGACGACGAATAGCGTCCTCCGGCCGGTCCCCATCCGGGGCGGCCGGCCTCCCCGACAACCAGCAGGGAGCCGATGCGGATAGCGGTCGACGCGATGGGCGGCGATCACGCCCCCGGGCGGATCGTGGACGGCGCCGTCGCCGCGGCGCGGTACCTCGGGATCGGCGTCGATCTCGTGGGCCGGTCCGCGGCCGTCGACGCCGAGCTCGCGCGTCACGCCGACGCCGGCGCGCTGGACGTGCGTGTGATCGACGCGCCCGACGTCATCACGATGGACGAGCGGCCCGCGCAGGCCCTGAGGCGCAAGCCCGGGGCCTCCGTGCGGGTGGCGGCCGAGCGGGTCGCCTCCGGTGAGGCGGCCGCCCTGGTCACGGCCGGGCACACGGGCGCGGCCGTCGTGGCGGCGCACCAGGTGTTCGGCATGCTGCCGGGGGTCGATCGTCCCGCGCTCGCACCGTCGGTGCCGACCCGGGCCGGGTCGGCGGTCCTGCTGGATGTCGGCGCCACCGTGGAGTGCCGGCCGGTGCACCTGCTGCAGTTCGGCGTCATGGGGGCGGTCTACGCGCGGGCGGGGCTCGGTGTCCCGAATCCGCGGGTCGGCCTGCTGTCGATTGGCGAGGAGGCCTCGAAGGGCAACGAGCTCACGCGGGAGGCCCACCGGCTGCTGAAGGCCGCGCCGGTGAACTTCGTCGGCAACGTCGAGGCCCGCGACATCTTCTCGGGGCAGGCCGACGTCATCGTCTGCGACGGCTTCACGGGCAACGTCGCGTTGAAGTTGAGCGAGGGGCTGGTGGAGATGGTGGAGGAGCTGCTCGGCGAGGAGCTCTCGAGCACCTTCACGAGCCAGGTGGGCTCGCTCCTGTCGCGGCGCGCGTTCCGCCGCTTCCGGAAGCGGGTCGACTATTCGGAGTACGGCGGGGCGCCCCTCATGGGCGTGGCCGGCCTCTGCATCGTCGGGCACGGCCGGTCGTCGGCCAAGGCGATCCGCAATGCCATCGTGACGGCGGCGCGGTTCGTGACCAGCAACGTTCTCGGCCGGGTCGCCCAGGAGATCAAGGCCGCCGCGGTGACACACCAGTGATTGCTTTCCTGTTCCCCGGACAAGGCTCCCAGGCGGTCGGCATGGGCCGCGCGCTCGCCGACCAGTTCCCGGTCTGCCGCCGCACCTTCGAGGAGGCGGACGAGGCGCTCGGCGAGAAGCTGAGCGACCTGATCTTCTACGGCCCGGCCGAGGCCCTCACGCTGACCGAGAACACGCAGCCCGCGATCCTGACGATGAGCGTCGCCGCCTGGCGCCTGCTCGACGAGCGGGGCTGCCGGCCGGCGTTCGTCGCCGGGCACAGCCTCGGCGAGTACTCGGCGCACGTCGCGGCGGGCACGCTGGCCTTCGCCGACGCCGTGCGCATCGTGCGCAACCGCGGACGCTACATGCAGGAGGCCGTGCCGGTGGGCACCGGCGCGATGGCCGCGATCCTGGGACTGGATGCCGCGCAGGTGGCGGCCGCCTGCGACGAGGCCGCCCAGGGCGACGTGGTGAGCCCGGCGAACCTCAACGCGCCCGGGCAGGTCGTGATCGCCGGTTCGAGCGCGGCCGTCGCCCGCGCCATCGACGCGGCGAAGGCGCGTGGCGCGAAGCGGGCGATCCCGCTGCAGGTGAGCGCCCCGTTCCACTGCGCCCTGATGCAGCCTGCCGAAGTCCGCCTCGCGCCGGAGCTGCGGGCGCTGGCGGCGGCCGACCCACGGGTGCCGGTCGTGGCCAACGTCGACGCGGAGCCGAAACGCACGGCGGCCGACAGCATCGAAGCCCTCATCCGGCAGGTCTCGTCGCCGGTCCGCTGGGAGGATGTGGTGCGACGCCTTGCGTCGGAAGGCGTCACCGCATATGTTGAAGTGGGTCCCGGCACGGTGCTGTCGGGGCTCGTGAAGAAGATTGCCCGCGACCAGGCGATCCTGCATGTCGAGGGCCCGGACGACGTGGCGGCGGTCGAGGCACTGTGCGCCGGTCCGGCGCCGGCGGTGTAGGAACCGCCGGCCCTCGCCCGCCGCACACCTCCAGGTATCGATGGCACTCGAAGGGAAGATTGCACTCGTCACGGGCGCGTCTCGCGGCATCGGCCGCGCGATTGCGCTCGAGCTGGCCGGCCGCGGCGCCGTCGTGATTGCGGCGGCTCGCGGGACCAACGCCCAGGCCACCGTGGACGCGATCCAGGCCGCGGGCGGCCGGGGCGAAGTGGCGGCGGTCGAGATGACCGACTCCGCGGCGGTTGCCGCCCTGGTGGGGGGCGTGGTGGAGCGGCACGGCCGGCTGGACATCGTGGTGAGCAACGCCGGCATCACCCGGGACCAGCTGATGCTGCGGATGAAACGCGACGACTGGGACCAGGTGATCGCGACGAACCTCACGGCGTCGTTCGAGCTCTGCCAGCTCGCGCTGAAGCCGATGATCCGGCAGCGTGCCGGCCGCATCGTGATGGTGAGCTCGGTGGTGGGCCAGATGGGCAACGCCGGGCAGGCGAACTACGCGGCCTCGAAGGCGGGGCTGATCGGGTTCGCGAAGGCCCTGGCCCGTGAGGTCGCCTCGCGGCAGGTGACGGTGAACGTCGTCGCGCCGGGCATGATCGAGACCGACATGACGAAGGCGATTGCGGACAAGGCCCATGAGGAGTGGGAGCGGCTGATCCCGCTCGGCCGCCTGGGCGCGCCCGCCGACGTGGCGGCCGCGGTCGGCTTTCTCGCCTCTGACGAGGCAGCGTATATTACTGGGCAGGTTCTCGCCGTCAACGGCGGGATGTACATGTAGCGGCGGGTTCGTGCCGTCCGCGGCGGAGTGGCGGGAAAGGGTCCCGCCCGTGATTGGAGGACAGACGTGGCCGTTGCCGACAAGGTCAAGAGCATCATCGTGGAGCAGTTGGGCGTCGACGAAGAAGAAGTGACGCCGGACGCCTCGTTCGTGGACGACCTGGGCGCCGACTCGCTCGACACGGTCGAGCTCGTGATGGCGTTCGAGGAGGAGTTCGGAATCGAGATTCCGGACGAGGACGCGGAGAAGATCACCCGCGTCAAGGAGGCGGTCGAGTACATCGAGGCGCACGCCAAGAAGAAGTAGGCGGCGGCCTCGCGCGCCCGGCGCGGCGGACGGAGGGACATTGAACAGGCGAGTCGTGGTGACCGGCATCGGTCTGGTGTCGCCGGTCGGGATCGGCACCCAGGCGAACTGGGACGCGCTCTTGGCGGGCCGGAGCGGCATCGGCCCCATCACACGCTTCGACGCGTCGGCGTTTACGACGCGCTTCGCGGGCGAGGTGCAGGGGTTCGATCCGCTCCAGTTCATCGAAAAGAAGGAACTGAAGAAGATGGACATCTTCATTCAGTTCGCCATCGCGGCGTCCCAGTTCGCGATGGATGACAGCGGGCTCCAGGTGACCCCGGAGAACGCGCCGCGGGTCGGCGTGTTCATCGCCTCGGGCATCGGCGGGTTCACGACGATCGAACGCGAGCACAAGGCACTCATCGAGGGAGGTCCCCGCAAGATCTCCCCGTTCTTCATCCCCAGCGCCATCATCAACCTCGCGGCCGGTCAGGTGTCCATCCGCTTCGGGGCGAAGGGGCCCAATTCCGCGACGTGCACCGCGTGCACGGCCTCGGCCCATGCGGTCGGGGACGCCTACGAGATCATCAAGCGCGGCGCCGCCGACGCGATGATTGCCGGCGGCTCGGAGGCGGCCATCTGCGCGATGGGCGTCGGCGGGTTCGCCGCGCTGCGCGCCTTGTCGACCCGCAACGACGACCCCTCACGCGCCAGCCGGCCCTTCGACAAGGACCGCGACGGGTTCGTGCTCGGGGAGGGCGCCGGCGTCGTCGTGCTCGAGGAGCTCGAGGCGGCGAAGCGGCGTGGCGCCCCGATTTATGCCGAGATGGTCGGCTACGGGATGTCCGCGGACGCCTTCCACATGACGGCGCCATCCGAGGACGGCGACGGCGCGTATCGCGTGATGACGGCGGCCCTCGAGTCGGCCGGCGTCACACCGGATGTCGTGGACTACATCAACGCCCACGGCACGTCGACGCCCCACAACGATCGCATCGAGACCCACGCCATCAAGCGGACGTTCGGCGCGCACGCGCACAAGCTGGCCGTCTCGTCGACCAAGTCGATGACGGGGCACCTGCTCGGCGCGGCCGGCGGGCTCGAGGCCGGCATCACGGCCCTGGCGGTGCACCACCAGCGGGTGCCGCCCACGATCAACCTCGACCAGCCGGACGAGGGCCTGGACCTGGACTACGTCCCCGGCCAGCCCCGCGACCTCGCCATCCGGTACGCGCTGTCGAACTCCTTCGGGTTCGGCGGCACCAACGGCGCGCTGCTCTTCAAGCGCTACGAAGGCTGACAGCCCCGGCGGGCCCCGGCCCGCCGGAGGACTTGATGCCCGGGGCCCCCCGGGACCACAATTGTCCGGTTGCGGTCCCCGCCGGCCGGTGACTCATCCATACGTACCCATCATGAAAATCGCCGTCTGCATCAAACAAGTGCCCACGCGGGAATGGCAGCCCCGCCTGAACGACGACAAGACCTGGATTCGCGACCAGGACGTCAGCTACGAGATGAACGAACCCGACGCCTACGCGCTCGAGGAGGGCCTGCGCCTTCGCGAGAAGCACGGCGGCGAGGTCGTGGTCTGCTCGGCGGGGCCGGCCCGCGTGCAGCAGGTCATCCGTGAGGCGCTCGCCCGCGGGGCCGACCGCGCCATCCACGTCGAGGCGGACGCGCTCGGCGCCGCCGACGCGGCGGCCGCCGCCGGCGCCCTCGCGCCGGCCATGGCCGAGGAGCAGTTCGACCTCGTGCTGACCGGCCTGCAGTCGGACGACCAGGGCCACGCCCAGTTCGGCCCCATCCTGGCCGAGAAGCTGGGGCGGCCGCACTCGACGATCATCATGGCCGTCGAGATCGGCGACGGCTCGATGAAGGTCAAGCGGGAGCTCGAAGGCGGCTGGTTCCAGTTCGTCACGATGCCGCTGCCGGCGCTGCTGACGATCCAGAGCGGCATCAACACGCTGCGCTACGCCACGCTCAAGGGCATCATGGCGGCGAAGAAGAAGGAAATCCGGAAGGTCGCCGCGCCCGACGGCGTGGCCTCGCGGCAGAAGGTGCTCGCCCTCTACGTGCCGCAGAAGTCGAAGCAGACGGTCATGATCGGCGGCTCGGCCGCCGAAGCCGCGGCGGAGCTCGTCAAGCGGCTGCGTGAGGAGGCGCGGGTCCTGTGATTCTCGTTGTTGCCGAACAGAAGGACGGAAAGCTGAACCGCGCGAGCTGGGAGGCCATCGCCGCCGCCCAGACGCTGGCCAAGGGCGGGCCGGTCACGGTCGTCGTCGCCGGCCAGGACGTGGCCGCGGCCGCCGGCGAACTCGCCGCCGCGAAGGTCGAGAAGGTGCTCACCGTGGCCGATGCCGCGCTCGGCACCTACACCCCCGACGGCTTCGTGCAGGCGCTGCAGCAGGTCATCGCGTCGGTGTCGCCGCAGTACGTCGTGCTGCCGCACACCTACCAGACCCGCGACTTCGCCCCGACACTCGCCGCGCGGCTCGACCGCGCCATCGTCACCGACGTGACGGCGATCCGGGAGGTGAACGGCACGACCGCCTTCGCCCGGCCGATGTTCCAGGGCAAGCTCGTGGCCGACGTGGCCCCCGAGGGACCGGCGCCGCACTTCGTGAGCGTGCAGATCGGGGCCTTCCGCGCCGACGCGGTCGAGAAGGGCAGCGCCCCGGCCCCCGTCGAGGCGGCCACGGTCACCATCGACACGGCCGCCATCCGCCAGCAGCCCGAGGCGCCGTTCCAGGAGGCGAAGGCGGCGGTCGACCTCTCGCAGGCCGAGCGCATCGTCGCCGTGGGCCGCGGGATCAAGCAGCAGGAGAACATCACGATTGCCGAGCAGCTCGCCACCGCGTTCGGGGCCGAGCTGGCGGCGTCGCGGCCCATCTGCGACAACGGCTGGCTGCCGATGGAGCGCCAGATCGGGTCGTCGGGCCAGACCGTCGCGCCGAAGCTGTACGTCGCGCTGGGCATCTCCGGCGCGATCCAGCACCTCGTCGGCATGAAGGGCTCGCGCACGATCGTCGCCATCAACAAGGATGCCGAGGCCCCGATCTTCGAGGTCGCCGACTACGGCATCGCGGGTGACATCTTCGAGCTGGTGCCGGCGCTCGTCGCCGAACTGGGCAAGTAGCAGGAGGACGCAGACGCCGATGTCGCGGGAGACGCTCGAAGTCGACGTGCTGATCGTGGGCGGGGGACCGGCGGGGTTGTCCGCCGCCCTCCGGCTCGCCCAGCTCCAGAAGGACAAGGGCGGCGAGCCGCTCGCGATTGCGGTGGTCGAGAAGGCCCGCGAGGCGGGCGCGCACCAGCTGTCGGGCGCGCTGCTCGACCCGTCGTCGTTGCGCGACCTGATCCCGGACTTCCAGGCGAAGGGGGCGCCCCTCGAGACCGAGGTGCACTCCGACAACATCTACTTCCTCACGCCGCGGCACAAGCTGCGGTTCCCGATCACGCCGCCGCCGTTCCAGAACCACGGCAACTACATCATCTCGCTCAACCGGTTCACGAAGTGGCTGGCCGAGCAGGTGGAGGCCGAGGGCATCGACCTGTTCTTCGGGTTCGCCGGCCAGTCGGTGCTCATCGAGGACGGCAAGGTCGTCGGCGTCCGGACCGGCGACCGCGGGATCGGCAAACACGGCGAGCAGAAGGGCGCGTACGAACCAGGCGCCGACATCCGCGCGAAGGTCACGATCTTCGCCGATGGCGTGCGGGGCCACCTGACGAAGGAGCTGATGCGCACGCTCCAGCTCGCCGACGAGGCGCATCCCGCCGAGTTCGCGATCGGGCTCAAGGAGCTCTGGGAGATCCCGGCCGACCGGCTCGAGGCCGGCACCGTGATCCACACGCTCGGGTTCCCGCTGCGTGAGGAAGAGTTCGGCGGCAGCTGGTTCTACGTGATGCCCGGCGGCCGGGTGTCGATCGGCTTCGTCGTCGGCCTCGACTACAAGGACCCGCTGTTCGATCCGCACGCGGCGTTCCAGCGGTTCAAGACGCACCCGTACATCGCCAGCCTGCTCGAGGGCGGGCAGATGGTCCGCTACGGCGCCAAGGCGCTGCCGGAGGGCGGGTGGAACACGATGCCGCAGCTCGCGTTCGACGGCGGGCTGATCGTCGGCGATGCGGCCAACATGGTGAACTCGATGCGCCTCAAGGGCATCCACCTCGCCATGCGGAGCGGCATGCACGCCGCCGAGGCCGCCTTCGCGGCGGTCCGGGCCGATGACGTCTCGGCCGCGGCGCTCGACGTGTACCGGACCCTCGTCGAGACCGGCCCCATCCGCGACGAGCTCTACCCGGTGCGCAACGTCCACCAGGCGTTCGGCGCGGGCCTCGTCGCCGGCTCGTTGTTCGCCGGGCTGACGATGGCCACCGGTGGCCGGCTGCAGGGCGATCTCGAGGGCCATCCCGGACACACGCGGCTGCGCACGCTCGACGCGTACTACGGCATGGACAAGGAAGACATCCTGCGCGGCTCGAACGCGGTGGTGCCCGACCGCCAGCTCACGTTCGACAAGACGACCAGCGTCCACTACGCGGCCACGGCGCACGACGAGGACCAGCCCGTGCACCTGCTGGTCCACACCGAGGTCTGTCACACCATCTGCGGGCAGGAGTTCGGCCACCCCTGCGTGCGCTTCTGCCCGGCGAACGTCTACGAGATGGTCGACAACGGCGCCGGCGGGCGCCGGCTGCAGATCAACGCGTCCAACTGCGTGCACTGCAAGACCTGCGACATCATGGACCCCTACGGCGTGATCACCTGGGTGGCACCCGAAGGCGGGGGCGGTCCGCAGTACGACGGCATGTAGGGCGGCGGGCCCCCGAGGTCGATGCCAGGGAGTCCCGAAACGCCGGCGTGGCGCGCGTCGCGGAAGCGGCGGGCCGAGCTCGCGCTGATCAGCGGGCTCGGGTATCCACTCCTGGCCGGGCTCGGCGCCACTTACCGTTACCGCGTGGAGGGGCTCGAGCACCTGCGGGCGGCCGAGCGGCTCGGCCGGCCCATCCACGCCTTCTGGCACGGCCGCATCCTGCCCGGCACCATCTACTTCAAGCGCCGCGGCATCGTCGTCATCACGAGCGAGAACTTCGACGGCGAGTGGATCGCGCGCATCATCACGAAGTTCGGCTACGGCACCGCGCGCGGGTCGAGCTCGCGCGGCGCGCGGCGCGCCATGCTGCAGCTCGTGCGTGAGGTGCGCGACCGGCCCGTTGCCTTCACCCTCGACGGCCCGCGGGGGCCGGCACGCGTGGCCCAGCCCGGCGCGGTCTGGCTGTCGAAGGCGACCGGGAACCCCGTGATACCCTTTCACCTCGAAGCCGACCGGGCGTGGACGATGGGCAGCTGGGACCGCACCCAGATCCCGAAGCCGTTCGCGCGCGTGGCGCTCGCCTTTGCCGAGCCGTTCGTCGTGCCGCGAACCGCCGGCGAGGAGGCCCTGGCAGGCGCCTGCCGGCGGCTCGAGGACGCGCTCGCCGCCTGCGAGGCGCGCTGCCAGGCCCTGCTGCGCGGGTGACGCGCGGCCGCCCCAGGAGTGCCACCAGCCCGATGCTCACCGTCGTCACCTCCGCGCGTTTCGAGGACCACCTGACGCCACCCGGGCATCCCGAGCGCGTGGAACGCGCCGTGGCCATGCGCGAGGTCGTCTCGCGGTGGGCCGAGGCCGATGGCGCGGTCGCCGAGCCGGACCCGGCCACCGACGTCGACCTGCTGCGGGTGCACGACGCCGATCACGTGCAGCTGGTGAGCGGGACGCGCGGACGGGCGGTGATGCTCGACGCCGACACCTTCACCTCACCCGAGTCGGATCTCGTCGCACGCCTGGCCGCCGGCGCGGTGATGCGGGGGGTGGATCTCGTGCTCGATGGCAGCGCGGGATCGCGGGCACTGGCGGTCGTGCGGCCGCCCGGGCACCACGCGGAAGCCGACAAGGCGATGGGCTTCTGCCTCTACAACTCGATCGCGGTCGGCGCGGCCTACGCGCGATCGCGCGGCCTGTCGCGCGTCGCCATCATGGACTACGACGTCCACCACGGGAACGGCACCCAGTGGATCTTCTACGAGGATCCCTCGGTGCTGTTCGTCTCGACGCACCAGTTTCCCTTCTATCCGGGAACGGGCGCGGCGGGGGAGGCAGGCCGCGACGCGGGGGAGGGCTTCACGGTCAACGTGCCGCTCGAGGCCGGCGCGACCGACGCGGATTACGACCTCGTGTTCCGCGAAGCGGTTCTGCCGGCGCTGGCGTGGTATCGGCCGGAACTGCTGCTCGTCTCCGCCGGGTTCGACGCGCACGAGCGGGATCCCCTGGCCTACATGCGGATGTCCACGGAGGGGTATGCGCGCCTGACGGCCCGCCTGCTCGCCTTCGCCGACGAGGCGACGGCGGGGCGGGTGGTGTTCGTGACCGAGGGCGGCTACGACCTGCACGCGCTCCGGGACTGCCTCGGCGCGGTGACGGACCTGCTGTCCGGACACCGCACCGTGGATCTCACCCGGCCGGCGCCAGGCGACGACCGCCGCGGGCGCGAGGCGCTCGGTGCGGTCCTGGATCGGCACGGCCGCCGGTGGGCAGGTGGCTCGCCCGCCGTCTGATATCCTTGAGGGATCAACCGCCAACCCGGGACGCTGACCGTGTCTGACTATCGCCCGCAGGATCTCGACAGGAAGTGGCAGAAGCGCTGGGACGACGCCCAGGCCTTCGAGGTCACCGAAGATCCGTCGAAGCCCAAGTTCTACTGCCTCGAGATGTTCGCGTATCCCTCCGGGCACGCGCACGTGGGGCACGTCCGCAACTACATCATCGGCGACATCGTCGCGCGGTACAAGCGGCTCACGGGCTTCAACGTGCTGCACCCGTTCGGGTGGGACGCCTTCGGCCTGCCGGCCGAGAACGCGGCCATCAAGCACGGCATCCACCCCGAGACGTCCACCCTCGGCAACATCTCGCACATGAAGGGGCAGCTCCAGCGGCTGGGGATCAGCTACGCCTGGGGCCGGGAGCTCGCCACCTGCCTGCCGGATTACTACCGGTGGAACCAGTGGCTCTTCACCCGGATGTACGAGCGTGGGCTGGCGTACCGGCGCCGGTCGACGGTCAACTGGTGCCCGAGTTGCCAGACGGTCCTGGCGAACGAGCAGGTCGTCGACGGCGCCTGCTGGCGGTGCGGGACCCCCGTGACGCAGAAGGACCTCGAGCAGTGGTTCTTCCGGATTACCGCGTACGCCGACGACCTGCTGGCGGGGATCGACGGGCTGACGAAGTGGCCCGAGAAGGTCCTCACGATGCAGCGCAACTGGATTGGGCGCTCGGAAGGCGCGCGTGTCCGGTTCGCCCTGCAGGGGGGCGGCTCCGAAGACGCCCTCGAAGTGTTCACGACGCGCATCGACACGATCTACGGCGCGACGTTCGTGCTGCTGGCGCCGGAGCACGCGCTGGTCTCGCGCTTCGCGGACGAGTCGGAGGATCCGGACGGCTTCCGGGCCAGGGCGATGCGGTTCCGGTCGCAGGACCGGGCGGCCCGTATCAGCGGCGAGGTCGAGAAGGAGGGGTTCTTCACCGGCCGGTATGCGGTCAACCCGTTCACGGGCCGGCCGGTGCCGATCTGGGTCGCCAACTTCGTGCTCGGCGAGTACGGCACGGGCGCGGTGATGGCCGTGCCGGCGCATGACCAGCGCGACTTCGAGTTCGCGCGCAAGTACGACCTCCCCGTGACGGTGGTCGTGCGCCCGGCCGACGCCGAGGTGCCCGATGCGGCCGCGTTGACCGAGGCGGCGTCGGGTGATGGCGTGCTGGTGCACTCGGCGGAGTGGGACGGACTCGGCTCGGACGAGGCGCGGGCGAAACTGACGGCCGAGGCGGCACGCCGCGGCATCGGCGAAGGCACGGTCCAGTACCGGTTGAAGGACTGGGGCATCTCGCGCCAGCGCTACTGGGGCACGCCGATCCCGATGATCTACTGCGACAGGGACGGCGTCGTGCCGGTGCCGGACGACCAGCTGCCGGTGTTGCTGCCGCAGATCACCCAGTTCAGCGGCCGCGGCGACTCGCCGCTGGCGCAGGTGCCCGAGTTCGTCAACGTGACCTGCCCGAAGTGCGGGGGGCCGGCCCGGCGCGAGACGGACACGATGGACACGTTCGTCGACTCGTCCTGGTACTTCTACCGCTTCGCCGACGCGCACAACGACCAGTTGCCCTTCGATCCCGCGAAGGTCAACTACTGGTGCCCGGTCGACTTCTACAGCGGCGGTGTCGAGCACGCCATCCTGCACCTGATCTACTCGCGCTTCTTCGCGCGCGTGTATCACGACCTGGGCATGGTCGACCACACCGAGCCCTTCGAGCACCTGCTGACGCAGGGCATGGTGCTGAAGGACGGCGCCGTGATGTCGAAGTCGAAGGGCAACGTCGTCGACCCGGACACGATGCTCCAGAAGTTCGGGGCCGACGCGCTCCGGCTCTACGTGATGTTCGTCGCGCCGCCCGAGAAGGAAGTGGAGTGGACCGACTCGGGGCTGGAGGGCAGCTATCGCTTCCTCTGGCGTGTCTGGCGGATTGCCGACCAGTGGCGCACGGCAGCCACGGAGCCGGGGCTCGGGATGCCCGCCCAGTCGGACCTGCCGGCGGCGGAGCGCGCCCTGCGGCGCAAGACGCACGACACGATCCGCCGGGTCACCGCCGACATCGACGTGCGCAAGCAGTTCAACACCGCGGTGTCGGCGATGATGGAGCTGGTCAACGACCTCTATGCCTTCACCGACGCGGCGGGTGAGACGCCGACACCGGCGGCGGCCGCCGTGGCACGCGAGGCGGTCGAGGCCCTCATTGTGATGCTCTCGCCCTTCGCGCCGCACTCGGCCGAGGAGCTGTGGGAGCGGTACGGGCACCAGGGGGGCCTGATGGCCGCGGCATGGCCGGTGTTCGACGCGGACGTCGCGAAGGCCGAGGCGGTCGTCATCCCCGTGCAGGTGAACGGCAAGGTCCGTGCGCGGATTTCGGCGGCGCCGGACGCCCCGGCGGACGAACTCGAGCGGCTGGCACGCGAGGCCGTGGCTGCGCACATCGAGGGCAAGACGGTCCGGAAGGTCGTCGTGGCCCAGGGGCGCCTCGTGAGCGTCGTAGTAGGGTAAGGGCATGAAAGGGCAGCGCGGAGTCGATCGGCGGACGGTGCTGGCGGCGGTTCCCGCGGCGGCGGCAGGGCTGGCCCTGGCCGGGTGCGGCTACTCGCTGGCCGGCCGCGGGTCGTTCCTGCCGGGCTACATCCAGAGCATCGGGATCCCGATGTTCGAGAACCGGACGCCGTACATCACCGTCGAGCAGGTCTTCACCGAGAAGGTCCGGATCGAGTTCCAGAGCCGTGGCCGGTACACGGTGCTGCCCACCGCCGAGGGCGCCGACGGCGTCGTGCGGGGGGAGGTGATGGGCATCTCGGCGACGCCCGCGGGCTTCACCGACGCACAACTGGCGACGCGGTACCGGTTCACGGTCGTGGTCAGCGTCTCGTTGTACGACACGCAGGCCCAGAAGACGCTCTGGGAGAACCCCGCGCTGAGCTTCAGCGACGAGTACGAGCTCGCCAGCCGCGCCAGCACGTCACTCGACGCCGCGGCGTTCCTCGACCAGGAGCGCGCCGCCATCGACCGCCTGTCCACCGACTTCGCGCGCAGCGTGGTCTCCGCAATCCTCGAGGCCTTCTGACGCGGGGACAGGCGAAGGCCCGAGCGTGAAGCCCATGAAGCCCGCCGAGGCGCGTGCCCAGATTGCCAGCGGCGAGACCGCGCCGTTGTACCTGCTCGAAGGCGACGATCCGCAGTCGCGCCACGACCTTGCGATCGAGTTCGCGAGCCTCGTGGACGAGGGCCTGCAGGCGTTCAACGTCGAGAGCTTCTACGCCAACGAGGCCACGGCCGCCGCGAGCCGTGACCAGATGCTCGGCGCCATCCTTGCCACCGCGCGCACGCTGCCGATGATGGCGCCACGCCGCGTGATCGTCGTCCACGAGGCGGAGCGGCTGCTGGCGCCCCGCAAGGCGAAGGACGAGGACGCGCCGGCCCTGCACCCGGCCGGCAAGCGGAAGCGGGCCCTGACCCCGGCCGAGGAGCTCGAAGCCTACATCGAGGACCCGGAGCCGCTCACCACGCTGGTTTTCGACGCGGGGTCCCTCGACGGCAACCGGCGCCTCGTGAAGCTGCTGCGGAAGAAGGCCGCCGTGGTGGACTGCGGCTCCCTGGAGTCGCCGGCCGAGGCGGCCCGCTGGATCCAGAAGCGCCTCGAGAAGGACGAGCTCGGCATCGACCAGAAGGCCGTCGGACTGCTGCTCGAGACCACCGGGCTCAGCCTCGGCCGCATCCGCGCCGAGGTCGAGAAGCTCGTCCTGTATGCCGCCGGCGAGTCGGCCATCACCGTCGCGCACGTCCGCGACCTCGTGCTGCCGCAGAGCGAGCCGGGGGAGGACTTCGCCCTCGGCAAGGCCATCTGGAACGGCAACGCCGCCGCCGCGCTTCGCGAGGTCGGGGCGCAGTTCGAGGCAGGCGCGCCTGCTCCGATGGTGCTCGGGCAGATCCGCGCGGCGGCCATCCGGTTGCGGCCCGATTCCCGCGTCAAGCCGGGCATGGACGCGGTGTTCCGGACCGACCTGGCGATCAAGTCCTCGGGGGGGGAGCCGCGTTTCCTGCTGGAGCGGCTCGTCATCGAGCTCTGCGCCGGTGGGAGCGGCCAGGCGTCGGGGCCACGCTGGGGCCGACGGTAAAACGCGACGAGGGAAGTAGGGACAGTCCCCATTCTTCTGGAGCCGGCGAAAAGGGCGACAGTCCCCATTTCCACCTGAGCAGTGAGGAAATGGCGACAGTCCCCTTTTTCGCCGGAGCCGGAGCCGGCCCCGTACAGACGTCACCGTCCAGGCCGGCGGACCGGGCTGGACGGTGCGGGTTCGATTTCGGGCGGGAAGGGCGGGCTAGGCCGCGGCGCCGGTCTTGATCCGGGCCACGAGGCGCGACTTGTAGCGCGACGCGGTGTTCTTGTGGATGATGCCCTTGGTGGCCATCTTGTCCACGAGCGACTGCGTCTTGCTCAGCATGCCCTTGGCGGCCTCGATATCACCGGCGTCGAGCGCCTTGCGGATGGCCTTGAGGCCGGTCCGGAGCTTGGAGCGGAATTCCCGGTTGTGCTCGCGCCGCTTGACGTTCTGCCGGTTGGCCTTCAGGCCCGACTTCGTTCTCTTCGCCACGTCTACTGATCCCCTTCGTCTGGAACGCTCGAAACCCCAAGGATAGCACAGCTTACCAGCGCCGGACCACCTCGTAGGCCACCCCGGCCGGCGGCTGGTTGGAGTACCGCGGCACGGGCCGGCCGTCCACGACCTCGATCCACTTGTAGATGGCCGTGGGCGAGGGAGCCAGCGGAGCTGCCCCGGCCGCTCCCGTCACTTTCTTCACGTAATTGCGCGTTTCCCGGTAGGGCGGGACGGCATCGCCGTAGCGCGCCACGGTGCCGGGGCCGGCGTTGTAGGCGGCAAGCGCCAGCTCGACATCGTCCTCGTAGCGGTCGAGCAGCTGCCGGAGGTAGGTCACCCCGGCCCGGATGTTGTCCTCGGGATGGAACGGATCGGCCAGCCCGAGATCCCGGGCCGTGTCCGGCATGATCTGCATGAGCCCGGCCGCGCCCCTCGGGGACACGGCGTTCGGGTCGAACCCCGATTCGACCTGGATGACGGCCCGGACCAGGTCGGGAGACACCCGGTGGGTGCGGGCGTGACGCGTGATGATGGCGTCGAACTCGTGATGGCCACCGGGACCGGCCGCGCGTGTGGCTCGCAGGGCCGCCCCAGGCACCTCGAACGTGGCTGGAGCCTCGGTGCCCTTCTGGGGCTCGTCCGAGAGGACCAGCGTGCCACGCGCGTCTCGCCACGCGTAGATCTGGGCCTCGGCCGGCAGGGCCAGCCCGAGCAGGCACAGGGTGGCGAGGAGCAGGGAGGGGGTTCGCACGGCCGGCATCGAGTCTACCGCGTTATCGGCCGGAAGGGGCGCCAGCGCGAGCCGGGCGCCCCGCCAGCCTCAGACGAGCAGTTTCTCGACCAGAGCCCGTGCCTCCCGGAGCATCTCGTCGATCTTCGCCGGGTCCTTGCCGCCCGCTTCCGCGAAGTCGGGCCGGCCTCCGCCGCCGCCGCCCACGATGGGCGCCAGCTGCTTCACGAGCTGCCCGGCCGGGGCCTTCTTCGCGAGGTCTTTCGTCACCGACGCGATGATCGCGACCTTGCCGTCCGCCGTCGGGGCCGCCAGGAAGATCACGCCGCTCGCCAGCTTCGACTTCAACGTGTCGGCCAGGGCCCGCAGCGACTCCTTGTCGACGTCGTCCACGCGCCGCGCAATGAAGGTCGCGCCGCCAATCTCGGCACGGTCCTCCGAGCCGCCGCTCCCGCCGGCACCGAGGGCCAGCCTGGTCTTGAGCTGCTGGATGTCCTTGTGCGCCCGCGACAGGTCGGCCTGGTAAGCGCGAATCCGTGCGGTCAGCTCGCCGGGTTTGGCGTTGATCTCGGCCAGCGCGTCGCGGCGCTCGTCGAGGGCCTCGCGCGCGGCCGTCAGGGCCCCGAGGCCCGTGACCGCCTCGATGCGACGCACGCCGGCCGCCACCCCCGATTCCTCGACGATGAGCAGCGCGCCGATGTCGCCGGTGGCGCGGACGTGGGTGCCGCCACAGAGCTCGGTGCTGAACGCGCCGTCGCCGACGGTGACCACGCGGACCTTGTCGCCGTACTTCTCGCCGAAGAGCGCCATGGCGCCGGCCGCGATGGCTTCCTGCGTGTCACGCACGGCCGTGCTGACCGGATCGTTGGCGACGATGCGCTCGTTGACGATCCGCTCGATGGCCAGCAGCTCGTCCCTGGTCACGGGGCTGAAGTGCACGAAGTCGAACCGCAGCCGATCCGGCGCGACGAGCGAGCCGGCCTGCTTGACGTGGGGGCCGAGCACCTTGCGCAGCGCGGCGTGCAGGAGGTGGGTGCCGGTGTGGTTGCGTCGCGTCGCGTCGCGCAGGCTCGTGTCGACCGTGGCCGTGACGAGGTCGCGGACCGCCAGCCCGCCCTCGACCGAGTCCAGCCGGTGGGCGCGGGGCAGGCCGGCTCCCAGCCGGACCACGCCGGAGACCCGCGTGCGGTGGCCACCGGCGGTCTCGAGCCAGCCCTGGTCGCTGACCTGGCCGCCGGCCTCCACGTAGAAAGGGGTCTCGGCGAGGACGACGAAGCCGGCGGCGCGATCGGGCAGCGTTTCCACCTGCGTCAGGCGCTCGTCGAAGAGCGCCACCACCGGCACCCCGCGGAGCTCGGTGGCGGTGTAGCCCTCGAAGCGGTCGCCGCACGAGGCCACGGCCTGGCGGGCGTCATCGGACGCGAACGTCGCGCCCTCGACCTTCTTCCCGTCGAAGGCGCTCTTCGCGCGCGCCTTCTCGCGCTGGCCTTCCATGGCCCGCTCGAATCCCTCCGCGTCGAAGCGCAGCCCCTGGTTGGCCGCGAGGTCCTCGATGAAGTCGCGGGGCAGCCCCCAGGTGTCGTACAGGCGGAACGCCTCGTCGCCGGGCACGACCTTGTCGGCCTTCGCGGCGCGATCGAGCACCTCCTCGAGCTTCGGCAGGCCGCCCGTGAGCACGGCGTCGAACCGCTCCTCCTCGCTGCGGACGACCTGCACTACGGCGTCGCGGCCCGCGCGGAGCTCGGGATAGGCGTGGCCCATCTCGCCGACGAGCACGTCCACCAGCTCGTGGAGGAACGGCCGGGTCAGGCCGAGCTTGCGGCCATGACGCATGGCGCGTCGCATGATCTTCCTGAGCACGTACCCGCGCCATTCGTTCGAGGGCACCACGCCGTCGGCGATCAGGAACGTCATGGCGCGCAGGTGGTCGGCGATGACCCGCATCGACACGTCGGCCGGCGCCATGGTCCCGCCGTAGCGGTGTCCCGACAGCCCACCGACCGCGTGCAGGATGGGCGTGAACAGGGCGGTGTCGTAGTTGGAGATCGAGCCCTGCATCACGGCGGAGATCCGCTCGAGGCCCATGCCCGTGTCGATCGAGGGGGCCGGCAGCGGCGACAGCGCCCCGCGGTCGTCACGCTCGAACTCCATGAACACGTTGTTCCAGATCTCGACGAAGCGCTCGCCCCCGCCCTCGACGTCCACGATGAAGTTGCCGGTGCCGCCGAGCTCCGGGCCGCGGTCGTAGTAGATCTCCGAGCAGCGCCCGCAGGGGCCGGTGTCGCCCATGGCCCAGAAGTTGTCGGCGCTGCCGAGCTCGCCGATGCGCTCGACCGGCAGGAAGTCGCGCCAGCGGGTGTAGGCCTCCTCGTCGCGCGGGACGCCGTTCTCGCCCTTGAAGACGGTCGCGTACAGGCGCGAGGGGTCGAGGCCCCAGTCCTTCGTCAGCAGGGTCCAGGCGAGCGCGATCGCGTCCTGCTTGAAGTAGTCGCCGAACGAGAAATTGCCCAGCATCTCGAAGAAGGTGTGGTGCCGGAGCGACGGCCCGACCGTGTCGAGGTCGTTGTGCTTGCCGCTGACCCGCATGCACTTCTGCGACGTCGTCGCGCGGCGGTAGTCGCGCGTCTCGCGTCCCAGGAAGACGTCCTTGAACTGGTTCATCCCGGCGTTGGTGAAGAGCAGGGTCGGGTCGTCGGCCGGGACGAGCGGCGAGCTGGCGACGATGCGGTGGCCGTTCCGCTCGAAGTACTGCAGGAAGGACGCGCGGATCTCGTTCGGGGTCATCCCACCCATTTTACCCGTCGTCCGGGCCGCCACGACGGCGCAGGCGGGCCAGGATGGCGCCGAGCGCGAAGCCCTGGGCGACCAGCGCGCGCACGATGCGGGCGCGGCCGCGCTCGTCGAGATCCCGGGGCGCCTGGCCTTTCAACCGGCGGGCCAGCGCCTGATCGAGCACGGCCTCCTCGTCCACCTCGTCCTCGAACACCTCGTTGACGGCGGCCTGGGCGATCTCGGGGCTGACCCCGAGCTGCTGCACCTTCTGGAGCACCCGCCGCCGGCCCCGTTGCCGGATGGCCCCTTCGAGCCGCGCCGCCGCGCGGGCCACGCGGCGGTCGTCCACGGCGCCGTCTGCGGCGAGCCTCTGGATCGCCTCGTTCACCTCCGCCGCCTCGAACTTGCGCTTGAGGAGCCGCGTCCGGAGCTGGGCGACCGACAGCTCCCGCCGCGAGAGCATGTGGAGGGCGGTCAAATAGGGGTCCATAACCTCTGAATTCAGAATCAAGAAAACGGAATCAAGAAAGGAATGGCGGAATGTGGAAGGCGGGAAGGGCGTGTGGGCACCGTCGTTCCACCATTCGCAATTCTGCCCTTCCTTTCTGGATTCCGTTTTCTTGACTCTGAATTCCTGCCCCCGTCCCTTGGGGCTAGGAGCCGAAGCGTGTGATCTCCGGCGGCGGCGACCCACCGAGCACGGTGCCGGCCATCTGGTCCCGGGCGTGGTCGGCGGTGGTCGAGATGCCCTGCACGCGGAGCTTGAACTCGTCCACGTTGCTGGCCCAGCGGAGGGCCTCGTCATAGGTGACCAGGCCGCTGGAGTAGAGGCTGAAGATCGACTGGTCGAAGGTCTGCATGCCGTACTGGGACGTGCCCTGGGCGATGGCGCCCGCGATCAGGTGGGTCTTGTCCTTGTCGACGATGCAGTCCTTGACGAACGGGGTGGCGAGCAGCACCTCCACGGCGGGCACGCGGCCGGCGCCGTCGGCGCGGGGCAGCAGGCGCTGCGAGATGGCGGCCTTGAGGACGGAGGCGAGCTGGAGCCGGATCTGCTTCTGCTGGTGTGGCGGGAAGACGGAGATGATCCGGTTGATCGTCTCGGTGGCGTCGAGCGTGTGGAGCGTCGAGAAGACGAGGTGGCCGGTCTCGGCGGCGTGCAGCGCCGTCTCGATCGTCTCCATGTCGCGCATCTCGCCGACGAGGATGACGTCGGGATCCTGGCGGAGCGCGCTGCGCAGGGCGTGCGCGAACGATCGTGTGTCGACGCCGATCTCGCGCTGGTTGATGATCGACGCCTGATCCCGGTGGAGGTACTCGATCGGGTCCTCGATGGTGATGACGTGCGTCGACCGGGTCCGGTTGATGTGGTCGATCATCGCGGCGAGCGTCGTGCTCTTGCCGCTGCCGGTCGTGCCCGTGACGAGCACCAGGCCGCGTTCCTCGGCCGCGATGCGGGTGAGCACGTCGGGCAGGCCGAGCTCGTCGATGCCCTTGATCGTCACCGGAATCACGCGCAGCACGATCCCGATGGTGCCGCGCTGCTGGAAGACGTTGCAGCGGAAGCGCCCGAGGCCGGGCACGCTGTAGGCGAGATCCAGCTCCTGCGCGTCCTTGAAGCGCTGGCGCTGCGTGTTGGACATGATGGCCGCGGCCATCTCGACGAGCGTCTCGTGGTCGAGCCGCTCTGCCTCGGAGACGGGGACCAGGTGGCCGTCGACCCGGGCGGTGGGGAAGCTGCCGACCTTGAGGTGCAGGTCCGAGGCGCCGCGCTCGACGGCAAGCGTCAGGAGGTCGTTGACGTGCATCGGCAGTCCCGTCGCTGGCAGGGCCGCCGCGGTCGCCCGCGGCGGCCGGCCGGCATCAGCTGGCGTTGACGAGGGCGCCCACCGGGGTCAGCCACCCGTGCGTGTCGGGCAGCTCCCCGTTGATGATCCCGAAGAAGCGCGACTGGATGGCCTCGGTGATCGGGCCGCGCGCGCCGTTGCCCACCTGGATCTTGTCGACGGACCGGATGGGCGTCACCTCGACTGCGGTCCCGCAGAAGAACGCCTCGTCGGCCATGTAGAGGAACTCCCGCGGCAGCGGCTGCTCGCGGACCTCGTAGCCCAGGTCCTTCGCGAGCGTCAGCACGGTGTCCCGCGTGATGCCCTGCAGCACGGACGAGGCGAGGCTCGGCGTGTAGATGATGCCCTCGCGCACCAGGAACAGGTTCTGGCCGCTGCCCTCGCTCAGCAGGCCGTTGGCGTCGAGCGCGATGCCCTCGGCGTACCCGTCGAGCGACGCCTGCATCTTGATCAGGCCAGAGTTGGCGTAGTTCGCCGTCGCCTTCGCCAGCGCCGGCAGCGTGTTCGGCGCCATGCGCGTCCACGAGCTCACGCCGACGTCCACACCCTGCTCGAGCGCCTCGGCTCCCAGGTAGGCGCCCCACTCGAAGACGACGATCGCGGTGTCGACGGGGCAGGGCAGCGGGTTCACGCCGAGCTGCTCATAGCTCCGGTACACCAGCGGACGGATGTAGCAGCTCGGGTAGGCGTTCACCCGGACCGTCTCGACGACGGCGTCGGTGAGCGCCTGCTGCGTGTAGCCGGGATCCATGCGGTAGATCCGGCAGGAGTCCATCAGGCGGCGCATGTGCGGCTGGAGCCGGAAGATGTTGGACCCGGTCTTCGACTTGTAGGCGCGGATCCCTTCGAACACACCCGTGCCGTAGTGCAGCGCGTGGGTCGCGACGTGCATGGTGGCGTTCTTCCACTCCACCAACGAGCCGTTCATCCACACCTTTCCGGTTTCGCTGAATGCCATTGCTCTCCTGCCTCCGGTAGGAATCGGGCGGCATCACGGCCGGCCCATCGGGCCATCTTACCGCCTACTGCGGCTCGCCGCAGAACGGACACCGGTCGGCGCGAGCGTGCAGCGCCTTCCGGCACTTCCAGCAGAACCGTGCCTGCGGCGTCTCCCGGGCCTTCAGCCGCGCATGGATGTCCTGCACGTCGTCGACCACCCCGCCGCCGGCTCCGACCGGGGCCGGCCGCCACGGCCGACGGCCGGCGGGCGCGGGGCGGGCCGCCAGCACCGCGTCCAGCAGGTCGGACGCCCGCTGGTACCGTCCCCCGATATCGGGCGCCATCGCCTTCATGACGATGTCGCTGATGGCCCTGGGCAGCTTCGGGTTCCGCAGGCGGGGCGGCGAGGTGAGCTCCCCGCGCATCAGCCGGTCGAGGTCGGCCGGCGCCGGCGTGTTGTACGGCAGCCCGCCCGTGAGCATCTGGTACATCGTCACGCCGAGCGAGTAGAGGTCGGAGGCGAAGACCGCCTTGCCGTGGAACTGCTCGGGCGCCATGTACGGCGGGCTCCCGATCACGGTGGTGCCGTGGGCCGCGATCTCCAGGAACCGCGAGGTGCCGAAGTCCGCGACCTTGACCATGCCCTGTTCGGTGACGAGCACGTTGCCCGGACGCAGGTCCCGGTGGATCACGCCCTGCCGGTGCGCGTGATCGACCGCGTTGGCGATCTGGCAGGTGTAGTCGAGGGCGGTGGGCAGGTCGAGCGCGCCTTCCCGATCGACGATGGCCTCGAGCGTCTCGCCGGGCACGTACTCCATCACGATGAAGAAGAGGTCGTCCTGCTTCTCCGCGGTGAGCACGGTGACGATGTTCGGATGGCTGAGGCTGGCGAGCAGGCGCGGCTCGCGCAGGAGCTCGCCGAAGTCGAGGTTCTGGCGGTGCGGGACCTTGATCGCGACCTTCTTGTCGATCCAGGTGTCCTCGGCCAGGTAGACCGCGCCAAAGCCCCCGCTGCCGAGCGGCGAGAGGATGCGGTACTTGCCGACCGTCTGCCCGCGAAAGAACATGCGGCGCTCAGTATACGACGGGCGTCTATACTCGACCGGTGCCGCCGCGCTTCTACGCCCCGGACCTCGACGCCACGCGTGGCAGTGCCCGGCTCCACGACGACGAGGCCCGTCACCTGGCGCGCGTCCTGCGGCTCGGACCCGGGGCCGAGGTGCGGGTCTTCGACGGCCGCGGCCACGAGTGGCAGGCCGAGGTGCAGGCCGTCTCCGCGCGTGCCGCCGACCTGCGGCTCGTCGCACCGGCCCCGGCCGCGCCGGAGTGGGCCGTGCCCGTCACCCTCGGCCTCGCCGTGCTCAAGGGCGACAAGATGGACGCGGTGGTGCGTGACGCCGTGATGCTGGGCGCTCATGCCATCCGGCCGTTCGTGTCCACGCGCGCCGAGACCAGCCTGGCGATGCTGGCACGCGCCGCACGCGTGGAACGGTGGCGGCGGGTGGCGGTGTCCTCGGCCAAGCAGTGCGGGCGGGCGGTCGTCCCCGCCGTGCACGAGCCGGTCTCGTTGGCCAGCCTGCTCACCGAGCCCCCGGAGATCCCCGTGGCGGCCCGGGCCGGCGGCGTTGCACGATTTCTCCTGGTGGAGCCGTCGGCGGGCGCCGGTGCCGGCGCGCTCGCCGCGCGCGATCTCCTGGCCGTCCCACCGCCCGCCTCCGTGCTGGTGCTCGTGGGACCGGAGGGGGGATGGACGGCCGGGGAGGTGGAGGCGGCGACGGCGGCTGGTGTGCGGCTGCTGCAGGTGGGACGGACGACGTTGCGCGCGGATGCGGTGCCCCTGGTCGCGCTGACCGCGGTCGGCCTGGGCCTGGGACAACTCTGACGGACAAATGGAGGGCGAGCGATGCGACGTGTACTGGGTGGGCTGATCGCGTGTGCGGTGTTCGGGTTCCTGGCCGTGGACACGGCGCCACGCGTGCTGGCCGCGCCACGCGGGGCCGAGGGCGTGTCGCCGGTGGCGACCTTCTCGATCCTCGGCTACGACCCGGCCACCGGGGAGGTGGGTGGGGCGGTGCAGTCCCGGGTGTTCTCGGTGGGCAACGGCGTCCTCTGGGCGGAGGCCGGCGTCGGGGCCGCGGCGACCCAGGCCATCGTGGACGTGAGCTACGGCCCGAAGGCCATCGCGTTGCTCCGCGCGGGCCTGGCGCCGGAGGCGATCATCCGCGCCATCTGGGACAGCGACCCGGATCCGCTGCCGGAGCAGTGGACGAAGCAGGGCCGCCAGTTCGCGGTGATCGACGCGCAGGGGCACGTCGCGGCGTTCACGGGCCCGAAGGCCACGGAGTGGGCGGGCGACCGCCAGGGCAAGTACTGCACGGCGCAAGGCAACATCCTGGCGGGCCAGGCAGTGGTGGACGGCATGGTGGAGGCGTTCGAGCAGACGACCGGTCACCTCTCCCAGCGGCTCATGGCCGCGCTCGAAGCGGGGCAGAAGGCCGGCGGCGACAAGCGCGGCATGCAGTCGGCCGCCATGCTCATCGCCGGCAAGGGCCAGGGCGTCTGGCTGAACAACGACGTCGTGATGCGGCTGCAGGTGGACGACAGCGAGCAGCCGATCGTGGAGCTGCGCCGGCTGGTCGACTCCTGGAACCAGCGACGCGAGAAGGGGCAGCAGAGGGCGGTGAAATCTGGTGATTTGGTGATTTGGTGATCTGGTGAACTAGTGATTTGAACTAGTGATGTGGTGATCCAATCGGGAATGGGGACTGTCCCCTTGCTCTCGGGCGCACGCGAGGAAGGGGACTGTCCTCATTTCCGTCACGGCAGCTTTGGCGAGACGCCTTCGAGCGCGGTGTATTCCGCGTACGTGCGGTCCATGCCGTCGATGTGGGTGAGGAGCCAGGCGCGGAGCTCGGCGGCCAGGGCCGCGGAGGTGTCGGTCTCACCGCTGGCCACGGCCTCACGCAGGCGGCGGCCCTGGGCGACGAGCCGATCGTGCTCCTGCACGTGCGCCTCGAAGAGGGGATAGGCGTGCAGCCGCATGACGAGCTGCTCGGCCAGGAAGTGCGCGTTCGAGTACTCGACGAGCCGGTCGAGAATCTCGGTCACGGCCGCCCGGTCGGCCCCCGCCTCAATCGCCGCGCGCAGGGCATCGAGCAGCTCCAGCTGCAACCGGTGCTCCCCATCCAGCACCCCCACCCCCAGCCGTCCTTCGGTCTGCTCCGCCATCACTCACCTCCCGGCCGCCCGACGGGCGTTGCCAATCACCAGATCACCAGATCACGAGATTCCAAATCACAAGATCACAAGATCACAAGATCACAAGATCACAACATCCCAAGATTCCAGATCACCAGATCACGAGATCACCAAATCACCAGATTCAAGAGGCCTCCAGAGCCTTCCTGACCGCGCCCAGCAACCCGTCAGGCGAGAACGGCTTCTGCAGGAACGACAGGGGCTCCGAGCCGAGCCCATGCCGCGCCAGCGCCTCGTCCGGGTAGCCGCTCATGAAGAGCACCCGCAGCCCCGGCGCCAGGCTCTCGAACTCCCGCGCGAGCTCGATGCCGCTCATGCCCGGCATCACGATGTCGGTGAGGAGGAGGTCGATGCGGCTCACCTGGAGCTCGAAGCGTTCGAGGGCCTGGACCCCGTTCGGGGCCTCGAGCACCCGGTACCCGGTGCGCTCGAGCACGCTGCGGGCGAGCTCGCGCACGCCGTCGTCGTCCTCGACGAGCAGCAGGGTCTCGTGCCCGCCGCCGACGCTGCGGGCCGCCGGCTCCTCCTCGCGCTGGGTGGCCTGGATCGCCGGCAGGTAGATCGTGAACAGCGTCCCGGCGCCAGGCCGGCTGTCGACCGTCACGTGCCCGCCACTCTGGGAAACGATCCCGTGCACGGTGGCCAGGCCCAGGCCGGTGCCGGTGCCGGTCGGCTTCGTGGTGAAGAACGGCTCGAAGATGCGGGCCTGCACCTCGGCGCTCATGCCCGTGCCGGTGTCGCGCACGGTGATCCGCACGTAGTCGCCCGGCTGCAACGACGGCAGCGGCGCGCCCCCGTCGCCGCCGCCCTGGCGACCGGGGACGTGGAGCGTCGCCGTCGTGATGGCCAGCGTGCCGCCGCGCGGCATCGCGTCCCGCGCGTTGACCGCGAGGTTCATGAGCACCTGTTCGATCTGCGTGGGGTCCACCAGCACCGTCGCGGGAAACGCGGCCAGGTGGAGCTCGAGCTGCACGTCCTCGCCGATCAGGCGCTGGAGCATCTTCGCGAGCTCGGTGATGCTCTGGTTGAGGTCGACGGGCCGGGCCTGCAGGACCTGACGCCGGCTGAACGCCAGCAGCTGGCGTGTGAGGCTGGCGGCGCGGTCGGCTGCCTTCCGGATCTGCTCGATGTGGCCGCGGTGCGGTGAGTCCGTCGGCAACTCGCCCAGCGTCAGGGCCGCGAAGCCGGTGATGGCGGTGAGCAGGTTGTTGAAGTCGTGCGCCACCCCGCCCGCGAGTCGGCCGACGGCCTCCATGCGGTGCGCCTGGCGGAACTGCTCCTCGAGCAGGCGCCGCGACGTGATGTCCGCGACCGCGACGAACCAGGCGGGCCGCGACTCGACGCTGATCGGGCGGCAGTAGATCTCGACGTCGATTGCCCGGCCGTCGGGCAGCCGGTGCCGGGTGACGAGCGGCGCGGCGGTGCCTTCGGCCGTCGTGTCGCGGAGGTCGTCGCGACTGAAGACCGTCCAGGCGCTCAGCTCGGGGTCGTCCGGATCGATGCCGTACTGCGCCACCGCCGACGAGTTCAGGTTGATGACCCGGCCGGTGGCCCGATCGATCACCCACAGGGCAAACGGGGCCGCCTCGAAGAGGGTCCGGAACTGGGCCTCGAACTGGCGGCGCTCGCGTTCGGCATTCAGGCTGTCGAGGGCGAAGCTCAGGTCGCGGCCGATCTCGCCGAGCGCCCGCACCCCCTGGTCGTCGAAGTAGCCGGACTCCGCTGCATAGAGCGAGAGCACGTAGCGCACGGCGCCGCCCTCGCAGATGGGGGCCGCGGCGGCGGAACGCAGGCCTGCGGCCAGGGCGTCGTCGCGCCACCGTTCGGCCTCCGCGTCGGTGGCGATGTCGTTGCAGGTGCTGACCCGACCGCGGCGACAGGCGTTGACGAGGGGCCCCCTGCCGAGGTCGGACGCCAGGTGAATCGGCCCGGTGGCCTGGCGCAGGCGTTCGGTGGCCGTCCCGCAGGAGGCGAGGACGGTGGCCGAGTCGGTCGCCGCATCGTAGGCGGCAATCAGCGCCAGGGCGAACCCGCCCGCCTCGACCGCGGTCGCACAGACGTCGGCAAACAGCGGTTCGGCCGCCCGCTGTTGGACGATCGACAGGTTGATGCGGCTCCGCACCTCGAGCAGGCCGTTCAGCCGGAGGATCTGCGCGGCGGCGCGCTTCTGCTCGGAGATGTCGCGGATCATGCCCTGGACGAACAGGCGGCCGTCGACGTCGATCAGGCGCGCGCTGATCTCGACGGGGAAGATGGTGCCGTCGTGGCGGCGGTGCAGCGTCTCGAACCGCATGCCCCGGCGGGCCTCGACCGCCTGGAGGTTCTCGGCCGGCGACGGGACGTAGTCCGGCGGCCGGAGGTCGAGCAGGGACATGCGCTTGAACTCGTCGAGCGTGTAGCCGTACGTCTCGAGTCCCCGGTCGTTGACGTCGAGGATGCGGCCGTCGATGTCGGCCAGCACCATCGTGTCGTTGGCGAGACGGCTCAGCGCCTCGAAGCGGTCTGCGATGGCCTGGCGCTCCCGGGCCTCCTCGTACATGCGCTTGTACAGGATCCCCTGCTCGCGGTTGACCAGCAGCAGCACGCCGATGGCGGCCGCCGCGACCAGCGCGGCGGCCGAGGTGCCCAGCAGCAGCGCGCGCTCACGGAGTGGCCCCTCGATCTCGGTCGCATCCACCTTGGTCACGAGCGCCCAGTTCGAGTCCGGCACCGGGCGGATCGCCGCGAGCACCCGCACCCCCCGGACGTCGGCGCCGTCGTAGTAGCCCTCGATCCCACGTGCGGCCACCGCGGCAGGCACGCCCGACGACAGCGGGATAGGCCTCGCATCCGTGCCGGCCCGGCGCGGGGGCAGGACGAACGCGACAGTGTCGCCGCCGCGCTCGACCAGCAGCGTCTCGGCCGAGTCGAGCGGGGCCGGCCACAACGACACGAGGGGCACCAGGAACTGGCTGGGATCCATGCGCATCACGAGGACCGATCGCACCGGCCCGGGGGCGTCCACAGGGATCACGGGGGCATAGAGGTCGAGGACCGCGGGGCCGTCACCGGGCGCCTCGAGGTGAGGAAACACCGTGTCCTGGCTCTCCACGACCTGGCGGATGTGCTGGGAGGCGTCGGGCGACAGCGCGGTGGGGGCGCCCACGTCGAACAGCGGCTCGCCGTCACTCGCCCGGACGAGGATGAACGCGCTGTACTTGCCCTCGCGAAGCGAGGGGCGCAGCGACGAGACGGCTGCGTCGCGGGCCGCCGGGGAGCCGGTCTCGAGGAAGGCCCCGACCGCGCCCACGAAGAGGGCGTCGCGCGCGATGCCGACCGCATCGTCGAGCCGCTCGCGCCGCCAGGCGGCGAGCTGGGCGACCTTGAAGTCGGCGATCGTCACGAGCTGGTCCCGCATCGCGATGCGGTCGCTCTCGGCCTGGTTGCGATAGAACCAGATGCCGGCGGCGGCAAGCGACACCAGCAGCGCGAGGAACAGCGCGTAGAGGCCCAGAAATTTGCGACGGATTCCAGCGTGGACCGGCATCAGGTCTCGAGGCGCCGTGCGCGGCAATGGCAGCGACACGTCTCGTGTCGCGGTCATAGTACGTCGGGGCCGGGCGGCGGGCAACCCGGCCGGTCCGGGGCGGCAACCCCGGGTCCGCGCGGCGGGCTGCGCGCTCGCCCAGTCGACAGCCGCCACCGCACCACCGCCGGGAGCGGCGGCCGGCACCGGGGGGATGTGCCGGACGCGCGCGCGCCGGCGCCTGGTCAGTCCGGCTGGCGCAGCACGAGCGCGATCCACCCGTGCTCCGCGTAGCGGGCAACCAGGGTGCCACCGAGCGCCGCGTGAACGGCCTCCGCCTCGTCTTCCAGGAAACCGCTGACGACCAGGTGACCGCCAGGCCGGACGGCCCGGACCAGGTCGCTGGCAGCCCGGACGAGCAGGCCCCCCGTGAGGTTGGCCAGGACCAGGTCGGCCGGGGCCGCGGTGTGCGTGCGGATGTCCCCGGCCAGCCACTCGACCGCCGGAACGTCGGGGTTGCGCAGGGCGCTGCCGCGCGCCGCGTCCAGCGCGTCGGGATCCACCTCGAGGCCCCGGACCCGCCCCGCCTGGCGGCTGGCTGCCGCCAGGGCCAGCACACCCGACCCCGTACCGACGTCGAGCACGTCGAGCCCCGTGAGGTCGAGGGCCGAGAGCGCCTCGAGGCAGAGGCGCGTGGACGCGTGATGTCCGGTCCCGAAGCCGGTCGAGGGCTCGATCACGAGCACGGTCACGCCGGCGGGTGGGGCGTCAGGGCGGTCCCAGGGGGGCGCCACGAGGAAGGTGCCCGCGCGGATGGCGGTCAGCTCCCGTTGCGAGCGCGCGGCCCAGTCCTCGTCGGGGACGTCCACGGGTTCGAGCACGAGCGCCGGGTACCGCTCGCGGAGCTCCGCGGCAAGCACGTCACGCTCGGCGGCCTCGCGGAAGAAGACTCGCCAGGCGATCGGCTCGGTGGGGACGGGCTCGGGCGGGGGCGCGGTCGGATCCCAGACGCCGCCCGGCGGCAGCGGCAGTGCGGCGAGGTCCTCGACGGCCACGGCCGGGTGGTCGTCGAGCACGGCGGCGATCAGCTCGTCCCACGGGGTGTCGGTGCCGGGCGCCCGGATGGCGAGCGCGGGCCAGGCGCGCCCCTCAGCCAAAGATGTCCCGGACCTTGTCGAACAGGCCCCGGCCGTGCTCGTGGGCGTCGCGCGGGGCGGGTTCGGATGTCTGCGCCGGCAGCGTCTGGGCGAGTTCCTCGAGCAGGCGCCGCTGGTCCTTCGACAGCTTCTTCGGGGTCAGCGCGTGCACCGTGACGAGCAGGTCGCCGTGTCCCCGGCCCGAGACGTCGGGCATGCCCTTTCCGCGGAGGCGGAACACGGTGCCCGTGGGCGTGCCCTCGGGAATCTTCAGCGTCTCGTGCGCGCCCCCCAGGCTCTGGATGGCAATCTCGCCCCCGAGCGCGAGGGTGGGGAAGTTGACCGGGATGACGCACGTCAGGTCGTTGCCGTCCCGGTGGAAGATCTCGTGCTCCTGCACGTGCACGACGACGAACAGGTCGCCGGGCGGGCCGCCCTGGCGCCCGGCCTCGCCTTCGCCCTGCAGGCGGAGCCGCTGGCCCTCGGCGATGCCCTTCGGCACGCGCACCTTGAGGGTGCGGAGCTGCTCGGTGACGCCGGCGCCGCGGCACGTCTCGCAGGGTTTGGTGATGATCCGGCCCGATCCGCGGCACTGGCCGCAGGTGCGGGCCACGGTGAAGAAGCCCTGCTGGAAGCGGAGCTGGCCGGTGCCGCGGCACTGCGGACACGCGCTGGGGCTGGTCCCCGGCGCCGCGCCCGAGCCGGTGCAGGTGGCGCACGTCTCGTGTCGCGGGATCTGGACGTCGGTCTCGAAGCCGGTGGCCGCCTGCTCGAAGGTGATCTCGATGTCGTAGCGCAGGTCGGCGCCGCGCTGCGGGCCGCCACGGCGGCGCCCGCCACCGAAGATGTCCCCGAAGCCGAAGATGTCGCCGAGCCCGCCGAAGATGTCGTTGAACTCCGCGAAGATCGTCGGGTCGAAGCCGGCCGGGCCCCCGCCGGCCGCGCCCGAGACGGCGGCGTGGCCGAAGCGGTCGTACCGCGCGCGCTTGTCGGCGTCGGCGAGCACGGAGTAGGCCTCGGCGGCCTCCTTGAACTTCTCCTCGGCGGCCTGGTCCCCCGGATTGCGGTCGGGGTGGTACTTGAGCGCGAGCTTGCGGTACGAGCTCTTGACCTCCTGGTCGGAGGCCGTGCGGCTCACGCCGAGGACTTCGTAGTAGTCCCGCTTGCTCACGACGCCTTCGCCACCTTGACCATGGCGGGTCGGAGCAGGCGCTCGCCGAGCTTGTAGCCCTTGCGGAGCTCGCCCACGACCTCACCCTCACGCGCGCCTGGCGTCTCCTCGTAGGCGACGGCCTGGTGCACGTGCGGGTCGAAGTCGGTGCCCAGCGCCTCGATGGGCGTCGCGCCGCGCTTGCGGACGAGGTCCACGAGCTGGCGGTGGATGAGCTCCACCCCGGCGCGATACGCCTGGGCCTCGGGCGGCGCCGGCGTGGCGAGCGCGCGCTCGAAGTCGTCGATCACCGAGAGCAGGTCGCCCAGCACGTCGGCCGCGGCCCATTCGGTGAGCTCCCGCCGCTCCCGTTCCACGCGCTTGCGGTAGTTGTCGAACTCGGCCGTCTTGCGGAGCAGGCGGTCGTACAGGTCGTTGCGTTCCTGCCGCAGCTCCGTGTCGCCGCCACTGCCCGCCGCCACCCCGCCCGTGGGCGGGGTGGGGGCGGCCGAGCCGGCCTCCGGCGTTTCCGGGCCCTGGCCCGGCTCCACGATGTCGTTGTCGCTCATGATGTGTCGTGACTCGTACGGGGGACGCGTCGTGCGCCCGGAATCAGTTGTTGTCGCGCAGCACGCGCGCCACGGCCTGCGCCGCGCCGTCCACCACGCTGATGGCGCGGGAATACCGCATGCGCGTGGGGCCGAGGACACCAACCGTGCCCTGCGACTGCCCGTCGAAGTACGTCGAGACGATCAGGCTGAACGGCCGCAGCTCCGGATCACTGTGTTCGGTGCCGATGACGACCGTCAGGCCCGGACCATCGATGTACTCGCTCAGCAGGCGCACGAGCCGCTGTTTCTCCTCGACCATCTGGAGCAGCGTGCGCAGCGTGCCCAGCGAGAGGCCGCTGGCGGCCACCACCTCCTCGAGGATGCCACTCGTGCCGTCGATGAACACGGCCTTGGGCCGGTCGAGGTCCTCGAGTGACTGGCTGGCCAGCCGCAGGGCCAGCCCCAGCAGCTGATCGTAGACGGCGCGTTCCTCACGCAGCCGCGTGATCACGCCCTGGCGGACGTCCTCGAGCGTCCGGCCGCTGAACTCCGCGTTGAGGAAGTTCGCCGCCTGCACGAGCTCCGAGGGCTGGACGGCCTCGCCGATGTCCACCGTCTTCTGCGCCACCTGGTTGCCGCGCGACACCATCACCACGAGGATCCGGCTGCCGCTGATCGGCACGAACTCGATCCGCTCGAACACCGCCTGCGCGTTGGCCGGTCCGATCGCGAACCCGATGTGCTTCGACGTCTCCGACAGCATCAGCGACGCCGTCGAGAGCAGGTCGTCGATGAGCGGCTGCATGCCCGCCTGCTGGCGGAGCCGCGCCTCCACCGCCGAGATGTCGCGCGACTGGCGGCGCCCCTCGAGCAGCAGGTCGACGTAGAAGCGGTAACCCAGGTCGCTGGGCACACGGCCGGCAGAGGTGTGGGGCTGCCAGACGAACCCCATCTCCTCGAGCTGGGCCAGGACGTTGCGCACCGTGGCGGACGACACCCCGAGGCCCGACCGCTGCGTGAGCGTGGCCGACGAGACCGGTTCGCCGGTCTCGATGTATTCCCGGACGAGCGTCGCGAGAATCCGCCTGGTCCGATCGGACAGGGCTGGGATAGTCATTAGCAGTCGGTGGTCCTGACTGCTAAGTATATCACTAGGAGGGGAGAAGGTGCGGCACGGGGGTGCGGCACGGAGGTGCGGCACGAGGGTGCGGCACGGGGGGGCGGCACGGGGGTGCGGCACGAGGGTGCGGCACGAGGGTGCGGCACGAGGGTGCGGCACGAGGGTGCGGCGCGGAGGTCAGGTTTGGGCCGGGGACAGCTTTGGCGTCCACTTCAGCGAGGCGGCGCTGATGGCTTCGGCGCGGCCGCGGCGGACGGCGATCAGCTCGGCGAGGATGCTCACGGCGATCTCCTGCGGGGTCACGGCGCCGAGGTCCAGGCCAATCGGGGCATGGACCCGGGCCAGCTGGTCCGCGGTGACGGCGCCCTCTGCGAGCAGGCCTTCGTACAGGCGGCTTACCTTCGCGCGGCTCCCAATGAGCCCGATGTACCGCAGGTCGCGGGGGGCGAGGGCCCGCATCGCGTCGAGGTCGTGCCGGTGCCCGCGGGTCACGATGACGGCGTACGCGGTCGACGGCAACTCGGTGCGGGCGAGCCAGGCGGGGATGTCGTCGACGACGACACCGGCGGCATCGGGGAACCGCTCGCGGTTGGCGAACTGGGCGCGGTCGTCGATGACGTGCAGCTGGAACCCGGCCTCCTGCGCCATGCGGCCGAGGTAGTACCCGACGTGGCCGGCGCCGAACACATACAGGCTGGGCGCCGCCTCGATGGGCTCGATGAACACCTCCATCTGCCCGCCGCAGACGAGGCCATTTTCCTCCGCGAAGTCGTCGTTGAGCTCGTACTTGACGGTGACGGCCTTGCGGTTCTTGATGGCCTCCCGGGCCTTCCACAGGGACTCGTTCTCGTAGCACCCGCCGCCAATCGTGCCCACAATGCGTCCGTCGGCGTACACGAGCATCTTCGCCCCGACACGCTGCGGCGTGGACCCGTTCACGCGCACGATGGTCACGAGCGCCACCTCCTCACCCCGGGTGAGCGCCTCGCCGAGTGCCGCGAAGACTTCCTGATTCACAGTGAAGAAAGTATACCGTCCCGCGCCGCGCCGCACCTTCGTGCCGCACCTCCGTGCCGCACCCTCGTGCGGCACCGTCATGTGGCACCCCCGTGCGGCACCGTCGTGCGGCACGCCCGTGCAGCACCGTCGTGCGGCACCCCCGCGCTAAAACGAGTGCAGCAGGCAGAGCTCGAGAGGCTCGGTGCCCGCGAGGAAGGCTTCCTTCGTGACGCGAGGACAGGTGGGGAGGGCGATCTTGCCGGTGTCGCGGTCGATCTCCACGAACGACACCCCCGGCGGGGGCTCGAACGGCAGGTCGTCGTGGCCGGCGAGCGCCTTCTTCATGAACGCCGTCCAGAGGGGGAGCGCGGCCGCCGAGCCGCTGAGCCCCAGTGGCGTGTTGTCGTCGTAGCCCACCCAGACGACCGCCAGCAACTCCGGCGTGAAGCCGACGAACCAGGCGTCGCGCATGTCGTTGGTCGTGCCCGTCTTGCCGGCGGCGTCGAGCGCGAAGCCCCGCGCGCGCGCCCCGACGCCGCTGCCCTCGTTGAGCACGCTCTCCAGCATGTGCGTGACAAGGTAGGTGGTCGCCGGCCGCGCGACGACGGGCCCGTCCGGCTGGGGCGGCGCCAGGGCGTCCTCGCCGCTGACCACCTGCTGGATGGCCTGCAGCGGCTTGATGGTCCCGCCGTTGGCGAAGAGCGTGTAGGCGCGTGCGACCTCGAGCGGGGTGAGCTCGAACACGCCCAGCGCGATGGAGGGGTAGGGCTGGAGGTCCGCCTCGCCCGTCCCGGCGCGTTTCCAGAGCGCCGCCACCTGGTCGAACCCCGCCTCCTCGGCGATCTTGATGGCGGCGATGTTCTTCGACAGGGCGAGGGCGCGGCGGAGCGTGATCTCGCCGTCGTAGCTGTCCTCGTAGTTGCGCGGGGACCACTCCTGGTCGTCGAAGAACCAGGTGGTCGGCTCGTCGAGCACCAGCGTGGCCGGCGTGAGATCGGCGCGGCCCTCCCTGGCCGCGCGCTCGAACGCCGCGAGGTAGACGAACGGCTTGAAGATCGACCCGGGCTGGCGCCGCGCGCTCACGGCCCGGTTGAACTGCGACTGGTTGTAGCTGCGTCCGCCGACCAGGGCCAGGACCTCGCCGGTGCGGGGGTCGAGGGCGACGAGCGCGGCCTGCGGCCGCCGGTCGCCCTGGCCGCGGCGGCGGGACAGCCGCTCGTCGAGCTCGGCGAGGCCCTCGCGGACGGCGTCGGTCGCATAGCGCTGGAGGTTCAGGTCGAGCGTGGTGTAGACGTCGAGCGTGCCGTCCTTGCCGGTGAGGCCGGGGAAGTCCTGGTCGAGCACCTCGCCCAGGTAGTCGACGAAGTACGGGGCCTCGTTGTCGACCGCACGCGCGACGACCTCGATGGGGTCGTGCGAGGCGCGTTCGGCCGCGTCGGCGGTGATGTACCCCGCGTCGGCCATCGCGCGCAGCACGACGTTGCGGCGCTCGGTGGCCCGCTCGAGGCTGGTGAACGGCGAGTGGTTGTACGGCGACTGGATGACGCCGGCGATCAGGGCCGACTCGGCCAGCGTCAGGTTGCTCACGTCCTTGCCGAAGAAGATCCGCGACGCCTCGGCGACGCCGTGCAGCGCGAACGAGCCGCGGTTGCCGAGGTACACCTCGTTCAGGTAGAGCTCGAGGATCTCGTCCTTCGTCGCCTTGGTCTCGAGGATCACCGACATGAACGCCTCGAGGATCTTGCGGCGGTAGGAGCGCTGGCCGCTCTGCTGCTCGGCGGCCATCTCGTCGGTGAGGAAGAAGTTGCGCGCGAGTTGCTGGGTCAGCGTGCTCGCGCCGACCAGGTACCGACGCTCGCCCCGGATGTTCGTCAGCACCGCCCCGACCACCCGGATGGGATCGATCCCCGGGTGCAGGTAGAACCGCCGGTCCTCGATGGCGAGGACCGCCTGCTGCATGCGGGTGGGGATGCGGGCGAGCGGCACGCGGCGGCGCTTCTCCCGCGCACGGTTCACCAGGCCGGTGAGCATCGGGGGATCGAGCGAGACGGCCGCGACCGCCTCGTCGCCGAGCTCGATGCGCTGGATGTGTGACGGCGCGGGCGCCGCCGTCGCGGAGGCTGGCACGACGCGCGGGGCCGGCGGGAACACCACCCGGACCACACGGCCGGCGGCCGCGCCGCCTCGCGGCGCCAGCAGGACGCTGTCGCCGTCGCGCGAGAACTCCCCCGGCCGATCGACGCGGGCGCGTTCGGCATACCCGACGTCGTTCAGGCGGGCGACCAGCTCCTCGGGGGTCACGCCCTGCCCGGTGTGGAGCGTGAGCGGGCGCGCGAAAACGCGCGGGATGACCCGATCGCGCTCGCCGTGCAGGCGAGCCTCGATGATCCGGGAGAACTGCGCGTAGTAGTAGCCGAGGAACGCGGCGGTGCCGAGCGTGGGCACCAGGGCCAGGACGAGGGCCCACTTCCAGCCGGCCCTCGGGATGCGGATGCGCCATCCGCGCCGCGCCGGAGCGCGTCGCCTGGCCCTGGCCATCAGATCGTCAGCACCCAGTGGTGGCCCATCTCGAGTGGCAGCTCCTCGAGCAGCCGATCGATGAGGGCCGGGCCGTACCGGTTCAGGAACCAGACGAACCCGAGCTCACGCTCCTGGGGGTGGCCATTCGGGAACGTCAGCGCGCGGGCGCGCACGAACTGCCGGCGCAGGGTCTCATCCCGGCGCTTCGCGGCCTGGATCACCTTGTTGTGCAGGCTCCCGAGATCCCGCTGCATGCGTCCGAGCGTGCTCTGGGTGGCCCCTTCGAGCGTGGGATCGATTTGCGGCACCTGGCGGGCCACCTCACCCATCCGCGCCTCGATCTCGGCGGCGGCGGCCGTCAGCGCCTGCTCGACCGACGGGGGCAGCTGATCCTGGAGGAGCTGGTTGAGCGCCGCCTCGTCACGCGGCTGGAGCGCGACCAGCGGCAGGTCGTACTTCGTCAGGAAGCGGAGCGTGGCCGAGTCGGCGAGCGTCGCCGTGGCGCGCTGGTACATCAGCGGCATCGGCAGGCCGAAATGGTCGTACACGTGCCGGAGCTGCCCGAGGTACGCGAGCTCGTTCGGGCCCGCGACGTAGCACACGGTGGGGAACAGCGTGTCCTGCACGATGGGCCGCAGCAGGACGTTCGGGCTGAAGTGCTGCGGCGCGCGCCGGGCGTCCTCCGCCAGGGCGCGCAGCGACAGCTGCCGGTCGCCGACCGTCGCGGTCTCCCCCGCGTACCGGACGCCTTCCCGGCCCTCGTTCAGGTAGAACAGCGACACCGCGCCGTCGGCGGGCGTGACTTGCGAGTGATACCCGCGGGCCACCAGCTCGTGCCCCGCCTCCGCGGCCAGGCGCGCCGTCGAGCCCGGGTTCGAGATTTCGCGGGCGAAGACGTCCTGCACCAGCGGCTTCGCCGCCGGGTCGGAGGAGTCGAAGACCACCAGGCCCCGCGGGCCGAGCACGGTTTCGATCCAGCGGCCGAACGCCTCGGCCATGCCCACGCCGGGCTGATAGGCGGCGCGCAGGCCCAACAGCACGGAGGCGCGGAACTCGGTCTCGGGCAGCGCGGCTTCGAGCGCGTCGAGGGCGCCGGTCACACCGGCATCGAGGGCGAGCCGGGCGATGGGCAGGTGTCCGGCGCCGGGCAGATCAGGCAGGGTGATGGTGCGGGGCTCGAGTTCGTGGTCGAGCACCGTACAGCCGCTCACCTCCGGCCAGTC
This sequence comes from Vicinamibacterales bacterium, assembly GCA_050246635.1. Classification (GTDB taxonomy): domain Bacteria; phylum Acidobacteriota; class Vicinamibacteria; order Vicinamibacterales; family UBA2999; genus JBFWVR01. Next base: position 146,498 of record JBFWVR010000006.1, read on the forward strand.
GTGATCCTCCGCGTCGATCCAGAAGACCGGCACGGCCGTCACGCCGTGGCGCCTCGAGACGTCCTCTGCAAGCTTCATCGCCGTGAGCGCCTTCAGCAGCGTGAACAGCGGGCCGCCGAACACGCCGGCCTGCTGCCCGGTGATCACGACGACGCTCTGCGGATCGCTGAGCCGGGCCGCCATGGCGCGGGCTTCGGGCGGCGCCCCCCGCCGCTCCTGCTGGGCCGCGAGCACCGAGGCCATCTCGGCCGGCGCGCGCAGGTGGGCCTGCGTCCGCGCGATCACGTCGGCCCAGGCGGCCGGCTCCGAGGGGTTGCCGGCAAAGAACGGCGCCACGCGTTCGTAGGCGAACGCGTAGTCCGAGGCGAGCCGGCGAATCCAGGGAAACTTGCGAATGTCGACTGGAAGGGCCGCTGAGGCGGGCGATGGGGCTTCTGACTGCACCGGTGGCTAATCTCTCAGAGGGTAGCGGACACTGTCAAGTTACGCCGTCCGCCTGCGCTAAGTTACTTAGCGCGCAGCAGGTTGCGTGATAGGATCGCCATTCGATCGTGACCTCGGAAGGCTCGTTGTTCGACGCCCACCCGGCCGCCTTTGGCCGTTATCAGGTGCTGCACCAAATCGGGGCTGGCAGCCTGGGCCCCGTTTTTCGCGCGAACGACCCGAGCAGCCGGCAGCCGGTGGCCGTCAAGGTCCTCGCCGGCCTGCCGCCCGAGCGCGCCCGGCCCGTTGCCGACGCCCTCGAGGCCCTCGTGGACGCCGCGCCGCACCACCCAGCCGCCGTGCGCCCGCTCGAGGCCGGCCTCCACGAGGGCACGCCCTACCTCGTGTCTTCGTACGCCCCCGGACAACCCTTGGATGCCGCGCTGCGGGAATATGGTCCCGCGGCCATCTCCGATGCGCTGCCGCGCCTTCGCGCCATCGCCGAGGCGCTGGACGAGGCCGCGCACGGCGGCCTCTGTCACGGCGCGCTGCACCCGCGCGACATCCTCGTCTCGGCCGACGAGACCCGGCTGACGGGCCTCGGCCTCGCCGGGATCGTGGCCCGCGCCGGCGCCGACCTCCCGGTGCGTCGGCCCTACACCGCTCCCGAGGTCGCGGACGGGCAGGCCCCATCTGCGGAGGCAGACCAGTTCGCGCTTGCCGCCATCGCGTACGAGTGGCTGTTCGGCCGCCGCGTGGCCGGGCCGTCGAACGGCGAGTCTGCCGCCCCGCAGTTGCCGGGGGTCGCCGCCGAACCGCTGGACCTGGCCTTCCGCTCCGCCCTCGCGCCGGACCCGCAGGATCGCTTCGAGTCATGCGTCGCGTTCGTGGACGCCCTGGCGGCGGCGGTGGAGCAACCCGAAGAGGGAAGACCGGCGCGCAAGCCCCGGTCGCGGCGCGCGCCGAGGCCGGCGGTGCCCGCCCTGCCGCTCGGCCTGCCCGCCGAGGACGACGGCCCCGCGCTGCTGCCCGACCGCCCGGTCGTCGAGGTCGAACCCGCGGACGTCGCCGACGTGCTCCGCCTCGAGCAGGCGGCCGACGACGACCCGCCAGCCGCGGGCGGGCCGACCGCCTGGGACGACGAGGACCAGCCCGACGATGATCTGAGGCTCAGCGCCTCGCAGTTCGACCAGCCCGGGGAGCCGGACGGGGAGGAGGCCGCGGTCGAGGCGCCCCTGCCGGCCGTCGCGGCGCCCGCGCCGCCGGATCGGGACGACGACGACTACGGTCACGATGACGCGGAGTCGCCAGGGGAACCGGACTCCAGTACCCTGTACGGTCGGGATGAGCCCGGGAACCGGCAGCATGGCCCGGCCGCACTGGCGGGAGTGCTGCTCATTGGGCTCCTGGTTGGGGCCGGGGTCACGTACCTCGCGACGCGAGGCTCCGGACCGTCGGCCAGCGAACCGGCCGCCGCCCCCATGGCCGTGCCGGCTGATGCCGGCGCGCCGCCGACGGAAGCGCCGGCCACGGGCGGGACGGTGACGGACCCGCCGGTGGTGCCGGCGCCGGTCTCGCCGCCGGCCAGTCCGCCGGCCGCGACCGCCGCGCCGACGCCCGCTCCGGCGGTGCCGGTGGTGGAAGGGCGCTTGTTGATCCGGACGACGCCGGCCGGGGCGGCGGTGACGGTGGACGGGGAACCGGCGGGGGAAACGCCGCTGACGCTGCGTGATCTCCCGCTGGGCACGCGCACCGTGCGGATCACGCGGGCGGGCTTTGCCGCCGTGGAGCGGCGCGTCGCGCTCACCCGCGAGCGGCCGTCCCGTTCGCTCGAAATCCGGTTGGCCGCCGAGGCGGCGTCTGCGCCCGCGCGCCCGCCGGCGCCGGCAACGCGCCGCCCGACGGCCCCGGCCGCCGCGTCGGCGCGCACTGGAACGATGGAGGTCGTCTCGCGCCCGGCCGGCGCCACCGTGCTGGTGAACGGCCGCGCGCGTGGGCAGACGCCCCTGACGCTGGGCGATCTCGCGCCGGGCACGTACACCGTGCGCATCGAGCGGCCGGGCTACCGGGCCTGGGAGACGACAACGACCGTGACGGCTGGTGGGCGGGCGCGGGTGGCCGCGTCGCTCCAGGGAGGACAAGGGGAGGAATGAACGCGATTCTGGCTCTCGAGGACGGCACCTGGTTCCGTGGCGTGGCCGCGGGCGCGGCGGGCGAGACCGCCGGCGAGGTGGTTTTCAACACGAGCATGACCGGCTACCAGGAGGTGCTGACCGATCCCTCCTACGCCGGGCAGATCGTGACGATGACCGCGCCGCAGATTGGCAACTACGGCGTGGCGGGAGCCGACGAGGAATCGGGCGCGCCGAAGGTCGCCGGGTTCGTGATGCGCGATCCCTCGCCGATTGCGAGCAACTGGCGCTCGCAGTCGACGCTGAAGGACTACCTGGTGCGCCACAACATCGTGGCGATCGGCGACATCGACACGCGCGCGCTCACGCGGGCCCTGCGCAGCGCGGGGGTGATGCGTGGGGTCATCGCCACCGGCCCGGGGCTCGATCCCGGGGCGCTGGTCGCGAAGGCGCAGGGCAGCCCGCAGATGGAGGGCGCGGATCTCGTACGCACCGTCACGTGTGCCGCGCCCTACGACTTCGAGTCGTCGCTGGCCGACGCGGTCACGGAGGCCGAGTTCGCGGCGCCGCCCGAGCGGCGCGCGTCGCGGCCGCTCCGCATCGCGGCGTATGACTTCGGCATCAAGCTGAACATCCTGCGGCGGCTGGCCGCGCACGGCTGCACGATCCGGGTGTTCCCGGCGGGCACGCCGGCCGCCGAGCTGCTCGCCTGGGAACCGGACGGCATCTTCCTGAGCAACGGTCCGGGCGACCCGGCGGCGGTGACCTACGCGGTCGAGAACGTGAAGGCGCTCATCGACACCGACAAGCCGATCTTCGGGATCTGCCTCGGCCACCAGCTGATGGCGCTGGCGCTCGGCGCCGAGACCTACAAGTTGAAGTTCGGCCACCGCGGCGCGAACCACCCGGTGAAGGATCTCTCGTCCGGCAAGATCGAGATCACCTCCCAGAACCACGGGTTCGCGGTGAACCCCGACTCGTTGCCCGCGACCGCCCGGGTCACGCACCTGAACCTGTACGACGGCACCGTCGAGGGCCTGCGCCACGTCGACAAGCCGATGTACTCCGTGCAGTACCACCCCGAGGCCTCGCCGGGCCCGCACGACGCCGACTACCTGTTCCGCCAGTTCCTCGACGAGATGGAGCGCCGGTAAGGCGCCTCGGCAGCTGAAGACCTGAATCGATGCCCAAACGTACAGACATCCACCGCGTGCTCGTGATCGGGTCGGGCCCGATCGTCATCGGCCAGGCCTGCGAGTTCGACTACTCCGGGACCCAGGCCATCAAGGCGCTCAAGGCCGAGGGCCTCGAGGTCGTGCTGGTGAACAGCAACCCGGCCACGATCATGACGGACCCCGAGCTGGCCGACCGCACCTACGTCGAGCCGCTCACGGTGCCCGTCGTCGAGCAGATCATCGCGAAGGAGAAACCCGACGCGATCCTGCCGACGGTCGGCGGCCAGACGGCGCTCAACCTGGCAATCGATCTCGCCAAGGCCGGCGTGCTCGCGCGGCACGGCGTGGAGCTCATCGGCGCGTCGATCGCGGCCATCAACGTCGCCGAGGACCGGCAGCAGTTCCGCGACGCGATGGGCGAGATCGGCGTCGCGGTGCCGAAGAGCGGCGTGGCGCACGACTTCGAGGAGGCGCTGCGGCTGGTGGAGGAGGTGGGATTCCCGGCCATCATCCGGCCCAGCTTCACGCTCGGCGGCGTGGGCGGCGGCATCGCCTACAACATCGAGGAGTTCCGCGAGATCGCGGGGCGTGGCCTCGACCTGAGCCCGGTGCACGAGGTGCTCGTCGAGGAGTCGGTGATCGGCTGGAAGGAGTTCGAGCTCGAGGTCATGCGTGACTCGGCCGACAACTTCGTCGTCATCTGCTCGATCGAGAACATCGACCCGATGGGCGTGCACACCGGCGACAGCATCACCGTCGCGCCGGCGCAGACGCTCACGGACAAGGAATACCAGCGGATGCGCGACCAGGCGCGCCGCATCATCCGCCGCGTCGGGGTCGAGACCGGCGGCTCGAACATCCAGTTCGCGATCAACCCGGCCGACGGCCGCATCGTGGCGATCGAGATGAACCCCCGGGTGTCGCGGAGCTCGGCGCTCGCGTCGAAGGCGACCGGGTTCCCGATCGCCAAGATCGCGGCGAAGCTCGCGCTGGGCTACCACCTCGACGAGATCCCGAACGACATCACGCGGCTGACGCCGGCGTCGTTCGAGCCGACGATCGACTACGTGGTGACGAAGATCCCGCGGTGGAACTTCGAGAAGTTCCCCCAGGCCGACCGCACGCTGACGACGCAGATGAAGTCGGTGGGCGAGGCGATGGCCATCGGCCGCACGTTCCGGGAGTCGTTCCTGAAGGGCATCCGCTCGCTCGAGCTCGGCCGCGAGGGCCTGCTGTTCGAGCGGCCCTCGCCCGTGCCGGCTCCCGGGTCCGCGGAGGACGAGGAGGAGGACGCGAACCTGCAGCGCCGGCTCGTCGTGCCGAACGACCGCCGCATGTGGGCGCTCTTCCGCGCGCTCGACAAGGGCTGGACGCTGGAGCGCATCCACGAGCTGACGCGGATCGACCCGTGGTTCCTGGAGCAGTTCGCCGACATGGTGGAGCTCCGGAAGACCGCCGAGATGGTCGGGCTGCGGGACATGTCGTCCGACCTGCTGCGCACGCTCAAGCGCTCCGGGTTCGGCGACCTCGAGCTCGGGCACATCCTCGGCGCCGGGGAGACGGCGGTGCGCGAGAAGCGCCTCGAGGAGGGCCTCGTGCCGGTGTTCAAGCGCATCGACACCTGCGCGGCCGAGTTCGAGTCGTTCACGCCCTACATGTACAGCGCGTACGAGCAGGTCTGCGAGGCCGAGCCGAGCGACCGTCCGAAGATCATCATCCTCGGCAGCGGGCCCAACCGGATCGGGCAGGGCATCGAGTTCGACTACTGCTGCTGCCACGCGGTCTTCGGGTTCGCCAAGGAGGGGTTCGAGACCGTCATGGTCAACTGCAACCCCGAGACGGTCTCGACCGACTACGACACCTCGGATCGGCTGTACTTCGAGCCGCTGACGTTCGAGGACGTCATGACGATCGTCGAGCGCGAGCGGCAGGGCAACCCCGACGTGTCGTGCGTCGTGCAGTTCGGGGGGCAGACGCCGCTCAAGCTGGCCCTCTCGCTGCAGGCCGCCGGCGTGCCGATCCGCGGCACGTCGCCCGACTCGATCGATCTCGCCGAGGACCGGCAGCGGTTCAACCAGCTGCTGTGGGACCTGGGCATCCCGCAGCCGGCGAGTGGCACGGCCACCTCGCGGGACGAGGCGCGCGAGATTGCGGCCCGCATCGGCTTCCCGGTCGTCGTGCGGCCCTCCTACGTGCTCGGCGGGCGCGCGATGGCGATCGTCTACGACGTCGCGACGCTCGACCGCTACATGCTGAGCGCGGTGGACGTCTCGCACGACCGGCCGATCCTGATCGACCGCTTCCTCGAGCACGCCAAGGAGCTCGACGTGGACTGCGTCGCGGACCAGACCGGCGCGGTCGTGATTGGCGGCGTCATGGAGCACATCGAGGAGGCGGGGATCCACTCGGGCGACAGCTCCTGTGTCGTGCCGCCCGCCCGCGTCTCGGAGAAGCACCTCTCGACGATCAAGGACTACACGCGACGCATCGCGACGGCCCTCAAGGTCGTCGGGTTGATGAACGTGCAGTACGCCATCAAGGACGACACGGTCTACGTGCTGGAGGTCAACCCGCGGGCATCGCGCACCATCCCGTACCTCGCGAAGGCCACCGGCGTGCCGCTGGCGCAGATCGCGGCGCGCGTGATGGCGGGCAAGAGCCTCGCGGAGCTGGGCCTGGTGGACGACCTCGAGCCGGCGGGCGTGTTCGTCAAGAGCCCGGTGTTCCCGTTCGTCCGGTTCCCGGGCGTCGACACGATCCTCGGGCCCGAGATGAAGTCCACGGGGGAGGTCATGGGCGGGGCCGGCAACTTCGGCCTGGCGTTCGTGAAGGCCATGCTCGGCGTCGGCCAGGCGCTGCCCGACAGCGGCGCGGTGTGCCTGAGCGTGAACAACGACGACAAGCCACACGTCCTGCCGATTGCCCGGGAGCTGGCGGCCCTCGGCTTCTCGCTCGTGGGCACGCGCGGCACGGCCGCGTACCTGCGCGCGCACGGCGTGGAGTGCGACGTGGTCTACAAGGTGAACGAGGGCCGGCCGAGCCTGGCCGACGAGCTCGTGAACAAGAAGATTGCGATGGTCATCAACACGCCGCTCGGCCGCGAGTCGTTCTTCGACGACAAGGCCGTGCGTCGCGCCGCGATGATGACCCGCGTGCCCTGCATCACGACAATCACGGGGGCCGCCGCGGCGGTCGCGGCCATCCAGGCCCTGCGCACGGAAGGCCTGGACGTGCGCTCGCTGCAGGACTACTACGCGTCGGTGGAAGCGGTGTAAGCCGCCACACTGGCGCTGCGGCGGCAATCAAGAAACCGGAAGTGCGAATCAAGAATGGGCGGCGCGGGGCGCCGCTCTTCTTGTCTCCGGCCCCGGCCAGCCCTTCGCCGGAGTCCTGACGCGGGAATCTCGGGCCGCAGGAACTGCGGGGAGCTGATCCCCGCAGGTGCGCAGTTCCTGCCACGCTCCAGCCGTCACCGCCTGATTGGCCGGCAAACCCGCGTGCGCCCGCCGCTTGCAGCGGCAGGCGCATGCCGTACCTGTCCCTCCTCCTGACCGCGGCCCTCGTGGCCGGCCTCGCCTGGGGCGTGGCCGCCGACGTCCCACCTCCCGTCGCCGCACGCGCGGGACTCGCTCTCGCCTGGCTGGCCGGCGTCGTCGCGTGGCGCCGGGGCGCCCGCCACGTGCAACTGGCCTCGGCCGCCGCGGCGTGTGCCTGCGCCGGCTGGCTGCTCGGGGGCGCGGCCGTCGCGGCCGCGCTGCACCCGCCGCTGCGTGAGGTGCTCGATCGCCGGCACCCCGGCTTCGCGCTCGGCGCGAGCGGCGGCGCGCGCCTCGACGAGCCCGTGCTCGTGGAAGGGCGGCTGCTGGCTGACGCCGCGGTGGTGCCGGCTGGCGTGTCCCTTCGGATGGCGGTCACGCGGATCTGGATCGGCGCGGGCCCCGTCGCGGCCGACGGTGGCGTGGCCGTGTCGGTGGGCGGGGAGATGGCGGCCGGTCAGGCCGGGCACTGGCGCGCAGGGCGGCTGCTGCGGGCCCCCATGTTCCTGCGACGGCCAGCGGTCTACCTGAACCCCGGCGTGCCCGACGGGGAGCGCGCGTTGGCGCGCCGCGGCATCGCGCTCGTCGGATCGGTGAAGAGCGCGGCGCTCGTGGAGGTCGTCGGGGAGGCCCGGTGGTGGGACCGCGCGGCGGCGGCGGTGCGGGCACGGACGCGGACTGCCGTCGCCCGCTGGGTCGGGATGGATGCACCGCAGGCGGTGGCGGTCGCCACGGCCATCCTCATCGGCGACCGCGCTGCGATGGATCCGGACGTCGAGCGGCGGCTGCAGGAGGCGGGCACCTACCACGTGGTGGCAATCTCGGGCGGGAACATCGCCATCTTCGCGGGCCTCGTGCTCGCCATCCTGGCGCTCTCCGGTGCGGGCCCGACGTTCTCCGCCGCGGCTGCCATCATCGTCGTGGCCGGTTATGCCGTGGTCGCCGGCGGAGGCGCGTCGGTGGCGCGCGCCGCGCTCATGGCCATCGTGTACCTCGCCGTGCGCCTGGTGGATCAGCGCACCGCCGTGGCCAATGCGGTGGCGATCACCGCGGCCGCGCTGCTGCTGTACGACCCGCTGACCGTGCTGGACGTGGGCGCCTGGCTCACCTTCGGGGCCACTGCCGCCATCCTGCTCGGGGCCTCGCGGCTGCCCGTGGCCACGGGCTGGGCGCGCCAGGCGGTCGCGCTGCTGGTCGCCTCGGCGTGCGCCGAGGTCGTGCTGCTCCCGGTCGCCGCGTCGGTCTTCCAGCGGGTGACGCTTGCGGGGCTCGGGCTCAACTTCGTGGCGATTCCCGCGATGGGGGTCGTGCAACTGGCGGCCATGGCACTGGTGACGGCCGACGTGTTCGGCCTGACACCGCTGGCGGCTGCCGCCGGCTGGGTGACCCGGGTGGCGGCAGGTGTCCTGCTCGAGAGCGGCCGGCTGCTGGACGTGGCGCCGTGGCTGGCGTGGCGCGTGCCGGCGCCAGCGCTGTGGCTCGTCGGGCTCTATTACGGGGCGCTGGCGGCGTGGTGGTGGGGCAGCCGCCCGCCGGGTGATCGCCTGGTGCGCCGGCGGCTGGCGCGTACGGCCGCGCTCGTGGCCGTGGCGTCGGGCCTCTGGATTGCGGTGTGCCCGCCGGCGCTCGCGCGTCGGATGGGGGATGGGCGGCTGCACCTGCGGGCGATTGACGTGGGGCAGGGCGAGTCGCTGCTCGTCACGTTCCCGAACGGGCGCACGCTGCTCGTGGACGCGGGTGGGCTCTCGGAGGACGCCGCCTTCGACGTGGGCGATCGGGTGGTCGGGCCGGCGCTGCGCGCCCTCGGCCTCGTGCGCCTCGACTACCTGGCGTTCACCCATGGTGATGCCGATCACCTCGGCGGCACGCGCGCCGTGGTCCGCGACTTCACGCCCCTCGAGGTGTGGCAGGGCGTGCCGGTGCCGCCGCACGCGCCGACCGCCGCGCTCCACGAGCTCGCGGGCCGTCGGCGCGCGGCGTGGCGCACGCTCCAGCGGGGCGACCAGCTCGAGATGGGCGGCGCGACCCTGACCGTCCTCCATCCGCCCCCGCCCGACTGGGAACGCCAGAAGCCCCGCAATGACGACTCGCTCGTGTTCGAGATCCGCTACGGCGACGTGTCGTTCGTCCTGACCGGCGACATCAGCCGCGAGGTCGAGGCCGCGCTCCTCCCGACGCTCGCCCTCGCCCCGACGGTGGTGCTGAAGGTCGGCCACCACGGCAGCGGCACGTCGAGCTCGGCGGCCTTCCTGGAGGCGCTGCACCCCGTGGTGGCGCTGATCAGCGCCGGCCGCGGCAATGCCTACGGTCACCCGAGGCCAGCGGTGATCGCGGGGTTGAAGAGGGTTGGAGCGGCCGTGTATCGGACGGACCTGAACGGGGCGGTGGAGGTGTCGACGGGGGGACGAGATGTGCGGGTGGAAGCGTTCGTGGAAGGGGGATCGTGATGGGATCGAAGGACACGAAGGGTACGAAGGACACGAAGGGCACGAAGGGCACGAAGGGCACGAAGGCGGCAACGGATGTGCCCACCTCCAGGATGCGCATCCCGTCACCGCTCTCCGCTGACCTGGAGGCTCTGACCTATGAGGTCATTGGCGCTGGATTCGCTGTGCACACCCGCCTCGGGCCGGGACTCCCGGAGGCCGTGTATCGCGACGCGCTACAGGTGGAACTGTCAGGGCGCGGCCATGCGGTCACGACGGAACTTCCGGCCGCCACGAGCTATCGAAAAGCCCTCCTGCGGCGGCACCGATTGGACCTGGTCGTGGATGATCAACTGATCGTGGAAGCGAAGTCCGCTGCAAAGCTCCTCAGCGTTCACTCCGCCCAGCTCGTAGCGTATCTGAGAGCCACGGGGTTGAGAGTCGGGCTGCTGATGAACTTCGGAGAGGAGCACCTGAGGAACGGGATCCGGCGACACATCCTGTGAGATCGACTCGCCGACTTGGGGAGTACTCATGCGCGGAACGCGCACGACCCTCACCCTTCGCGCCCTTCGTGTCCTTCGCCCCCTTCGTGCCCTTCGAACCCCTTCACGCGCTGCCAGCGCTCTTCCATCTCGGCCAACGACAGGTCCTTCAGCGTCCGCCCCTCCGCAAGTGCGGCGCGCTCGACCGCCTCGAATCTCTTCTGGAACTTGTCGTTCGCCTTGCGCAGGGCCGTCTCCGGCTCCAGCCCCAACTTGCGGGACAGGTTGGCGAGGGCGAAGAAGAGGTCGCCCAGCTCCTCCTCCGCGCGGCGGGAGTCGGTGCCATGGGTGTCGACGGCCTCGCGGAGCTCGGCGAGCTCCTCCTCGATCTTGTCGATCACCTCGCCGGGGCCGGCCCAGTCGAAACCGACCGCGGCGGCGCGGCTGCTGATCTCGTAGGCGCGGAGCAGGGAGGGCAGCGCGCGCGGGACGCCGCTCAGGATCGTCTTCTCCGGCCGTCCGGCCTCCTTGCGTTCCTGCGCCTTGAGCTCCTCCCACTTCTGGATCACCTGTCCGGACGTGATGGCGTCACCGGCCTCGGCCAGCGGCGTCCCGTCGGGGGTGAAGACGTGGGGATGCCGGCGGATCAGCTTCTCGGTGATGGCCTCGAGCGCGTCGCCGATCCCGTAGGAGCCGGCGTCCTCGGAAATCTGGGCGAGGAAGACCGCCTCGTACAGGTAGTCGCCGAGCTCCTCGCGCAGTTCGTCCGGCTGCCCGCGGTCGATGGCCTCGACGAGCTCGTAGGTCTCCTCGAGGACGAAGGGCCGCAGCGACTCGAGCGTCTGCTCCCGATCCCACGGACAGCCGCCCGGTGCGCGCAACGCGCGCATGACGGCGAGCAGGCGCTCGAAGCGAGCCGACGGTGAGGGCGAGTGGCGCGCGCGCGCGGCGGGATCGGGCATGACGATGGGGCCTCGGCCGCTATGCTACCATCGGCCTTTTGGAGGAGTGTCCCGTGAGCGAGCAGGAGCAGTCGGGCCGTCCGGCGATCAGCTTCGTGGCCTTCGTGATCTCGCTGGCAAGCAATGCCGCGGTCCATTTCGGCGACCTGCCCGACCCGGTGACGGGCGAGACCCGCAAGCCGGAGCTCGATGGCGCGGCGCAGATCATCGACCTGCTGGTCATGCTCGAGGAGAAGACCCGCGGCAACCTCTCGGCGGAGGAGCGGCAGCTGCTCGACCAGGTGATCTACGAGCTGCGCATGCGCTTCGTCGAGGCGAAGAAGGCCGACAGTCCCATCATCCAGCCGTGAGCCGGGCCAGGGTCACGTTCCTCGGCACGGGCACGTCGCACGGCGTGCCGATGATCGGCTGCACGTGTGACACCTGCCGGTCCACGGACCCGCACGACCGCCGCCTGCGTCCGTCGATCTACCTCGACGTCGAGCACGGCCCGAAGGTCCTGGTGGACACGTCCACGGACCTGCGCCAGCAGGCGCTCGCGCACGGCATCACGCGCGTGGACGCGCTGCTCTTCACGCACAGCCACGCCGACCACGTGATGGGGCTGGACGAGGTCCGGCGGTTCAACGCCGTCCAGGGCGGCGCGATTCCCGCCTACGCCGATGCCCGGACGGCGGCGGAGATCCGCCGCATCTTCCGGTACGTCTTCGAGCCGCCGGCGCAGAAGGGCGGTGGGCTGCCGCAGGTGCTGCTCCACGAGATCGAGGGCCCGTTCGACCTCGACGGCGTCCGGGTGGTGCCGGTGCCGCTGCTGCATGGGAGCCTGCCCATTCTCGGGTTCCGCATCGGGCCCTTTGCGTACCTGACGGACTGCAGCGCCATCCCGGCCGGGGCGTGGCCGGTCCTCGACGGTGTCGAGTTCCTCGTGATCGACGCCCTGCGGCACCGCCCGCATCCCACCCATTTCACCGTCGCCCAGGCCCTGGACGTCGTGCGCACCCTGGCGCCCCGGCGGGCCTGGCTCACGCACATCTGCCACGACCTCCCGCACGCTGCGACGAATGCGACGCTGCCCGAAGGCGTCGAGCTCGGCTATGACGGGCAACAGATAGAGTTCAACCTGGCCGGCTGAGCCGACTGCCACGTCGTGCCGCACCGCCGTGCGGCACCGCCGTCTGACACCTCCGTGCCGCACCCCCGTGTGGCACCTCCGTGCCGCCCCCCCGTGTCCGGGGTACAATCAACCGTTTTGATCGAGGTCGCCCGCTTTCCCGACGATGTCCGGCCGCCCAGGTGGCCGCACCCCGTGCTTGCCCTCGGCAATTTCGACGGCCTGCACCGCGGACACGTCAAGATCATCGACCGTGTCCGCCGCGGCGCCGCCGAGCGCGGCGGCACGCCGCTCGTCCTCACCTTCGAGCCGCATCCCCCGCGCGTCGTCCGGCCCGACAAGGCGCCACCGCTGTTGATGACCGCCGGCCAGAAGCTCGAGGCGCTCGAGCGCGCCGGCATCCAGGGCGTCGCCGTGGTGCGTTTCACGCCGGAGCTGTCGCGCTGGTCGCCGGAGGAGTTCGTCCGGCGGGTGCTCGTGGACTGGCTGCACGTCTCCGAGGTCTGGGTCGGCGCGGACTTCCTCTTCGGCCGCGATCGGTCGGGCAACTTCTCGGTGCTCCGCGCCCTCGGCGCCGAGCTCGGCTTCCGCGCCGAGAAGATCGACCCGATCCGCTACAAGGACTTCGTTGTCTCGAGCACCCGCATCCGGCGCCTCGTGTCGGAGGGCCGCGTGGACGAGGCGGGCGCGCTCCTGGGCCGCCAGGTCTTCATCGACGGGACGGTCGTCGAGGGGGCCCGGCGCGGCCGTGAGCTCGGGTTCCCGACCGCGAACCTCGAGACCGAGAACGAGCTCGTCCCGCCGCCGGGCGTCTACGCCACGATGGCGACGGTCGACGGCATCGTCTACCCGAGCGTGACGAACATCGGCGTGCGGCCGACCTTCGAGACCGACGGCCGCCAGCGCATCGAGGCCCACCTGCTGGGCGTGGATCAGGACCTGTACGGGCGGCTGATGCGACTGGCCTTCGTCCAGCGGCTCAGGGACGAACGCCGGTTCCCCGACGTGGATGCCCTGCGTGAGCAGATCGCGGCCGACGTTCGCCGCGCGGGCCGCTTGTTCGATAGACTGTCCATCTGACGCGGCGGCACGGCCGCGTCACCGGAGCCCCCCGGCGGACGAAGAAGAGTGGGCCGGCCCGAGGGGCCGGGAGCCGACATGGATGCGACCTCGTTCGAATTCTCGATGACGATGCCGGGTGACCCGCGGCTCGTCGTGGCGGTCCGCGACCTGACCGCGCACGCGGCCGGGTACGCCGGGGCTGGCCAGGCGGCCACGGCGGCCCTGACGGACGTCGTCGCGGCCGCGGCCGAGGCGGCCATCGACGCCACCCACGTGAAGGATGCCCCCGTGCACCTCCAGTTCGTCCGCGAGAGCGATGCCCTGCTCGTGACGATTGCCTGCGAGTGCGCCGGGGACACGTCGGTGCCCGCTGCGACGGCCGGTGATCGCATCACGGTCGAGTGGACGCGCGACGGCGCCCGGCAGATCTGCCGCGTCCGCCAGGTCCTTCCCGCGTAGCCTCATGCGTCTCTACAACACGCTGACTCGCCAGCAAGAGGAGTTCGTCCCGTCGCAGGACGACACGGTCCGCATGTACACGTGCGGGCTGACGGTCTACGCGCGCGGCCACATCGGCAACTTCCGCACCTTCGTCTGCACCGACGTGTTGCGCCGGGCGCTGCGCTACGTCGGCGGATGGAAGATGCGCCACGTCGTGAACTTCACCGACGTCGACGACAAGACGATAGCCGGCGCCGAGCGCGAAGGCGTGAACCTGCGCGAGTACACGGATCGCTACATCCGGGCGTTCCACGAGGACGCGGCCGCGCTGGGCCTCGAGCCGGTCGAGGAGATGCCGCGCGCGACCGATCCCGAGAACCTGCAGGCGATGGCCGACGTCATCAAGGCGCTCGAGCAGCGCGGCCACACCTACGCCAGCAACGGATCGATCTACTTCAAGATCGCGACGATGCCCAACTACGGCCGCCTGGCGCGGCTCGACCACGAGGGCATCCAGGCGGGCGCGCGGGTCGACAGCGACGAGTACACCAAGGAGGACGCGCGCGACTTCGTCCTCTGGAAGGCCACCAAACCCGGGGAGCCGACCTGGGACTACGGCGTCGGCCCGGGCCGGCCCGGCTGGCACATCGAGTGCTCGGCGATGGCCCTGCGCCTGCTCGGCCAGCCGCCCATCGACATCCACGCCGGGGGGATCGACCTGGTCTTCCCGCACCACGAGAACGAGATTGCCCAGAGCGAGTGCGCCACGGGCCATGAGTTCTCGCGCTTCTGGATCCACGTCGAGCACCTGCTCGTCGACGGCCAGAAGATGTCGAAGTCGCTCGGCAACGTCTACTCGCTGCAGGACGTGCGTGACCGCGGCTTCCGGATCTCCGCGTTGCGCTACCTGCTGCTGTCGGCCCATTACCGCAAGCAACTGAACTTCACCTGGACCGGGATGGAGCAGGCCGAGCAGGCGCTCGGGCGGGTCGTCGACTGCCTCGCGCGGCTCGACACCGTGCAGGGCGGCGCGGCGCACGAGGCGCTCGCGGCGCAGGTGGCCGCGGCCCGCCAGGCGTTCGACGAGGCGCTCGGCGACGACCTGAACACCGCGGCGGGCCTCGCGGCGATGTTCGACCTCGTCCGTGCCGTCAACACGGCCATCGACCAGAAGGGCATCGGCGCGCCCGACGTGCCGGCCATCCGCGGGGCCTTCGACCACTTCGACCAGGCACTCGGCCTGCTGTCGCTCCGGAAGGCCGAGGACGAGCAGCCGCCCGTGCCCGTGACCGAGATCGAGGCCCTCATCGAGGCCCGCCACGCCGCGCGCCGCGCCCGGAACTTCGCCGAAGCCGACCGGATCCGGCAGGATCTGCTCGACCGGGGGGTCGTCCTCGAGGACGGCCCGGCCGGCACGAGGTGGAAGCGGAAATAGCCCCCGCCGGGGGGCGGGCGGTCCGGGGGTAAGATGGTCCCCATGCGCGCCCCTGACCTGAAGACCCCTCTTCCAGGACCCAAGGCGAAGGCCATCATCGAGCGGGACGGGCGGGTCGTGTCACCGTCCTACACCCGCAGTTACCCCTTTGTCATCGCCCGCGGGGAGGGCGCGGCCGTCGTCGATGTCGACGGCAACGTCTTCCTCGACTGCGCCGCCGGCATCGCGGTCAACTCGACCGGCCACTCCCACCCCGACGTCGTCGCCGCCATCGTCGACCAGGCGCAGAAGTTCCTCCACATGTCGGGGACGGACTTCTACTACGAGCCGCAGGTGGCGCTGGCCGAGACGATGGAGCGGATTGCGCCGTTCAGCGGCCCGAAGAAGAGCTTCTTCGGCAACTCGGGGGCGGAGGCGGTCGAAGCGGCGCTGAAGCTCGCGCGGTACCACTCCCGGCGCCACGGCATCATCGCGTTCCTCGGCAGCTTCCATGGGCGGACGCTCGGCGCGCTCTCGCTGACCTCGAGCAAGGCCGTCCAGCGCAAGGGGTTCGGGGCGCCGCTCGCCGGTGCGTACCACGCGCCGTACGCCACGTGCTACCGATGCCCGGTGGGCCTGAGGCCCGACACGTGCCAGGCGGAGTGCCTGGGGTTCCTCGAAGACCAGGTGCTGGTGCACCTCGTCTCGCCGGACGAGGTCGCGGGCATTGTCGTCGAAGCCATCCAGGGCGAGGGGGGGTATCTCGTGCCGCCGGCGCAGTTCCACCAGCGGCTCCGGGCCCTCACCAGGACCCACGGCATGCTGCTCGTGGTCGACGAGGTGCAGTCCGGCATGGGCCGCACCGGGAAGATGTACGCCATCGAGCACTTCGGCGTGGAGCCCGACATCGTGACCTCCGCCAAGGGCATCGCGTCCGGACTGCCCCTGGGCGTGACGACGGCGCGGGCGGAGGTGATGGACTGGACGCCAGGGGCGCACGCGAGCACGTTCGGGGGCAACCCCGTGGCCTGCGCCGCGGCGCTGGCGACGATCCGGCTGCTGGAGACGTCGCTCATGCGGAACGCGGCCGAGGTCGGCCGGGTGTTCATGGAAGGCCTGTGCGAGCTGATGGGCAAGCACCCGCTGATTGGCGACGTGCGCGGCAAGGGCCTGATGATCGGCATCGAGCTCGTGCGCGATCGGCAGACGAAGGAACGCGCGACGACGGAGCGCGACCGGGTCGTCGAGGAGTGCTTCAAGCGCGGGATGCTGATCCTCGGGGCCGGGCGGAACGCGCTGCGGCTGTCGCCACCGCTGGTGCTGACGAAGGACGAGGCGCGGACGGCCCTCGGGATCCTGGACGAGGCGATTGGGGTGGTGGAAGCGGGACGGCGCTGAGACCTTCCAGCCACGAAGCTCACGAAGGTCGCGAAGGACGCCAGGCCACACGCCCATGACATTTGCCCGGCAGCGGCTCGGCGTCGCGGGCGAGGAGATCGCCTGCCACGCGCTCGAGGCGCGGGGCTACGCCATCGTCGAGCGGCGCTACCGGACGCGGGCGGGGGAGATCGACATCGTGGCCCGGCATGAGGGCTACCTGGTGTTCGTCGAGGTCAAGGCGCGGCAGGGGAGCGAGTACGGCGACGGGGCCGATGCGGTGACGCCGTCGAAGCAGCGGCGGCTGGTCGCGATGGCGACCGACTACCTGGCCCGGCACCAACTCGGGAACGTCCCGTGCCGGTTCGACGTCGTAGCGGTAGGCCTGCCGGAGGGGCGAGCGCCCGAGGTCACGGTCTATCCGGACGCGTTCCGGCCGGGATGGCCTTAGGATTGAAGATTGAAGATTGAAGATTGAAGATCTCAGATTGAAGATTGGGGACTGGCGATTGGGCGCTTGCGGATGCCCTCTGCGGGGCCGGCGCCCTGGGCAACAGCTTGCCTGTCTTGATGGGGTTCTGTTACAATTCGTCTTCTGCGAGCGGGAATAACTCAGTGGTAGAGTGCGACCTTGCCAAGGTCGAAGTCGCGGGTTCGAATCCCGTTTCCCGCTCCAACCGAATCGCCAGGGGGCCGCGGCGTCAGCCGCGGCCCTGCTGCCGTTAGCGGGGTCCCAGGCCGGCGAAGGCCGTCATAAGGGACCACGCTCCGCCCCAGCGGTCGTCGCCGTAGTAGAATCCGCGGCACACCCCGACGGCGCCGTCGCCAAGTGGTAAGGCAGAGGTCTGCAAAACCTCCATCCCCGGTTCAAATCCGGGCGGCGCCTCCAATTTTTCCCAGCACCTCAGCGCATTCGCTGTCGGGCGCCGATTGCTCGGTGGGCCGCTATGCCCGGAACTATGCCCGCCGGTCGGCGAAGCGACCGCATCTCCTCGGCGCTATTGCGGCTGCTCAGAGCCTCCTGCTATCCTCCCAGCGTTCTGGGCTCCTCCCCCCCGGGCCACCGACGCGGCCTCCCGGCTGCGCAGTCGGCGTTTTGACAGCAGCAGCCCATCTGCGATTCACGTCAAGACTAGGTCGAGGAGGCAGCATGCCCACACGGTTATCGCTCTTTGGCGGAATAGCTCTGGCGGTCGGGATCCTTGCGCTGACCACGGCTTCCACGGAGGCGCGTGTTAGCGGCGGCGATAAATTCGACAGTTGTGGCGGGCGAAAATCCGACAGTCGGCAGCACGGTCTGGCTGCCGGCTGAGAGCGTAGCTCCCGGCCGGTGACTCCATTCACCAGGGCGTCTCTGCGACGAGCGGAGGCGCGATGTTCGGACGGGAGACACGGATGCTACTCAGGCACTACTTGGAGCAGGGGACGAGCAAAAGTGCCCTGGCGCGTCAATTGGGCGTCCATCGGGACACGATTCATCGCTGGATTCGCGAGGGCGGTCTCGATCGCGACCTGGACGCCACGCCGGTGCGGTACGGGCCGCGCCGGCCCGCGCGGACCAAACTCGATGCCTATAAGCCCCTGATCGAAACGCGGCTCGCCGCCTACCCGCAGTTGTCCGCCGTGCGGCTCCTGGCGGAGATTCGCGCCGCCGGCTTCGAGGGCAGCTACACCCAGCTCAAGGCGTTCGTCCGGCAGGTGCGGCCGATCCCGCCGGCGGAGCCGGTGATCCGCTTCGAAACGCCGGCGGGCCGACAAGCGCAGGTCGACTTCGCGCGCTTTTCGTTTCCGTGGGGCGTGCGGTACGCGTTGCTGGTCGTGCTCGGCTACTCGCGGTTGCTCTGGTGCCGGTTTTACGTGCGCCAGGACATGCGGACACTGTTCGACGGCCTCGAGGACGCGTTTCGCTATTTCGGCGGCGTCCCCCAGGACCTGCTCTTCGATCAGATGAAAGCGGTCATCACCCGTGACCTGCGTCTGCAGGGCGGGGCGCTCATCCGCAATCTTGAGTTTCTCCGCTTCGCCCACCACTGGAGCTTCACGCCGCGTGCCTGTCGGCCGTACCGCGCGCAGACCAAGGGCAAAGTCGAGCGGCCCGTGCGCTATCTCCGCGACAATTTCGTCTATGGCCGGACGTTTGCCAATGATGCCGATCTCGATCAGCAGCGACGGCACTGGCTCGACGCCGTCGCCAATGTGCGCGTGCATGCCACGACCCGGGAGCGGCCGCGCGATCGCTTCGATCGGGACGAGCGCCTGCTCCTGCAGGCCTTGGCGCCGCGTCCCTATGCGTCCGTGCTCGTGCCGGAGGCGCGGCGCCGACCGTCGCCGTCCGCGGGGCCGCGTCCGCTCGTCGCTGTGGAGAAGCGGCCCCTGGCCGTGTATGCCCGCCTGACGGGAGGGCGCGCATGAAGGGGACGGCTCCGTCCCGCCGCGACCGCCTCCGGCAGATGCTGGCGGACTTGCGCATGCCGGGGGCGCTCGAGGCCCTCGATGCGATTCTCCATGGGGTCGATGGCGCGACGCTCACGGCGCCCGAGGCCATCGAGCAGCTGCTCGGCGCGCAGATCCAGCTCCGGAACAATCGGCGACTGCAAGCGGCGATGCGCTCCAGTCGGCTGCCCGCCGTCAAGCGGCTCGCCGAGTTTGATTTCTCCTTCCAGCCCTCGCTCCGTCGCGAGCAGATGGACAGTCTCCACGAGCTCGGCTTTGTCGAGCGGCGGGAAAACGTGATCTTTCTGGGGCCCCCGGGCGTGGGCAAGACGCATCTCGCGATCAGCCTCGCGATCGCCGCCGCGCAGAGCGGCCGACGCGTCTACTACGGTACGCTCGCCGATCTGATCACCTCGCTCGAAGAAGCCCAGGCCGCTGGGCGGTTGCAGGCCCGCCTCAAAGTCCTCACGCATCCCGCGCTGCTCGTGGTCGACGAGATCGGCTACCTGCCGATCAGCCGGACCGGCGCGATGCTCTTCTTCCAGCTGATGACGCGTCGGTACGAGCACGCCTCGACCGTGCTGACGTCGAACAAGGGTTTTGAGGAGTGGGGCGAGGTGTTTGGCGACGACGTCATGGCCGCTGCGCTGATTGATCGGCTCGTCCACCACTGTCACATCGTGACGATCCGCGGCAACAGCTACCGCATGCGACAGCACACCGATCTCTGGCACGCGCTGCACACGCCCGACCCAGAACCCACCGCCACCCGACGGCGGCGTCCTCGTCAGGAGGCGGCGACGAACTGAGGCTCGTCCCCTCGTCGATCTGTCGGATTTTCAACCGGCGGAACTGTCGGATTTTGGGCCGGCGTTGACAGCGCAAGCGCTTCGCGGCAACCTCTCGGGTAGCGTCGACTTCAAGGAGACTCCAGCGACGGCTTCTGCGATCGTCACTCAGATGGCCGGAGGAGCCTGCGATCTCTGCAAAGCAGCTCTGGAAAAGGACATCAGCACCTATTCGTTCACCTACTACGAGGCGCTGTCCTTCTTGGAATGGCTAGATGAGTCTCGGTGGAGACAGGCCAGCCACGATGGTAGCTTGGGGGCTACGTTTCCAATCCAGGGAGTGCCGGTTGCGTTCGACGCCAAATACGGAGATTTCGAGACCTTCCGAGAGCGTCTCCTTCAGCAAACGAGTTGGAGTCAGCAGACCCACAAGAGTTACAGGAAGTTCGAGGCCTTCACGGCTGAGCGCGGATACGACTCTTTTGACCGCTGCGTGCAGGCCTGCCTGAATCGGCCCGGCATCTACTTGATTCCCGACCCTGAGAAATCTACGCCAGAGAGCATCTTGTTGGAGATTTTCTACAACGCACCTCCTGGCGGAACGGAAGCCACAGTTACCGCATCGAGAGTTGTTGGGGCAAAGAGCCCGGCGGCCGGCGAACTCGTCAAGGAGGAGACGAAGATCAAACCAAACGGTAGGGTCACCGTTTCCTTGGAGCCCGGCCCGTCCGGTTCTATGAACGGCTACTTGACCGTAGACCAAGCCTACACGGGGCGTTTCGTGTGGAGAGCTCCGCAGCCGCCGGCGCCGCGGCCGGAGATTGTGGTTAGCGGCCAGACCATTCAGGTCGGCAACAACTGGGACGCGGAGTACACGGGGCGAGTGCTGCGGGACGGAATTCAGGGCGATCTGGAACTCTGGTGGTATTTCAAGACGCCCGACCAATTCCCTAATCAGATCCCGATTGATCAAGGTTCGGGTGCCTTGCTAGGCACCAATCGTCTCAGGAGTCTTGGCAATCCGGGATGCGTCGATGGCTGGTACATGGTCTTGGTCCGGAGCGAGGAAAGGCTCGGTCCTTGGGGGCGGCCGCTGGCGTTCCTGGACATGGGGAGCGCCCAGCGTGCGCGGCCGGCAGGGTGCCTCCAGTGAGTGTCTACGGGCGCTAGCTGGCGACCCAATGTCTAAGATATCTCGAGTTCCCCAATGTCGATGACGACCGTCATCGACATTGGGCTACCGGACAAGTTGGTCAAGCCGCGCAGCCGCCTGCCTCAGGTCCGTGTCGCTGACGATGTTGTAGCGCTCGAACACCGACCGAGTCTTGTGCCCGGTCAGCTTCATCGCCACGCGTTCGGGAATGCTGGCGCGGACCAGGTTCCTGACGGCCGTCCGGCGGAGGTCGTGGGGGATGCGGCCGGGGCAGCCGGCCCGCTTGCACGCACCGGCCCAAGCCTTGTTGAAGGCCCGGATCGGCTCACCATCCCGATGGAACACCCACGGAATCACCCGCCCCTTCTGCTGCTGAACGCGCCGGGTCTCCTCCTACTGCTGTAGCAGCAGGCGCCTGAGCTCCTGGGTGAGCGGGAAGACCCGCGCCTCGTCGTTCTTCGTGGTGCCGGGATCGAGCGTGACCTCCCCCGCGACGAGGTCGACCTGCCTCCACTGCAGCGTCAGGACCTCGCTCGGAATCCGCCAGCCGGTGACGTACGCGAACTGCACCATCGGCTGGAGCGCGGCGGGGAGGTGCCGGCACATCTCTTCGAACTGTTCGCGCTCGAAGAAGCCGGTGCGGGTGTTCTGCTCCTTGAGCAGCGGGATGTAGGGCTTCGTCAGCAACTTGCCTGCCTGAATCGCGAGGCTGAACGCCCGCTTCAGGAGGGTGAGCTCCCGGTTGCTCTCTCCGTTCGACACCTGGCGTTCGCGTGAAGCGCCGCCGCGCTCGAGGGGCTTCAGGCGGATCGGCGTCGCCTGTCGCTGGGCGATGTACTTCCGGACGTCGGTGGTCGTGGTGCTGGCCATCCGTCGACCGCCGAAGAACGGTGTCAGGTGCCTCTCGATGCGGCGCTTCGCCACCACGTACGAGCGCGTCCCGTTGACGAGATAGTCGGTCAGTACGTCCCCGACGGCCTCCTCGAATCGCAGGCGACCCACTTTGGGTGTCACTGGCAGCCCGCGCTCGATGTCGCCCTCCCGCAGCCGCAGCAGGCGCCGCGCCTCTCCCTCTTTCGGGCTGCCGCAGCTCTCACGGTAGGCTCGGCCGTGCCGGTAGTACTTGATCCAGAGGTTCTTCGAGTTCTTCTACCCGAAGATGCTGTCCATCAATCCTCTTCGGCGCGTCGCTGGTCCCCGATAGCCTCCGGCGACACCCCGCGCGAATCGAACCACGCCCTCAACGCCCGGCGGAGCTGCTCGGCTTCAGGAACGCCGTCGCGGTCTTTCACAGCCTTCAGGGCCAGCGCCAGGTCGTTGTCGATCCAGAACGTGAGCCTGCGCTTCGGTCGCGTCATGTATGGCAAGATATGGCATTAGATGCACGTGGCGCAAGAGCCTGTTCGCTGTCTTCGAAGGGCGGGTGCCCTGCTGGAAGCTGCTAGAATTCGCCCACGGTCCGGGTTCTGATTCCCTACCCCCCGGGGAACCCGCCACGCCAAGAGTCCAGATGTCCAAGAAGGCCGAATCACCCCGCCGGAACCGCCGGCGGGTCAAGCGGAGCCCCGCCCCTGTTGATGCGGCAGCTCCGGCAGTCGACCAGCCAGACGGCGAATCCAGGAAACTGCGGTCCGCCCTCTGGGAGGCCGCCAACGTGCTGCGAGGGTCCGCCGTTGACCGAACCGACTGGAAGGGCTACATCCTGCCGTTGCTCTTCTTCAAACGAATCTCTGACGTCTGGGACGAGGAGAACGCCGAGGCGCAGGACATGTTTGGCGATGCCGACCCGAGCGGGTTTCCGGAGGTCCACCGCTTTCAGGTCCCGGCCGGCTGCCACTGGTCCGACGTCCGCGGCGCGGCGAGCAACGTCGGCACCGCACTCCTCAAGGCGATGCGGGGGATCGAGCGCGCGAATCCCGACACGCTCTACCGTGTCTTCGGGGCTGCCGACTGGGGGAACCGGGAGAAGTTCACGGACGAGTTGCTGAAGGACCTGATGGAAGGGTTCTCATCAATTCCCCTCGGCAACCGAGCCGTCGGAACCGACGTCCTTGGCGACGCCTACGAGTACCTGGTGGGGAAGTTCGCCGACGTCACAAGGCGGAACAAGGCCGGCGAGTTCTACACCCCCCGCAGCGTCGTCCGGATGATGGTTGAGATCCTGGACCCACAGGCGGGCGAGTCGATCTACGACCCCGCCTGCGGTACCGGAGGCATGCTGCTGGGGGCCATCGAGCACGTGACCCGGCAGGGTGGAGACCCGAGGACGTTCTTCGGGAAGGTCTACGGGCAGGAAAGGAACCTGACGACGTCCTCCATTGCCCGGATGAACCTCGTGCTCCACGGTATCGAAGACTTCCAGATCGCGCGCGAAGATACTCTCCGGAGCCCTGCCTTCAGCGATGCCGCCACGGGCGGATTGCTGGCGTTCGACTGCGTCATCGCGAACCCGCCCTTTTCGCTCAAGGAGTGGGGCCGCGACCTCTGGGAGGCTGATCCGTGGGGCCGTGCCAAGTACGGACTGCCGCCTGAGAGCTACGGCGACTATGCCTTCGTGCAGCACATGATCGCGTCGATGGCGCCGACGGGGAATAGCCGTATGGCCGTTGTGCTTCCCCAGGGCGCACTGTTCCGCAAGGCGGCGGAGGGCACCATCCGCACGGCGCTGCTCAAGGGAGATCTGATCGAGGCGGTCATCGGCCTGGCTCCGAATCTCTTCTACGGCACCCAGCTTGCCGGCTGCGTGGTCGTCCTACGGCGGAAGAAGCCGGCCGCGCGCCGGAAGAATGTGCTCGTCATCGACGCGTCGAGGCTCTTCAGGAAAGGCCGCGCCCAGAACTTCCTGGATCCCGAGCACAGCGAGCAGATCGTCGCGTGGTACCGCGCCTTCAAGGATGTGGAGGACTGCGCCAAGGTCGTGTCGCTCGACGAGATCAAGAAGGAAGGCTGGACGCTCAACATCTCACGCTACGTGCTGCCCCCTATCGGTGCGGACATTCCGCCGCTGTCCGAGGCCTTCGAGGCGTTCAAGACCGCCCTCACTGAGGCGCGTGCCGCCGAAGACCACCTGCGCACGGTGCTCACCCAAGGCGGGTGGCTGAAGTGAGCGCGCACCTGTCTCAGAGAGAGCTCGAGACGCACCTGTGGGGTGCGGCCACGCTGCTCCGCGGCCTGATCGACGCGAGCGACTACAAGCAGTACATCTTCCCGCTGCTGTTCTTCAAGCGCCTGAGTGACGTCTGGGACGAGGACTACCAGCAGGCCCTCGAGGAAACGGGCGACGCCGGCTACGCGGCCGCCACCGCCAACGAACGCTTCAAGATTCCCGAAAGCGCCCATTGGAAGGATGTGCGCACCGCCTCGAAGAACGTCGGACGGGCGCTGCTCAGTGCCTTTCAGGCCATTGAAGCCGCCAACCCCGAGCGGCTGCGCGGCGTCTTCGGCAACGCGCCCTGGACCGACAAGGCCCAGATGCCGGACGGGACCCTCAAGAACCTGATCGAGCATTTCTCGAAGCACCCCCTCAGCCTCGCGAACGTCCCGGAGGACGAGCTCGGCAACGGCTACGAGTACCTTATCAAGCAATTCGCCGACGATAGCGGCCACACGGCGCAGGAGTTCTACACCAATCGCACGCTGGTGCACCTCATGGCGCAGATGCTGGAGCCGCAGGCCGGCGAGAGCATCTACGACCCCACCTGCGGCACGGGTGGCATGCTCATCTCCTGCCTCGCCGAGGTGAAGCGTCGCGGTGGCGACACGCGCACGACGGGCCTCTATGGGCAGGAACTTATCAATATCACCGCGGCCATCGGACGGATGAACCTCGTGCTGCACGGCGTGTCGGACTTCCACATCGCCAGCGGCAACACGCTCGCCGCGCCAGCCTTTGCCGAACACGATCGCCTGCGCACGTTCGACGTGGTGCTTGCCAATCCGCCCTATTCGATCAAGAAGTGGAGCCGCTCGGCGTGGGAGAGCGACGCCTGGGGCCGCAACTTCCTGGGCACGCCGCCCCAGGGTCGCGCCGACTACGCCTTTTTTCAGCACATCCTGAAGAGCATGGACCCGAAGACCGGCCGCTGCGCGGTCCTTTTTCCGCACGGGGTGCTGTTCCGTGATGAAGAAGCCGAGATGCGCCGGAGGCTGATCGAGGCTGATCTCGTCGAATGCGTGCTCGGCCTAGGCCCTGGGCTCTTCTATAACTCGCCGATGGAGGCGTGCGTCGTCATCTGCCGAAACCGCAAGCCGAGAGGGCGAAAGCGCAGCATCCTGTTCATTGACGCAGTCGGTGAAATTGCTCGTGAACGTGCGCAGAGCTTCCTGCGGCCGGAGCACCAGCAACGCATCCTCGCCGCCTACCGCGCCTTCAACGATGCCCCCGGCCTTGCGGCCGTTGCAACGACGGACGCCATGCTCGCCAACGGCGGCAACCTGTCCATCGCACGTTATGTGAAAAAGGTTCCGGCCACGGTCGAGGGTGACGGGACCAGCCTAGCCGCCACCTGGGCGGAATTCGACGATCAGGGCCGTGAGTTCTGGTCCCAGATGGACGCGCTGGTGGACATGCTCGATGGCGTCGTCGCTGAGGGGGCTGACGATGTCTAGTAAAGCGGCCAGCGTCAGAACCTTTCGCTTCGATCAGATGGCGACCCTGATCAACGAGCGGGTTGACAACCCGGCAGAGTCTGGCGTTGAGCGTTACGTCGGGCTCGAACATCTCGACGCCGACTCGCTGCGTATTCGGCGCTGGGGTGAGATCACCGACGTCGACTCGACGAAACTGCGGTTCCAGTCAGGCGACATCATTTTTGGCAAGCGCCGCGTCTATCAGAGAAAACTTGCGGTCGCTGACTTTGACGGCATCTGCTCCGCACATGCGATGGTGCTTCGTGCCAAGGCTAATGTTGTGCTGCCCGAGTTCCTGCCGTTCTTCATGCAGAGCGAACGCTTCATGGAACGGGCGCTTGCGATCTCGGTCGGGTCGCTATCGCCCACGATTAACTGGACGACGCTCGCCGCAGAGGAGTTCGCTCTGCCGCCGGTTGAGGAGCAGCGGCGGATGGCGAACGCTCTTGCGGCGACGATTGCCGCGAGTGAAGCCCAGTATCGACTCCGCGACGCCTCCATTTTTGCCATGGATGCGTTGATCGACTCGCAGATGCGAGGGGCCGCGCGGGGCTGCATCGAAGAGCACGCGAGGGTTGGACGGTTTCACGGGCGCTGGCCCATCGTGCCCCTGAAAGAGGTGATCGTAACCAGTCAGTACGGCCTGTCTGACGTGGCCTCGGACTCTGGAGACTACGCGATGCTCAGGATGATGAACATCAAGGACGGTTATGCCGTCGAGAACGATCTCAAGTACATCGACCTGAAGCCGCAGGAGCTTGAGAGATACCGCCTTCATCGTGGTGACGTTCTGTTCAATCGCACCAACAGCTATGATCTCGTCGGTCGAACCGGGGTCTATGAGCTCGAGGGCGAGCACGTCTTTGCGTCGTATCTGGTTCGCCTCCGTACACAGAGCGATCGACTGGATCCGGCCTACCTATCCGCCTTCTTGAACGCGCCAATCGGTCGGCGTCAGGTGATGTCGTATGCAACACGTGCGGTTAGCCAGACCAATGTGAATGCTTCGAGCTTGGGTCGAGTGCTGATTCCCCTCCCTCCGCTCGACTACCAATTGCATACGGTGTCGGTGATTAGAGGCTTAGCTGCCGCAACCGCCTCGGCAACGGAGCGAATCGACCACTTACAGCGAGTGGTTCGAGCAATCGCCGGAGCCGGGGGTGGAGAGTGACGTTTACCGAGTCAAACACCGTCGAAGCCTTCATCCGCGACCAGCTTTGCGGCGGCGTGACGCACCACACCGCCGTCGGCCCTGGGCTCGCACGAAGCAACCGGCAGGTCAGCGGTCTCGGTTGGCACCACCTCAGCGCGTCCAACCTCACCCGTCGACCGCATGAGGTTCTCGTTGAAGACCATCTGCGCGAAGCGCTGATCCGTCTGAACCCGTCGATTGCCGCCCAGCCGGACCGCGCAGATGACGTGCTCTATCGCCTGCGGGCGATCGTCATGACCGTACGCGACAGTGGGCTCGTGAAGGCCAACGAGGAGTTCGCCGCATGGTTCAGCGGTGAGAAGTCGATGCCGTTCGGCGAGAACGGCGAGCACGTCACCATCCGCCTGATCGACTTCGACGACCTTGAGCAGAACCAGTACGTCGTCACCCAGCAGTTCATCTTCCGGGCTGGGAAGACGGAGAAGCGGGCCGACCTCGTTCTGCTGGTTAACGGCATACCCCTCGTCGTCATCGAGGCAAAGACTCCGGTGCGGTCGAGTCAGAGCTGGCTGGACGGGGCGCTCCAGATTCACGACGACTACGAGAAGAACGTCCCGGAGCTGTTCGTTCCGAACGTGTTCTCGGTGGCAACTGAAGGCAAGGAACTCAGGTACGGCGCCATCGGAATGCCGGTGGACCTGTGGGGCCCCTGGCGGCTCGAGGAAGCGGGCGCGCCGGAGTCGATGTCCCAGGTGGAGAAGGCTGTCGGCTCCATGCTGCGTCCCCAGGTCGTCCTCGACATGCTCGCCAACTTCACAGCCTATGCCACCCACAGGGGGAAGCAGCGGATCAAGCTGATCGCTCGGTACCAGCAGGTTGACGGCGTCAACAAGATCGCGGAGCGAGTGGTTGCCGGCCAGGCCAG
Source organism: Vicinamibacterales bacterium (assembly GCA_050246635.1). Classification (GTDB taxonomy): domain Bacteria; phylum Acidobacteriota; class Vicinamibacteria; order Vicinamibacterales; family UBA2999; genus JBFWVR01. The sequence continues at coordinate 174,123 of JBFWVR010000006.1, forward strand.
GAGGGGGCTGATCTGGCATTTTCAGGGGTCGGGCAAGTCGCTGCTGATGCTCTTCGCGGCCAGGAAGCTGCGGCTGCACCCGGCGCTGAAGAACCCGACCGTCCTGATCGTGGTCGATCGCATCGATCTGGACAGTCAGATTTCTGGGACATTCTACGCGGCGGACGTGCCCAACCTGGTTCGGGCGGACAGCCGGAAAGAGCTTCAGGATCTCCTCGCCAACGACGTGCGGAAGGTCATCATCACCACGATTCATAAGTTCGGGGAGGCCGATGGCGTACTGAACGGCCGGGCCAACGTCATCGTGATGGTTGACGAGGCCCACCGCACCCAGGAGGGCGACCTGGGGCGGAAGATGCGGGACGCCCTGCCGAACGCCTTCCTGTTCGGGCTCACGGGCACGCCCATCAACCGGGCCGACAAGAACACCTTCTACGCCTTCGGGGCCGACGAGGACCAGGGCGCCGGCGGCTACATGAGCCGCTATGGCTTCGAGGACTCAATCCGCGACGGGGCCACCAAGCCCCTGCACTTCGAGCCTCGGCTCGTCGACCTGCACGTCGACAAGGCGGCAATCGAGGAGGGCTATCGCGAACTGACGGCCCGACTCACGGACGAGGACCGGGACAAACTCGGCAAGGCCGCGGCCAAGATGGCCATGCTCGTCAAGGCGCCGGAACGGATCCGAGCGATTTGCGCCGACATCGCCGAACACTTCCGGGAGAAGGTCGCGCCGAACGGATTTGGGGCGCAGGTCGTCACCTTCGACCGCGCGAGCTGTGTGCTCTACAAGAAGGCGCTCGACGAGCACTTGCCCCCCGAAGTGTCGGACGTCGTCATGTCGGTCAACAGCGGCGAGGATGAATACGCGGATTATCGTCGTGACCGGGACGAGGAGGAGCGCCTGCTCGACCGGTTCCGGGACCCGAAGGACCCGCTGAAGATTCTCATCGTGACGTCGAAGCTTCTGACGGGTTTCGACGCCCCGATTCTGCAGACGATGTACCTCGACAAGCCGCTGCGGGATCACACCCTGCTGCAGGCGATCTGCCGTACGAATCGGCCCTATGGGGAAGAGAAGAGCCACGGCCTCATCGTCGACTACCTCGGAATCTTCGACGACGTGGCGCTTGCCCTCCAATTCGACGAGAAGGGCGTCCGGAAGGCGGTATCGAACATCGCTGAGCTCGTTGGCCTTCTTCCCGGCGCCATGCAGAAGTGCCTGGCGTACTTCGCCGGAGTGGATCGGGACCTTCAGGGGTATGAGGGCCTCATCGCGGCCCAGGAGTGCCTCCCGGCCAACGACCTGAAAGACGCCTTCGCCGCTGACTTCAGCGTCCTCAGCCGGATCTGGGAGGCGCTTTCTCCGAGTCCGGTCCTGTCGCCGCTCGAGAAGGACTACCGCTGGCTGGTTAAGGTCTACGAGTCGCTGAAGCCCTCAACGGGGACGGGCCGACTGCTCTGGCATCGCTTGGGTGCCAAGACGATCGAGCTGATCCACGAGAACGTCCACGTCGATGCGATCCGGGACGACCTCGACACGCTGGTTCTCGACGCCGATCTCCTCGAAGCCGTCCTCGGCAGCGCGGACCCGGAGAAGAAGGCCAAGGAAATCGCCATCAAGGTCGACGGCCGCCTCCGCAGACACGCCGGCAACCCCAAGTTCAAGGCCCTGGCCGAGCGCCTCGAAGACCTCCGCAACCGCCACCAGCTGGGCCTGCTGGTCAGCATCGAGTTCCTCAAGGCCCTACTAGACTTGGCGAAGGATGTGGTCAAGGCCGAGCGGGAGACCCCACCGGGGGAAGACCAGGATCGCGGCAAGGCGGCCCTGACCGCCCTGTTCGAGGAGGCCAGGTCAGACCAGACACCGGTCATGGTCAAGCGGGTGGTGGACGACATTGACGACATTGTTCGAGCAGTGCGTTTTGACGGCTGGCAGAACACCCACGCCGGCGAGCGCGAGGTGCGCCTGGCGCTGAGAAAGACGCTGTTCAAGTACCAGTTGCACCAGGAGTCGGAGCTCTTCGAGCGCGCGTACGGATACGTGCGCGAGTATTACTAGACGGCTCTGTCGCCGCGCGGCGCGCTGCGGGGCCGGGCCGCAGAGCGCGAAGAACAGGGAAGGGGTAGGGGCGCCATGATTCGAGAGTGGAGGATCAGTCGTTTCAAATCGATCGTCGGCTCGGAGCGCCTCGCCTTGAAGCCTCTGACGGTACTTGCAGGGCCCAATAGTTCAGGAAAGTCCTCGGTCATCCAGAGCATCCTTCTGATCTCACAGACCGTGTCGAGCCAGGTCCAGGACAAGCAGCTCGTCTTGAATGGTGAGCTGACCCAACTGGGATCGTTTGACGATGTCTGCAGTCAGGAATCGTCGAATCGCACGATTGAGTTCGGCTTCCGGGTGGATCTAAAAGGCGCCGGCTCGTCGGTCGTCGAGGCGATCCCGCATGGGGCCCCCTTGGGCGCGAGAGCCTATCAAGGCAGTGTCGCTGACCTTTCGGTCGATGCAACGGTCGTATTCGGTCCATCGGGTCCAGATGTCGCTGGTTCCCCCGTGTCGAGGCTCCAGGCAGATCTGCTCGACGGGCGATTTCGCATTTCAGTCCGCGCTGCGCAGGCTTCACTCTTTCCCTTCGATGCGAGGGAATCCCACCAGCCTGACATTCGCATACGGCGGCGGTCTGACAACGAGCCGGCGCGTATCGAGGGTGGGCGAAACCGTCCGATCGATCGAGGTCCACTCGGGGCGCTGTCCAAGTACGACATCCACATGTCGCCCGCATCCAGGAGGGCGGTCGAGCAACGGCGCGCGGAGTGGTTCAGGTCTGAGCTAAGGGGCGAAGTCGTCGGCCCAGTTCTCGCCCATTTCCTTCCGAGTGGAGTTGTGTGGCGGCAGCGCGAACTGCCTCGCGCGGTCGCCGCTGCTCTGCGAGGTCTGCGTCGGGCTACCAGCCGGGAGATTCAGGAGCTACTGACAGCGTGGCTTGCCAATGAACGCGGCCCGTGGAGAGCGATCGCGAGGGGTATAGCTCAAGAAGCGCAGCGACTGAGCGAAGGCGTCGTGGACTACGTTAGGAATGCGACAAGGTACTCGATGCGTGAAGAGCGAATTGAGTCGCTTGTGCGGGTCGCGGACGAGCTGCTTGAGCCGGAGTTGCGCGACGCAGTGGCCTTCTTCCCGGGGCCCTTGTCGGAAAAGCAGGACGTGGCGTTCCAAAGTCTTCGAGACTTCCTGGGCGGTGTTCGCTACCTCGGGCCATTGCGTGACGATCCCAAGCCCGTGTACTCGGGGTCGGGTGCAGTGGATCCCACTGCGGTGGGTTCGAAGGGACAGTTCACGGCTGCTGTGCTGGACATCAATCGCGACCTGCAAGTCGAGTACGTTCGGCCCCGAACCACGGAGGTCGTCCGGGGAAGGCTCAGCCAAGCCGTGGAGATGTGGCTTCGGTACTTTGGCATAGCTGAATCCGTTAGCACGCACGAGGAAGGCAAGCTCGGCTACCGCCTGACGGTGCGAATGGACGGCGTCCAGCGAGATGTTGACCTCACCAACGTCGGTGTCGGCGTTAGCCAGGTCTTGCCGATCTTGGTGATGACATTGGTCTCACCAAGGGGGGCGTTGCTGTTGTTTGAGCAACCAGAACTCCACCTGCACCCAGCAGTTCAGAGCCAGTTGGCCGACTTTTTTGTCGCAATGTGCAGGGCAGGGCGCCAGTGCATTGTCGAGACGCACAGTGAGTATTTGATCAATCGGTTGCGCCTCAGAATCGCAGAGGCGGATTCTCCCGAGGACCTGCAGTCTCTTGCGACTGTTCACTTCGTCGAGCGCGTGGGGGGGAGGAGCCGGTTTCGAGTCGTCGACATCAACAGGTTTGGGGCGATTCAAGACTGGCCGGAGGGGTTCTTCGACCAAGGGCCGGGTGAGGCAGAACGGATTCTGAAGGCGGGCATGGCGCGTCGCTCGCGCTCAAAGCAATAGGCAGATGGCACACGTTGTCGTCGACCCCTACGTTGTCGCTGTCCCGGAGGAGCATGAGGAATATGGACGATACGTCGATGCATTGGTCGAGTGGATGACGCAATTGTCTGAGCGCCGAGACGAGTGCTCAATTAGCGCCGCAGCAGTTGCCGTCCTCATGGAGGAGAGGCGGTTTCCTCACAGGACGGAGCTGGCCCGAGTGCTGGCATGGTCCGGCCGTGAGGACGTGTCTCTGGTCGACATCCTCAACCTGACCCGGCGCGTATCTGAGACAGAGCCATTCTTAGAGTCGCACTTAGAGTTGTGTGGTTGCGAGGGCACGGCTGTCGCATGCTTGCCTGCTGAGGTACTGGCCCGCCTTGGGACGGCTTGTGGCTCCGCTACCGAGAAGAGCCTGTTATCGGTCGCCGTGGCGCATGGGGATGGTTGGTGCGAAGATGGCGTGTACTGGGCCACTCGGGAATGGCCGTGGGACCGCACCATTCGAGTCGGTGCGACGAGTGTGCTCGTCGAAAGGCCGGGGGGAGAGATTCTTGAGCTGGGAGACGTTGCGGCGGAATTGGGGGTGTTGGCGCGAGTAGCTGAGTGGCGCGCCGTTGGCAGCGTAGCAGAGCTGTACAGAGAGCCGGAGCGAGCGGTTGCTCTTGTGCTGGCAAGACTCAGAGAGAGCGGACTGGCTGTGCCAGCCGGAGAACCAGTTGTCGTCACAGGTCCTGACTTTGTCCGCTCGATCGAAGCGGACAACCTCCAGCGATCGAGACGAATCGTTGAGGCGATTTTCGATCGAGCGGCGCTCGCGGCTATCGGACAACTGGCCGTGCTGCGAGGCGCGGACCTGCACGAGGTGAGGGAGTCGGCCTCTGCAGATGCCCATTGCGTGCGCCGTGCCGATGGCTCCCGACTACTACGATGCAAGATCAGTCAGTACGGCGCCGGTTGGCGTCTTCAGTATTGGGAATTGAGCGGTGGGGGCATTGAGTTGCAGAAGGTCGTGCGGGAGTCCGAGGTGTAGCCGGGGGGCGCCGAGTGCCCGTTGACTCCAGCGTGCCCTGTGTTGCGGGCCGCAGGTTCTCCAAACCTCATGCCGTTCAATCCGTCTCGCAAAAGCGCCGCTGCGCGGACAGTGTATGCCCGAGTTATGCCCGGATCAAGCTCGGGAGCGTCCCGGATCGGTGGATGAAGGGGGAGTCACCCACAGGCGCGAGATTCAAGTTGTCCAACTAGGAAGGGGGCGCCATACGCAAGCTGCGGCGTCTAGGGTGACGTCGCGCAGGAACTTCGGAGGGGTTTGCACACTCCAGCAGGATGCAGTGCGAGGGGTTAATCATGTCGAACGCGGGTGGCGGATCTGGCGACCAGGGGACGACGACGCACGAAACTAATGGGCTCTCTTCAACGCATCAAACAGATGTACAGATGACGTCGGCGTCACCGGCAACAGGGCGGATGTCCGTTCGTGAGTTTTTTAACCATAATCTCGTTGTTGGGCTGGTGGTGCTTGCTCTAACCTCTCTCGGATCGATGTATTTCTTGGGTCGATCCGAGAAATCGGACCTTCGGAAGGCGCGGATACTGCTGGCCAAGGATATTGAGCCGTGGGCGACACGATACGTCCTCACGGTGCGCGATTCTGCAAACTTGCGCTCTACCTACGGAGACGCCGCGGAGCTAGGAGGCGCGGTGGACGTGCTTAGACGGCTGCGGAACGAGAGCGCCGAGCTGTTTAGCTCGCGTGCCGCCGAGATCGGCGCCGAATTCGGCGCCGACGCTCGGGAGGGATTCGTCAGTATGGATGCCAGCCTACTGAGGCTGCAGCATTCATACGAGATCATACTGGCTCGGATGAGCGATGACGCCCAGGACGGTGCGGAGCGCAGGCAGCTACGGTTGCAGGCCTCAAATGCACTGCGCGACCTCGACGCCAGCTATCGGAAGCTGGTTGGAGAGATGTCATCGCAACTTGTGGCGGATGCTGGTATCGAGGAACTAGGCTCGCCACAATCGGCGATTCAGTGGATTGAGACTACCATTCTTGTCAACGGATTGCGTGGCTCGATTACGCTGAAAGATGGCGAGAGCTTTTCATATAGTTGGTCTTCTCCGGATGCGATGGCTTGTCAGATTGAAACACCGACCGGCCCGAGTGGGATTAGTCGCGCCGGCATCGGCGGACCGGTCGTGCCCGCTCATCCGTGGTATCCCAGGCCGGGCACGACTAGCGCCCTAAAGTTGACATGCACGAACGGGTGGACGAATGGAGCCGACGAGATCACGATTCAACGATAGCAGGAGGAGTCGCTATCCCAGATTCCTGGCTCTGGGCTGAGACGTGGGAGTCGCTCCAAGCCAGCCACCCGCTGTGAGCAGTCCTTGGCGGTGGGCTTCGGGCAGAAGCGCGATGCAGCCGCGTTCCATCGACCCACGAAGACTGCCAGACCGGCCTCGTCGAGAACGCTTAACGAGAGCACTCTCAGCTCCCTGATATACGCGCTGACCGCGGCTTCGAGTGGCCGCTCGGGCAGTAGGACGTCGCCGGCAGCGTGGGCGCCGACTCCCCACGACGGCATGCCTGGCTGAATGTCTTGCAGCGATCATCGCCGCGCCGACACCAATCTGAACACCGACCCGCGGTGACTGCCGTGTCCATGGACGGGACCCCGGTGCTGGCGCAGGCGGCCCCTGATTGTCCCGAGAGTCAGAGCGTGAGTGCGGACTCGCACGACGCGTCCGTTAGGACCGCCTGCGGGTGGTTCGTTCTCGTCGAGGAAGAAGTAGTCCGGACCCATATCGATGGTCCACACGTCCTGACCAGTCGAGACGGATAGCGCATTGACGTTCAGAGACCGGTAGGCATTCCTGTCGGGGAGATCGAGGCGCTCCACGACGACTCGGAGCCTCTGCAGGAACGGGCGCAGGGCTTCGAGCAGCTCTCCTTTGCGGCCGTACTCTTCATCGGCCTGGTGGGCTAGCAGTATCCGGGCGATGTTCAGGCGCTGCACTATGCCCGAGAATATGCCCGAGGCCAGCTATCGAGGGCAAATTCAGGCTACCGTAGGCTCACCGCAATCCGTGATATTGCTCAGGCATTCGTGTTCTTTCGCCCAGTCTGCGCTTGCCTGCTCGGTCTGCAAAACCTCCATCCCCGGTTCAAATCCGGGCGGCGCCTCCAACCTTCGCTCGCGTTTGCTGCCGCTGGCGCGAGCTACGGTTGGCAAGCCACTCGTCGCTCACCCGCCTGCCCTCCAACGTGAGCTCCAGGAGGCCACAGCCAAGGTTGTCGCCCACCTGACTATCCGGTCAAATGTCGCTATCCCTCAACAGTTCGACGAGGCGGTCGTCCGTCAGGCCGTGCAGCGCAGCCTGCGCGGCGACTTCGTTCCGGACGTGCAGGAATGCGTGGACGGTGCCCGAGCGGAGAGCATCGTAGTGAGCCATCGAGAGCACGACGGCGCCGTCCCCGCCACGTCGCCGGATGAAGACCGGCTCTCGTTGAGCGTCGTCCAGAATGGCGCCGAGCCGGTGCTTCGCCTCCGTCGCCGTGACAGTCTTCATGCGGCCATTATCGCCAATCCCGCTGGTCTCGCGCCCCGGACGGCCGGGCGCTCGTAACCGTGGCGGTCACCGCGGGCTTACGGGAGGCGGCGATGTGGCGTAGGTCGCGACCGACAACAGCTTCCGGCCGAGGGCGAGCGCGAGCGAGGTGGCCATGACGCCGACCACGGCAGGCCGCAGCCACTCGGCCGGCACCTGCAGCGAGATGAACGCGAGGGTCAGGCCTCCGAAGAAGGCGACCTGCCCGACGAAGCGGTGCACGCCATGCCAGTCGAATGGCTCGTCCTCGAGTCGCCACGGCGAGGTGAGCTTCGGCAGGTAGTTGCCCCAGACCGCAAGGCCGACACCAGCAAGTAGCCCGGTTGTGCGCACCGCGGTGTCGCGCCAGTCGGGGCCCAGGATACGTCAACCGCCAGGCGGCGCACACCGCCGGATCGTGCGCGGCGACTCAGAGCCGGCTGATGATGGCTTCCAGGTGTCGCCTGGCGGCGTCGTCCGTGGAGAGGCCGATTGCCACCGTCAGGGCCTCCCGCGCGTCGGCTGAGTAGCCGGCCGCCGCGAGCAGCTGGCCGCGTGCCGCCCAGTACGGCTGATAGCTCGCCATGCGTTTGTCCGCTCCCAGCGTGTCGATGGCAGCCAGCGCGGCGAACGGTCCCTCGACGGCGGCGAGCGCGACGGCACGATTGAGGGAGACGACGGGGGAGGCGGTGAGGGCGAGCAGGCGATCGTACAACGCGAGCACCTGACGGCTCGTGTCCTGCCCCGAAAACCTGCCCGCCATGTGCGCGGACTGGATGGCAGCTTCGAGCTGGTAGCGCCCGGTCGGGCCGCCTGCGTTGGCCTCGTGGAGCAGCGCCTCGGCCATCCGCAACCGCCGCATGTCCCAGAGGCTCACGTCCTGTTGATTCAGCGGCACGTACGCGCCGGCCTCGGTCCTGCGAGCGATGCGCCGCGACTCGGCGTACAGCATGAGGGCCAGCAGGCCCTTGGCCTCCGGCTCGGAAGGCAGTAGCGACACCACGAGGTCCGCCAGCCACAGCGCTTCGTCCGCAAGCGGCGAAGGTCCGTCCTCGCCGGCGTCGGACCATCCCCTGGTGTAGGCCGCGTAGATGGCCGTCAGCACCGCGTCGAGCCGCTCCGGCAGCTCGTCCCGTTCGGGCACGCGAAACGGAATTCCCGCCCTCGCGATCCGCGTCTTCGCGCGCACCAGCCGCTGTCCCATCGTGGCCGGTGGAACCAGAAACGCGGCGGCAATGGCATCGGCCGGCAGGCCGAGGACCGTCTGGAGCATCAACGGCGTGCGCGCGGCCGGATCGATGGCAGGGTGCGCGCACGTGAACATGAGGGCGAGCCGGCGATCGGGGATCTCACCAGACTCACCTGACGCCAGCTCGAGCTCTTCCGTCATGCGCTGCAGGTGCGGTTCGCCGGCCACCTGCGTCTGCCGGCGCCGCACGGCGTCGACCTGCCGGCGGCGGGCCGCCGTGAGGATCCACGCATCGGGGTTGTCCGGCACGCCGCGCCCGGGCCAGGTCCGCAGGGCCGCCGCGAACGCATCGGCCAGCGCGTCCTCCGCGCCAGCGACGTTCCGCGTGCGCGCCGCCAGGAAGGCGAGCAGCCGCCCGTAGCTCTCACGGGCGACGCGTTCGGCCGCCCGATGCGCCGGCTCGACGCAGTCGCCCATGCGTTACGACTGTCGATCCCGCTGCGCCCAGGACGAGGGCCAGCTCGGTGGCGGGGTGAGTGGACGAATCTCGATGGCGCCGTACTTCGCGCTCGGGCAGCGCCGGGCCCAGGTGATCGCCTCGTCCAGGTCCGCCACGTCGATCATGAAGTACCCGGCGAACTGCTCCTTGGTGTCGGCGTACGGTCCGTCGAGCACCCGGCTCCCATCGTCCCGGACGCGGACCGTGGTGGCTGCGGCGGCGCCCTCGAGGCGTTCGCCCGCGGCGAAGCCGTCACCCGCCTTCGCGAGCGCCTCGTTGAAGGCCGCGTACTCGGCCCACAGCTCCTTCTTCGGCGCCCGGGCGAGGGCCTCTTCGTCGTGGTGGATGAGCATCATGTATCGCACGCGTCTGTCTCCGGGTACAGGCTAGCTTCGCACGCCGCGCCCGTAGGCGACGAACCCTGCCATCAGGGCGATGAGCAGGACCCAGACCAGCGGGTTGTCCGGCGCCATCGCCAGCGAATAGCGCGAGTAAAGGGCAGCAAGGGCCAGGCTCTCCACGGCGAGCGCCGCGGCTGCCAGCGGCGTGAGGCTCGGCATCCACCTCAACGCCATCGGGGCGATGAGCAGCACCGCGCACAGCATCTCGAAGCCGCCGAGCAGGCCGGCGCCCCCGCGAGTGAGTGCGGCGGCGGCCGGCATCGTGGCCAACGTGTCGAACGACGTCAGTTTGTAGGCGCCGCCGGCGAAGGCCAGCAGGGCAAGGACGATCTGTGTGGTCCAGAGGGCGGCGCTCATCGGCCGAGGCTCCCGCGCAGCGTCATGTCCATTCTCCCGGTTCCGGGGCGAAAGTGTCCCTTACCTGGAATGACGTGCGGCAGGAGCCGATTTCGACAAGCGGATGGCCACCCCGGGGCGAGTCCCTGGGATAGGTCGAGGAACGCGGGTCCGCAGACTAGGCCGGGAGGATCCGGCCGCGCACCTCGCCGAAGCCAATCGAGGCGTAGCCCTCACGGGTCGCGCGGGCCCGCATGATCACCTCGTCCCCATCCTCGAGGAAGGTGCGCGACTCGCCGGAGGCCAACGCGAGGGGCGCCTTGCCGCCCTGCGAGAGCTCGAGCAGGCTGCCGAAGCCGTCCGGTGTCGGCGCCGAGATCGTGCCCGAGCCGAAGAGGTCGCCGGGCCGGAGGTTGCAGCCGTTGCTGGTGTGATGCGCGACGAGCTGCGCGAGCGTCCAGTAAAGGTGCCTGGTGCTGCCAATCGAGAGGCGGTGCGGCGGCAGGCCCTGCGTGCGCAGGCCTTCGGTGAGGAGCAGGACTTCCAGCTCGATCTCGAACGCGCCCTCACGCTGGTCGGTCTCATCCAGCAGGTAGGGCAGTGGCGCCGGGTCGCCGTCGGGCCGCGTGGGCTGCGCGATGCGGAAGGGGGCCAGCGCCTCCGGGGTGACGACCCAGGGCGACACGGACGTCGCGAAGTTCTTCGCGAGGAACGGCCCGAGGGGCTGGTATTCCCAGGCCTGCAGGTCACGCGCGGACCAGTCGTTCAGCAGGCAGACGCCGGCGATGTGATCGCCCGCCTTGTCGATCGGGATTGGCGTGCCTTGCGTGTTGCCCGGGCCGATCCAGACACCCAGCTCCAGCTCGTAATCGAGCCGGCGCGATGCGCCGACGGCCGGCTCGTCGACATCAGGGCCCTTGCGCTGCCCCTGCGGTCGGCGGATCGGCGTGCCGCTCGCGACAATCGACGAGCTGCGCCCGTGATAGCCAATCGGCACCCACTTGTAGTTCGGCAGCAGCGGGTTGTCGGGCCGGAACTGGCGGCCGACGTTGAGCGCGTGGTGGATGCCCGCGTAGAAGTCGGTGTAGTCGCCGACGAGCGCCGGCACGTGCAGGGCGCACCCGGCGGCCGGATGCAGCATCGTCGCCAGCATCGGCTGCAGGGACGAACCCTCGGTGAGCAGGTCGACGAGCGCCGCGCGGAGCGCGTGGCGGGACGCGGGCACCAGGCCCATGAACCCGTTCAGGGCCGGCGCGCCCGCGAGCGCGGCGGCCTTCGCGGCCTCCCCGGTGACGAGCCCGGCGTGCGCGAGCGCCGCCAGATCCAGGATCTGGTCGCCGATGGCCACCCCGCCCCGCCGCGCGCCTCCGGAGGGCGGCGTGAAGACGCCGAACGGAAGGTTCTGCAGCGGGAAGTCGGGATGTCCGTTCGCGGAGGCCACCCAGCTGCGGCGGGCGGGATCGTGGGTCGCGTCGAGCGTCGGCATCGGGGACGGTTCCTACGGGTGATCCGGGGTGAAGTGCTTCGTGAGGCGGTGGCCGTACGCCCCGTAACCGGCCTGGCGCTCGGGCGCCGACGCGGCGTATGCGGTCACCTGCTGCGGGAACCGCGTCTCGAACATGAAGGCCATCGTGCCCTCCAGCTTGTGCGGCTTCAAGTCGGCGCGGCTGGCGCCCTCGAAGGCATCCACGTCCGGGCCGTGCGGCAGCATCGTGTTGTGCAGCGAGAAGCCACCGGGCACGAAGCCTTCCGGCTTCGCGTCGTACTGCCCGTAGATGAGCCCCATGAACTCGCTCATGACGTTCATGTGGTACCACGGCGGACGGAAGGTGTCCTCGGCCACCATCCAGCGGTCCGGGAAGATCACGAAGTCCACGTTTGCCGTGCCTGGCGTCTCGGAAGGGGAGGTGAGCACGGTGAAGATCGACGGGTCGGCGTGGTCGAACCGCAGCGGGCCCACCGGCGAGTAGCGCCGCAGGTCGTACTTGTACGGCGCGTAGTTGCCGTGCCAGGCGACGACGTCGAGCGGGGAGTGGGCGAGTGCAGCGGACCAGAGCGTCCCGCCCCACTTCACGTAGAGCCGCGAGGGGGTTTCGCGGTCCTCGTAGGCCGCGACGGGCGTGAGGAAGTCACGTGGATTGGCGAGGCAGTTTGCCCCGATCGGGCCACGTTCCGGCAGCGTGAAGGCGCCGCCGTAGTTCTCGCACAGGTACCCGCGCGCCGGGCCACCTGGCAGTTCCACCCGGAGCTTCACGCCGCGAGGCACGACCGCAATCTCGCCGGGTTCGATGTCGATGACGCCGAACTCGGTGCAGAGGCGGAGGCGTCCCTCCTGCGGGACGAACAGCAACTCGCCGTCGGCGTCGTAGAAGTACTCGTCCACCATCGATCGGGTCACGAGGTAGACGTGTGCGCCCATACCGGCCTGGGTCGCCGCATCACCCGCGGTGGTGATGGTGCGGACCCCTTGCAGGAAGGTGACGGCGTCGGCGGGCATGGCCAGCGGGCTCCAGCGCATCGGGGCCGGCGGCACCTCGGCCTCGCGGCAGGGGGCCGTCCGCCACAGGCCGGCATCCGCGCGTTCGAAGTCGCCGAAGTGCGCCACCGTCGGACGGATACGGTACAGCCACGACCGTTCGTTGCTGGCGCGTGGCGCCGTGAACGGCGAGCCGCTGAGCTGTTCGGCGTACAGGCCGTACGCACACCGCTGCGGCGAGTTGCGGCCGACCGGCAGTGCGCCGGGCAGCGCCTCGGTCTCGAAGCCGTTGCCGAAGCCGGACAGGTAGCCCGGGGTGAGCGTCATCGTGGCGTCTCCTTCATGCCCGACAGGTCGACATAGATCGCGTCGTGCTCGACGCGCGCCGGCACACACGTCAGCGGCACCGCGGTCACGCTGCCGTCCGCGGCGCCCGTCCGGATGTCGAAGAGCGCATGGTGCACCGGGCACTCGATGTAGCCCTCGACCACGCAGCCGGACGACAACGCGGCGCCCTGGTGCGGGCAGCGGTCGTCCGTGACGAACACCTCGCCGCCGAGCCGGTAGAGGGCCAGGGGCCGGCCGCCGGCCTCGACGCCGATGACGTCCCGGCCCTCGAGGTCGGCCAGGCGCGCGACGAGCGTCCAGGCCGGGCGCCCGTCCGCGCCGCCGGCCGGGTCAGGCATCCGAGCCGACCTGGAGCACGCCGCGCTGGATCTGGTCCTCCTCGATCGACTCGAAGAGCGCCTTGAAGTTGCCCTCGCCGAATCCCTCGTCGCCCTTCCGCTGGATGAACTCGAAGAAGATCGGGCCGATGACGGTCTGGCTGAACCGCTGCAGCAGCACCTTGGTGTAGCCGCCCTCGACGACCCCTTCGCCGTCGATGAGGATGCCCGTCCGCTGGAGCCGCTCGAGGTCCTCGCCGTGTCCCGGCAGCCGGCTGTCCACGCGGGAATAGTAGATCGCGTTGGGCGCGGGCATGAACGCCACGTCCTGGCGGTCGAGCGACTCGATGGCCTCGTAGAGGTCGTAGGCGCCGAGCGCGATGTGCTGGATGCCCTCGCCGCGGTACTGCTGGAGGTACTCCTCGATCTGGCCCTGCTCGCCCGCATCTTCGTTGATCGGGATCCGGATCTTGCCGTCCGGGCTGGTCATCGCGCGCGAGTGCAGGCCGGTGAGCTTGCCGTTGATGTCGAAGTAGCGGATCTGCCGGAAGTTGAACAGCCGCTCGTAGAAGCCTGCCCACTCCGCGAGCCGGCCCCGGTAGACGTTGTGCGTGAGGTGGTCGATGTACCAGAGCCCGTGGCCCATCGGCGCGGGATCGGCCTCACCCAGCCACTCGAAGTCCTGGTCGTAAATCGAGCCCTTCTCGCCGTAGCGGTCCACGAGATAGATGTGCAGCCCGCCGATGCCTTCGATGGCCGGCAGCCCGAGCTCGTGCGTCGTGTCGACCGGCTTGGCGCCCAGGCTCAGCGCACGCTCGTAGGCATACTTCGCATCGACGACCCGGAAGGCCATCGCCGGCGCGCAGGGACCGTGCGCCTGCGCGAAGCGCGCGGCGTGCGACCCGGGCTCGGCGTTCAGCAGCAGGTTGATGCCGCCCTGGCGGTAGAGCGTGACCTGGCGGGTGCGGTGCTTCGCCACGGCCGAGAAGCCCATGCGCGTGAACAGCGCGTGCAGGGCGGCCGGATCGGGGTGCGCGAACTCGACGAACTCGAACCCGTCGGTGCCCATGGGGTTGGCGTCGTTGATGGTCGGCGGCGCGGCGTCGTGTGGAAAAGGACCCATGATGTGCTCCGGTGAATGAAGGGACGAGATGAAGCGGTGACGGCCTACCGCGTCGCGGTGGCCGGCGCGCCCGCGAGCGCGCGATATTCCTCGCTCGGCTCCCGGAACGAGCAGGAGCCGAAACTGAGCAGGTGACGGGTCCGGGCCCGGGCGATGGCCGTCGCGTCGAGGGCCACGGCCCCCCAACGCATCCCGCCCGCCTCGATCACGAGCGCCGCGGCGTCCTGGCGCAGGAGCAGGTCCCGTGCCGTCGCCACGCCATGGCCGGCGGCAAGCGCCGTGGTCGCGAGCAGGACGTTCAGGTAGCCGTACATCGCGGCGTCGGCCGAGCCCGGTTCGTAGGTGAGGCGATAGTCCCCGCGCACCGCATGGTGCAGTCCGGCCGTGGCCTTGAACGGCACGCCGAGGCGGACCGCCGCCTCGAGGAACGCCGCCAGGTCGTCGGCCGCCGGAAAGGCGCCTGCCGCCAGTCCACCCGTGCGGACCTTGCCGCGCAGGCCATGCGCGGCAACCTGCTCGAGCCAGGCGGGGGCGGCGGGCCCGGCCGGCACCTCGACGTAGACCTCGAGACCCGCGAAGGTCCGCGCGAGCCAGTCCAGCCCGTCCGGGGAGGCGGGCTTGCACTCGACGGAGTCCACGATCGCGCCGCCGGCGGCGTTCAGCGCGGCCACGGCCGCGGCGTCCGGCTCCGATCCGTCGCCGACGATGGCGCTGAGGTGCCAGGGCGCGGTGTGGGCGGCGTCCGGCGCGGTCGCGGTGAACTCGGCGAGCCGGGCGGCCGGCAGGACGAACCGTCCCAGCATCCAGGCCTCGGCGCCCGACCGCGCGGCGGCGTATTCGGCGACCGCATCGGCCATCGTCAACCCGGCGGGCGGGAACAGGCCCGCGAAGTCGACGATACCGGCCAGCAGACGCGGGTCGTGGGACGTGGTCATGACCTTAGTACGGTACGCGCCCTTGATTGATATGTCCAATATCTTGACGGCCTCATATTGATAGACTGTACCTATGAATAACGAGGAGCGCCTCGAGCTGCGCCACCTGCGGTACTTCCGGGTCGTCGCCGAGGAGCTGCACTTCGGCAGGGCCGCCACGCGGTTGGCGGTCTCGCAGCCCTCGCTCAGCGTCCAGATCCGGCACCTCGAGGACATCGTCGGGGCCACGCTGCTCGAGCGGCATACCCGGCACGTCGAGCTGACTGACGCAGGCCACGCGCTGATGGACGCGTCCACCCGGGTGCTCCGGGATGTGGCGGAGGCGGTCGAGCAGACGCGCCGGGCCGCGGCGGGGGAGGTGGGGGTGCTGCGGATTGGCTTCGGGCCGACGCTGATGCTCTCGAACCTGGCCCAGGTGATCAGGAGCTACCGGCATCGGCACCCGCGCGTGCGGCTGGAGTTACGTGAGCTGGCGGCCGCCGAGCAGCAGGACGCCCTCGTGCGTGGGGACCTCGACATCGGGTTCGTGCGCGGGCCCGAGGCGCACCCGGGCCTGCACGTGGAGCTCTTCGCGAGGGAGCCGCTGGTGATCGCCGTCAGTCGGGACCATCCGAAGGCGCGGGCGCGGCGCCTGCCGCTCTCGGCGCTCGCGGAGGAGCCGTGGGTGCTGTTCCCGCGAGTCATCGCGCCGGAGTTCCACGATCAGGTGCTGCGGCTGTGCCGCGACGCGGGGTTCACGCCGCGTGTCGTGCAGGAGAGCCGGGAGGTCCACACGACGGTCGGGCTCGTCGGCGCGGGGATCGGCGTGACCATCGTTCCCGACACCGTGCGTCGCATGGCTGGCGCCGACGTGGTCTACCATCCCGTGCCCAGGGCGTGGGTGCGGCTGTCCATCGTGCGGCCGAGTGGCACGCCTCGGGCCGTGGTGCAGACCTTCCTGGACGTCGTGGCCCGCCGCTAGGCGCGGCGCACCGGCCCGCGGCAGGCATCCGGATCCGATCCGCCGAACGATTCGGCAGGCTGGTCATCGCCGGCGCAGGTTGAACCCCGTCAACACGCTGAGGCGGAAGCCGTTGCTCGACGGCACGACGGCCATGTTCACAGGGATGTTCACGAACCCCCGGCGAAACGTGACGCCGGCGGCGAGGGCGACGGAGACGCCGGTGGGCGAGAGGTTGGGGCCGAACCCGAACTCCATGCCGTGGTCGTTGCGCATGCCGGCCATCCACGTGATGCTCGGAATGGCCGTGTTGTGTTCGAGCCCGCCGATGAGCGCGACGACTTCGCTGAGCACGGCGATGCCGCTGTCGCTGCGGTAGAACGCCTTCTCGGTCTGCCAGCCGATCTGCGTGATGGCCATCCCGGGATCGAGATCGTGGCGAAGCAGCGTGTCCCGGGCGTCGGGATCGAGCAGGGTGATGCCCACACGCGGGCCGGAGAGATCGACCCGCTCAGGACGGGCCGGTGGCTGGACGACGGACTGGGCGGCGACGGGGGGCACCGTGAGGGCCACGAGCACGAGCGCCATGAGCGTGTGACGCATACGCACCTCCATGGACCGATGGTGCGCGCGCGGAGGTGGGGAAGTCCTGACGGGTGACCTGAAAAGTCCTGAATCTCAGGAGGCCCGCATCCGGAGCAGGGCCAGCACGTCGGCCCAGACATCCGGGTTCTCCGTCACGTCGAACGCGGGATCGACGGGCAGCATCCAGTCGTCTGGGCCGGGGGCCGCATTCGCGAGCGCGTGGAGGACCTGTTCAGGGGCGCGCGCCGCCGTCCCGTCCAGCGCGAGGCGAGCCGGTGGAAAACCGGGGACGAGGGCGAGTGCGTGCGTGAAGGCGTCGCGGGCACCGGCGCCGTCTCCGGCCCGGCGCCGGACGTGGCCGAGGGCGCACCAGGTGTTCGCGCAGGCCTCGCGTGCGTACAGGTGTCCGGAATCCGCGAAGGCGAGTTCCCGCTCGAGCTCGGCGATTCCCCCCGGCGTGTCGTGTCTCGCGAGCCGCACGAGCCCGAGGAGCAGGTGGAGGCCGACGGCCCCGAAGGTCGAGGAGGCGCGGTCCTGGGCGGCGGCGCCGGCCACCAGCTCGCGCTCCGCCTCCTCCAGCGACTGGCGCGCGACGAGCACGGTGGCGGCGAGCCAGTGGGCCAGGGCCAGGCCCGGCAGCAGCGTGAGCGCGCGGCGCGCGGCACGCAGGCGCTCCTCACCCCAGGCCACGTATGCCAGCCGGACGTGGTGCCGCCAGTTGTCCGGCTCCAGGGCAATGGCCCGGCGGCCCGCGGCCACGGCGTCGATCGAGGCACCCGCGCGGTGCAGCACGAAGGCCAGCGTCGCCCAGGCCTCGCCCGCGCCGGGGTCGAGTGCGCACGCCTGGCGGGCGTGATCGATGGCGGCGGCAAGCGCGGGGGTGTCAGGCTCGCATCCGGCGCGGGAGGCCTCGAACCTGAACGCCAGCGCGTTGGCGAGACCGAGGTGCCCGGGTGCGTACTCCGGCGTTTCCCGGACGAGGTGTTCGAACACGACTCGGGCGCGGCCGACGGCCTCCCGGTCGAGCGACTCGAGCGCGGTGCGTCCCTCGAGCAACGCACGATGTGGTCGAAGCAGGGCTTCGAGCGCGTCGGCGTCGGCCCGTGCCGTTGTCCGGGTGACCGGCAGGCCGAACCGGTAGCCGCGCCGGGCGAGGGTCTCGATGGCGCCGGGGCCGAGCAGCCGCCGCAGGGCCGAGACGGCCTGTTCAAGGCTGTTGTCGCCGACCGTGACGTCGGGCCACGCCCGGGTCATGAGCGTGTCCTTCGACAGCACGACCCCCGGCTGGTCGACGAAGGCCAGCAGGATCTCCAGTTGCCGATCCGGCAGCGACAGAGGCTCGCCGTCACGCAGCAGGCGCCGGCTGCCGGCGTCCAGCCGGAACGGGCCGAAGTCGTAGGACGGGCGGGAGGGGGCCACGCGCACGATTCTAGTTCCCCGCCTGGGCGGCCGGGCCGTCAGTCGGAGGGAAGCCTAGCGAGGGAAATGGGGACAGTCCCCTTTTTCCGGGAAGATGTGAAAAAGGCGACAGTCCCCAATTCCCCGCACCATCGTGCGGCACCTTCGTGCGGCACCATCGTGCGGCACCTCCGTGTGGCACCGCCGTGCGGCACCTCCGTGTGGCACCGCCGTGCGGCACCTTCGTGCGGCACCATCGTGCGGCACCTCCGTGCGGCACCTCCGTGCGGCACCCCCGTGCTTTACACTCTTCCGATGCGTACGATGTTCGGCATCAAGAACTGCGACACGATCAAGAAGGCGCGCGCGTGGATGGATGCGCACGGCGTGGAGTACGCGTTCCATGACTACAAGGCGGCCGGGATCGATCGGGCGCGGCTCGAGCGGTGGGCGGGCCAGGTCGGGTGGGAGCGGCTGGTGAACCGGGCCGGCACGACGTTCCGCAAGCTGCCCGACGCCGAGAAGGCGGATCTCGACGCGGAGAAGGCCATGCGCCTGCTGATCGAGCACCCCTCCGCCATCAAGCGACCAATCGTCGAGGACGGGGACACGTTAATCGTGGGGTTCTCGGCGGAGGAGTACGCCGCGGCGTTCGGCGTGTAGCGGCAGCCGTGGAAATGGGGACAGTCCCCATTTCCCGCCCCTTCGTGCAGCACCATCGTGCAGCACCCTCGTGCGGCACCGTCGTGCGGCACCGTCGTGCGGCACCATCGTGCAGCACCCTCGTGCGGCACCATCGTGCAGCACCCTCGTGCGGCACCATCGTGCAGCACCATCGTGCGGCACCCTTGTGCAGCACCGTCGTGCGGCACGCTCGTCTACGCCGCCAGCGGACCGGTGTCCTCGAGCAGGATCTCGAGCTCGGCCAGCGCCACGTCCGACAACCCGAGTGCCAGCGCCTCGTCGGTCGTGGGCAGCTCCAGCGTGCTGTCGTGCACGAGGCCGATGCCGAGCTTGTTGCACGCCAGGTTGGCCATGCGCACCATCAGCAGCACGGCGTTGCGCGTGTCGGGCGCCTCCACGTGGTGGTCCCGGACGATGACCAGGTAGACATCCGGCAGGTTCCAGTCCTTCAGCAGGCGGTAGCCCTGCTCGGTGTGGGCCTTGTCGAGGACCTCACCGGCGATGTCGATCGAGACCTCGTGGCCCTTGGTGACCGACATCTCGTCGAGCACGCGCAGCAGGAACAGCTTGCCGATGTCGTGGATGAGACCACCCATGAAGGCCTCGTCCGCGACGCTGTCGAAGTGCAGCCGGCGCGCGATCCACTCCGCGGCCAGCGCCGTGGACGAGGCGTGGGTCCACAGGCGGCGCATGAGGCGCGCGATCTGCGGGTGCTTCGCCGTGTAGCGGTTCTGCTCGGTCGCCAGCAGCACGAGGTTGGTCACGCGCGGCACGCCGAGGCGCAGCATGGCCCCCTGCACGGACGTGATCTCGCCGAGGCCCGCGAAGAACGCCGAGTTGGCGACCTTGAGGACCTCGGTCGCCATCGTGGCGTCCTGCTCGATCTCCCGCGCGATCGCGGCGGAGTTGATGTGCTCGCGCCGCGCCTCCTGGCGGAGCCGGATGGCGGTCTCGTCGAACACCGGCAGCGTGATCTGCTGCGCGTGGGCGAACTCGACGACCTGGTCGAGGAGTGATTGACCCTGGCTCATTCCTGCACCCCCAGCAGACGGTTGAGTTCGGCGACGGGGCGTGGATTGCCCAGGCGAGGCAGCTGCCGGATCAGCTCCTCGAACGAGGTCAGCCCCGCGGCGGCCTTCGCGATGCCATCCTCGAGCATCGTGACGAGCCCGCTCGTCTCGGAGCTGATGCGCCGGATTTCGTAGGACGTCTTGCGCGACAGCACGGCGTCCCGGATGCGCTCGTTCAGCACGAGCAACTCGAACACCCCGACGCGGCCGCGGTACCCGATGTGCCGGCACTGCGGACAGCCACGCCCCTTCTTGAACACGATGCCGCCCCCGTCCTTCGCCGAGTACCCCAGGCGGCGCAGCTCGTCGCGCGTCAGCGGATGATCCTCCGCGCAGTGCGGGCAGACGCGGCGCAGCAGCCGCTGCGCGACGACGCTGACCACCGTGGACGAGACGAGGAAGGCCTCGATGTTCATGTTCAGCAGGCGCACGAGGCCGCCAATCGAGTCCTCCGTGTGGAAGGTCGTCAGCACCTTGTGACCGGTCAGCGCCGAGTTGATGGCGATCTCGGCCGACACCTGGTCCCGGACCTCGCCGATGACGATGACGTCCGGGTCCTGCCGGACGATGTGCTTGAGCGTCTCCGCGTAAGAGAGGTTGATCTTCGGGTTGATCGACGACTGGTGCACGCCGTCGATCAGGTACTCGACCGGGTCCTCGGCGGTGATGATGCTCGTCTTCGGGTCGTTCAGGTAGTTGATCGCGCCGTAGAGTGTCGTCGTCTTGCCGGAGCCGGTGGGACCCGTGACCAGCACCACGCCACTCGGCGCGTCGAGCGCCTGCTCGCGGAAGTGCTGGAGCATCTTCGGGGCCATCCCGATGTCCTTCAGCGTGAGCAGCCGGTTGCGGTTGTTGAGCAGCCGCAGCACGACCTTCTCGCCGTGGACCGTGACGTAGGACGAGAAGCGGATGTCGAGGGCCGTCGGGCCGGCCTGGAAGAGGATCCGGCCGTCCTGGTGACGGCGGCGGTCCGCGATATCGGCGTTGGCCAGCACCTTGAGCCGTGAGACGAGCTGCGTGGCCTGCTCGAGCGGCACGTCCTTGTACGGCATCATCGTGCCGTCCTGGCGGAAGCGCACCCGCAGCCGGTCCCGCAGCGGCTCGAAGTGGATGTCGCTGACCTCGTCGGCGATGGCGTCCAGGATGATCTGGTTGACCGCCTTGACCGCCGCGCCCTCCGCGGTGACCGGGGTGCCGTCCTGCTCCTGCGACGCCTCGGCGCGCTCGATCGCCTGCAGCACCGCCTGCCGCGCGGCCACCCCGACGATGAGGTTGTCGCCGAAGACCCGCCGCGCCGCCTCGACGTGACGGCGGTTCATCGGGTCCGCGAACGCCACGAGCACGGCGTCGCCCTGGCGCTTGATCGGGATGAAGAAGTTGGTGCGGTAGACCTTGATGGGCGCCCGCCGCACGAGGTCCGGGTCGAGCGGCGTCGTTGCCGGCGCGGTCTCCTCGAAGCCGAGGTGGTCGGCGAGGATGGCAATCGCGTCGGGTTCGGCGACGAAGTGGTTCTCGGCAAGCACCTCGGCGAGGCGTTTGCCGGGCTGCTCCCGCTGGATGGCGAGCGCCAGGCGCAGGTCGGCCTCCGAGATGTGGCCCAGCTCGACCAGCAGCGTGCCGAGGGCGACCGGCACCCGGCGCGCCCGGAGCGCGGTCCGGATCTGCGATTCGTTGACGCGGAACAGCTCGGTCAGCACAGCGAGCAGCGTGCGGCGGGCGCCGACCTTCTCGTGCACGCGGCGGGCGTGCGCCAGCTGGTCGTCGGTGATGGCGCCGGTCTCCACCAGGCGCTGCGCGATCTCCTCGCCGACGGTGGGGGAGACCTCGGCCTCGGCGAGGGTCGCCGGAACGGGTTCGGCTGGCGGTGTGGTGGACATGCGACGTCCGTCGGAAAACTGCAGTGAGACCCGGGCAGGCCCCGGAGCCACCAACGTAATCGGCACACGTCCCGCCTGCTTTAGGGGAAATGCGGGGGAGGTGGCCGTCTAAGGGAGGCGACCGTGCCCGGATGGCCGGTCGGATGGCTGGTGCCGGGGATTCCGGTCCGGGGAGGCGCCGGACCTCGGGGTCAGCCGCCGAAGCCGGCCAGCCGCACCGGCTGGCGGCGATTGCCCCAGCGCCCCGGCATCGGCTCGAAGATCCCCGGGCAGGCCGTTCCGCAGAACCGGCAGGCGCCCTGGCCGTCGAGGTCCCAGGCCGTCAGGTGGTAACCGTCACGGCCGATCAGGCGCTCGCCGCATCCGTGACAGTACGTGCTGCCTCCCGCCTCGTCGTGCACGTTGCCGGTGTAGACGTAACGGAGCCCGTTGCCCATGGCGATCTGGCGCGCCCGCGTCAGCGTCGAGGGGGGCGTGGCCGGCGCGTCCGTCAGCTTCCAGTCGGGGTGGTAGGCCGTGAAATGCCACGGGACGTCGGGCCCGAGGTGCTCGACCGCCCAGGTGGTCATGGCGTCGAGCTCGGCGTCCGAGTCGTTGTAGCCAGGAATCAGGAGGGTCGTGACCTCGAACCAGACCGGCGTCTCGTGCTTGAGGTACACGAGCGTGTCGAGCACGGGCTGGAGGTGTGACGCACACACCTTTGCGTAGAACGCCTCCGTGAACGCCTTCAGGTCCACGTTGGCCGCGTCCATGTGCGAGTAGAACTCCCGGCGCGGCTCCGGCGTGATGTACCCGGCCGTGACCGCGACCGCCTGCACCCCGACCGCGTGGCACGCGTCGGCGACGTCGTCCGCGTACTCCAGGAAGATGGTCGGGTCGTTGTAGGTGAAGGCGACGCTGCGGCAGTCCAGCGCCCGCGCGGCGCGCGCGATGGCCTCCGGCGTGGCCTCATCCATGAGGGTGTCGGTCTCGCGGGACTTCGAGATGTCCCAGTTCTGGCAGAACCGGCATGCCAGATTGCACCCGGCCGTGCCGAACGACAGCACGGGCGTGCCGGGCAGGAAGTGGTTGAGCGGTTTCTTTTCGATGGGGTCGATGCAGTACCCGCTCGACCGCCCGTAGGTCGTCAGGACGACGGCATCGTCCTGGCGGCCCCGCACGAAGCACATCCCGCGCTGGCCCTCGTGAAGACGGCAGAAGCGAGGGCACACGTCGCACTGGATGCGACCGTCGTCGAGGCGGTGCCAGTAGCGGGTGGGATGGGCGGAGTCGAACCGTTCGGCGAGGTGGTCGGGCATGGTCGTGCAGGCGGCGTGGGGAGGCCGCGGCCCTTCACCCCCATGATACGCCCCGCCGGCCAGCTCGGCCAGACGGCGGCGGGCGGCGCACACGATGGCAGGAAGCTTGCTGATTTCCCGCCGAAAGGAGGCGCCTCATGCGTCGTATTGCCTGGATGAGTCTCGCGTTGGCCATGCTGGGGTGGTGGGCCACCCCATCTGCGCAAGCCCCACCCGATCTGTCCGGCCGGTGGTCGATGGACCTCGCCGAGAGCCAGTCGCCGACCTACCCGGGGTTCGAGGGCCCGGTCACGCTCGTCGTCGACCAGAAGGCGGATGTCGTCCGCATCGAGACGATTCGGGGCCAGGACAAGAAGTCGAGCACGGCCATCTACCCCATCCACGACTCCGCGCCTGCCGACAGTGGCACCGCGGCGGCCAAGGCGCTCGCGTACTGGGACGGGTCCGCCCTTGTCGTCGAGGGGATGAAGGACGTCCAGGGAAAGACGGTGAACACCCGCCAGCGTTTCTCACTGGGCCCGGACAAGGAGGAACTGCACGTCGTCTCGATCGTGATCGTGCAGCACGGCTACACGATCGAGGGCACCGAGAACTTCGGCGAAGCCGAGGATATCTACACGCGGCAGCAGTAGCGGTGGCCCCGCCTGGCGGAGCGTGAGCGGGCACCCGTGCCGGTGCCGCCTCACGCACGCCCGGGGCGGTCGGCCCCAGGCGGACGCCGCTTCACCCGTGAGTCAGGAACCGGCGGGTGAGGTAGTCGTCCAGCGTCAGCGTCAGCAGGATCCCCAACCAGAACAGGCTGCCCACCGCGACGGCGATGTGCACCCGCGCCCCGCCGCGGAGATGCATGAAGAACAGGGCGACCAGTGACGCCTTAGCACCGGCGATCAGCAGGGCGACCGGCGTGCTCCAGGCGCCCAGGTCGATGAAGGCCACGCCGGTGGTGAGGGCCGTCAGCAGGAGCAGCGCCAGCAGCACGAGCGCGTACGGACGGGTGGAGTCGGGTGTGTCGGTCATGATCCGTGAGTCCCGTGCAGCCCAATCAAGTAGAAGAGCGGGAAGAGGAAGATCCAGATGATGTCGACGAAGTGCCAGTACAGGCCGCTCACCTCGAGCGGCGTGTGATAGGTCGCGTCGAAGCGGCCACGCCGCGCCATCACGAAGAGCACCGCCATCACCGACACGCCGATCACCATGTGGAGCGCGTGCAGGCCCGTCATCACGTAGTAGAGCGTGAAGAAGATCTGCACCTGTCCGGCCACCGCCCCCTCGCCGGGCCACTCGAAGCCCGCGCCGGGGAAGAGGTGGTGGCGGATGTGGTCGGTGTACTCCCATGCCTTCAGGCCGAGGAAGACCAGGCCCAGCGCGATCGTCGCGGCAAGCATCCACCCCTGCGTCCGGGGCCGCCCGAGACGGCCGCCGCGGATCGCCAGCACCACGGTGAAGCTGCTCACGATCAGGATCGCCGTGTTTGCGGTGCCGATGGCCGTGGCCATCTCCCGGCTGCCGGCCGCGAAGGCGTCCGGGTACCAGGCGCGATAGACCGTGTAGGCCAGGAAGAGGGCGCCGAAGAACAGCACCTCCGTCGCGAGGAAGATCCACATCCCCAGCTCCGACACCGCGACCTGCTGCGCCATGGAGTGGAACTGCGGGGCCAGCATCGGGTGCGGCGGCGCCGTGGCCGGCTGATCAGGCATGACGTGCCTCCACCGGGGCGTGGAAGGTATACGGGGGCTCCTTGACCACCGGCGTGACGTCGAAGTTGTGGGTCGGCGGGGGCGAGGACGTCCGCCACTCGAGCCCTGTCGCGCCCCAGGGGTTCGGGCCCGCCAGCGCGCCGTAGCGCAGGGACCACAGCAGGTAACACAGCGGGATGACGTAGCCGACCCCGAGGATGGACGCGCCCGCGGTCGAGAGCACGTGCAGCGCCTGGAAGTTGTCGGGATACGACGCGTAGCGTCGCGGCATCCCGAGGTAGCCCAGGATGAACTGCGGGAAGAACGTCAGGTTGAAGCCGGCAAAGATCAGGAGCGCGCTCAGGCGGCCCCACATCTCGGGGTAGAGGCGTCCGGTCATCTTGGGCCACCAGTAGTGCAGCGCGCCCATGTAGCCCATCAAGGTGCCCCCGACCATGATGTAGTGGAAGTGCGCGACGACGAAGTAGGTGTCGTGCACGTGGATGTCGAGGCCCAGCGACGCGAGGAACAGCCCCGTCATCCCGCCCAGCGTGAAGAGGCCGATGAAGCCGAACGCATAGAGCAGCGGCGTGTCCCACTGGATGGAGCCGCGATAGAGCGTGGCCGTCCAGTTGAAGATCTTGACGGCCGAGGGAATCGCGACCAGGAAGCTGAGGACCGCGAAGATCATCGAGGCGTACGCCGACTGGCTCGACACGAACATGTGGTGGCCCCACACGAGGAACCCGAACACCGCGATGGCCATGCTGGCGTAGGCGATGAAGCGATACCCGAACAGGGGCTTGCGCGAGAAGGTCGCCACCAGCTCGCTCACGACCCCCATCGACGGCAGCACCATGATGTAGACCGCGGGGTGCGAGTAGAACCAGAAGAGGTGCTGGAACAGGATAGGGTCGCCCCCGCGCGCCGGGTCGAAGATGCCGAGGCCCAGCACGCGCTCGCCCGCCACCAGCAGCAGCGTCGTGGCGAGCACCGGCGTCGCCAGCACGAGGATGAGGCTCGTCGCGTAGTGCGACCACACGAACAGCGGCAGCCGGAACCACGTCTGTCCGGGCGCGCGCATCCGGTGCACCGTCGCGATGAAGTTCAGGCCCGTCAGGATTGACGAGAACCCCGAGATGAACACCCCGATCGCCACCGTCGTCACGGGGGAGTTCGAGTAGGTTGTGCTGAACGGCGTGTAGAAGGTCCAGCCGGTGTCCACACCGCCGTCGACGAGCGCCCACAGGGTGAAGACGCCCGCGGCGACGAAGATGTACCAGGACGCCAGGTTCAGCCGGGGGAACGCCAGGTCCTTCGCCCCGATCATCATCGGCAGGAAGAAGTTGCCGAACACCGTCGGGATCGACGGGATGAGGAAGAACCAGACCATGATGATGCCGTGCATGGTGAACATGCGGTTGTAGATCTCCGGCCGCATCAGGTCGCTCTCGGGCGTGAGGAGCTCGAGTCGCATCGCCACGGCGAACGCCCCACCCAGCGCGAAGAACACCGTGATGGCGATGAGGTAGAGGAGGGCGATGCGTTTGTGGTCGTGCGTGAGCAGCCACGAACGCAGGCTGTAGCCGTCGCTCAGGTACGAGTGGGTGGGAGGCATCGTCGTCATCGCGGGGCGCCCTCCTGGGGCGGGGCGGACGTGCCCGGCGCGGGGGCGGGGGCCGCGCCGGGCCTCCGCGGCGGGGCCGGCACCTCGTCCGGGTTGGTCGACGGCGGCACGGGTGGGGGCTGCGCCTCGTCGGTCCCGATGATCGAGATGTACTCGATGAGGGCCAGCAACTGGTCCTCGTCCACCAGGCCCTGGAACGACGGCATGATCGCCTGGAAGCCGGCGACGATCTTCGCCTGCGGGCGGAGGATCGACTCGCGGACGTAGTCCCGGTCCGCCGTGATCTCGCGGCCGTCCTGGAGCAGCATCCGCGCGCCGATCAGGTTGGTCAGCATCGGGCCGCGCCCCTGGGCGTCCGCGCGGTGGCAGGTGTCGCACGCCAGGTCGTGGAACAGCGTCCGGCCGGTCGCGGCCAGCGTGCCCGCGCCGGCGTGCCGCGCGAGCCAGGCCTCGTACTCCGCCTCGGGCTGGACCACGACGGTCGCACGCATCGACGAGTGGTTGGTGCCACAGTACTCCGCGCAGAAGACCGGATAGCGGCCGGGTGTGGTGGCGTTGAACCAGAGCGTCGTGTAGCGCCCCGGCACCACGTCCGCCTTCACGCGGAAGGCCGGCACGAAGAAGTCGTGGATCACGTCCTGGGACGTCAGCGTCAGGCGGATGTTGCGGTTCACCGGGACG
This sequence comes from Vicinamibacterales bacterium, assembly GCA_050246635.1. Classification (GTDB taxonomy): domain Bacteria; phylum Acidobacteriota; class Vicinamibacteria; order Vicinamibacterales; family UBA2999; genus JBFWVR01. Next base: position 201,132 of record JBFWVR010000006.1, read on the forward strand.
TGCAGCTCGTTGATCTCACGCTGGCCTCCCGGGTGCTGCACCTTCCACATCCACTGCTTCGCGACGACGTAGGTGTCGAGCGCGTCGCCCGGTGGATCGGCCATCGTCACGAACAGCCAGGCGCTCCAGACGAAGATCCCCAGCACGATGCCGAGGGGGATGACCGTCCAGGTGATCTCGAGCAGGGGCGCGCCCCGGATATCGGCGCCGACCTCGCCCGGGTCCCGGCGGCGGTAGCGGATGGCGAAGTACACGACGAGGCCGCTGATGCCCACGCCGAAGAGCGCGGTGAGCCCAACCAGGAAGAAGTAGAGGGCGTCGACCTGTCCGGCGATGGTGGAGGCCTGTGCCGGCATCACCGGTCCTCCCGCTCTACCGGCTGCCCGTCCGCCTCGAGCGCTTGCAGCGCGCGATCGACCGGCAGCCGCACGCCGAACGGGGTGTCCTGCCAGCCCCAGGCGCGGAGCGTGCGCCGCTCGTGTTGCCGAAGATCCTGCAGGTCCACGCGCGGCGCGACCTGTTGCACGGGCAGCCGCCCGCCGCCGAGGCCGCGAAACGACGTCGCCGGGGGCGGCGCCGAGGCCCCGGTGAGGAAGGGCACGGCGCGGCCGCCTTCCGCGGCGCCTGGGCCGCGGAGGTCCATGAAGAACAGTCCGGTGAGCGCGTGGATGATGGCGCCCGAGATGATGAGCACCGCCATGAAGGCGAGGATGCCACCGAGCGAGACGTCGGACGCCTCGTGCGCGACGTCGGGGTTCTCGAGCCGTGGGTTCGTGGGGTTCGGTTCCATGGGGGTCAGGGGTGCGTCGGCTGCGGCGTCACGTCGCCCAGGAGCGCCAGTTCGGGGTCGTGCCGGGGCAGCAGCGGGTGCGCGGCCAGCGCACGGGTGAAGCCGGCCGTCCAGGCGCCCCCCACGGCCAGCAGGCTGGCCACCGCCAGCCAGCACGCCAGGGCCGTGTCCACGCGTCCACTCGGGACCACCAGCCAGATGAAGTCGAGGAACCGCACGACCAGCAGGGCGGTGGCCAGGCGGACCAGCGGATCGATCCGGCGCTTGACCCGCCGTGACAGCAGGACGAGGAAGGGCACGGCGAAGTGGAACAGCGCAAGCCCGGCCGCCCAGAGCTGCCAGAACAGCGTGGCCCGCTGCACGTACCAGCTCGTCTCCTCCGGCAGGTTCTCGGCCCAGATGATCAGGAACTGGGAGAAGGCCATGTAGGCCCAGAGCATCACGAACGCCAGCAGCAGCTTGCCGAGGTCGTGGAACCGGTCCGGCGTCAGCACGGGCCGCAGCGCCGGCTCGTGCCGCAGCGCGGCGGCGACGACGATGACGAGGGCCAGCGCGAGCAGGCCCTGGCCGGCCATCAGGAGCAACCCGAGGATGGTCGAGAACCAGTGCGGCTCGAGCGACATCACCCAGTCGGTGCCCGCAAGCGTGATGGTGAGCGCGTAGATGATCAGCCCGCCGGCGGCCAGGCGGCGTGCCTGGCTGGCGCGCGCCTCGTCCCACTCGTCGTCCTGCCGACGGAGACGGCCCGTGACGGCGGACGTCAACCAGTTCCAGATGGCGAAGTACAGCGCGCCCCGGATGATGAAGAAGGGCACGTTCAGGTAGGCGTGCTGGTGCGCGAGCGTCTCGTCGAGCAGCGCGGGCGGTGCGGCCCAGGGATAGAGGCGGGCGGCGCCGATGGCGAGTGGGACGAACGCCAGGGCCAGCAGGGGCATCATGCGCGCGCCACTCTCGAGCGGACGGCGGACGACGAGTCCCCACCGGCCACCGCTGAGCAGGTGCACCATCAGCAGGCCGAGACAGCCGAGCGAGAGTCCCAGCCAGAAGAGGAACGCGACGAGCCATCCGACCAGCGCCGCGCGTGGATCGAAGAGGGCGCCGAGCGCGGTCCCGAGCAGGCCCGCCACCGCGAGGAACGCGCCCCGACGCCGGGCGCGCGCCAGCGTGGCGGCCAGCGCGTCGGTCATGGCGTCACCTCCGCATCGCCTGCCGGCACCTTCGGACCGAGCAACTGCAGCACGCGGATGTAGGCGACGACGGCCCAGCGCTCCCGCGGGTCGAGCAGGTAGTCGTAGGGCGGCATGGCGCCGTACCCGTGCGTGAGCACCTCGTAGACGTAGCCGGGGCGCTTGTCGAGCAGCCTGGGGTCGTGGAACGACGGCGGCTGCCGGTAACCGCGGCGCGCCACCATCCCGGTGCCGTCTCCTGTCCGGCTGTGACAGGGCGAACAGTAGATGTCGAAACGCTCTTCGCCCGTGCGGAGCAGATCCGCGGTGACGGGCACTGGTATCCGTGCCACGTATGCGCCCGCGGGCGTGCGGCCGGTCTCCAGCGCCCGGTCCGCGGTGCCCCCGCGCGGCACCGTGCCGGTAACGGGCAGGCGCGCGGAGCGGCCGTCGGGGAACAGCTCCGAGGCTTCCAGGGGGTCGTAACGCGACTGGCGCTCCATGTTGTGGCAGCCGGCCGCGAAGGCGGCGAGCAGCAGGAGGAGGGCCCGTCGTCTCATGGGGCGACCTCCTCGACGCGCAAGGGTCCCTGCCGCTCCAGGAAGGCGTGCGTGTGCGGCAGGTCGAACAGGGGGTCGGCGCGCTCGATGCACAGGAAGAAGCGATCCTGCGAGGCGCGCTCGAAGCCGTCGACGCCGAACAAGGGGTGATAGGGGCGCGGCAGCCCGTTCATCGCCAGCATCCCGATGACACCACTCACGGCGGCGACCAGCACGGTGCATTCGAACGTGACCGGAATGAACGACGGCCAGCTGAAATAGGGGCGGCCGGCGACGTTGAGCGGGTAGTGCCAGACCGACACCCAGGTCTGGAGCAGGAACCCTCCGCAGGCCCCGGCGAGGCCGCCCAGGAAGACCACCCGCGACACGCCGGACGCGTCCGCGCCGACGGCCTCGCTGACGGCCTCGTCCGGAAACGGCGTGTAGGCCTCGACGTGCCGGTATCCCGCGCGCCGCGCCGCCGCCGCGGCCTCCGCGAGGCGCCGGGGGTCGTCGAACTCGGCCAGCAGGCCGTAGAGCGGTCGTGGGGCGTCGGTCATCGGCTCACCTTCCCGCGGCCCTCGGGTCCGGGCCCTGGCGACGTGACCGGCACCATCTGGCGCAACTCCGCCATCGACATCATCGGCAGCAGGCGGATGAAGAGGAACAGGAGCGAGAGAAACAGCCCGATGGTGCCCGCCAGCGTCGCCCAGTCCCAGAACGTGGGGACGTACAGCGCCCACGACGACACGAGGTAGTCACGGTTCAGGCTGACCACGACGATGACGAAACGCTCGAGCCACATGCCGGCATTGATCGCCATGGCGACGAGCCAGAGCAGGACGGTGTTCGCGCGCACCCGCTCGAGCCAGAGCGCCTGCGGGATGATCACGTTCGTGAGCATCAGCGCGTAGTACGCGAGGGCGTACGGACCGGACACCCGGTTGAGCACCTGGTACATCTCGTACTGGTTGCCGCTGTACCAGGCATAGAAGATCTCCGCCGCATAGCCGTACGCCACGAAGAGACCGGTGGTCAGCATCACCTTGGCCATGACGTCGAGGTGGCGCCGCGTGACGAAGTCCTGCAACCCGTAGATGGCGCGGATGGGGATCAACAGGCTCAGGACCATCGAGAAGCCGGAGTAGATGGCCCCGGCGACGAAGTAGGGGGGGAAATCGGTGGTGTGCCAGCCCGGCACCAGCGAGATCGCGAAGTCGAGCGCGACCACCGAGTGCACCGACACGACGAGGGGGGTCGCGAGGCCGGCAAGCAGCAGGTAGAGCATCTCGTAACGCGCCCAGTGCCGGGCCGAGCCGGTCCAGCCCAGTGCCAGCGCGCCGTAGGCGACGCGGCCGAACCACGACTTCGCGCGGTCACGCATCGTGGCCAGGTCGGGCAGCAGGCCGACGTACCAGAACAGGAGCGACACGAGCCCATACGTCGTGACGGCGAAGAGGTCCCAGATGAGCGGGCTGCGGAACTGCGGCCAGACGTTCGTGGTGGCGGGATAGGGGAACAGCCAGTAGAAGAACCACGGCCGGCCGAGGTGGAGCACCGGGAAGACGGCCGCGCAGGCGACGGCGAAGAGGGTCATCGCCTCCGCGAAGCGGTTGATCGAGGTGCGCCAGCCCTGGTTGAGCAGCAGCAGGATGGCCGAGATCAACGTGCCCGCGTGGCCGATCCCGATCCACCAGACGAAGTTGATGATCGCGAAGCCCCAGGCCACCGGGATGCCGATGCCCCAGATGCCCACGCCCCGCATGAACAGGTAGGTGACCGCCACCAGGAACAGCATGACCAGGAGGAAGGCCGCGCCGGTCGCGGCCAGCCAGCCCCACGTCACGGGGCGATCGAGCACGTACCCGCTGACCTGCTCGGTCACCGTGGTGACCGTCTGCTGCGGTCCGATGAGTCCCCGCGCCCGCGCGTCCGCCGGCGTGCCCATCAGGGCTCCTCCCCGCGCGGCGACGCCGAGCGTGTGCCCTCCGGCGCCTCGGGTGCCTCGAGTCCGGGCCGGCGGTTGCGGATGGCGGCGAGGTACGTCGTGCGGGGCTGGGTCTGCAGTTCCTCGAGCAGGGCGTAGTTGTGCGGCTCGCGCTTGAGCCGCGCCACGTGGCTGTCGGGATCGTTGATGTTGCCGAAGACGATGGCCCCGGTCGGGCAGGCCGCCTGGCACGCGGTCACCACGTCGCCGTCCGCCAGGGCGCGGCCGTCGCGCCGCGCGTCGATGCGCGCCGCGCTGATGCGCTGGATGCAGTAGGTGCACTTCTCCATCACCCCGCGTGTGCGGACGGTGACATCCGGGTTTCGCTGCATCGCGCGCACGGGTCCGGCCTCCAGCGGGTCACCCGTGAAGTTGAGGAAGTTGAAGCGGCGCACCTTGTAGGGGCAGTTGTTCGAGCAGTACCGGGTGCCGACGCACCGGTTGTAGACCATCTGGTTGAGGCCGTCCTCGCTGTGCACCGTGGCCGCGACCGGACAGACGAGCTCGCACGGCGCCTTCTCGCAGTGCTGGCACAACATCGGCTGGAAGTAGTGGCGCGGGTTGTCCGCCGTGCCCTCGTGGTAGTGGTCCACGCGCAGCCAGTGCATCTCGCGCTGCATGCGCACGCCGTCCTTGCCGACGACGGGCACGTTGTTCTCCGCCTGGCAGGCGACCACGCAGGCGTTGCAGCCGGTGCAGAGCGTGTTGTCCACGACCATGCCCCACTGGACGCCGGCGTACTCGCGCTCGGGGTAGAGGGACGCGTCTGGCGGCGGCGGCGGGTGGCGCCGGTGGGGATAGTCGGGTGCGGCCTGGAAGAGCGCCAGCGTGCCGGCCCTGACGAAGTCGCGGCCGTGCATGACGTGATGAACCTGCGTGGCCGCCAGCGGGTGGGCGGCGTCCTGCGGCAGCACCAGTGCGCCAGGCCCGCCCCACGGGGCGTCGGCGTGCCGGAGGCGATTGGCGTCGAAGCCCACCCCGTCGCCGGCGCTGCCAGGCAGGTGCCGCCCGTAGCCGATCGACAGCGTCACCGTGCCGGGCGCCTGACCGGGGACGATCAGCACGGGCCCGCTGACCTCGTGGTCGCGCCAGCGCACGAGCACGACCTGCTCGTTCGTCAGGCCGAGCGTCTCCGCGGTCGCGGGGGCGACGAGCACCGCGTTGTCCCAGGTCAGCTTCGTGAGCGGCTTCGGCAGTTCCTGGAGCCACACGTTGCTCGCATGGCGGCCGTCGAGCACGCACGGGTCGAGGCGCACGTCCAGCTCGAGGCCGGCGGCCTCCGGCGCGGAGGGCGCCGGCAGCGCGGCCGCGGCGCCCGTCGCGACGCGGACATCCACGACGGGAGCGCCGGTGCCGCCGATCACGCCGCGATCGAGCGCGTCGGTCCAGAAGGCCTCGAAGGCCTGCTCCGTGGCGTCCGGCGGTCCCGCTTCGAGGAACGGCCGCGCCTCGCGGGCCGCCCCGGCCTCGCCGACGGTGCCCGTGGACGGCGGCGGCTCCGGGAACGGGCCGCCGGGAGCGTGTTGGCGCCAGTAGGCACGCACCAGGGCGTGGGCGGTCGCCTCGGGGCGATCCGAGAACGCCGCCATGACGGCGTGGGCGGTCTGTCCGCCGAAGAGCGGCCGAATGAGCGGCTGCACGATCGACGCCGTGCCGTCGAACGCCCGGGCGTCGCTCCACGACTCGAGGAAGTGCGCCGCCGGCAGGTGCCAGTCGCACGCGGTGGACGTCTCATCGACGTAGGGGCTCCAATGGATGCGCTCACGGACCCGGCCGAGCGCGGCGCCGAAGCGAAGGTCGGCGGGCGCGGCGTAGACGGGGTTGCCGCCGAGGATGAGCAGCGTGTCCACCCGACCCGCGTGCATGTCGGCGGTGAGCCGGGCCAGCGAGTCCATCTCGGCTCCGGGATCGTTCTCGATGGCCTCGGTCACCACGACCGTTGCGCCGAGATTCCCCAGGTGGTCGTTGATGGCCATTGCGAGCACGTGGACGGCGGTGGGCAGATGCTCGCCAGGCACCACGAGGGACCGGCCGCGATAGGCCGCGAGGTCGGCGGCGACGGCCTGGACGAACAGCGCCGTCGGGGTGTCGCCTCCGGCCCCGGGCAGGATCGGTGGGGCGACGTCCGGCACGCCGAGCTCGGTGGCCACACCGCGCAGCAGGGAGTCGAGGCTCGACGCCGGCAACGGCAGGTGGTGATCCGCCGTGGCGGACGTCGGGGACGGCGACACGCCCGCGGAGTACAGCCGGCACATCGTCGTGGCGCCGGCGCGGACCCGCCGGCGCTCGGCGAAGTCGTGGCCGTGCCTGATCGCGTCACGGGGATCGGTGAAGAGATCGGCGTCGAGGGCGAAGACGATGTCGGCGCGATCGAGGCGATAGTGCCAGTCGAGCGGCCGGCCGAAGAGGCGCGGCGCCGCGGCACGGCGGCTGTCGTGTCGCGCCAGGTCGTAGCGGTGCCACTGCAGGGACGGCATCGTGGCCTGGAGCTGGTGAATCTGGTCGACCAGGGTGGGGGAGGTCACGGCCTCGGTCAGCAGCCGGAAGCCGCGTCCCCCCGAGTTCTCGTGGCGGCGGCGGAGGCGCTGGGCGGTGCCGATGAACGTCGACCAGGGCACGATGCGGTTGCGGTACCGCGTGGCCGAGGAGCGGGCCGGGTCGTAGAGGTCGAGCACGGACGCCTGCGCGAAGACATCGGTGGCCCCGCGGCTGGCCGGGTGGTCGGGGTTGCCTTCGACCTTGGTCGGCCGGCCCATGTGGCTCTCGACGAGCACGCCGACGGCCCCGCCGGGGCGGGGCATGGTCGTCGCATAGAACAGCGGTCGCCCGGGGACGATGCGCTCAGGTGCCTGCGAATACGGCACGATGGCTTCGGCGGGCGCCTCGACACATCCGGTCACACCTGCCAGCGCGAGACCGGCGCCCATCAGCCGGAGGAACTGCCGCCGCGAGACAGGATCGACGAGCTCGTCCGCACCGTCGGGAAATTCCCGCTCGAGGGCGTCCCGGAACCGGGCCGTGTCCGCGAGCTCCTCCAGGCTGCGCCAGAAGGCGCGACCACGCAGGTGACGCAGCGGCTCCGTGATGCGGACGAGCGACTCGGCGCGGCTGGGCACGATCCGGGATCCCCCCTTTTCAGCGATGGCAGGTGTAGCAGTCGACGAGCCGGCGGATGCCGTACTCGCGCACGAGCCGCCGGCCCAGTGCGAGTTGGTCGGCTGGCGGCTGGTAGTCCATGTCGAACACGGCGGCGCGCGGCCGCACGTACCGTTCAGGGGCGTTGTGGCAATCGAGGCACCACTGCATGGTCAACGGCGCCGTGCGCCGCACGAGCGGCATGCGGTCGACCCGCCCGTGGCAGGTCGCGCATCCGACGCCGTGCGAGACGTGGGCGGAGTGGTTGAAGAAGACGAAGTCCGGCAGGTCGTGGACGCGATTCCACACGAGCGGCCGGCCCGTGCGCCAGCTCGTGCGCACTGGCGCGAGATACGCGCTGTCGGCGAACACCTCGTTGTGGCACGACATGCAGGTGCGGGTCGGCGGGATGCCGGCAAACGAGGAGCGCTCCACCGACTGGTGGCAGTAGCGGCAGTCGATGCCGTTGCCGGCAACGTGCCGCTCGTGGCTGAACTGGATGGGCTGGTCGATGACGACGTTCTCGTTCGTGACCCACGGCGTGCGTTGCCTGACGAGCAGGAGGCCGATCGCGAGCAGAACGAGCACGACGAGCGCGCCCAGCGTCACCCGCGCGACCGAGGTGCTCGCGGGCCCGAATATGTGCGCCATCGGATGTGCCGTTCAGGCCGCGCGCGGTCGAGGCGGCGCGCGGACGACGACAGCCGAAGCAAGTTCGTCTCCACGTCCGACGGCGTGATCCGTCAGGGGCCTGGCGAGGTGCGGCCCCCCGGAATGCGCGGCGGTATGCGTCAGTACCCGTTCCGGCGTCCGGCCAGCTCTGGCGGCCGCCGCTGCGGCGGGGGCGCGCACGAGGAACCGAGGTGCCGAACATGGGCACGGCCGGTCACACCGCCCGCGCGACCGTTCCGCTACACTCGACCGCAATGCCGTTACCAGCCGAGCGGGAGGAAGCCTTCGTCCGCATACCCGCTGGCCGCTTCCAGATGGGCTCGACGGAGTGGGCGGACAACGAGCAACCGGTGCATCGCGTCTCGCTCGCGACGTTCGAGATCGGCGCGTGCGCGGTCACCCGTCGCGCCTATGCGCGTTTCCTTGACGCGACCGGGCACGAGGCCCCGCGCGACTGGGAGCGCTGGCAGACGCTCGATGGCGGGGTCGCGGTCACCGGCGTGAGTTGGCACGATGCGGTGGCGTACTGCGGCTGGCTGGACGAGGTCCGTGGTCGGGTTGGGCACCGGCTGCCGACGGAGGCGGAGTGGGAACGGGCGGCTCGCGGGGGCGTGGACGGCCAGCGCTATCCGTGGGGAGAGGCCCTGCCCGACTGGCTTCCCGCCGGTGGACGCGGGCCCGTCGAGGCGCCCTGGGCCGTCACGCTCGGGCCACCGACGGGCTTCGGCCTCTACGGCATCGGGGCCAACGTCCACGAGTGGTGCGCGGACTGGTACGCCGCCGACTATTACCGGGTGTCGCCGGAGACGGATCCCCGCGGACCGTTCTCAGGTGAACGTCGGGTGTCGCGAGGCGGCTCCTGGCGCCACGCCGTCACCATCAGCCGCACGGCTGCGCGCAGCCGCCTCGACCCGGGCTTCCGGTACGCCGACTACGGGTTCAGGGTGGCCAGATTCTGAAATCTGGTGATCTGGTGATCTGGTGATCTTGTGATTTGGCGAGGTCACTGGGCGTCGGCGATGGCCTCCGCGAGCTCACCCTTGTTCATCTGCGAGCGTCCGGCGATGTCGAGCTTGCGCGCGCGGGCGTAGAGCTCGGCCTTGGTATGGCCGTAGTAGTCCACGCCGCCGTAGGTCTTGCCCCGGCCGCGTCGCTTCTGTGACGTGCTCTTCGTCGCGCGGGGATCGGACGGGCCCGAGTGGCCCTTGCCGACCCAGCGATCGCCCTTCTTCTCGAATCTCTGCTTGAGCGCGGCAAAGGCGGTGCGGTGCGCGCGCTCGCCGTCCCCGTACTGGTCGGCCGCGTTGTCGTGGGTGCGCCCCCAGGTCCGCCGTGCCTTCTCCGAGGAACGACGAACCGTCGAGGGCATGTCCTTGCGTGCAGGCATTTCACTCCCTCCGCCCCAGTGGAGAGCAGGATGCGTGCCGGGGCGTCGCACGGATGACGCACCCGTGCCGACGGTCCGCTCCTTGCAGCCCAGCAGGGCAAGGCGCACGGTCGCGCCCCATGTGGGAGTGATGTGACATGTTTCGAGTCAGCTCGGTTCTCCTGATCGCGCTCGCGATGGCCGGCGCCGCCTGCGACGACAATCCGAACGCGCCCTCACCGGCGCAGACCCAGGGCACCTGGAGCGGCACGTTCGAGTCGTCCAACTACCAGAGCCGCGCCGTGCAGGTGACGCTCACGCAGGCCGACACGAGCATCAACGGCTCCTGGAGCGGTGGGGACTGGTCCGGTTCGATCACCGGCACGGTCGACGGCAACCGCGCAAGCGGCACGGTGACGATCCGCATGCCGGCACTCGTCGGCGAGTGCGAGTCGTCCAGCGCCTTCGGCGGCAACGCCTCGTCCACGACCATGACGTGGTCCATCACGCGCTTCGAAGGGCAGTGCGACACGCCGCCAGCCGGCGCGCGCTTCGTGATCCAGCGGCGGTAGGACGCGCGGTCCAGCTGGCGCACCACGCTGCGCACGCGATGCGAGACCCGCGTTCCGTGCGTCGCCGAGGCGGTCATATACTGGCCCCGTGGATGTCGTGTCGTACGAGCGGTTGGGCCTGTTCGTCCGTGAGGCCTTCCTCACACGCAACGGGGTCTCGGCCTTGATGCGCCTGGCGGCCCGTGCGCCCGGTGAGCCGGGCGTCGTCGGCGTCGACGGGGGGACCCAGATCGCGCGCGATGTGCGCCGCGTCGAGACACTGGACCTGCCACCGGAAGTGTCCGACGATCTCGACCGCCGCTTCGATCGCCTCCGCCCCGAGCTCGAGCGGTTCTTCGGGGTGCCGCTCGGCTGGGCCGAGCCCGCCACCGCGCTGCGCTACCGGCCCGGCGACTTCTACCGCGCCCACCGCGACCGCGTCACGTCCCTCGACGCCTTCTACCGCTCACGGCGCATCTCGGCGGTGCTCTTCGCGAATGACGCCACCACCCCGCCGGCTGCGGGCGGGTTCAGCGGGGGCGCGCTTCGTTTTCACGGGCTGATGGAGGGCAATGCCGGCCCCGGCCAGGCCATCGACGTCCCGCCGCTGGCCGGCACCCTGCTGGCCTTCCGGTCGGAGACGCTGCACGAGGTCCTGCCCGTCCACGACGGCCGCCGCATCACGGTGGTGACCTGGTTCCACAGCGCCTGACGGCCCGCCGTGCGGCACCCCCGTGCAGCACCCCCGTGCAGCACCTTCGTGCTGCACCTCCGTGCTGCACCTTCGTGCCGCACCCCCGTGCCGCACCTTCGTGCCGCACCTTCGTGCCGCACCTTCGTGCCGCACCGCCCCTTACCGAGAAGCTGCTGGAGGAGGTCCCGCAGTAGGCGCCGGCGTCTTCGGCAGGAGCAGGGCCACGGCCGCGCCCGCCACGAGCGTGCCGCTCAGGAGCAACAACCCGCCTGCGAACGAGCCCGTCCATTCGCGCGCGTAGCCGACGAGCGCGGGACCGACGAAGCCGCCGAGATTGCCCACCGAGTTGACCACCGCAATCCCGCCGGCCGCGGCGGTGCCGCGGAGGAACGCCGCGGGCATCGCCCAGAACGGGCCGAGCGCGCCCCAGATGCCCAGCGCCGCAATCGAGAGCGCCAACAGCGACAGGGCAAGCGACGTGCTGACGAGCGTGGCCAGTACGAAGCCGGCCGCCCCGACCAGCGCCGGCACGGCGACATGCCAGCGCCGTTCACCGGTCCGGTCCGATCGGCGGCCGATGGCGGCCATGCCAAGCGCGGCCGCCACGTAGGGGATGGCCGAGATCAAGGCCACCTGCACCGCGCCGAGGCCCGCGACGCTCTGCACGATTTGCGGGAGCCAGAAGCTGACGCCGTAGAACGCCATCACGATGCAGAAGTAAAGGAGTGACAGGGCCCACAGGCGTCCGCTCCTGAGCGCATCGCCGAAGGCATGGTGCGCGCCGTCGTCCTGCGTGCGCTCGCGGGCCAGTTCGGTGGACAGCCACGCGCGCTCGTCCGGATCGAGCCAGGCGGCGTCGGCCGGCGTCTCGTCCAGGTACTTGAGCACGACCGGTGCCAGCACGATGGCCGGGATGCCCTCGATCAGGAACAGCCACTGCCAGCCATCCAGACCGAAGGCCCCGTGCATCGCGAGCAGGGCGCTCGAGATGGGGGCGCCGATGACGCCGGCCATGGCCGTGGCGGTCATGAAGAGCGCGACCGCGTGCGCCCGCTCGCGCGCCGGGAACCAGCGGGTGAGGTAGTAGATGATGCCCGGGAAGAAGCCGGCCTCGGCGACTCCAAGCAGGAACCGGAGCGTGTAGAAGGTCGTCTCGTCGGAGACGAACAGCATGGCCGAGGAGACGAGGCCCCAGGTCGCCATGATCCGCGCGATCCAGACCCGCGCGCCGAAACGCGCGAGGAGGAGATTGCTGGGCACCTCGAAGGCGGTATACGAGAGGAAGAAGATGCCCGACCCGAGGCCGTAGACCGCGGCGGAGAAGCCGAGCGCGGCGTTCATCTCCAGCGCCGCGAACCCGACGTTGACCCGGTCGAGGTAGGCGACCACGTAGAGCAGGAAGAGGAAGGGAATCAGCCGGCGCCGCAGCTTGGGCAGGGTGGTCTCGGAGGGCACGACGGCCGATTGTGCCCCAGATCGGCCGACAGCGGGAGCGGTGAACCCCGCCGGGGCCGCATCCGTCCAAACGGGCACGGGCCGCCAACGGGCGCGCGCCGGAGGAGTGCCAGATGGAACGTGTGCTGCAGGACCTGCGACTGGCCGTTCGATTGCTGCGAAAGGACCGCGGGTTCACGGCCACCGTCATTGCCACGCTGGCGCTCTGCCTGGGCGCCAACATCGCCATCTTCGCGGTGGTCAACTCCGTGCTGCTGAAGCCGCTTCCGTTCCAGGAGCCAGAGCGTATCGTCCGGATGTTCAACGCCTATCCGGGCGCCGGCGCCGAGCGGGGCTCCAATGGCGTGCCTGACTACTTCGATCGCCGGGAGCTGCGGGGCGTCTTCGACGACGTCGCCGTCTACCGGTCCCGGGGCGTCACGGTGGGCCGCCGGGGGACGGCCGATGCCGAGCGGCTCGACGCGCTCCAGGTCACGCCGTCGTTCTTCCGTCTCCTGCGCCAGCCGGCGGCACGGGGCCAGGTGTTCGCCGAAGCGGACGCCGAGCCGGGACAGGATGCCAAGGTCGTGCTCACGTGGGGGACCTGGCAGCGCCTCTTCGGGGGCCGTGACGACGCGATCGGCCAGGACCTGCGGGTCGACGGCCGGCCCCTCCGCGTGGTCGGGGTGCTGCCGGCCGGCTTCCGGTTCGTCGATCCCGACATCGAGCTCTTCACGGTCGCGGCCTTCGACGCCGCCGCCCGGGCGGACGACCAGCGTCACAACAACAGCTGGGAGATGATCGGCCGGCTCGCCCCCGGCGTCTCGGAGGCGCAGGCGCAGGATCGGATCGACGCCCTCAACGCCGAGAACCTGGAGCGGTTCCCGGCGCTCAAGCAGATCCTCATCAACGCGGGCTTCCACACCCCGCTCGTCAATTTCCAGCAGGACCTGGTCCGCGAGGTGCGGCCCGTGCTCAACCTGCTGTGGGGCGGCGTCCTGGTCGTGCTGCTGATCGGCTGCGTGAACATCGCCAACCTCGCGTCTGTCCGCGCGACGTCGCGGCAGCGCGAGCTCGTGACCCGGATGGCGCTCGGCGCCGGCTCCGGGCGGATCGCCCAGCAGATCCTCACCGAAGCGACAGCGCTGTCGCTGGCCGGGGGCGTGGCCGGGCTGCTGCTCGGCTGGTGGGGGCTTCGGGCGATGGCCGTGCTGGGGCTCGACGCCATTCCGCGGGGCACCGAGGCGGCCCTCGACGGCACCGCGTTCCTCTACGCGCTCGGTCTGGTCGTCTTCGTCGGCCTGGCCGTCGGCCTGCTGCCTGTCCTGGCGTTGCGCGGCGCCAACCTCGGCCAGATCATGCGGGAGGAAGGCCGATCGGGCACGCCGTCGCGTCGTGCCCGCCTGGTGCGGCGCGCGCTGGTCGCCAGCCAGGTGGCGTTCGCGCTGGTGCTGCTGGTTGGGGCCGGGGTGCTGGTGGCGAGTTTCAGCCGCCTGCTGGCCGTGGATCCCGGCTTCTCGCCCGAGGGCGTGCTGACCGGACGCGTGAGCCTGCCGGCCTCGCGATATCCCGACGGTGCGGCCGTGCGGCCCACCCTCGCACGGATGCTCGAGCGGGTGCGCGCCATTCCGGGGGTGGTCGACGCCGGCCTGGCGTCGAGCATTCCCATGGGGGCAAACTTCAGCGACAGCGTCATCCTCGCGGAGGGCTACCAGATGAGTCCTGGCGAGTCGTTGATCTCGCCGACCCGGATCTCGATCAGCGACGGGTATCCCGAGGCGCTGGGCATGCGCCTGGTGGCGGGGCGCTGGTTCGACGCACGCGACACCGAGGACGCGCCCCGCACGATCATCGTGGACGAACGACTCGCCGAACACTTCTGGCCCGGGCAGAGCCCGCTCGGCCGGCGGATGTTCCAGCCGGCAAGCGCCACCGACATGTTGACGCCGCCTCCGGACGACCAGCTCTACACCGTTGTGGGCGTCGCGGCGCCGGTGCGCCTGCGAGGGCTGGACGGCAGCGCCGCCTCGGGCGGCGGCGGCACCTATTACTTCCCGTACCGCCGCAACACCGAGCGGAGTGTCTACCTGGCGGTCCGGGCCGGCCAGGATCCCGCCACCCTGGCGGAGCCCATCCGCCGCGCCCTCGCGGACATCGATCCCGAGCTGCCGTTCTTCGACGTCATGCCGATGTCGGACGTGATCAGCCGGTCGCTGAACGACCGGCGCACGCCGATGGCCCTGGCGGTGAGCTTCGGGGCCGTGGCCCTGTTCCTGTCGGCGATCGGCCTCTACGGCGTGCTTGCCTACCAGGTGGCGCAACGGCGCCGCGAAATCGGCATCCGGATGGCGCTCGGTGCCGGCACCGCCGAGATCTTCGGCATGGTCGTCCTCGAGGGGGGGCTCATCGTCGCGATTGGCGGGGCGCTGGGGCTGGCGGGTGCCGTGCTGTTGCGACCGGCCCTGCAGGCCCAGTTGTACGAGGTGGGCGCGCTCGACCCGAACGTCGTGGTCCTGGTCGTCGCGTTGCTCGCGCTCGTCGCGCTGGCCGCCTGCCTGCTCCCCGCGCGCCGAGCGGCGCGCATCGACCCCGTGCACGCCATCAGCGAGTGAGCCGGGCCGGGCTGAACCGACCACGCGTGAGCTCTACCATGGCGGGATTCACGCAAGGCGGCGATGAGGACGATATGATGTGGCGGACCGACGATGAAGCTCGCCCTTCCCCCCGCGCTGGCCTCGTGTATCGTTCTGGCAACGGCGGGTCTCTCGGCGCAGGCACCCGCGCCCGAGCGGCCGCGCACCGGCCATGACATCGAAGTGCGTGTCGTCGGGTGCGTGGCCGGGAGCGTGCTGACCGAGGTGGAAGCCGCCCGGCCGGATCGCGAGACCGAGGCGCCGGCGGAGACCGAGACGCACGTCCGGCGGTGGCGCCTCCGCCTCACGCCCGATCTCCAGAAGGCCCTGCGCAAGGCGGGCAAGCGCCGGGTGGAGATCGTGGGCATTGCTGATCGGCGGGAGATGGCCCGCGCCGAGCTCGCGGCGGAGCGTCGCGTGGCGCGGCCTGGTGTGACGGGGCCGGCCGCCTCCGCCGCGATGCGGGCCGGCACCCGGCAGGCGCCGCCCACGTTGTACGTCGATGCCATCACGCCGCAGGCCGTGACCTGCCGCTGACCGCCCGGCCTCAGGCCTTCCAGATTTCCTTCAGCACGCGGCGGAAGTTGTCGCCGAGCACGCCGCGAATCTCGCTATCGGTGTACCCGCGGCGGATCAGCCCTTCGGTGAGGTCGAACACCCGCTTGGGGTGATCCACCCCCTCGATGTCGATCTTCTCCCGGAAGCCGTAGCTGCCCTTGTAGCCCGCCCGCATCTGCTTGTTCTCCTCCGGCGGCATGTCGTCGTAGCCCTGGAGGTCCATGTCGCTGCCGAGGCCGAGGTGCTCGGGCCCGACGAGCGTCTTCACATGGTCGTAGTGGTCGAGCATGTCCTCGACGGTCGTCGGCTCGTCGTTCTTCACGAACATGCGCACGCCGGTGATGCCCATGACGCTGCCCGACTTCGCCATGGCGCGGATGGCCTCGTCCGTCTTGCAGCGCGGGTGGCCCGGCACGAGGGCGCGGCAGTTCGAGTGCGTGATCAGCACGGGCCGTGTCGAGACCTCGAAGGCATCGAGCGTCGTCCGGTCGCCGCAGTGTGAGACGTCGACGGCCATGCCGACCTCGTTCATCCGGCCGACGATGGCGACGCCGAAGTCGGACAGGCCCTCGTCGCGGCGCTCGGTGGAGCCGTTGCCGATCATGTTGCGGCTGTTGTAGGTCAGCTGCGAGACGCGCTGGCCAATCGAGCGGAAGAACGTGACGTCGTCCAGGGTGCGGAAGTGCTGGGAGTTCTGGAGGCCGAGGATGACCCCGATCTTGCCGCGGTCCCGCACGCGATCGATGGTGTCGGCCGAGTCCACCCGCATCAGCCAGTCGGCGTGGTGCGCGATGAAGCCGTTCCAGCTCGCGAAGAAGCGCAGCGCGGTCGTGTAGGCATCCACGCCGCCGAGCCCGACGGCCGGGTGGAAGACATTCAGGCCCGATTGCTCGAACGTGGCCCGGTCCGCGGCGGTGAAGCTCGCCGGATCCGAGAGCCAGGGCGAGCTGCCGATGGAGAACGGCGACAGCATGTCGATTGTCGTCGTCGAGCCGACGAGCTCGATCGCGCGCGCCGAATAGGTGGCGGCCTGGCTCGCGTGCAGGCGGTACCGACCGAGATTGATGAACGGGGCCGCCGCCGCGGCCGCCCCGAGACCCAGGAAGCGTCGTCTGTCCACGGGCGGAGCCTACCACGCGTCCGTCCCGGGCCGAATGGCCGGTTTCGGTTCCCGGCGTGTCAGGGGGAGCTGCGGCTACGCTACAATTTTCCCGAGTGACTCCTCACGACTCGTCCTCCACGGCCGGCGTCTCACCGGCCGAACTGCCCACCCTCGAGGACGCCGGCCGGCTGGCACGCGCCGTCGAAACGGAGCTGCGCCGCGTCATCGTCGGCCAGCACGCGGTGATCAGCGAGATCCTGACGGCCTTCCTCGCGGGCGGTCACTGCCTGCTGCGAGGCGTGCCGGGGCTGGCCAAGACGCTGATCATCAAGACGCTGGCCGACGCGGTGCACCTGAAGTTCAGCCGCATCCAGTTCACGCCCGACCTCATGCCGTCCGACATCGTCGGCACGGAGGTGATCGAGGAGGACCGGGCGACCGGCGCGCGGCGGATCCGCTTCATTCCCGGGCCCGTCTTCGCCAACGTCATCCTGGCGGACGAGATCAACCGCACGCCGCCGAAGACACAGTCGGCGCTGCTCGAGGCGATGCAGGAATACCAGGTGACCGTGGGCGGCGTGCGCCACGCCCTCGAGCGCCCGCTCTTCGTGCTGGCGACCGAGAATCCGATTGAGCAGGAGGGCACGTATCCGCTGCCCGAGGCCCAGCTCGATCGGTTCATGCTCAACGTGGTGATCGACTACCCGACCGCGGAGGAGGAGCGTGAGATCCTCGCGTCGACCACCCGCGGGGGCGAGGCCACGGTGTCGCCGGTCGCCACGGCGGAGGAGATCGAGCGGGCGCGACTGCTCGTGCGTGAGATCCCGGCCGCGTCGAACGTGGTCGACTACGCGGCGCGCCTCGTGCGCGCGACCCGGCCGCCGTCCGCCACCCGTGACGCGGAACCGGTGCCGGAGTTCGTCCGGCAGTGGGTCCGATGGGGCGCCGGGCCCCGGGCGGGCCAGGCGCTGCTGCTGGCCGGCAAGGCCCGCGCGGTGCTCGACGGACGGCCCGCCGTGTCCCTCGACGACGTGCGCGCCGTCGCCCGGCCCGTGCTGCGGCACCGCGTGCTCGTGAACTTCCAGGCCGAGGCCGAGGGGATCGACGCGGAGACCGTCGTCGGGCGCCTCCTGGACGAGGTGTGAGCCGGCACCACCTGCTCGGCCCCGAGGAGCTGTCCGCCCTCCGCGACCTCGAGCTCGTGGCGCGGACGACCGTCGAAGGGCTGCGGCAGGGGCAGCACCGCAGTCCCTTCCACGGCTTCAGCGCCGAGTTCCACCAGTATCGCCACTATCGTCCCGGCGACGACCTGAAGTACGTCGACTGGAAGGCCTTCGGGCGAACCGACCGCCTGTACACGCGACAGTTCCGCGAGACCACGAACCTGTCAGCGCTCGTGGTGCTCGACGTCAGCCGCTCGATGGCGTTCCCGCCGGTGCCGGACGGCGCGCCGCTGGTGTCCACCAAGCACGGCCTGGCGCGAGCCGCGGCCGCCGCGCTCGCCGCGCTGATCGTCGACCAGGGCGACCAGGCCGGCCTGCTGGCGCTGGGACAGGACATCACCTGGCTGCCTCCACGATCGGGCCGGCCGCACCTGCGGCAGATGCTCGCCGCGCTGGCCCGCCTCGTCGCGGACGGCGAGACCGCCGTCGGGGCCGCGCTCGCGCGGGCTGCGGCGGCGATGAAACGCAAGGGACTCATCATCGTGGTCTCGGACTTCTACGACGAGGAGGAGACGATTGCGGAGATCGTGCGCCTCGCGCACATGGGGCACGACCTCCTGGCCGTGCACGTCATGGCGCGAGAGGAGCTCGCCCTCGGTGGCTCCGGCGCGGGGGAGTTCGAGGACCTCGAGACCGGTGAGCGCGTCGTGCTGGACGTGCGAGGCCATGCGGCCGCGTACGCCGAGACGGTGGCGGCCTTCCTGCGCCGCATCGAGTCGCGCGCGACGGCGGCCGGCATCGCCTACCTGCGCCTGACCACGGGTGAGGCGCTGGAGCCCGCGCTCCGGCGCTTCCTGATCGCGCGCCGGGGAGGCGCGTGAATCGTGCCGGTCACCTGGCTCGCACCGGCCGTGCTCGCGGCGCTCACCCTCGTCGCCATCCCTGTGGCAATCCATCTCCTCGTGCGGGAGCGGAGCCGGCCGCGGCCGTTCCCGTCGATCCGGTTCCTGCGCGAGAGCCGGCTCTCGTCGGTGACTCGCCGGAGCATCCACGATTGGCTCCTCCTGGCCGCGCGCGTGGCGACGGTGGCAATCGCTGTCGCGGCGCTGGCGGCGCCGGTGTGGACGGGGGCCGGCCGCGGTCGGGCCTGGGCGTCGCGCCTCGCCCGTGCGGTCGTCGCTGTCCCCGCCGATGACGCGGCGGCACGAGACGAGTTGCGGACGGCGGCGTTTGGCTCGGTGTTCGTCCGCAACCGGCTGGCCGATGGTGTGGCGGCCGCCGTGCGTTGGCTCGAGGCGCAGCCGCCGGCACGACGTGAGCTGGTGATCGTGGCGCCGTTCGTGCGCGGCAGCCTGGACGAGGCGGCGCTGGCCCAGGTGCCGGCGCACGTCGGGATCCGGTTCGTCCGCACGCCGGCGGGACCGGCAACGCCCGAAGTGAACGTGCTGCGGCGCGTCCAAGGCGGGCAGGTCGTGGTGCCGCTCGCGCTGACGCTGGATGATCGCACCACGGTCGTACGCAGCGGGCCACCGTCTTCGGCCGGCGGCGGGCCCGTCGAGGTCGAAGCGGGCGGCGGCCAGGGGGCCGAGGCTGCGGCCACGCTGGCCGCGGTGCTGTCGGCCGGCGTGCGGTTGCCACGCGACGAGTCACGGCGCGTGCTCGTGAGCTGGAACGGGCCATCCGCGCCGGCCGGGGTGGACGTGCACACCCGGTGGATGCAGGACGCGGTCGCCCGGCTGCCCGGCGTCAGGGCGTCGCAGGATGGGAATCGACTCGTGCTCGGGTTGGCCGACGCGCCGGGCAGCCTGGCCGCGGCCAGGCACCTGGCCACGGTGCTCGAGACGGTGTTCGACGAGCCCATGACGCCGCTCGAGCCCGTCGCGATCGACGACGCGCAACTCGACGCCTGGACGCGCGAGCCGGGAGACGTGCCTGCCGACGCGCCGTTGTCGGACGAGGGCGACCGGCGGTGGCTGTGGGCCCTGGCGCTGGTGCTCCTGGGCGTTGAGCAGTGGCTGAGGCGCGGCACGCCGGGCGAGGCCGGGGCAGTGGCCCCGGAGGCCGGCTCGGAGGTCGACCGTGTGGCGTGACCACGCGGCCGCTGCGTGGCTCGGGCACGTGCGGCGCCGCTTCCGCATGGCCGCGCTCGCCGATGCCGTGACGGCCGCGGCCGCCGCCGGCGGGGGAGCCGGCCTGTTGCTCGTGCTGGCCGGCATGCCTGCGCATGCGCCGGTGCTCGCGGCCACCGCTGCGCTGGGCGCGGGGCTGGTCACCGCCACGCGGGGATGGCGCCGCTGGACCACGCCGGCCACCGCGCGTGTCGCCGATCGCCGCGCGTCCCTCGACAACCTGCTCGTGACGGCCGAGGAGCTCGACCGCCAGCGGATGGCGGTGCAACCGTCGGTCGTCGATGCGATCTGGCGACGGCTCGACGAGCGGACGTCGGCAGTGGCGCCCTCCGCGATTGCGCCGCTGGTGCTCCCCGCGGCACGAGGGGCCCTGACCGGCCTGGTGGCCCTCGCCCTGCTCTGGAGCGTCGCACGGCCTGACGGTCCTGGTTTGACCGACAGCCTCGTCCCGGCGGCCGCGGCGGCCGGCGCCGTCGGCATCGACGGCCTCGTGGTGGTCACCACGCCGCCGGCATATGCGGGACTCGAGACGGAATCGGCCACCGACCCTGGCGAGGTGCGGGCGCTGACGGGTAGCGAGCTCAGGCTGGACGTCACGGCGTCGGGTGACGAGGTGCTGCTCGTGGGCGACGGCGCCGCCGTGCCGCTCGTGGTCGAGGGAGGAGGCCGTTTCCACACGACGCTCGATATCACCGAGTCCACGAGTGTGATCCTGCGGCCGCGTGCGGCCGACGGGCGGACCGGGCGCGAGCGCCTCCTGACGATCACCGCGGTGCCCGACGCACCGCCGACGGTGCGGATCAGCGCACCGGCGCGCGACGTGCGGCTCGAGGATCCGTCCGGCCGGGTGGTCGTCGAGATGGACGCCGGCGACGACATCGGCCTGCGGCGACTGAGCCTCTCGTACACCCGTGTATCGGGGGCGGGCGAGAACTTCTCCTTCACCGAGGGAGAGGTGCCCGTTGTGGTCTCGAAGGCCGATGTCCGCTCGTGGCACGGCCGGGCCGTGCTCGACCTGGCGGCCCTCGGGCTGCAGGACGGCGACGCCATCGTCTACCGCGCGCGTGTCACTGACGGCCGGCCGGGAGCGGACTCGGTGCAGTCGTCCTCCTACCTCGTCGAGATTGGCCGCGAAGGCGGCGCGTCCTCCGAGGGGTTCGCGCTGCCAAAGGACGAAGAGCGTGAGGGGCTCAGCCAGCAGATGCTGATCATCCACACTGAAGCGCTGGAGAAGCGGCGGGGCAGCCTGTCCGCGGAGGCGTGGACGGAGGAGACACAGCGGCTGGCGGCGGAGCAACGGATGGTCCGCGCCGAGTTCGTCTTCATGACCGGCGGCGAGGTCGAAGACGAGGTCGCCGAGGCCGAGCAATCGCACGAGCTGGCAGAGGGCCGCCTCGAGAACAGCAGCCAGATCGAGCTGCTGACGGCGATCCGGGCAATGTCGCGCGCCGAGTCCGCGCTGAACGACGGCGATACC
Source organism: Vicinamibacterales bacterium (assembly GCA_050246635.1). Classification (GTDB taxonomy): domain Bacteria; phylum Acidobacteriota; class Vicinamibacteria; order Vicinamibacterales; family UBA2999; genus JBFWVR01. The sequence continues at coordinate 222,528 of JBFWVR010000006.1, forward strand.
ACCACGGCCCTGGTGCACGAGCGTGAGGGCCTCGCGGCGCTGCAGCGGGCGTTCGCGCGCCGGAGATACTTCCTGCGGACCACGCCGGAGCGCGCGCGGATCGATCTCGAGCGTCGGCTGTCAGGCGATCGCGCCGAGGCCTCGTCGTGGACCCGCACCCTGCGACCGGAGGACGCCGCGACGATCGAGGTGGTCACCGCGCTGGTGCGCGAGCTTGCATCTGGCACCGCCGGGGCCATCGGCGCGCCGCTCGCGGCGCGGGTGGCCGCGTTCGATCCGGCCTGGCCGGAACTGCAGGAGGCCGCGCGCACGATGGTGAACGCCGCCACGGCACCCGCACGGGACGCGGCGCGCGACACGGCAATCGCGCTGCTCGTGCAGCGCGCCCGGGAACGGCTGGCGCCTCCACCGGTCGGCCAGCTGCCCCGCGACCCGCTTGCCGGTGCCGTCTCGGCCGCCCGGCCGCGGGAGGGCACGCGGTGATGCGGCTCGTCCTGCGTGTGACGGCTGTTGCCATCGTGATCGGCGGGCTGATCGATCCCGCCGTGATGGGCGAGTCGCCGCGCCGCGTACCCACCACCATCGCGGTGCTGCCGCCGGCCGGCGAGCGGAGCATGATGGCGGCGCGGGCGCTGGCGGCGGCCCTCGGCGACCGCTTCGCCCCCGACATCAGGGCCCTGGAGGAGCCGGCGTCCGGGAGGCCCTGCGCAGCCCCGGGACCGTGCGTGCTGGTGACCGACGGCCGCGTCCCGACATCGCTGCCGGATGGCGCGGCGTCCTTGTGGGCCGTTCGACTCCCGGCACCTGGCCCCAACGCCGCCATCACGGACGTGCGCGTGACGAGCCCCGTGCCGCCGGCAGCCGGGGCCGAGGCGCTCGTGATGCTGCAGGGCGACGGGCTGGTGGGGCAGCGTTCACGCGTCCAGATCGTGGACGACGGCGTGCCGGTCGGAACGGACGAACTCACGTGGGACGGCGATGGCGCGCGTGGGGTGTCAGTCCCCTGGTTCCCGCTGGATGAGGGGACACGCCGCCTCCGCGTGCGCGTCGAGACGCCCGGGGACGGCGTGCCCGACGACGATGCGCGTGATCTGGCCGTGGAGGTGGACGCAACGCGCCTTCCGGTCCTCGTCTACGAGCCGCGGCCGTCGTGGGCGGCGACGTTCGTGCGCCGGGCGCTCGAAGGCGATCCTCGCTGGGACGTGGAGCTGGTCTCGCGGGTCGCGCCGGGGATTGCCGTCCGCTCGGAGGGGACCCGCCTGTCGGCCGAACAGTTGGCCGACACACGGGTCGTCGTGCTCGGTGCGCCCGACGCACTCGCGGACGCGGACGCGCTGTTGCTCGAGGCGTTCGTGCGGCAACGCGGCGGCACGCTCGTCGTGCTGCCCGACCGGACACCCTCCGGAGCGGTGGGGCGCCTGATCGGGTCCGGCTGGCAGGAGCGGCTCGAGGCGTCTCCCCTCGAGGCGGGGCCGCTGCGGGCGAGCGAACTGCTCGTGCGGTCCGCCGCACCCGACGACGTCGTGCTGATCTCGGTGGACGACCTCCCGCTGGTCTCGGCCCGGCCCCTCGGACGGGGGCGCGTCGTGGTGTCCGGCGCCATGGATGCGTGGCGCTATCGCGACGCGTCCGGCGCCTTCGAGCGGTTCTGGCAGGCCCTGGTGGCGGATGGCGCCGCTGCCGCGGGGCCGCCCGTTGTCGTCAAGGTGTCGCCAGCGGCGATAGCGCCCGGCCACGCGGCGACGATCGACGTCCGAATGCAGACGATGGCGCCGCGGGAGGCAGTCGCGGCGGAGGCCGTCATGGCGTGCGGCGGGGCGCCGACCGTCCCGATTCGGCTGTGGCCGACGGGCGAGCATGGCGCCTTCCGCGGTGAGGCCAGCCCGTCACACGAGGGCCCCTGTCGCCTCGTCGCGACGGTCGGGTCACCCGATGGCCGCGAGGTGATGACGGGCTCGGCGGCGCTCCTGGTCTCGGGCGACCTGGCCGGAGGCGCGCCGGACGTGGCCATCCTGGAGCAGCGCGTGGCGGCCTACGGCGGCGAGGTCGTCGCCGCGGGCCAGGAGGCGGCGCTGGCGGCGGCGATTGGCGCGGCCACGCCGGTCGAGCGGCAGGCCACGCCGATTCATCCCTTCCGGTCGGTGTGGTGGCTCGTGCCGTTCGTGGGCGCCCTCGCGGGCGAGTGGTACCTGCGGCGGCGGGCGGGGCTGCGCTGAGCAGGTCTGAGGTAAAGTAGGCGGGCGAGGACTACTGATGAGCTATTCACGAGATCAGGTCAAGACCATCACCGACAAGGTGCTGAACATGTGCAGCGCCGACGCCGTGGAGGTGAGCTTCTCCGGCGGGGAGCGCTCCGCGACGCGGTATGCCAACTCGAGCATCACGGCCAACCTGGTGGAGCACGATCAGGAGATCCAGGTCACGGTCTACTACGGGCAGAAGAGCGCGACGGCGAGCACGCACCAGTTCGACGACGCGTCGCTCAAGAACATCATCCAGCAGGTGCAGACCCTCGCGCAGCGCAAGCCGGACAACCCGGAGCTCATGCCGCTCGTGAAGGGACCGCAGACCTACATCGAGGTGGATGCGACGCTTCCCGGCACGGTGGACTTCGGCCCGGCCGAGCGCGCGAAGATGGTCAAGGCCAGCACCGACATCTGCGAGAAGAAGGGCGTGCTGGGCGCCGGGTACATCCCGAAAATGCACTGGACGAACGCCACGGCGAACTCCGAGGGGCTCTTCTCCTACTTCCGGTACGCCGAGGCCAGCTTCATCCTGACCTGCCGCACGCCGGACCAGACCGGCTCGGGCTGGGCGGGCACCACGGGACAGAAGAACATCGCGGACATCGACGCGGTGGCGCTCACCGAGGTGGCGGCGGACAAGGCGCTCAAGTCGCGCCAGCCCCGGGCGCTCGAGCCCGGCAACTACACCGTCATCCTCGAGCCGCGTCCGGCGGCCCGCTACCTGTCGCTCATGCTCCAGTCGCTCCAGGCGCGCACCGCCGAGGAGGGGCGCAGCTTCATGAGCGGCAAGCAGCGTGGCGAGACCCGGCTCGGCGAGAAGGTCTTCGGTGACAACGTCACCATCCGCAGCGACATCGGCAACCCGGTCCTGCGGCAGACCCCCATCGGCGACGACGGCCTGCCGGCCAAGCCCATCACCTGGATCGAGAAGGGCGTGGTGAAGAACCTGTTCTACGACCGCTATTGGGCGGACAAGCAGAAGAAGGCCCCGACGGCGACGATGCCGGGCATGAGCCTGGTGATGGAGGGCGGGGACTCGACGGTCGAGGAGATGATCAAGTCCACCCGCCGGGGGCTGCTCGTCAGCTTCTTCTGGTACATCCGGGGCGTGGACCCGATGACGCTGCTCTTCACGGGCATGACCCGCGACGGGCTGTTCCTGATCGAGAACGGCGAGATCGTCGCGCCCGTCCAGAACTTCCGCTGGAACGAGTCGCCGGCGGTGAGCTTCAACAACATCACGATGCTGGGCAAGCCGATCCCGATGCACACGGGCGAGGCCTACGACAACCCCGGGACCGCGCTGGTGCCGCCGATGAAGATCGAGGACTTCACCATGACCTCGATCTCGCCCGCGGTGTAAGGGAGCACGAGAATGAATCGCAGGGACTTCGTCAAGACGCTCAGCGCCACCGGCGTGGCGCTCTACGCCTCGGACCTGGTCGGCGACCTGCTCGCCCAGAGCCCGCAGGGCCAGGTGCTGCAGTCGCGCTTCAAGGGCCTGTCCGACATCGCGCTGACCGAGGCCAAGCGCCTGGGCTGCACCTACTGTGACATCCGGTTCACGCGGAACATCAACGACAGCATCGCCATCCGCGATCGCATCGTCACCAACAGCTTCGGGTTCGGCGGCCAGGGCCGGGAGGAGAGCGCCGGCTTCGGCGTGCGCGTGATCCATTCCGGCGTCTGGGGCTTCGCGAGCAGCCCGATCGTGTCGGAGGACGAGATTCGCAAGATCGCGGCCCAGGCGACGGAGGTGGCGAAGGCCAGCGCCATCAGCAAGCGCTTCGAGGTCAAGCTCGCCCCGGTGGACGCCTACACCGACTACTGGGCCGTGCCGGTCAAGGTGAAGCCGGACGACGTCTCGCTCGACGACAAGATTGCGTTCCTGATGCAGATCAACGAGGCGGCCCTCAAGCAGCCCGACGTGATCCGCGTCCAGTCGCAGATCGCGTTCGACTACGAGTGGAAGTACCTGGCCACCTCGGAGGGCTCCTACATCGAGCAGGAGATCTACCGGACCGCGCCGGGCTTCACCGTGACCGCCCGGAAGGGCAACAAGGTGAAGAGCCGCACCTACATCGTGCCGCCGCGGACCGCGGGCTACGAGGTCGCGACCGAGGGCCGCATGCTCGAGAACGTGGAGCAGACGTGCGCCGAGGCGGCCGAGCACTGCATCGCGCCGCCGGTGCCGATCGGCCTCAAGGACGTGATCTTCACGCCGTCGCACGCGATGCTGACGATCCACGAGATCGTGGCCCATGCGACCGAGCTCGACCGCATCGTCGGCTACGAGGCCAACTACGCCGGCACGAGCTTCGTGAAGATCAGCGACATCGGCAAGCTGAAGTACGGCTCGAAGCTGTTCAACGTGACCGCCGACCGGACCATCGACGGCGGCATGTGCACGATCGGGTACGACGACGACGGCGTGAAGTCGCAGGAGTGGCCCCTCGTGCGGGAGGGCATCCTCGTCGGGCTGCAGACCAACCGCGAGACCGCGCACTACATCGGCGAGACCCAGTCGCGGGGTTGCACCTTCGCCACCTCCTGGCGGAACTACCCGTTCCTGCGCATGCCGAACGTGCACGTCGATCCGGGGCCGCCCGGATCGCCGACGCCGGAGGAGCTCATCGCCGACACCAAGGACGCGGTGCTCATCGACGGCCGCGGCAGCTACTCGATCGACCAGCAGCGCTTCAACGGCCAGTTCGGCGGGGATGCGTTCTGGGAGATCAAGAACGGCAAGAAGACGCGCATGCTGAGCGACGTCACCTACAACGCGATCACCACCGACTTCTGGCAGAACCTCGACGCCATCACCGGCAAGGAGTCGTGGCAGATGTTCGGCACGACCGGCGACGCGAAGGGCCAGCCGGTGCAGATCAACCACCCCTCGCACGGATCGCCGTGGTGCCGGATCAAGCGGATCATGGTGGGGGCGGCGTACAGCTAGGATCGGATCGAAGGACACGGCCCTTCGACTGCGCTCAGGGTCGCCCCGGGCAACGTCGAGGGGCGAAGGGTCCGAAGGTCACGAAGGCGTACAGCACAAGGGGGGCGGAGATGATCCGCCCCCCTTGTGCATTGTACGGGTGTGTCGGCCGTTACGCGTTGGCCTGGCGCTGCCAGTCGTCGACCTGCTTCTGCGCTTCCTCGCGCGCGACGCCGTAGCGCTCCTGCACGCGACCCACGAGCTGGTCGGTCTGGCCGTCGATCTGGTCGAGCTCGTCGTCGGTGAGCTTGCCCCAGCGCTCCTTCGCCTTGCCACGCAGCTGCTTCCACTGGCCCTTGAGGGTGTCGCTGTTCATGAGGAACTCCTTGTGATGAATGGCGGCCGAGGCCGCCGGGTAATGCGGTTCGTGCGCGCCCGGTCCACGACCGGACGTGCCGCCCCACCGCCGGGCGGCCGGGCGGATGACGGCCTAGTGGGCCATCACCGTGAGCTGGTTGTCGATGCGGTACCCGGGCGCTTCTTCGCGGGCAATCCGTTCGGCCTCGTCCTTCTGGGCCTCGGTCGGCACGGAGCCGCGGAGCACCACGGTCTTCGTCTCGTGGTTGGTGTCGACGTTGATGTCGTCGGCGTCGACCGTGTCATCGGCGATCAGCGCGGCCTTCACGTCCATGGTCTCCATGGCCGCGTCGGCGCGATCGCCGATCTCGCCGGCCGCGCGCCGGGTGCTGTCGATCGCGTCGTCGGCGGCGTCGCGTGCCGCATCCGCGCTGTCCTGGTCCGTCATCGACGGCGTGTCCTGCTCGGGCGTGCGGTCGCACGCAACGGCGCCAGCGAGCGAGCCGGCGACGAGCAGCGCGAGCAGCGGTTTCGGGTGCGTCATCTCTCAGTCCTCCTCCCGGCGGTGCGTGCCGGGCTGGACCGATGAGATATCAAGACGGGTGCCAGCCGTGATGGGCGGCGTAACCCAATGACTGTAAGGATGTTAGCGGGTGGGCTGTTATTCAGGGATGGCGCGGGGCAGGGCCGGCCGGACGGGCGATCTCGGTAGGCCGGGCCACACATTGGGCAGCCCGGCCGTACGGGGGATGGTTCAGCTCGCCATCGCGTACACGACGATGTTCACCGCGAAGCGCGTGTTGTCGTCGCGCTGGAAGCGCTTGTTGCGCCAGTCGTAGTCCCACTCGCACCCGTAGTCCTTGTTCGAGTACAGGACGCCGATCCGGCCGTCGAACCGCACGGCCCGCAGGTAGTCGTGCACGATGTCGTCGCCGAAGCCGTTCAGCTCGTGCACGGTCTGCGGGGGGCCGTCGGGAAAGGTGAAGAACGTCCGGTACAGCGCGTGGTCGTTGGGCAGCCTCGCCAGCACGTCGGGCCCGTCGAACATCTGGCGCACTTCCTGCTCGAACGAGACGGCGTAGAGGCCGGCGATGTCGTGGTTGCAGTCGTCGGAGAAGAGCAGGCCGCCGCCTTCGACATACGCCCGGAGGCGCGCCCGCTCGGCGTCGGAGAAGCGCACGAGCTTGTGGCCGGTCATGAACAGGAACGGGAAGGCGGGGAGCTCCACGGAATCGGCGCCGATGATGACCTCGTCCGGGTAGACCGGAATGTCGGTGTACTCGACGATCGAGTTGAGCACGTTGGCCGCGACCTTCGGGTTGTAGTCCCAGTCGCCGGAGTCGTAGCGCAGGCGGGCGAAGACGAACTCGCTGGCGCGAGGCCGGCCTGTCGCGGGCTGTGCCGCCCGCACCCCGCGGGGCAGGCCGAGCCCGGCCGTCGCCAGCGCGGCCGCGCGGAGGAAACGACGTCTGGTGGGCGCGGCCATGGGGTGCCGTCCAGTATACCGGCCGCACGTCGTGGTCGTGCTGGCCGGTATACTGTCCTCACTCCCACCGCGATCGTGTCCCGAGGTTCCCCAGATGATCGAGTCCGTGCGGCGCGTGTTCGACACCAGCGGCTTGCTGCCACGCTGGCCCGGCAGGGTGTGGAGGCCTGCGCCGGGCCGGGCGCAGGTCGTGTCGGGCGTGGCCCTCGGGGCCGGCCGCCTCGTGCGGGCCGCCGTGGCACCCCGGGTCGTCCCGGCGCGCCGGGACGTGCCCTTCCGCCAGGTCCTCGTCCGGTGCGGCGCCTGCATGATCGCCTGCGGCACCCTGCACCTGCTCGAGGCCGTCATCGCCGGGTGGCCGCTGGACGCGGCCGCCGGTGCGGCGACCGCCGCGGTGTCGTGGGCCTCGGTGTTCGCGCTGATCCCGGTGTGGCCCGGCGCCCTCGCGCCGCGCGGATCCCGTGACCTGCAGCGGGCGGTGGACGAACGCACGGCCGCGCTGGAGGCGGCCAACGCCGCCCTGCAGCGCGAGATCGAGGAACGCCGGGCCGTGGAAGAACGGTTGCGGCAATCCGAGGCGCGCCTTCGACTGGCATTCGATGCCGGACGCATGGGGGCGTGGGACCTCGATCTGCAAGGGGGGCGGATCGAGTGGTCGGGGCACCTGGGGGATGCGCAGCCCATCCCCGAGGGCTCGTTCACCGGCTCGTTCGACGACTTCCTGGCGCTCGTGCAACCGGAAGACCGCGCGCGTGTGGCGGCCACGTTCGACCAGGCGCGTGCCGACTGTGCCGAGTTCGAGGTCGAGTTCCGGCACCCGCGCCCCGACGGGTCGTCCCGCTGGATCGCGGGTCGCGGCTCCGTTGTCTGTGACGAGCACGGCACCCCGATCCGCATCGTCGGCCTCGGGATCGACGTGACGGCCAGGCGTCGCGCCGAGGAGTCGGCGCGGTTCCTCGCGCGCGCAAGCGGTGCGTTGAGCGACATCGTGGACGAGGACAGCGCGCTCCGGAAGGTGGCCAGCCTCGCGGTGCCGCAGATCGCCGACTGGTGCGCGATTCAGCTCGCCACGCCCGACGGCCAGCTGCGCGGCGTCGGGGTCGCCCACGCGGATCCCGCCAGGCTCGGCGCGGCGCAGGCGCTCCAACGCGAGTACCCGGCCGACCCGGCCGCGCCGCGGGGCGCCTACTCGGTGCTCCGGTCCGGCCGGACGGAGTTCGTGTTCGACCTGGATCCGGCGGCGCTGTCCTCGGCGGCGCGGGATGACCGCCACCGGTCGCTGCTCGGGGCGATCGGCCTGCGTTCCATCATCTCGGCGCCGCTGAAGTATCGCGGTGGCGTGCTCGGCATCATCCAGCTCGGGATGGCCCATTCCGGCCGCCGCTACTCGGAGATCGACGTGCGGCAGGTCGAGGACCTGGCGACCCGCGCCGCCGGCGCGCTCGAGAACGTGCGGCTGTATGCCGCGCTCAGGGAGGCGGACCGGCGCAAGGACGAGTTCCTCGCGGTGCTGGCGCACGAGCTCCGCAACCCGCTGGCGCCCCTCACCGTGGGCCTGCAGGTGCTGCGCGGACCCGCCGATCCCGCGGACCCCGGCGGGCGCGGCCGGATCCTGACCGCGATGGAGCGCCAGCTCCAGCACCTCAATCGCCTCGTGGACGATCTGCTGGACGTGGCCCGGATTGCGCGCGGCAAGATCGAGCTCGTCCAGGAACCCTGCAGCCTGGCGGAGGTGCTCGATCGCGCCGTCGAGATGGCCGAGCCGATCGTCGCGAGCCGGCGGCACGAGCTCATCGTCGACGTGCCCGCGCGACCGATCCCCGTGCGGGTGGATGCCGTGCGGATTGCGCAGGTCGTCTCGAACCTGCTCAACAACGCCGCGAAGTACAGCGAGCCCGGCCGGGAAATCCGCCTGTCGGCCGCCACCGAAGAAGGGCAGGCCGTCGTCCGGGTGCGGGATCAGGGCGTGGGCATCCAGCGGGAGCGGCTGGGTGAGCTGTTCACGCTCTTCGGGCAGGCGGCGCCGGAGGACGCGCGGCTCGGCGGCCTCGGTATCGGGCTGTATCTCGTCCGGATGCTGGTGATGGCGCACGGGGGGACCGTCGAAGCCACGAGCGAGGGCCCCGGCCTGGGCAGCGAGTTCGTGGTGCGGCTGCCGCTGCAGGCGGTGACCGACGGGGCCGGCCCGCCCGCGGAGCCCGAGGCCGCCGCGCCCCGGCGCATCCTCGTGGTGGACGACAACCGGGATTCGCTCGACACCCTCGCCATGTTGCTGCGGATGCACGGCCACGACGTGCAGACCGCCGTGGATGGGCAGTCCACCTTCGAGCTGCTCGAGCGCTTCACGCCCGACGTCGCCCTGCTCGACATCGGGTTGCCGGACACCGACGGATACCAGATTGCGCGGGCCATGCGGGCAGCCGCCGGGACGCGGCCGCTGCTGCTGATTGCGGTGACCGGGTGGGGCGGGCGCGCCGACCGCCTGCGGTCGCGCGAGGCGGGCTTCGACGAGCACCTCGTGAAGCCCGTCGACTGGGAGGAACTGCAGCGCATCCTCGACCCGCCCGCCTGAGCGGGCCCGGGGGAGGCACCCGGACGGCGAGGCCGTCAGGAGCGCCTGGCGCGTTCGGCCTGGACGTAGCGGGAGGGCAGGGGATGATCGAGGCGGCCTTCGATGAGGGCCGACGCCTGCATAACCCCCTCGAGCTGCACGCCGGTCTCGATACCGAGCCCGTCCAGCATGTACAGCAGGTCCTCGGTCGCCAGGTTGCCCGCGGCCCCCGGCGCGTACGGGCAGCCGCCGAGCCCTCCGGCGGAGCTGTCGAACGTCGCGATCCCGGCGTCGAGCCCCGCGAGCACGTTGGCGAGCGCCGTGCCGCGTGTGTCGTGGAAGTGCAGGGCGATGCGCGCGCGGGGCACCCGCGCGGCGACCGCCTCGACGACGAGCGGCACCTGTCCGGGGTGCGCGATGCCAATCGTGTCTGACACCGCCACCTCGTACACACCCAGGTCGTGCAGGCGCGCCGCCACGTCGGCGACGACCCGGGGATCGACGGCCCCCTCGAACGGGCAGCCGAACGCCGTGGAGAGGTAACCGCGCACGCGCAGGCCCGCCGCGATCGCACGCTCGCAGACCGCGGCGTAGGTGGCGAGCGACTCGTCGATCGACTGGTTGATGTTGCGGCGGCTGAACGTCTCGGTCGAGGCGGCGAAGATTGCGACTTCCGAGACCTGGGCCGCGATGGCCCGGTCGAGGCCCGCGAGGTTCGGCACCAGGGCCGTGTAGCGCACGCCGGGCCGGCGCGTGATGCCGGCGAAGACCTCGGCGGCGTCCGCCATCTGCGGCACCCACTTCGGGGACACGAACGCCGAGACCTCGATGACCTGGTGCCCGGCGGCCGAGAGGCGGTCGACGAACGCGATCTTGTCGGCGGTCGGGATCGTGGCCTTCTCGTTCTGCAGGCCGTCGCGGGGGCCGACCTCGACCAGGGTCACGCGGGTCGGACGCAGGCTCTCGGTCACGACTCGAGCTCCAGCAGGTTCACGCCCGGCTGCACGAGATCGCCCTCCGCGCAGCGCACGTCCTTGACCACGCCGTCGCGCGGCGCGCGCACGGCCAGCTCCATCTTCATCGCCTCGAGCACGATGAGCGTGTCGCCCTCGGCGACCGCATCGCCCGGTCCGACCAGCAGCTTCACGACGGTTGCCGGCATCGGTGCGGCCATCTGGTCACTCGCGCCCCGGCGTCCCCGGCGGCGGCTGCCGCCCTCGGGGGTGACCTCCAGTTCCGCCACCACGCCGTCGACGAACACCCACCGGCTCTCGCCGCTCCCGGCAACCGCGACCGTCCAGTGGCGCGTGCCGTTGTCGACCCGGTAGATCCCCGCGGACACCGGCGTGACCGTGTAGGTGCGATCGGCCACCGTGACGATGCCATCGTCGCCGACGACGAGGCTGGTCGTGTCGTCCCCGAACCGGACTTGCAGCTTCTCGGCCACGTCAGCCCCTCCACCCGCCAAGCGTGACGAAGGGATCGGCCGGTCGAGTGGCGCCACTGCCGGTAGCGACCGGCCGACGCTCCTTGTGCGCGGCCGCCGCGACGAGGGCCGCCTCCGGGAGCGGCACCTCCGCTGCGGCCCGGCGGATCCCCGCGCCTTCCTGGTCGAGGAAGCCGGTGTGAATCGCGGCGTCGCGGAACGCCTCGTGGCCGAGAATCGCGAGCAGGAACGGGATGTTGGTGCGGATGCCCAGCACCGGGTAGTCGCGCAGCGCGGCCCTTGCGCGCTCGACGGCGAGGGCGCGGGTCTCGGCCCAGACGATCAGCTTCGCCAGCATGGGGTCGTAGTACACGGACACCTCGCCGCCCTCGCGCACGCCGCCGTCGACGCGGATGCCCGGGCCCTGTGGCTCCCGGTACAGGAGCAGGGGACCCGCCTGCGGCAGGAAGTCCTGCGCGGGGTCCTCCGCGTAGATCCGGCATTCGATGGCGTGGCCGCGCTGCGAGAGGTCGTCCTGCGACCAGGGCAGGGGCTCGCCGGAGGCCACGAGGACCTGCGCCCGCACGAGGTCGACACCGGTGACGCACTCCGTGACCGGGTGCTCGACCTGCAGCCGGGTGTTCATCTCGAGGAAGTAGAAGCGCGCCTCGTCACCGGTGCCCTCGAGCAGGAACTCCACGGTGCCGGCGTTGACGTACCCGCACGCCTTCGCGGCCGCCACCGCCGCCTCGCCCATGCGGGCCCGCAGCGTGGGCGTCAGCACCGGACAGGGGCTCTCCTCGATGGTCTTCTGGTGGCGCCGCTGGACCGAGCACTCACGCTCGAACAGGTGGACGGCGTTCCCCTGGCTGTCGGCGAAGACCTGGATCTCGACGTGCCGGGGCCGCTCGACGAGGCGCTCGACGTAGAGCGTGCCGTCGCCGAAGGCCGCCTGTGCCTCGCGCCGCGCGCGATCCACGGCGTCGGGCAGGCTGGCCGCCTCGCGGACGACCTTCATGCCAATCCCTCCGCCGCCCGCGGAGGGTTTGATCAGGATAGGGAAGCCGATGCGGGTGGCGGCCGCGATGATCGCGGCGTCGGACTGATCCGCCGGCGTCTCCCCCGGCACCACCGGCACGCCGGCCGCCTGCATCAGCTCGCGGGCCCCAATCTTCGAGCCCATGCGTTCGATGGCCTCGGGGGGCGGGCCGACGAAGATCAGGCCCGCCTCGCGACAGGCGCGGGCAAACGGCGCACGCTCGCTGAGGAACCCGTACCCGGGATGCACGGCGTCGGCCCCGGACTCCCGTGCCGCCTCGACGATTGCGTCCATCCGCAGGTAGCTCTCACGGGCCGGCGCCGGCCCGAGCCGGATCGCGCGGTCGGCGGCGAGCACGTGCGGCGCCCGCGCGTCGGCATCGGAATAGACGGCCACGGTCTCCACGCCCAGCTCGCGACAGGCGCGCATGATGCGCACGGCAATCTCGCCACGGTTGGCGACCAGCAGGCGGCGAATCATCGCCGTGGCCCCCCGTCCCTCGGCTCCCGCGTCCCGCTCATTCGGCCACCCAGCCGGGCTTCTGTTTGGACAGGAAGGCCTTCAGGCCCTGCTGGCCCTCGGGTGAGACGCGCTGGTCGGCGATGGCCTCGGCGGTGATCTCCTTCGAGTCGGCGGGGCCGCGGCCCCAGACGGCAGGGATGATCGCCTTCGCCGCGGCGACGCCGGTGGGCGCCGCCGTCAGCACCTCCGAGAGGTAGCGGCCGACCGCCTCGTCCAGGGTCTCGGACGGCACCACGGTGTGCACGAGCCCGATCTCGCGGGCGCGGGCCGCGCCGAACCGCATGCCGGTGAGGAACAGCTCACGGGCGGCCGACACGCCGATCTTGGGCAGCACGTAGGGCGAGATGACCGCGGGCAGGATCCCGAGCTTGGTCTCCGTGAACCCGAAGATGGCCTGCTCCTCGGCGACGACGATGTCGCACACCGCGGCGAGCCCCGATCCCCCGCCAAGCGCGGCGCCGTGGATGCGGCCGATGACGGCGACCGGCAGCGAGTCGAGTGCGAGGAACATGTCGGCCATGGCCCGGGCGTCGCGCACGTTGTCCTCGCGCGAGTAGTCGACCATCCTGGCCATCCAGGCCGCGTCGGCACCGGCGCTGAAGACCTTGCCCGCGCCCGCGAGCACGACGGCGCGCAGGCCGCGGTCCTCGGCGGCCGCGCGGGCCCAGGCGGTGAGCTCGGCGATGACGTGCTCGTTGAACGCGTTGCGCACGTCGGGCCGGTTCAGCGTGACGTGCTCGACCGGGCCGTCCCGGCGAATGGTGAGGAACTGGTATGCCATGGGTCCCAGGGCGCCGCTACATGCGGAAGACGCCGAATTTCGCCGGCGGCACCGGCGCGTTGTAGGCCGCCGACAGGCCGAGGGCGAGCGCGGCCCGCGTCTCCGCCGGGTCGAGGATGCCGTCGTCCCAGAGGCGCGCGGTGGAGTAGTAGGGCGAGCCCTCGCTGTCGTACTTCTGGAGGATCGGATCGCGAATCGCGGCCTCCTCCTCCGGGGGGAAGGGCTTGCCCGCGCGAGCCAGCTGGTCGCGCTTGACGGTCGTCAGCACGCCGGCTGCCTGCTCGCCGCCCATCACCGAGATGCGCCCGTTGGGCCACATCCAGAGGAACCGCGGGTCGTAGGCGCGGCCGCACATGCCGTAGTTGCCGGCGCCGAAGCTGCCGCCGATGAGCACGGTGAACTTGGGCACGACGGAGTTGGCGACCGCGTGCACCATCTTGGCGCCGTCCTTCGCGATGCCCCCGCGCTCGTACTGCTGGCCGACCATGAAGCCCGTGATGTTCTGCAGGAACACGAGCGGGATGCCGCGGAGGTTGCAGAGCTCGATGAAGTGCGTGGCCTTGAGCGCCGACTCGGAGAACAGCACGCCGTTGTTGGCGATGATCCCCACCAGGTAGCCGTGCAGGCGCGCGAAGCCGCAGACGATCGTCGTCGCGTAGCGCTCCTTGAACTCGTCGAAGCGCGACCCGTCGACGATGCGCGCGATGATCTCGCGCACGTCGTAGGGCTTGCGGAGCTCGGCGCTCACGATCCCGTAGATTTCCTTCGGGTCGTACGCGGGATCCTCGGGCGTGGTCACGTCCGCGGGGCCGTGCTTCACCCGGTGCAGCGTCGAGACGATCGTGCGGGCCTGGTGCAGCGCGTGGTCGTCGTCTTCGGCGAAGTAGTCCGCGACGCCCGACAGGCGGGTGTGCACGTCCGCGCCGCCCAGGTCCTCGGCCGACACTTCCTCGCCGGTCGCCGCCTTCACGAGCGGCGGGCCGCCCAGGAAGATCGTCCCCGTGCCCTTGACGATGATCGTCTCGTCGGACATCGCCGGCACGTACGCGCCGCCGGCGGTGCAGGAGCCCATGACGACCGCAATCTGCGGGATGCCCTCCGCCGACATGCGGGCCTGGTTGAAGAAGATCCGGCCGAAGTGCTCGCGGTCGGGGAAGACGTCCGCCTGCAGGGGCAGGAACGCGCCGCCCGAGTCGACGAGGTAGACGCACGGCAGGTGGTTCTGCAGCGCGACTTCCTGGGCCCGGATGTGCTTCTTGACCGTCATCGGGTAGTACGTGCCGCCCTTCACCGTCGCGTCGTTGGCGACGATGAGCACCTCGCGGTCCGACACGCGGCCGATGCCGGTGACGACCCCCGCCGAGGGCGCGTCCCCCCCGTACATGTCCCACGCGGCGAGCGCGGAGAGCTCGAGAAAGGCGGTGCCGGGATCGAGCAGGCGCTCGATGCGCTCGCGCACGGGCAGCTTGCCCTGCTCGCGGTGGCGCTCGAGGTAGCGGGGGCCGCCCCCCTGCTGCACGGCGGCCAGGCGCTCGCGGTATTCGGCGACGAGCGCGGCCATGCGGTCGTGGTTGGCGCGGAACTCGGGCGAGTCCGTCTGGATGTGCGACTCGAGGATATCCATCGGGCTAGGTGTCGGACCTCGGGCGGGCCGGCGCGCGCCCCGTGCGCGGCCGGCGGGCTACCACCCGCAGCAGTCGGTCTTGAAGCGGCAGTTGGGGCACCGCCAGACCGCGTGCATGCGGTACATGTCGGCCCCGCACCGCTCGCACACCGTGCGCGGCTCGGCCCCCTGCGGGTCCGAGACCGGACGGGACAGGGCGGACACGATTGGCGTGATGACGAGCGGCTTGCTGGCGGGACGGTCCGGCATGCCCCGGCATTATAGCGGACCGTCGTCCCCGTTATGGTTGGGCCGCCGGCCCGAGCTCAAAGCGGCAGGTGATCGTGCGGGTCGGTCGGGCCCGTCCGCGGCCGCCGCTCGCGGCCGCCGAGGCCCGCGCCCACGGCCAGACAGCCGATGCCCACCGCGAACACGAGGCCGAAGACCGCGGCGGTGAACCGATCGGGCCCATCGTCCGGGGGCAGGCCCGCTGGCTCGGCCGCCTGCGCGGCGGCGGTGTCGGCGCCCGGCGAGAAGATCTCGGAGTCGCGGCAGGACACCCAGGCGCCGCCAACGCCGATGACGACGAGCAGCGCGCCGACGATGAGGAGCGTGCGCATGGGAACCTCCTACTTGGCCTTCGCCACGACGACGATGCCCGCCAGGAGCAACAGGCCGCCGGCGATCGGCGGGATCGGGACCGACTCGGTCTTCTCGGCCGTCACCTCGAGCGGGCCGGCATCGACGACGGTGTCGTCGTGCGTCCACGAGATGCCGCCATAGATGAGCCCGACAATGCCAAGAATGATGAGCACGACGCCCAATAGCTTCACGCAAGCCTCCCTGAAAGGGCCGGCCGCCGTCCCAGCACGGCGGTTCAGCCGGGTTCGTGGCCTACTTGAGCAAGGGTTGTTCCATTGCAGATTGACAATTGAAGATTGGCGATTGAAACGCACAAGGCCCGCCGCCGCGCCCCGGCGCGGCGACGGGCCCTGTGCCTTCGTGCTGAATCTTCAATCTGAGATCTTCAATCTGAGATCTAATCGTCCCCCGCGTCCGTGATCCCGCACTCCTTGATCTTGTTGAGCAGCGTCTTGTAGCTCACGCCCAGGAACTCGGCGGTCTTGCGCCGGTTCCAGCGGAACCGGTCGAGCGCCTGCTGGATGGCGTCACGCTCGGCCTTGAGCGCGGCTTCCTTCGACAGCTCGTGCAGGCTGATGGGGTCGTCGCCGAGCGGGGCGGGCCCCGGCGGCGGCGGGGGAGGCGGCGGCGCCGTGGCGACCGCGCCGCCGGGGGCCACCGCGGCGGGGACGGCCGCGCCGACGGCGGCCATCGCGCGGGCGGGGGACGCCGACGGCCGCACGGGCCGCTGCAGTTCGGAGAGCGCCAGGGTCTCGTCCTGCAGCACGACGTAGCGCTTGATCGCGTTCTCGAGCTCCCGCACGTTGCCCGGCCAGGGATAGTCCTGCATGGCCTGGCGCAGCGGCTGCGAGATCCGGGGCATCGGACGGCCGAAGCGCTGGGCGTACTTCTGCAGGAAGAACTCCGTGAGCGGCTCGATCTCGTCGCGGCGGTCGCGCAGCGGCGGCACCACGACCTCGATGACCTGCAGCCGGTAGTACAGGTCCTCGCGGAAGGTCCCGGCCTGGATCATCGCCTCGAGGTCGCAGTTGGTCGCGGCGATGATGCGGACGTCCACCTCGATGGGCCGGTTGCTCCCGAGCTTGGTGAACGCCCGGTCCTGCAGGACGTGCAGCAGCTTGGCCTGCAGCTTCGCGGGCATCTCGCCAATCTCGTCCAGCATCAGCGTGCCGAGGTTGGCGTACTCGAACTTGCCGACCCGCGCGGTCTGCGCGCCGGTGAAGGCGCCGCGTTCGTGGCCGAACAGCTCGCTCTCGAGCAGCTCCGAGGGGAGCGCCGCGCAGTTGACCTTGACGAACGGCTTGACGCGCCGCGGCGAGCGGCGGTGGAGCTCCCGCGCGATGATCTCCTTGCCCACCCCGCTCTCCCCGCGGATCAGCACGCTGACGTCGCTGTCGGCGACGCGCTCGATCATCGTCATGACCTGGCGCATGGCGTGGCCCGGCCCCCAGCAGGGCAGCGCGCCATCGCTGTCCTCCGAGACCTGGAGCCGCAGCCGCGCCACCTCGCGGGTGAGCTGCGTCTTCTCGAAGGCACTGCGGATGGCGGCGTCGAGCGCGGCTTCGCCGAGCCCTTCCGGGTCGTCCGGCTTCACGACGTAGTCGGCCGCGCCGAGCCGGACCGCATCCACAATCGTGGAGGTCACCTGGCGGCCGGACAGCATGATGACCTGCACGGACGGGTGCGCCTGGCGGAGGGCCTTGAGCGTGTCCAGGCCGTCCATGCCCGGCATCAGCACGTCGAGCAGGACCACATCGACGTCCTCGCCCGCATGCAGGGCCTGCAGCAGCGCGCTGCCGCTGGTGAAGGCCACCACGTCGTAGCCGCGCGAGCGGAGCATCGTGTGCAGGTACTCGTTGAACTGCGGGTCGTCATCCACGAGGGCGAGACGGGCGGTGTTCATGCGGGCTGTTCCTCCTCAGGGAACCGGACGGCCAGCGCGACGGGAGCGCCGGCGGTTGTCCAGACGCTGGCGCCTTCGGCGTCCAGCACCACGTGCGCGGCGAGCAGCTTCAGGCCGAACCCGCCGCGATCGGTCGGGAAGTCGACGGTGCGCTGGGCGCCGGGACCGGCCCCGAGGGCGCCGAAGCCCTCGACCTGGCCGATCAGCAGTTCATGGCCGGGCCCGCTGGTGGCCCGGCGGACGGCAATCGTCGGTGCGGCCCCGCGCGCCTGGCGGGCGGCCGCCTCGATGAGCGTGCCGAGCGCCCGCGCGACCTCGGCCGGGCGGCAGAGCGGCACGTCCGTCCCGGTCCGCGGGGGCCGAACCGGGGCGTCGAGGGCCGCGTGCGCCACCGCCTCCGCGAGCACGGCGTCGAGCGCCGTCGCCCGACGGGCCGGCGGGGGGGTCTCGAGCAGGTCGGCCAGCGCGCTCGCCTCGTGCGTGAGTGCGCTGATCCGGGCGACCGCGGCCTGCGTCTGCGCGAGCGCCCGCTCGCGTTCCGCGGGCGCGGCCAGGCGGCCGTCGCGCAGCATGCGCAGGTACCCCTGCGCCACCGATGCCGGCGCCCGTAGTTCGTGTGCCAGCAAGTGGAGCAGAGCCCCGACGTCAATCGACATGTCCAGAAAGTGCCTCCGAGCGTACCACAGGGACCCGCGAGCCGGGTCAGCCGGTCACGCGGTCGGCAGCCGTAGAGCAAGAGTGGGGCCGGAGACGACCAGAACGCGGAACTGCGCGGCACAGTGCCGGAACTCGGCCATTCGCGTCACGAGGCCTGGCACGCTCGATGGGAATCGGGCGCCATATTCTGTGCAGCTGGATGCTCACCCAGTCCAAGCCCGTCCATAGGCACTCACGAGTTTGCCGGCTCTGCGGCGGGATCGAACCTTGCTGTCCCGTCTGGGCAACGCCGGCACCTCTGCCGGCAGGAAGGAGAGTTCATGCAGGACGGAAACGGCACCGCAGGCGTGGCCCTCGGGCTGATTGCAGGACTGACGTTGGGGGCGGCCCTGGGCGTGCTGCTCGCACCCAGCTCCGGGGAGGAACTCCGGGCCGACATCGGACAGCGCTATCGGCGCGCCACCGATCGCGCCAGGACGCTCGCCGACGACGCGCGTCAGCAGGCGCGGACCGCGGGCCGGCAGGCCGCCGAGTCGGCCCATGCCGCCATCGAGACCGGCCGGCGCCGTGCGGACCAGCTCGCGGACCGCGCGCACGACGGCGTCGCGTCAGTGACCCCGGCCTGATCCGGGACGCGCCAACCACTTCACCCCTAGGAGGCGATGATGTTGACGACGATTCTGGTGCTTCTCGTGCTGCTGTGGGCCCTCGGCATGGTCAGCTCGTACACGCTCGGTGGCTTCATCCACCTGCTGCTGGTCCTCGCCATTGCCATGGTGCTGATCCGCGTCATCCAGGGCCGGAACCCGGTCTGACGGCGGCGCAGGCCCGGTCACGCATCGCGTATATCCCCGCGGGTGGGCCGACGTGCCCGCCCGGGGAGCCCGCGACGCGCGGGTCGAACCGATCAGCAGCGGGCCAGGCCACCCGAGCGGCATCCCCCGCCGCACGGTTCTCCCGGTCCGCGCGACTGACCGGCGCCGCCACCCTCCCGAGGGGGCGTGACGCCACCGCGGGCGGCGCCGGCCGCGCGCTCGATGCAGGAAGCTGATCCGCGAGGCGCTCTCGCGCTACAATCGCGTCTGTATTCAAATCAGACAGTCCAGGCTGGTCACGGCAGAGCTCGTGGCCGGGCCAGGGATGTGGGGTAGGCAGTTGCAGAGCTCGGCGACCATCCGGAGCGGCCGGCGGCGGGTCCTCGTGATCGACGACGAGCCGATGACCACCGATTGGCTCAGGATGGTCATCGAGCAGGCGCCCGGTCCGCCCGGGTACGAGGTCCGCACGGCGGGCATCGGGGCCCGTGGCGTCGAGATCTTCCGGGACTGGCAGCCGCACCTCGTGCTGCTCGACCTCCTGCTCCCCGACATCGATGGCATCGCGCTGCTCCGGACGATCAAGGACAGTGCCCCGGCGGTCGAGGTGATCGTGATCAGCGGGCAGGGCACGATCAAGCGCGCGCTGGAGGCCGGCCAGGCGGGCGCCTTCTGGTTCATCGAGAAGTCCGACATGGATCCGGCCGGCGTGGTGGGCCTGCTGGAACGGGCCACCGGCCGCCAGCTGGAACGCCAGCGGCATGAGCAGCTCCAGGCCCAGCTCCGCAGCCAGTACTCGTTCTCGAACATCATCGGGAAGAGCCACCAGATGCGGGAGCTCTTCGAGCTGATCGACGCGGTGGCCGAGAGCGAGGCCAACATCCTCATCCAGGGGGAGAACGGCACCGGCAAGGAGCTCATCGCAAACGCGATCCACCACCGGAGCCGGCGCGCGAAGGGCCCGTTCATCAAGATCAACTGTGCGGCGCTGCCCAAGGACCTCATCGAGTCGGAGCTCTTCGGCTACAAGCGCGGGGCCTTCACCGGCGCCAGCACCGACAAGGTCGGCCTGCTGGAACTGGCCGGCGGCGGGTCGCTCATGCTGGACGAGATTGGCGAGATGCCGCCCTTCCTCCAGACGAAGCTCCTGCGGGTGCTGCAGGAGCGCGAGTACCGCCCGCTCGGCAGCGACAACTGGGTCAAGGTCGACTTCCGGCTGATCTGCGCCACCAACATCGACCTCGAGACGGCGCTGCGCGAGGGCCGCCTGCGCGAGGACCTCTACTTCCGCATCAACACGATTGCCCTGCGGGTGCCGCCGCTCCGCGAGCGCACCGAGGACATCCCGCTGCTCGGGTCGCACTTCATCGAGAAGTACAATGAGCGCTACCAGAAGCAGGTGAAGGGCATCTCGGCGGCGGCCTACCACCTGCTCATCCGGAGCCGCTGGCCGGGCAACGTGCGCGAGCTCGAGAACGTGATCGAACGCGCCGTGCTGGTGTCGAAGGGCGGGGAACTGCAGCCGTCGGACCTGCCCGAGGCCGTGCGGGAGGAGGCGGGCGGCGCGGCGGACTTCACCGTGCCCCCCCACCGGACGCTCGCGGAGATCGAGCGCATGGCCCTGGTGCAGACGCTCCAGCGCACGAACTGGAACAAGCAGGAGGCCGCGCAGATCCTCGGGCTGTACCGGCCCACCTTGTACAGCAAGATGCGCAAGCATGGGATCACCGACCCGAGCCGCGCGGCGCGTGAGGCGCGCGCGGCGCTCGTGACGACCGAAACGGAGGCTTCGTGAACGACCGCGACACGCTCATCCTGAGCGGCATTGCCGGCGCGGCGGCCGGCGTGGCCCTCGGCTACTTCTTCTTCACGTCCCAGGGCCGGCGGCTCCGCGAGGACGTCGAGCCGAACATCGAGGCGCTGATGCGCGAGGCCGGCCGGCTGCGGGCGGCCGTGGACCAGATCCGGGCGGGCATCGAGGAGTTCCAGTCCGGCGCGAAGGACGCCTGGCCGCGCCGGTTCGCCTGATACCCCCGTGCCCCCGGAACCTGGCCGCCCCTGGGCGCGCGCCCTCCGGCGCGTGGCGCTCGCCGCCTGGCGCGGCGTTGGCGAGCTCTACAACAGCGACGGCCTCACGCATGCGGCGGCCATTGCCTACTACGCCCTGCTGTCGCTGTTCCCGTTCTTCCTGCTGCTGCTGTCGATCCTCGGGACCGTGACCGCCGACCAGGCGGATCGCGACGCGGTGGTCGACTTCATCTTCCGTTACTTCCCGCGGCAGTTCGACTTCATGACGCGCCAGCTCGACGCGTTCCGGGGGCAGACCGTGCGCATCGGGGTCGGGGGCGCCATCGCGCTGACGTGGGCGTCGCTCGGCGTCTTCAACGCCGTGTCGTCGGCCGTCAACCACGCCTGGGGCGTCGAGCGCAGGCGCAGCTTCCTCCGCCACCGGCTGATGTCGTTCGTGATGCTGCTGTCGGCGAGCGGCATCTTCGTGCTGGCGCTGATCCTGGCCAGCCTGGCGAAGCTGGCGCAGACCAGCACGAGCTGGTTCTGGGGCCTGCTGGTCCACTCGCCCTGGCTCACCTGGCTGACCGGGCTGTCGGCGGGCTACGCGGCGACAGGCCTGCTCATCGTCTGCGTTGCGCTCGTGTTCTACTTCGTGCCGAACACGCGCGTCCGCTTCCGTGACGTCTGGCCCGGGGCCATCGTCACGGGGCTGGCGTGGCGCGGCGCCCTCGCAGGCTTCTCCTTCTACGCGCGCGACCTCGCGACCTGGAACTTCATCCACGGGTCGATTGCGGCCGTGGTGGTGTTCCTGCTGTGGGTGTACGTCTCGGCCGTCATCCTGCTGTACGGCGTCGAGATGACGGCGTCGTACGCGCGGTTGACCGACGCGGCCCGGCGGCACCCGACGATGCCGGGGCCGCCCTGAGATGGCCTCACTCTCTTCGGGCGGCACGGTAAGCCGCCCGCTACGCGGGCGTGAGGCCACGCGGGGCGTGTCTGGCCTCGCCTCCTCCGGCGGCTCGGCAGGTCGAGTTGCGAGGGTTGGAAGGATCCCCACATGAACGACGATTCGCTCGCTGGACGCCGCATCGCACTGCTCGTGGAGGACTTCTTCGACGATGCGGAGCTCGTCGGCGCACGGGACACGCTCGTCGCGCATGGCGCGGCGGTGGTGATCGTCGGGCCACTGGCTGGCCGCTCGCACACCGGTCTTGCCGGGACCGCCGTGAGCGTCGAGCGCGCCGGCGGTGAGGCACGCGCTGCGGACTTCGATGCGGTGGTCGTGCCCGGCGGGTACGCGCCCGACCGTTTGCGGCTCCGGCACGCCGTGGTCGACCTTGTCCGGGACGCGGTGGCGGCGGGCAAACCGGTCGCCGCCATCTGCCGGGGGCCGGCGCTGCTCATCAACGCGGGCGTGATCCGCGGCCGCACGGTCACCTGCTGGCCGTCCATTGCCGTCGATCTCAAGAACGCCGGCGGCCGTTACGTGGATCGCCCGGTCGTCGTCGACGGCCCGGTGATCACGGCACGCAAGGCCGACGACCTGCCGTTCCTGCTGGAAGCGCTCGTGGCGGCACTGCGAAGGTAGGACTCGCTCCGCTCGCCGGGACGCGGGCCTGCGGCCCCCGCTCGGACTCACTGCCTTCGCTGGGACTCGCCGCTGCGCGGCTCGCTGGGGACTTGCGAGGCGGTGCTGGCACTCTCAAATTGGGATCTGTGCATCCCGGCTCATCTGTGCATCTGTGTATCGGCCGCGCTCCTCCCGTCGGGCCGCCCTTCGAGCGGTAGTTCGCTCCGCGCTGGGCCGGCATGTGGCCGCGAGTGAGCTGGTCGGGACCAGAACAAGCGAGCGTACATCTGTGCATCCCGCGTCATCTGTGCCATCTGTGCCATCTGTGGCATCTGTGGCCTTGCGTCATCTGTGGCCTGGGTGATCGGTGGCCTGTGGCATGATCAATCGATGCCCAATCGCCTGGCCGCCGAGCAGAGCCCGTATCTCCTCCAGCACGCCGGCAATCCCGTCGACTGGTATCCGTGGGGTGAGGAGGCCTTCGGGCGGGCGCGCGCGGAGCAGCGGCCGATCTTCCTCTCCATCGGCTACTCGACGTGCCACTGGTGCCATGTCATGGAGCACGAGTCGTTCGAGGACGCGGCGACGGCCGACCTCCTGAACGCGCACTTCGTGCCCGTGAAGGTGGACCGCGAGGAGCGGCCGGACGTCGACCGCGTCTACATGACGTTCGTGCAGGCGACCACCGGCTCTGGTGGCTGGCCGCTGAGCGTCTGGCTGACGCCTGACCTCAAGCCGTTCTACGGCGGGACGTACTTCCCACCGGTGGCGGCCATGGGCCGCCCGTCGTTCGGGGACGTGCTCACGGAGATCGCGCGAGCTTGGCGCGAGGAGCGGGAGACGGTGACCGGCTCGGCTGCCCACATCGTGTCGCGCCTCGAGACCCTCACGTCGGAGGCCGGCGCCCCGGCGGAGGCGGGGGAGGCGGGCGTGCGGAATACGTTGCATGCCTTCCAGCAGGCCTTTGACGCCCGCCACGGCGGCTTCGGCGATCAACCCAAGTTCCCGCGCCCGAGCGAGCTGCTGTTCCTGCTGCGCGAACACGTGCGCGGCGGCGACGACATGGCGCGCGAGATGGTGCTGGCGACGCTGCGCGCGATGGCACTCGGCGGCCTGCGCGATCACATCGGCGGCGGGTTCCACCGCTACTCGGTGGATCGGGCCTGGCGGGTCCCGCACTTCGAGAAGATGCTCTACGACCAGGCCCAGCTGGCCCTCGCCTATCTCGAGGCCGCGCAGCTGACGCGCGATCCGTTTCATGCGCAGATCGCGGAGGACACGCTCCAGTACGTGGCCCGCGAACTGACGGACGAGGCCGGTGGATTCCAGTCGGCCGAGGACGCCGACAGCGTGCCGCCGGCGGAGGCGGACAATCCGGCGGCGCGCAAGACCGAGGGGGCGTTCTACCTCTGGACGACGGAGGAGCTGCGAGAGGCCCTCGGGGAGGATAGCCAGATCTTCGAGCTGCGGTTCGGCTGCCTCCCGGACGGGAACGCGCCGTTCGATCCCCAGCAGGAGTTCGGGCGGGGCAACCTGCTCCATACCGCCCGGAGCGTCTCCCAGATTGCGGAGGAGACGGGCCGCCCGCCGGAGATGGTGGCGCAGGCCCTGGTGGATGCGCGGACACGGCTCTTCACCCGCCGGGAAGGGCGGCCACACCCGCACCGCGACGACAAGGTGCTCACCGCGTGGAACGGGCTGATGATCGCGGCCTTCGCGCGGGGCGCGCGGGTGCTCGCGGGCGGTGAAGCCCTCGGCCAGCAGGTCGGCGGCGCGGACCCCGGTGAGCGGCACCTCGCGAGTGCCCAGCGCGCGGCGGCGTTCATGCGCGAGCGGATGTGGGACGCCCACCGCGGCCTCCTGCGCCGGCGCTATCGGCAGGGCGATGCCGCCATCGACGGCTACGCGGAGGACTACGCGTGCCTCGTCTTCGGCCTGCTCGAGCTGGTCCAGGCCGACGGGGACCCCGCGTGGCTCGACTGGGCCATCGCCCTGCAGCAGCGGATGGACGCCCTTTTCGGCGACGAGGGGTCGGGCGCGTACTTCAGCACGACGGGCGACGATCCCTCCGTGCTGCTGCGGTTGCGGGAGGACTACGACGGCGCCGAGCCGGCGCCGACGTCGATGGCCGCGCTGAACCTCCTGGCGTTGGGCCACCTGACGGGGGAGCGGGCCTTCCTGGATCGCGCGGCTCGTGCACGGGCGTCCTTCGCGGGACGGCTGGATGCGCACGGACGGACCATTCCCATGATGGCAGCCGCCGTCAGTGCCGCGCTCGCCCCCGCCGGCCAGATTGTCATCGTCGGGCCGCCGGGCCGCGCGGACACCGCGGCGATGACCCGTGCCGCGGTTCGTGCATACCGGCCGTTCACCCTCGTGTTGCCCATCGACCCGGCCAGGGCATCCGAATGGGGGACGCGCCTGCCCTGGACGGCGGCGATGGCGATGGTGGATGGGAAGGCCACGGCCTACGTCTGCCGCGACTTCGCCTGTGACGCGCCGACCACGCGCCCGGAGGACCTGTGAGTCTCGTCCACATCGTGTCGGAGCGCGGCGGCCACTGGCAGCGTCTCGTGATGGACGCGCCGCGCGGCAACCTGCTCTCGAGGGCCATGGTGCAGGAGCTCGCGGCGGCCGTCGAGACCGCGGCGGCCCAGCCACGCATCAAGTGGCTCACCATCGAAGGCGCGGGCCCCGACTTCAGCTACGGGGCGAAGATCCAGGAGCACCTGCCCGGGCCGATGCGCGAGATCCTGCCGGAGGCGGTGCAGTTGACCCGGCAGCTCCTGCACGTGCGGGTGCTCACGGCCGCGCTCGTGCACGGCCGCTGCCTTGGCGGCGGCTTCGAGCTCGCGCTGTCGTGTGACGACATCCTGGCCGCGGACGATGCGGTGTTCGGCCTGCCGGAGATCCGGCTGGCGGCCCTGCCGCCCATGGGGGCCGCGTTGCTGCCGGCGCGCGTCGGCGCGTCACGCGCGGCGCGGGCGGTCGTGACGGGGGAGCCGCTGACCGCCGCCTACTGGCATGACGCGGGCCTGGTCTCGGTGGTCGCCCCCCAGGCGACCATGGAGGAGGCGGCGGGGGACTGGTTCGACCGCCACCTCGCGCCCCGGTCCGCCGCCGCGCTGACCTGCGCCGTGGAGGCCTCGCGTCTGGCCCTGCGCGCGTCGGTCCTGCCGGTGCTCGACGCCGCCGAGCGCCTGTACCTCGACGCCCTCCTCACGACCCATGACGCGACGGAAGGCATCCAGGCCTGGATCGAGAAGCGCCCACCCGTGTGGGAGGACAGATAACCGGGAAGTAAGCAGTAAGAAGTAAGAAGTAAGAATTAGGAATTAGGAATTAGGAAAGGAATTGGGAAGGGCGGAAGTGAAAAATGGGGACTGTCCCCATTTCCCCCAGCGATGTCCCAGGAGATGGGGACTGTCCCCATCTTCTAGATCACCAGATCACGAGATCACCAGATCACCAAATCTCAAAAATGCCAGTATCAATCGATGTGTGGATCCGTGGCACCACCCATGCCACGACGTGCGAGGGCCCCGAGCTGTCGGCCGACGCCGGCGCCTGGACGGACGATGAAGTGCGGAGCCTGCTGACCGGCATGCTGCTGGCGATCGACCGGCAGAAGAACCCCGGCACCGAGCGGGACCAGGTGGCGCTGCGGGGGTTCAGCTGGATCGTCAGCCCCTATGACGACAAGGGCGTCGTGGTGCACGTGGAGATGCAGACGGGCACTGCCAGCGCCGGCCCCTTCCGTGCGGACGAAGCCGCGTTGACGACCACCATTCGCCGGCTGATCACGGCCGAGGCGGCTGGCGGCGCCGGCACGACCGTCCACTGACCGGGTGCCGGCCCGTTGCGAAGCGGGCCGGCCTGGTATACACTCCCGACTTCGGTTTTCACCCTCCGAGAGACTTCCATGAAACGGCATATCCCCACCTCCGCGCCGTTTGCGCCGGCCTCGATCGCCGGCGGCATGGGAGTCGGCCTGCGCCCCGATCTCCCCGGCGCCGGCTCGATCCGCTAATCCACAACTTCTTCACCACTCTCTGATTCCCGGGACCGGGCCGAGAGGCCGGTGCCCGATTCGTGTCATGCCCGGTCCCGCTGGACGTCGGTCATGAAACGCTGGTGGTCTCTCGCAAGGGAGGCAATTCGGGGATCGTCGGAGGACTTCACCTCGGGCCCCGTCGATCGTGCGGTGGTGCTGCTGGCCGTGCCCATGGTGCTCGAGATGGGCATGGAGTCGCTGTTCGCCGTCGTGGACGTGTTCTTCGTCTCGCGGCTCGGGGCCGCGGCGGCCGCGACCGTCGGGCTGACCGAGTCGATGATGGCCATCGTGTACACGGCCGCGATCGGGATCAGCATCGGCGCCACCGCGGTGGTGGCGCGCCGGTTCGGGGAGCACGACGGCGACGGCGCGGCCGAGGCGGCCGTGCAGGCCATCGGTCTCGGGGTGGTGGTCGCCGTGGCGCTCGGCGTGGTCGGCGCGTGGCAGGCGGAGGCACTCCTGCGGCTGATGGGCGCCACGCCGGGGATGGTGGCGGAAGCGTCGGGCTACACGCGTGTCATGCTCGGCTGCAACCTGACGGTGACGCTGCTGTTCCTGACCAATGCCGTGTTCCGCGGCGCGGGCGACGCCGTGATCGCGATGCGGATGCTCTGGCTGTCGAACGCGATCAACATCGTCCTGGACCCGTGCCTCATCTTCGGGCTGGGACCGTTTCCCGAGCTGGGCGTCACCGGTGCCGCGGTGGCGACGAATATCGGGCGGGGCACGGCCGTGGCGACGCAGTTATGGGTCCTGGGGGCGGGGCACGCCCGCATCCGGGTCGCGGTTCGCCACCTGCGGCTGCGCGCCACGGTGATGTGGAACGTCTGCCGGTTGTCCGGGACGGGTTTCCTCCAGGTGCTGATCGACACGAGCAGCTGGATCGGGCTGGTGCGGGTCATCGCGGCGTTCGGCGAGGAGGCGATGGCGGGGTACACGATCGGCATCCGCACCGTGTTGTTTGCCGTGATGCCGGCCTGGGGACTGAGCAACGCCGCGTCGACGATGGTGGGGCAGGCGCTCGGAGCCCGTAAGCCGGAACGGGCGGACGAGGCGGTGTGGACCGCCGGGCGCCTGAACCTCTGGTTCCTCGGCGGCCTGGGCGTCGTCTTCCTGGTGTTCGCGCGGCCGATCGTTGCGATGTTCACGGCCGACCCGGTCGTGGCCGGCCACGCCGTGGCGTGCCTGCGAATCGTCAGCCTGGGCTTCCCGTTCTTTGCGTACGGGCTGGTGCTGACACAGGCGTTCAACGGCGCCGGGGACGCCTGGACGCCCACGTGGCTGAACCTCGCGTGCTTCTGGGTGTGGCAGATCCCGCTCGCCTGGTGGCTCGCGCTCCATCTCGGGCTCGGCCCGAGGGGCGTCTACATCGCGGTGACCGTGGCATTCTCCACGCTGGCCGTGCTCAGTGGCGTGTTGTTCCGGCAGGGGAAATGGAGGCTGCAGCGTGTTTGACTGGGCACACTGGGCGGGGATGGCGCCGGCAGGGGCGCGCCCTTCGCGGATGACACGCGCAGGGAATGTACGGCAGAAAGGTGCGAGCGCGGTTGGCCAGAGGAGGCCACAGATGGCACAGATGGCGCAGATGAAGGCACGAGCCACGAAGGGGCCGAAGCCAGAGAAGGCCGGCAGCGCGGCGACGGCCCGGTCCTCACCAACGAGCGTCAGTGAGAGCGCAGCGGGCGGTGTGACGGCCGTGCTCGTCGCGCTGCTGGACGAGGCCTTCGATCGCAAGTCGTGGCACGGCACGAACCTGCGCGGCGCGTTGCGCGGGCTGGCGCCCGAGACCGCGGCGTGGCGGCCGGGCCGGTCGCGTCACAACATCTGGGAGCTCGTCGTGCACGCGGCGTACTGGAAGTACGCCGTGCGGCGGCGGCTGACGGGCGAGCCAAAGGGCGGCTTTCCCCTGAAGGGGAGCAACTTCTGGGTGCGTCCCGAACAAGGCGACGCCGGCGAGTGGAAGCGCGACGTGGCGCTGCTCGTCAGCGAGCACAAGCGGCTCTGCGACGCGGTGCTGGCCCTGCCCGGCGAGCGGCTCACACGCAAGGTCCCCGGGAGCGCCTTCACGTATGCGGAGCTGATTCGCGGCGCCGCCGCACACGATCTCTACCATGCCGGGCAGATCCAGTTGCTCAAGCGCATGGCGCAGGACGGGCTGAGCTACGCGAGTGGAATCCCCTGAGCCGGCGCCGCGCGCGGCAGCCCGGCATGAGGCCGCGTGTCACACGGGAGGGTGACAAGAGAGCCAGCCGCGACCCTTCGGCTGCGCTCAGGGTCGCCCCGAGCGGTGTCGAGGGGCGAAGCACACGAGGCACACGAAGCACACGAAGATTACGGCTCTAACAGTTCGAACATCTGTGCATCCCGCGTCATCTGTGCATCTGCGAGTGGAGAGGCGCCCTGCGGGCGTAGGCCGCCCTGCGGGCGTAGGGCCGCGCTCCGCGCGTTGGGCGGAGGAGTCAAGAGCCAGCCGCGACCCTTCGGCTGCGCTCAGGGTCGCCCCGAGCGGTGTCGAGGGGCGAAGCACACGAGGCACACGAAGTGCACGAAGATTACGGCTCTAACAGTTCGAACATCTGTGCATCCCGCGTCATCTGTGCATCTGTGTGCGCGTGCTTCACCTTCGTGACATCTGTGCTATCTGTGCAATCTGTGGCCTGTGCCATCTGTGGCCTGTGTAATCCATGGCCCTAGCGTGCGTCGTGGAAGATGATGCCGAGCGTGTATCGCTGCCCGGAGCGCACCCGGCTGACGCCATGCCGCATCTGGGCGCGATAGTAGCCGCGTGCCCCCTTCACGGGGCGCTGCCGTGTCGTGAAGATGACGGCCTCGCCCTGCTGCGGCACGATGACTTCACCGGCTGACTGGGCGCGCGGGCGCTGCTCGACGAGCAGGAACTCTCCACCGGTGTAGTCCTGCCCCGGCGCATTCAGGAAGACGGCGGTCTGAAGCGGGAAGTACACGTCCCCGTAGAGATCCTGGTGGAGGCAGTTGTAGTCGCCTTCGCCATATTTCAGCAGCAGCGGGGTCGGGCGCGTCTGCTCGTGCCTGGCGCACTCGGCGTGGAGATCGGCGAGACTCGCAGGAAAGCGGGTGGCGTCACCGAGCGCGTCCATCCACGCGTTGGCGATGGGCGCGAGGCGCGGATACAGGCCCTCCCGCAGTGCCGTCACGAGCGGTGGGAGCGGGTGGGCGAAGTACTTGTACTCCCCCTCGCCGAACCGGTACCGCGCCATCTGGACATGGCTCCGGAACCGGCCGTCGTCCGGATAGAGCGCGGTGATCTGGCGACACTCCTCCGGCGTGAGCAGGGCAGGCGTGTGGGCGTAGCCGCGGTCCCAGAGGCTCCGCTCGAGCGCGGCCCAGTCGAGACGGTCCAGTCGTTCCTGCATGCCTCCACGATAGCCAACCACCGGTTGCCGCGCGATCCGCAGATTGCGCCGAATGGCCGGCCCGGGGAGATGCGGGACGTTCCCGCGTGATGACGGCGCATGGGCTGTGACGCGGATCCGGCAGGCTTGTGGGAACGGGTTCAGCGACTGGCACGTTCTGGAGCACCTGCGTCTGCGGATTCCATGGTGTGGACGAACAAGAGCGCCACCAGCGGGATGGCAATCGCGTAGATGTACTGCGTCCTGGACACGCCGATGCCGAACGGAAACCAGATGCCCGGCACGCCGATCGGGTCGAGCAATTCGCCTCCGAACAGCGCGGCCACGATCGTGACCATCGTGACGAGCGGAAGGAGCCGCACGGGCCGCTCGCGCAGGAGGCCCACGGCCAAGGCGGCGAGCAAGGCAACCGAGCCGATCCTGCTGGCGGTGGTCACGCCCGCCGATGGCGCCCAGGCGCCAACGAGCGCCAGGATGCCCAGCGCGACCGCCCCCGCATCGATGCTGCGCCAGGGACGTCCACCCCATCGGTTCCACGCCATTGTCCAGGCGGTCACCGCCGGTACCCACATCCACGTGGCCAGCCACGAATACGTGCGCAGGTCCATCAGGTCGGTCCACGAGACGATTGCATTGTTCAGTCTCCGGGCCGCCATGAGTGCGAGCGCCACGCTGGCACAAACCAGGAAGCCCCGGCGGCTGGTGCGGGGCCAGCAGAAGATCGCCAGGCCAATGACGGCCAACATGGCGATGGGCTCGATGGCATCGACGATGTAGCCCGCGACGGTGCGTTCCCACTGCGCCCGGTGGAGCGCGTCGGCCACCGGCCGGGGAGCCAGGATCGGGGCGGTGTGCAGTCCGCCGCCGTCCCCGCCCGGCGTGGCTCTCGCAAGCATGAATGCACGCACGGCCAGCACGCCGCGCGTGCCCGCCGCATCGGCGGGAAGCGCGAACTCGAGCGGCCGCGTGCCCACGACCCGCGGGTCGGGTCCGAGACGGCCGGAGCCGCCGAGGAGTTGGCCGTTCCAGTAGATCTCGTAGCCGTCCTCGACCAGCGTCGGGCCGAGGATGGCCCAGGCTGCGGAGCCGGCCGGCACCGCCACGGCGCGCCGATACCAGGCGTACCCGTGGTGGTCCGGATGTCCCTGCGCCATCCACCCGGCGACGTAGTCGGGCAGGCCCACGTCTCCGTCATGGCTGCCCGGCGGGGCGGTCATGTCGATCGTCTCCCAGGCGCTCTCGTCGATTCCAGGGTCTGCCCAGTGTGGATCATCGCCGGTGCGGAATCGCCAGGTGCCATCCAGCAGTGTCGCCTTCGCGCGCAGGGCCGCTGGATCGGGGCGGCCGCCGATCGCCAGATCGGCGATCACGAGGCTGGCGATGAGAAGGCTCGAGACGACGATGCCGACGGCCAGCCTGCGTCGTCTCGCACCGGTCGCGGTTGTGTTCGGAGATGTCGCCGCACTGTTCATCACAGGGACACTTGTCTCGAGACCGGCAAAGGTGTCCGCCCGGATCGGCGCGAGCATCGCCGCCATTTCCGCCGCAAGTTGCGATAGCCTTGGGCCCTGCCTCAGTGTCATGCGTGACGAGCATCCGGACGACGACGAGCTTCAGCAGCTCATGGCGGCGTACCAGGCCGGTGAGATTGACCGGTTCGATCGCCTGTACGCCTTGCTCTGTCCCGACCTCCGCCGCTACCTCGCCTCGGCTGGACACGACGGGGCGGCCGTCGACGACCTCGTTCAGGACACGTTCATCGAGATCCACCGGTCGCGACGGACCTACCTGCCGGCGTTGCCTGTGCGCCCGTGGGTCTTCGGCATCGCCCGCAACGTCCTTCGTCATCATCGGCGGCTGAAGGTCCGCCAGCTTCGAGCCCGGGAGGTGGTGGCAGGGATGAGCCTGGGCCCATGGCAGGAGCGCGCTCATTCGCTGGGGCCTGCCGAGATCGAGGAGGCGCTGCGTCAGGTGCCGCGCCCGCGGCGGAGGGCCTGGCGGCTGCACCACCAGTTCGGCTTCAGCTTCAAGGAGATTGCCGTGTCGCTCGGCATCGCCCCGAACGCGGCGAAGCTCCGCGCCAGTCGTGCCACGAGCATGCTGAGGGACCTGCTCGGTATCCGCGCTCGCGGCGACCGGCGGAAGGGGCGGGCATGACGACCGAGGAACGGATCCCGGAGTCGCTGCTGCGGCACATCCGCCGCGATCTGCGGCCGGTCAGGCCCCTGAGCGCACCCGGGCGGCGCGCGCTGCGCCTGGTCCCGCTGGCCGTGGCGCTCTGTCTCATGGTTCCCGCATGGTGGGGGTGGCGGAGCAACTTCGACGCCCTCGGTCCGCTGGGAGGCTGGGGACTGTCGGCGGCGCAGTCGCTGCTCGGCCTCGTCGTGGCGGGCCTGGCGCTTCGTGAGGCGGTGCCGGGGCGCCTGCTGCCAGCCGGCGCCATCGCGGCCGCCAGTGCCGCGGCCGTCCTGATGGTCGTGGCGAACACGATGGCCACGCAGTGGGTGGCGCCGACGACCGTGGCACCAGGTGCGTGGGGGCGTATCGCGTGGGAGTGTTTCGATATTGCGTGGCTGTCGGGTGTGCCGGCGGTGGGGGTCGTGGTGTGGCTGGCCGGCCGCACCGGCCCGGGACGCCCTGCCCTCGCCGGGGCCCTGGCGGGACTGGCGGCTGCCCTGATGACCGACGCGGGGACCCGCCTCTTTTGCGCTGTCTCCTCACCTGGCCACGTGCTGGTGTCGCATGGCGGGGCGATTGCCGCGCTCGTCGCCCTTGGCGCCGCCGTGTCCGTGGTCCTGGATCGAACGCAGGCCGGGAGCGCGCCCTAGGAACCGAGGGGCGGGCCAGTTCACGGCTGATGACGAAGAGCCAGCCACGACCCTTCGACTGCGCTCAGGGTCGCCCCGAGCAGTGTCGAGGGGCGAAGCCACGAGGAACACGAAGCGCACGAAGGGGAGGCCTCCAGCGACCTCCGGTGCGCGGCATCGCGCCGGCGCGGCATACCTGCGGTGGGGATTGCGTAGAATTGAGGCCCGACGCCGGGGTGGCGAAACTGGCAGACGCACGGGACTTAAAATCCCGGGCCCGGAAGGGCGTGTGGGTTCGATCCCCACCCCCGGCACTCCTGGGACGATGGAGGAAGGCAGAAGTAAGAAGGCAGAAGTAAGAAGGCAGAAGCAAGAACGCAGCAGCAGGGGGCCCGCACGTGCAAGCGCCCGGCGGCGGCACGGGTTCAGATCTAGAATTGAGCCGGTCCAGGTGCCCGGAGGCCAGATGAAGAGTCCGTACAAGAAGAGTGCGTTCGTGACCGCGACGGCAATCATGGTGACCGCTCTCGCCGCGGGAGCCTCGCAACGGGCGTCGCGCTCCCAGGAGGAGGGGACGCCGGCGACGATTCCGCCCGCCATGGTCGAGGCCGCCGGGAAGATCGCCAACGACCCGCAGGTGCTGGCCCTGCTCGAGGAACAGCGCACCGATGCCGCCGCCAAGGCCCGGTGGAACAGCTTCCTCGAGCTCGTCCGGATTCCCTCGCCGTCGCGCTCCGAGCACGTGCGGGCGGCCGAGATTCATCGCCGGCTCGTCAACGACTGGGGGTTCTCGCCGGACGAGGTCATGACCCGCGCCGACGGCGTCATCCCCGCCACCGACACCAACATCGTCGACGGGTTGCCCGTCTACAACGCGTGTGTGGTGATCAAGGGCTCGTACCGGGACCGTGCGGACGCGCAGAGTTACAAGGGCCAGTTTCCCAAGGTCCTCGTCGAGGGGCACATCGACGTCGTCAACCCTGAAGAGCTGCCCCCGGCGAGCGATCCCTTCATCCACATGAAGCTGCAGCCGTTCTCGGAACCCGTCGTCGCGACGCCACAGGATCTGGCCGCGATTCCCGACGAGCTGTCGTTCGACGCGAACGGCCGCGTGATCGAGGACGAGCAGTACGCCAGGGCCAGCAGGATCTTCGCGGACGAGAAAGCGGCCGAAGCCGGCGGCGGGGTGCGGATCTACGTCCCCGGCTACGGCGACATGATGTCCAGCACGTCGAATGCCTTCATCCTGGCGGCCGCGATGAAGAAGCACAAGATCAAGCCGGTCTACGACATCTGGATCTGCGGCACCGCCGGAGAGGAAGGCAAGGGCAACCTGGCCGGGGTGAAGCAGCTGTACGGCTTCGACCAGAAGGCCGGCACCGGCTCGAATCCCCTGAACTTCGTGGCGAACTTCGGCCTGGAGGGGGGCGGCATCGTCAACTTCATCGGCAGCTACCGGTTCGAGATGAAGTTCAAGGCGCCGTCACCGCGCCCGGACGGTCCGAGCGCGCCTGAGGCGATGGCGGCGGCCATCGCGAAGATTGCCGACATCAAGACGGTGAGCGAGCTCCGCGAGGGCGCGCCGCGCACCACCTACACCGTGGGTCGCGCCAGCTGCGAGCCGCCGCCCGCCCCGGGCATGAGCGTGCCGAGCTGCTCGCTGGAAGTCGACATGCGCTCCACGCGCGCGGAGACGCTCGACGAGATCCGCAACATGATCGAGCCGGACTTCCAGGCGGGCGTGTCCGCCGAGAACGCGAGGCATGGACGCCGCGACGGCAGCGGAGAGGCGATCAGCCTCGAGCTGATGTGGTTCGGGTTGCGGCCCGCCTACGTCGCGGACAACGTCGACACCGTGGCAATCCAGGCGGGCCTGCAGTCGGGCATCGAGCTGGGCGTGCTCGACGCGCCCGTGGTCAGCGACCGGTCGGGCAGCCTGAACGACAACGTCCCCGCGCACACCGGCGTGCCGACCTACCAGTTCAGCCTGTCATCGAATGCCGCCGGCTCCGGCGGGCACGCGTTCTGGGAGTGGGGCACGCGAGGCGCTCCGGCCCAGGAAGTCGCCCGCATGCACCGTGTGCTCACGGCCGCGTTGATCGTGGCGGGCTTCCACGCGGCGGATGGCACGGTCGTGCCGCCGGCCACCGGCCCGATCGGCAACCGGACGCGCGAAGTCGTTCGATAACCAGGAGCCTCGACCATGAAACGTCTCGTTGTCCTCGTCGCCCTGGCCATCGGCATCGCGGCCACGCCGGCCTTCGCCCAGCAGTCTGGCAACCTGCGGATCGAGTTCCAGGGGCCCGGCGGCCACAGCTCCGGCGCCTACGGGCGCGTCAGCGCCCTCCACGCCGCCGCCCGCGCGGTGATCCTGATTCAGAAGGCGCTGCCAGCCGGCAGTTACCAGATCACGAACCTGACCGGTGGGAACTCGGTGAACTCGATTGCCTCGGACGGCCTCGTCGAGCTGAAGGTGACCGCCGGGAACGCCGCCGCGTACAAGGAACTCGTGGCGGCCGTCACGAAGGCCGCCACGGAGGGGGCAGACGCCGAGAACCGGTTCCGCGGCGTGAAGGCGGGGGACCTGACGAGCGGCGCGCCTGCCACGATCCGCGTGCGCGTCACGCCCTACTGATCGCGGCGCTCACTCGTCGGTCTTCCAGTGGATGGCCTCGAAGGCGATGGGCTCGGGCCTCCGGCCCGCGAGGTGCGTCACGATCTGCCGGGCGTGGAAGCGGCCGTTCTCGATGAACCAGCGGCCGGTCTGCAATCCACCGCAGACCGTGCCCGCAATATAGACGCCCGGCCGAGCCGTCTCGAACGTCGTCTCGTCGTAGACCGGCGTGCGGAACGCGTCGTCCGCGAACGTGATGCCGAGACGCGCGAGGAAGCCGTAGTCGGGACGATAGCCTGTCATCGCCAGCACCCAGTCGTTGGGTAGCTCGTGTGCGCCGTCCGGTGCGCGGAGGACGAGGCTCCCGGGGCGGATCTCCGAGACCATCGTGCTGAAGAACGCGCGGATGGCGCCCTCCTTGATGCGGTTCTCGAGGTCCGGCCTGATCCAGTACTTGATCTTCTCCGACAGCGCCGGCCCCCGGACGACGAGCGTGACGTCCGCGCCGTGCCGGTAGCAGTCGAGCGCCGCCTTGGCGGCGGAGTTCCTCGCGCCAATCACCGCCACCCGCTGTCCGACGTAGGCGTACGGCTCGCGGTAGTAGTGCGTCACCTTGGGCAGGTCCTCTCCGGGCACGTCCAGCCGATTCGCGGTGTCGAAGAACCCCGTGGCAACGACGATCGCGCGCGCGTGGTGCTCACCCCGGCCGGTGACGATGGTGAAGTCGTCGCGCTGGCCCCGGACGTCGATCACGGCCTCATACAGCCGCACGTCCAGCTGTTCCCGCGCCACGACACCACGGTAGTACTCGAGCGCGTCCTCCCGCGTGGGTTTGTACTGCTGGACGGGGAAGGGATACCCGCCGATTTCGATCAGCTCGGGGGTGGAGAAGAACTCCATCCGGGCCGGGTACCCGAGGATGGAGTTGACCAGCGCGCCCTTCTCGATGACGACGACGGACAGGCCCGCCCGGCGGGCGGCGATGGCACAGGCGAGGCCGACGGGGCCCGCGCCGATGACGGCGAGATCCTGCATTTGCATGGTTGTACTACGGAATCGTGCAGCGTTCGAAGCCGTTCACGGGACTGATCACATCGGCGCCGAGGTCCTGCCGCTGCAGCGCGTTGTTCAACGGCACGTTCACGCGGAATGTCGGGAGCTGAACGCCGCACAGGCAGAGCGTGGCTCCGGCCACCGGCAACACCGTGTCGATCGCTCCGGTCCAGCCGAGGCCCAGCCCCAGCGTCAGCACCACGGCCGCGATCGACCCGAGCCAGACGAACGCGTCCATTCCCGCCCCCTGGGGCGTAGGCCATTCGGGCCCGGCCGCAGCGATTGACACCTGATGCGTGATGCGTGATGATCGCCCCTATGCGCACCACACTCGACATCGCGGACGATGTCCTGCTGGCGGCGAAGGAGCTGGCGGCGGTGCGGCGGATGACGGTGGGGGAGGTGGTGTCCGCGCTCGCACGCAAGGGGCTCGAACCGGCACCCACCGCCTCACGCACGCGAAACGGGGTGCCGCTGCTGCCCCGGCGGCCCGGAGGCAGGAGGCGGCCGACCATGGCAGGCGTCAACGAGCTGCGGGACGCGGAGTAGCGGGAACCATGCCGCGCGTGGCGCTCCTCGACGTCAACGTCCTGGTCGCCCTGTTCGATCCCGAGCACGTGCATCACGAGATCGCACACGACTGGTTTGCCGATCGCCGGGCCGAGGGGTGGTCGACGTGTCCCGTCACCGAGAACGCCTTCGTCCGCGTGCTCTCGAATCCTGCGTACGGCCGCGAATCGCTGCGACCGACCGCCGTGCTCGCCGCCCTCCAGGAGTTCCGCGCCAGCGGGCATCACGTCTTCTGGCCGGATGGGGTCTCGCTCACCGACCAGCGGCTGTTCGATGCGAAGCTGGTCGCCGGGCACCGGCAGCTCACGGATCTGTACCTGCTGGGGCTCGCCACCAGGATGAAGGGCGCGCTCGCCACCTTCGACCGTACGATCCCTCTGAAAGCGGTGGTCGGCGCGACCAGCGCAACCCTCGAGCTCATCGCGCCGGCGGACATGCGATGACGGGAGCGAGAGAGTCGGCGACGTGAGCGACTGGGACGACCGCTTCAGCGTGCACTGCCCGTACTGCGGCGAGGAGGTGGAGATCTATCTCGAGCCCGACGTCAGGGGCACGCTCGTCCAGGACTGCGAGGTCTGCTGCAACCCCTGGCTCGTCAGGATCGTCCAGGACGAGGACACCCGCTACGTCGAAGTGGGCCGCGCCGACGGGTCCGAGTAGCCGGCACCAACCCCATGTACCGGCCGTTCCCGTATACTGATTCCACTTTGAACCGTCCCAAAGCGTTCATACCCACGGCAACCCTGGTCCAGGTCGCCAGCCTCATCGCCATCCTCCACGTCCTCGCTCCGGCGCCCCTCGCGGCCCAGGGGCGGACGGTGGACGCCCAGCTCTGGAGCCCGACCACCGTCGTCAAGACCGTGAGCGACCGCTGGTTCGTCCAGGCCGAGACGCAGGTGCGGCTCACGGAGGATTTCGGCAAGCTCTCGAACTCGTTCCTCCGGCCCGCGGTGGGCATTCGGGTCGGGCGCCACGCCACCGTGCATCTCGGGTACGCGTGGGTGCCGTACTTCAGCCCGCGCCGGGACGAGCACCGTATCTGGCAGCAGATTGCGTGGTCGCTGCCGGCTGGCGCGTGGACGCTCGCGCCGCGCCTGCGGCTCGAGCAGCGCTGGCTGCCGGGCGCCGACGGCACGACGTGGCGGTTGCGTGGACAGCTCCAGGTGTCGCACGCCCTGTCGCGGTCCGGCGCGTGGCGCCTCTCGGTGGCCGACGAACTGCTGGTGTTCCTGAACGACACGCGGCTGGGACCCGACGCCGGCTTCGGCACGAACCGGGTCCGCATCGGCTTCGGCCATCGCCTCAATCGCCACGTCACGATCGAGCCCGGTTACGTCCTGCAGTTCAGCCACGGCCGTGTCCAGAACGAGATCGTCCACGCGGCCATCGTGTCGACGAGCTTGGGATTCTAGCGGGGCCTCGCCCCTCGACTGCGCTCGGGGCTCGCTGGGCCTCGCCTGCGCTGCGCTCGGCTCGTGAGGCCCCGGCGGCTGCGCTGCCTCGTTGGGAGTGCTGTTCAGCGCACGCCGATCCAGTCGGCGATATCGGCGAACACCTCGTCGCGATTGGTCTCGGCGAAGAGGTTGTGGCGCGCACCGGGGTAGAGGCGGAGCGTCTTGTCGGCGCGCGGCACGCGCTCGAACACCTCGGTGTGCGGGTGGGCGATGCGGTCCTGGTCGCCATGCAGCATCAGCAGCGGCACCGACAGGCGGGCGGCATCGCGCCGGAGGGCGGCGGCCTCGGCGACGAAGTACCGTACGGCACCCGCGGTGGCGCGCTGGTGGAACAGCAGGTCGGATGCGATCGACTGCGCAAAGCCCTCAT
Source organism: Vicinamibacterales bacterium (assembly GCA_050246635.1). Lineage (GTDB taxonomy): Bacteria > Acidobacteriota > Vicinamibacteria > Vicinamibacterales > UBA2999 > JBFWVR01. The sequence continues at coordinate 261,385 of JBFWVR010000006.1, forward strand.
CGCGCGAGAGGTTCGTCAGATCCAGCCTCGGGTTGAAGGGGAGCCGGGGGGACACGCGTCCAAGCACGCGCGCGACCGCCAGCACCATCCGCGAGGCGCCCACCTCACCGAGAGGGGAGGCCACCAGGATGACGCCGGCCAGCCCCGCCGGCTCCTCGATGGCGCTTCGCAGCGCGGGCAGCGTCCCGGCGCTCATGCCCAACAGGACGAGCGGGGCTCCGCCGGCGCCGGCGCTCGCGCGGGTCCGGAGGGCCCGGACGGCGGCGTCATAGGCGTTCCGCGAGGGTACGTGGCCACGCGGTCCCGGCGACCGCCCATGGCCGTAGGCGTCGAACAGGACACAGGCGATGCCGGCGTCGGCCATCCTGCTGCACAACGCGTCAAATGGCGGCAGCCGCGCATGCTCACCGAAGCCGTGGCAAACGGCCAGGACGGCGCGCGGCGCCGGACCAGCGTTCCAGGCGTGCCAGACCAGTGGCGCACCCGTGTCCGGCGTGAGCGTCCCGGTGGCGACCTCCGGCATGGCGGGCGCCAGCTTACCAGACGGATGACCGGATTCCGCCCCGTCCGGTAGATGATGGAACCGGCCGGTGAAGGCCGCACGCCAGGAGGAGACATGCGCTGGGAGTCGGGACGCCGCAGCAGCAACGTGGAGGATCGACGGGGACGGTCCGCCGGGCCGGTGGGCCTGGGGACGGGGGGCATCGGCATGGTGCTCGTCGTGCTCCTCGTCTCATGGCTGACCGGCACGAACCCGCTGACGCTGCTGCAACTCGCCGAGCAGGGCGCCGGGCCCGCGTCGTACGAGGCGCCCGCCGGGGCGCCCCCCGCGGACGACGCGCAGGCGCAGTTCGTGTCCGTGGTGCTCGCCGACACCGAGGACACGTGGGGACGGCTCTTCGCCGAGGGCGGGCAACGGTACGCGGCGCCCACGCTCGTGCTGTTCACCGGCGCGGTGGACTCCGCCTGCGGCCGCGCCGGCGCGGCGGTCGGCCCCTTCTACTGCCCGGGCGACCACAAGGTCTATCTCGACCTGTCGTTCTTCCAGGAGCTCGCCGCGCGCTTCGATGCGCCCGGCGACTTCGCGCAGGCCTACGTCGTGGCGCACGAGGTGGGGCACCACGTGCAGAACCTGCTGGGCGTCTCGGAAGAGGTGAGCCGCCGGCAGCAGCGCGCCGGCGAGGTCGAAGCCAACCAGCTCTCGGTCCGGCTCGAGCTCCAGGCCGACTGCTTCGCTGGCGTCTGGGGGTATCACGCAGACAGCCGCGACCTCCTCGAGCCCGGAGACGTCGAGGAAGGCCTGCGCGCCGCTGCGGCAATCGGGGACGACGAGCTGCAGCGCGAGGGGCAGGGATACGTCCGGCCCGAGACCTTCACCCACGGGACGTCGGCGCAACGGGTGGAGTGGCTGCGGAGGGGGTTGCGGGAGGGGAGGGTCGGGGCGTGTGACACCTTCGGGGGGCCGGCGTCCCAGCCGTGATTCCACGGACTACACGGATCACACTGAACACACTGAGCACACTGAGCACACTGAGCACACTGAACACACTGAACACACTGAACACACTCGGGACGCTGAAGCAACCCAACCACAGGTGTCGCGTGGTCAGGGGGACTCAGGCGCGAGGTGAGAATCTCTAACGCGCCAGGCGGCGGCACTCGAGTCTCGTGCGGCCGAAGTTGATGACGAGCGCGCGCCGAAGGCCTGAGGCTTTGAGATAGTTCAGCGCCTGGGCGATGTCGGCCCGGCCGAGACCGTCGTGAGCCTTGACTTCGACGATGACCTCCCCGAAGCAGACGAAGTCCGCCCGATAGTGCACGCCGAGATTGGTCCCTTTGTAGCAGATTGGAAATCGCGCTTCCGCCTGCATGGGCACGCCGGCGTGTCGCAACTCCACGGAGAACGCCCGGCGATAGACGACCTCCAGGAACCCGCAGCCAAGTTCCCGATGCACCGCAAGCGCCGCAAGAATGATCTGCTCGGTCTGGGCATCGTGGGCACCCGCCGCAAGCCTTTCCATGGCCTCCTCCGTCTGCGGACGGCGTGCCAGATCGGATCCCCCCGCCGATTCGCGCCAACGCAAACAGGGCGGATCACCGGTATGCAGATATGGCCGAATCGGCAGGCGCCGTCGCCGGCAAGAACTGCCAGGCCGAGGCGAGGCCGACCGGGCATTCGATTCGCGACGTCGGCCTTCAGGTTCCTCCCGCGCAAAGGTGTTCAGTGTCTTCAGTGTGTTCAGTGTCTTCAGTGTGCTCAGTGTGCTCAGTGTGTTCAGTGTGTCCAATGTTCCGGTGATGGCTCCGGGCGTGCTCCGTGTGTCCCGTGTCTCGAGGCTCCAAGGCCCACAGGAGCGCCCTCAGACCGCAAACAACCTCCACCGCTCCCCGATGGACCCGAGCGCGTGCGTCCCGCGATCAGTGAAGGTGATCCCCGACCCGGCAACGAGATCGCGCAGCGTGCGTGAGGCCAGCGCCTCGCCGGGGGCGGCGTGGGCGGCCACCTGGCGCGCGATGTCGACGGCGAGGCCGGCGACGCGATCGGCGGCCACGTCGCACTCGCCGGTATGGAGGCCGAGCCGGAGGCGCAGCCCGTAGCCCTGCGCCAGCGGCGCGAGCCCCCGGGCGGCGGCAATCGCGCGCGCCGGGCCGTCGAAGGCGGCCAGCACGCCGTCGGGCGCCACCTGGACGTGCGCCGCGCGCATCACGCCGAGCCGTTCCCGCGCCTCGGTGACGAACCTCGCCACGGGCGCCTCGGGCACCGACGGCGACGGCGCGAAGACCCCGGCGAGCACCGTGGCGAGGATCCGGGACGGCGGCGCCGGCGCCTCGGTGTCGCGGATGAAGGCTTCGACCTCCTCCAGCAGCGCGGCCGTGTCGCCGACGAACGGCAGGTGGTCGTCACCCGGCAGCTCGACGAACCGCGCGCCCGGGATGCGCTCGGCGACGTACCGGCCCTCGTCCACCTTCAGACAACGGTCGCCGGCGCGGTGCAGGACCAGCGTCGGCACGCGCACCGCGGGCAGGACGTGCCGCACGTCCACCTCGGCATTCATCTGCGTGAGCGCGAGCGCGGTGCCCGGGCTGGCCCCCATGCGCAGGAAGGTCGACCACCAGGCGCGGAAGGCGGGGTCTGCGGCGCGCGAGGGCGCGCGGGCCTCGATGCCGACCGGCCCGCCCCAGTGGTCGCGAATCTCGGCGAAGAAGCGCTCCCGCTCCTCGCGTGTCGGCGCCCACGGGTAGTCCGGCGCCCACAGGCGCTTGGCGTAGGTGCCGAACATGATCAGGCCGCGTGTGCGTTCGGGGAACGTGGCGGCGAAGAGCGCGCACATCGGCCCGCCCTCGGAGACCCCCATCAGCACGGCCTCCCGCGAGCCGGTCGCCTCCATGACGGCCCGCACATCGTCCATGCGCTGCTCGAGGGTGGGCAGAGCCGGCGCCGGGTCCGACAGGCCGGTGCCGCGCTTGTCGAAGAGGATGAGGCGCGAGACGCTCGCGAGCCGGCGGAGGAACGCGGCGAAGCCGGGCTCGGCCCAGCAGTAGTCGAGGTGCGATACCCAGCCCATCACGAAGACGAGATCGACCGGGCCCGAGCCGACGACCTGGTACGCGATGGTCACGTCGCCGCTGCGGGCGTAGCGGGTCCCGGGGACCGCCGGGCCCTCGACGGTGTCCTGCACCAGGGTCGGGCGCGCGGCCTGCACGCGCGTGACCGGGGCGATGAACCGGTATCCCTTCCCATGCACGGTCTCGACGAAGGTCGGTGCCGCCGCATCATCGTCGAGGCAGCGCCGGATCTCGCGGATGGCCACCTTCAGCGTCGCGTCGCCGACGAAGACCCCGGGCCATACTTCCTCGAGCAACTCCTGCTTGGTGACGAGGCGGCCGGCACGCTCGACGAGGCACTGCAGCACCGCCAGTGCCTTCGGCTGGAGCGGCACGGCGAGGCCGCCGCGCGACAGGCGGGCCTCGGCGGGCTCGAGCTGGAAGGCGCCGAACGTGAGGCGCAGGTCGTGGCTCTGCATCGGCAGTCCGGGGTCCGTGGGAAGCCCGCATTGTACCCTCGACGAGGGAGTGGGGCCCGACGCCCGGTGAACCCCGTCGGGAGCCCCCCGGCGAAACGCGAGGTGCCGCGGCGGCATCGGAGTGGGGGAGGACACGATGGTGACGATCAGGCGAGGCGCGGACCGAGGACGGACCCAGTTCGGTGGCTGGCTCGACAGCCGGCACGCCTTCTCGTTCGGGGAGTACTTCGACCCGTCGGCGATGGGCTTCCGTTCGCTGCGCGTGCTGAACGACGACCGCGTGGCCGGGGGCGGCGGGTTCCCCCCCCACGGACATCGCGACATGGAAATCCTCTCCTACGTGCTGGACGGCGCGCTCGAGCACCAGGACAGCACGGGGGGCGGCGGCGTGATTCGGCCCGGCGAGATCCAGTTCATGCGCGCCGGCACGGGCGTGCGCCACAGCGAGTTCAACGCCTCGCCGACCGAACCGGTGCACTTCCTGCAGGTCTGGATCATCCCGGCGTCGCAGGGACTCGAGCCCGCATACAGCCAGCAGGCGTTCGATCGCGAGGCGGCCGCGAGGGCGCCGCTGCTGCTGGCGAGCCGCGACGGGAGGGCGGGGACCATCGCGCTGGCGCAGGACGCCGAGGTCTTCACGTCCCGGCCGGCCCCCGGCGTGAGCCACCGGCACGAGCTGGCTCCGGGGCGCCACGCCTGGCTGCAGGTGGCGACGGGTGCCGTGACGATCGATGGTCAGGCGCTGTCGGCTGGTGATGCGGCGATGGTCAGTGATGAGGCCGCCGTCGAGTGGACGGCCACCAGCGAGGGCACTGACGTCCTCGTGTTCGATTTGGCCTGACGACGGGACCGCGCACGTACGCGACGACGGGCGGGTCCGGGCTTGACCGGGACCCGCCCGCTGTTCGTACCGCGCGGCGCGGCTACCAGATCTTCACGCGCTGGTCCGGCGCCAGGTACATCTTGTCGCCGTCCTTGACGTCGAAGGCGGCGTAGAACTCCGGCACGTTGCGCACGGGGCCGATGGCGCGGAACTGCTCGGGGGCATGCGGGTTGGTCAGCACCAGGTTGCGCAGCGAGTCGTCGCGGCGCTTGGCGCGCCAGCCCTGTGCCCAGCCCATGTAGAAGCGCTGGTCCCCGGTGAGGCCGTCGATGATCGGCGCGGCCTGGCCGGCGAGCGACTTCAGGTAGGCGCGGTGCGCGATCGTGATCCCCGTGAGGTCGCCGATGTTCTCGCCGAGCGTCAGCGCGCCGTTCACGTGCAGGCCGGGCAGCGCCTCGAAGGCGTTGAACTGCTCGACGAGCACCTTGGTCCGCTTCTCGTACTCCTGCGCGTCCTGTTCGGTCCACCAGTCGCGGAGTGCCCCGTCGCCGTCGTAGCGCCGGCCCTGGTCGTCAAACCCATGGCCCATCTCGTGGCCGATGACCGCGCCAATCGCGCCGTAGTTCATCGCGTCGTCGGCCGCCATGTCGAAGAACGGCGGCTGCAGGATGGCGGCGGGGAAGACGATCTCGTTGCGCACCGGGTTGTAGTACGCGTTGACCGTCTGCGGCGTCATGCCCCACTCGGTCTTGTCGATCGGCTGGCCCACCTTGGCGAGTTGGTACTCGCTCTCGGCGAGGAAGGCGCGGGTGACGTTGCCCACGAGGTCGTCCTTCAGGATGCGCACCTGCGAGTAGTCACGCCACTTGTCCGGATAGCCGATCTTCGGGGTGAACTTCGCGAGCTTCTCCTGGGCGCGCGCCTTCGTCTCGGGCCCCATCCACTCGAGGCCCTCGATGCCGTCCTTGAACGCGGCGCGCAGGTTCTCGATGAGCTCTCCCATCCGCGCCTTCGCGGCCGGCGTGAAGTGCTTCTCCACGTACAGGCGGCCGAGCATCTCCCCGAGGTTCGCGTTGAGCAGGTTGACCCCGCGCTTCCAGCGGGGCTGCTGCGCCTCGACGCCGTTGAGGGTCCGGCTGTAGAAGTCGAACTCGGTGTCGGCCACGGCCTTGCTCAGGTAGGGGGCGAACCCGTTCAGGAGCGACGCCTTCAGGTAGGGCTTCCAGCGATCCACGGGCAGTTCGGCGAAGGTCGCCGCGAACGTCTTCACGTAGCTCGGCTGGTAGACGACCACGGCCGGCGCGTCCTCGATGCCGAGCTCGGCAATCCAGACGGCCCACGGGAAGCCGGGGAACTCCGTCGCGAGGTCGGCGACGGCGACCTTGTTGTACGTCTTCACTGCGTCGCGGTTCTCGACGTTCGTCCAGTGCGCGCGCGCGAGCCGCAGCTCGATCTCGTAGTTGCTGCGGGCCGCCGCCCCCGCGTTCGGCAGCCCGCCCTTGTCGAGCAGGTCCTGCTGGAAGGCCACGTACTTCTCGCGGTACTCCTTCAGCTTCGCGTCGTCCTTCAGGTAGTAGTCGCGATCGGGCAGCCCGAGCCCGCCCTGGAAGATGTAGAGGATGTCCCTGGTCGGCTCACCGGCGTCGCCATCGACGAAACCAACGAGCGGGTTGATCAGGTTCAGCTTGAACATCCGCGCGAAATAGCGCGCGACCCCGTCACGGGTGGTGATCCGGTCGATGGCGTCCAGCTCCGGCCCGAGCGGCGCCAGGCCCAGCTCCTCCACGCGCGCCTCGTCCATGAAGCTCTCGTAGAAGTCGCCGATCTTCTGCGCGTCGGAGTCGGGCGCCTTGTCGGTCGACTTCGCGGCCTCCTCGACGATCGTCCTGAGGTCGGCCTGGGCCTTGTCGAAGAGCGCGTCGAAGGTGCCGTAGGAGGCCTTGTCGGCGGGGATGTCCGTCTTGTCGAGCCAGCCGCCGTTGACGTAGCGGAAGAGGTCGTCCTGCGGACGGACCGTGGTGTCGAAGGCCGTGGCGTCGATCCCGGACACTGGAGCCGGCGCCTCGGCAGCCGGCGGCTGGCCGGCGCAGCCGGCCGCGACGACCACGGCGACCAAGAAGGGCAGTACTCGCGTCATCGAGGATGTCTCCCTGCGGGCGCGGGCCCGCCTCTGCTAGCGGCGTCGATGATACCTCGCCCCTCGCGGGGCGCCGGCCGCCGGGCGCCGGAGGGGCCGGGACCGACGGCGGTGACCATCGGCATCCGCTAGGCTGTGGAACGGGGGTGGCAGTTCGTGGAGGAAGATGCCACCCGTTGGGCGTCGGCGACCACAGTGGCCGCCGCCGCACGGATCGCCGGCCCTCGAGACGACTGGAGTTGAGATGACACATGCCACCAAAGACCGGATGCATGGCTGGCAACGGGTTTGCTCGTTGACGATGGCAACGGCCGTGCTGGTGCTGGCGCCGATGACGGGCGGACCGGTGGGGGCCGACCCGCTGGCGCACACGTTCTCGATTGTCGCCCGGGATCCGGCCACCGGCGAGATGGGCGTCGCCGTGCAGTCGCACTGGTTCGCCGTCGGCTCCATCGTGACGTGGGCCGAGGCGGGCGTGGGCGTGGTCGCGACCCAGTCGTTCGTCGACCCGGGCTACGGACAGCGCGGTCTCGAGTTGATGCGGGCCGGCGCCACGGCGCCCGAGGCGTTGCAGCGCCTGCTCGCGACGGACCCGCAGCGTGCCGGCCGGCAGGTCGCGATGCTCGACGCGGCCGGCCGCGTCGACGCCTTCACGGGCCCGTCGGCGATTGCCGCGGCCGGGCACCACGTCGGCGCCCAGTACTCGACGCAGGCCAACATGATGGCCAACGAGACGGTCTGGCCCGCGATGGCCCGGGCGTTCGAGGCGGCGTCGGGGGATCTCGCCGATCGGCTGCTGGCGGCCCTCGACGGTGCGCAGGCCGCGGGCGGGGACGTCCGTGGCCGGCAGTCGGCCGCCATCCTGGTCGTCAAGGCCAAGGGGTCGGGGCGCCCGTGGGTCGGCGCGGACCGGGTCTTCGACCTGCGAGTGGACGACGCGTCGGATCCGATCGCCGAGCTGCGCCGGCTCGTGCGGTTGCAGCGGGCCTACGGCCACGCGAACCGCGGCGACGAGCTGATGACGGAACAGCGGGTCGACCAGGCGCTCGAGGAGTACGCGGCGGCCAGCCGGCTGGCCCCCGAGATCGTCGAGCTGCCGTTCTGGCATGCGGTGACGCTCGCGTCGATCGGGCGCGAGGAGGAGGCGACGCCGATCTTCCGCGCCGTCTTCGCAAAGGAGCCGATCTGGGCGGAGCTGCTGACGCGGCTGCCGGCCGCGGGCCTGTTTCCGGACGACCCGGCGCTCATCGCGCGTATCAGGGCCCTGGCCCCGCGCTGAGACGCCGGCCGTCCTCAGTCGAGAGGAGGACACGGTGTCGATGCGATGGGTGCTGACAGGAACGTTGATTGCGGGACTGGCGCTGGCCGCGGCCGCGGCCGGCGTCGGCGAGACCGGTCCGGAGATGATGACCGTGACGGTGCCCGCGGGTACGGAGCTCGCGATCACGCTCGACAGCCGGGCGACGTCCGATGCCAGCGCGCCTGGTGACGAGGTCGGCGCGACCCTGACGCAGCCGATCGTCGTGGAGGGGCGTACCGTGGTGCCCGCCGGCGCGTCGCTCGCGGGAGAGGTCACGCGTGCGCAGCCGTCGGGCAAGATCAAGGGCCGCGCGAGCCTCGCGATCCGGTTCACGTCGGTCGACATCGACGGCGATCGCCACGCGATCGACACGACGGCAATCGGCCGCACGGCAAAGGCCACGAAGGGCGAGGACGCCGCCAAGATCGGGATTGGCGCCGGCGCGGGCGCGCTCGTCGGCGCGCTGGCCGGCGGCAAGAAGGGGGCGGCCATCGGGTCTGCCGTGGGCGGCGGGGCCGGGACCGGCGTCGTCCTGGCCACGGCCGGCGACGAGGTCGAGTTCGCGCCGGGGCAGCGGTTCACCACGCGCCTGACGCGGGCCCTGGCAATCGAGATTCCGCGCAGCTGAGGGCGGCCGGGGGCTTCGTTCGTGGCAAGATGGGCGGACCGGCGGGCTCGTCGCCGTCCGCCCGTTCTCTCACGCCCATGCGACTGGACCTTCCGTCCTGCGTGGTACGGCCTTGGACAGCGGCGGATCTGGAGCCGCTCGTCCGGCACGCCAACAACCCAAGGGTCGCCATCCACCTGCGCGACCGCTTTCCCCACCCCTATCGGCGGCAGGACGGCCAGCGGTTCCTGACCGCCGTGCTCCGCGCGGCGCGGCCGACGGTGTGGTGCATCGAGGTGGACGGGCAGGCCGCCGGCGGCATCGGCATCGAGCTGCGCGACGACGTGGAGCGGGTGTCGGCGGAGATCGGGTACTGGCTGGGCGAGGCCTGCTGGGGCCGTGGGGTGACCACGGCGGCGCTCGTCGCCGTGACCGACGAGGCCTTCCGGATGTTCGACCTGCGGCGGCTCTTCGCCGTGCCCTTCGCCGAGAACGCGGCCTCGGTGCGCGTCCTCGAGAAGGCCGGCTACGTCCTCGAAGGGCACATGCGGCAAAGCGCGGTCAAGGACGGACGTTTGCTCGACCAGTTGATGTACGCGAAGTACCGGTGACGGAATGGGACAGTCCCCATTTCCGCTATAGACTTTGCGGTCATGCGCAGACTGGTCGTTGTCCTCCTCCTCGTCGGCGGCGCCGCGGTCCTGTCCGCCAGGCAGCCGGCGCCGTTTCCCCTGACTGTCGACAGCATCATGCGGGGACCCGAGCTCGTCGGGTACCCTCCGTCCAACCTCCGTTGGTCCGGAGACGCCCAGCGGCTCTACTTCGAGTGGCAGATGCCGCTCGAGGACGAGCCGGTCACGTGGGTGGTCCCGCGCACGGGCGGCCGCCCGGAGCGCCTGAACGACGCGGAGCGGGAGCTCGCGCCGCTGCCCACCGGCACCTGGGACCGGGCCCGCCGCCGCATCCTCGGTGTCGACCGTGGCGACATCGTCGTCATCGACACCGTCGCGAACACACGGATCCAGGTCACCCGCACGACGGACAGCGAGTCGAACCCGCGCTGGACGCCGGACGAGACGCACGTGACGTTCGTCCGCGACAACAACCTGTTCCTGGCGCCGGTCGGGGACGCGGGAGACGGCGCACTCCGGCAGCTCACCGACGTGGGTCCCCGCGCGTCGAGCCCCAAGCCCACCGACAGCCAGAAATTCGTGCGATCGGAGGAGGATGACCTGATCGAGATCGTGAAGGAGCGCAAGGCGCGCCGCGAGCGCGAGCAGGCCCAGGACTACCAGCACGCCCTCCCGCGATTCGAGCTGGCCGAGCGCGAACGGGTTGTCGATGCCGCGCTGTCGGCGGGTGGCACCTTCGTCTACCTGCTCGTGGGGGAGCGGCCGCAGGCGCGCACGGCCAACGTGCCGGCCTACGTCACCGAGTCGGGCTACACCGAGGACATCCCGGCGCGCTCGAAGGTCGGTGACGATCAGGAGGATCGCCGGCTCGCGGTGTTGAACCTCACCACCCGCGAGGCGCGCTGGATCGGACTCGACGGCGTGGTCGACACCGTCGTGATCCCCGCCCACCCGCCGTCGGACGATCCGGCGCCGCCGCGGCCCACCCCCAAGCCCACGCGGGCGTCACGCTGGCAGTCGATATCGCTCTCGCCGGATGCCCGCGTGCTGACCGCACTGGTGCGCTCCGCCGACAACAACGACCGGTGGCTCGTGAAGGTCGATCCGGCCAGCGGCGGCTCGTCGGTGCTCGACCACGTCCACGACGACGCGTGGGTCCGCGAGGGGGGCAGCGGATGGCTGCCGGACAGCCGCCGCGTGTGGTTCCTGGCCGAGCACGACGGCTGGATGCACCTCTACACGGTGGACGCGACGGCCGCGACGCCGGGGGCGACGCAGCTCACCAGTGGCCGGTTCGAGATCGACGATGTCGAGGTGTCGCCGGACGGCCAGCGCTTCTACATCAGCTCCACCGAGGCGCATCCGGGTGAGCGGCAGCTGTACAGCCTGTCGGTCGACGGCGGGGCCCGCACGCGCCTGACGACGGCCGCCGGCGCCCATGCAGGTGTGATCTCGCCCGACAACGAGGTGTTCGGCCTCGTCTCGTCGACGGCAAGCCATCCGCCCGAGGTGTACGTGATGGCGAACCGCGCCGGCGCGGACGCGTCGCAGGTGACCGAGAGCACGTCGATGGAATGGCGCTCCCACAAGTGGGTCGAGCCGCAGCTGGTGACCTACACGACCCGCGACGGCCAGACCGTCTACGCGCGTCTCTACACGCCCGAGATGGTTGGCGCCCGGCGCAACCGCTCGGCCCCGGCCGTGGTCTTCGTGCACGGCGCCGGGTACCTGCAGAACGCCCATCGATACTGGTCCACGTACTACCGGGAGTACATGTTCCACCACCTGCTGGCCTCGCGCGGCTATGTGGTGCTCGACCCCGACTACCGCGCCAGCGCCGGGTATGGCCGTGACTGGCGCACGGCCATCTACCGCTGGATGGGCGGTCACGACCTCGATGACGTCGTCGATGGTGCGGCGTACCTCGTGAAGGAGCAGCGGGTCGACCCGAAGCGGATCGGGGTGTACGGCGGCAGCTACGGGGGCTTCATCACGCTGATGGCGATGTTCACGTCCCCCGACACCTTCGCGGCGGGCGCGGCGTTGCGCCCGGTGACCGACTGGGCGCACTACAACCACGGGTACACCTCGAACATCCTCAACGAACCACAGGAGGATGCGGAAGCCTACCGGAAGAGCTCACCGATTTACTTCGCGGAGGGCCTCAAGGGGCGGCTGCTCATCTGCCACGGGATGGTCGACACGAACGTGCACTTCCAGGATTCCGTGCGGCTGGTCCAGCGGCTGATCGAGTTGCGGAAGGAGAACTGGGAGCTGGCCGTGTTCCCGATGGAGAATCACGGTTTCGTCGAGCAGACCAGCTGGGCGGACGAGTACAAGCGGATCTTGCGCCTGTTTGAAACCACACTCAAATGAATCTGGTGATCTGGTGATCTGGTGATCTGGTGATCTGGTGATCTGGTGACCTGGCTACGCCGCGCGACTGAACGTCTCGAGACCCCAGCCCCGCAGGATCAGCGCGCGTTCGAGCGCCATCTGGCGGCGCAGGGCGCCGGGCTCGTCGTCGAAATGCTCGGTGCGGGCAAAGCCGTCGAAATCCACGACTTCGAGGGCCCAGCGGCCCTCGTCCTCGCGGAGGAGGCGGTGGGCGATCACGAAGCCGTTGCGGACGTAGTTCCAGGTCATGGCGTCCAGTTAATCGGCTCGCGAGGACGGAAGTTGAATGCCGGGGACCGGTGGTAGGATCGGGCCCCGATGTTTTCCGGATTCGCCGAACTGGTTGCCCGGCTGGATGCGGCCGTCGGGGCCGGGGGCCCCGAAGCCGTCACCACCGCGGTGAAGCACGATCTCGAAGGCCTGCTGGCGGCAGGCTGGGCGCTGCCGGCGCGCTTCCGCGCGGCCCGGTCCGACTGCTATGCCCGGCGGCTCCTGCACGAGGACCCGGCCGGGCGGTACACCGCCGTCGTCATGACCTGGGGCCCGGGGCAGGGCACGGCCGTGCACGACCATGGGGGGCTCTGGTGCGTCGAGGGCGTGGTCGAGGGCGAGATGCGCGTGACCCAGTACGACGTGGCACCTGAGCCGGATGGCACGTACCGCGTGGCCCCCTGCGGCCGGCCCCTCCGCGCCGGCGTCGGGACCGCGGGTCGGCTCATTCCGCCGACCGACTATCACGTGCTCGAGAACGCGTTGCCGGATCGGCCGTCGATCACCCTTCACGTCTACGGCGGCAGCCTCGACCACTGCCGCGTCTTCCAGCCCCGGCCGGACGGCCGTTTCGACGAGACCTTCCGCAGCCTCAGCTATCACGAGTGACGGCACTCCCGCGCTGGGTGGCGGGGGCGCACCCGCGGCGGACCGCCGCAAGGGTGCTCGTGATCGTCGCCTTCAGCGCGGCGCTCTTCGGCTGGGTCCTGTTGCCGGTACGGGGCGTGGGCGTGAGCATGCGCCCGACGATCCGCCCCGGGGAGCTCGTGTTCGTGAGCAGGCTGACGTATCTCTGGCGCGCCCCCAGGGCCGGGGACGTCGTCGCCGTCCGGCTGGCGGGTCGCTCGGTCGTCTACGTGAAGCGCCTCGTCGCGCTGCCGGGGCAGACGGTCGCGTTCGAGCGCGGGGTGCTGGTGGTCGACGGCGCGCCGCAGGCCGAGCCTTACGTGCGCGAGCGGGCGGACTGGCAGATGGCGCCGGCCCGGCTCGGGCCCGATCAATACTTCGTGGTCGGCGACAACCGCGGCATGCCTCGCGCGAACCACGACATGGGCGCGGTGCGGCGCGAGCGGCTCGTGGGAACCGTCGTCTTCTGAGCCATGCGGGTGGGAGCCGTCGTCCTGTTCGTCGTGATCGTCGGCCTCGCGGTGGCGGGCTGGCGCTGGCTGTACCCCGATGACGAGGCCGCCATCCGCCAGTCGCTGTCGCGGATTGCCGCCGCGGTGGGCAGCGAGCCGGGAGAGCCGGGCCTCGCGCGCCTGGCGCGGCTGCAGCGGCTCGGGGACGAACTCACCGCGGATGTCCAGGTCGACGCTGGACCGCCCATCGGGCGGCTCGCCGGGCGGGCCGACGCGACGGCCGCGGCCGCGCGAGTGTCCGCGTCACTGCGCGCGCTCGAGCTCCGCTTCGTGGACGTGACGGTCGTGGTGCAGCCGGACGGACAGACCGCGCTCGTCTCGCTGACCGCCGAGGCGCGCTTCGAGGACGGTGCCGGGGACGGCTTCGACGCGCGTGAACTCGACGTCACGTTCGTGCGGACCGACGGGCAGTGGCGGGTCCAGTCCGTCGCGTCGATCCGCGTGCTCCAACCGGTCGGCCTGGGGCCGGCCTCCGGGCGTGTCCCGGTCGCACTCGAGGTGTCATGACCTACATCGATCTGCAGTTCCGTGGACATGCGAACGTGATCGCGTCCGCCGTCCTCGAGGGCCCTGACGGCATCGCGTTGGTGGATCCCGGCCCGACGTCGTGCCTGCCGGCGCTCGAGGCCGGCCTCGCTCGCCTCGGGCTGTCCCTTGGCGACGTCCGGGCCCTGTTACTGACGCATATCCACCTGGACCATGCGGGGGCGTCCGGGACGATCGCGGCACGCGTGCCGGGCCTGCAGGTGCACGTCCACGAGCGCGGCGCGCCGCACCTGATCGATCCCACGAAGCTCCTGGCCAGCGCGACGCGGCTGTACGGCGACCAGATGGACACGCTCTGGGGGCGCTTCGACCCCGTGCCCGCCGACGCGGTGCAGGTACTGCGCGGCGGGGAGACCCTCGAGGTGGCGCGGCGCCCCATGCGGGTGGCGTACACCCCGGGGCACGCGGTGCACCACGTGAGCTACCTCGACGAGAGCGACGGCACGGCGTACGTCGGCGACACGGGCGGGATCCGCGTGAGCTACGACTACCTGCTGGCGCCGACGCCGCCTCCCGACATCGACGTCGAGCGATGGCTCGAGAGCCTGGACACGATCGGCGCGTGGTCCCCGGTCCGCCTGTTCCTGACGCACTTCGGCCCTTCGGAGGGCGCCGCGCGACACCTCGCGCGGTACCGGGAGACGCTGGCCCGTCAGGCCGCGCTCGTCCGCGACACGCTGGCCGGAGACGCCGACACCGACGACGCGCGGATTGCGGCCTTCACGCACGCCCTGCGGGCCGACGTCCGGCAGGCCATGCCCGAGGCCGACGCGGTCTCCACCGAGCTGGCGGCTCCGTTCGATCAGTTGTGGCTGGGGCTGGCGCGTTACTGGCGAAAGCGCGCGGCCGCCTGAGACCGGCCGACGGCAGATGGACGACGGCAGGCGAGGCTCTCCCCGGCCTGCCATCGCCAGTCTGCACTCTGCAATGGGCTAGGACGCCTCGAGGAGTGTCTCGTCCTCGGCCGCCGGGACTTCCAGCACGCGCAGGCCATACCCGCTCGGTGTGCCGGTGGTCGGGCGGCAGGGACCAACCTGCCAGACGGCCGAGAGCAGGCGACGGTGCCGCCAGTCGACCGGCCACGTCTCCGCGCCGCTGCCCCGTGCCTCGAGTTGCAGGTGGACCAGGCGGTAGAGCGGAATCGCGATTGACGTCTCGCAGTCGACGGTCACCCGCTCGTCGTCGACGCAGTGCGCGACCACCGAGACCATGCGCACCGCGCCCGAGGCGTCCTTCCACGTCAAGCGCGCTGGTGCCGGGTGGCGGGGCGCGGCGGCCCGGCGGGGCGCCATCAGGAACTTCGTCTCAGCCACGTAAACCCCCAGGGTCAGAGTCCGAAAAGGCAAGGCGACCAGCCCAGGAAGGGCCGAATCCGTCTCCACCCAATCCAAACTTCGGGCCCACTGTGCAAAACGGGGCTGGGACTGGATACCTGGTGTCCATGTTGGGTCTTTAGATGACTTGAAAGACCCTTGTGGACGCTCTTTGGGGGGCAGTGGCTGGATACTGAGTATCCTTGTATCCGTGAAACTGGCTACTTGGTATGCGGCTCCGGCGCGCTTTCGAGGCCGAGCCGGCGGAGCTTGAGGTAGAGACCGCGGCGGGTCAATCCGAGGGCGCGCGCCGACTCGGAGATGTTTCCCCGGTGGCGCGAGAGCGTGTCGCGAATCAGGTTGCGTTCGATGTCGTCCACCACCGACGCGAGCGTCTGGCCGCCGCGCAGGGTCACCGGCGCCTGCGGCAGGGAGGCGGCGCCTTCCGCGGGCGGGGCCGCCTCGTGCAGGTCCGGCGACAGGTGTTCCGGCCCGACGATGCCGCCCGGCGAGGCGAGAGCGACGGCGCGCTGGACCTCGTTGCGCAGCTGCCGGATGTTGCCCGGCCACCAGTACTGCGAGAAGAGGTCGAGCACCTCGCTGCTCAGCTGCACGTCCGGCTTCCCGAGTCGCTCCGACGCCTCGCGGAGGAAGAACGTGCTGAGGTGCGGAATCTCCTCGCGGCGCTGCCGGAGCGGGGGCACGTGGATCCGGATCACGCTCAGGCGATAGTAGAGATCCTCACGGAACTTGCCCTCGGCCACGCGCTGCTCGAGGTCGGCGTTGGTCGCGGCCAGCACGCGGACATCCACGCGCTGGGGGCGCGTCTCGCCGACCGGCATGATCTCGCCGTGCTCGAGGAACCGCAGCAGCTTGGGCTGGACGTCGATCGGCAGGTCGCCCACCTCGTCCAGGAACAACGTCCCACCCGCGGCGGTGCGCACGAGGCCGGGCTGGTCCGAGACCGCGCCCGTGAACGCGCCGCGCCGATGGCCGAACAACTGGCTGTCGGCGAGCTCCCGTGTCGTCGTCGTGCAGTTGTAGGGCAGGAAGGTGGCGGCGCTGCGCGGTGAACCGACATGGATTGCGCGGGCGACCAGCTCCTTGCCGGTCCCGCTCTCGCCGGTGATCAGCACCGTGAGGTCGTTGCCCTGCAGGCGCTGAATCTGGTCGACCACGCGGTGCATGGCGGCGCTCGCGCAGACGAACCCGGGCAGGAGCGGTTCGAGCGGGCGCTCCACACTCGCGTCGATCGCCTGGGTCGGGCGCTCGCGTGCGCCGCACAGGTCGAAGCCCTGGCGGGCGACGGCGGCCATCATGCGGATGCGCCGGAGCAGGTGCGGCCCGAGCGGGCGCGCCGACGCGATGGCAATCGCGCGCGGGCCGTCCGGCTCACGGCCAATGGCCTCGAGCACCAGCGTGCCGGCGCCGTAGGCCGCGCCCTGGACCGCGAGGCGCGCCACCGTGCGGGCGCCGTCCGTGTCGGCGCCCGCCGACGAGATCAGCCGCACGTCGCCGCCGGGCAGCTCCGCGAAGATCACGGCCACATCCGCCGACACGGCCTCGAGCAGCGCCGCGGCGAGCTCGCGCGCGAGCAGCTCCGGCAGCACGGCCGCGTCCACCAGCCGGCGGACGAGCGCGTCGTCCGCGTCGGCGGGCGACCCCACGTACTCGCCCGTGCCGGTCGTCTGCTCCGCGGACATGGCGGCGCGCGCTTCCTCGAGGTCGCGATGCGCGCCGAGCGACTTGAACACCTGTGCCGCGTACTGGAAGTGCCGGTTGGCCGTCGAGCGGGCGCCGGCCTTCGCCGCCATGCGGCCCAGGGCGAGCTGGCTCACGGCCGCCTGGTAGCGCTCGCCGACGAGCTCGAACACGCTCGAACTCTGGGCGATGTCGTGATACGCCTCCGTCGTGCGGTTCTGCGTCGCGCGCAACGAGCCGCGCAACCGCAGGAACTCCCCCCACGCGCCGGGGGTCAAGCGCGGGTCGAGCCGGCTCTCGACCTGTCCCAGCCGGTGCTCCGCTTCGTCGGCGCGGCCCGCCGCCAGCAGCGCCTCGGCGGCGATGAGCTCGGCCTCGAGGGCCTCGGCCGGCGGCGCGGCCGAAGATCGGGCAATCTCGTCGGCGATGGCCATCGCCTCGTCCGGCCGGCCGCGCCGGGTGGCGAGACGGGCCGTGATGACGCGCACGGACCACTCGTACCACCGGCTCGTCGTGCGGCCATAGGCACCGTAGGCCTCGCCGGCACGCTGCAGGTACTCGGCAGCGTGCTCGTAGTCACCCCGCATCAGCGACATCTGCGCCAGCGAGTCGTAGACCGCACCGGTGGTCTCGTGGAACTTCACTGCGCTCCGGGCTTCGAGGGCGCGGTGCAGGACCTGCTCGGCGCGTTCGAGGTTGCCGATCCGCACGCAGATCTGTCCCAGGCTGGCGAGCGCGACCGACAGCCCGGGGCCGGGGCCCAGGCTCTCGCGCAGGGTCACCGCGCGTTCCGCCAGCGCCAGCGCCTGCTCGTGCCGGTGCCGGATCAGCGCGACGTTCGCCTGGTTGCCGCAGACGATGGCCAGCACGTCATCGGCCCCGAGCGCGGCGGCCAGGCGCTCGGCCTGGCGCAGGGCGGCGTGCGACTCCTCGTAGCGGCCGGACTGCGCCAGCATCACGCCGGAGAGCGAGTGCACCAGGGCCAGGTGCCGCCGGTCGCCCGCGGCGTGCAGCGCGGCGGCCGCCTCCGCAATGTGCTCCCGCACGATCGTGAGATCGCCGACCTGCTGGTAGCAGAGGCCCAGCTCGTAGTGGGCGAGGCCGATCGCGCGCGAGTCGTGGGCCACCTCCGCCTGCTTGAGCGACCGGCCGTGCAGCGCAATGGCCCGCGACTGCTCGCCGCGCGCGTAGGCAATCCGCCCGTGCAGGCGCCACATCGTTGCCAGCGTGACCGGTGGCACCGCTTCTCGAATGGTGTCCGGCGACCGCCCCAGGATCGCGCTGGCCCGCTGCAACTCGCCCTGCAGCAGCAGGGCCTCCACGAGCAGGCACCGGAGCGCCAGCTCGTCGCCCTTCGGCAGGGACGCGGACTCGAGGACGGGTTCGATCAGCTCAGCCGCGGCCGCGACCTGGCCCCGCTCGAGGGCGGCGGTCGCGCGGGCGACGACGGGCTGGAGCGCGACGCTGATCACGCGGCGAGTATACCAAGTATCCAGTTGCGTATAATTCAAACTTCCACATGGAGTTGACTGCCGGAGGCCGGACGGACAGCGGCCCGCGCCCGGGGAACCAGGACTGGCTGCACTGGGATCTGGATCTGGGCCTGTTCGTGGTGGCCGACGGGATGGGGGGGCACAACGCCGGGGAGGTTGCGGCCCACCTGGCGGTCGACGCCGTCAGGCGGTTCGTGACCGAGAGCCGGGAGTGGCGCGACCTGACCTGGCCGTTCGGCTTCGACGCCGCCGCGTCGCCTGCGGCCAACCGACTCCTGACCGCGGTCCGGCTGGCCAACCGGCGGGTGTGGTCCGAGGGCGTGACCCACGACGCGTTCAACGGGATGGGCACGACGATCGTCGCCGTGTTGACGAGCGGCGACCGCATGACGGTGGTCAGCATCGGCGACTCCCGCGTCTATCGGTGGCGCCGGGGCCGCCTGGCCCAGCTCACGAGCGACGACACCTGGTTGACGGCGATGGTGCAGGCGGGCGTGGATCCCGCCGCCCTGCCGGCCGGCCATCCGATGCGGCACGTGCTCACCTCGGTGGTGGGTGGTGGGGAGGACGTCTCCCCGGCGGTCACCGAGGAGGTACTCGAGCCTGGCGATCGGATCCTGCTGTGCAGCGACGGCGTGCACGGGGCCCTCGGCGACGACCGGCTGGCGGATATCCTCGGCGCAGACACCCAGGCGGAGGTGACGTCCCGCGCGCTCGTGGAGGCGGCCCTGGCCGCGGGCAGCACCGACAACGCGACCGCGCTTGTCATTGCCGCCCGTTGACAGGGCTGCGCACTTTTTCCTCAAGCCCCGTCGCCGGCTGCCGATTCCTACCTCATTCCGGGTGATGACCGCCCGGGCCCGGAACTGATCTCGAAGGCAGGTAGCGAATGTCCCCCAGGCTCGCCGGCATGGCACTGGCGTCCCTCGTCGTCGTGTGCGCCCACCCCTCCACCCTCCTGGCCCGGCAGGCCGAG
This sequence comes from Vicinamibacterales bacterium, assembly GCA_050246635.1. Lineage (GTDB taxonomy): Bacteria > Acidobacteriota > Vicinamibacteria > Vicinamibacterales > UBA2999 > JBFWVR01. The sequence goes on from JBFWVR010000006.1 coordinate 280,744, forward strand.
GGCACTTCGCGTGAGCTCGTCACCGATCGGCCCGACTTCACGGAGTCCAGCACGGTCGTCGGCCGCGGTGTCTGGCAGCTCGAGTCCGGCTTCTCGTTCGAGAGCGATGGCAGGGGCACGGACCGGGCCCGCGCGATCACCACGCCGCAGGTGCTGCTGCGCCTCGGCCTGAGCGACTGGACGGAGCTGCGGCTGGGGAGCGACGGCCTCGTCAGCGAGCAGCTGCCCGGCGTCGCGCGCCACACGGGTGCGGCCGACCTCGACGTGGCGGCCAAGATCGAGTTGGCCCACGCCGACAGCGTCGGGTTCGACCTCGCCCTCATCCCGTCGGTCTCGCTGCCGACCGGCAGCGCCGGCGTCTCGAGCGATCGGGTGGACACGGGCGTCAAGTTCACCTGGAGCCGCGATCTCGCGCGGGGCTTCGCCGTCTCCGGCAACCTGAACACGGCGGCGCTGGGCGACGCGTCCGGCCAGTTCGCGCAGCACTCGATGAGCGTCTCGCTGGCGCGCGATCTCGTGGCTGGCTTCGGCGGCTACTGGGAGGTCTACGGGTTCTCCGCACTCGAGCGCGGGGGCACCCCGGCCTGGACCTTCAACACGGGCCTGACGCACCCACTGGGCCCGGACGCCCAGCTGGACGTGACCGTGGGGCGTGGCCTGAGCGCCGCCGCCCCCGACTACTTCATCAGCGGCGGCATCTCGGTCCGCGGCCTCTGGAGCCGACGCTGATGCGCCGTCTCGTGGTCCTGAACGTCGTCGGCCTCGTGGTGTCGGTCGCCCTCGCGGCGGTGGTGGTCTACACGGCGGCCCAGGCGCGGGACGCCCTGACCCACACGGCCACCCTGGCCCGCGTGTCGGCCGCCGCCGACGACGTGCGGCTGCGCCAGCTCGAGATGGGCAACGCGATGCGCGGCGCCCTGCTGGATCCGTCGCGCAAGGAGGAGTTCACCGCGAAGGCGCAGGCCGACGAGCAGTTCAAGGCGACGGTGGCGATGCTCCTGGAGCTCGAGGGGGCCGAGGACTACCGCGAGGCCTTCGCGAAGATCGAGGCGCTCGACAAGTCGCGGCTCGATCCCGCCGAGGAGCAGGTCCTGGAACTGATCGAGACCGATCCCGTCGCGGCGGCGCAGGCGTACTACACGCTGTACTCGCCCATCCGGTCCGAGTCGGTGGGGCTGGTCGAGGACGTCCAGGAGCAGGCGCGCGCGGCCGCGCTGGCGGACGCCGATCAGGCCGCGGCCTGGCTGGCGGCCCTCCAGGGGTACGTCCAGTGGGGCGCGGGGCTGGCGCTGCTGGCCATCGCGGGCTGCGTGCTGTGGAGCTTCCGGACGTCCGAAGGCCTCTCCCGCCGCATCTCCCGGAGCACCGCGGATCTGCGCGAGACGATGGATCACGTCTCGGCCTCGGCGGCGCAACTGGCCGGGGAGGCCGGGGTGCTCTCGAACGGCGCCACCTCGCAGGCGGCGGCCGTCGAGGAGACGTCGGCGTCGATGGAGGAAGTCGCGGCGATGGCCCGCCAGAACGCCGAGCGCGCGGACCGCGCCCTGCAGCTGGCTGGCACCGTCGACGAGAGCATGGCGGAGTCGCGCCGGCTGCTCGACGGGTCCGTCGACGCGATGCGCGAGCTGACGGCGGGTGCCGAGCAGATGTCGCGCATCATCAAGACGATCGACGAGATTGCGTTCCAGACGAACCTGCTCGCGCTGAATGCGGCGGTCGAGGCCGCACGGGCCGGCGAGGCCGGCATGGGGTTCGCGGTGGTTGCCGACGAGGTGCGGAACCTGGCGCAGCGTGCCGCGCAGGCGGCCAAGGACACGGCGGCCCTGATCGAACGCTCGGTCGAGTCGACCCACACCGGGTCCCGGCAGGTGGGCGAGGTGGCCAGGGCGGTCACGGGCATCGCGGAGCACGTGCGCACGATGCGGGCGCTCGTGACCGACGTGCACGGCGCGAGCCGCGAGCAGACCACCGGGATCCAGCAGGTGGCGCAGGCCCTGTCGCAGATCGACAGCATCACGCAGCGTGCGGCGGGCACGGCGCAGGAGGCGGCGGCCGCCAGCGAGGAGCTGAACGGCTACGCCGAGTCCGCGCGGCGCAGTGCCGGCGAGCTCGAGGCGCTCGTTGGTGCCGGTGCACGGCGCCAGCCGGGCCCGACCGCGGCGCGTCCGGCCGCCGGCGCCGAGGTGGGGAGCTACGCACAGGCGGCGTAAGCCCCCGGGGAAACGCCCGCGAGGACCCGCTCGTATAATCGTACGATTGTGTCCTCGCGGAAGCTTCTCGGTCTTCTCCTCACGCTGGGCCTGACGGCGGGCTGTGGCGGCAGCGAGCCTGCGGGCCCGCCGGCGACGGCGGCACCGCCCGCCGCGCCCGCCGCCGCCGCGGACGCCCGCGCCGAGACGCCGTCCACCCGCCCACGCATCGTCTTCCTCGGCGACAGCCTGACAGCGGGGCTCGGCCTGCCCGTCTCGGAGAGCTACCCGTCGCTGATCCAGGGCAGGCTCGACGCCGCCGGATACGAGTACGAGGTCGTCAACGCCGGCGTCTCGGGTGACACGTCGGCGGGTGGGCTGCGACGGCTCGACTGGGTGCTCGAGGGGCCGGTCGAGGTGCTCGTTGTCGCCCTCGGCGGCAACGACGGCCTCCGCGGCCTGAGCCCCGACGATCTGCGGGCGAACCTCACCACCATCATCGAGCGGGCCAGGGCTCGGGACATCCGGGTGGTGCTGGCCGGCATGGAAGCCCCGCCGAACTTCGGCGCGGACTACACCGCGCGCTTTCGTGAGGTCTACCGGGACCTGGCCCGTGAGTACGACCTGATCTTCGTGCCCTTCCTCCTGCAGGGCGTCGCCGGCGATGCGGCCCTCAACCAGGGGGACGGCATCCACCCCAACACCCGCGGCGCGGAGGTGGTGGCCGACACCATCTGGCAGGCCCTCGAGCCCGCGCTGTCCCGGCCCACGGAGCCCGCCACCCGATGATTCGGCTCACCGGCGTCTCGAAGACCGTCCAGAGCGGTGGACGGCCGCTGACCATCCTGCATCCGATGGACCTCGAGGTCCCTGATGGGCAGCTGCTGGCCATCATCGGCCCGTCGGGCAGCGGCAAGTCGACGCTCCTCGGGCTGATTGCCGGGCTCGACGCGCCCTCCGGCGGCCGCATCGAGATTGCGGGCACCGACATCACGGGCCTGGACGAGGACGCGCTCGCGCGGCTCCGCGGCGAGAAGATCGGCTTCGTGTTCCAGTTCTTCCACCTGGTGCCCTCGCTCACCGCGCTCGAGAACATCCTGGTGCCCATGGAAATCGCGGGGCGCCGCGACGCGCGGGCGCGCGCGCAGCGCCTGCTCGACGAAGTGGGACTCCACGACCGGGGACACCACTATCCGTCGCAGCTCTCGGGCGGCGAGCAGCAGCGCGTGGCGATTGCCCGGGCCCTGGCCAATGATCCGCCGCTGATCCTGGCGGACGAACCGACCGGCAATCTCGACAGCACCAACGGCCGGCACATCCTGGATCTGCTGCTGGCGGTCAAGGCGTCGCGGCAGGCCACCCTCGTGCTGGTCACGCACGATCCGTCCATCGCCGACCTCGCGGACGCGCGGCTCACGCTGCGCGACGGGCGTCCCGTGGTGGAGGAGACGACCGCCGTGGTCGGGCCCCCGGCGGCCGGGGCGCGGCCGTGACCTTCGTCGCGGCGATGGCGGTCCGCGAGATGCGGGCGTCGTGGCGCCGGCTGCTGTTCTTCTTCATCTGCATCTCCATCGGCGTCGGCGCCATCGTCGCGCTCCGCTCCGTGATCCAGAGCGTGCGGCAGGTGTTCGCCGGCGAGGCACGGGCCCTGATCGGCGCCGACGCGCTGATCTCGAGCAACCGCGCGTTGCCCGACGACCTGATCGCCACCATCAACCAGCGCCTCGCGACCGCCGGCGCCACGAGCCTCGAGGCGATCGAGATCGCGACCATGGCCCGCGCCGAGGCGCGGCCCAACGGCACCACCCGCATGGTGGAGCTGAAGGGCATCGAGTCCGGCTACCCGTACTACGGCGCGCTGGAGCTCGCGGGCGGACAGCCGTACAGCCACACGCTGCTCGAGGGCGGCGGGGCGGTGGTGCGGCCCGAGCTCCTGGCGCAGCTCGGCGTGCAGGTCGGCGATCGGCTGCTCATCGGCGAACGGCAGTTCGAGATTCGCGGCGTCGTCGAGCGGGAGCCGGGTCGCCGGATCGGCGCCTTCAGCCTGGGCCCACGCGTCTTCGTCGACCTCGCCGACCTGCGACAGACAGGGCTGCTCGCGTTCGGCAGCCGGGCCTCGTACCAGCGGCTGGTGCAGGTGCCGGAACCGGCGCTCGACGCGCTCGTCACGACGCTCCGTGCCGACTTCGCGAACCAGTACGCGCGCGTCCGGTCGTACAAGGCGACCGAGGACGACGTGGGCGAGGACTTCGGGCGGGCGGAGAACTACCTGAGCCTGGTCGGCCTCGTGATCGTGATCCTCGGCGGCATCGGCGTGTCGAGCGTCACGCGCGTGTTCGTGCAGCAGAAGCTGAAGAGCATTGCCGTGCTCAAGTGCCTCGGCGCCCGGTCGTCGCAGCTGCTGGCGATCTACATGACGCAGATCCTCGTGCTGGGCCTGGCAGGCAGCCTGCTTGGCGTGGTGCTGGCGGGCCTCGCGATTGCCGCCGTGCCGGCCACGCTGGCCGCCGCGGCGACGCCGGGCATCGAGGTGCACTACGGCCTCACCACCGCGGCGGTCGCGCAGGGGCTTGGCATCGGGCTGCTCGTCTCGGTCCTCTTCTCGCTGGTCCCGCTCCTCGACGTGCGCCACGTCAAGCCGTCGCTCCTGCTGCGGGACGAGCCGCGCTCCGGCCGTGCCGACCCGCTGCAGATCGTGGTGATCGGGCTCGTGGTCGCGGGCCTGGTGGCCCTGACCGTGTGGCAGGCCGGCTCCGTGCGCGTGGGCGCGATCGTCGCCGGCGGGTTCGCGGTGACCGCGCTCGTCCTGCACCTCGCTGGCATGGCGCTGGTACGGGCGATCACCCCGCTGGCCTCGGCGGGTTCGTTCCCGCTGAGGCACGCGGTGCGGCAGATCAGCCGCCCCGGGAGCCAGGCCCGGATTGTGCTGCTGGCCGTGGGCCTCGGCAGCTTCTTCATCATCGGCGTGCGGGCGCTGCAGCAGAACCTGATCAGCGAGTTCACGCTCGAGTTCTCGGCCGACGCGCCGGACCTGTTCCTGATCGACATCCAGCGCGACCAGGTCGAGGGCGTGCGCGCGCTCCTCGACGGCCGGCAGGCGGAGGGCGCGCCGGCTGCGCGCCTGATTCCAGTGCTGCGGGCGCGGGTCACCGGCGTCGAGGGCCGCGACATCTCGCTGGAGAACTACGAGGACGTGCGCGGCCGCGGTTCGCTGGCGCGCGAGTACACGGTCACCTACCGCCCGGCCCTGGAGCGCAACGAGACCGTCGTCGCCGGCACGTTCTGGGACGACACGCCGTCGGCAACGGGTGAGGTGTCGATCGAGGAGAGCATCCAGGACCGGTTCGGCATCCAGGTCGGCGACACCATGCGCTTCGACGTCCTGGGCCGCGCGGTGCAGGCGCGGGTCACGAGCGTGCGCCATGTGGACTGGTCCGACGGGCGTGCCGGTGGCTTCATGTTCGTCTTCCGACCGGGGATCTTCGACGACGCGCCGCATGGCTACATCGCGTTCCTGCGCGGACCCTCCGCGGTGGCCGATCGCTCCGCGCTCCAGAGCGGGCTCGTGTCGCGTTACCCCAACGTGACGGTCATCGACGGGCGGGAGATGCTCGAGACGATCCGGACGGTCGTCGACAACGTCACGCTGGCGGTCACGGTCGTCGGCACCCTGGTGCTGCTGAGCGGGCTCCTGATCCTCGTCGGGGCCGTCGCCATGACGAAGTTCCGCCGGGTGTACGAGGCGGCCATCCTCAAGACGCTCGGGGCCACGCGGGGGATCATCGCGGCCATCCTCGTCCTGGAGTACGGCGTGCTGGGGGCGCTGGCGGGCCTGGTCGGCGCCATCGGCGCGATGGGCCTGACATGGGCGATCAGCCGCTTCGCCCTCGACATCCCGTGGCGGCCCTTGCCAGGCCTGTCGCTGGCCGCGGTGCTGCTCACGTCGCTCATCGTCGCCGTGGTGGGCGTGGCGGCGTCGTGGGAAGTGCTGGGTCGCAAGCCGCTCGCGACCCTCCGCGCGGAGTAGCGGGGCACCGGCCTGCCGCCGGGGATCGTGATACGATGGGGTGTTGACCTGCCTGTCAGGGGCGGGTCCCGTCGGAGTGGGAGTAGATGAAGCTCGCGACCTACAAGGACGCCCTCCTGCAGAAGCGGGCGGAGCTCGTCCAGACCGCCGGCGTTCGGCCCATCCAGACGTCCATGGAACACAACAACGGGCGTCAGGGCGACATGGCCGACCAGGCCTCCGGCAACAACGAAGTCCACATCCACCTGCGTCTCAAGCAGACCGACGCGAAGATCCTGCAGGCCATCGACGAGGCCCTTGTCCGGATCGACAAGGGCACCTACGGCATCTGCCGTGACTGTGGCGAACCCATCGCCGAGGCGCGGCTGAACGCGATCCCCTGGACGCGGGTGTGCATCACCTGCAAGGAAAAGCAGAAGGCGTGACTCCGAACGAACTGCAGCAGCTACTCCGGGACTTCTATACCGAGCGGCTCGCCCTCCTGCAGCGGCACGAGGCCTCCGCCACCTTCGTCTCGGACTACGACATCAACAACGCGTACCAGTACGTGCTGAACCGCGAGGAGGCCCACGTGAGCTGGGTGGGCCACGCCTTACTCGACGTCGGCGCGGAGATTCCGGCCGATCCGCCGGCGCCGACCGTGAAGCCGTCGGCGAAGGGCGCGGCGGGCATGTCGGAGGTCGCGGCCGAGGACGCGCGGCTGCAGGGGGCCTTCGTGGAGAAGTGGAGCCCGCGCCTTGCGCAGATGACCCACGCCCGGCACCGCAACATGCTGAAGGTGGTGCTCGGCGAGATGCTCGAGCAGAAGCGGATCTTCGAGCAGGCCGCAGCGGGCCGCACCGACCTGATCGGCACGCCGCTCCCCGGCACCGAGCGCCGTGGCGTCGTGCTCGGCGCGCGCTGGCTCGAGTAAGGACATGCCCCGTGTCGCGGTCGCCCTGGGCAGCAACCTGGGGGACCGCGAGGCCCACCTCGCGGCCGCCGTCCGGCGGCTGGCCTCGTGCCTGGCCGACATCCGCCAGTCACGCTGGCACGACACCACGCCCGTGGGCACCTCGCCCGGCGATCCGCGGTACCTGAACGGCGCCATCACCGGCGTCACCCCCCTCCGCCCGCTGGCGCTGCTCGACGCGCTCCTGGCCATCGAGCGCGAGGCCGGCCGGCAGCGGCCCTACACGAACGCGCCGCGCACCCTTGACCTGGATCTCATCCTGTACGACGGGCTCGTGCTCGACGAGCCTGGCCTGACCGTGCCACACCCGCGCTTTCGCGACCGCCGGTTCGTGCTCGCGCCGCTTGCGGAGATCGCGGCGGACTGGGTGGACCCGGTGACGCGCCGGACCGTGGCGGAGTTGCTGGCCGCGCTGCCACCGGAAGCCTAGAACCCATCTCATGAATGTGGCCGGCATTCGGCCCGCGATGCCTCCCGCCTGGCGGCGTGGCTCCTCCCTCTAGTACTCCCGGTCTTCTCGGTTGTCGCGCCTGGCCAGACGGGCGCCTCGCCGCCCTCGGTGCGACGCCCCCATCTTGAGATGGGTTCTGGTCGGGCGGCGCCGTGAGGGGCCGCCGCGTCCCATCACGGACTGCGCCACGCGTGAGGTGGGTAGAAGGCTGGACTGGCCGTACAAACGAACGGGCGGCGCGTGAGCGCCGCCCGTGGGACTCCGTGAGGACTGTGGCCCGTCGGATCAGGCGTGCGACTGCGTCCGCCGGAAGATGCCGCGCCAGCCTTCCTCGAACAGCGTGTAGACGGCCGGGACGAACACGAGCGTCACCAGCGTCGACGTCAGCAGGCCGCCGATCACCACGCGGGCGAGGGGCGCCTGCAGCTCCGAGCCCTCGCCGATCCCGAGAGCCATCGGCACCAGGCCGAGCACCGTGGTCAGCGTCGTCATGAGGATCGGGCGGAGCCGGTTGCGGCCGGCAAGCTCGACGGCCTGCCGCAGGGGCATGTTGTCGCGCCGGCGCAGCGTGTTCGTGTAGTCCACCAGCAGGATCGCGTTGCTGACGACAATGCCCGCCAGCATGATGACGCCGATGTAGGCCTGCATGCTGAAGGCGGTGCCGGTCAGGAGCAGGGCGCCGACCACGCCGATCGCGGCCATCGGCACCGAGAACATGATGATGAACGGGTCGCGCAGCGACTCGTACTGTGAGGCCATCACGGTGTAGACGAGCACGATGGCGAGGACCAGCACGAGCTGGAGCTCCCGGAACGAGCGGTTCTGCTCCTCGACCTCGTTGCCGAACCCGACCTGGAACCCCTGCGGGATGTTCAGGGCGCCCAGCCGGTCCTGCACCGCCTGGACCGCCGTGCTGAGGGTCGTCTCGACCTCGGCGTCCACACGCTGGATGCGCTCCTGGTTCTTCCGGTCGATCTGCACCGGCCCAAGCTCGCGGTCGGTGACCATCACGTTCTTGGCAGGCAGCACCTGGCCGCCAGGCGTGCTGAGCAGCACGTCGCCCACCGAGGCAAGCTCGCCGCGGTCTTCCTCGCGGAGGCGCACGATGATCGGGTACTCGTTGCCGTCCTCACGGTACATCGCGGCCTGGGTGCCGGCGACGTTGGTCCGGATCGTGTTGGCGACACCGGTCACCGTGAGGCCCAGAAGCGCGGCCTTGTCGCGGTCGACGCGCACCGCAATCTCCGGACGGCCTTCCTCGCGGCTCAGGCGCGAGTCGGCAATGCCGGGTGTGGCGTCCATCAGGGTCTTCAGGTCCTGCGCGAGCTGCTTCGACTCGGCCAGGTCGTGACCGCGGACCTCGACCGAGAAGCGGCTGCCGCCGTTGTTGCCGCCCATGCCCCGCATCATCATGCCGCCGGACGGCCGGGTCCGGACGACGACGCCGGGGAGCCCGTTGAGCTCGCGGCGGAGCGCCTGGGCGATGTCGTCGCTCGAGCGCTGCCGCTCGTCCTTCGGCACGAGGCGGACGTCGATGTTGCCGCGGTGGGTGGACGAGTTGCCGAACCCGCCGCCACCCGCCTGGGTGATGAGCATCGTGGCCTCGGGCACGCTGGCGCGGATCTCGTTCTCGAGGCGCGTCAGCACGGCCTCGGTCACCTCGATGCGGGTGCCGACGGCGAGCTCGGCGTCCACGCGGACCTGGCCTTCGTCGGTGGTGGGCTGGAACTCGAAGCCGACCCGCGGGAGCAGGAGCAGTGCGGCGACGAAGAGCGTGCCGCCCGTGGCGAACACGGTCGGGCGGTGGTGCAGCGCGAGGTGGAGGAGGGACTGGTAGCGGGCGTCGAGCCAGGCGAGTCCGCGTTCGCTGACGCCGTAGAGGGCCCCGAGCGGGCCCCGGCGCTCCTCGGCCGGCCGCTCGAGCTGGAGCAGCCGCGAGCACAGCACCGGCACGATCGTCACCGCGACGAAGAGCGACATCACCAGCGAGAAGACCACCACGGCGGCGAGCTGGCCGAACATGATGCTCGAGATGCCGCTCAGGAAGAACATCGGCACGAACACCGCGACGTGCGTCAGCGCCGAGGCCAGGATGGCCGACCAGACCTCCTCGCTGCCCTCGAGGGCGGCCGTCATCCGGTCCTTGCCCATCTCGAGGTGGCGGTACGTGTTCTCGAGCACCACGATGGAGGCGTCGACGATCATGCCGACCCCGAGCGCGAGGCCGCCGAAGGTCAGCGTGTTGAGCGTGTACCCCCCGAAGTAGAGCAGGGCGAAGGTGCCGATGATCGAGATCGGGATCGAGGCGCAGATGATCAGCGTCGACCGGATGTTCCGCAGGAACGCGAAGATCACCAGGATGACGAGGCCGGCGCCGAAGAGCGCGGCCTCCCGCACGGCGGCAATCGACTGCGAGATGAACTCCGACTGGTCGTCGAGCACCGTCAGCTTGACGCCGGGCACCTCGATGTTGATGCGCTCGATCTCCTTGCGCACGGCGTCGGCCACCTGGATGGTGTTGGTGCCCGACTGCTTCGTGACGCGCATCTGCACGCCGGGGCGGCCGTTGATCCGGGTGATCGACCGGCGGTCCTCGGTGCCGTCACGGACGTCGGCGATGTCGCGGAGGTAGACCGGCACTCCGGCACGCGTCATGACCACGAGGTCACGGATCTCGTCGAGATTCGTGAACTGGCCGGGGCTGCGCAGCAGGAAGGTGCGGGTCGACTCGTCGATCTCGCCGAGCGGGATGTTCTGGTTCTCGGTGCGGAGCATCTGGACGACCCGGTCCACCGAGAGGTTCAGGGCCGTGATCTTCTCGCGCGAGAGGTCCACGCGCACCTGCCGGCGCAGGCCGCCGCTGATCGTCACCGACGCGACACCGGCGGCGCGCTCCATGCGCGGCGAGAGGTCGTGCTCGGCGAGCTCACGCAGCGCGACGACGTCGTAGTCACCCTCGACGCCCACCGTCATGATCGGCATGGCGTTCGAGTCGAACTTGAAGATCGTCGGCGCGTCGGCGTCCTCGGGCAGGCGGCCGCGGATGCGGTCGACGCGCGTGCGCACCTCGTCGGCGGCCTCGTTCAGGTCGGTGCCCCACAGGAAGTTCAGCCGCACCACGCTCGACCCCTCCGACGAGGAGGAGTTGATCTGGTCGAGGCCCGCGACCGCGCTCACGGCCTGCTCGATGGGGCGCGTGACGAGCTCCTCCATCTCGAGGGGCCCGACCCCGCTGTAGTTCACGCGGACCGTGAGGCTGGGGTACTCGATGTCCGGCATCAGGTCGACCGGCAGCCGGGTCAGCGAGATCGCGCCCAGCAGCACGACGACGAAGCTGATCATGAACATCGTCACCGGGCGGTGAATGGCTATCCGCGGAATGCTCATCGAACGATCCTCACTGGTGTCGCGTCCCTGCTCCCGGGGCCGGCCCTGCCGGCGCCGCACCTGTCAGCGGGCCTGTCGCTAGTGGCTCGGGTTCTGCGGCCGCTGGCCCTGCCCGGGGCCCTGACCGCCCTGGCGGTTGCCGCCATTCGGCCGGCGGCCCTGGCCGGGCTGGCCGCCCCCCGCGCCGGGACGGTCCGCGGCCGCGGCCGCCGCGTCGATCAGCTGATCGTCGGCGCGCAGCGAGCCGGCGCCGTCGACGACGATGCGGTCGCCCTCGGCGACGCCGTCCAGGATCTCGGCCTTGTCAGGCTCCTCGATGCCGATCTTCACCGGCACGAACACGGCCCGCTGCTCCTCGCTGGCCTTGAAGAGCCCGCGCTGGCCGTCGTAGTCGACGACCGCGGACTTCGGCACCACAAGGGTGTTCGTGTGCTCCTCGACCTGGAGCTCCACCCGCGCATACATCCCGGGCTTCAGGCGGTTGTCGCTGTTCGGGATCTCGATCTCCATCTCCGCGGTGCGGGTGGCGGGATCGAGCACCGGCGCGACGCGCGCGATGCGGCCCTTGAACTCCTCACCGGGGTAGGCGTCGACCGCGACGACGGCGGGGTCGCCGGCCTGCACGTAACGCAGGTCCTTCTCGACGACGTTGGCGACCAGCCGCAGCGACGAGATCTCGACGACCGAGGCGACCGGGGCGTTCTGCGAGACCCACGCGCCGGCGTCGACGTTGCGCTTGCCGACGAAGCCGTTGACCGGCGAGCGGACCTCGGTGTTGGCGAGGTTGATCCGGAGCTCCTCGAGGCGCGCCTCGGCCTGCGCGAACTGCGCGCGCGCGAGGTCGAGCTGCGCGACCGCCGCCGTGTAGCGGGCATCGGCGTCGTCCAGGCTCTGCTTCGGCAGGAGCTGGCGCTCGTAGAGGTTGCGTGACCGATCGAGGTTGGTCTCGGCGTACTTCAGGTCGGCTTCGCGCTGGCGAATCGTCGCCTGGGCCACCTGGTACGACGCCTCCGCCTGCTTGACCTGCTCGACGATCTCGCGATCCTCGAGCTTGGCGATCAGCTGCCCGCGGCCGACCGCGTCCCCGAGCTTGACGTTCACCGACTGGAGCCGGCCGCCCGTCTTCGGGGCCACGTCCACGGTCTGGGCGCCAATGAGGTTGCCCACGACGGTCAGCTCGGAGGAGACCGTGCCCCGCCCGACGGTGCCGTACTGGACGGTCATCGGCGTACGGAAGCCGCCGCCGCCCCCGAAGGGCCCGAAGCCGCCGCCCCCGCCGCCGCCCGGACGACGGCCGGCGCCGCCGGGGCCCTGCTGGGCGCCGGCCGCGGCCGCGGCCTGCTCCCGCGAGAACAGGCCGAAGTAGGCGGCCGAACCGGCTGCCACCACGGTCACGATTGCGATCATCACGACTTTGCGCATATGAGTGCCTTCGCTGTCTCCGCCGGCCCTAGCGGCGTGTCTGCCAGAAATCAGTCCCGGCCGCCCGGTTGTCGCGGCCGATGTCTCGCGGGGCCCCCCGGCCCCAGGCAGTCCTGAATCGGTGCACGCCGTCCACTAGAAGCTCCCGCCCCCGCCCCCGCCGCCGCCGGGGGCCTCCTGCACGCGCTCGAAGTTCACGAGCGATTTGCGGTAGTCGGCCAGCGCCCGCAGCTCCGCGTTCTCCGCGTCCGCCAGGTCACGCTGGGCCTGGACGACGAAGAAGTTGGTGGAGAGGCCGACCTCGAACTTGCTCTGCTCCGCCTCGAGCCGCCGCTGCGCGAGTTCGCGCGCGGCCCCGGCCGCCTCGACCCGCTTCAGGTTGCTCTGCACCGTGAGTGCCGTGTTGGTGACCTCGGTGGCCACCTGGAGCTCGAGGGCGCGGAGGCGGGCAATCGACTGGTTCTGCTGCACGCGCGCCCGGGCGTACTGGGCCTGCGAGTTGCTCCCGCCAATGGGGTAGCTCATCGTCACCGAGAGGTTCCACGTGGGGAAGTCCCGGTTGGCGAGCAGGCTGAGGGCGTCGCCGTACCCGCCGGGGATCACGTTCGAGATGGATCCGCCAAGGCCATTGCGTTCGGTCCGGATGCCGCCCTGGCCCGTCGCGCCGTAGCTGGCGTTCAGGTCGAGCGCGGGCAGTGCCTGGTTCCGGAAGTAGCGGATCGTGACGTCGGTCGACTCGAGGTTCTTCCGGGCGCTCACCAGGTCGGTGCGGTTCTCGAGCGCGTGCCGCACGGCGCCCTCGATGTCGGACGGCGCCGGCTCGAGCGACGGGGTGTCGACCGGCACGATCTCCTGGCGCCACAGCGGGTCGTCCGTCCCGCTGACGATGTACCGCTTCAACGTCAGGGACGCCGTCTGCAGCGTCGCCTCGGCCGACGCCAGCGTCTGGCGCCGGGTCGCGGCCTCGGCCTCCGCCTGCACGACGTCGATGGGCGCCAGCGTGCCGACCTCGACCCGCGCCTTGTTGTCCTCGACCAGCTTCTCGGCCAGCGACAGCGCCCGGCGGGCGACGTCCACGCTGCTGCGCGCGAAGACCAGATCCCAATAGGCGTTGCGCACGTTGGCGAGCGTGCTGGTGATGGTGGCGCGCAGCGTCTCCTCGGCCACCTCGCGGTTGATCTGGGTGATGGCAAGCTGCTGCCGCGTGTTGTCGATGAACAGGCCGCGGAGCAGCGGCTGCGTGTAGGCGGCCGTCAGCTGCGTGTTGAAGCTCGGGTTGAACGTCGAGAACGTGCTGTTGGTCTCCTGGCGCACGTTGTTCCAGGAGAGGGCGAAGTTGCCCCCCATCCACGGCACGGCCTGGCTCAGGCCGACGTTGTACGTGGTGGTCTGGTTCTTGACGCTGTTGCCGCCGTTCAACTGGTTGGTGGCGGGGTTGGTCTGGTCACGCTGGCCGAGCGTCGAGCTGGCCACGGGGTGGTAGGAGTTCCGCAGCCCGGCAATCTGGAGGTCCACCGCCTGGGGCGTCATGCGCTCCACGGCGATGTCGAGGTTCTGCTGGAGGGCCAGCTCCACGGCGTCGGCCATACGGAGCTCGCGTCGCCCCCCGGACTGCAACTGCTGCAGGCCCGGCATGGCGGCCTCGGGGGACTGCTGGGCCTGCAGGCCCTGCTGGTACCGGTCGAGTGCCTCCTGGACGAGCGCGTCCGTGCGCGCCGCGGCGGGCGCGGACACGCCGCGCGTCTGGGCGCCCGCCACGACGGGCCAGGCGGCCAGCGCCGCGGCGACTACGATTCGTGCAACCCTGCTCATGACCTTCGATTCCGATTCGATTCCGTGTGGGCGCGCACTCGTGAAACGGGCGGCCCGGTTCCCCGGGTCGCGAACGGCGGCCGCCCCGTCGCGCCGCGGGGCCGCCACCGAGTGTGGGCGGTGTGCATGCGTGGAAGGCCGGGCGGGCGCCAGGGCGCCGGCGGCCGGTGTTCCCCGGCCGCCCGTCACTGCCGCGGGGGCTTCTTGCCGTGCCGCTCGCGCTCGTGCTGTTCGAAGAGCGCCTGCAGTTTGACGTGCTGATCGTCGCTCAGGATGCGCCGCATGCGGTAGAGCATCAGGGTGCGGGTCTTCGAGAGGTCGGCCCGCGCGTCCTCCACCCGCTCCACGAAGGCGGCAACCTCGGCCTCGCCGGCCCGCGCCTCGGCAACCATCGCCGAAAGCTCGTCCTCGAGCTTGTCGAGCGCCCGCTTCTGGGCGCGCAGGTCCGGGCGGGCGTCCTCGAACACCTTGTCGATGCGGGACACCTGGTCCGGGCTGAGGTTCAGCTCCTGCTGGAAGTGATCGTCCTGCCACCACTTGAAGCCCTGTGCGGCGGCTGGCAGGGCCGTGGCCGTGACGATTAGTGACAAAACAAGTGGAACGAACAACTTACGGGAGCTTGCCATACTTCTGTCCCGGGTTACGACAGGCAGGGGAGTCCCGTTTACGGCCGGGCTGCCGGGCCAGCCTCAGGCGCCGGTGAACGCCGCCAGGCGGCGGACGACGGTCTCGACCAGGTTGTCCGGCGTCGATGCCCCGGACGTCAGGCCGACCCGGACCGGTCCTTCGGCGGGCAACCAGTCGGTGGCCACGACCTCACGCTTCTCGGTCACCGAGCGGTGCCGGACCTCGCGCGCCGAGAGGAGCGCCTCGGGATCGGAGACGTGGTAGGTGGGCACGCGCGCCGCCGCGATCCGGGCCAGGTTGCAGGTGTTGCTGCTGTTGTAGCCCCCGATGACCACCATGAGGTCGAGCGGTTCGGTGGCCAGCAACTCGAGGATGGCGTCCTGGCGATCCTGGGTGGCGCTGCAGATCGTGTCGAAGGCCCGGAATCGCCCGGCAAGCTCGGCCTCGCCGTACCGCGCCTGCATGGCCTCGCGGAACATCTCCCCGATGGCCAGTGACTCGGAGCTCAGCATCGTCGTCTGGTTGGCACAACCGACGTGGGCGAGGTCGCGATCGGGGTCGAACCCAGGGGAGGCGGCGGCCGCGAACCGCTCGATGAGCGCCTCGCGGGCCCCGGGCGAGGGGGTGCGGATGTAGTCGCAGACGATGCCCGCTTCCTCGCGGTCGAGCACGACGAGGTACCGGCCCTCCGGGAAGTTCAGGGCCTGCGAGGCCGTGGCCCGGGTTTCCTCATGCCAGTGCTTGCCGTGGATGATCGACGTGAAGCCGTCCTGGGCGTATCGCTTCACGTTCTTCCAGACGTTCAGGACCGACCCGCAGGTCGTGTCCACGAGGGTGCAGCCCTGCCGGTCGAACGCCGCGAGGTCGGCAATGGGCACGCCGAAGGCCGGCAGGATGACGACGTCGTCGGCGCCAAGGGCGGCCGGGTCCTCGTGGGGGTCGCTGAGGAAGCGGATGCCCTGGGACCGCAACTGGTCGTTGACGTGCGGGTTGTGGATGATCTCGCCCGTGAGGAAAATCGGCCGGTCCGGGAACCGCCGCCGCGCCTGGTAGGCGTAGTCCACGGCCCGGTCCACCCCGTAGCAGAAGCCGAATTCCCGGGCGAGGTGGACGGTCAGCCGGCCGGACACGAACCGGTAGCCGTCGGCCTTCATCTGCTGGACGAGCGGCGAGTGGTAGCTGGCGGCGAGCGTGCCGGCGACCTCGTGCTTGAGGTCGAGGCCCTTGCGGAAGATCAGCGATGGCACTGAGCCGATCTTACCGGATTTCGGCCAGCGACGGGGTCAGGGCGTCGAGGGCGCGGAGCTCGGCCGCACGCCGGAGCTGGACGGCCGCGTCGATCTCGTTGAGCAGCTCCTCGTCACTGAGGGTCGCGCGGGCCTGGACGATGGCCGGCGTGTTCTCGGCCGGGCGCACCGGCCCAATGCGGTCGAGGGCGACGGGGACGGGGTTTGGCGCGGCCGGTGCCACGCCGGGCAGGAGGTGGACCAGCTGGCCGGTGAGCAGGCCGATGATCAGGCCGGCGGCTGCCGCCATGCTGACCCAGCGCCGGTTGACGCCGCCAACGGGCAAAGACGACCGCCGGGGGCTGGCCGGGAACCGGACGACGCGCGGGGAGGTGACGAGGGCCGCCACGCCGTCCATGATGCGGGCGCGCTGCGCCGCCAGCGCGGCGGGGTCGAAGTGGGCGTCGGCCTCGGCCTCGGCCTCGAGCCGGAGGTCGTCGAGATCGGCGGTGAGCCGGGCCAGGTGCCAGCCGCACTCGGCGCAGGTCGCGGCGTGCGCCAGCGCGTCGTGGTCTTCCGCGTCGGCGACCTCGCGGGTCGCGATGAGGGCCAGAGCCGCCAGCCGTTCCGGTGGGACGTGGAGTTCACGCAGGCTCATACGTTTTCGTCTCCCAGCAACGCCCGGAGCTTCCGGAGGGCCCGGAACAGGTGCACGCGGACGGTGGCGGGGCTCATGCCGGTCGCCTCGCTGATTTCGGTCGCCGTCTGCTCTTCGAGGTGGCTCAGGGTGAACACCAGTCGCTGGCGATCGGGCAGCGTCTCCACGGCTCGCGTCAACTGTTCCCACCGCTCCCGGGCGAGCACGCGGCGCTCGCTCGACACCTCGGCGCCCGGTACCTGTTCGACCGGGCGCATGCCACTGTCGTCGGCCGGATCGACCAGCCAGCGCTGCTGGCGGTTGCGGCTCTTCAACCGGTCCAGGCAGGCATTGACCAGGATCCGGGTGAACCAGACGTCGAACGACAGGTCTTCCCGGTACTGCCCGATGTGCAGGAACACCTTGACGAAGGCGTCCTGGACGGCCTCGTCGGCGTCGGCGGCGTCGCGCAGGTAATGAAACGCGATGCGCAACGCCCGGCGCTGGAGGACCGTCACCAGCGCGCCGAACCGATCCCGGGCCTCGTCCATCCGGGCGTCGGCCACCAGGCCCTTGATGTCCGCCGCGATGACGGAGGCGGGCGAGGGGCCGGTGTCCCCGGCACGGCCGGGGGGGCGCGGAGCGGTCTCGGCGGTCGGTCGTCCTGGCATGGTTACGGGGCGGCGCCCGGTCGTGTTTACCGGGATTGTAACAGGCGCGGGCCAAACGTATCGCTCTTATTGACTTAGCGTGATCCGAGTCGGTACGATCCTTGGATTTGAGTCCGGCCGAGGCGGGCCGGTGGCAATGGGGGCCGGCGCGCCCACGGGGCGCGCGGCCTACTGGGGAGTCGTCAGAACATGAGCACGATACAGGCGGGGCCGACCCACGGGCTGACAGCCAGCGGGGTCCACACCACGGGTCCGGTGCACTGGAACCTCCCACCCGCGGCGCTCTACGAGCACGCGATCCGGCGGGGCGAGGGCGTGATTGCGGCGGCCGGTCCGCTGGTCTGCCGCACGGGCGCGCACACGGGCCGCTCGCCCAATGACAAGTTCGTCGTCAAGGAGCCGTCGAGCGATCCGCATATCTGGTGGGGCGAGGTGAACCGGCCGCTCGGCGCGGAGCACTACGACGCGCTGCGGCGGGACCTGCTGGCGCACCTGGGGGGCACCGAGCTCTTCGTCCAGGATCTCTACGCCGGCGCGTCGCCGGCCTACCGGCTGCCCGTGCGGTTCATCCACGAGCTGGCCTGGCAGAACCTCTTCGTCCGCAACCTCTTCATCGTGCCGCCGGCGGGTGACCTGCCCGCGTTCACGCCGGAGTTCACGGTGATCACGGCCCCGAGCTTCAAGGCCGATCCGGCGAAGCACGGCACGCGCTCCGAGGTCGTGATCGCGCTGAACCTCGCGTCGCGTGAGGTGCTCATCGCGGGCACGAGCTACGCGGGCGAGAACAAGAAGTCCATCTTCACCGTGCTCAACTACCTGCTGCCGCTGCGCGGCGTGCTCGCCATGCACTGCTCGGCCAACACCGGCCCGGGCGGCGACACGGCGCTCTTCTTCGGCCTCTCCGGCACCGGCAAGACGACGCTCTCGAGCGATCCGCACCGGCAGCTGATCGGCGACGACGAGCACGGCTGGAGCGACGAAGGGGTGTTCAACTTCGAGGGCGGCTGCTACGCGAAGATGATCAACCTCTCGGCGGAGGCCGAGCCGCAGATCTACGCGACGACCGAACGTTTCGGCACGGTGCTCGAGAACGTGGTCGTGGACCCCGAGACGCGGGCGCTCGACCTCGCCGACGGATCGCTGACCGAGAACACCCGCGGCGCCTACCCGATCGAGTTCATCGACAACGCCGTGCTGTCGGGCACCGGCGGGCACCCGAAGAACATCGTCATGCTCACCGCCGATGCTTACGGCGTGCTGCCGCCCATCGCGCGGCTGTCGCCGGAGGGCGCGATGTACCACTACCTCTCGGGCTACACGGCCAAGGTCGCGGGGACCGAGAAGGGGGTGACCGAGCCGACGGCGACGTTCAGCACGTGCTTTGGCGCGCCGTTCCTCCCGCTGAACCCCAACGTGTACGCGCGGGGGCTCGGCGAGCGCATCGCCCGGCACCACGTGCGGGTGTGGCTCGTCAACACGGGCTGGACCGGGGGCCCCTACGGTGTCGGCAAACGGATGAAGATTGCCTTTACGCGGGCGATGATCAAGGCGGCGCTGGCCGGGGACCTCGACGGCGTCG
Organism: Vicinamibacterales bacterium; assembly: GCA_050246635.1. Lineage (GTDB taxonomy): Bacteria > Acidobacteriota > Vicinamibacteria > Vicinamibacterales > UBA2999 > JBFWVR01. The sequence goes on from JBFWVR010000006.1 coordinate 299,724, forward strand.
AGTACCGTCGCCATCCCGTCTTCAACGTCGAGATGCCGGTGACCTGTCCCGGCGTGCCGTCCGAGGTCCTCGATCCGCGGGGCACCTGGGCCGACACGGCGGCTTACGACCAGCAGGCGCGCAAGCTCGCGGGCATGTTCGTCGAGAACTTCAAGACCTTCGCGGCGGACGTCGATCCGGCGGTCGTCGCGGCCGGCCCGCGGGCGGAGTGACCCGCCCCGGCGCCCTCGTCTGACTGCGCGGCCCCGGTGCACAGGCGTGCCCGGGGCCGTTCGTTTCGTGGTTCGGCGCGCCCCCACGCGTGGCCGGACTGGTGCTTACGGTCCACGACATGTCGTCCAGCGAATTCGAAGCCGTCATCGGGCTGGAGATCCACTGCCAGCTCCTGACGACCACCAAGATCTTCTGCGGGTGTCCCACGGCGTTCGGGGCGCCGCCCAACGCCCATGTCTGCCCCGTGTGTCTCGGGTTCCCGGGCGCGCTGCCGGTGCTCAACCAGCACGCGGTGGACCTCGCCGTGCGCGCGGCCCTCGCGCTCGGCTGCGCGATCCAGCCCGAGTCGGTCTTCGCCAGGAAGAACTACTTCTATCCGGACCTCCCGAAGGGCTACCAGATTTCGCAGTACGAGCGCCCGCTGGCCCTCGGCGGCGGCGTCGACCTGCTCATCGACGGGCAGGCACGGCACGTGCGCCTCACGCGCATCCACATGGAGGAGGACGCCGGCAAGTCGCTGCACGAGGGCTTTGCCGATTCCGAGCGCCGCACGTACCTCGACTTCAACCGCGCGGGTGTGCCGCTCATCGAGATCGTCAGCGAGCCCGACATGCGCACCGCCGCCGAGGCCGCGGAGTTCTTCGAGCGCCTCCGGCAGCTGCTCGTGTGGATCGGGGTCAACGACGGGAACATGGAGGAGGGCAGCCTGCGCTGCGACGCCAACGTCTCGGTGCGGCGGACCGGTGATCCGAAGCTCGGCACCAAGGCCGAGGTGAAGAACGTCAACTCCTTCCGCTACCTGCAGAAGGCCCTCGAGTACGAGATCGGCCGGCAGGTGGACATCGTCGAGCACGGCGGCCGGGTCGTGCAGGAGACGAGGCTGTTCGACTCGGCGCTCGGCAAGACCTACGCGATGCGGAGCAAGGAGGAGGCGCACGACTACCGCTACTTCCCCGAGCCCGACCTGCCGCCGCTCGTCGTGGACGAGGCCCGGCGGGCCGCCGCCGCCGCCGCGTTGCCCGAACTCCCCGAGGCGCGCCGCGAGCGGTTCATCGCCGACTACGGCCTGCCGGCGTACGACGCGGCGATCCTGACCCAGGCCCGGGGCCTCGCCGATTACTTCGAGGCGGCCGCGCGGGCGTCGGGGCAGCCGAAGGCGGCCAGCAACTGGGTGATGGGCGAGCTGCTCCGCACGATCAAGGAACGCGAGATCGCGATCGAGCAGGTGCCGCTCACGCCTGACGCGCTGGCGGGACTCATCCGCCTCGTCGAGGCCGGCACGATCAGCAGCTCGGTCGCGAAGGACGTCTTCGCGAAGATGTACGACACCGGCCGCTCGGCCGAAGCCGTCGTCGAGGCCGAGGGCCTGCGCCAGATCTCGGACGAAGGCGCGATCCTCGAGGTGGCCCGCCGGGTGGTCGAGGCGAACGCCGCCGTGGTCGAGGAGATCCGGGCGGGCAAGGACAAGAAGCTGCAGTTCCTCGTCGGCCAGGTGATGAAGGAGACGAAGGGGAAGGCGAGCCCGCCGATGGCGAACGCGGCCGTCCGACGCCTGGTGTTCGGCGAGTAGCCGGTGACAGGCGCACCGCGGGTCGGCCGCCGTCATGCGCTCCTCTGGCCGGTCCTGGGGTACCTGGCCGTCGCCATCGTGCTCACCTGGCCCCTTGCGGCCCGCCTGACGTCGGTGCTCGGCGCGCCCGAGGGCGTCGGCGACCCCTACCTCAACCTCTGGAGCCTCGGCTGGGGGCTCCACGCCTGGACGACGGATCCGGGTGGGGTGCTGGCGGGTGGCGTGTTCGACGCCAACATCTTCCATCCGGCCGCGGGTACGCTCACGTACTCGGACCACCTCCTCCTCCAGTCGTTCGTGCTCGCCCCGGTGTACGCGCTCAGCGGCAACCCGGTGCTCTGCTACAACCTGCTCCTGATCCTCTCGATTGCGGCGAGCGGGCTGGCGGCCCATGCGCTGGTGCGCGGCGTCACCGGGTCGGAGGCCGGTGCCTGGGCGGCAGGCCTGGCGTGGGCGGCGTGGCCGTACCGCACCGCCCACTTCCTGCACCTGCAGCTGCAGGCGCTCTACTTCCTCCCGCTGGCGCTCCTGTTCCTGCATCGCGTCGTGGCCTCGCGCCGCCGGCGCGACGCGGCCGGCACCGGGATCCTCGCGGCCCTGCAGGCCCTGGCCTCGGTGTACTACGGCGTCATGACGATGGTGACGCTGGCCGTGGGGGCGGTGGCGCTGGCCCTCACCACCGGGCAGTGGAGGAGCAGCCGCCTCTGGCGCCGCCTCGTGCTCGCGGCGGCGGTCGGCGGGCTGCTCGTCGCGCCCGTCGCGATTGTCTACCTGCGTGCCGGCGCCGAAGGCGGCTTCGGCCGCACGCTCTACGAGGCGTCCAACCACGCCGCGACGCTCCAGAGCTACACGCAGGTGCCGCCGTCGAACCTCGCGTACGGGGCGACGGGGCTGCTGGCGCCACGGGCGCCGGCACCGGGTGAGCGGGACCGCCGCAGTGTCGAACACCAGATGTTCCCCGGGTTCGTGGTGGTGTTGCTGGCCGTCGTGGGGCTCTGGCGCGGCTGGCGGAGCGACCATCGGCCCGCCGTGGTGACGGCGGCCGCGCTGGCGGTCACCGGCGGCGTGTTGTCACTCGGGCCGGACGGGGTGCGCTGGCTCTACGCGGCGCTCTACGACCACGTCTTCGGGTTCCAGGCCGTGCGGGCGCCGGCGCGGTTCAGCGTGGTCGCGATGCTGGGCGGCGTCGTCCTGGCGGGGTACGGCCTGCGGGATCTCACCGCGCGGTGGCCGCGACGTGCGGCCGCGGTGACGCTCGCCGTGCTCGCGCTGATGGCGACGGAATACGTGAACCGCCCCCTGGCGTACGTGCCCGCGCCGCCGCTCCAGACGGAGGTGGGGCAGTGGCTGGCGTCAGCGCCCGGGCCCGGCGCGGTGGTCGTGCTCCCCCTCGGGTCGGACACCGACAACACGCCGGCGATGGTGCAGTCCCTGGAGCACTGGCGGCCGTTGGTCAACGGCTACAGCGGGCAGCGCCCCCCGTTCTTCAGCGCGGTGGTCGAGAGCCTTGCCGTGTTCCCCGCGCCCGAGGCGCTGGTGACGTTGCGTGAGCTTGGCGTGCGCTTCGTCGTCACGCCCGACCCGGTCGCGACAGGTCCCGCCTCGCCCCTCGTGGAACGGGCGCGGTTCGACGACGGCACGATCTACGAGCTGGTGTGGACTCCCGACGCCGAGGCGGCGCTCCGCGACGTCACCACCGCACCGCCACCGCCGCCGGGGCCGGCGCCGTTCGACGTGGGCGAGGTCGCGGAGTACGAGATCCGCTGGGATGGCGGCCCGGTGGACCTGCCGGCGGGCACGGCCACGCTGCGGGTCCTGGCGGGCGGGCAGGCGCCAGCGGGCGCTGCTGGCGCGCACTGGACCTTCGAGGCGCTGGCGGGCACGGCGGATTGGGTGACCACGTTCTTCGAGGCGCGGGACCGGTTCGTGACGGCGGTGGACGGTCAGATGCTGCCGCTGGTGCACGTCCGGGAGATCCGCGAAGGCAAGCGCCGGCTCGATCGGGCGTACGTCTACGACCGCCAGGCCGGCGTCGTGCGCTCCGCCGAGACGGTCGACGGCGCCCGTGAGGGGACCGGCGTGGCGCTGCCGCTCACCGCCGCGGCCCGTGACGCGCTCGGGGTCTTCTACTACGTCCGGTCGCTGCCGCTCGAGGCGGGCGACGTGGTGCGAGCGCCCCTCAACGAGGCCGGCCGCGCGCTGGAGCTCGAGCTGACCGTCGGCGGCGTGGAGGACGTGCCAGGACACCCCGGCCTGCGTGGCCGGCGGCTGGCGCCACGCATCGGCGCGCGCATCGAGCGGCGCGCGCCGCCGGCAATCACGCTCTGGCTGAGCGACGACGACCGCCGGATTCCGCTGGCCGCGGTCGTCGAGGCGGGGTTCGGCCGGGTGCGCGCGGACCTTGTAGACTACAGGCGGTGATCGAGACGCACGGCCTCGGCAAGATGTACGGCCGGGGGGTGTTCGCCCTCCGCGACCTCACGCTGTCGGTCGGCAAGGGGGAGTTCGTGTTCCTGACGGGCCCGAGTGGCGCCGGCAAGAGCACGCTCCTGCGGCTGCTGCTCCGGCAGGAGGTGCCAACCGCCGGGGACATCATCGTCAACGGCCGCAACCTGGCCCGCCTGCGGCGCGGGGAGGTCCAGGCGTATCGTCGCTCGGTCGGCTTCGTGTTCCAGGACTTCAAGCTGGTGCCGACGAAGACCGTCTTCGAGAACGTCTCCTTCGCCTTGCGTGTGCTTGGCGTCCCCGTGGACCAGCAGCGCCGCCGCACCTACCAGGTCCTCAAGTGGGTGGGCCTGCAGCACCGGATCAACGCGCTGCCGCCGGAGCTGTCGGGCGGCGAGCAGCAGCGCATCGCGATTGCCCGCGCGCTCGTGAACGAGCCGCAGCTCGTGCTGGCCGACGAGCCCACCGGCAACCTGGACGACGCGCTGGCGCAGGAGATCCTCGCGCTGTTCCGGGAGATGAACGCGTCGGGCACGACCGTGCTCTTCGCGACCCACGACGCGGCGCTCATCCGCAGCGCAGGGCGGCGGGTGGTGCATCTCGAGCACGGCCGCCTCCAGGAGGCCGGATGAGGGCCGCCCGCTACGCGGTCGAGGAAGCGGCGGCCAGCATCCGCCGCGCCGGCCGCTCCGCGGCCCTGTCGGTGGGCACCATCGCCATCGCGTTCCTCACGCTGGGCGGCTTCCTCCTGGTCTCCACGAACCTGCAGCGGGTGGTCTCGCGGTGGGCCGAGGCTGCCGAGCTCTCGGTGTACTTGCGGGACGGCGCCACGGAGGCCGAACGCGCGGCGCTCGATGCACGGCTGCGGGAACACCCGGCTGTCGCCGCCGTGGAGGCCATCACGAAGGCCCAGGCGCTGGAACGGTTTCGCGCGGACTTCCCGGAGCTGGCCGACGTGGCCACGACCCTCGAGGGCAACCCGTTCCCGGCCTCGTTCGAGGTGCGGATCAAGCCCGATCCCGGCTCGTCCGGCGCCGCCGACGCCCTCGCGGAAGACCTCGCGGACGATCCGGGTGTCGCCGACGTGCGTTACGACCGGCGCTGGCTGGCGCGCCTGCTGGCGATCGTCGCCGGCGCGCGGGTCGCGGGCCTCATCGTGGCCGGCGTGCTCGTGCTCGGCGCGGCGTTCACCGTGGCGGCCGTGGTGCGCCTGTCGCTGCATGCGCGTCGTGACGAGATCGAGATCATGGCGCTCGTCGGCGCGCCGTACACGTTCATCCGCGGACCGTTCGTGGTGGAGGGACTGGTGCTCGGCGGGGCCGGGGCGGCCGTCGCGCTGCTGGGCTTGTGGGCGGGGTTCGTCGGCGTGCGGGCCATGGCCGGCGCGCAGCTCGCGGCGGCCATGGGCACCGGCGACGTGCTGTTCATCGGACTCGAGCAGGGCGCGCTGCTGGTGCTGGCGGGGGTCGTCGTCGGGGCGCTGGCGGGCACGGCGGCCTCGCGCGCGGCGCGCGCGTAGCGCCACGATCGCGCCGCGCGATTTGACAGGAGTGTCTCCGAGTTTTTACACTGGGAGAAGTTTTGGAACAAACTGAGGCCAAGGAACGTATGCCGCGATTCCTGACCGACCGTCCCGTTCCGCAGTCGCCCTCGCCGATCATCGAGTTCTACCGCGAGGAATTCCGCCGGCACCATCGGTGCCTGCGGGCCCAACGTGAATACTTCTCGGAGCAGGCCATCGCGGACGTCGAGTCCGCGCTCCTGCGGATCATCGCCGAGATGGACCGCCTCTCCTCCAAGGCCGACGCCGACAAGCTCCTGGCTGGGCTCCTCAAGGAATTTGACGTGGTGACCAGGCTTTCGGTCTGGTCGTCGTCACCGCGCAAGGTTCACTGATCGGCTCGCTCGCGACGCTCCGCCGTGACATCGAGGGCGTAGTGCGCGCGGGCGTGGCCCGGGCCAGCGCCCGGGCGGCGGTGCTGCGCGCGCTCGCCGATCCAGCGGTGTCGACGCTGGTGGGGGACGGGCCCGTGTCGCTGATCGCCGCCGGCAAGGCCGCCGCCGCGATGGCGGAGGCCGCGCTGTCGACCCCCCTCGCGGTGCGTGACGCCCTCGCGGTGGGCACGCACGCCGAACATGCCCCCGGTGGCCGCATCGAGTGGCACGAGGCCGGACATCCCTTTCCCGACGAGCGCAGCATGGCCGCGGCCGCGCGTGCGCTGGCCCTCGCCAGCCGCGTGCCGACCGACGGGTGCCTGCTCGTGCTCCTCTCCGGCGGCGCTTCCGCCTTGCTGGCCCATCCGGCCGGGGGCCTCACGCTCAGCGACAAGCGCGCAGCCGTGCGCGCCTTGATGCTGGGAGGCGCGGACATCCACGCCCTCAACACGGTGCGCAAGCACATCTCCGCCATCAAGGGCGGCCGCCTGGCTACCGCCTGTCCCGGGCGCACCGTCACGCTGGCCGTCTCGGACGTGGTGGGCGACGACCTCGCGGTCATCGGCTCCGGCCCGTCGGTCCCTGATCCGTCGACGTGGTCGGATGTCGCGGCGGTGCTCGAGCCGTTTGGGGACCAGCCGGCGCTTGCGCCGGTCGTCGCGTTGTGCCGGCGCGGGTTGGCGGGTGAGATCCCCGATACGCCAAAGCCCGGGGACCCTCGCATGGCGGGTGTGTCGGCCCGGGTCATCGGCGGTCGTCTGGACGCCATGGCCGGCGCCTCGGTGGAGGCCGCGGCCCGTGGCTATCGCGTGCTGACGATCGACGAGCCGGTCGTCGGGGATGCGCGCACGGTGGCGCCGCAGTGGCTGGAACGCGCGCTGACCCTCGCGGGTGCCATGCCCGGCCCCGCGGCGATCACCTCGGGCGGGGAGACGACCGTGACGGTCACCGGGGCCGGCAGGGGCGGCCGCAACCAGGAGTTCGCGCTCGCGCTCGCCGACCACCTGGCACACCTGGGCCGGCCCGCGGTCGCAGCCAGCATCGGCACCGATGGGATCGACGGCCCGACACCCGCTGCCGGCGCGGTCGTGGACGGCACGACGCTCGGCCGCGCGTCCGAGCTGGGGCTCGATCCGCCGCGCGCCTTTCTCGATCGCAACGACTCGTTCGCGTTCTTCAGTGCGCTCGGCGATCTGATCGAGACCGGGCGGACCGATACGAACGTCGGGGATCTGCAGGTGCTGCTGCTCGGCTGATCGGGCGCCTCGAAATGCAGCCACGGAGGCGGGCAGGCTGGCGCCTGCCATAGCAGATTGCAGATTGCAGATTGCAGATTGCAGGGCTCAGTCTGGAGACATAGGTAACAGCTCTGTCGGGACACATGGGTAACACTTCGCCACAGCACGCAGGAGGGTTGCGATGCCGTGGCAGGGAGTTTCGCCTGTGGATCTACGACTGGGGTTCAT
>JBFWVR010000007.1:0-170647 GCA_050246635.1 Vicinamibacterales bacterium
GCTGGCGTGGTGCCTGGCAGGGGTCCGGTCATCGCGGTTCGTGAAGAGGTGCTTTCCGGGTTCTCAGTACCTGCTGAAGGCGCACCTCGACTTCCTGATGATGACGGGACTCCTGTTCATCTTCTTCCTGGTGTTCGAGCAGATGCGGCTCACGCCTCCCGTGGTGATCGTGATGGCGATGAGCGTGGGCGCCGTCGGCAACCCGTCGGGGTTCCTCGCGCTCGCGTTCAAGCCTGACCTTCCGCAGAAGCCAACGACGATGTTCGGCGCTGTGATGGTGCTCAGCTTCACGGCCACGACGATCGGGTTCGGGGGCGCCGCGTACTGCGTGGCGCACGCCGTCATCCACGCCGCCAGCCTCAGCTAGCGATCTGAGGGGCCGTCCATGTCGGACGACCCAGTGTGCACCTCGATCAGTCAACGAGACCAGGAACCCGGAGTGTGTATGCCTTACCTCGTCGGAATCGCCCTGTCCGCAGGCGTTGCCGTGTTTGCGAAGTACGTGGGCTTCGATCGCGATCGGGCCTTCTACTCCACGGTGCTGATCGTCGTCGGGTCGTACTACGTGCTGTTCGCCGCGATGAGCGGCTCGGTCCAGACGGTGCTCGTGGAGTCAGCCTTGATGGCGATCTTCGCGCTTGCGGCCGTAGCGGGCTTCAAGGGAAGTGCGTGGATAGTCGTTGCCGGGCTGGCGGGCCACGGCGTCATGGACGGCTTTCACGGAAGCTTTGTTGAGAACTCAGGCGTGCCTGCCTGGTGGCCGGCGTTCTGCCTCGCATACGACGTCGGCGCCGCCGGCTGCCTGGCGTGGTTGATCGCGTCGGGCCGCCCCGTTGGCGGCGTGACCTCAGGCCCTGCTTCTGGAGCACGCGAGGCTCCAGCTCAGCCCGCCGCCGTCTCCTAACTACCTGCATATACGAGCCTTACAGGACTGAAGGCGTCCACAGAGGGCGTCTTGGTCCGAGCTCTTGGACAATATTACAAAAGAAGTCATAATCAGACGAAAACGGACGCAAACAGTCTCGGTCCGGACGAATCCGGACGGTTGCGGACACCAGGGATGACAGGCAGCGAACTGCGGGAGGCGCGCCGCAAGCGCGGGTGGGGACAGGTGGTCCTGGCCGAGAGGCTGGGGGTGTCGCAGCCGTACGTGTCACTGCTCGAGTCAGGGACTCGGGTCGTGACGCCGCGTCTCGCGTCGAAGCTCGTGGCCGTGCTGGGGCTGCCTCCGACGGCGCTCCCGGTAAAGGGCGAAGGCTCCCCGCTCCCGCCTGGGACGGCGGCGACCAGCCTGGCGCGGCTGGGGTATTCGGCCTTTGGCCATCTCCGGCGAGGGCGCGTTCTGAACCCTGCCGAAGTGCTGGCGCGGACCCTCCGCCAGGCGCAGCTCGAGGCGCGGCTCGTCGAGGCACTGCCCTGGCTGCTCGTCCGCTATCCGGACGTGAACTGGAACTGGCTGGTGAGCTACGCCAAGCAACACGACCTTCAGAACCGGCTCGGGTTTGTCGTCACGCTGGCGAGAGAACTGGCGGAGAACCGGGGCGATGGTGCCGCCGCGGAGAGACTTCGCGAGCGGGAACGTGTCCTGGAGAACTCCAGGCTCCAGAGAGAAGACTCGTTTGCCGGTGACGCGCTGACCGAGGCCGAGCGGCGCTGGCTGCGAGCCAACCGCTCGAATGAGGCCGCGCAGTGGAATCTGCTCTCAAACCTGAGCGTGGGTACGCTCGCCAGTGCCTGACAGTCGCCGCTCATCATGAAGTCGAGCCCGCGGCACGCGCGGCGCAGGCTGCGTGAGTAATTGAGCGAACCCACAGGCGACCAGCGCGTTTGCGGTGTAAGGACTCGGAACGGAGAACCCTTACCCCAGCGCTCGTGCTAGTTACGGCGCGGATGATCTGTTCGGCGGCCGTTGGCCAGCAGGCAGGCGTCGGCGGTGCGCGCCTCGTCCAGCAGGCCTCGGTCGTGGTGCTCATAGTCACCATTCCGCCGCGCGAGCTTAGAGAACTACGGGGTGATGTGCCGCGAGACAACCGCGGCTGGACGCGACGGCCACTCCCTTGCTCCCTTTGCTGAATTGCATTTCCTGCAAAGGACCTGAAGATTCTCTTGATCCAGCGCCAGTTCTGGAAACTTGCTCCGAGGCCGGATGTGGTCGACGGTGAGGTCCCTCGTTAGGCTGATATGACGCGCACATCCCCTGCACACGCGCCCGTCACGCCTAATGACCGCACGCCGGATGGCCTGCCATTCGGGCGTAGTGTAGAAGCGCAGATAATCGAGCTGCCCCTGCACGAATTGGTCAAGCGACGCCCTGAGAAGGGCGGCAGCGGCCTCGGCCACGAGCGCCCGTCGCGGACCTGCCAGCCACTCGGCGAGGCTCAGGAGAGCCAGCGCCGACAGTCCGAACGCGAAGAACACCAGCACCCAGACCACTGGGTCAACGTTGGACTGTGTGCTGACCAGGAGCGGCGCGGCGAAGACACCAATGATGCAGGCCGTGGATGCCCGCGATGACAATAAGGCGAGCCTGTCCCTGGCAGTCTTTGGAATTGCCGCCTCCGCCGCCCCGCGCGCTGTGCCTTCGAGAAGCCTGAATCGGCTCCCGGACACCGAGAGCCGCAAGCCGTAACCCTCTCTGATGCGGGATCGCTCTTCCTTCGCACGGGCGGACCGCGCTGCCGCTGTTTCCTTCGCGATACACCGTCGACAGCGCCGTGCTCGGGCGAAGAAGTGCTTTTCGCCCTTTCGCCGCCCGCAGGCCTCACAGGTTCGCGCGCCCACAGCGGAATTGTCTCACCAACGATGAGCCTCTGGTGCTCGCTCGCCGCCCAAGCTCGGGCACGTAGGCTGTCGTCGATGCGCTGGTCAGCCGCTCCCTTCCAACTTGTTGAGTCGATGTTCGACCTCAGCAAGGGTCGCGAGAATCCGCTCGAACGGCTCGGGCTCGGACAGGTACATGTCGCGCATCGCCTGGTAGTCGCGGCGAAGGGCCGCCTCGCGTTCGGGCGGGGGCACGAGCCTGAACGTCGGCGGGACCGCCAGATCGTAGCGAGCCCAGGCGCTGCCGAAGAAGCGGCTCTTCCAGCGGACGACACGCTGGCACAGATCCGCTTGCGCGATCGCGCCTGACGCGTCTGGATGAAGGGCGAGGGCGGCCGTGTCGGCGTAGTGGCGCGCAAATCGATCCGGAGTCACCTTGTCGAAAGGGCGATGGTGCTCCGCGTGGAGAATGGTCGCCTTTTCCCAGAACGAACGGTGCAGATCGAGCGCGACGACGTCGCACCGCCAGTCGCCGAATGCCTCAGGGAGCACGTCGGCAATCCAGGGGCGAACAGAGTGGCTGGCTGTCGGCCGCTGCTCCGTCAGCGAGCCGAATTCGAGCTTCACCGACCGCTTCAGGTAGTCGAGGGCTGGCGGCTGGGTGGTCGGGTAGTGGAACAAGAGCACGGGCGAGTGCGAGTGTGCATCGACCTCGAACGTCAGCCACGGACTTTTGCTGTCGCCGAGTTGCTTCTCCACTCCCGCGGAGAGTTCTGGTGCCAGCGTGTCCCGAACGACGGTCGTGCACTTCGCTTCAGCTCGCTGCATCCATTTGCCCGCCTGGCCCTTGCTCAAGGCGGCCACCGCCTCGGGTTCATCAAGGTCGAGGAAAGCCGGCGCCAGCGAGAGGTCGATGTCCTCTGAAAACCGATTGATGACCCCGAAGACTTTCGAGAGCGACGTCCCGCCCTTGAAGACGATGGCGTCTCGAAAGGACGACTGGAACAGGATGCTGAGGAGCCAGCACACCCAGAAGTCCTTCTCGAGGATGACCGGAGCCAGTCCCCGACGGGCCGCGGCTTCGTCGATGTAGACCTTGCGCTCGGCAACCGGGAGATCGAGGAACGCCAGCGTCATGACGCCAGCTCCTTCAGCGGACGGTGCATCCACTCGGGCGCCAGCGTCAGGTCCTTGAGCAACGAGCGCCGATCGTCGGCTGACATCGTGCGCCGAAGCCTGGCGATTCGCTGGGGCGTGATGTGGTCCTGGCCGAGGTGGCGGAACGCCTGGATGACGAGACCGGACGGACGTCCAGCAGCCGCCATGTTGCGCGGCGTCGTGCGTCGGAGTTGGAGCGTCATCGAGCCGATTCGAATCACGCGGCTCGGGCCATCAGTGAGGAAGACCACCTTCGCGGGCACCTGCTCCGAGAGACCCAACAGATTCGCAGCGTAGGCTCCGGATGGCTGAAGTCGGACGCGATCACGTCCGGCCAGCGCCTTCGCGAGGGCCTCCGGCGTGGGAGAGAGCCGGCCAAGGCTCGGGTGCAGCTTCGGGTAGTCGTACAGGCCTCGACCAAGTTGGCGAATCGTGCCGGCCTCGGTCTGGCGCCGGAGCGCCGACGTAATGGCCGGACGAGTGGCGAGGTCCAGAAAATGGCGTGGGGTGAAGGCCCACCCCCTACCATGCCCTCTAATGCGGTCAAGTATCGCCTTTTCAGACGATTGCGAGCGCTTCGCCATGGATTTATGAAGCAAAAAGTGACACAAATTCGCTTCAAATGGAAGCTCGACACTTGACAGTGAGAGGTACACTCGCGGGGAACCGCGCCCGTGGCGCGGCGGCGTAGCCGCCCGCGAGTGTACCTCTCATCGACGCTGCGCCCTCGTCTCGGCGCAAGCTCACGGCCCAGCCCCCGCTATCGCCCGCGTCACGCCTGCGCTTCAGCCCTCACAAGCGCCACGTCAAGTTCGCTCCACCGCCAACATGCCGAGGCATGAGTAGGCGTCACGCTCTGCAGCGGCGGGAGGTCGTGGCGGCAGCGGTCTTCGGCCCAGGCGCACCTGGGCGCGAAGGGGCAGGAGGTTGGGGCCCGGCGGAGGTCGGGTGGGGTGCCTTCGATCGCCATCAGGCGGCGCGATGTGGAGCCGACCACGGGGAGGGCGGCGAGCAGGCCTCTCGTGTAGGGGTGGCGCGGGTTGGCGTAGAGGTCGCGCACCGGGGCGTGCTCGACGATGGTGCCGGCATACATGACGGCGACGTGGTGGACCAGGCCGGCGACAAGTGCGAGGTCGTGGGTGATCCACAGGATGGCCATGCCGAGCTCGGCCTGCAGGCGCTGCACCAGCTCGACGATCTGGGCCTGGATCGTCACGTCCAGCGCCGTCGTCGGCTCGTCGGCAATGAGCACCGCGGGACGGCACGACAGCGCCATCGCGATCATGATCCGCTGGCGCTGGCCGCCCGAGAACTGGTGCGGGTAGTCCGACAGGCGCTCCCGGGGATTGGCGATGCCGACCCTCGTCAGGAGCGCGGCTGATTCGTCCGCGGCGGCCTTCGCGGACATGCCAAGGTGGCGGCGCATCGGCTCCGCAAGCTGGCGGCCGATTGTCAGCACCGGGTTGAGGGACGTGAGCGGGTCCTGGAAGACCATGGCCACTTCTCGCCCACGCACGGCCTGCCATTCACGAGCCGTGAGGCCCAGCAGGTTGCGGCCATTCAGCAGGACTTCTCCGCTTTCGACGCGCCCGGGTGGGGGGACGAGGCCCATCAGAGAAAGTGCTGTGGCGCTCTTGCCGGAGCCGCTCTCGCCAACAATTGCGAGCGACTCACCGGCACTCAATGAGAACGACACTCCGTTGACGGCGTGAATCGTGCCGCGTCTTGAGTGGTACCTCGTGACGAGATCTTTGACTTCAAGGACCGGGCGACTCATCGCGCGGTGCTCCTTCGGGGTGGGGCTGGATCGAAGGTCACGACCCCTCGACTTCGCTCGGGGTGGCCCCATGGACACTTGGGGGCCAAGGGCACGCCCACTTTCGCCGCGCGGTTCGCAGTCGGCTTCGGCGTGATCACCTCGACGACCTCCCGCCCGGGTCGAGGGCGTCCTGCAGGCCATCCCCTATGAAGTTCACGGCCAGGACCATCAGCAGAATCGCCAGGCCCGGGAAGATCGTCAGCCAGGGCTTCGTGGCCATCGTCGACTGGGCGTCCATGAGCATGTTGCCCCACGTGGGGGTGGGGGGCTGGACGCCGAGGCCGAGGAAGGAGAGAGACGACTCGAGGATGATGGCGTTGCCGACCGCGAGGGTCGCGCCGACGACGATGGGGCCGAGGGTGTTGGGGAGGACGTGGCGCCAGATGATGGCGCGGTTGGCGACGCCAGTCGACCTTGCGGCCTCGATGTAGGCGCGCTCCTTGATCGACAAGACCTCGCCCCGCACCACCCGCGCCGTGGTCATCCAGCTCAGAAGGCCGATGACAAGCGCCATGGAGCCGGCCGTGGCCTCGGTGTACGAGGCAAGCACGATGAGCAGCGGGAGGGTGGGGATGGCGTAGGCGACATCCGTTACACGCATGAAGAGGTTGTCGGTAATGCGTCCGTAGAATCCCGCGAGCGCGCCAACGGTGGCACCGATGACAGTGGCAAGCACCGCCGAGAGCACACCGATCAGGATGCTCACGCGACCGCCGTAGAGCACCCGCGTGAAGAGGTCGCGGCCCAGGTCGTCCGTACCCATGAGGTGCCGCCACGACGGGGCCTCGCGGATGCTGCCGAGGTCGATGGCGTCGAACTCGTAGCCGGCCAGCAGCGGCGCGGCAACGCACGCCACGGTCATCAGTCCCACGACGATGAGCGAGACGAGCGCGAGGCGATGACGCGTGAGCTCCTGCCAGACGGTCGGCGCCGGCGGCGGCTCGTCGACTACGTCGGGCGCACCGAGCGCCTGCGCGCTGGCACGCATCAGGTCACTCATACCGAATCCTCGGGTCGAGCAGGCCGTAGAGCAGGTCGGCCACGAGGTTGAACACGACCACCATCACCGACCCCAGGAGGAGGATGCCCATCAGCAACGGGTAGTCGCGCGCGAACATGGCCTGGACGAACATGCGCCCGATCCCCGGCCACGCGAAGATGGTCTCGGTGATGACCGCGCCGCTGAAGAGCGCCGCGAGGTTAAGGGCCATCACCGAGACGACGGGAATGAGCGCATTCCGCAACCCGTGCACGCCGATGACGACTTCCTCGGGCAATCCCTTCGCCCGCGCCGTGCGGATGTAGTCCGCACGCAGGGCCTGAATCAGGCTGCCGCGCAGGTACCGTGACCATCCCGCGACGTACCGCAGCGACAAGACGACGGCGGGCAGGATCAGGTGGAGCAGGTGATCGCCAAGGCCCGACGCGCCGACGGTTTCGGTGCCGGCCACCGGCAGCCATCCCAGCCACACGCCGAAGACGAGCTGCAGGATGAGGCCGAACCAGAAGACCGGCATGGCAATGCCGAGGAACGATCCGCCGGTGGTGAGGTGATCGAACCAGGAATACTGCCGGACGGCACTCAGCGTGCCGACGGCAAAGGCCAGCACCGCGGCGAGCAGGAACGACGCGCCCATCAGCTCCAGCGTCGCAGGCAGGCGCTCCGCAATCATCTCGCCCACCGGACGCGTCGTCGAGAAGCTGAGGCCGAGGTCGCCCTGGAGCGCGGCCGAAAGCCAGCGCACGTACTGGACGTGCACCGGCTGGTCCACGCCGAGCCGCGCGCGATACGCGGCAATGACCTCGGGATCGATGAAGCGGCCCGACTCGAGCAGCGCACCCTCGGGCCCGCCGGGCGCCGCCTGGATGACAGCGAACAGCACCAGCGTGATCCCGAAGAGCAGCGGGATCATCTGGAGGACGCGGCGGGTCAGGTACGCGGTCACGCCGAGGGCACTCTATCGCACGCCGGCCCAGCCCGCGAAGCGCACGCCCAAGAGACCGGCCGTCACCGCAACTGCCAGGACCACAGGTTCCAGAAGCTGCCGAAGTTCGTCCCGCTGCCCTTGTGCCCGACGATGCGCTTCGAGACGACCTCGGGCACGACGTTGAAGTAGAGCGGGAGCGTGCGATAGGCGTCGGCGACCTCGGCCTGGACGCGGTCGAGCACGGCCTTGCGGTGCTCGAAGTCGAGATACCGGTCCGACTCCTTCATCAGCTCGTCGAGCTTCGGGTCGCAGAAGCCGGTCATGTTGTTCGACCCGTCACACGCATACAGCCCCGTCACGCTCGGGTCCGCCGGCAGGAACCACGCCGACACCATCGTCTCCCACTGGCCACTGCGCCAGCGCTGCGTCCACGCCGCGTTCTCGAGCGTCTCGAAGGTGACCTCGATGCCGACGGCCTTGAGCTGTGCCTGGATGACCTGCGCGATGGCAATGCGCTCCGTGGTGCCCGCGCGGTTCAGCATCTGGAACGCGAAACGACGGCCGTCCTTCACGCGGACGCCACCCGGCCCGGGTTTCCATCCCGCGGCGTCGAGCATCCGCGCGGCCTCGGCCGGGTCGTACTTCGACGCGACGACGTCGGGGTTGCTGTAAGGACTTGTATGGTTGATCGGCGTGTTGGCGAGCACGACGGTGCCCTGCATCAACTGGTCTGCGATGGCCTGGCGATCGATGGCCTTGAACATCGCCTCACGCACCTTCGGATCGCCGAACAGCGCCTTCGCGTTGTCGGTGTTCAGCGACAGGTCGAAGTGCATCAGCGAGTTGGAGCTGACAAGGAACACGTCGTAGTCGGAAAGCGTACGCGCCTCGGCCACCTGCGTCGGGATGATCTTCGTCCAGTCGTACTGCCCGGCCTTGATCGCGTTGAACCGCGTGTTGTTGTCGGGGACGAACGCCCAGACGATTTCGTCGATGGCCGGGTACTCCTTCCCGCGCCAGTAGTCGTCGTTCCGGACGACGCGGATGTACTCGCCGGCCTTCCACTCCGCGAACTTGAACGGGCCGGTGCCCACGAGCTCGGTGCCGCGGTTGTAGGGCGTGTAGTTGACGATCTCCTCCGCGCTCTTCCCGCGGAGGACGTGCTCCGGCAGGATCGCCTCGAACAGGCCCTGGTAGTAGCCGTAGAGGCCGTCCCACGTGAAGACCACCGTGTTGTCATCCGGGGTATCGCACCGGATAATGCCGAGGTACTCGTGGCGGTTGTAGACCTGTGACCCGGCGGAGGTGACGAACTTCCAGGTGAAGCAGACATCCGCGCTCGTGAAGGGCTCCCCATCGTGCCACCGCACGTTCTCGTGCAGCGGCCACGTCATGCTCACCGTCCCATCGTCATTGCGGACGATGAGGCCGTTGGCTTCGGTTGGGATCTCCTTCGCCAGGACGGGAATATAGGTGTTGTGGTCGTCTGTCGTGACGAGGCCCTCGACCATGCTGAACTGGATGTCCACCAGGTTCTGGCTGGTGAAGGCGTTCAGGACGTCGATCTCGCGGTCGTAGGCGAGGCGGAGGACCTTGCGTCCACCGTCGTTCGCGCCGCTCGCCCCTCCGCCACTGGCGCTTCCGCTGTCGGAGGAGCCTCCGCACGCCGCCAGGCCCATCACCGCAAGGGCAATGCCCGCGAGTATCGACGCCGCCCGCCCGCGATTCATCCTCATCACGCGAACATCCCCACCGAGTCATTGGAGTGCATGCGGCCGTAGAGGAAGCGGACGAACTCGTCCTTCTTCCCGGCCGACTTCGCCTTGTGCCACGCGGGCGCCACCACGTGCTCGCCCCACCAGTAAGACCAGATCAGCACGGCCCTGGCCGGGGCGTTGATGAAGGCCATGCGGTTCTGCACCCAGCCCTCGCCGCCGAGGAGCGAACGATCGCGCAGCCAGTCGGTGACCTTCTCCACCGGCATGTGCAGGCCGTGCAGGCGCCACGCGGCGCCCGTCCCGATGCCGGCGCGGTAGCGCGTCATCAGCGCCTGTACGCGGTCGTCATCGTCTTCGACCCAGTCGATCATCTTCATGCCGGTGTCGGCGATGCCCTCGAACACCGAGGAGCTCGCGGTGTTGACGACCGAGAGGAGGACGTCGGCGGGGGCGGTGCCTTCACGGGCCCAGGTCTCGCGAAGCTTGAACTGGACGTAGTGACCCGGATAGCCCTCGTGCACGGTGAGGTGCTTGAGGCTCGGCCGCGTGAGCACGGGCTCGACGTTGATCTGCACGGTGCGCTTCAGGTAGTCGCAACGCGCGTTGTAGGCGACGCCGGTGACAGCCTGCGCCTTCATGCCGTCGGACTTGTCGGCCGGGATGTCGACAAGCCGCTCCTGAGTGCGGTCCCACGCCTGGCTCATGAGCTCCGCGAGCACACCCTCGACCTCGTCTGGTGGAACGCGGTGACGTTCCTCCCACGCCGCGCACTGCGCCTTGAGATCGCCGTCGTATCCCATACGCGACAGCAGCGTGCGAATCTCGCCGGCAAGCGCGTCGAGCTCGGCGTCGGCGACGGGCGCGGCGGGGACGTGCAGGAAGCCGATCAGCTGCTCCTCGAAGTGCGCCATGCCGGCGCGCCAGCGGAGGAACGTGAGCGTCGAGCGACACAGCTGGCCGTAGTAGACGCGGCGATCCTCTTCTGGCAGCGTCGCAGCCTCGGCACGCAGCGCCTTCCACGCCTCCGCCGCCTCACGGTAGGACGCATAGGGCGCGGGCGGGTAACGGCCCTCGGTGTCCATGTTGAGCACGGCCAGGCCGTCGCCGTCCTTGCTCTCGGCGCGATACAGCGCGTCGACGCCAAGGATCGCGGGCATGACCTTCTCGCCGAAGGCCAGGGTCTCGTCACTGAGCATCGTCAACGTCACTCTCCGCCCTCTCCGCCGCGCGGCGCTTCATGTCCTCGGCCACCAGCGCGACGGGCACGGAGCCGTAGGACAGGAACGTGTCGTGGAAGCGCCGCAGGTCGAAAGCCGAACCCTCGAGGGCGGCCATGTCGCGGCGCAACCGGTGAATCGCATCGGTCCCCATCAGGTAGATGACAGCCGCGCCGGGGAAGAGGCTGTTCTTCACCGCCTCGCCACTTGCGGCAGCCTCGGACATCCCGGCGCGTTTGACGTAATACGACACGGCCTGCTCCAGCGTGAAGCGGCCGCGGTGCAACTGGATGTCCACGACCGTGCGCGCCGCCATGCGCATCCGGCCGTGGCGCTCGGCGTAGGCCTCCAGCGGGGTGAGACCACCGAACTCGGCCGCAAGATCCGTGGCGTAACAGGCCCAGCCCTCCGCCATGGTGCCACCACACGCCATCGCGATGCGCGAGGCGCAATCCACGGCGGCAATCCGGCCAACGCGCGACTCGGCGCGGAAGGCGTTCCAGTTCTGGACGTGATGGCCCAACCCGCCGTGGTGGACGACGTGGTTGAGCTTGATGACGCTGTCGTTATGGGCGCGGAGGAGGGTGGACCGCTGGTCCGGCGGCATCTCGCCGCTGATGGGCGTGACGAGGTAGTCGTGGACCGCGGGGCGATTGAACGCGGCGGGTGACCGGTAGAAGAGAAAGTAGAGAGACGACGCCGCGCGGCGCGACCAGAACGGGCGCGGGACGTAGCGGATCGGGAAGTACGGCCAGGTCACGAGCCGCTCGCGCTCGGCGAGCTCGCGCTGGGCGTTCCAGATCTCCTGGTAGCGCGGCAGGTAGCCCTCGAGCGAAGGATGCAGATCCTCCAGCGCCGCCAGCGCCTGCTGCGGCGTGTTCGCGCCGAAGTCACGCGCGTGCTCGCGAGCCCACGCGTCCGCCTCGTCTATCTGCGCTTCCGCGTACTCGACGATTGCGTCCGCTTCGTCCGTGAGGAAGTGCCCCTGGCGGAGATAGAGGTCAAGGGCTTCGTCGCCGGCAGCCACGCCTTCTGTCGGGTGCGCGTGCAGTTCGGTCTCGAGCCAGTGCCTGTGGTCCGCGGCGGCCACGCGCGCTCCGGCAGCGGCCTTGGTCAGCGCCGCGTCTGCGCCGGGGACCTCGCCGATGTCGTCAAGGAAGGCGAGGAGGCCGTCGCATTCGCGGATGGCGCGGTCGGTCCAGGCTGTCGGAGCCTCGCGGATCACCTCCCGCGACTGCGCGAACAGCGTGGCCATCCCTTCGAGGCGCTGGCGGGCAGCGTCTACACGCTCCGCAAGCGCGCCGGAGTGGCCGAGGAAGAGGGACATGACGCCGAAGGCGGCCTCGCCGGTATGGAAGCTCGGATTTCCGCGCTGGAAGTGGCGGCCGGTGAGCTCCCAGCGCTGCTGGGCGAGGAAGCCGCGGGCGAGGCGGAGGTCGAGGGCGAGGGCGGGCGGCAGGTCATCCACGGCCCCCGCCATCGGCTCACTCTCGGCCAGCAGGGACTCGGTCTCAGCGAGCTGGTCGCCCAGGCCGCGCTCCGAGCAGTCCGGCAGCCGCGCGTCATGGTCGTGCACGCCGATGAAGGTGGCGTTGACGGGGCGGTGACGGTAGTAGGAGGCGAAGAAGCGGTCGAGCCAGTGGGAGACCGGGTGCTGGGTGTCGGGCATCGGGACTGCGTGCTGTTGTACGTGGGTCAGGCAGCTGGGTCAAATGGTGGGTGGTCGAGGCGGGCAGGTGCTTCATCTGAAATGCCGACACAGAGACACGGAGACACGGAGACACGGAGCGGTACCTTCGGGCGGGCACGCGGCGCGAAGCGCCGCGCGTGAGGCGGGAGAGCGCGCCGGAAAGAGAGCCGGGGAACTGACGCCAGGCCGGTTCTCTTCCCGGTGCGCGCTCCCGTCTCACGCCCCGGCTGCTACGCAGCCGGCCCGCCTCAGAGCGGCCCGATCCGATCTCTCGAGTCATCAGGGACCGGAGGCGACCGTCCTGGCCGACCAATCTTCAATCTGAAATCTTCGATCTGAAATGGCGGGCGTCAGCCCGCCCCCCTCCGTGTCTCCGTGTCTCCGTGCCTCCGTGGTTGCATTTCGCCGTGTCCCGGCATCCCGCCCGGTGACAAACGAATACCACCCGGCCGCACGTCCTGAAGTATCGTTTTCACTAGGGTGATCGACACTTCCAGGCTCCCGGCCGGGCACGAGACGGTGCGGCAGGCGCTGGTCCAGGCGGACCGGCGGCGGCGGCTCGCGCGTGCGCTGGGGGCGGCGGTCACGGGGTTCACGGCAGGGCTGGCGCCGCTGGTCGCGCTGGGCGTGCTGCGCCTCGCGATCGACCTGCCCGCCTGGGTGTGGTGGACCGCCATTGCGGTGACGGGTGGTGTGACGGTTGCCCTGGCCGCCCGCGAGTGGCTGGCAGCTCCCGCCCTCGACCGCGCCGGCGCGGCGCTCGACAAGGCCGCCGGCCTCCCGGACGAGCTCGGGTCCGTCGAGTGGTTTCTCCGCTCGGACGAGGCGCAGTCGCCCTGGGTCGCCGAGCTGGTCGCGCGCGCCGCGGAGCACAGCCAGGGACTCGACGTCGCACGACTGCTGCCCGTCGCGCCGGGCCGCGCACGCTTCACACGCGCGGCCGTCCTGATGGGCGCGCTCGCGATCCTCCTCGCCATTCCGCCCACCTGGAGCCGGCAGACCCTTGCCCGGTTCTTCGACGGCAACGCCGGCGAGGGCGCGCTGGCGTCCCTGACGCCCGAGGAAGCCGCAGCCGAAGCCGAACTCGCCGAGGTCCCTGCCGAGGAGCTGCTGCTGCCTGGCGGGGCGCCAAAGCCCGTGAACGGCTCGCGCATGCTCGAGGCCTTCGGCGAGGAATCCGAGAACGGCGAGTCGATGGAAGGCGACGCCGGCGATGCCGAAGCCGCTGGCGAGGCGCCGGACGGCGCGCAGGGCGAGACGAGCGGCGAGCAGACGCGGCCGGCCAGCCGGCGCGATGCCGCAGGACGCGGCGAGCAGCCGTCGAAGCCCGAGGACGCCGCGAAGAGCGACGCGCTCCAGGAGGCGCTCGACCGCGCCGCCGAGGCAGCCGAGTCGAACCAGCCCACCGACGAGAAGCAGGCCGGCGAGGGCGAGCAGCAGTCGCAGGCCTCCGAGCAGGCCGGCAACACCGAAGGCAACCAGGGCGGCAAGAAGAGCGGCGAGAAGCGCGAGGGCCAGGACGGCCAGAGCAGCGACGCCGGCGCGAAGGATCCCAACAGCTCCGGCGGCTCCCAGTCGGCCGCGGGCGCGGCTGACGATCCCAACGGCAACATCCTTGGCGAGCGCACGGCGCTCGACGTCACGTTGAAGCGCGAGCAGCTCGCCTCCGCCCTCGAACAGGGCGACGACCAGGCCGAGGCCGAGGAGCGCGAGAAGGCCACCGAACGCGGGGCCGCCAGCCGCGGCTACCAGCGCGTCGGGCCCGTGGGATCGCGGCTGCCCGCCGGCACCCAGCCGACGCAGGCGGTGCCGTGGGCCTACCAGGACCTCGTGCGCGCCTACTTCCTCGACCGCGCGGCCCAGCCCGCGCAGCCGAAACCGGAGCAGAAGGAACGGTGATGACGAACCCCTCGGCGGCGGCGCCCGTGGACGCGCAGGTCGAACGTTTCCAGCAGCAGTTCTCCCTGATGGCCAACGAGATCCACCACCGGATCGTCGGCCAGCAGGAGATCGTCGACGGCATCCTCACCTGCCTGCTCGCCGACGGC
The DNA here is from genome assembly GCA_050246635.1 of Vicinamibacterales bacterium. Taxonomy (GTDB): domain Bacteria; phylum Acidobacteriota; class Vicinamibacteria; order Vicinamibacterales; family UBA2999; genus JBFWVR01. Next base: position 14,339 of record JBFWVR010000007.1, read on the forward strand.
CACACGCTGCTCGAGGGCGTGCCGGGGCTCGGCAAGACACGGCTCGTGCACACGCTCGCCGACGTGCTGCACCTGAAGTTCTCGCGCATCCAGTTCACGCCGGATCTGATGCCGACCGACATCATCGGCACGCACGTCCTCCAGGAGAACGAACGCGGCGAGAAGTTCTTCGACTTCCAGCCCGGGCCGATCTTCGCGAACATCGTGCTCGCCGACGAGATCAACCGCGCGACGCCCAAGACGCAGTCGGCCCTGCTCGAGGCCATGCAGGAGAAGAGCGTGTCGGTCGGCCGCCGCACCTACAAGCTCGACCTGCCGTTCTTCGTGCTCGCGACGCAGAACCCGCTCGAGATGGAGGGGACCTATCCCCTGCCCGAGGCGCAGCTCGATCGCTTCTTCATGAAGCTCAAGGTCGAGTTCCCGGACGCCAACGCATTGCACGACATCCTCGACCGCACGACCGGCGCCACCGAACCCGACATCGAACGTACGCTCGACGCCGCCGAGATCCTCGAGATGCGCCACATCGCGCGTGCCGTGCCCATCGCGCGGCCGGTGCAAGGGTACGCCATCGACATCACGCTCGGGACGCACCCGGGGACGGGCAGCAAGTCGCCGCTCGTCGATCGGTTCGTTCGCTACGGCGCCAGCCCCCGCGGCGCCCAGGCGCTCATCGTCGGCGCGAAGATCCGGGCCCTGCTGGCGGGGCGCGTGCACGTCGCGGCGGAGGACATCCGCGCGATGGTGCTGCCGGCGCTGCGCCACCGCGTCCTGCTCAACTTCGAGGGCGTGGCCGAGCAGGTCGATCCCGATCGGATCCTCAGCGAGATCATCGAGCGCACGCCGGAGCCGCGGGACAGTGGCCGCGCCTGACGTCCTGTTCGACCAGGACTTCCTCCGGAAGCTCGAGCACCTCCACATCCTCTCGAAGCAGGTCTTCCCCGGCCAGTTCCACGCGGAGCGGGCCGCGCGGCGACGGGGATCGGGGATCGAGTTCGCGGACCACCGCGCCTACGCGCCGGGCGACGACTTCCGGCACGTGGACTGGAAGGCGTACCAGCGCCTGGGCAAGCTCCTGCTCCGCCTGTTCGAGGAGGAACAGGGACTGCCCATCTACATCTTCGTGGACCACAGCAGGTCGATGGCCACGGGCAATCCCTCGAAGCTGCACTACGCACGGCAGGTCGCGGCGGCGCTCTGCTACATCGCGCTCGCACACCTCGACCGGGTGTCGGTGCTCGGGTTCGCGGACACACTCGGGCCCGAGCTCGGGCAGCAGCGGACGAAGGGCCAGATCTTCTCGGTGTTCGCGTTCCTCTCGAGCCTGCAGCCCGGCGGCGCCACCAACGCCGCGCATGCGATGAAGCAGTTCCGCATGCGCCGGCCGTCACGCGGCATCGCGGTGCTGATCTCGGACTTCATGGACCCCAACGGCTACGAGGCGGCCCTCGACGCGCTGCGCTTCGGCCAGCACGACGTCTTCGCCGTGCACGTGACGTCGGCGGCCGACAGCCGTCCCGACCTGCGTGGCGACGTGCGCCTCGTGGACACCGAGACGGGCGACTCGCGGGACATCGCCGTCACGCCGGGCCTGCTGGCCGCCTACGCGACCGCGTTCGAGCGCTACTGCGACGAGATTGGCGCGTACTGCGACCGGCGACAGCTCGGCTATCTCCGCACCTCGACGGACGAGCCGTTCGAGGACGCGATCCTGAAGGTCTTCAGGCTGGGACGGTTCCTCGCATGACCTTCGGCCTGCTCTCGGCCGGGCAGCTCGCGCTGCTGGCGACGCTCACCGGCGGCGCGGTGCTCGTGATCTTCTTCCTGAAGGTCCGCCACCCGCGCATCGAGGTGCCGTCCCTGGTGCTCTGGCGGCGCGTGCTGGAGGACGAGCGACGCGACTCGCTGATCGAGCGGCTGCGTCGCATCCTCTCGTTGCTGCTCGCACTGGCCATCGCCCTGCTGCTCGCCTTCGCGCTCTCGGAGCCGCAGCGCTCCGGCCTGTCCGAAGGCCGCATCGCGCTCATCGTCGACAACTCCGCGACGATGGCGGCAGGGGCGGATGGCGGGGGGACGCGATTGGAGCAGGCGCTGGAGGAGGCGCGAGGCATCGTCGACGGCGCCCCGGGTGCGCGGTTCCAGATCGCGGACACGGCCGGCACGGTGCTCACGGCGCCTGGCCTCGATCGTCCCGCCGCACGGGAGGCGCTCGCCCGCATCCGCGCGCAGTTCACCGATCCGCGCCTGCCCTCGGTAGCCGAGGGCTACACGCCGACGGTGATCACCGATGGGCGCGGCGTGACGGTGCCCGAGGGCATGGCACGCGTGGCCATTCCCTCCGCGACCGGCAACGTCGGCATCACCGCCTTCGAGATCCGCCCGTCTTCATCCAACCCGCAGGAGTCGCAGGCGTACCTCGCGATCGTCAACTTCGACCAGCGGCCGCAACAGGTGGCGATCACCATCCGCGGCCGCGGGCAGGTCGTCGCGCGCCGCTCGGTGGAGCTCGCGGCCGGCAGCCGGCTCAACGACGTGTTCCCCATGCAGGACCTCGAGGCTGGGCCGGTCGAAGTCCGCCTCGAACACGACCCCGACGCCTTCACCCTGGACGATGTGGCGTATGGGTGGCTGGCGGATCGACGGCCAGTACGGGTGACGCTGGTGGGCGACCAGACGCCGGCGCTGGAACGCGTGCTCGCGACGAACCCGCGCCTCGACGCGTGGCGCATCGCCGCCATGGACTATCGACCGGGCATCGACACGGACGTGCTGGTCTTCGACGGCGTGACGCCGACCGAGGCGCCAACGCGCCCGGCCCTGCTGTTCGGCGTCGAGGCGCGCCCCTGGCTCGAGTCCTCGGCGCCGGGTGAGATTCCAGAGGACGCGTTGCTGGTGGCATCGCCGCATGCCCTGATGGACGGCCTGCCGCTGGCGGACATCCGCGCGCGGCGTGCGCGGGCGTTCGCCGACGGCACGGGGACGCCCATCGCCACCATCGCGGGCCGTCCCGTGATCGCGGCCGGCCGCACGACGGCGCCCTGGATTGCCGTGGGCTTCCCGTTGGACCTGTCGAACCTCGTCGCGCAGCCGGCGTTCCCGATCTTCGTCAGCAACGCGATCAACTGGCTTGGCGAGGAGCCCGACCCGGTGGCCGCGCATCTCGGGCTCGTCCACCTCACCGCGGCCGACGCGCGCATCATCAGCCCCGAAGGCGACGTGGTGCCCGCGCTCAGCGGCCCGTCCGGCACGGAGTTCCTCGCGGACCACCCTGGCATCTACTTCGCCGAGCACGGCGGCGGACGCCAGGCGATTGCGGTGAACCTCGCCAACGCCACGGTCTCGACCCGCGCGTCTGCCACGCCGGACGGCAACGAGTCGGACGTGCTGCCAAACGGCGGGCACTCGCCGCTCTGGGTGACGCTGGGCGCGCTGGCCCTCTTCCTGCTGGTCCTCGAGTGGTGGACCTGGCAGCGGCGGATCACGGTGTGATGGGCGGGCTGGCATTCGAGGCGCCGTTCTGGCTGTGGCTGGCCGTGGCCGCGCCCGTCTTCATCTGGTGGGCGGCGCGTGACACGCTCACGAACTTCCCGCCTCGCCAGCGCCGGCTGCAGGTGGCGGCTCGCGTGGTGCTCGTGTTCCTCGTGGCGCTCGCGCTGGCCCGACCGGTGTGGAATGCCGAGAGCCGCGAGGTGTCGGTCGTCTACGCCGTGGACGTCTCGAACAGCGTGTCGCCGTACGAGATCGAACGGGCGGCGCAGTGGATCGAGGACGCCCAGGCCTCCGCGGCCCCCGACCACTCCGCCATCGTCGCGTTCGCGGGCGACGTCGCGGTGCTCGACAGCCCCGAGGCGCTGCGCCGGATTGCCGCCGGCGTCGAGGACGCGCCGGTGGTCGACCGCGCGTCGACGCGGCTGGCGGTGGCCCTGGACTCGGCGCGGCGCGTCTTCGCGCCCGGCCACGTGCGCCGCCTGGTGCTGCTCGGGGACGGCTACGGCGACAACGGGGCGCTGCCCGCCGCGCTGACCGCCCTGCGCGCCGACGGCGTGCTCGTGGACACGGTGCCGCTCGCGCCACGGGAGCTCGGCGACACATGGGTGGACGCCGTGCACGCGCCTGAACGCGTCACCGCCGGCGAGGCCTTCCCTGTCGACATCGTCCTTGCCAGCCAGGCGGACCGGACCGGCACGGTGGAACTGCGGCATCGCGGGGCCGTGCTGGCGAGTGCCCCGGTGGAGCTCACGGCCGGCCAGGACACGGTCCGACTCGAGGCGACGCTGGACGATCCCGGTCCCGCCATCCTCGAAGCCGTGCTGTCCGCGGACGATGACCCGGTGGCGGCGAACAACGTGAGCCGGATTGGCGTGATTGCCGCGAACCGGCCGACGGTGCTGTACGTGGAAGGCCGTGCGGCGAGCGCCCGCTACCTGCGCAACGCGCTCGACAACGGGGGCCTGCGGGTGGCGACGGCGTCACCGGGCCAGATGGCGTCGGTCGTGCCGGCACTCGACTCATTCGACGCGGTGATCCTGAGCGACGTCGAGGCGAGCGCGCTCGAGCCGGAGGTGATGGCGGCGCTCGAGTCGTGGGTGAAGGACGCCGGCGGCGGCCTCATCATGGCGGGCGGCGAGGCCGTCTACGGCGACGCGGGCTACAAGGACAGCGTGCTCGAACGCGCATTGCCCGTGACCTTCGACGTGAAGGAGCCGCCCGACGAGGTCGCGGTGGTGCTGGCACTCGACCGCTCCTGGAGCATGGTCGGGCAGACCATCGAGCTCGCCAAGGAGGCGTCGAAGGCGGCCGTGGACGTGCTGAAGGACGAGCACCTCATCGGCGTCATCACGTTCAACCACGACTGGCAGTGGCAGGTGAACCTGCAGCGCGCCGAGAACCGCGTCGCGATCAAGGACCAGATCTCACGGATCGAGCCGAGCGGGCACACGGTGATCTTCCCCGCGCTCGAGCAGGCCTACCTGGCGCTCCGCGGGGTGACGGCAAAGACCCGGCACGTGATCCTGCTGTCGGACGGACGGACCTACGAGGACGCCTACGAGGGGCTCGTCACGGACATGGCGCGTCAGCGCATCACGGTCTCGACGGTGGCTGTCGGGCCCGACGCGGACCGCGACCTGCTCGGCAACATCGCCACGTGGGGCCACGGGCGGTCCTACGCCTTCACCGACGCGCGTGAGGTGCCGCAGATCTTCGTCCAGGAGACCGAGCGGGTCGTCCGTCGCTCCCTGGAGGAAGAGGAGACACGGGTCGTGGTGCGCGACCCGTCCGTCATCTTCAACGGCGTGCCGATGGAGACGGCGCCGCCGATCCTCGGATACACGCGGACGCGCGCGCGCGACAACGCGGAGGTGCTGCTTGCGACGGCGAGCGGCGACCCCCTGCTCGCGCGGTGGCAGTACGGCCTGGGCCGCACCGCGCTCTTCGCCTCGGACGTGAAGGATCGGTGGTCCGCGGAGTGGCTGACGTGGGACGGCTACGGCGCGTTCTGGACGCGACTCGTGCGCGACACGATGCGGCGCACGCCGCCGGACGGCGGGCTGCGGCTCACGCGGGTGGCCACGCTCGGCGGGCGGACGAAGGCGCATGCGGTCTTCGAGGCGCGCGACCCGGCGGGGCGGTACCAGACGCTGACCAACCCGAAGATCGAGCTGACCTATGGCGCCGGCGTGACGCCGTTCCCGCTGGTGCAGACGGCCCCGGGTCGCTACGAGGCGGAGCTGCCCCTCGAGGCCGGACGGGATTATCTTGCGCACGTCGTGCTCGGCAACGGACTGCCGCTTGCCGCCGGGCTGCCGGTGGACGCGCTGCTGCTCGACCCGGGCGCAGACGACCTGCGGCTGCGTCCGGCGAATGTCGAGACGCTGGCGGAGATCAGCCGGCAGACGGGCGGGCGGTTCTCGCCGGAGCCTGGCGCTGTCGGCGCGCGCGATGCCGCGCCGGTGCACGCGCCCAGCGCGCTGTGGCCGTGGTTCGTGGCGCTGGCGATCCTGCTGTTCCTCGGCGACCTGCTGCTGCGGCGGGTCAGAATCTGGGAAGAGCCGGAGACGGCTTGATTGCGGAAATGGGGACAGTCCCCATTTCTCACCTCTCCCTGGGTTAAGCTGATCTCATCCCCGGGCACTGCCAGCGCCGGACAGGGAGCGACGGATGATCTCGATCGCATCGCGGACCGGGCGCGCGTGCGGGCTCGCGGCGGCCGCGCTCGTCCTGGGCTGGTGGGTCTCACCCACGTCGGCACAGGGCGGCGGCGAGGCCCGGCCCGCGGAGCAGCAGCCGGCCGCGCCTCCAGCCGGACAGCAACCCGCCCCCGACCAGCCCACGCCCATCTTCCGCGCCGGCGTCGAGCTCGTGCGCGTGGACGTCAGCGTGCGCGACGGCCGCGGCCATCCCATCCCCGACCTCACCGCAGACGACTTCATCGTCAAGGAAGACGGCATCGTCCAGGACGTCGTGACGGCCGACTTCGTCCGGCTCGACGGGGAACGCAAGTCGGATCTCGAGGAGTCGATGGAGATCCGCTCGGCCGAGCACGCGCGGCTCGAGGCGCAGCGCGAGGACGTCCGGGTCTTCGCGATCTTCCTGGACGACTATCACATCGAGAAGTCGCCCCGCATCACGCTGCCGCTCCGCGACGCGCTCGTGCACTTCGTGGACCAGTTCAAGCCGAACGACCTGGTGACGGTGATGGACCCGCTCACGCCGCTCGACGCGCTCGAGTGGACGCGCTCCATCCCCGAGCTCGAGGCCCGCATGCGCGAGTTCGAGGGCCGCAAGGGGGAGCTGTTCCCCGTGCGCAGCGTGCTCGAAGAGGCGCAGCTCCGCGGCAACACCACACGCATCCGGGCGGAGGTCACGCTCTCGGCGCTCGAGGCGCTCGCCACCCACCTCGGCGGCCTGCGTGAAGGCCGCAAGTCGATCCTGTTCGTCAGCGAGGGACCGCCGACCGGACAGCCGGGCAGCCTCGTGGACCTGCAGCTCGACAAGGTGATCGAGGCCGCCAACCGCGGCAACGTCACCATCAACGTGTTCGACCCGCGGCCGCTCGGCCTGAGCCCGATGGGGGGCAACCACGCGACGTTCCGGCTGACCAACGAGACCGGCGGCCGCGCGATCGTCAACACGAACAAGCCGGAGGAGAACCTCGACAACGTCATCACCGACGCCAGCGCCTACTACCTCGTGGGCTATTCGCCGGACCGGCTGCTGACGGACGGCAAGTTCCACAAGATCGAGGTCGAGGTGAAGCGCCGTGGTGCGCATGTCACGTCTCGGCAGGGCTACTGGGCGCCGTCGCTGACCGAGATGGAAGCCGCGGCAAAGGCGGCCAGCAAGCCGGAGGTGCCGGGCCTCAACAACGCGATGGCCGACCTCGTCGTGCCCGCGAGCGGCGACCTTGCGGACGTCTGGGTGGGCTCCTCGCGCGGCGTGGACGGCAAGACGGCGCTGACGGTCTCGTGGGAGCCGACGGTGCCGGAGGGACGGCCGGACGCGACACCCGCGACCACCCTCGAGGTCGAGCCGCTCACGCAGGAGGACGGGAAGGCCCTGGCGGAGGCGAAGGACATCCCGAAGAGCGAGGGGGCCTCACGCGCGTCGGCCGCGACCACGTTCGAGCTTGCGCCTGGTCCCATCCAGCTGCGGTTCACGGTGAAGGGCGCGGAAGGACAGACGCTCGACAGCTGGGCCACGCCGTCAACGGTGCCTGACCTGGCGGAGGGCGAGTTGACGTTCGCCACGCCTCGGTTCCTGCGGGCGCGGTCGCCATACGAGTTCCGGCAGATCCGGACCAACCCCGAGTCCACCCCCACGGCCGCGCGGCAGTTCACGCGCACCGATCGTGTGCTGGTGGACCTCCAGGTTTACGGCGCCGCCGCCGGGCAGGCCACACTCACCGCCGAGCTGCTCAACCAGGCCGGGGACAAACTCGCGGACCTCAGCGTGCCCGCCGTGGCGAACGGACACGCCCGGTTCGAGATCCCCATCCAGAATCTCGCGCCCAGCACCTACGTGTTGCGCGTGAGGGCGGAGGCTGGTGAGCAGACGGCGCGACACCTGGAAGCGTTCAGGGTGGCGGGATAGCGAGAGCGAAATGCGGCCACTGAGACACGGAGACACAGAGGCACGGAGGGATCTCGGTGCTCTCGCGCTGCTCTACGGCGGCGCCCGCGCCGCGTAGCGGCGCGCGGAGGGAGGACGAACGGAGCGTGGGAGCAAGAGACTGGGCCACCGACAGTGGTCTCTTGCTCTCACGCTCCGTCCGTCCTCCCAACGCCCCCTCCGGGGGCATGCGCCGCCCTGACTGATCACCAACGTTCCGCGGCTGGTCTCGGGTGCCCCCGTGCCGCGCTGTGCCCGCCTTCCTTCAGAGCCCTCGGTGTCTCCGCCCCTCCGTGCCTCCGTGCCTCCGTGCCTCCGTGCCTCCGTGCCTCCGTGCCTGCATTTTGTCGTCTGTCCGTGTCTCATCCGTCACGAGCTAGACTAGCCCCGTGCGCTCGGCTCGCCCGGGCGCCGGGATCGAGGAGGTCATCCGTGCAGGTCAGCAGGATCCGGTTTGCCGGCGCCGTGGGCGCCATGATCGTGGTGGCGGCGCTGTCGGCCGGGGCGCAGCGGCCGCAGTTGTCCGATGCCGTCCGGGCATTCGTGTCGGTCGACGCGCCGGTGGTGGCACTCACCAACGTACGTGTCATCGACGGCACCGGCGCGGCGCCGCGCGAGGGACAGACCGTCGTCATCACGGGCGACACAATCACCGCCATCGGTGATGCCGCCAGCACACCGCCACCCGCGGGCGCCCACGTCATCGACCTCGCCGGCAAGACGGTCATCCCCGGTCTCGTCATGGTGCACGAGCACCTCTACTACCCGACCGGCCCCGGCGTATACGGCCAGCTTGGCCTCAGCTTCAGCCGCCTCTACCTCGCCGGCGGCGTGACGACGATGAGGACGGGCGGGAACATGAACGGTTACATGGACTTCAACCTGGTGAAGCGGATCGACGCCGGCCTGCTCCCGGGCCCATCCATCGACGCCACCGCACCGTACGTCAACGGCCCCAACAACTTCCTGCAGCTCAACACGCTGAAGGACGCCGCCGACGCGACGCGCCAGGTGAACTACTGGACCGACATGGGCGCGACGTCGTTCAAGGCCTACATGCAGATCACCCGCGACGAGCTCGGCGCGGTGACGAAGGCCGCGCACGCGCGTGGCATCAAGGTGACCGGCCACCTCTGCTCGGTCACCTACTCCGAGGCCGCCGACCTCGGCATCGACGACCTCGAGCATGGTTTCTTCGCGTCCACCGACTTCGTCGCCGACAAGAAGCCGGACGAGTGCCCGGGCCAGGGTGCGGGCCAGCGCACGATCGCCGATCTCGATCCGGAAGGCGCACCGTTCCAGGCCCTCGTCCGGAAGCTCATCGAGAAGAACGTCGCGGTCACGTCCACGCTGACCGTCTTCGAGACCTTCACCCCCGGCCGGCCGCTGCCCCCGGGGATCGACATGCTCGAGCCGCAGCTCAAGGAGCAGTACCTCCAGAACTATGCGCGGGTGCAGAAGTCGGACGACTCGGTCTACACGAAGCTCTTCCCGAAGGCGATGATGCTCGAGCGCGCCTTCGCTCGTGCCGGCGGACTGCTGATTGCGGGCACCGACCCGACGGGCGGCGGCGGCGTGATCCCGGGCTACTCGAACCAGCGGCAGGTGGAGCTGCTCGTCGAGGCGGGCTTCACGCCGATGGAGGCCATCAAGATTGCGACGTCGAACGGCGCGAAGTACATGGGACGCGAGAAGCGGGTCGGCACCCTCGCGAAGGGCATGCAGGCCGACCTCATCGTCATCAACGGCAATCCCGCCGCCGACATCGCCGACATCCGGAAGGTCGAGACCGTCTTCCGCCAGGGCGTCGGCTACGATCCGGCGAAGCTGATCGCGTCGGTCAAGGGCAAGGTCGGGCTGTGGTGACGCGCGGTCGCAGGTCAACGATGTCCTCCCTTCGCCTGCTGTTGCCGTTCGCCATCATCATGTCCATCGCCACGCCAGGCACGTCCGGCGCCAGCCAGCCGGCGCCGCTATCGCCCCAGGAACAAGCCGTCGCGCGCGCCGTCGACGCGCGAACGGATGAAGCCATCGCGCTGCTCGAGAAGGCCGTCAACATCAACAGCGGCACGCAGAACCTTGCCGGCGTACGCGAGGTGGGCGCGCTGTTCAGGGCGGAATTCGACAAGCTCGGCTTCCAGACGCGCTGGGTTGACGGCTCGAGCTGGGAGCGCGCCGGGCATCTCGTGGCCGAACACGCCGGTCCCGGTCCGAAGATCCTGCTCGTCGGCCACCTCGACACGGTCTTCGAGCCCGACAGCCCGTTCCAGCGCTTCACGCGGCAGGGCGACAAGGCCAGCGGACCCGGCGTCATCGACATGAAGGGCGGCGACACCGTCATGGTGCTCGCGCTCTCGGCCCTCAAGGACGCCGGGCTCCTCGATCGCCTCAACATCACCGTGGTCATGACGGGCGACGAGGAGAACTCCGGGCGTCCGCTCTCGGCCGCGCGCAAGGCGCTTCGGGACGCCGCCGAGGGCACGCGCGCGGTGATCGGCTTCGAGGACGGCGACGGCAACCCGAAGACCGTCGTCATCGGACGGCGGGGTACGACGGGGTGGGAGCTGACGGTGAAGGGGACGCCGGCACACTCGTCGCAAATCTTCAAGCCGGAGATCGGCGCCGGCGCGATCTACGAAGCTGCGCGCATCCTCAACGAGTTCCGTGTCCAGCTCGAGGGCAAACCCAATCTCACCTTCAACCCCGGCGCCATCGTCGGGGGCACGTCCGCGGAGCTCGACCCGGTCGACTCGCGGGGCACGGCCTTCGGCAAGTCGAACGTCGTCGCCGAGCATGCCACGGTTATCGGCGACCTGCGCGCGCTGACGCCACAGCAGTTCGCCGACGCGCGCAAGACGATGGAGGCGATCGTGGCGGCGTCGCTGCCGGGCACGAGCGCCACGATCGAGTTCGACGAGGGCTATCCCCCGCTGGCCCCGACACCGGGGAATCGCGAGCTGCTGTCGATGTACAACGAGGCCAGCCAGGCACTGGGATTCGGGCCGGTCGAGGCGGTCAATCCCGACAACGCCGGTGCGGCGGACGTCTCGTTTGTGGCGGATGAGAGCCGGATGATCATCGACGGGGTCGGCCTGATGGGAACCGGCGGACACACGGTGGACGAGACCGCTGACCTCGCGACGCTGCCGATGCAGGCCAAGCGTGCGGCAATCGTCCTGCTCCGCCTGTCAGGGATGCGGTGATGCGGCACGAGATCCTGACGGCGCTGCCCCTGCTGGTCATGCCCGTCGTGCTCGTGTTCATGATGACGCGGAAGAAGGTGATCCGCACCTTCGAGGGCGCTGGCGCCACGTCACAGGGTGCCGCGCTCCCCGATTCGGACTTCACGGGCCTGCGCGGCTGGTGGATTCGCCGCCTCGAGCGCGCCGGTGCCGTGCGGCGGTCGGGCACCCGCGTCTGGCTCGACGCGCCCGCGTGGCAGGCCTACCACCGGGTGCGAAGGATTCGCGGGATGAGCATCGCGTTCACGTTGCTCGCGGTGCTGGGGGTTATGGTCTGGGTCGGGATCTTCGATTAGGGAGAGTCGCCAGGGGAACCCCGAAACACTGAACACACTGAACACACTGAACACACTGAACACACTGAGCACACTGAGCACACTGAGCACACTGAACACACTGAGGACACTGAGGACACTGAGGACACTGAAAACACTGAAGGCGGACTTCGGTACTGATGGCTGAGAGAGGATGCGTACGGGGAGGAGTCGTGCACCCGGCACCATCGGCGCGGGCCGTGCGTACGGAATCCCGGTTCGGCTTCCGTACCTCGCGTTTGAGCCTTACTCCTCCGCCTGTTCCTCGACCGTCACCCGCCTGATGCGATCGAGCCGCGGGTACTCGCGGACGAAGAACGCGTCGCCTTCAGCAAACGCCGGGTCCTGGCCTCCGGCTCGGATGCCGCCCACTCCCTCCCCGTACTCGTCGTTGAAGGCATCGACGATCTCCATCCCCTCAATCACCCGCCCGAAGGGCGTGAAGGGCTCCACGTCGTAGGCGGGGTTGTTGTCGCGCAGGTTGAAGAAGACCTGCGTGGTGCGGCCGTCCTTCTCGGCGAAGGCAAACGCAATCGTGCCGCGCACGTTCGACTCGCGGAAGGGGTCGTCCGGGAACGTGGCGTGCCGCCAGGCCTGGCCGACCTTCGGGTCGGCAGGGATGCCGAACTGGGCGAAGGCGCCGGGACGAATGCGAAAGATCGTGGCGTTGTCGTAGAAGCCGCTGCGCGCCAGGGCGATGAAGCGGTCGGCGCCGAGCGGGGACCACGCGCGGATTACCTCGATCACCACCGGGCCCTTCGTCGTGTCGAGGGTCACGCGCGCGCGGGCCGGGGCAGGAGCGGAGAACGCCGGGTCCGCGGGGTTTGCCAGGTCGGGCACGCGGGGCGAACCGGCACAGGCCACGGCGGCGGAAGCGACGAGGGCAGCGACGAGCAGGCGCGACAGGGAGCGCATCGGCGCTATTGTGCGCCTTCGGGGGAAATGGGGACAGTCCCCTTTTCCCCTGGCACTACGGCTTCCCGGCCGGCGACAGGATGCGGCCCATCACGATCGACAGGCGTTCCCAGGCCGAGACGCCCTGCTCGAGCCGCCGGCGGCCGGCCTTCGTGATCGAGTAGAACTTCGCGCGGCGGTTGTTCTCGGACGTGCCCCACTTCGCGCTGATGAGGCCGCGGTGCTGCAGCCGGACCAGCGAGGCGTAGATCGTGCCCTGGTTCAGCGCGAGCGTGCCGTCACTGACCTGCTCGATCCGGCGCGCCAGCCCGAAGCCGTGCATCGCCCCCATCGTGTCGAGGGTGCGGAGGACCATCAGGTCGAGGGTGCCTTGGAGGACGTCGAGCTTGTCGTTCGTCATTTCTCGATTACGTGGACACTGGGCATCCACAGATTACACGGATTACACGGAAAACACTGAGGACACTGAACACACTGAGGGCACTGAACACACTGAGGGCACTGAACACACTGAGGACACTGAACACGCTGAGGACACTGAACAACGAGGGACACTGCACAAGCTGGAGACACCGGATACACCTTGTACGCCTGGCACACGAGGTACACCGAAGCACAGGGCGTGGACGAGGGTCAGGAGCCCAGGTCCGGGCCGCGCCACGCATGGAGGACGTTCGCCTCCAGAAATCCTGTTTCGCGCCGTGTCCCCTTCCGACAGCAATTCAGTGTCTTCACTGTGCCCAGTGTCTTCACTGTGCTCAGTGTGCTCAGTGTCTTCAGTGTCTTCAGTGTGTTCAGTGTGTTCAGTGTGTTCCGTGTCCCGCTGCCCGATCTGCGATACTGCTGACATGCCGAACACCGTCCCCGTCCGTGTCTTCAATGCCGCCGGCCAGCTCGTGGGGCCGATCGAGATGGAGAAGGTCGTCAAGAGCGACGCCGAATGGCTGGCGCAGCTGACGGCCGAGCAGTTCGAGGTCGCCCGCGGCAAGGGCACGGAGCGGCCGTTCTGCGGGACGCTGCTGGACAACAAGAAGCAGGGCGTCTACGCCTGCATCTGCTGCCGGCTGCCGCTCTTCTCGTCCTCGACCAAGTTCGACTCCGGCACCGGGTGGCCGAGCTTCTTCGCACCCGTCGCGCCCGAGAACGTCTCCACCGAGGAGGACACGACGTTCGGGATGACCCGCGTCGAGATCCTCTGCGCGCGCTGCGACTGCCATCTGGGTCACGTCTTCCCCGACGGCCCACCGCCAACCGGACTCCGGTTCTGTGTCAACTCCGAGTCGTTGTTCTTCGTCGATGGCTCCGAGATTACACGGGAGCTGGTCGAGGGGTGATGTCCGGGCTCGACGCCGCGGATGGAACACTGAGCACACTGAAGACACTGCACACAGGAGACCGTCTGAGGCCCGGGGCTTGGCACGGCGCCCGCCCTGACTGGCGACATGCGGTGGAGGCACCCGGCATCCGGCTGCAAGTGGTCCGGAGTGCCCCCCTTTGCTCGCATTCAGTGTCCTCAGGCTGCTCGGTGTGGTCGGTGTCTCAACGGTCACCCGTTCGGCACGTCCAGTCCCTCCCGGTTTCTCCGAAACCTGTGTAATCTGTCCCCCATACACGTCCCCGGGAACCAGACCATGACGACCAATCCCCTGCTCGCCCCCCTCCCTGACTCCGAACGCCGCGAATTCGGCGGCATGACCATGGACATCGTGCGCACCGGCGCGGCGCGGGTGAAGCGGATGATCTACCCGGCCGGGTTCCAGTGGTCGAAGGCGATCAAGCCGCTGGTCGGCGGCGACGTCTGCGAACACGCGCATGTCGGCTTCCTCGCGCATGGCGCCATCAGCGTCCACTTCCCCGACGGCTGTTCCCGCCACTACACCGCTCCCGCCGTCGTCGTCATCGAACCCGGTCACGATGCATCGGTCGGGGACGATGGGGCCGTGCTGGTCGAGTTCGACTTCGAACGGGAGACGATCGAGAAGCTCGGAGTGCCGCCGGAGCATCGCCACGGGTGAGGCGCCGTCGGGATACGGACGAGACACGGAGACACGGAGACGCGGAGACACGGAGGGAACGACTGCACGAGGGTGTCGTTCCCCGCGAAATCTTGAAAAGCATCACTCCGCACGAATGGCCGCCACCGGATCAATCCGTGTCGCGCGGATCGCGGGCACCAGGCTGGCCACCACCGCGACGATGGCCAGCAGCGCCGCGACGCCGGCAAAGGTCGCGGGGTCGGTCGGCGTGACGCCGTAGAGCAGGCTGGCAAGCGCCCTTGTGAGGACGGCTGCACCCACCAGTCCGAGCACGACGCCGGCTCCTGCCATGACCAGCCCTTCCAGCACGACACCCGCGCGCAGGCGGCTCGGCTCGGCGCCGAGCGCGAGGCGGATGCCGAACTCGGGTGTGCGCCGCGCCACGGCATAGCTCAACACGCCGTGCACGCCGATGGCCGCGAGCACGAGGGCCATGGCCGCGAAGACGCCGAGCACCAGCATGGTGAAACGCTGTTCGGCAATCGACCTCGCCAGCGTGTCGCCCAGTGGCTCGACGCCGAACACCGCCAGCGCCGGGTCGACCGAACGAATCGCGCCGCGCACGCCGGGTGCGAGGTCCTCGGGGCGACCGCTCCCCTTCACGAGGACGACTGCCGCGCCGTTGAACGACGGAGCCTGGCTGAGCGGCAGGTAGGCGGCAATCGGCGCCGCCGTGGTGATGCCCTGGAACCGCTCATCGGCAACGACGCCGACGATGGTGCGGTTCGCACCCCAGAAGTTGATCTGCTGGCCGATCGGGTCCTGGCCCGAGAACAGCAGGTTCACGGCCGCCTCGTTGACCAGCGCCACCGGCGGCTCGCGCGTCCCGTCGGTCTCGGCGAGCAGCCGTCCGCGCCGCAGCCTCAGGCCGACCGTCTCGAAATAGCCAGGCGTCACGCGCCGCACCGAGATCTCCGGATACCGCACGCCGTCGTCTCGACCGACGATCGAGAACGAATTGGTGAAGCCGGGGTCGAGCGGATGGTTGCCCGCGATGGCCACCGACTCCACTCCGGGCAGGGCCTGCGTCCGTTCGAGCAGGGCCTGCGTGAACGCGTGCTGCTCCTTGAAGTCCGGGAACGTCTGGAAGCTCGCGGGGTACCGTGACGGCGGGAGCTGGTACTCGGCCTTGAGCACCCCCTGCGCCGTGAAGCCGGCGTCGACGGCCGTGAGCTGCCAGAAGCTGCGGATGAGCAATCCCGCGCCCGCCACGAGCAGCACGGCCAGCGCCGTCTCGGCGATGACGAGCGCCGACCGCACGCGCGACCCTGCGCGGCTCCCCGCCGTGCCGCGTGTGCCCTCGCCCTTGAGCGTCGTCTGCGGGTCCACGTGCAGCGCCTGCAGGGTCGGCACCAGGCCGAAGGCCAGGCCGACAAGCACCGAGACCACGACGGTCAATCCGAGGACACGCAGGTCGATGCCCACCGACTCGAGGCGCGGGATGTCTGACGGCGCCTGCGCGAGGAGCACCGACAGTCCGCCATAAGCCAGGGCCACGCCCACGGCGGCAGCTATCGCGGTGAGGACGATGGTCTCGACCATGAATTGCCGCGCCAGCCGCCAGCCGCCCGACCCGAGGGCGGCCCGCACGGCAATCTCGCGCTGCCGCGCGGTGCCGCGGGCAAGCAGCAGGTTGGCGACGTTCACTGCCGCGACGAGGAGCACGAGCGCGACCGCCGCCCACAGCACCAGGAGGGCTGGACGGACCGGACCGAACACGACGTCGCCGAGCGGCTCGACGTGGACGCCGCGCCCGATGTTCGCGCGCGGGTACTCGGCTTCGAGATCCGCGGCAATCCCGTCGAGCTCCGCCTGCGCCGCGGCCACTGTCATGCCGGGCGCGAGGCGGCCCACCATGAAGATGGGGTGTGTGTCGCGTGGGAGCGTCTCGGGATTGGGGGCGAATGGGAGCCAGACATCCACACGCACACGCGTCCCGCGATCGGCAAAGGATCGCGAGTACGCCGCCGCGCCGAGGATCTGCAGCACGCCGAAGTCCGACACGTCGGGCATGACGCCGACGATCTCGTACGGCAGATCGTCCAGGCGGAGCACGCCGCCCACAGCCTCCGGGCGGCGCTCGTAGATCCGGGTCCACAACGACTCGCTGATCAGCGCCACCGCCGGCGCGCCGATACGGTCGTCGTCCGCGGTGATGGCACGGCCGGCAATGGGCTGGATGCCGGACATGTCGAGGATCTCGTGCGTGGCGCCAAGCGCCGCAAGCCGGATCGGATCGCCGTCCGGCGGCGTGAGGTTCCGCTCGATGGCCACCAGCGCGCCCAGCGACTCGATCGTCCGCGACCGCTCGCGGAAGTCGAGGTAGTCGGGCACGGACGCCGGCTCACGCATGGTGCCGGAGTTGCGGTCCGTCTCCCAGACGATGACCGTGCGATCGATCTGGTCGAGAGGCGCCCGACGGAGCAGCACGCCATCAACGACGCTGAATATGGCGGTGTTGAGGCCGATGCCGAGGGCGAGACTGGCGACAGCAACCAGGGTGAAGCCGGGCTCGCGCCACAGGGTCCGGAAGGTGTAGCGGAGGTCGAGCAGGGCCTGATCCAGGAGTGGCAGGCCGCGCGCGTCGCGATGCGCCTCGCGCGCCGCGTCACGTCCGCCGAACCGGGCCATGGCGCGGCGGCGGGCCTCGTCCGGAGCCACCCCTTCGCGCAGTTGCTCGTCCGTCGCCATGTCCATGTGCGTCGCCACCTCATCGTCGAAGTCGCGCTCGTACCTGGTGCGGCCGAAGAAGGCCCCGACCCGGGCGAGAAGCTCGCGGACGCGCTCAGCCACCATTGCTCGGTCTCCTGTGCTGTGCCCACATGACACTGGCAGGACTCATGTGGGGTGTCAACATGAGACTTCGACGCCGCCGCCCGGCCGAAGGTTGGAAGGGCCGAACGAGGGGACGGCCGCCGCCCGGGCCGGAGGTCAGCCGTCCACGAGGCGGATGGCGTCCGGCCCGTACCGCTCCAGCATCTCGCGGAGCGTCGTTCCCGGCTCGGGCTCGAACACCTCGTCCAGCGGGTGACAGGCCTTCACGCGATCGAGCCGGAAGTTCCTGAAGTCGCCGCGCAATTCGCACCAGGCAGCCAGCGTCCACGTCCGGCCCCAGAAGAAGATGCCGAGCGGCCGCACGACACGGGTGGAGGCGGCCCCGTCGGCGTCAGCGTAGCCGAGCTCGAGCTTGCGACGGGCGATGACCGCTTCGCGGGCGGTCGCGAGCGCGGCTGCGGCCTGCCCGATGCCAAGCATCGGCGGCACGAACAGCTTCGTCTCGGCGACCAGGGGCGCGAGGTCCTTCGGCACGATCGCAGCAACCTTGCCGAGGATGGCGTCGCTGGCGCGGGCCAACTCGGGATCCCCGAACTGACGGACGATCCGCGCGCCGAGCACCAGCGCCTCGATTTCAGTGCGGTCGAACATGAGCGGGGGCAGGTCGTAGCCGGGGCGGATGCGGTACCCGACGCCCGCCTCGCCGTCGATCGGCGTGCCGGCGAGGATCAGGTCCCGCACGTCCCGGTAGACCGTACGCTCCGACACGCCGAGCCGCTCCGCGAGGTAGGCCGCGGTGGTCGGCGTACGCCGGCGCCGCAACACACTCACGATCTGGAAGAGGCGGTCGGCCCGGCGCATCGGAGGATTGTGCCATCAGGCGGGCGGCGCTTCGAGCAGGCCGATCGTGTGGCCCTCGGGGTCCTCGAACACCCCGAGCGTGACGCCGCCCGGCAGGGTGGTGCGTGGCATCACGGTGCGGCCGCCAAGTCGCTCGGCCTCCGCGAGGGACGCGGTCACGTCCGGGGTGCCGACGTAGAAGGTGACCCACTCACGGGTGCCCGGGTAGGGCACGCCGATGCCACCGGGGATACCACGGCCGGTGGCCTCCACCAGGCCGTACTCGATGCTGTCTCCCCCGAACGACCAGCCGAACAGCTTGCCGTAGAAGGTACGGAGCGTGTTGGCGTCCTTGCCGAGAACCTCGAACCACATCACGGGATGCGTCATTGCTGTCTCCTCTCGAAAGGGAGGATGACAGCGGGCTGCTGACAGCGTGGTGTCAGGAGGCTGGGGGCGGGGCTGGAAATGGGGACAGTCCCCCTTTTCCCGGGGAACGAGACCAGCCCCAAAGGGGACAGTCCCCATTCCCGGCGCCCCGCTCGCCTACCGCAGCGGCGGGGTCGACGCCGGCGCGCGGCGGTGGTGCGTGGCCTGCTCGTAAGCGTAGGCCAGCTTGATGAGCGTCGGCTCCGACCACGCGCGGCCGTAGAAGGTGATGCCGGCCGGCAGGCGATCACCACGCGTGTAGCCCATCGGCACCTGGATGGCCGGGAACCCCGTCGTGGGCGAGAAGAACTGGCTGTTGTCGCCGGCTGGCGTGTTCAGGTCGCCGATGAGGCGCGGCACGTTGCTCCACGTCGGGTACACGAACGCGTCCAGGTTCAGCTTCTCCATCGTCGCCGTCACGGCCTGCGCCACGGCATCGCGGTACTGGCGGTCCGCCTGGCACGCCGGCGAGTCGGGACCGTTCTCCGGTCCCTCCTCCGCGCCCTCGAGGCGGCCGGCCACCGTCGGGTGGTACTTGCCCCCCTTCACCACCTCGGCGAGCGAGTGCATCGGGATGCGATCCCCACGCGCCGCGAAGAACCGGTTGATGTCGTACTTGAAGCCCATGCAGGGGCCGAGGCCTCGCGGGCGCTCGAGCTTGGCGAGTCCTTCGACGTCCGCCGGATCGACGATCGTGGCGCCCGCCCGTTTCAGGTCCTCGACCGCCTGCATGAAGACCGCTTCGACTTCAGGATCCGCTGTGTCGTGGTTCCACGCCTGCCGCAGGACGCCGATACGGGCCCCGCGCAGGCCGTCTCGATCGAGGGCCGCCGCGTAGTCCTGCGGCAGGTGCGCCGGCGCCGCGGACGTGACGTCATCGTTCGGATCCTCGCCGACGATGGCCTGGAAGACGGCGACGGCGTCGCTGACGGTGCGGGCCATCGGACCGGCAATGTCAGCGCGCAGGTTCAACGGAAACACACCCGCTCGGCTCGTCAGGCCCATCGTCGAGCGAATGCCGACGAGCGCCTGGTGCGAGGACGGTCCGCGGATGGAGTTGCCCGTGTCAGAACCGAGGCCGACCGCGCCGAAGCTGGCCGCCACGGACGCAGCCGTGCCCCCGCTCGATCCGGCCGTCACGCGGTCGAGCGCATACGGGTTCTTCGTGTAGCCCGGCAGGATGGAGCTGACCGTCTCGTACGGCGTGAACGCCCACTCCGCCATGTTCGACTTCGCGAGGACGATGGCGCCGGCGG
The DNA here is from genome assembly GCA_050246635.1 of Vicinamibacterales bacterium. Classification (GTDB taxonomy): domain Bacteria; phylum Acidobacteriota; class Vicinamibacteria; order Vicinamibacterales; family UBA2999; genus JBFWVR01. Next base: position 34,255 of record JBFWVR010000007.1, read on the forward strand.
CCTTGATGCGGGCCACCTGGAAGGCATCGGTGCCGGCCACGTAACCGGCGAGGGAGAGCGAGCCGTTGGCGCTCTGGAGGCCGACGGTCTCGAAGTTGTCCTTCACGATCGTCGGCACGCAGTGCAGCGGACCGGTGAGCCCACCGGCGCGGAACCTGGCGTCGAGCGCGTCGGCCTCCTCGAGGGCACGCGGGTTCACCTGGATGATGGCGTTCACCGCGGGGCCGTTCTTGTCGTAGGCGTGGATGCGATCCAGGTAGGCGGCCACCAGGGCGCGGCAGGTCAGGGTGCCGGCGCGCATGGCGGCATGGATATCCGCAATCGAGGCCTCGACGACGTTGAAGGGCGCCACAGATGGCACGGATTGCACAGACGACAAGGCCGCACGCGGGGCCACAGATGGCACAGATGGCACAGATGACAGGGCCGCACGCGGTGCCACAGATGGCACGGATGGCACAGATGACAGGGCCGCACGCGGGGCCACAGATGGCACAGATGACACAGATGGCACAGACGACAAGGCCGTACGCGGGGCCACGGACGGCACGGATGGCACAGATGACGGCGGGTTCGCTGCGATGGCCTCCGCGGTATCCGGGGCCGTGTTGGCAGCCAGCCGTGACGGGGGCATCGTCGCCTGGAGGGCGGGGGCGGCGGCGAGGATGAGGGCGGGCAGGATCAGTCTTGGAATGCGCACCCGCGCATCATACAGTTGGGGGAGCCAACATGTTTCGCTGGTCTCCTGCCAATGCCTCCGTCTGGCACCTCGTCGAGGCCCTGAACCACGCCTGGATCGTCGGTCCGCTGGACGCCCTTGAAAGCATCTACCACGAGAGCGTCGTGGTGCTGGACGGCGACGGACGCGAGGTCGCCCGTGGCCGCCACGACGCCGTGGGGCTCTACAGGGCGTTCCTCGCGGACGTCGAGATCCAGGACTTCCGTCCGTACGACCCGGCCATCCACGTGGACGTCGGCGGCGGGACGGGAATCGTGCAGTACGGCTTCGACCTGCGCTATCGCCGAGGTGGCCAGGACGTACACGAAACCGGCCGCGACCTGCTGGTCCTGACCTACGCCAACAACGGCTGGCAGGTGTTCTGGCGCCAGTCGTCGCGGCAGCCGGCCGAACCCGGGTCGTAAACCTTTCTCCGGGGGCTTCCGTCTACTTGGGACGAGGAGCCTGCCATGACCCGTACCCTGTCCGCGTCGTTCGCCCTCGCGGCCATCCTGGCCGTTGCCGTCCCGGCTTTCGCGCAGCGGACCGAGGAGCGGGTCGACCGCACCTTCACCGTCGAGCCGGGCGGCACGCTGCGCCTGAAGACCTTCTCGGGCCGCGTCACCATCACCGGCACGCCGGGGAACCAGGTCGTGATCCACGCGGTGCGCCGCGCTCCCGCGGACCGGCTTGCCGACATCAAGCTGGAGATCACGCAGAGCGGATCGACCATCGAGGTCGATGCCAACCACAGGCTGGTGGATCGCGACCGCGACAACGTGGTCGAGACCGACTTCGACATCCAGGTACCCTCGCGCACGCGTCTCGACATCGACACCTTCAGCGCCCCGGTTACGGTCACGGGCGTTGCCGGCAACCACGACATCAATGGGTTCTCGAGCGGCATCCGGCTGGCCGACGTCTCCGGCGCCCTCGAGGTCAAGACGTTCAGCGGCGACGTGAACATCACGGCCTCGTCCTGGTCCGACGGCGACGACGTGGAGCTGACGACGTTCAGTGGCGAGATCGAGCTGAAGCTCCCCGAGAACGCCCGTGGCAACCTGCGCTTCAACAGCTTCAGCGGCGACTTCAACAGCGACCTGCCGGTCACCCTCACGTCATCCAGCAAACGGAACTTCCGGGGCGCGCTGAACGGCGGCGGCAACACGGGCTTCAGGTTGAAGACCTTCAGTGGTGACGTGAGCATTCGCCGGTAGACAACGGAGGGCCGCGGGAACACGGGACACGGAGACACGGAGGCACGGAGAAGACTGATTGGATTGAGGGGCTCTCCACGAACCCACCGTCTCTGTGTCTTCGTGGCCCGCACGTTACACCCCGGAGTTCGCCTCAATCGTCCGCGGCGTTGGTCTTCTCCCAACTGGCGTCGCGGCCGGGGCCCTGGCAGCGAATCGCGCCTTCGAGACGAAGCTGCCTGAGGGCACGCGCGATGGTGGGGCGGCTGACGGACGGGAGGGCCCGTTCGAGGTCGGCGTAGCGGAACCGGTTCGGCAGCCGCCTCACGGCGTCGCGAATCATGTCGCGTTTGGCGCCACGCCGCGCGGTCGTCACGCTGACGCGGTCCTCGAGCTCCCGATAGGCTCGCACCAGCATCACGCCCACGAAGTACTCCCACCACGGCACCAGTGAGTGCTGCGCCTCGTGCCAGCGCTGCGAGGAGACGAGCAGGGCGTCGTAGTAGCCCTCCTTCGTCTGCTCGATCGCGGTCTCCAACGAGATGTAGCGTCCGACTTCGTACCCGGCCTGGTAGAGGAGCAGCAGCGACAGCAGGCGCGCCATACGGCCGTTGCCCTCCGCGAACGGGTGAATACACAGGAAGTCGAGCACGTACGCCGGAATCAGCAGGAGCGGCTCGACCGCGCCCGTGTCCTGCGCCTCGTGATAGGCGTCGTGCAGGCGCACCATGGCGTCAGGGGTCAGGTGCGCCGCCAGCGGCCGGAACCTGACCACCCGGGTGCCATCGGCCCGCGCCTCCGTGATGTCGTTGTCCGTGACCTTCCATCGCCCCCCGACGCCAGGCACGAACTGGAAGAGGTCCCGGTGCAGCTGCAGCACCAGGTTCGGTGTCAGCCGCATGGCGGCGAAGTTCGTGTGGATGGTGCCCAGCACGTCCCGGTAGCCGGCAATCTCCTGTTCGGGTCGGTTCGTGGGCTCGGTGCGCCTGGCGACGAGGTCGCGCACGCGGTGTTGCGGCGCGACCACACCTTCGATGCGGTTCGAGGACTCCGTACTCAGGATGAGCGCGCTCTCCCGCAGTCCCTCCAGCACCTGCGGGGACCGCTGCCTGAACAGGGCCTGCTTCCCCCGGTACTCCCCCACCATCCGCACGCTTTGCAGCAGTGGCTGGCCGACGGCCTGCCGGGTGATCACGCCGGGCTCAAAGGAGTTCGGCACGAATTAGATCATACCAGACACAAATGATCTAATTAAGTGGATCGCATTGGATGTATTGATCTCGTTTTGAATCAGTTACTTACGTAATAAATAGATCACGTTGCTTGTTTACGATCACGTTAATGATGCAGTGATCGCGTTTCTCGGGTATCCTGCCGGCACTGTGACCGCCCGGCTGCTTGCCAGGGTCGGCCTGACCACCCCGGAACAGCGGGCGTGGGCCTGGTACGACTGGGCCAATTCCGCGTACTTCACCACCATCGTCACGGCCGTCTTCCCCATCTTCTTCAGTTCGTACGCGTCGGCGGACGTCGATCCCGCGCTGGCGACGGCGCGCTTCAGCGTCATCACGACGGCTGGGGTGCTGATCGTCGCGGTGCTGTCGCCCATCCTCGGTGCGCTCGCCGACTTCACGGCGATGAAGAAGCGGCTGCTCGTCGTCTTCATGCTGGTTGGCGTGTCGGGCACGCTGCTGATGCCCCTCATCGGCCAGGGCGACTGGCCGCTGGCGGCGACGCTGTTCCTCGTGAGCAACATCGGCGTCTCGGCGTCGCTCGTCTTCTACGACTCGCTGCTGCCGTTCATCGCGCGCCCAGAGCAGACGGATCGGGTGTCGTCCGCAGGGTATGCGCTCGGCTACGTTGGTGGCGGCACGCTGCTGGTGATCAACCTCGCCTGGATCCTGCAGCCGGCGATGTTCGGCTTCGCCGACGCGAGCACGGCGACGAAGGCGTCGTTTGCCAGCGCGGGCATCTGGTGGCTGCTCTTCTCGATTCCGCTGCTCCGCCGCGTGCCGGAGCCGCCGCGCCTGCTCGACAAGGACGAGCGGCCGGGCGCGACCGCCATCACGGGCACGTTCCTGCGCCTGACGCACACGTTCCGCGACATCCGGAAGTACCGGCAGGCCTTCACGCTGTTCCTGGCGATGCTGATCTACCAGGACGGCATCCAGACGATCATCCGCCTGGCGTCGGTCTACGGCGTGGAGCTGGGGATCGGGCAGACGGCGCAGATTGGCGCGTTCGTGATGGTGCAATTCCTCGGCATCCCGTTCACGTTCCTCTTCGGCGCGCTCGGCGCACGCATCGGGACGAAGCGGGCCATCTTCATCGCGCTGGCCGTCTACGCGATTGGCAGCGTGCTCGCCTACTTCATGACGACGGCGACGCACTTCTTCCTGCTGGCGGGGCTGGTGGCGACGGTGCAGGGTGGGAGCCAGGCGCTCAGCCGGTCGCTCTTCTCGCGGCTGATCCCGGCCAACAAGTCATCCGAGTTCTTCGGATTCTACGCGGTGGCCGAACGCTTCGCGACGGCGCTCGGACCGCTCGTCTTCGCCGCGAGCGTGGCGCTCACGGGCTCGAGCCGGAGCGCGGTGCTCGTGCTCATCCTCTTCTTCGTCGCCGGCGCGCTGCTGCTGAGCACGGTGGACGAAGAGGCGGGCATGCGCGCGGCGGCCGAGGGCTAGTTCGTCACCTTCGCCTGGGCGATGGGACGCGCGAACGCGTTCTGCAGGCTGTGGGCCGTGCTCTCGAGCGTGAGCTTGTAGTACTTCTGGGCGTTCTTCCGATCGCCCTTGCCCTCGTACGCCATCGCCAACAGGTTCGAGATGAACGGATCCTTCAGGTCCGCCTTCTGCAGCTCCTTGATGGCGCGGTTGTAGTCCTTCAGGTAGTAGGCGATGTAGCCCGCGAGGTACTGGCGGATCGCCCGGTCCTCGTCCGGCTTCGCGCGCTCGGCCATGTCCTTGTCGAACTCGTCGAGCCTGGCCCACGCCTCGTCCGCCTTGCCTTCGCGCGCGAGGATACGCCCCTGCGCGTGGATGAGGCGCAGGTCCCACAGGATCAGCTCCGACTCCGGGATCTCCATCGCGAGGCGGTGCGCCAGGTAATTGCCGCGCTCGTACCACATCTTCGCGGCGTCGATGTTGTCGGTCTCGAGGGCGATGCGGCCGATGGCGTTGGCCGACGCCGCCGCGGCCGCCGTCTCCTCGAGGGCGACCTGCTCCTGCCAGACCTCTTCGTAGCGCCGGATCGCCTCGAGGCCCCGCTTCTCGAAGCTCAGCGACGTGGCGACGGCAATCACGGCGTCTCGGCGCGACCCGACCGGCGCGTTGTCGATGGCGACCTGGAAGCTCGCGCGCGCGTCCTCGTAGCGGCCCTTCAGGTCGAGGATGGCCCCCAGCCCCATCGAGGCGTCGAACGACGCCGGGTCGGCGGCCAGAGCGTTGCGGAAGGCCGTCTCGGCCTCATCCAGCTTGCCTTGCGCCTGGAGCTGCTTCCCCTGCGCGGCAAGGGCAGCGGCGTCCTGGGCGAGAGCCGGTACGGCGGAAGCGAGCGCGAGCGCGAGGATGACGGGGACCAGACGGAGCATGGATCGATTATGGCCCGGGTTGAAAAAGGGGTCAGACCCCTTTTTTCGTCCGAGCCGCCGCTCACTCAGCCCAAACGCTTGCTGGAGCGGAGCGTCGCGAGCGTGAGGATGCCGACGCCCCAGGCAAAGAGGCCGAGGGCCTGCGGCCAGAAGGTCTCGAGGCCCACACCTTTCAGGAAGATGCCGCGAAGGATCACCAGGAAGTACCGGAGCGGGATCAGGTACGTCCAGGGCTGGATCCACCCCGGCATGTTCTCGATCGGGAAGATGAATCCCGACAGGTAAATCATCGGCGTCAGGAAGAAGAACACCGTCGTCATCATGGCCTGCTGCTGCGTGGCGGAGATGGTCGACACGAACAGGCCCAGGCCAAGCGTCGACAGCAGGTACACGGCGCTCATCGCGAAGAGCAGGGGCAGGCTGCCCAGCATCGGCACCTCGAACCAGTAGATCGCCACGATGACGACCAGCACGACATCGAGCAGGCCGATCAACGCATACGGCAGCAGCTTGCCCACGATGAGCTCCCACCGGGCGAGCGGCGTGACGCTCAACTGCTCGAGGGTCCCGACCTCCTTCTCCCGCACGATCGCCATCGCCGACAGGTTGGACGTCACCACCAGCAGCAGCAGCGCGACGATGCCGGGGATCATGAAGTCGCGGCTCTCGAGCTCGGGATTGAACCAGACGCGCACCTCGGCATTCACCAGGCGCGTGGCCGGCAGCCCTGGCCGCCTCGCCGCCGCAAGCTCCTGCGCGTAGCCGCCGACCAGCGACCGGGCGTACCCGAGCGCCACGGTGGTCGAGTTCGAGTCGGTGCCGTCGGCCACCACCTGCACCGTGACGGGCTCGCCCGACACGACCTTCTCGCCGTACGCCGGCGGGATGGACAGCGCCATCCACGCCTCGCCCGTCTCGAGCCACCGATCGATGCCGTCGGTCGAGCCTTCCATGCCGACGATGGTGAAGTTGTCGGAGGCCTCGAAACGGTTGATGAGGTCGCGACTCGCCGTCGAGCGGTCGGCATCCACGACCACCACCGGCACGTCCTTCACGTCGGTCGTCGCGGCATAACCCAGGATGCCGAGCTGGATCAGCGGCGCCATGATGACGATGCCGAACAGGCGCGGGTCCTGGCGGAGCTCGAGCAGCTCCTTCTTCATCAGGTACAGCACGCGGCGCATGTCAGGCCCACTCCCTCGACAGGCGGACCGAGGCGAGGCCCAGCGCCACCGTCGCGAAGATCACCAGCGCCATCAGGTCGGGCCAGAACGCCGCCACCGGGGCCCCCTTGAGCACGACCGCCCGCAACGCCACCAGGAAGTACCTCGCCGGCACGATGTAGGTGACGACCTGCACGGCGGTGGGCATGCTCGAGATCGGGAAGATGAACCCCGACAGGATGAACGTCGGCAGGAAGGACGACAGCAGCGCCACCTGGAAGGCCACCTGCTGGTTGGGCGCGACGGTCGAGATGAAGAGGCCCTGCGCCTGCGCGCCGATGAGGAACAGCCCGATCGACCCGCAGAGCAGCAGCCACGAGCCCCGCATCGGCAGGTCGAAGAGCGCCATCGCGACCAGGATGATCACCAGCGCCGAGATGAACGAGATCACGAGGTAGGGGATCGTCTTGCCCAGGATGTAGATGCCGGGCCGCACCGGCGCCATGCGCACCTGCTCCATCGTGCCGCGTTCCTTCTCCCGCACCACGGACAGGGCCGTCGAGATGACCGCCGTGATCATCGAGATGTAGGCGATGAGGCCGGGCACGAGGAACAACGTGGAGCGGAGCTGGGGGTTGTACCAGACGCGGGCCTCGAGCGCCACCGGGGCCACAGATGGCACAGATTGCACAGATGGCCCGGGTGGAAGGGCATCCACGGATTTCACGGATTCCACGGATGAGCTCTGGGACAGCAGCGGGGCCACAGATGGCACAGATGGCACAGATGGAAGGGCATCCACGGATTTCACGGATTCTTCTGTGGACACGTCCGTGCTCCCGGCGGGCATCGTGGCCGGTGCCATCGCGCCGGCCGTGATCATCGACTCGTACTCCGCGGAGGTCTCGGCGACGATCATCTGGACGTAGCCCATCACCGTCGACGCAGTGTTCGCGTTGTCGCCGTCGATGATCACCTGGACGGTGACCGGCTGATGGTTCATCACGGACCGGCCGTAGTGCTCGGGGATCACGAGGACGGCGCGTGCCTCGTTGTGGTTCACGAGCGTGTCGATCTCGTGCTCCGAGGTCACGGCGGCCTCATAGTGGAAGTAGCCGGAGTTCACGAAGGCCGAGATCAGCTCGCGGCTCTGGCGGCTGCCGTCGCGATCCTCGACCGCCAGCCGGATGTTCCGGATGTCGAAGTTCAGCGCGTAGCCGTAGAGCAGCAGGAACATCGCCGGCACGAAGAGCAGGATCAGGAGCGTCCGGCGGTCCCGCATGATCTGCCGCAGCTCCTTGTGCGCCACCGCCACGAGCGTCCACATCACGCCACCTCCGACGATTGCCTCTCGACCACGTCGAGGAAGACGTCCTCGAGGGAGGGGCTGACGGGCTCGACGGCGGTGACGGTGAGGCCCGAGTCGCGGAGCCGGCGCGACACCTCATCGCCCGTCACGCCGGCCGATCGCAGCACGGCGTGGACCGCCGTGCCGAAGATGCTGGTCTTCTCCACCTCCGGGGCCCGCTCCAGCGCCTCCATCACGGCCACGGGGTCTGGCGTGGTGATCTCGATGATGGGACGCCTGGCGAAGACGTCCTTGAGCTCGTGGGTGGAGCCGAGGGCGGCGAGGCGCCCGGCCTGGATGATGGCAATGCGGTGGCAGTGCTCCGCCTCGTCCAGGTAGTGCGTCGTGACCAGCACGGTCACGCCGTGGCGGGAGAGGTCCCCGATCAGGTCCCAGAACTGGCGGCGGGACAGCGGATCCACACCGCCCGTGGGCTCGTCCAGGAACACGATCGGCGGCTCGTGCAGGACGGCACAGCCCAGGGCGAGACGCTGCCGCCAGCCGCCCGGCAGGTCGCGCGTGAGCATGTGTTCCCGTCCCGCCAGGCCGGCAATCTCCAGCACGAACCGCCGGCGCTCGGCGAGCTTCGCGCCCGACAGGCCATAGATGCCGCCGAAGAACTGGATGTTCTGCTCGACGGTGAGCATCTCGTAGAGCGAGAAGCGCTGCGACATGTAGCCGATGCGCCGCTTCACGCCTTCCGGATCCTTCGAGACGTCGATGCCCCCGACGAGCGCGGTGCCACTCGTGGGCTTCAGCAACCCGCACAGCATCCGGATCGTCGTCGACTTGCCGGCGCCGTTCGCGCCGAGGAACCCGAAGACCTCGCCACGCTTCACGTCGAACGACAGGTCGTCCACGGCGACGAAGTGGCCGAAGCGGCGCGTGAGGTTCCGCACGTCGATGGCGGCGTCCGTGGTCGCGTCCATGGCTACCGTCCCACCGTGCGGTCGAGGCGCGCCTCGGCGAGGCGCAGGTTGGCGATGGCCCGGGTGCGATCGAGCTCCGACTCGAGGAGGGCCACTTCCGCGTCGAGCACGTCGGTGTTGGTGGCGACACCGGCGCGGTAGCGTTCGTTGACGACGCGCAGCGCCTCGGCCGCGGCCCTGCGGCCGGCCTCGGCGGCGTCGATGGCCGCGCGGCTCGAGTCGATGTCGAGCAGCCGCTGCCGCACGTCAGCCGCCACCCGCGTGTCGAGCTCGGCCAGCCGTTCCCTCACCGCCGTCGCGGCCGCCGCCGCCTCGGCCGCCTCGGCCCGCGTGCGCCCGGCATCCCAGAGCGACCACGAGACGTTGACGCCGACGTCCCATGACGTCTGCCACTTGTCCTCGCGAGGGAAGATCCGCGGGTTGGGGTTCGCGTAGTCCACGCCGCCCGCCAGTGCCACCGTGGGCCTCCGGCCAGCCGCCGCGGCCTCCTGTCGGGCCTCCGCGCCCTCGATGCGAATCTGGAGCGCCCTGCGCTCCGGACGCGCATCCAGCGCCGCGGTGACCAGGTCGCCGGCCCGCGACGCCTCGTCCGGTTCGTCCCCGCGTCCGGAGAGGGGCGCCAGTTGAATCGCCTGGCCCTCCGCCATGCCCGTCAGGCGACGCAGGTCGATGGCCGCCGCGTCACGCTGGTTCCGCGCCTCGATCAACTGCATCTGCTGCCGCGCCCGCTGGGCTTCGGCGCTCAGGACGTCATTGGGCGGCACGAGGCCGACGTCCAGCCGGTTGCGTACATCGGCGAGGTGCTGGTCCGCACGCTTCAGCGCCTCCTCGATGACACGGGCGGCATCGACGGCGGTCGCATAGGCCCAGTAGGCGCGCGTGACTTCGAGCTTCAGGTCGGCCCGCGTGATCTCGATGTCCGCGGCGGTGGCGCGCGCCTCGGCCTCGGCGGCGCGCTCGAGGGCGTCGGTGCGGCCACCGGTGTAGATCGGCCACGCCAGCGAGACGCGCGACGTCACGTTGTCGGGCAGGTCGGGATAAATGATCCGCGGCGGCGCGCCAGGCGTGCTGATGCCGAACTCGTCGATGTGGTTCGTGCGCGTGTAGCCGCCGGTCACCTGGACGATGGGCTGGTCGGCCGTCCGGCGCAGCTCCACGGTCGCGCGGGCACCGGCCTCACGCGCGCGCCCTTCGGCCATCTGGTGGCTGGCCTCGAGCGCCCGGCTGACAGCCTCGTCCAGCGTGAGCGCCATCGGTTCCTGGGCGCGGGCGGCGGCAGGCGCCAGCGCAAGCGCGACGGTCAGCAGGAGGGGGAACAACGCGGTGCGGGCATTCATGGGAATGGCCTCGTGGTCTCCGGACATGCACTCGCTCAGGCCGCGTCCGTGGGAGCGGCCAGCTTCTCGATGAAGACGTCCTCGAGCGACGGCACGACGGGCCGGACGCTCGAGGGGGTCAGGCCCGCGGAGCGGGCGGTGGCGTCGAACTGGCGTGCCGCCTCGTCGCGATCCCCGGTCTGCAGCCAGACATGGAGGCGGTCGCCGAAGATCTGGGTGCGCGTGAGCCCGTGCTCGCGGAGCGTGTGCCGGGCCTCGCGCACGTCCGGCACGATCACTTCGAGCAGCGTGCCCTGCAGCGACTGCCGCAGGCGGCCGGGCTTGTCGAGCGCGAGCAGCTTGCCCTCGTGCAGGAGCGCCACGCGCGAGCAGCGCTCCGCCTCGTCCAGGTACGGCGTGGACATCAGGATGGTGATGCCCTGCGCCAGGAATTCCGAGAGCAGCTTCCAGAACTCGCGGCGTGACACCGGGTCGACGCCCGTGGTCGGCTCGTCGAGGAAGATGACGTCGGGCTCGTGCACGAGCGTGCACGCGAGCGCGAGCTTCTGCTTCATGCCACCCGACAACTGGTCGGCGAGGCGCCTCCTGAACGGCGTCAGCTGCGTCATGTCGAGCAGCTGGTTGCGCCGGTCCTTGAACTTCGTGACGCCGTGGATCTCGGCGAAGAACGCGATGTTCTCGTCGATGCTCAAGTCGCCGTACAGGCTGAAGCGCTGCGAGAGGTAACCGACCGACGCCGTCAGCGCACGGTGCTCCCTGACCGGGTCCTTGCCGAGCACACGCACCGTGCCTCCATCGGCGTGGAGCAATCCACACAGCAGCCGGATGGACGTCGTCTTGCCCGCGCCGTCCGGACCGATGAGGCCGAACATCTCGCCGCGCTGGACGTCGAAGGAGAGGCCGTCGAGGGCGGTGACGGAGCGGTAACGCTTCACGACGGCCTCGAAGGACAGCGCTTCGGCCGTCGGGCCTCGCTGGGCGGCGGTGGTCACTGGACGCCTCGCGTTTCGGTGGGCCTCGTCCCTTCGCTTCGCTCGGGACTCGTTGGGAACGCAACGGGTTGCCACGCTTCGCGCGTTTCGCGGCCGGCCTTGCCGGCCGCGGGCCGGTCGCTGCGCGACCGTTCGGCCGCGGCCCTTGCGTGCCGCGTTGGGAACGGACTGGGAGATGTCATCTGTGCATCCCGCGACATCTGTGCATCTGTGGTCGAGGCCCTGGCTGTGCCATCTGTGCAATCTGTGGCCCTACTGCGGCTGAAGCTGCATCTCTGCCTCGATAGGCATGCCCACCTTCAGCATCCCTGCGCGGTTGTCCACGCTGACACGCACGCGGTAGACGAGCTTCGAGCGTTCGTCGGCGGTCTGCACGTTGCGAGGGGTGAACTCGGCCTTGGGGGAAATCCAGGTGATGGTGCCCTTGAGGCCTTCTCCTCCGGCGTCGGTGAAGAGCGTGGCCTCCTGCCCCAGGCGCAGTCGCGGAATCATTGGTTCTGGCACGAACACATCCGCCCACGCGTCGTCCAGGTCGACGACAACGGCGACCGGGGTGCGGGGCGCGATGACCTCGCCCGTTTCGACCAGCTTCTCGGTCACGATGCCGGTGACGGGCGACGTGAGGGTGGTGTCGGAGAGGTTCTCCTCGAGCGTGGCGAGCTGCGCGTCGACGGCCGCAACACGCGCCCGGGCGGCGTCGATCTCCTCGCGGCGGGCGCCGGCCTTCAGCCTCGCGACCGCCTCTTCGGCGGCCCGCACCCGGCTCTCCGCCGCCCGCACGCGTTCGCGCGCCACGTCTCGCCGCGTGGCCGCGTCGTCGCGCTGCTTGCGGGAGCCCGAGTTGGATTCGACCAGCGACTCGAAGCGCTTCAGATCCTCGGCGGCGGAAGTCAGCTCCGCACGAGCGGCCTCGACGTCGGCCCGGGCCGAGGCCACCTGGGCCTCTGCCTGGCGTATGTCCTCGGTTCGGGCGCCGGCGCGCAGCAGCCTGAGTTGCGCGTCGGCCTGCTCGCGTTCCGCCCGGGCACGGGCCAGCGCGAGCTCCACGTCCTTCGGGTCGAGGCGGACCACCAGGTCACCGGTCTCGAGCCGCTCGCCTTCCGTGACGGCAATCTCGAGGACGCGCCCGCCAGCGTCGGGCGCGAGCCGCGTCTCGGTCGCCTCGACATGGCCGGAGACGCGAATCTGGTTCACGGGCTCCGGCGTGCCGCAGGCGGCGGCCAGCAGGGCGATGACGGCGGGGGCAACAGCGCGGTTCATCACGGTCAGCGTTCCTTTGCGAGCATGCGGATGACGGTTTCCTGCATGTGCCGCGTGAGCTCCTCGCGCGGCACCTCGGCAAACATCGGCAGATCCCGCCGGCCGGGGACCGCGCCGGCGCGTTCGCGCGCGGCGTTGAAGACCATCGGGCCGAGCGTCGACATGTAGGCGAGGACGGGATTGACGTGGCGGAACCGGCCGGCGGCCTCGCCCTCGGCGAGGAGCCGGCCGAAAGTGACGAAGATGTTGCGCATGCGCGCAAGGGTCTCGGCGTCGAGGTGGGGGGCGCCCTCGGCCACCTCGCGCATCATCATGGTCGGGAACCATGGCCTGGCCGCGGCGAGCTCGGCGAAGGCCGCGATGAACTGCTTCACCTTGTCCTCGGGGGTGCCATCGAGTGCCGCCGCCGTCTCGATCAGGCGCCCGCCCTCCGTCAGCATCTCCGCGACGATGGCGCGGTAGAGGGCGAGCTTGTCAGCGAAGTGGTAGTAGATCATCGCCTTGTTGACGCCGGCGGCGCGGGCGATGTCGTCGACGCCGACGCCCTCGAACCCGCGGGCGGAGAAGGCCTCGGCAGCGGCAAAGAAGATGTCGTTCCGGGTGTCGCGCCGGGGCGACGCGGGGGCGCGGCGGGAGGTTCTCGAGGTTCGGGGCACGAAATTCACCAACTGGTTAGTTTGTCTAACTGGTTAGTTAAGATCATGGCGCGAGCGCTGTCAAGGGGGGGCTCGCGCGGGATCGAAGGACACGAAGGACACGAAGGGCACGAAGGGCACGAAGGGGGATCTGCGCATGGCTCCAACGCGTCGTAGGATCCAGCCATGCGTATCGTGCTCGCCGGTGGATCGGGGTTCCTGGGCCAGGCGCTGGCCTCGAGGCTCAGGGAGGACGGGCACACGGTCGAGGTGCTCACTCGCCACCCGCGGGCGGGCGTGGCCACCGACGTCGGCTGGGACCCGGACGGCTCGGCCGGGGACTGGGCCGCGGCCCTCGACGGGGCGCACGCGGTGGTCAACCTGGCCGGCGCAAACCTCGCGGGCGGGCGCTGGACCGACGAGCGCAAGCGGGTGCTCCTCGAGAGCCGCCTGCGCTCCACGCGAAGCCTCGTCGCAGCAATCCGCACGGTGACCCATCGGCCGGCGCTGATCTCCGCATCCGCCGTCGGCTACTACGGGCCACGCGGCGCCGAGCCCGTGCCCGAGTCGGACCAGCCAGGCGACGACTTCCTGGCCACGCTGTGCGCGCGCTGGGAGGCCGCCGCGCGCGCGGCCGAGGACGTCACACGCGTGGCGCTGCTGCGAACGGGACTGGTCCTCGATCCCCGAGAGGGCGCACTCGCGAAGATGCTCCTGCCATTCCGCCTCGGCGTCGGCGGACGCCTGGGCCCCGGCGACCAGTACTGGCCGTGGATCCACATCGCCGATTGGGTCGGCCTCGCCGCCTGGATCATCCGTGAGGCAGGCGCCGCCGGGCCCTTCAACCTCACCGCGCCTGAACCGGTCACGAACACACGCTTCACCGGCGCGCTCGGCAAGGCGCTGCATCGGCCCACGCTGTTCCCCGTCCCCGCCGTCGCCCTCCGCCTCGCGCTCGGCGAGATGTCCACGGTGCTCCTCACGGGACAGCGCGCCGTCCCCGAACACGCCATGGCGCTCGGCTACCGGTTCCGCTTCAGCGACGTCGATACCGCGCTCGCCGACCTGCTGTAGGGGCCCGCCAGGCCGCGTCGACCTCCGACCTTCCGCCGTCGGACGCCAGAATCCCGAAACGCCGACTCAACCTCCGAGGCTGCGCGCCGGTCCATTGGGGAAGAAGCTCGTTCACCCCGAGGTCCCGCCGCCATGAGCCAGCCCGCGCGTCTCCTTTCCCTCCTCCTGCTGGCGTTCGTCGCCAGGTCGCCCTCCCTGCCGACGCCCCCGACGTACCGCTATTCCACTCTCGCGGGCACCGCCGGACCGCTCGTCAACAGCCGCGACGGACGCGGCGCCGACGCGCAGTTCGATGCGCCGCGCGGAGTGGCGGTCGACGGCACGGGTCAGGTGTTCGTGGCCGACACGTCGAACAACACCATCCGCAGGGTCTCCCCTGACGGCGAGGTCACCACCATCGCCGGCACGGCTGGCTTCGGGGCGTACGCCGACGGACGGGGCGCCAGCGCCCGCTTCAACGAGCCCTTCGGCCTGGCCGTCGATCGCTCAGGCACCCTCTACGTCGCCGACGCCTCGAACAACGCCATCCGCCAGGTCACGCCTGATGGCCTGGTCACCACGCTTGCCGGCGGCGGGGCCCCGGGTACGGTGGACGGCACGGGCCGGACGGCCCGGCTCGACGAGCCCCGCGGCGTCGCGGTCGACGCCGGCGGCACGGTGTACGTCGCCGACTATGACAACCACCTGATCCGGAAGATCACCCCATCCGGGGTCGTGATGACGCTGGCCGGCCGGGCGGACGAGCCGGGCAACACCGATGGCAGAGGCAACGGCGCGAGGTTCCGCGGACCGATGGGCATCACGGTCAACCGCGGCGGTGTCATCTTCGTCGCCGACAGCGGGAACCGCGCCATCCGCCGGATCACCCCGGACGGCACCGTCACGACGCTCGCGGCCACCGGCCTCGCCGATCCGCGCGGCCTGGTGGTCGACGACCAGGGGACCATCTACGTGGCGGACTACGGCGGTCACTCGATCAAGGTCGTCTCACCAGGCGGCCACGTCAGCAACCTCGCAGGCAACCGGTTTGCCGGAGCCGCAGACGGCGCCTCGCTGGCGGCTCGCTTCAACAGCCCGACCGGCCTCGCCTGGGGCCATGACGGCATCTATGTCGCCGACACGGTCAACGACACCATCCGTGCCGTCACCATGGACGGCACGGTGAGCACGTTTGCCGGCCGCGCCGGCCGAACGAGCAGCATCGACGGCTGGGGCGGCGATGCCGTGTTCGAGGATCCCTTCGCTGTCGCGGCGGACGCCGACGGCGTGATCTACGTGGCCGACAGCGCGGCGCACGTCATCCGACGCATTTCGGCGGAGGGAGAGGTAACGACGTACGCGGGTTCTCCCGGACAGTTCGGCAGCGCCGACGGCATCGGGGCGGACGCGCGCTTCCACTCGCCCTTTGGCATCGCCGTCGACCGCGCGGGCACGGTGTACGTGGCCGACTCGTACAACAGCACGATCCGCAGGATCGCCCCGGGCGGCATCGTCACCACGCTGGCCGGAATGGCGCTCGCGCCCGGCGACGCGGACGGACCCGGCGCGGAGGCGCGGTTCGCCCAGCCGTTCGGCATCGCCGTCGGGGCGGATGGGACCGTCTACGTCTCGGACGCATCGTTCAACACGATCCGCCGCATCACGCCGGACGGCGTCGTGACGACAGTCGCCGGACGGCCACGCGAGCACGGCCTCGTCGACGGCACGGGTGCGAACGCCCGGTTCTCAGTGCCGTACGGCATCGCCGTCGATGCCGCCGGCACTCTCTACGTCGTCGACCACGGCAACCACGTCATCCGCACCGTCTCGCCGGCAGGCGTGGTGGCCACGCTGTCGGGCTCGGGAACAGCCGGCTACGCGGACGGGGGCCCCTCCGACGCGAGCTTCAGGTTCCCGTCCGGCGTCGCGATGAACAGCGACGGCGCCCTCCTCGTGGTCGACAGCGACAACCACGCGGTCCGCCTCGTCGCCCGGGACGGCTCGGTCTCCACCGTCGGCGGAAACGGCACCATCGGCTCGGCCGATGGCGACGGGACGGACGCACGGTTCTTCAACCCGAAGGGCATTGCCGTGGCCCCGGACGGCATGCTCGTCATCGCGGATCGTGGGAACCACACCATCAGGACCGCACATCTCGTGATTTGGTGATCGTGTGATCTGCTGATCTGGGATCTGCTGGGCACGGGACACGGGACACGGAGGCACGGAGGCTGCGGAGGCACGGAGACACGGAGGCTGCGGAGACACGGAGATCCAAGATGTGCAGTCTTCAATCTTCAATCTTCAATCTGAAATTGGCCCCCCTGGATCTGTTCGAAGGGGACATTGCCGATGCGGTAGCGTTGCCAGTCGTTGAAGTCGAAGTGCCACCACTCCTCGGGGTTGACGGTGAAGCCTTCCACTTCCATCGACCGTCGCAACAGGGCGCGGTGCCAGCGCTCCAGGGTGGTGCCGCCCGGATAGAACGCGTAAGCCCGGTGCGTGGACTCGTCGTAGGTGCTGGGCATCTCGATGACGTCACCGGTCTTGCGGTCGTACAGGGTGAGATCCACGGCGGCGCCACGGTTGTGGCGCGAACCCGACGCCGGGTTGGCCACCAGCCATTTCGTATCCTCCGGCGTGGCGTCCCAGAAGGCCTTCGTCACGTACCACGGCCGGTAGCCGTCGTGCACGAGCAGGCCGTAACCCAGCAGGCCAAGCGTCCGGTTGACACGCACGAGCGCCTCGGCGGCCGGCCGCTGCAGGAACGCGCGCGGCTGCGAGTAGAACACCGACCCCAGGAAGTTGTTCGTGGTCGCGTAACGGATATCGAGCCGGATCGACGGATCGAGTGTCGTGAGTTCGACCAGGTCCGGCGGCAGGAAGTCTCCCTTCTCCGCCGGCGGCTCTGCCTGCTTGGCCTCTTCCACGAGCTGCGCGACAGGACGGAGCGGGCGGATGCGGAGCTGCGCGGTGCCGGGCTCGGGTCCGAGGGGGACACGGGTGTACGTCTCGCCATCCCATGTGACCCGCGCGCCGCGCATGTCGTTGCCGCGCGCGAAGGCGCCGGTCTCGATGGGCGCGGCCGGCGCTTCGTCCGCCATGGCCATCAGCCGGCCATCCCGTTCGAGCACGATCAGCCGGGAGGGCTCCGCCCCGCCGGTCGCGTACTCGCCAATGAGTCCCAGCCACGCCACCGGCGCGGGCTCGGGCCTGGGCGCATTCGGCGTCTCGGGTTCACGGGGCCAGGGCGCCTGCCGGTCCTGCGCGACGCCCAGCCCTGTCAACGCCGTCAGGATCAGGGCAGCAACCAGCGGCCGGCGGGCGACCGTGATGTCTCGACCGTTCATGGTTCGTCCTCCCTCGTGTTGCAGGCCGGCGACAGCCGGTCGGTCTATCCGCGGATGAACGCGGAGGAACGCGGATATCCGGGGCCATTCGTGGCGTCGTGGTGCCTCCGCGACACTGTGCCCCGGCACGCGTGCCGCCGCCGGGGTTCACGTTGGGGGCTGTTCACGGGAATCATCCACAGATGAACACAGATAAACACAGATGGGCCACGCGCTTCGGCCCGGCGCGCGCCGCAGGCGCGCAAGGGATCGGGTGGATTCCACGGCACCCTCCGGGTGCCGTCGCCGGGCTCACGTGGATGACATTCGCCCAACGGCATCCGCGTTCATCCGCGTTCATCCGCGGATAATTTCCGTCCCTGCCTTTTCCGGATGCTGATGTGCACGAGGCCCACCATCCGTGGAGTCCGTGGTATCCGTGAAATCCGTGGATGTCCTGTCCTCCGAGCCATCAACGGGGACCCGCGGGCAGGTTGGCCAGGAAGTAGCGCGCAATCCGTTTGTACAGGTCCGTGGACGTGCCCTTCCCTTCCGAGATCGCGTGCGTGCGGTTCGGGTAGATCATCGCGTCGAACGGTTTACCGAGCTCGATGAGGCGGTTGACCAGGCGCTCGGTGCCCTGCGCGTGGACGTTGTCGTCGCCCGAGCCGTGAATCACGAGGAGCTTGCCGGCGAGCCCTTCAGCGAAGTTGATGGGCGAGCCGATCCGGTAGCCCTCCACGTTCTCCTGTGGGAGGCCCATGTAGCGCTCCTGGTAGATCGTGTCGTACAGCCGCTGGTCGGGCACCGGCGCGACGGACACACCGACCTTGTACAGGTCCGGAAAACGGAACATCATGTTGAGCGTGTTCGAGCCGCCGCCGCTCCAGCCCCACACGCCGACCCGGCCGGCGTCGAGATACGGACGGCTGGCCAGCAACCGGCGCAGCGCCGCCGCCTGATCGCGCGACGAGAGATCGCCGACGGTGCCGTAGACGATCTTTCGCCAGGCGGCGCCACGCGGCGCGGGCGTGCCGCGGTTGTCGATGCTCAACACGATGTAGCCGGCGTCGGTGAGCGCGCGATGGAACAGCATCTGCCCACCACCCCACGCATCGTTGACCGTCTGGCCGGCAGGCTCGCCGTAGACGTGCACGATCACGGGGTACTTCCTGGCGGCATCGAAGTCCCTCGGCTTCAGCATCCAGCCGTCGAGGCTGACGCCGTCACCGATGTCCACCGTGAAGAACTCCACCGGGGGCTGCAGCACCGACTCGAGCGAGCGCTCCAGCGCCGCCGTGTCGGTGAGGGTACGCAGCGAACGATGGTCGGGCAGGCTCACGACATCGGTGACCGGAGGCCGGCCGAAGGTGGAATAGGTATGGAACGCGAGGCGCCCGCCCGGCGCCACGTTGTAGCCGTGCGTCCCAGGCTGGTCGGCCGGGGTCACCCGCTCGGGGGCACGCGTGCCATCGAGCCTCGATCGGTACAGGTACCGTTGCCCGGCATTCCCGGGCGAGGCCATGAAGTACAGCCAGCCAGCCACCGCGTCCACCCCGGCCACGCCGGTGATGTCGGCCTCGAAGTTCGTGACGCGCACCGGCTCCCCGCCCTGCCGCGGCACGCGATAGACGTGCCGCCAGCCGTCCCGCTCGCTCGTCCACAGGAAGGCCCGGCCTTCATCAATCCACGGCACGGTGTTCACGACCTCGACCCAGGTGTCGGACTCGTCCCGGAACAGGCGGGAGACCTCACCGGTCTTCGCGTGCGCGGCGAGGAAGTCGTCCCGGTTCTGCAGGCGGTTCAGCTGCTGGATCGCCAGGGTGTCCGCATCGATCCACTCGAGCCGCGCGAGGTAGGTGTTGCGTGGATCGCCCTCGGTCCGCATCCATGTCGTGTCGCCGCCCGTGGCGCTCACCACGCCAATCCTGACGGCCGAGTTCGTGCTCCCCGCCTTCGGGTAGGGGATACGCGTGATCACCGGATACAGCGTGTCGGTGGTGTTGATCAGCGAGAAGATGCCGACGCCGGTGCTGTCGAACTGCCAGTAGGCAATCGACCGGCCATCGGGGCTCCAACGGAATCCGTCGCGGACACCGAGCTCCTCCTCGTACACCCAGTCCGACGTCCCGTTGATCGTCGTCTCGGAGCCGTCGTGCGTGAGGGCCTCGATGTGGCCGTCAGCGAGGCGCTCGACGTAGATGTCGTTGGCGCGGACGTAGGCGACGCGCGTGCCGTCCGGCGAGAACTTCGCGAACATCAGCGACGAGCCGGGCGCACCGCCGCCCAGCTGCCGGAGGGCCCCGCCGGGGAGCTCGAGCACCCAGTAGTCGCCACGCGTGTTCTGGCGCCAGACCTTCCTGGTGTTGGTGAAGATCAGCAGGCGCGTCCCGTCGGCCGACCACTGGTAGTCGTCTATGTCCAGGGGCTCACGCGGCGCTCCACCATCGCCTGCCGGCGCCGGAGGCACGAGCTGCGAGGCCGCGATCAGCACGCGGTGATCGCCGGTCGCCGCGTCGTACCGGATGATCTCCCACCCGGCAGCAGGCGGCGCGGCACGTTCCACCGTGGTGTACGCCGTCCCGTCCTCGAGCCATCTCGCGGGGCCGAATCGCGGCAAGGCGTAGGCGTTGTCTCCGAAGATCCGGTCGATTTGCGCGTAGAGGGCGGTAGCCCGAGCCTCCTGCCTCGCGCTCACGGCGACCACCGAAGCCGCGAGCAGGGCGCAGGCGATGGCGGTGGACTTCAGCAGGCCTGGTCTCATGGCGACAGTATGGACCAGCGCGCAAGGCCGCCGAGGGCTATCCGCGGATGAACGCGGAGGAACGCGGATGGCTGTGGTGGCGGGTCAGGCGACAGGGCGCGGGCGTGCCCCTGGGTGAAGCACGCGTGCCGCCGCCTGGAGCACGGTGCGGCGGATGACCACGGGGATCATCCACAGATGGACAAAGATAAACACTGATGGGGCACCCGAGTCGGCCCGGCGCGCGCCGCTGGCGCGCTCGGTATGGGGTGAGAGGGGCGCCCGGAGAGCCCCGCCGGGGGCACTTGCCGGCTCTCGGGGCGCCCGCCTCGCCCGATCCCACGGCACCCTCCGGGTGCCGTCCGCCGGGCCCACGTGGATGACATCCGCCCAGACGCATCCGCGTTCATCCGCGTTCATCCGCGGATAATTCCTCGTCGTGGTCACGCCACACGAAAGCCGCAGCCCTCGTCGCTGACCATCCGTGGACTCCGTGGAACCCGTCGATTGCCCTGGCCGGACGTCACGACCAGCAGCACGTTGCCCGGCGACCGCCCTTACTGCCCGCGCCGCGACAGGATCTGCTCGATCTCGTCCATCGTGCGGTTCATCTGGCGGATGGCGATGTCGAGGGGTTCGTCGGTGGTCATGTCCACCCCGGCGTCCTTCAGCAGCTCAATCGGGTACTTCGAGCCACCCGCCGCGAGGAACTTCAGGTAACGATCGCGGGCCTGGGTGCCGGCGTCCCCACCCTCGAGCACCTTCTCGGCCAGTGCGGCCGACGCGGTGTAGGACGTCGCGTACTGGAACACGTAGAAATCGCGATAGAAGTGCGGGATGTAGCTCCACTCGTTCGCGATGTACGGATCCACGACCGCGACGCCCTGATCGTGGCCGTAGTACTTCTTCGTGATCTCGTAGTAGAGGTTCGCGAGCGCCTCACCGGTGACCGGCTGGCCCTTCTCCGCCATCTGGTGCATGCGGAGCTCGAACTCGGCGAACTGCGTCTGCCGGAACAGCGTGCCTTTCGCGTTCTCGAGCACGCTGCCGAGCAGCGAGAGCCGGGTGTCATCGTCCTTGATCGTGTCGAGCATGTGGTGCACGAGCAGCTGCTCGTTGAAGGTGGACGCGACCTCGGCGACGAAGATCGGGTAGTTGGCCAGGGGGAAGGGTTGTGCCTTGTTGGAGAGGTAACTCTGGAGCGTGTGCCCGAGCTCGTGGGCGAGCGTGCTCATGTCGTCGTACTTGCCGTTGTAGTTGATCAGCATGTACGGATGCACGTCGTAGGCGCCGCCGTCCGAGTAGGCGCCCGACCGCTTTCCCGCCGTCGGGTAGAGGTCGATCCAGTGTTCGGTGAACGCCTTGTCGAGCACGGCGGTGTAGTCGGGGCCGAGCGGGGCCATCGCGGCCACGATGTTCTTGCGGGCGTCCTCCGGCGTGTACTCCTGGCGGACGGACCCGACGAGCGGCGCGTAGAGGTCGTAGTAGTGCAGCTCGTCGAGCTTCATCATGCGCTTCCGGAGCTTCAGGTACCGGTGGAAGGTCGGCAGGTTCCGGTCGATGCCCTCGATGAGGCGCATGTAGACCGCCTCGGGGATGTTCGGGCCGTCGAGCGACGCGGCGAGATCCGAGTCGTAGTGCCGGGCCTTCGCGAGGAAACGCACCTTCTGCACCTCCCCGCTCATCGTCGCGCCGAAGGTGTTGCGGTACTTGCCGAGCGCCTCGAAGAACGACGACATCACGCGCTGCCGATCGGCCCGGTTCGGCACGCCACGCTCGGTCGTGAAGGCGGCCTGGTCGAGGTGCACCTTGCGGCCATCCTCCAGCGTGACGTCCGGGTACGGAAAGTCGGCGTTGGTGAAGATGTTGTAGACGTCCGAGGGTGTGTTGCCGACGGGCACGGCATCGGCCAGCAGCTTCTCTTCCCCGTCCCCCAGCGTGTGCGCGGCGCGGCGCAACACGTCCTCGAGGTAGAAACGGTAGACGGCGAGCTTCGGTTCGGCGGCGATGTGCGCCTCGATCGTCGCACGGTCGATCCTGAGGATCTCCGGCTCGATGTACGCGGCGGTCGCGCTGAGCGTCGAGAGCACCTCGACCATCTCCTGCACCATCCCCTGGTGCGACGCGTCGCGCGTGTCCTGGTCGGCCAGCAGGCTGGCGTAGGTGTACTCGCGCGAGAGTTCCTTGATGAGGTCCGACTGCAGCGTCAGCGCGTCGGCCAGCGCCGCGGGCGACGAGGCGAGATGACCGCGGTACTCCGCGAGCGAGGGGATGCGCTTCACGAGCGCGTCCTTGGCCTCCCGCCAGGCGGCCTCTGACGGGTAGATGTCGGTGAGGTCCCACTTGTACTGGTCGGGAATGCGCGCCCGATCCCGCTCCTGGGCTCCGCCAGGCACCACCACCGCCGCCGCGAGGACGAGCGCCGCGCAGGCGCTCCGGAGCACCCGGGACGACGTGTGGGACGAACGAGCGCCGCCGGAAGTCGCATGGTTGGGCATGGGCCCATTCTAACGGCCGGCGTGCCCCGACGCACTGCGGCCGGGCGGCGCTTGAAGCCCGGCACCGGCGGCTCTACACTGGCCGCTCAGAAGAGGAGATCTCGATGCTGTCACGACGTTCGTTCCTGCGTTTGTCGCCCCTCGGTGCTGCGGTCGCGTGGTCCCCTCGCCTCCATGCGGAGCAGCGAGGCGGCGGCGCGGCCGTCCAGGGCCCGTTACCCCCGTCCATCGCCGCGCTCGAGTCGATGAAGGACCGCGCCAGGCCCTTCACCAACCAGGAGCGGCTGGCCCGGATCGAGAAGGCGAGGGCGCTGATGGCGGCCGAGAAGATCGACGCCATCCTCATGAACGGTGGCAGCTCGCCACAGTACTTCGCCAACGTGTCCTTCGGCGGCGGTGAGCGCCTCTGGGCGCTCCTCCTGCCTGCCAAGGGCGCCCCATTCATCGTCTGCCCCGCGTTCGAGGAAACCCGCGCCCGTGAGCTGCTCGAGGACAGCCCGTTCGGGGCGAACACCGAGATCCGCACCTGGGAGGAGGACGAGAGCCCCTTCATGGAAGTGGCGGCGGGCCTCAGGGACCGCGGCATCGCCTCGGGCCGGCTCGGCATCGAGGAGACCGTCAAGTTCGTCTTCGCCAACAGCGTGGCCCTGGCGGCGCCGGCGCTCGAGGTCGTGTCGGCGACCCCGATCACGGCGGGCTGCCGGATGATCAAGGACGCCCACGAGATCGAGTGCCTGCGCCTCGCGGGTGAGGCGACGCTGAAGGTCTACAAGGCCGTCTACGAGGCGCTCGAGGAGGGCATGACCCAGCGGGACGTCAGCGCGCTCATCCAGGCGGGGTACTCGCGCGTCGGCTTCCCCGGCTTCGCCAGCCTGAACGTCGGCGAGTACACCGCGTCGCCGCACGGCTCGCGCACGCCACAGACCATCCGCGAAGGCACCATCCTCATGGTGGACGATGGGTGCAAGGTCGAGGGCTATACGTCGGACATCACCCGCACGTTCGTGCTGGGCAAACCGACCGACAAGATGAAGCAGGTGTTCGACGTCGTCCGGCGCGCGCAGCAGGCGGCGCTCGCGGCCGCCAGGCCCGGCGCGCCGAACGAGGCCGTGGACGCAGCGGCGAGGAAGGTGCTCACGGAGGCCGGTTACGGGCCCGGCTTCACGTATCTCACGCACCGCGTCGGTCACGGCATGGGCATGGACATGCACGAGTGGCCGTACCTGGTGAAGAACAACATGTTCGGCTGGCCGAAGGGCGCCACGCTGAAGCCCGGCATGGTGTTCAGCGACGAGCCGGGGATCTACATCAAGGGCGAGTTCGGCGTCCGGCTCGAGGACGACATGCACATCACGCAGACCGGGGCCGAGCTCCTGACGCCGACGAGCCCGTCGCTCGAGGATCCGTTCGGCACTGCGTAGGCGGCGGCTCCTGGGACGAGAGTTATCCGCGGATGAACGCGGAGGAACGCGGATGGCTCCCCGACAGGTCGTGCGACCAGGTGCTCACCGGCGTCGGGCCGAAGCACGCGTGCCGCCGCCTGGGGCTCAGGAGCTGCGGCGGGTGTTCACGGGGATTCATCCACAGATGAACACCGATGAACACCGATAGGCCGCACCCACCGGCCCGGCGCGCGCCGCAGGCGCGCAGGGGATCGGGGGAGACGGGCGACGGGAGAGCCTGGCCGGGACACATGTCGGCTCTCCCGTCGCCCGTCTCCCCCGATCCCACGGCACCCTCCGGGTGCCGTCCGCCGGGCCCATGCAGGTGACCTCCGCCTCGGCGCATCCGCGTTTATCCGCGTTCATCCGCGGATAACTCCTCCGTCGCTCTTCAATCGTGCCCGGCCGCTGGTGTGCGCCCGGTCCGAATCCGTGAAATCCGCGTAATCCGTGGATGCCTGAAATCCCGCAATCCCCCAGAGACACGTCGGGCCCTGATCCGTCGCCGGACCAGGGCCCGCAGTGCGTTGGTCAGCCGGCGAGCGGCCTCAACGCGGGTTCGCGTACTTCACGAGCGCATCACGCCACTCCGCAACCGGCGCCGGCGCGCCGCCGAGGCGGTCGAACACGATCTGGCCCGTGCGATAGGGCTGGCCATAGAAACGCTCGTTGGCGTCGCGATCCTGATTGATCGTCGATCCGTTGAGCGTCACGCCCGCGAACAGCCCACGCGACCGCGAGTAACTCAGGATCTGCGCGCGCATCTGGATGTCGGTGGCCGCCGCGGCATCGCGGCCCACAGGCCCGGCCGCGACCGACGCATCCGCGCCGATCTTGAACTGGTTGCTCACGAGCTGCTCGAGGCCGCGCCGGTTCTGGATCACCAGCACGAGGTCCACTGCCTGGGCCCCGATCTGGAGGCCGACGCTGCCGCCCGTGATCGTCAGGAAGGCCGGCGCCGACCACGTCCCGCTCTCACCACGCACGCTCAGGATGCCGTGCCCCCGCTGGCCCCCGACGATGAAGCCGGCCTTCACGAGGGAGGGGAACACCGCGATGCCCTCGGCCTTCTCCATAATCGAGGCCGGCACCGCCTTGTCTCCGGCGTCCATGATCTCGCTGAGGACGGTCGTGGCATCGGTCACCCGCCGGGCCTCCTCGGACTGGGCCGAGAGGGCCAGGGGGGCCAACGCCAGGACGGCAAGCGCCAGGCCGGCAGGCAGCACCGCCCAGCGGGGCCGGTGGCATCGAATCGCGGCTGAGTTTCCGTTAGAGTGTCTCGTCATGCGGTCTCCACTGGCGTTGCTCATACTCCTGATTCTGACACCGCCGGCCACCGCCGCGGGCCAGAACCTGCACCCCTTCTCGCTGGATGACTACCTCGCGCTGAAGGCCGTCTCCGACATCGAGCTGTCACCGGACGGCCGCAACGCCGTGTGGGTCGTCCGTGAGGTCGACAAGGACAAGGACACGCGCCACTCCGCCCTCTGGGCGCGAGCGATGGACGGGGGCACGCCGCGCCGGCTCACCCGGCCAGAGACGAACGCGCGATTCCCCCGCTACGCGCCCGACGGCCGCCACCTCGGCTTCATCGCCACCGGCCCGGACGAGACCGCCCAGGTCTTCGTCCTGCCGCTCGACGGCGGCGAGGCCATGGCCGTGACGCGCCTGCCCGGCGGGGTCGAGGCGTTCGCCTGGTCCCCTGACAGCACCCGCCTGGCGCTCATCGCCTCCGATCCTGACCCAACCAAGACCGACGACAAGGACGCCCCGCCGCCGCCCATTGTCGTCACGCGCCTGCAGCAGAAGCAGGATGGCGCCGGCTACACGACCGGTGACCGGAGCCGGCTCTACGTACAGCCGGTGGCCGAGGCCATCCGCACGTCGGGGCGGCAGGTCCCCGCCGCCGTGGTGCTGACCGACGGCCCGTACGATGCCGCGCACCCGGCGTGGTCACCCGACGGCACGCTGATCGCGTTCGACTCCAACCGCTCGGCGCCGGATCCCGATCGCACCAACAACAGCGACATCTGGATTGCGGACGTCGCCCAGCGCAGCATCCGCCAGCTGACGACGGCGACCTCCGCCGACTCGTCGCCGGCGTGGTCGCCCGACGGCGGCACCATCGCCTTCGTGAGCATGCCCGAGAAGCCGGCGGTCTACGCCACGCCTCGCGTGCTCACCATTCCGGCCACGGGCGGTGCCACGACCGACTGGACGGGCCGATTCGATCGTCACGTCAACGGGACGCCGCTCTGGGCCCCCGACGGGAACGCCATCTACGTCTCGCTCGTCGACTCCGGACGCCACCCGCTGGTACGCGTCACCCGCGACGGACGACGGACCACGATCGTCGACGGCGACCTGGACGACTTCGCCATGGCCGGCGGACGGATTGCCGTGGTGATGGGCACGCCGACGCGGCCATCCGAGGCCTATGCAGTACAGCTGCCAAGCAGCGATGCTCCTGTGGCGCCGGCTCCACTGAGTGAGGCGAACGACGCGCTGTTCGGCACGCTGCACGTCACCGCGGCCGAGGAAGTGCATTACCCAAGCGCGGACGGGACCGATATCGAGGGGTGGGTCATCAAGCCCCCGGGCTTCGACGCCACGCGCAAGTACCCGCTGGTGCTGCGCATCCACGGAGGCCCGGTCGGGCAGTACACGGACTCATGGGACGCGGAGCACCAGTTCCTCGCGGCCCAGGGGTTCGTCGTGCTCATCACGAACCCGCGTGGGAGCTCCGGTTACGGCGAGGACTTCTGCAAGGCCATCTACGCCGACTGGGGCCACAAGGACACGCAGGACGTCCTGGCCGGCGTCGACCACCTCGTCTCGCTGGGGTATATCGACGAGGCACGGCTCGGCGTGGGCGGGTGGAGCTACGGCGGCATCCTGACCAACTACGTGATCACCCAGTCCGCGCGGTTCCGGGCGGCAATCTCCGGCGCCAGCGAGACCGACATGTTCAGCGCGTTCGGCACGGACGATCTCGTGCGCTGGTGGATCGACGAGCTCGGGACGCCGTGGGAGAACGAGGCGCTGTACCGGAAGCTCTCCCCCATCTACAAGGTGGAGGGCATCACGACGCCGACGCTGTTGATGGTCGGGCAGGAAGATCACCGCGTCCCGCTGCCGCAGTCGGAGCAGCTGTACCTCCAGCTCCGCGCGCTCGATCGTGCGCCCACCGGGCTCATCGTGTACCCCGGACAGAGCCACGGCTTCCGTCGTCCGTCGTACGAAGTGGACCGGTTGCGTCGCTACGCCTACTGGTACGCGAAGTACCTCACGGGCGAGGGGGTCGATCCGCTCTATCGGGGATTTGAGGGCGGAAGTAAGAAGTAAGAAGTAAGAAGGCAGAAGGCAGAAGGCGGAAAACTGACGAAGGGGTCTGACCCTTTTTCGTGACCTTTCTGAATTCTGCCTTCTTGCTTCTCACTTCCTCATCGTCAGAGTACAGCCGGTCCGCCGCGGAAGTTACCGCCGAGGATCGCCGTGGAGTCGGCGCCGAGCCAGTTGTCGATGACGGTGGCGTAGACCTGGCGGAAGTCGGTCTCGAAGGTCACGTCCTGCCCGTTGTTCTCGAGGAACGGGTTCGACGTCGCCTGCGCCAGCTCGGGTGCGGTGCCGTGGAGGCCGCCGCGCACGCGGCCGCCGAGCAGCAGCATCACTCCCGCGGCGCCGTGATCGGTGCCGCCGCTGCCGTTCTCCGTGATGCGCCGCCCGAACTCCGAATAGACCAGGACGAGCGTCGAGTCGAAGAGGCCCTGGTTCCGCAGGTCGTCGCAGAAGACGGAGAGGCCGTCGTTCAGGCCGCCCATCAGGTTGGCGTAGGTGCCCTGGTTCACGCCCTGCCCGGCGTGGGTGTCGAAGCCCCCGGTGACCACCCAGAAGATCCGTGTGCCAAGCCCCTTGTGCATCGCGCCGGCCACCGCCTGCAACGACTGCCCGAAAGTCCCCGCCGGATAGGCCACGCTCGGCTGATACGCGGCCACCGCCGTGACATCGTCCAGGGTCGCGAGCGCCGACTGGGCGGTCCCGTTGACGAAGGCGAGGTGCGGCCGATCGGACGGCATATGGCCGGTGATCCGCGCGGCAGCCTCACGCTCGTACTGCGCTTCGGTCCCTCCATTGGGGCTCGCGAACGTGTACGCCGATGGGCTGGCAATGGCCGGGACGCCGACGTGCGAGGCAATCAGCGGACCAGGTGTCTCTCGCGCGGTGTTCCACGCGATCAGCGGGTGCACGGGTGACGGCAGCCCGTCGAGGTACCGCCCCAGCCAGCCGGTTCCGCTCGCGTTCTGCGGGTTCGCGGTGCCCCAGATATCGGAGCCCTCGAAATGTGACCGGCTCGAGTTCGCGTACCCGGTGCGTTGCACGATCGCCACCCGGCCGCTGTCGAACAGGGCCTCGAGGCCGGTGAGCCGCGGGTGCAGGCCCATCTCCCGGCCGTTGGCGTCCCGGCCGATCTGCAACACCGTCCCGGCCGGCACGCCGATGTTCGGTCGACGCGAGTAGTAGGCCGGGTCGGTGTACGGAATGACCGTGCTCAGCGCATCGTTGCCGCCCGCCAGGTAGACCACGACCAGGTTGCGGGCGGTCGCGCCCTGCGCCAGCGCGAGATCGCAGAGGAACCGCGGCGCGGCCGCACCGACGGCCAGCGTCGTCAATCCGCGTCGCAGCAGGGTCCTTCTGGTGATGGGCATCGGTGAATTCAGAATTCAGAAAACGGAATTCAGAAAGGAATTGTGGAGTCAGTTGAACTGGTATTCGGACGAGACGAGGATCAGGTGCGCGGCGCCGGCGGCCTTGTTCGTGACCTGCGCCGCGGTGCCCTTCCAGCCACCCGCGTTCACGTAGTCGGTGAGCGCACGGTAGACGGCATCGTCCATTGGCGCGAACGAGTAGCGGTTGAGCAGGCCGCCCAGCAGCCGGTCCGGCGACTGCGCGTACGGCGTGACCGCCTCCCCGAGGGCGGCCTTCTGGTTGCGGGTCAACGTCGCGGCGAAGTTCATGCGCGCGAGCATGGTGCCTGAAGAGAACCACGCGGGACCGGTCGCCCAACCACTCACGTTCGACGGCGCATAGAGCTGCTGACCCATGTTGACCAGCGGCGTCATCGCGGTGTCCACGGAGAAGCCATTCCACCCGGTTTCCCGGATGGCACGCACCACGAACTCGATGGGCCAGGAGTAGCGGGAGAACTCGTTCGCCGGATCGAGGAAGGCGCGCGAGGTGAACAGGCGCTCCAGCGCGCGGAAGATTGACGTGCCGGTGCCGAGGTACGTGGATACCACGGCGGCAAGCGTGTCTTCGTCGGGAGGGCGAGTCTCGCTGACGAAGTAGGCATACCAGCGCTCCGCCAGCCGCCGCGCGGTCGCTGGATGGCGCGCCAGCGCCTCGAGCAGGTCGTGCCCGTCCTCGACACCCGCGTCGCCGCCCCGTGCGGGTATCGTGGCGCCGCCGTTCGGGTAGATCGGGAACGAGAACGTCTTCGGGCCGCTGTCGTGTTGCGCGGCGTTGAAGACGAAGCCGTAGTAGCTCGCCTCGGGGTTCGCCCGATCGCCGGTCAGCCGGAGGTTCCAGCCCGTGAACACCCGCGCCGCCGCCCGGACGTCCTCCTCGGTGTAGTGGCCAATGCCGAGGGTGAAGAGCTCGAGCAGCTCGCGGGCGAAGTTCTCCTGCGGCCTGGTCTTCGTGTTCTGGCGCCCGTCCAGCCAGATCAGCATGGCCGGGTCCTTCGCCACGGAGACGAGCAGGTCGGCGAACCGTCCGGCGCCCTGCTGGCGGAACATCTCGTACTGGCCGGGGACGTTGCCGGGCACGGCATCGGCGCGCGCCGCCATGAGACGCGCGCCATGCACCTGTCCAACCGCGCCGGCCACCTTGCTGTAGCCAGTCGCGAAGTGGTTGTGCCAGAAGAGCGCGAGTTTCTCGGCGAGCGGCCGGGTGGAGTGAATCATCCGGAACAGCTCACGCTGGCGCGCGTCGGCAATCGAGGTGTCGGGAGAAAACGGTGCGGTGCGGACGTTCACCGACGCGAAGCCCGGCTCGCCGATGCGGCTGTCGACGATGTCGGGCGTGCGAGAGAAGGCGAGCAGCTCGTAGACGAGATCGAACGGAGAGATGTCGGCGTAGCGAGCCAGATCCTCGGCCGATGCCCCGAAGCCCATGCGCCGGAAGACGTGCTGAATCATGCGAGGTCCGGTGCAGCCCGGGGGAGGGGCTCCGCTCTATCCTAGCTCTGCCGTGGCCGGACCCGGGCAACGAAAAAGGGGTCCGTCCCCTTTTCCACTGTTCA
The DNA here is from genome assembly GCA_050246635.1 of Vicinamibacterales bacterium. Taxonomy (GTDB): domain Bacteria; phylum Acidobacteriota; class Vicinamibacteria; order Vicinamibacterales; family UBA2999; genus JBFWVR01. The sequence goes on from JBFWVR010000007.1 coordinate 64,788, forward strand.
GGGTGGAAAAGGAGACAGACCCCTTTTTCGCGTTTCTGCCTTCTTACTTCTGCCTTCTGACTTCTGCCTTCTGCCTTCTGACTTCCTTATTGGGGCGCCATGGTCGCCGCCCCCGCGGGCGCTTCGCCGAGGCTGACCAGGTTCGCCATCAGGCGGAACGCGCCGTCCGTACCGGCGGGCAACTGGCGCCAGAGCCCGACACCGAGGTAGATCCACCGGCCCTTGCCGACGGTCGCCTCGACCAGGGCACCGCGTTTGGTGCCCTTGTTGTACGGGAACGGCTCGTCGAACTCGAGCAGGTCCTTGTACTTGGCGTCACCGGACGCGGTGTCGAGGAAGTAGAGGCCGCGCTCCTGCTTCCAGCCCTTCCAGTCGGCGTCGGTCAGCTTGTTGGGCGTCGTGAAGACGGGGTTGGCCGGCTCGAGCAGGCGCACCGGCGCGTTCTCGTCCGTCACGCGCTCGCGGCCGACCTTGATCGGGTACGGGCCGTACTGCGCCTGGTTGAACTCGAACTTGTTGTAGTTGACGATGACCGTGCCGCCGCTCTCGGCGTAGTCGATGAGGCGCTGGTTGTACGCGCGCAGATCACTGCGCCGCTCGTAGGCCCGTACGCCCGTCATGATCACGTCGTAGTGCGACAGGTCGCCCCACGCCAGGTCGTCGGCGCCGAGGAACTCGACACGGGCGCCGATCTGCTCCAGCGCCGAGGGCACCTCGTCTCCGACGCCCATCACGTACCCGATCCGCAGGTTCGGCTTCACCTTGAGATCGAGCGCATTGACCTGCACCTCCGGCGCCCGCAGCACGTGCCGGCGCGTCGTGTGCGGATACTCGACGACCTGGTAACCCTGCGCGTAGCTCCTGCCCGCGGAGACGGCCTCGGCCTTCACCGCCAGGTGGCCAGAGGCGAGGCTCGCGGGCGGCGTGACGGTGAACCGCACGGTGCGGGCCTCGTCCTCGCGGGCGAAGCTGACCGGCGATGACGCCGGCGCCGAGGTCCAGCCGGCCGGCAGGTCGAGCTTCACGTCGGCGCTCGCCGCGCCCTGCGCGTGGTTCTCCACGGTCACGCGCACCTCGCGCGTGGCGCTGCCGCCGAGCGGCATCACGACGATGGACGGAGAGGTCGTCACGGAGAACGCCGGCACCACGTGGAGCTCCGCGCGCTTCTCGCCGCTGAAGATGCTGCCCTCCGAGCGGTGCTCGATGGGCAGCGTCTCGGCCACCTCGACCCCACCGATCTCGAGCGTGTAGGTGACGGTGTACGGCGTCGGGCGGAACGGGAGGCCGAAGGGCACGTCCGCGTCGAAGTCGTAGCGCGCCGCCTCGGTTCCCGTGTGGAAGTGCGCGGCGGTCAGCCGCGCGTCCGCCGGCACGGTCGCCGTGACCTTGCAGTTCAGGGCCCCGTTCGGGCCGGGCACGGCGCCCGTCTGGCAGGCCGACGCCGAGCCCTGGAGGCCGGCCACGGCAATCGATCGCAGCGTGGCCGGCGCCTCGCCGCGGCGGCTCGCCGCCAGCGTGAGCTCCACCGGCTGCCCCGCGACCACGAGGCCGTCGGCCGCCACCGCCTCGAGGCGGAGGTCTGCCGCGAGCACGAGCGCCTCGGCGAACTGCTCTTCCTTCTGCTTCAGGCGGAAGTCGATCTCGTAGCGCGCGTCATCCGACAGGCCCATGCCGGCCAGCCCCTTGCGGAGGTCCCGCACGGCCGTCAGGCCCTTTGCGAGTGGGGCCACCGCCGCGGCGTTGCCGCCCTCGGCCACGGCCGTGCGCGCGTCCGCCACGGTCTTCGTGATGGCCTCGAGGCCCGAGGTCAACGCGGCGGGCGCGTTCGCGCCGGCAAACCCCGCCAGCGTCACGAGGCGGGTGTCGACGCCGTCGAAGATCTCCTGCTCGCTGCGGTTCACGCCGTCCGGCAGGACGGTGTCGCGCAGGCGATAGAAACGCGCGGACGGTCCGGGCAGCGGCAGGATCTGCGACATGCCCTGGCACTTGTGCATCGAACGCGCCTCGCCGGCAATCTCGTCATACGTCCGGCCGAGCACCTCGTCGTAGGTGCCGCCGTGCGTGAAGGCCAGCGGGGTCGTCGCGCCCTCCCCCGTGAGCTGCGGCGGGCGCGGCGCGCCACCGCCGAATCCCCCGAAACCGGCCGTGTAGTAGTACTTCTTCGGCTGCCAGGGACGCAGGCCGTCCTTCGTGATCTGCTCCGGGAAGCGGTTCGGATCCGCCGCCGCGCGGAACGCCTCGAGCGTGAGCCGCGCCGACGTCTGGTGGTGCTGTCCTCCGCCATCCCCATCGAACAGCCAGCCGACGACGACGTCGGGACGGATCGTGCGGATCAGCCGCACGAAGTCGCCGAGGATCTCCTCGTGGCCCCACTTGTCGAGCGTCTCCTCGACGCTGAACGAGTAGCCGAAGTCGATAGCGCGGGTGAAGAACTGCTCGGCGCCGTCGAACTGGTGCGCCGCGTGCAGTTCCTCGGTGCGGAGCACGGCCAGGGCCTCGAACAGCTCGGGGCCGATCTCGTTCTGCCCGCCCTCGCCGTGCGTGGCGGTCACGAGCGTCGTGCGGTAGCCCTTGCCGTGCGCGAAATACGCGAGCATCGCGTTGTTCTCGTCGTCCGGGTGGGCGGTGGTCATCATGAACGTGCCGACGGTGTCGAGCTTGCGCAGGGCGAGCTCGAGGGCCGGCTGTCCGCGGAGCTGGGCCACGGGCTGCAACTGGTGCTGCGCGCCGGGGCCGATGGTGAAGGTGACAAGAAGAAGGGCTGTGGACAGGAAAAGGCGGCGCATCTGGTGAGCTCGCGATCTTGTGATCTTGTGATTTGCCTGCGAAAAAGGGGTCTGACCCCTTTTCCGCGTGTCGCGGACGGAAAAGGGGTCAGACCCCTTTTCGGTCTGCCGTTCTTGGTTGTGGTTCCAGGATTCCCGATTTTCACGTTCTGACGAGGCTGCCGGGAGGTGGTCGCATGGCCACCTCCCGGCGGTCCCGTATCAGAACGTGAACTTGAAGCCCAGCTGGAACTGGCGCTGCTCGTAGCCGCCGGTCGGGTTGAACATGTCCGCGCTGGTCGGGATCGGGTTGATCGGGTTGCCGAGCGCGTCCACGGCGACCGTCGAGCTGACGCTCGACCACTGCACGGTGTTGAACACGTTCTTCACCTCGGCGATCACCTCGGCCCGGCGGGCGGCGCCCAGCGGCACCTGGCGCGAGAGGCGCAGGTCGACGTTGTAGCGGGCCGGCAGGTACATCGAGTTGCGGCTGACGCCGTTCGGGCGGTCGGCGCTGATGCCGTCGTTGTTCAGCTCGCGGTTCGCGCGGATGTTGAACGCGGAGCCGCTGGCGAACTGCATCGCCACGCCGACAACCGTGCCGTTCACGAGGCCACGCAGCGCCGTGTTGTCGCCCTCGTAGCGCGGGGTCATGACGACGCTGCCGACGAAGGTGTGGCGCTGGTCCAGGATGTTGGGGCCGAGGTCGTAGTCGAGGTTCGTGATGTCGCCACGGCCGGCGTCACCGGTCACCGACAGCTGGCCGGGGATCGGCGCGTTGTCGGTGCCCTTGCCCAGCGTGTAGGCGAAGTCGAACTGGATGCCGTCGCTCGCGCGGCGCGTGAGCTGCAGCGTCATGTTCTTGTAGGTGGACGAGCCGATCGACTGCACCATGTTGATCACGTTGTAACGCGGATCCATGCGCGTGTTCGCGTTCACGGCGGTGCTGAAGATCACGCGGCCGTCCGGCAGCGTGCCGATCGGGTTGATCGGGTTGATGTTGGTCACGACGGGCAGGTTGTAGCCCTTCGCGTAGGACGCGCCCACGGCCACCGAGTACTTCGAGCCCAGCTGGTGCTCGAACTGGACGTTGTTCTGCCAGTTGCTCGCGGTCTGGAAGTCGGGGTCCACGGTCCACAGGAGGTTCGGCTGCGCGCCGGCGCCGGCCGACAGCACGTTCGGGAACCCGGGGGCGCCCGGCGTGGTCGGCTGGAAGCTCGCCGCCGCCCGCGCGTTCGTGCCGTCGTTGACGAGCGCCTGCTCGTACATCGCCAGCAGGGCCTGGTCGTACATCAGGCCCGTGTTCGCGCGGATGACCGACTTGCGCTCCTCGCCGAGCGTCCAGACGACGCCGAGGCGCGGGGCGAAGTTGTTCTTGTCGATCGTGAAGTCACGCGAGGCCTCGAACGGCGCGTTCGGGTCGGCGTTCGGCACGTCGTAGAGGTCGTAGCGCACGCCGTAGAGCAGCTTCACGCGATCGGCCAGGCGCCAGTCGTCCTGCACGTAGAACCCGTAGAGGTTCGACGAGTAGTCGAGCGAGGTCTCGCCGAAGTACTGCGTGAACGTGCTGTAGGCGAACGGGTTGGCGCCGCTCTTCGCCGCCAGGTAGTTCGCGACGTTCGAGAAGGTGTAGCTCTGGTAGGCGGTGTTCTGCCGGCCGTCCTGCACGTTCTGCATGTCGATGCCGAACTTGTAGGCATGGTCGCCGCGGATGTAGGTGAAGTTGTTGTTCACCTGGAACACGTCCTGCGTGAACGCGAAGCCGGCGTCGGACGAGCCGTTGTTCGGGCCGCCGAAGTTGGCCACGCCCGAGATGTTGATCGCCGGGCCGCTGCCCGCGGCCGAGCCGGGCACGCGGCTCTGCGCGCGCGTGGCGTACTGCACGCGCAGCTCGTTCAGGAAGTTGGTGCCAATCGTCGAGACGAGCTGCGCCGCGGTCGAGTGCTGCCGGTCGGAGAAGTCCGTGCCGCGCTGCACCGAGGTGAGGCCGCCGCCCACGTTGTTGGTGATGAAGTTGTCGAAGAAGATGTACCGCACCGACAGGCGGTTGGCCTGGTTGATCTGGTGATCCACCTTGCCGATGGCGAACTCGGTGTTCAGCCCGGCCGGCATGTAGGCCGGCTCGTTCAGGCCCAGCGCCGCCTGGTTGGCCGGCGAGATCGTGATGACGCGGCCGCCCGACAGGTCACGCTCGGTGTGCTCGTAGCCGCCGAAGAAGTGCGTCTTGTCGCGCACGATCGGGCCGCCCAGGTCGAAGGTCAGCACGTTGACGTCGGTCGGCGGCTTCTCGGTCGCCGTGGAGAAGAACGGCAGCGCCGCGAACGACTTCCGCTGCATGCGGTAGCTCGCCTGGCCCTTGTACGTGTTGGTGCCCGACGGCGTGATCGCGTTGTAGATGAGCCCCATCGTCTGGCCGAACTCGGGCGCGTACCCCGTCGTCACGACCTTGACCTCGCGGATCATCACCTCGGACATCGGCATCTGCCGCAGGCCGGCGCGGTCCTTCTGCGTGTTGTTGCTGCCGTCGATCTGGTAGTTCACGCGCATCAGCGCGCCGTTCGACGTGATACGCGGCACGCCGAACTCCTGCGTCTCGAAGCCGACGACGCCGGGCTGCAGCAGCGCGAAGTTGTACGGGTTGCGGGAGGTCAGCGGGAGGGTCTTGACCTCCTCCTCGGTGAGGGTGCGGCCCTGCTCGATCTTCGCGGGATCGGCCAGCGGCGCGTCGCCCGTGACCGTCACCGTCTCCTGCACCGACCCGACCGTCAGGGTCGTGTCGACCACCGCCGTCTGGCCCGCACGCAGCGTGACGCCCGTGCGCTCCGACGTCCGGAAGCCCTCGAGCTCGGCCGTCACGCGGTAGGTGCCGAGCGGCAGCAGCGGCGCCCGGTAGAGGCCGCTCGCGTTGCTCACGACCACCCGGACGTCGCCGGTGTCGATGTTGGTGACCGTGACGGTGACACCGGGCAGCACCGCGCCCTGCTCGTCCTTGACGGTGCCCTCGATGGTGCCGTTGATGGCCGTCGACTGCGCGAAGGCCGGCGCGGCCAGCGCCAGGCTGCACAGCACTGCCAGGAGTGCTCGCTTCATCGGGTTGCTCCTTCTACGCCAAAATGCCCCGGCACGTCCGGGGCCGCAGGTACAAAAAGGAAAACTGCTCAGCTAATGAGTATACGCGCGTCTTGTTCCGCTTGACCGATCGTTCAGGATAACAGTGACGAACCGTGTCACGACGTGAGCCAGGCCCCCGGGAGGAGCCCGAACAGCGCCCTGAGGGGAAGGCGCCGCTGGCCATCGTCATCCACCTCGGCCACATGCTGCCGGCCCGTCAGCCGATCCCGCCAGACCGCCGGGAGGTCACCGGGCAGCGCGACCGTCGCGTCGCCCCAGGCCTCCCCCAGCGGCCACTCCCCGCCCCGTGACAACCGACCTGCCAGGCGCGGCACCACCACGACGACGGCGCGCCCGCCCGTCACCCGGGCGAACGCCACCGCGGGCGCGTCGGCCGGCTCGACCGCCAGCGGGACATACGCACCTTCGAGAAAGACGTCGCGATCGACGGTGCGGTTCCGCAGGGCGGCCGCCAGCACCCAGGCCTTCACCCGGCCATCGGTCCAGCCGCGGGCCAGCTCCTCGACGACGGCGGCGACCTCGGGGTCGTCCGGCTGGCCGTCCGCGGCACGCTCCAGCCAAGGCAGCAGGGCGTCGAGCACGGCCTGCCGCGCCGCGAAGTCCACCGGGGCACGGTTGTCGGGATCGACGAGGTGCAGATCCCAGAGCTCGGCGCCCTGGTAGACATCCGGCACGCCCGGGGAACCGACCTGCAGGAGGACCTGCCCGAGCGAAGTCATCGCCCCGTGGCGCGCAATCGACCGGGCGAACGGCACGAACCGCGGCAGGAACCGTCGGGCGCCCAGCCCCCCGAGGATCTCGTGCACGAACGCGGTCATCGCATCCTCGTAGGCCTGGTCGCGCCGCAGCCAGCTCGACCGCTCCTTGGCCTCGCGCACGGCCTTCACCATGTAGGCGGCCACGCGATCGGCGAGCCCCTCCGGCGCGGTGGTGGGGATCGGGGTATCGGGCGCTTCCTGCGGCCAGATCGCGAGGATGGCCTGGTACAGGTGGTATTCGTCGGCGCGATTCGGGGCGAGTCCCTCGCCGACGGCGATGCGCCGGCCCTCGTTGGCGCGGAACCAGGCGGCCAGCTGCCGCCGCCACTCCGCCGGACGCTCGCTGAGCACCGCGAGCCGCGCCCGCGCGTCGCCGCTGCGTTTCGTGTCGTGTGTCGCGAGCGCAAGCATCGTGTCGGGCCACTGCGCGAGGCGCTCCACGTTGGCCGCGTGGAACTCGTCGACCGTGAGGCACGGCTCCGGCGGATGGCTTCCCACCTCGTTCACGGCCAGGAGCGGCACGTGACGATAGAAAGCCGTGTCCTCCAGGCCCTTGGCCTGCACCGGTCCGGTGATCTGCTGGACCCGCATCGCGAACGCCAGCGGACCGCCGGGCGCCGGCCGGCCGTCCGCATCCGCGTCGGCCAGGAGCATCCGTTCGACGAAGTCGAAGATCGACGGCTCCATGACCGGGCTGCGCCTGCGGGCCTCCGCCACCGCGTGCCCGACGACGGCGCGGTCGTTGGCCGAGACGCCGCGTGGCGACACGTAGGTCCGGTAGACGGGGAAGGACGCGACGACTTCACGCAGCACCTTGCGCAGGCTGTTGAGCGTGAAGTCGCGGGTGCCGCGGTCGGCGGAGGCGAGACGCTCGATGGCATGCGCCAGCACGTTCATCTCGCTCGCCATCGCGGTCTGCGCGATCAGGCGGCGGCACTCGTACGCCGTCTCCTCGAAGGGCACGGTGCGGCCGGTCAGCCGGCTCCAGGTGCGCTCGATCTGGTGGAGGCCCGCGCGGTCCACCATGAGGCCGGTGACCTGGTTCAGGAACCGGTACCCGGTGCCACCGTGGATGGCCCAGCCAGACGGGAACCCTTCACTGACCGACAGGATCTTCTCGGCGACGACATATAGCGGGCGCACCGCCCAGTGCGCCGGGTCGTGCGCGCGGCGCGCGCGACGCCAGGCCACCAGCCCGTCGATCACCTCGGCCGGCCCGTCCCCGAAGGCCGTGGTCGCCGCCGCGCGCCATGCCGCCTCCTGCAGCCGCTCGAAGTACGCTTCCGGATCCGCGAGCCCGTCGGGATGATCGAGTCGCAGGCCGTGCACGAGGCCGCGCCCCACGAGCTCCATCACCAGGCGATGGGCCTCGTCGAAGACCTCGGGCACCTCCATCCGCACCGCGCCCAGATCGTTGATGTCGAAGAAGCGCCGGTAGTTGATCTCGTCGAAGGCGGTGCGCCAGTAGGCCAGCCGGTAGGGTTGCCCCTCCAGCACGGCGTGGAGCTGGTCGAACGACATCGGCTCGCCGGGCCGGCCGTTGACGGCTTCGAGCGCCTGCTCGATGAAGGCACGGACCTCGAGCGACCTGGCGATGAGGTGCGCCAGCCGCTCGTACGCGACCACCGACTCGCGGCGGCGCTCCTCGCGCCGGGCGGGATCGCGCTCGGTGTAGGGCGGCAGGTTGCCGAACGCCGTGAGGATGCTCAGCAGCTCACGCCGATCCTCCGGCGCGGCACCCGACGCGTCCAGCTTGCCCAGTCGCGTGGCGAAGATGACCGGCACCTGGCGCGGGTTCAGCGGCAGCCGGTGATCGAAGTAGTGCACCTCGAACACCGCGTCGCGCAGCACCACGGCCAGCTCGCCGCGCTCGAGCACGGCGCCGTACTGGTCACCAAGGATCGGCAACAGCACCTTGTCGTGGAGCCCGCGGGTGACCGGCCGCCAGTCGATGTCGAACCACTCGGCCGATCGCGCGCTCTCGCCGTTGGCCAGGATGTCTCGCCACCGCGGGTTCTCGACGGGGTCGAGCCGCATGTGGTTCGGCACGACGTCCAGCAGGATCCCGATGCCACGGGCCGCCAGCGTGCGGGCCAGCCCCTCGAAGGCGGCGCGGCCGCCGAGCTCCGGATTGATCTCGCCGTGATCGACGACGTCGTAGCCGTGGGGGCTGCCGGTCCGGGCCGTGAGGCTGGGGGAGAGATAACAGGCGCCGATGCCAAGGGCCTGGAAGTACCCCGCCAGGGCCTCCGCATCGGCGAGGGTGAACGCGTGATGGAGCTGCAGCCGGTAGGTGCTGACCGGCACCTGCAGCGTCCCGGCCAGCCGCGGCGCGATCAGCTCGACGTCGATTCCGCCAGGGGAGCCACTCACGCGGGCTCCCCGGGCATCTCCACGTCGGCGGCGCCCTCGACCGGCTCCAGCACCACGGTGCCCGGCCGCTCGAAGCCGACGACGAGCCGGCCTTCCGCGTCGGCGAGGCGCGGCGGCATGGGGTCGCGCACGACGTGTGGCGCCTCGCTGGACGCCCGCACGCGCCAGGGCCCGCCGCCCGCGATCGGGACCGCGACGGCACCGGCGGTCGCGAACCGCGTCACCACCAGCAGGTCCCCGCCGGTGCGGCGCCGGCGGCGCATGACGACGGCCTCGGCGCCGATGGGCCGCACACGTTCCGTCCCGAAGGTACCCGACGGCCCCTCCGCCTGGAGCAGGTGACGAAGCCAGAGACCGTCCCGGTACAGCGCGAGCACACCGGCATGCGGGTCACGCTCGACTTCCTTCCAGTCGAGCCGGCTCCGCTCGAACGTGGCGGGCGACTGCGGATCGGGGATCGCGTCGCGGCGCGCGGGGTCGGCGAATGCGCGGAAGTGCCGGAACTCGTTCCGGCGGCCTTCCCGGACCTGGCTGCCGAGCGGCTCACCGTGGTCGGTGAAGTACTGGAACGGCGTGCCGGCCGCCCACTCCTGTCCCATGAAGAGCAGCGGCGTCTCCGGCACCAGCAGGAAGAACAGGCTGAGGGCGCGGTACACCGCGGGGTCGACCTGGTGATTGAGGCGCTCGCCGAGCGCCCGGTTGCCCACCTGATCGTGGTTCTGGATGCAGACCACGAACGCGGCCAGCGGCAGGCCGGCCGGATCGGTGCCTCGCGGGCCGCCGAAGTGAGGTGCCAGGCCCCCCGTGTAGAGCCAGCCCCGCGCCACGGTCTCTGCGAGCTCGTCGGTCGTGCCGGCGAAGTCCTCGTAGTAGCCCTCGGTGTCGCCCGCCGTGAGCCGCCGGGCGACGTGGTGGAAGTCGTCGGCCCACACCGCGTCGAGCCCCCAGCCGCCCGCGGCGGTGGTGTCGACAATCGTGCGCAGGTTGCGGTGGTCCTCGGCGATCACGAGCACCCTCCGCTCGCCGGCGGTCTCACGGACGCGGCGCGTGAGCTCCGCCAGGAAGTGCTCGGGGCCGTCGTCCACCATGGCGTGCGTGGCATCGAGCCGCAGGCCGTCCACGCAGTACTCCATCACCCAGTGCAGGGCGTTCTCGATGAAGAACGCGCGCACCGCCGCCGAGCCGGGGCCATCGAGGTTGATGCCGGCGCCCCAGGGGCTGCGGTGCCGCTCGCTGAAGAACTGCGCGCTGAGCGCGGCGGCGTAGGCCCCGTCGGGACCGAAGTGGTTGTAGACGACATCGACGATCACCGCGAGGCCCTGCGCATGGGCCTCGTCCACGAACCGGCGCAGGTCGTCTGGCTGGCCGTAGTCCGGCGACGGCGCGAAGAGCGCGGCGCCATCGTATCCCCAGTTGCGGGCGCCCGGGCTCGCGGCCACCGGCATGAGCTCGATGGCCGTCACGCCGAGCTCGGCCAGCCAGGGCAGGCGTGCCGCGGCCGCGGCAAAGGTGCCCTCGGGCGTGAAGGTGCCGACGTGCAGCTCGTAGATGACGAGGTCGCTGAGGGCCCGGCCGACCCAGTCGCAGGTCGTCCAGGCGAATGTCGTCGCGTCGACGACCTGGGACGGGCCGTGCACACCGTCCGGCTGGCACCGCGACGCCGGGTCGGGCACCGGATCGCCGCCGTCCACCGACACGCGATAGCGCGATCCGACCGCGAGGGTGGCCACCGGACCGGCGAAGGTGCCGTCCGCCTCGGGCGTGAGCGGCGTGCGCCGGCCGTCCTCGCCCACCACGTCGACCGTACGGGCCGCCGGCGCCCAGACCCGGACGGTCACGCCGTCCGGGCCGGGTATCGCGCCGAAGCGCGGGCGCCAGGCGGGTGCGCCTTCAGGCACGTTCAGTCCCTTCGGGGCCGGGCGCGCCGTTCTCCTCCGCCGGCGCGGACGGCGGCGCCCAACCGGGGTCGACGAGCGACAGCAGCGCGTCGAGCGGGATCTCGACCCAGGTGGGCCGGTTGCCGAGCTCGTATCCCAGCTCGTATACGAGCTTGTCGAGCACGAAGATGTCGAGCAGCTCGGCCTGGGCGGCTTCCGACGCGGGCAGCAGCCCGGCGTCCGCCATCACACGGTGGTAGCCGTCGAGGAACACGCGCGACATCTCGCGCTCCCATCCGGCGGCCCACGGCGCCAGCGCCTCCGTCATGTCTGGCCGCGACCGCAGGAACTGCCGCAGCCCGCTCTGCGCGGCGTAGCTGAGCGAGCGCAGCATGCCCGCCACGTCCTTGAGCGGCGACTGCAGCGCGCGCCGCTCGGCGAGGGGCCTGGCGGGTTCGCCCTCGAAGTCGATGATGAAGAAGTCGCCGTCGACCTCGAGGACCTGGCCCAGGTGGAAGTCGCCGTGCGCGCGGATGCGCTGGCCGGGATCGGCGAGGCCCGTGAGCGCCGACAGGCGTTCCACCACGGCAGACCGGAGATCCAGCAGGCGGCAGGCCTTGATCTCGAGCAGCCCCGTGTAGGGCCCGACCTGGTCCGACAGCGTGTCCATCACGCGCTGGACCTGCGCGGCCATGTCGCGAGCCAGCCGCTCCCGTTCCTCGACGGCAATCTCGCGGGATCCGAAGGCGTCGCCCTCGACCGCGGCCAGCGTGCGGTGCAGCTCGCCGGTCCGCTGCCCCATCAGGTCCAGCGTCGTCCAGTAGGCGCCGGCGAGCTCACGCACGACGTCGGCGGCGGGTGGCCCGGTCTCGCCTGATCGCACCCGCACCTCGGCGCGTTCGTAGTACCGCGCGAGCTCGTCGAGCGCACGCTCCCACGCCGAGCCGCGGCTGGCCACCTGCTGCTGCAGCATCGCGAGCGAGACCGACGGCCCCTCGGCCGGGGCGTACTCGGCCCACCCGAGCAGCGCCGGCACGTGGGCCTCGGCCGCACGTGCGCCGAGCGCCTTCCCGATCTCGATGTCGGGGTTCTCGCCAGGCTCGAGGCGGCGAAACACCTTGAGCAGGTACTTGTCCCCGATGAGCGCGTTCGAGTTGCTCTGCTCGAAGGACGGGATCGTCGCGCGCAGGCCCTCGGCGATCTCGATGGCCGGTGCCCCGGCCGGGCGGCCGGTGCGGATCACGCCGCGGCTCAGGCGGATCTCGCCGCCCTGGTGGATCCAGTCCACGATCTCGGTGGACACCGACGGATCGACCAGCGCGTCGTAGAGCACGCCGGCCTTCGCGCCGGAGATGCGGGCCAGCACGGCGGAGGCACGTTCGGCCTCGATCTGGCGGGCGTTGTCGCCGCTCGCCGTCGCAATCGGCACGGCATAGCGCTCGGCCGGTCCCTCGTCGAACGCCACCTCGACGATGGTGAAGAACACGGGGTCGGGCGCCCCGCGCAGCGTGGCCCAGTCGACGAAGCGCACGCTGCGGATGCGGCGCGACTTGCTGCCGAACCAGCGCTGCCGCGCGAGGAACCCCGCCAGCGCGTCGCGCTCGAGCACGTGGCGCGCGTGCCCGTCGAAGAGCAGGGCCCACTCGGCGCTGACGAGCAGCGCGGGCCGCGCGTCCTCGGACGCGGCCGGGATCCGTGGCCGCTGCACGACGACCGGCTCGGCCACGCGCGAGAGCAGGAACCAGTAGAAGGCGTGGGGCCCGAGCGTCAGGAAGTAGGGATCGGCCGCGATAACCGGCATCGTGGCGTTGCCGAGCATCTCGACCGGGTGCAGGCCCCGGAACCGCTCCAGGTCGAGGTGCACCGGCTGCATCGTGCGCGACATGTTGGCGACCACGAGGATCTGGTGGTCGGCGTCCTCGCGAACGTAGGCGAGCACACGCCGGTTGTCGGTCGGCACCACGTCGAGGCTGCCACGGCTGAAGGTCTTGTAGCGCTTGCGGAGCGCGATGAGCCGGCGCATCCAGTTGAGGAGCGAGCTCGGCGAGCGCTCCTGCGCCTCGACGTTGATGGCCTGGTAGCCGTAGAGCGGGTCCATCACGGGGGGCGCGAAGAGCCGGGCCGGGTCGGCGCGCGAGAAGCCGGCATTGCGGTCGCCGGTCCACTGCATCGGCGTACGCACGCCGTTGCGGTCGCCGAGATAGACGTTGTCGCCCATCCCGATCTCGTCGCCGTAGTAGATGATCGGCGACCCGGGCAGCGACATCAGCAGGCTGTTCAGCAGCTCGATCCGATGCCGGCTGTAGTCCATCAGCGGCGCCAGGCGACGGCGGATGCCGACGTTGAGGCGCATCTGCGGGTCGGCCGCGTAGGCCTTGTACATGTAGTCGCGTTCTTCGTCCGTCACCATCTCGAGCGTGAGCTCGTCATGGTTTCGCAAGAACAGTGCCCACTGGCAGTTGTCCGGGATCTCCGGCGTCTGGCGCAGGATCTCGACGATCGGGTGCGCGTCCTCCTGCTGGACGGCCATGAAGATCCGCGGCATGAGCGGAAAGTGGTAGGCCATGTGACACTCGTCGCCGTCGCCGAAGTAGGGGCGGACGTCGGCGGGCCACTGGTTGGCCTCGGCCAGGAGGGCGCGGTCGGCGTACCGGCCGTCGAGCTCGCTGCGCAGCTCCTTGAGGATGGCGTGCGTCTCGGGCAGGTTCTCGCAGTTGGTGCCCTCGCGCTCGATCAGGTACGGCACCGCGTCGAGGCGCATGCCGTCGACGCCCATGTCGAACCAGTACTTCATCACCCGCGTGACGGCCTTGCGGACATGCGGGTTGTCGAAGTTCAGGTCCGGCTGGTGCGAGAAGAACCGGTGCCAGTAGTAAGCCTTGGCGACCGGGTCCCACGTCCAGTTCGAGGTCTCGGTGTCGGTGAAGATGATCCGGGCCTTGGCGTACTCGTGCGCGGTGTCGCTCCACACGTAGTAGTCGCGCTTGACCGAGCCGACCGGGGCGCGGCGCGCCGCCTGGAACCACGGGTGCTGGTCGGATGTGTGGTTGACGACGAGCTCGGTGAACACCTTGAGGCCCCTGGCGTGGGCCTCGCGCAGGAACACCTTGAAGTCGCGGAGCGTGCCGTAGGTGGGGTTCACCTCCCCGTAGTTCGAGATGTCGTACCCGTCGTCGCGGAGCGGCGAGGGGTAGAACGGCAGCAGCCAGAGGCAGTTGACACCGAGGGCCTGCAGGTAGTCGAGCTTGCGGATCAGGCCCGGGAAGTCGCCGATGCCGTCGTCGTTGCCGTCGAAGAAGGCGCGGACGTGGAGCTCGTAGATGATGGCGTCCTTGAACCAGAGGGGGTCGCCTGGCGTCCGATGCTTCATGCCGTCCTCACGCGCTCGATGAGCAGGATGTGGGCCGGGATGGCCGCCGGGTCGAGGCGGACGTAGTTCCACGGGCCCTGCCAGTCATAGGCGGCGCCGGTCAGGAGGTCGCGCACCCGGTATCGCTCGCCGTCCCCCACCGGGTCGTCGGGGAGGGACACGCAGACGGTGCCATCCTGGGCGGCGGACGGATCGAGCGAGACGACCGTCAACAGGCGCGCCTGGCCGCCCGGGGCGGTCTTGCTGTACGCGATGATGCGGTCGTTCGAGGAGAGGTGGAAGCGCAGCCCCTCGTTGAACTGGAAGGCCCGGTGCTCGCGGCGGATGCGGTTGACCCGGGCGATGAGGTCCTTGATGTGGCCCGGCCGCTCCCAGTCCCACTGCCGGAACTGGTACTTCTCCGAGTGCAGGTACTCCTCCGAGCCGGGCACCGCGCGGTTCTCGCCGATTTCGAAGCTGCTGTAGATGCCGTAGGTCGCCGCGAGGGTCGCGGCGAGCACGAAGCGGATCTTGAAGGCGTTGATGCCCCCCTGCTGCAGGAACGCGTGCAGGATGTCCGGCGTGTTCGCGAAGAAGTTCGGCCGGTAGTACTCCCGCATCTCGGTCTGCGTGAGCTCGGTCAGGTACTCCTCCAGCTCGGCCCTGGTGTTGCGCCACGTGAAGTAGGTGTACGACTGCGTGAAGCCGATCTTCGCGAGGTGCTTCATCACCTTCGGCCGCGTGAACGCCTCCGACAGGAAGATCACGCCCGGATCGCGCTCGTGGACCTCGGCAATCATCCACTCCCAGAACGGCATCGCCTTCGTGTGCGGGTTGTCGACCCGGAAGATGCGCACGCCCTGGTCCACCCAGAAGAGCACGACGTCGCGCAGCTCCTCCCAGAGCGCCTCCCACTGGTCGGTCTCGAACTCGAAGGGGTAGATGTCCTGGTACTTCTTCGGCGGGTTCTCGGCGTACTTGATCGTGCCGTCGGGCCGGTGCCGGAACCACTCCGGGTGCGACTTGACGTAGGGGTGATCCGGCGAGCACTGCCACGCGATGTCGATGGCGACCTCGAGGCCGTGCCGTGCGGCCTCCGCGATGAAGCGCCGGAAGTCCTCGTGCGTGCCGAGGCCCGGCTCGATGGCCGTGTGCCCGCCCTCGGGCCCGCCGATGGCCCACGGACTGCCGGGATCGCCGGGCTCGGGCACGAGGGTGTTGCCCTTGCCCTTGCGGTTGGTGCGGCCAATCGGGTGAATCGGCGGCAGGTACACCACGTCGAAGCCCATGCCGCTGGCGCCGATCTCGGGCAGGCGGGCCGCGGCCTCGCGGAACGTGGCGCTTCGCGTGGGGTCGGGGCTGGCCGAGCGCGGGAAGAACTCGTACCACGCGCCGGTGCGGGCACGTTCACGGTCGACCGTGACGCCGAGGATCCGTGGATGCCGGCTGGCAAACCGGCGATCGGGTGCGGCGGCCATGCGCTCGCCGAGCTCGGCCCGGAGCGCCAGGGCGGTGCGCTCCGCGACGGGACGCTCCGAGACGAGCTGGTCGGCGCAGTCGAGGAACCACTCGCGTTCCTCTCCCGTGGCGGCCCGGCGCCCGGCCGCCCGCACCATCGCCGCGCCCTCCAGCAGCTCCGACCGCACGTCCTGCCCGGCGGCCACCCGCTTCTCGAGGTCGTGCTGCCAGGTCGCGAAGTGATCGACCCAGGCCTCGACCGTGTACTCCTCGCGGCCGACGTCGCCGCACGTGAAGGAGCCGCGCCAGCGGTCGTTGGTCACCAGCGTCATCGGCGACACCGCCCAGTCGGCCTCGCCGGCGGGCCGGTGCAGGACGACCGCCGCGATGCGGTCGTGGCCGTCGGCGAACAGGTCGGCCTCGACGACGACGACCTCACCCGGCGTGCGCTTGATCGGGTGGCGGCCGGCGTCGATCTCGGGAGTGACCGCTTCGATGATGACGCGGCGGCGTCCTTCGGCGGGCAGGTTCATCCGCTGCCTCCTTCTCCTTCGGCGGCGCCGCCGGAGGGCGCGGCCCGGAAGAGCGCCACGGAACGCGGCGCGAGTGGGTAGGTGGCGCCGGCCGGGAGCGCCTGGTCCTCGCGGCCGGCATCGAAGGTGTCCACGAGGCACTGCCACCCGCCCGGGCGCGGGCCCAGCGAGAAGGCCGTCTCCGTGTCCGACCCGTTGAACAGCACCAGGAGCGTGTCGCCCTCGAGCGGGCGCCCGGCCTCGTCCACGTCGTCGGCCGCCTCGGCGGCGAGCAGCATGCCGAGGGTGCGCAGGTCGCCGCGCGCCCAGTCCTTGTCACCCAGCTCGCGACCCGACGCGTCGAGCCAGGTCACGTCCTTGACGCCGCTGACGCGGCTGCCGCGGAAGAAGCGGCGGCGGCGCAGCACCGGCTGCTCGCGACGGATCTTCAGCAGCCGGCGGACGAACGCGAGCAGCGCCGTGCGCTCCTCGTCCAGGTTCCAGTCCACCCAGGCCAGCGGGCTGTCCTGGCAGTACGCGTTGTTGTTGCCCTGCTGCGTGCGGCCCAGCTCGTCGCCGTGCCCGATCATGGGCACGCCCTGCGACAGCAGGAGGGTCGCCAGGAAGTTGCGTTGCTGCCGGGCGCGCAGCGCGCGGATCTGCGGGTCGTCGGTCGGCCCCTCGGTCCCGCAGTTCCAGCTGAGGTTGTGGCTCTCGCCGTCCGCGTTGTTCTCGCCGTTCGCCTCGTTGTGCTTCTCGTTGTAGCTGACGAGATCGCGCAGCGTGAAGCCGTCGTGACAGGTGACGAAGTTGATGCTGGAGTAGGGCCGGCGGCCGCTGTGGCTGTAGAGATCGCTGCTGCCGGCCAGCCGGGTCGCGAACTCCGAGACGCCGCCGTCGCCCCGCCAGAAGCGGCGCACCGCGTCGCGGTACTTCCCGTTCCACTCCGTCCAGAGCACCGGGAAGTTGCCCACCTGGTAGCCGCCCTCCCCGAGGTCCCACGGCTCGGCGATCAGCTTCACCTGCGAGATGACCGGGTCCTGGTGGATGACGTCGAAGAAGGCGCCCAGCCGGTCCACCTCGTACAGCTCGCGGGCCAGCGCGCTCGCGAGGTCGAAGCGGAAGCCGTCCACGTGCATCTCGGTCACCCAGTAGCGGAGGCTGTCCATCAGCAGCTGCAGCACGCGAGGGCTGCGCATGTTCAGCGTGTTGCCACAGCCGGTGAAGTCGAGGTAGTAGCGCGGCTGCTCCGGCGCGAGGCGGTAGTACGACGCGTTGTCGACGCCGCGCATCGACAGCGTGGGCCCGAGCTGGTTCCCCTCGGCCGTATGGTTGTAGACGACGTCCAGGATGACCTCCATCCCGGCGGCGTGCAGCGCGCGGACCATCATCTTGAACTCGCGCACCGCTTCGAGCGGATCGTGCGAGTCGGAGTAGCGCAGGTCCGGCGCGAAGAACGAGAGCGTGTTGTAGCCCCAGTAGTTGGAGAGGCCCCGCTCGACCAGGTGCCGGTCGTACGCGTGGTGGTGGACCGGCATCAGCTCGACCGCCGTGACGCCGAGTGACAGCAGGTGATCGATCACCGGCTGGAGCGTGAGCGCCGTGTAGGTGCCCCGCAGGGGCTCGGGCACGTGCGGATGGAGGGCGGTGAGGCCCTTCACGTGCGCCTCGTAGATCACGGTCCGGTGCCACGGGATCCGGGGGGGCCGGTCGTCGCCCCACGTGAAGCCGGAGTCGATCACCGCCGCAAGCGGCGCATAGGGCGCGCTGTCACGCTCGTCGATGGCGAGGTCGGCGTCGGCGTGGCCGACCTGGTAGCCGAACAGCGCGTCGTGCCACTTGACGGTCCGTGCGATGGCCTTGGCGTACGGATCGACGACCACCTTGTGGGCGTTGAAGCGGTGGCCCTGGTTCGGCTCGTAGGGGCCGTGCACCCGGTAGCCGTAGAGCTGGCCGGGCCGGACGTCGGGAAGGTAGGCGTGCCACACCATGTCCGTCTGCTCGACGAGACGGATACGGGCGCTCTCCGCCGTGTCGGCCAGGCTGTCGAAGAGACACAGGTCGACTGCCGTGGCGTGCTCCGAGAAGATCGCGAAGTTGACGCCCAGGCCGTCCCAGGTGGCGCCGAGGGGATAAGGCGCACCGGGGAAGACACGAAGGGAAGTACTGGTCGGTTCGGGCATAGGCGCGGTAGCCGCGCGGTATGGATGAGCCTGAGGTCCGTGTGGACCCGCCGCGGGTCTCTCCAATTATGCCCACCAGGCGCGGCCCTGTCGCCCCGTCGTTCCACGGGAGCTCAGCGGCTCCTGCAATCCGCGCGCCGCCTGGCGGCTCTCGACGCGTGCGGGTGGTACACTTGAAGCGGTCGCACGGCCGACCTTCGCTTGACCACGTGCGGGTCGCGCCGGGCGGAAGGTGAACCATGCGGGCCGACTCCATCCTCTACCCGGGAGACGTCGGCCGGTCCCGCGCCAGGGGTGCCGGCGTCGCTGCCGGTCTGGCCGTGCTCGCCGCGGCACTCGCGCTCCTCCTCGCCTTCGGCATCCGGACCGCGACCGAGACGTGGCGCGAGTGGCACGACCCCGGGCCGCTGCCGCCGCGACCCGCCTCGCCCCTGCCCGCCGGCATCGACGCCGCGTACTTCGACCTCTCGCCGCTGACCGTTGTCGTGCCGGCCGGCTGGGAGAAGGTGACGCTGCCGCTGACGGTGGATGCCTTCGAGCGATGGCCGGCCCTCTGGGAGCAACTGCGCGTCGAGGACTGGGATCAGCTGCCAGGCACGGTGCGCGGCTACGGCCTGCGGCGGATGACGGAGCGGTACGCCGCGCTGCTCCAGAACCCGCAGCGGTGGGCCACGATGACGACGAAGCAGTGGGATCCGGTGCCGCAACCGGTCCGCGCGGCGGCCTACCTGCAGATGGTCGCGGCGTGGACGGATCACTACGGCGTCGGTGCCGCGTGGGGCCTCACGCGAGACGAGGTCCTCCCCGTGATGCAGGCGGTGATGATGGCGGAGTCCTGGTTCGAGCATCGCGCGACGGCGGCCGGCCCGACGGGCAACCGCGACCTGGGGCTCGCGCAGTGCTCCGACTTCTGCCGCGCGACGCTCGACCGCCTGCACCGCGACGGCCGCGTGGACTTCCGCATGGCCGAGGCCGATCACCTGAACCCGTGGCTGTCGACCCGCGTGCTCGTGACCTGGTTCTCGCTGATGCTCGACGAGTCACGCGGCAACCTGGACCAGGCCATCCGCGCCTACCACGCCGGGATCGCCGACGCCCGCCGCGACGGCGCGCAGGACTACGTCGACACGGTCACGCGGCGGCGCCGCTACCTGGAAGGGCTCACCGGTTCGCCCACCTGGTCGTTCGTGCGCGCGATTGCGGGAATGTCGAGGGGGGTGGTGCCGGTGGGGTGACACGGATCGGATCGAAGGGCACGAAGGGTCCGAAGGGCACGAAGGGCACGAAGGGGTGCGGGAGCCGCGATTGCCCCTCGCGCCAGCCAGCCTATCTGTGCATCCCTCCGCATCTGTGCATCCGTGTCCCGTCCCCTGTCGGTGTCATCTGTGCATCTGTGGCCCCTGCGCCATCGGCGGCCCAGCCACATCGCCCGCGGGTTGGAGCGTGAGGCGCGACTCGGCCTCACGTTCGACGGCCTCGCGCGAGAACACGAGCGGGAAGTACTCGCCTCGCGCCCAGTTGTCCGCGAGGTCCTTGTAGTGCGGGCTCAGTGGCATCGCCGACTGCCCCGGCGTGCTCAGGCCCGTCGACCGATCCCAGTCGTGCACGTCGAACACGAACGCAAACGACGCACCCGCCACCTGCTTCGCGTTCGTCTCCGAGAGGGACGTCGTCGCGAGGAGCGTGTAGCCGTCGCCGCCGCGGCTGATCGGCGCGACGGCGAACAGCCCGCCGGCGCCTTCGGCATGCGCCAGCGGGTGCGCGAGGTCCGCGGTGTGGATGTCGCCCCAGGTGATCGAGAACAACCGGTTCGCGCCGTACCGCTGCTGGATCTCCTCGACCGCCTCGACGAGGGCATCGATCAGGATCTGGTCGCGCGCCTGCCGCCGCGCCGCCGCATCCGCGCCGTACGGCGCGTCGGGATGCGTCATCCAGTCGATCACCTGGCGGATGTCCCACGCACCGAAGTTGCGCCGCGCGAAGTCGCCAAGCCGCGGCGCGTACGCCTTCGGCTGCAGCTTCAACAGCCAGAACTCGTAGATGAGCGCCGCGTTCGACCCCTTGTCGAGCACGTAGTCCCAGTCGAGCAGCGTGTCGACGGCCTTCAGGACCTCCCGCGGCACCTCGGGATCCTTCGCGCCGACGCCCATGGCGAAGATCGTCGCGCGCTGTCCGGTGAACGGCGACGGCGGCAACGCCGCGGGCCCCACGCCGATGCCGCCGCCCAGCTGCTTGCGGATCGGCTCCAGCAGGGGCACGAGCGTGCGGGCGGGAATCGAGAGCGTGTCCTGCTGGAGCCGCTCGAGGTCGTCGACCGTCAGCCGGGTGCCCTGGCCGAGCACCTCGCGGGCGCGTTCGTAGCGGTAGGGCGCGGAGTACTCGAAGCCTAGCGGACGGTCATAGCCGGGCAGGATCTTCGGGACCACGTCGTTGTTCGAGGTGTTGTAGAAGCCGGATGGCGGGTTGGCGCTGAACGGCATCTCGGCCGCGGGGACGAAGCCGTCCCACTCGAAGCGCCCGTCCGCGCCGGGCACGGGCATGAGGCCGTCCCACCCGTGGCGAATCGGGGTCAGGCCGACGCCGAGATACGCGATGTTGTCGTCCACGTCGGCGTAGACCAGGCTGTGCGACGGCAAGTACCACGACTTCGCGACACCGGCACGGAACTCGTCCAGGTTGCGCGCCTGCATCACGTTCAGGGATCCGAGATATCCGGCGCCGCCGGGCTCGGCGCCGACCCAGCGGAGCGCGAACGCGCGATGCCGATCGGGCCGCTCGGCCAGCACGGGCCCGTGCCGGGTGAACTTGAGGTCGACGGCTTCGGGCGTGGCACGACCCTTCACCCAGATGAGCTCGCGCTCGATCTGCATCGGCTCCCAGGCGTCCCCCACGCGGTAGCGATTCGGATCACCGAGCGAGGTCTCCTCGACGTAGAGATCCTGCTGGTCGATGCCGAGAATCGTAAAGCCCCACGCCACACGATCGTTGTGGCCGATGCTGATCCCGGGCAGGCCCGGCTCGGTCGCGCCAAGGGCGTTCCATCCCGGCGCATTCAGGTGGACCATGTAGCGAAGCGCCGGGTTGACCACCTCGCGGTGCGGATCGTTGGCAATGAGCGGGTGGCCGGTCGCCGACTTCGATCCCGCGATGACCCAGTTGTTGCTGCCGAGGACGGGGTCGTAGCTCCAGGGCAAGGCGGCTTCTTCGTGTCTTGGTGTCTCGATGGCCCGAACGTCGTTGGCCCCACGCGTGATGCCGAGCAGATCCGGGCTGATGTCTTCCAGATCGAGGCCATCGGGCACGACAAAAGGCGTGACGGGATCGGTGGGCTTCAGTTCACGCGTCTTCGCGAGCCCCAGCGTGCGGACATCGACCGCCCGCTCGACCTCACGCGCGACGTTGCGCCACAGCGTCCACCCGGGCATGCGGGACAGGAGCGTCTTCGCCGTCCACACGGGCTGCGGCTGGAAGCCCATGAGCCGGAACTCCAGGGGCACGCTGTCATCCGCAAGGGCCTTGCGGATTGCGGCGTTGACGCCCTCCGCAAACGCGTCGAAGATCACGCGGCCGTCGGGGTGGTACTTGCGGAACTCCTCGTCCCAGTCGCCACGAAACGCCAGGAGGCGTGCGAAGCGATCCCGGGTCACGAAGTCGGGCCCCAGCACCTCGGCGAGCCGGCCCTCGGCGTTCCGCCGCCAGAGCTCGATCTGCCACAGGCGATCCTGCGCGACGGTGAAGCCCTGCGCGAAGAACAGGTCGCGGGTGTTCTTCGCGTAGATGTGCGGCACGCCCCAGCGATCGCGGATGACCTCCACCGCGTCGACCAGCCCCGGGAGCGCGATCGTGCCGCTCGTCTGCGGCAGCGCCGCGCGGGCGATGGCCACGGGATCCGCCGGGACCTGTGCGCGCGGGGGCGCGCCAAGCAGCACGAGCGCCAGCGCCGCGAGCGGCGCCGGCTTGCGAAGGAGCGACAGGACCATGGCTCAGCCTCGCGTGAAGGCGAAGTACTGATCGGACTTCTCTGGCGTGTCGAGGACGTGGCGGAGGAGGACGCGGCTGGCCAGGAAGGCCTGCGCCGGGTCATGTCCGGTGGCCCAGGCGAACAGGTGCCGCGGGAAGTTGCGGTGGGCGCCCGCGAACATCACGCCGTCAGCCGTGGTCGCGGACGGCACGTCCCAGCCGTACACCGGCTGCAGTCCCGCGATCACGGGCCAGGTCGTCAGCAACTCGTACATCAACTGGCCGGTCCGCTGCACCAGCACCTTCTCCCGTCCACGCGCCGGCGTCGGCTTCTGCGCGCCCCCCGTCAGGACGAGCCGGTTGTCGTCGGCGAACGCGATGCGCTCGCCCGGCTGCGCCGCCCGGGAGAGGACGGCGCGGGTCCGGCCGAGCCCCTTGCGCATCGAGGCGGGCAGCGGCGCGGTCAGCACCGCGTAGTCCTCGACGGGAGTGACGTGGCGGGCCAGGGAGCGGAAGAGCGGGCCGGGCGTTCCCGTGCAGACAATCACGGTGCCCGCGGTGATGCGCCCGGTGTCGGTGGTGATCTCCACCGCCTGCCGGCCATTGCGGATGCGGCGGACGGTCGTGCGCTCGTGAAGCGCCGCGCCCCTCCGGGCCGCCGCAGCGGCGAAGCCGAGGAGCAGCCGATACGGATCGGTCCAGCCCCACGTGCCGAGGCGCGCGCCTCCCTCGGATGCCAGCGCCAGCTCCCGGCTGAGCTCCACGGGGCGACGCCAGGCGGCGTCGAGCCCCGCCCCCTTCCGCAGCGTCGCCTCGCGTTGCATGGCCGCGGCCTGGTCGAAACGGGGCACGTATCGAACCGCCGGCGCGGGCGTCCAGCGGGACTGGATCCGCAACCGCCGGATGGTCGCGGCCAGGTCGAGCACCGCGCGGCGCGACGCCTCGAACATCGCCCGGGCCGCGCGGCGGCCGTGACGTTGCTCGAGCTCGCTGTAGGAAGCCGTGGGCTCCCCGCTCACCAGGCCGCTCGCACGGCCGCTCCCAGCCCAGCCGAGGCGGTCCGCCTCCACGAGGGTGGCCTTGATGCCCGCGGCCGCAAGGGCATACGCCGTGCAGACCCCCGTGAGTCCGCCACCGACGATGAGGACGGGGACGTCGTGGTCTCCCTTGAGGCGCGGAAAGGACGGCTGCTTCGTCTTGGGAATCGCGTGGATCCAGGGCGAGAGGCCGTATCGGGTCGCCATTGGCTCCGATCCTGACGCGCGGGCGCGCCAGAATCAAGAAGGTCGGCCTTCGTTCCGTGTCCGGCCGCCTGGTTCCGCGATTTCGCCGCGCGTCGTGGCGGTCGCGGCGGCCTGTGCGGCCACCTCGAGCAGCGGCACCAGCCGCCCGACACCACCTGAGGCAGAAAACCGCAGCCATCCGCGGCCCTGCCGGGCAGGAACCGCGCCGGCCCGCCTGGCAAAGTCGTGCGCGGCGGGGGGCACCCGGACGAGGAGCGCTGCCCCCTCCACCTTGGCAAAGGCCCGCCGGCCGGCAAACGCGGCAGGCACGCCGAACAGGGTGCCGAAGCGCAGTCCCGCATGCCCGTCGACGAACGCGCGCAGCGCACGCACCGCATCCACCCGCATGCCTACTCCGTCTCCCCGCGTTCGCGCGCGAGAAGCCGCGCCTTGCGCTGCCGGCCCCACCGATAGCCGCCGGGCCCGCCCTGCTTCGGCACGACGCGGTGGCACGGCACGACCAGGCAGACCGGGTTCGCGGCGCACGCGCGCGCGACGGCCCTGACCGCGGAGGGTTGCCCGATCGCGCCGGCGACCTCCGCGTACGATCGCGTCTCGCCTGGGGGAATGGCGGTCAATGCCCGCCACACCTTCCACTGGAAGGCCGTGCCGCGCGCGTCGAGCGGCACGTCGTGCGAGGCGCGGCCGCCGTCCGCGATCGCGGCAATCCGCCGGACCCACGCGGCCGGCACGTGCGTGTCGCGCGTGATGGTGGCAGCGGGCAGCTCGCGCCTGAGCTCCGCCTCGAGCGCGCGATCCGACGCGCCAATCTTCACGGCGCAGACGCCGCGCGCCGTTGCCGCCACGAGCAGGCGCCCCAACGCGCAGTCGACGATGGTGAAACCCACGTCGCGGCCGGCACCCCCGCGCCGGTACTCTGCCGGGGAGAGCCCCGGGCCGGTCGGCGCCGATTCGTAGACGCGGCTCGGCGAACCGTAGCCGGCCTCGTAGGTCGCCGACGTCACGTCGCGTCCACGCCGGAGCTCCCCGCGGAACCGTTCGGCGCGCCGTGCCGCCTGGTACTCACGCGGTGACACGCCGAGCACGGCCGCGAACGTCCGCTGCAGGTGCGCGGGGCTGAGCCCGGCCAAACGAGCGAGGCGTGCCAGGGTCACCGTTTCGTCCACGTGCGCGTCGAGGAACGCGGCGGCGCGCGTCACGGCGGCGGCGGCCCCGTCGGGTCGCCGCGCCTGGTCGGGCCGGCAACGGCGGCACGCGCGGAAGCCCGCGCCGGCGGCCGCGGCGGCGGTCTCGAAGAACCGGACCCGATCGCGACGCGGCCGGCGGCTGGGGCACCCCGGCCGGCAGAAGACGCCCGTCGAGGTCACGGCATAGACGAAGGTGCCATCGGCGGCCCTGTCACGCGCGACGACCTGGCGCCAGCGGCGGTCGTCGACGGACGCGGAAGTCGCGGCGGGGTGGGTCATGGCGTCGGTCTCTACATGCTGCAACATGGCGCCTACGGTATGCCAGTGGCCCGGACGTCCACGATCCGCTGCTTGCGCGTAATCGGGCGGCCGTAGAATCAGGACCACATGGCCGCGTCCCGCCTGCGCCGCGCGCTTCTCGTCATCGGCGTCGTGCTTCTGCTGATCGTGGGAGGCATCGGCGTCTACGTACACCAGCGTCTCGCCGCCAGCCTGCCGGCCACGACCGGCACACGGATCGTCGCCGGCCTGGCCGGGCCGGTGACGGTGGCCCGCGACGGCCTGGGCATCCCGACGATCACGGCCGGGTCACGCGCGGACGCGGCGCGGGCGCTCGGGTTCGTGCACGCCCAGGAGCGGTTCTTCCAGATGGATCTCCAGCGGCGGCAACCCGCCGGCGAGCTGTCGGCGCTCGTCGGCGCGCGCGCGCTGCCCGTCGATCGCCGCGAGCGGATCCACCGCTTCCGCGATGTCGCGCGGCGTGCGCTCGCGCTGGCGTCACCGGACTATCGTGCCGTGCTCGAGGCGTACGCAGAAGGCGTGAATGCCGGACTCGAGGCGCTGGAGGGCCCGCCGTTCGAGTACCTGCTGCTCGAGGCGACGCCGGAGCCCTGGCGCGCCGAGGACTCGATCCTCACGATCCTCGCGATGTTCGAGTCGCTGCAAGGGCGCCAGGCGATGTTCGAGAAGACGCACGGCGAGATTCACGACGTGCTGCCCGCGCCGCTCGCCGACTACCTCACGGCACGGGGCTCGACCTGGGACGCGCCCGTGGTGGGCCAGCCCTTCCCCCGCCCCGCGCTCCCCGGCCCCGACGTGATCGACCTGCGGACGGCCGCGGTCCCTCCGGCGATGGCCAACGGCGCCGCCGCGCCGGCTGGGGGAAAAAGGGTCAGCCCCCTTTTTCATGGGATCGCGTGGAAAAAGGGGTCTGACCCCTTTTCCGCGGTACCGGGTGTCCACACCCTCTCCGCCGAGCAAGCGGCCGGCATCGGCAGCAACAACTGGGTGGTCTCGGGCGCGCTGACCTCATCTGGCGCCGCGCTCGTCGCCAACGACATGCACCTGCAGATCGGCGTGCCCAACATCTGGTACCGCGCCGTGATGCGCTTCCCCGATCCCGGCGCCCCCGACGGCACACGGCAACTGGCGGGCGTGACCCTGCCGGGCCTGCCAAGCCTGGTCGTCGGGTCCAACGGACAGATTGCCTGGGGCTTCACCAACTCCAGCGGCGACTGGAGCGACCTCGTGATCGTCGACCGCGACCCACGCGACCCGCAGCGGTACCTCACCCCGTCGGGACCGCGGCGGTTCGAGGTGCACGAGGAGACCATCGTGGTGAAGGACGCCGCGCCCGAGACGCTGCCCGTGCCGTGGACCATCTGGGGACCGATCGTGGGCACGACTCTCGATGGGCGGCCGCTGGCGCAGCGCTGGGTGGCGCACGACGCGGACCGCCTGTCGAGCGACGTGCTCGCGCCCGAACGAAGCGCGACCACCCGGGACGCGATCACCCGGACGTTCCCGGGGCTCGGCATCCCGGCGCAGAACGTGGTCGTCGGCGACCGCGAGGGCCATATCGGGTGGACGATTGCCGGCCCCATCCCGCGGCGGGTCGGGCACGACGGCATGCGCCCCGTGTCATGGGCCGACGGTTCGAACCGGTGGGACGGCTTCCTCCCACCGGACGAGTTCCCGCGGATTGTCGATCCACCCGGCGGACGGATCTGGACGGCCAATGCCCCGGTCGTGACGGACGAACGGCTCGCGGTGATTGGCGAAGGTGGCTACGCGGACGGCATCCGCGCCCGGCTCATCCGCGACCGCCTGCGCACCCTCGACGTCGCGGCGCCCGGTGACATGCTGCGCATCCAGCTCGAGGACGGCGCGCTCTTCCTCGAGCGCTGGCGCCAGCTCGCGATGGCGGCGCTCGATCCGTCCACGGTGGAGGGCCACGCGGGACGGGCGGAGTTCAAGCGGCTCGTGCGGGCCACATGGACGGGACGCGCCTCGACGGGTTCGGTGGGCTATCGCCTGATCCGCGAATTCCGGTCGACCCTCGTGGCGCGGGTGCTCGACCCGATCACCGCACCGGTGCGCGCCGCCGACCCCGACTTCGACTTCGATCGCGCCCTGCGCACCGAGGGCGCCGTGTGGCCCATCGTGACCGGACGGCCCGCGCACCTGCTCCCCGCAGGCTATGCCGACTGGCACGCGCTGTTCGTCGACGCCGTCGACGACACGGTCACGGCGCTCACGGCCAGCGGCGAGGCGCTCGAGGATCGCACGTGGGGCGAGTACAACCGCGCGGCAATCGTGCACCCGCTGGCGAGCGCGCTCGGGCCGCTGGCGCGATTGCTCGACATGCCGGCCGATGCGCTCGATGGCGACACCTACACGCCACGTGCCGTGACGCCACGCACCGGCCCGTCGGAGCGCATGGCGGTCTCCCCCGGCCAGGAGCAAGCCGGCATCCTCCACATGCCCACGGGACAAAGTGGCCATCCACTCTCGCCGCACTACCGCGACCAGCAGGACGCCTGGGTGCGGGGGCTGCCCCTGCCTTTCATGCCGGGGCCGACGGTGGAAGAGCTCACGCTCACACCGCAGTAGCTCACGTGCGGGCCACAGGGCGTCAGAGCCCCAGAGGAACTACGGCTCGGTTCCCAGGTGCGTGGATCCCTGATGCCGGACCTGCGGACCACCCGCCGTTGAAATGAGGGCCGAACCAGTCAGCCTCGGTGGCTCTGTGTCTCTGTGACCCGTCCGTCGTCGAGGTCCGGCCCGGACGCGGTGAGCACCTCCACCAGCACCTCGTAGACGGCGGCGATGATCGGGCCGGTGAAGATCCGGTGGTCGAAGGTGCTGTAGAGCGTGAGCGTGGGCCTCGGCACGACGGCGCCATCGACGACAGCCGGCTCGAGGCGGATCGTGGGCAGGGCCATGTTCCAGTAGATGGGGAACTGGCGTGAGTTCGGGATGAAGGCCGACGCGGTGGCACGGCTCCCCGCCCCGAGCGCGCCGATGTTGGAGACCACCGCGCTCGAGAAGTGGCTGCGGCCGGGATTGATGTCGAGCCAGCGCCACGCGGCGAACACGCCGCGCCATGCGCGGTCGGGCACCACCGCCAGCGGGTCCGGCGCGCCCGACGCCACCGCCTTCACGACCGCCGCCGTGCGTCGTCGCGCGTCCTCCGCGATCTGCTCGACGCTGAGCTTGTCGGCATGCTCGATCTGGATGTTCCGCATCAGCGTACGCCCGCCGGGCGCGGGGACCGTCACGATCGTCGTCACGCTCACCGTCTCACGCGGGACGATGCGCCCGAAGCGCAGGCGGCTGTTGGCATCCGGCACCCGCCGCAACGCCTCCGCCACCGCCTTGACGACGATGTGCTCGAGCGAGACGTAGGGCGGCACCGCCTGCCACGCCGCGAGGCGCCTCGCCAATGCCGTCGCGTCGACCTGGAGCGCCGACTCGATGTCCGGGTTCGTGGGCGCCTTCCAGAGGTGCACCATCCGCTGGTTGTGCGTGTCGCGGCGGTCGAGCGCCAGCATGCCCGCCTGCGTGACGGGGGCAATCTCCGGCGCCGCCCCG
Organism: Vicinamibacterales bacterium; assembly: GCA_050246635.1. Classification (GTDB taxonomy): domain Bacteria; phylum Acidobacteriota; class Vicinamibacteria; order Vicinamibacterales; family UBA2999; genus JBFWVR01. The sequence continues at coordinate 93,459 of JBFWVR010000007.1, forward strand.
ACCGCCAGGCGGGCTGCGGCCTCCGGTGCGGCACGCACGACGGCGTGCGCCAGGGACCGCACGTCGGAATGTTCCCAGATGAGCGTCGGAGACAGCGACTGCCCGAGTCGCTCCTCGAGCCGGCCGGACAACTGGATGGCCTGCAGCGAGTCGAGGCCCATCTCCGCGAGGGGCGTGGCGGCGTCGAAGCGGCCCGTCTCCACACGCGCGGCCGACGTCAGTGCCGACAGGAGCCAGGCCTGGACGGCGTCTTCGACCTCGGTTCCCGCAGGCTGGCTCCCTGTTGCGGCCACGCCCGCGTGACGCCACTCGCCCGCAACAGGCAACGCGCCGTGATCCAGGAGCATGCGGCAGCGCCGCCGCTGTACCTTTCCGCTCGTCGTTCGCGGCAGCCCGCCCGGCTTCAGGAAGACCACCCTGGCCGGTGACAGGTCGCACGCACGCGAGACGGCTTCGGCGATCCGGCCGCCGGCCGCGTGGGCATCGAGCCCACGCAGTCCCTCGCGCGTGAGCTCCACGACGACCACGACGTCGTGGTCGTCGCCCTCGCGGGCGGCAAACGCCGCGACACCGCGAGCCGCGACGCCGTCGCTCGCCAGCTCCGCGGCCTGCTCGACATCCTGCGGATAGACGTTCTGTCCACGGACAATCAGCAGGTCCTTCGAGCGCCCCGTGATGACCAGGTCGCCATCAGCGGTCAGGAACCCCAGATCGCCGGTCCGAAGCCAGCGGCCTGGTTCGTCGGCCAGCCGGGCCTCGAACACCGCGGCCGACTCCTCCGCGCGGCCCCAGTAGCCGGCCGCGACCGTCGGCCCACTGACGACGACTTCACCGACCTCGCCGGCCGGCAGGCGCCGCGACAGGGCCTCGTCGGCAATCGCCACGCGTGTCTCCGCGCGCGCACGACCGCACGCCACCCACGACCGTCCATCCTCGCCGCCGACGAGCCGGGGGCCGGCGCCAACGGTTCCTCCGGTGATCATGAGCGTGGTTTCGGCCATGCCGTAGCACGGGTAGAACGCCCGGCGATCGAAGCCAGCGGCGCCGAGGACCGCGGTGAACCGGTCGAGCGTGGCTGCACGGACCGGCTCCGCGCCGGTGAAGGCGCAGCGCCAGCAGGACAGGTCGAGCCCGCTGGTCGCACCCGCACGCGCGGCCGCCAGCTCGTACGCGAAGTCCGGCCCTCCGCTGTGGGTCGCGCGGTACCGCGACACGGCCTCGAGCCAGCGACGCGGCCGCTGCACGAAGAGCGCGGGCGAGAGGAGCAGCGCGTGGTCACCGCCCCACAGCGGCGCGAGCAGGCCGCCGACGAGACCCATGTCGTGGTAGTGCGGAAGCCACGTCACGGAGACGGTGCCCTCGGGCGCGTCGAACGCGTCGCGGATATAAGCGAGGTTGTACGCGAGGTTGGCGGGCGTCACCATCACACCCCTGGGGCGTGAGGTCGAACCCGACGTGTACTGCAGGAAGGCCATCGCGGGGGGTGCGTCGGCCGGCGCGTCCACGCCGTCGATGCCATCCCCTTCGAACTGGCCGATTGGGACGGCTGGCGCCTGGTCGAGGCGCTCGAGCACCGGGCGGGTCGCACTGTCGGTCAGCACCAGGCTGGCGCCACTGTCCGCGGCGACGTGACTCCACGCCTGGTCGTCACGGCCGGGACGCGGCACGGGCACCGGCACCGCGATGCGCCCGGCGCGAAGGCACCCCAGCAGGGCCGACAGGAAATCCAGCCCGGTCGGATAGGCCAGCAACACGCGGTCGCCAGGCGCCGTGAGCCGTGCCACCTCCGCCGCGGCCGCGCGGGCGCGATCCGCGAGCCCGCCGAAGGAAACCGAGGCGACGGCATCGAGATTGCCGTTCAGCAGGGTGAACGCCGTCGCCTCCCGCCGCTCGGCGGCGTGGCGTTCGAGCCGGGCCACCAGCGGATCGCCGGCCGTCCTCATCGCGCGGGCCAGGCGCCGGCCTCGCGCTCGGCCGACCGCAACACCGCGTCACGTGCCGCCGCCGCTCCCGAGACGATGGCGCGCACCTGCTCGTCGGTCACGTCGGCGTTCGAGATGAGGAGGCGCAACGCGTCGGTGCCGTTCACCGGGGCGTAGTTCAGGAACGCGATGCCCTGGTCGATGAGCCGCTGCCGCACGGCGCGCACCAGCCAGCCGGGGTCGACCCCGGCCGGCGCCACGGGACGGAACACCACGGACACCGACTGGACCGGCGCAATCCGCTCGAGACCCGTCGCCTGATCGATGGCGGCACCAGCGGCCGCGGCCAAATCGAAGAGCCGATCGATGCGGGCCTCGTACCCCTCGTCACCGAGCGCCTTCCACGCCGTCCACAACTTGAGCGCGTCGACGCGCCTCGCACACCGGATGTTACGCGGGCCGAGGTCGTCGGGCCGGTCGGCGTCACTCTCGTGGAACAGGTACTCCGCGCGGTCGGGTGACGCCGCTGCCTCGAGGCATCCCGGTTCGGCCACGACGAGCGCCGAGCAGGTGATCGGGACGCCCATGAGCTTGTGCGCGTCCCAGACGAGCGAATCGGCTCGTTCCGAGCCGGCCAGCAGGTGTCGCCACCGCGTGCTGAGCAGGGCCGGTGCGCCGAGGCAGCCATCCACGTGCAACCAGAGGTCCTCGCCATCCGCGACCTCGGCGATCTCGTCGAGCGGATCGAACGCGCCGAGCACGCTCGTGCCGGCGGTGGCGCAGACGAAGAACGGATCGCCCCCGCGCGCCCGGCTCTCCGCGACGGCCGCCGCGAGCGCCGGTCGCCGCATGCGCCCCCACGCGTCGACGGGCACGCGGACGACGTTGGCCAGGCCGAAGCCCAGGGCCTGCGCCGCGCTGGCGACCGAGTAGTGCGCCGCCTCCGACACGAGCACCACCGGCGGGCGCTCCGGCCATCGGCCGCTGGTCCTGATCGCCGGGTACCGGCGATGCCGCGCGGCCAGCAGCGCGAGCATGTTCGATTCCGATCCCCCCGTCGTGAACACGCCGTCACCGGGACCGAGCCCCGCGAGGTCCGCCAGCCGTTCGAGGAGCCCCGTCTCCACCAGCGTCGCGGCCGGGCTGGCTTCCCACGTCGCCATCGTGGTGTTCAGCAGGGTCGCGACGAACTCGCCGATGACGGCCGGCGGATGCTGCCCGGAGAAGAGCTGGTTGTGAAACCCGGGATGCGCGGTGTTCACGGAATGGCCGACGATCGCCTCGAGCGCGGCGAGGACGACAGCGGTGTCCGCGCCGTGTCGCCCGATCGCGAGGTCGACCTCGGCGCGGATGATCGCGGCGGTCGGCTCCGGCGCCAGCGGACGGCTCGCCGCCTCGCGGCCGAGGCGCCGGACGAGGTCAATCCCGCGGTCGAAATCGAAGCCGCTCACGCCGGCGTCCCCGGCAGGCCCGCGAGGGTCTCGTCCGGCGCGGCGGCCAGCCGCGACACCAGGGCGACGTAGTCCGATGCGAGCGCCGCCATGGTCGACCGGTCGTACAAGTCGCAATCGAAGTCGAGCGCCCCGTGCAGCGCGCCGTCGTACTCGTAGGTCAGGACCTCGAAGTCGTACCGGCAATGCCGGTTCGGGACCGGGTGCCACAGGCGCACGCCGTCGAGCGGCACGCCCAGCGACGCGGCCAGGTGCCGCCGGAAGCGGTCGATGTCGAACACGTTCAGCATGATGAACATCGTCTCGAAGAACGGCGGCCGGGACGACGCGGCCGGCGCGAGCCGGTCGACGATCACGCCAAACGGAAGGTCGCGGTGCGCAAGTGCCTCGATGAGCCGCGCCTGGACGTCCTTGACGAGCGTGCGGCCCGTCCGGGCCACACGAAGATCGGCGGGCACGGCCACGGGGTTCACGTACGGCCCAATCACGTGCCGCACCGTCTCCGACCAGCGGCCAGCCGACGACGTGCCCACGGCGAAGGCGGGCCGGCCCGACCACCGCGCGACGGCTGCGACGTAGGCCGCCAGCAGGAAGACGAAGGGCGTCGTGCCGAGCGCCGGCGCCACGTCCCTCACCGCCTGCCAGGCGGCCGGCTCCAGCCGGAACGGGACCGAACCTCCACGCCAGGCACGCGGGGTGACACGCGGATGATCGGTTGGCGGATCGAGCGCCGGCACGCCGGCGAGGCGCCGCTCCCAGAAGGCGAGCTGGCGCCGGCCCGCCTCGTCGTCGACGAGCGCCGCCTCGGCGGCGGCGTAGTCCGCGTAGCTGCGGACCAGGGGTGGCAGGTCCGGCTCGGTGCCCGCCGCAAGCGCGGCATACGTGGACCAGAGCTCCGTCACGATGGTCTGCAGGCTCCAGCCATCCGCGAGCACGTGATCGAGGAGCGGGAAGAAAATCGTCCGGCCGCCACGCATCCGGTAGAGCCGGACGACGAACGGCGCCCTGGCCGCGCGGTCGAACGGGATTGCCGTCGACGCCTCGAGGTGATCCTGGATCTCGTCGCGCGACCACGTGGTGGCATCCACCACGTCGACGTGGCCGGTGGTGGCCGGCCCGACGTGGGCCAGCCAGCCGTCCTCATCGCGGGTGAACACGGTGCGGAGCATGGCCTGGCGCGTGGCCAGCCACGACACGGCGCGGGCCATCACCGTGGCGTCCACCACGGCGTCCACGTCCCAGCAGGTGTGGACCGCGATCATCCGGGGCGCGTCCAGGAACCGCCGCTGCACGTGCGAGACGCGGTAGGTCGTCGTGCTCATGACGGACCGCCGTCCAGTTGCGCGGCAACGGCCTCGGCCAGGCCCCGCAGCGGCCGCGGCTCCACGAGCAGCATCGGGTCGATTTCGATGCCGGTCACCTCATCGAGGCGGTACTTGATCTCGATGATTCGCATCGACTCGAGGCCGAGCTCGCTGCCGGTGCGCTCCGGGTCGATCGCCTCGGGTATCGTGTCCAGCAGCTCGGCGATGAGCTGCCGGAGGAACAGCTCGACGAGGGCGGCGCGGTCTGCCGCGGGCGCCGACTGGATCAAGGCGGCGGTGACCGGTTCGCCGGCGGCGTGCCCGGACGCGGCGCTCCCGGCCTCCCGGGACCAGCGCCCGACGACACGCCAGGCGTCGGCCAGGAACGCCTCGCGGCACTGGTGGCGCTGGAGCTTGCCCGAGCTCGTCCTCGGCAGCGCGCCCTGCGGCAGGAAGACGATGGCGTCGAGCGCCAGGTCGAGCTCGTCGAGCACGGCCGCCGCGATCGTGCGGCCCCGGCCATCGGCGCCCTCGTCCACGCGCGTCCCGCGCCTCACCTCGACGGCCAGCACCGCGCGCTCGAGGCCGTCCGCCGTCCCCACCGCGAACGCGGCGGCCCCGCCGGCGATGTATGCCGCCGGATCCTGCGCGGTCGCGATGGCCTCGACGTCCTGCGGGTAGATGTTCTGGCCACGCGCCAGCAGCAGATCCTTGACGCGCCCGGTGACGAACAACTCGTCGCCATCGCGGAAGCCGAGATCGCCCGTGCGCAGGAATGGCCCATCGCCGTCGGCGGTGCGTCCCGAGAAGACCTCGGCGGTGCGCTCCGGGTCGCGCCAGTAGCCCGCGCCGACGCTTGGCCCGGCCACCCAGATCTCGCCGACCTCGCCGGGCCCGCGCTCCACGCCCGTGTCGCCATCGACGATGCGCAGGGTGTACGTCGGGTGGATTCGTCCGGCGCTCACGAGCTCGGCACCGCCCGCCCCAGGTGCGTCGAGGACCCGCCCCGCCCCCAGCGCCGCCCGATCCAGGCGGCGCACGCGCGCGCCAGTGCCGGGAGGGCCGCCGGCCACGACCAGCGTGCTCTCCGCGAGGCCGTAGCAGGGTGCCCAGGCCGACGGCGAGAATCCTGCCGGGGCGAACGCCGCGCTGAATCGTTCGAGGGTGGCGGCGCGCACGGGCTCGGCGCCGCAGTACGCGACGGCCCAGCGCGAGAGGTCGAGCATCGCGCGGTCGGCCGGGCTGGTGCGCTCGACGAGCAGGTCGTACGCGAAGTTCGGCGCCCCGCCGTGCGAGACGTCGTAGCGGGAGATGGCCTGCAGCCACCGCAGGGGCTTCTGCAGGAACGCGGTAGGCGCCATGAGGTACAGCGGGCAGCCGCTGTACATGGCGCCAAGCGCGTTGCCGATCAGGCCGAAGTCGTGGAAGAGCGGGAGCCAGCTCACGACCCCGCGCGCGACGTCGCTGCCCAGGCAGTCGCCGCACGCGACGAGGTTCGACAGGAGGTTGCGGCTCGTCAGCGCGACCCCACGTGGCTCCGCCGTCGATCCCGAGGTGTACTGCAGGAACACGACCGCGTCGGGGTCCTCGGGCTCCTCGAATGCCGGCGCGTGGCCCGTGAGGGTGTCCACGAGGATCCGCGGTGGCGCGAGCACCAGCGACGCGGGATCCAGGCGAGCCGCCATCTCGTCGGCCGTGGCCCTCGTCGTGAGCACGACCGCCGGCGCGGACGCGCGGGCAATGGCCTCGATGCGTCCCGCGCGCGCGTTCTGCCGCGGAGGGTATGCCGGCACGGCGACAACACCCGCGTATGCGCACGCGTAGAAGGCCTCGAGGTACGCCGTCCCCTGGGGCACGATCAGCAGGGCCACCTGTCCCGCGAGGCCTCGCGCGCGCAGCACCGCGGCCAGGCGCCGCGCCGAGGCATCGAGCCCGGCGAAGGTCAGCCGCGCGCCCTCGTGTTCACCGTTCTCGAGATACTGCACGGCCAGGGCGGCAGGCGTGGCGCCGGCGCGCCAGCGCAGGAGACCGGCCAGCGTGGTGACGTCGGGGGCGCCCGGGATCACCCCCGGGCGCAGCAGCGGCGACGGACGCCTGCTCACCGCGCCTCCTCGTGCCGGCGCACGCCGACCGTCCAGTCGCCGGCGGGCCGCAACGTGCCGGCCGTCGTGAAGCGGTCGAAGTTGCGGCCGGCCGGCAGGTCGAAATCGAGCGCCGGCAGGATCCGCGCAAGCGCCGTGAGCAGCTCCTGGACCGCGAAGCCCGCACCCGCGCAGTACCGCGGCCCGAAACCAAACGGGATGTACGCGCGGGCACGGCCCGTCGGCAGCCCGTCGAGGAAACGCTCGGGCCGGAAGGCATCCGGATCGTCCCAGTGCGCGGGATCGCGGTGGAGGGCAAGGCTGGTCAGCACGAAGTGGTCACCGGCTTCATAGGTCACGCCGCCGATCTCGCCCGGGCCGGTGGCCTCGCGGTCGACCCACCAGATCGGCGGATAGAGCCGGAGCACCTCGTGGATGGTCGCGACCAGGTAGGGCGCACGCGCGCGGGTCTCCCCACGCGCCACGGCCGCGGCATCGATCGGCGCGAGCTCCTCCCGGATCCGCGCGAGCACGTCCGGGTGGCGCATGCAGGTGAGGATGGCCGAGAACAGCGCGGAGGCGGTCGTGCCGAAGCCCGCGAAGATGAAGGTGGACGCGATGTCGCGGAGCGCCTGCCGTTCGTTGCCCGAATCGATCCGCGCCAGCATCGGATCGGACTTCGCGCGTGCCACGAACCCTTCACCTGATGCGGCCGGCCGGTCGACGAACTCCGCGAGGTACGCCTCGAGGCGCGCCAGCACGCCGTCGCGCGCGTCGATGGCCGCGAAGGTCTTGCGACGCACCTCCGGCGACAACGCCTGGGCCGCGTAGAGCCCGCGGAAGTCGGTGCCCGCGTCGATGATGTTGATCACCGCCTCGAAGGCGTCGAAGTCGTCCCGGTCGGCGTCATCGAAGAACTCGGCCAGCACCACGAGCAGCGTCAGCCGCCGGATGTCACGCGGCAGGTCCACGGGCGTGCCCGCGTCGGCCGCGGCTCGCCAGCGGTCGACGACGGCATCCACCACCGGGAGGACCCGGGCCGCGGCGGCCGTGACCTTCGACGGCGTGAACGCCGACTGCGACACCGCGCGGCTGGCGCGCCACTTCGGGCCCACGGCGCTGAGCGGCCCGTCCCCGAGGAACCGCCCGACGCCGTCAGGCCCGGCGTAGTGCCCCTTCGGGAAGGCCTCGTGCGCGCGCATCATGCCGCAGACGAGCCCGGGATCGAACAGGCCGAGGTTGACCGTGGCGCCCAGCCGGAACCGCACGGCCGGGCCCTGGCCGCGGAGGTGGGTGACGTAGGCCAGGGGGTCCCGTCCGAACCGGGACAGGTCGTCGGCAAGCGAGGATGGCGCAGAAGCAGCGGTATTCACGGACAAATCGGGGGTAATAGGTCCAGTGAGGTGTATCCATCCTACACTGGCGGTGCCTCGAACCGGATGTCGGCGCGGGCGCGCCGCGATCAGCTGGCCAGCACGGCGCGTGCGGCAAGCACCCGTTCCGCGGCGGCTTCCGCGCTGTCGGCGAGCGCGGTGAGGTGCCCCATCTTGCGGCCCGGCCGGGGCTCCGCCTTGCCGTAGAGGTGCAGCTTCACCTCGGGGATGGCCAGCGCGGCGGCCCAGTCGGGCTCGCCGTCCGCCCACAGGTCCCCCAGCAGGTTGGCCATCGCGGCGGGACGGAGCTGCGTGGCCGCGCCGAGCGGCAGGCCGCAGACGGTGCGCACCTGCTGCTCGAACTGGCTCGTGAGGCAGGCATCGAAGCTGTAGTGCCCGGAGTTGTGGGGCCGCGGGGCAATCTCGTTGACCAGGAGCTTGCCGTCGCGCGTCAGGAAGAACTCGACGCAGAGCACGCCGACGTAGTCGAGGGCCTCCATGATCGCCCGCGTGATCGCGGCGGCCTCGGCCGTCACCGCCGGCGGCACCCGCGCGGGCGCGATGGACAGGTCGAGGATGTGGTGCGCGTGCGCGTTCTCGATCGTGCCGTAGTCCATCATCGCGCCGTCGAGCCCGCGCGCGGCCACCACCGAGATCTCCAGCTCGAAGTCGACGACACGCTCGACCACGGCGTCCTGTGGACCGATCAGCTCGGAGACACGCGGCGCGTCCTCGATGGACGTGATGCGGTGCTGGCCCTTGCCGTCGTACCCGAACGCCGCCGTCTTCACGATCGCGGGCAGGCCCACGCGCCCGAGCGCCACGGCCAGGTCGTCCACGAGCGTCACCGCGGCAAACGGCGTGACGGGGAATCCCCGATCGGCGAGGAACGCCTTCTCGCGCGCGCGCTGCTGCGTGATGTGGAGCGCCTGGCCATTCGGCCGCACCGGCACGATCTCCGCGGCGGCGGCCGCCGCGTCGGCGGAGACGTTCTCGAACTCGAAGGTCACCACGTCGACGCCCGCCGCGAACGCGCGGATCGCATCGAGGTCCTCGAAGTCGGCGGTGATCTCCGCGTCGGCGACCTGCCCGGTGGGGGTGTCCTCCCCGGGCGAGAGCGTATGCACGCGGTAGCCCATGCGCCGCGCCGCGATGGCGAACATGCGCCCGAGCTGGCCGCTGCCGAGCACGCCGATCGTGCTTCCCGGAAGGAACACGCGGTTCACGGCAGCTCCGCGCGGCGCACGGTCTCTGTCTGCTCCGCGCGGAAGGCCCGAAGCCGCTCGCCCAGCTCGGGTCGCGACAGCGCGAGGATCTGCACCGCCAGCAGCCCCGCGTTGGTGGCGCCCGCCTTGCCGATGGCCAGGGTCGCCACCGGCACACCGCCGGGCATCTGGACGATCGACAGGAGCGAATCGAGGCCGTTCAGCGTGCTGGTCTGCACGGGCACGCCCAGCACGGGCAACGTCGTGTGCGCCGCGGTCATGCCGGGCAGGTGCGCCGCGCCCCCGGCACCCGCCACGATCACCTGGAGCCCGCGGGCGGCCGCGCCCTCGGCGAACTCCGCCATCCAGGCCGGGGTGCGGTGCGCCGACACCACGTGCTTCTCGTACGGCACCCCGAACCGGTCCAGCACCTCACACGCATGGCGCATCGTCTCCCAGTCCGAGGTGGAGCCCATGATGACGGCGACTAGGGATTCTGGCATTTGGTGATCTGGTGATCTCGTGATCTCGTGATCTGGTGATCTCGTGATCTCGTGATCTGGTGATTTGGCGTGAAATTCGCGCCAAAGTTTATCATGCGTGGCAGGCGAGACGAGGCGCCGCGCGCGCAGCCTGGAGAGGGGACTCGGGGGCGGAGGGTGACCGTCTTCTTCCTCCGTGCCTCCGTGTCTCCGTGTCTCCGTATCTCCGTGTCTTTGTGAGGGCATGGCGGACGTCACGAACCCGGACCAAGACGCATGGAATGGCTCAACTATCACCACCTCCTCTACTTCTGGACCGTCGCGCGAGCCGGGAGCATCGCGCGGGCGAGTGAAGAGCTGCGGCTGGCCCAACCCACGATCTCGGGGCAGATCCGGGCGCTCGAGGACCAGCTCGGGGAGAAGCTGTTCGAGCGCACGGGCCGCCGCCTGGTGCTCACCGACGTGGGGCGCATCGCCTTCCAGTATGCGGACGACATCTTCGGCCTCGGCCGCGAGCTGCTCGACACGCTGAAGGACCGTCCCACCGGGCGGCCGATGCGGCTGCAGGTCGGGATCGCGGACGAGGTCAACAAGACCGTGGCGTACCGCCTCCTCGAGCCCGCGCTCGACATCGGCCAGCCGGTGCACCTGATCTGCCGCGAGGGGCGGCCCGACGCCCTGGTCGCGCTGCTCGCCACGCACCACCTCGACGTCGTCATCGCGGAGGCCCCCGTGCCGCCGTCGGTCAAGGTGAAGGCCTTCAACCACCTGCTGGGCACCTCCTCGCTCACGGTCTTCGGCGCGCCGCGGCTCGCGGCCACCATGCGTCGCGGGTTCCCGGGCTCCCTGCACGGCACGGCCATGCTGCTGCCGGGCGACGGGACCCCCGTGCGGCGGGCCCTCGACCTGTGGTTCGAGACGAAGCGCGTGCGGCCGCGTGTGGCCGGCGAGTTCGACGACAGCGCGCTCGCGCAGGCCTTCGGCCAGTTCGGACGCGGCCTGTTCGTCGCGCCCACGGTCGTGGAAGCGGAGATTGTGAAGCAGTACGGCGTGAAGGCGGTGGGGCGCATTCCCGAGGTGGGAGCCCGCTACTACGCGATTTCAATCGACCGGAAGCTGCGCCACCCGGCGGTGGTCGCCATCTCGGAAGCGGCCCACGAGTGGCTCGACACGCCGGCGAGCCGCGCGCCCGGCCGGGGGAACGGGGACGGGTGACGGATATGGATGATCCGTTATGAACGTCCCCCGTCCCCGTTGCCCACGGCCATGAGCGCCTCGTCGAATGGCGCCCACACGGCGCCAGTGGCGCGACGGCTCGGACCCCCCGCGCGCCGGCCCCGACAGAGGGGAGCCGACGCCACGCCAGGCCCGGCCGTCACATGCGCGCGAGCGGCCGCAGGCCGGTGGCCGCCGCGCCGACGACCGGCCGCGCCCGCAGGCGCGCAATCCGGTCCGCCATTGGAGGATGCGTCGAGAACAACCGCGTGAGGCCGCCGGCCCGCGCGAACGGGTTCGCGATGAACAGGCTCGCGGTGGCCGTCTGCGCCGACGCCGGCGGCACCTGCGCGACGCCGACCTCGAGTCTCGCCAGCGCGCCGGCCAGGCCCTCGGCATCACCCGTCAGCTCCGCCGCCGTCGCGTCCGCGACATACTCACGCGCCCGCGAGATGCCGAGCTGCACCAGCGTCGCGGCAATCGGCGCCACAATCGCGAGCGCCAGCGCGCCGAACGGCGACCCGCCTTCCTCGTCGTCGCGGCCACCGAAGATGGCAGACCACTGCAGCGCGTTGCCGACGAACGACACGGCCGTGGCAATCGCCGCCGCCACGGAGGCGATCAGGATGTCGCGGTTCCTGATGTGCGCAATCTCGTGGGCCACGACGCCGGCGAGCTCGCGCGGCGGCAGCAGCCGCAGCAGGCCCTCGGTCACGGCCACGACGCCGTGCTCGGGATTGCGCCCGGTGGCGAACGCGTTGGGCTGTGCGTCCGCGATGAGGAACAGCCGGGGCACCGGGATGCCCGCCCGCGCCGAGAGGGTGTCGACCATCTCGTGCAGCGCCGGCGCCTCCTCGCGTGGGAGGGGACGCGCGCCGTGCATCCGGAGCACGAGCCGATCCGAGTAGAAGTAGGCGACCGCGTTCAGCAGCAGCGCGAGCCCCGCGAAGAGCACCATCATGCCGGGGCCCATCTGCGCGCCGATCGACACGAGGATCGCCGACAGGACCCCCAGCAACAGGAAGGTCTTGAGGGTGTTCATGTCGGCAGTGTCGCCGGAGGCAGACCATGCGAACAAATAGAATCTTTGGTGCTGATTATGCGGTTTTACCTAAGCTTGGGGTCACGCTGTCGAGCAGCGCCGCGAGGCGGTCCGCGTGCAGCGGCTTCGTGAGGTAGGCGTCGATGCCCGCGGCAAGGCAGGCGTCCCGCGTGTCCTCGGTCACGTCCGCGGTCAGCGCCACGAGGCGGCCTGCCGGCAGCCCGCGCCGGCGAATCTCCGCGGCGGCCGCGGGTCCGTCCATCACCGGCATCTGCACGTCGAGCAGCACGACGTCATAGGCCGATCGCGCCAGCGCCTCGACCGCCTCCCGGCCGTTGGCGACAACGTCGCAGGCGCAGCCCAGCTGCTGGAGCACGCGGCGTTCCACGAACTGGTTGATCGGGTTGTCCTCGGCGAGCAGGATGCGCAACGCCGCCCGTGATCCGGCGGCGAGCCTCGGCCGGGGTGAGGCGGGCGCGTCCGCCTCGGCGGCAGGCACCCGCAGCGTGAACGCGGAGCCGACACCGGGCTGGCTCTCGACGCTGATGGCACCACCGAGCAGCACCGCCAGCCGCTGGCTGATGGCCAGGCCCAGGCCCGTGCCCCCGTACTCCCGCGTGGTCGACGAGTCGGCCTGGCTGAACGGCTGGAAGAGCCGCGACAGGCGATCCGCCGGGATGCCGATGCCGCTGTCGCGGACACGGCAGACGAGCACGCCGCCCGCCGGCCCCGTCGCGTCGAGCCGCACGTCGAGCCTGACCTCGCCGCCGGGCGGGGTGAACTTGACGGCGTTCGACACGAGGTTCAACAGAATCTGCTTGAGACGGGTGTCGTCGCCCCGGAGCCAGGCCGGCACCGACGGGTCCACCTGGTGCGACAGGTCGACGCGCCGCTCGGTCGAAGCGGCCGTGACGACCCGGACAACGGTGTCGACGAGGATGCGCGGCTCGAACGCCCTGGCGTCGACCTCGACGCGGCCCGCCTCCAGCTTCGAGAAGTCGAGCACGTCGTCCACCAGGGCCAGGAGGGCCTGCGCGCTGGTCTGCACCACGCCGACGAGCCGTCGCTGGTCCTCGTCGAGGGGCGTGGCGTCGAGCAGGCCCGAGACGCCGATGACCGCGTTCAGCGGCGTGCGGATCTCGTGGCTCATCGTCGTGAGGAAGGTGCTCTTCGAGCGCGCGGCTTCCTCCGCGGCGTCCCGCGCCTGGCGCATGGCCTCCTCGGCCGCGTGCTCCGCCGTCACGTCGCGAACGATCCCGACCATCCGCCTGGGCGCCCCCCGCGCGTCCCGCTCGACGATGCGGCCGCGGTCGTGGAACCACGTGTAGGCACCGTCGCGCTTGCGCATGCGGTACCGCTCGTCGAAGAGCCCCGGCGGCTCCTTGACCGCCCGCTCGTGCGCGGCCTCGATCCGTGACCGGTCGTCCGGGTGGACGCACTCGAGCCACGCCGCGATGTCGGCCGGCAGGTCTTCGGAGGCGAAGCCGAGCAGCTTCGACCAGCGCCCACTCACCCAGAGACGCTCGGTGCGGCCGTCACTCGCCCATTCCCAGACGCCTTCATCGATGGCGTCGAGGGCGCCCGCCAGGCGGGTTTCGCTGGTGATGGCGCGCCTGGTCAGGTGGGTCTGCTCGGATAGCGCCGCGCGCAGCTCGCGCGTGCGATCGGCCACGCGGCGCCGCAAGGCGACGTTCCAGGCGAGGATGATGCCGATGACGCACGTGAGCGCGAAGGCCGCCGCCCGGATCAGCCGCCACGTCGTCGAGTCCAGGGCGGACTGGGAGCGAAGCCAGCTCATGGCCAGTTCGTCCACCCGCCCGGAGGCGTGCAGGCGCTGCACCGCGGCGACGATGGGCTCGAACGCCGTACCGCAGCCGCGAGACGTCGCCAGGAACAACGGCAGGGCGCTGACCGGCAGCTCCACCGGCAGGCCGATCCGCCGCTGGCTCGCGGCCCATCGCACGGTGGCACTCGAGCCCGCAATCCCATCGGCGCGCCCCGCGATGACTTCATCGATCGCGCGAAACTTGTCGGGCGTCTGCAGCAGCGTGACGCCTTTCAGTCCCGGCTGTGCCCGGAGCACGTCGAGCGCCATCGTGCCGTGTTCGACGGCAATCGTGAGGCCGTCGAGGTCGGCGAGCGACAGGCGCACCGCGCCGGGGCTGGCCGGCAGGAAGACGCTCAGGCGCACGGTGGTCGTCGACGTCAGCAGGTCGAAGCGCCGGTCGCGGTCGGGGGTGAACGCCAGGCTCGCCAGCACCGGTTGGCCGGCCTCGAGCGCCGCGATCACCTGCGGCCACGGCATCGCTCGCACCTCGATCCGGCGCCCGGTCTCGCGGGAGATCTCGTTGAGGAGCTCGACGTTGAACCCGCGCACCTCCCCGCCATCGACGTATTCGAACGGCGGCAGGGTCTCGTGCGCCAGGTAGACGATCGGCGAAGGCAAGGCGCAAGGGCTGGCCGGCGCGGTGCCGGCTGTCGCCGTGCCGACACTTCCAAACGCCAGTACCACGACGCCGGCCACCACCCGCAGGAGACCGCCGCGCCGATTTGCGCCCGAAACGACCCGATCCCCAGACGCCGCCGTCATGTAGCCAACCCTGGCAGCGCCTTCCCCTACAAGTTCACTGCCACCCAAGACGCCCGATAGTGATTTTGGACATGCCCGCCACTAGACTGGCAGCATGACGCGCCTTGTCACCGCCGCCCTGCTGGCCTGCCTGACCGCCGGCGCCGCCGCGCAGTCCCCGACCCGGCTCACGGTGCCGTACACCGAGTTCACGCTGCCGAACGGCCTGCACGTGATCCTGCACCGCGACGCGAGCGTGCCCGTCGTCGCGGTCAATGTCTGGTACCACGTCGGCTCGGGCCGCGAGACGCCCGGCCGCACCGGCTTCGCGCACCTCTTCGAACACCTGATGTTCGAGGGGTCCAAGCACGTGCCCGAGGGGGCCTTCGACGTGTGGCTCGAGGGCGCCGGCGCGAGCAACAACGGCTCGACCAACGAGGACCGGACGAACTACTTCATCGACCTGCCGTCCAACGCGCTCGAGCTCGCGCTGTTCCTCGAGTCGGACCGCATGGCCTACCTGCTCGACGCGATGAGCCCCGAGAGCGTCGACGGCCAGCGGGACGTCGTCAAGAACGAGCGGCGCCAGAGCTACGAGAACGCGCCGTACGGACAGGCGGAACTGCTGCTGCCGTCGCTGCTCTTCCCGCCCGGCCACCCGTACAGCTGGCCGACCATCGGCTCGATGGCGGATCTCACCGCAGCGAGCTACCAGGACGTCGTGAACTTCTTCAAGACGTATTACGCGCCCAACAACGCCAGCCTCGTCATCGCCGGGGACATCGACCTCGCCCGCACGCGGGACCTCGTCGAGAAGTGGTTCAGCGACGTGCCGGGCGGGGAGCCGGTGCCGCCGGCGCCCGTGCCGGCCGCCAGCCTGACGGGCGTGACGCGCAAGGAGCTGACCGACCAGGTGCAGCTCGAGCGGCTGTACCTCGCGTGGCTCACGCCGGCGAGCTACCGTCCCGGCGACGCGGCGATGGACATCGTCGCGGGGCTGCTGACGGAGGGCAAGAACTCGCGGCTCTACAAGCGGCTGGTCTACGACCTGCAGATCGCGCAGGACGTGACCGCGTTCCAGCAGTCGCAGGCCCTCGGCAGCACGTTCTACATCATCGCGACCGCGCGTCCCGGACAACACGTCGAGCGGCTGCAGGCGGTGATCGACGAGGAGCTCGCGCGGCTGCGCGAGACCCCGCCCGACGGGCGCGAGATGACACGCACGGTCAACCAGATCGAGGCCGACTTCTATCGCCGGATGGAGCGGGTCGGGAGTTTCGGGGGCAAGGCGGACCGGCTGAACGCCTATTACACGGCCACGGGCATGCCCGACTACTTCCAGGAGGATCTCGCCCGCTACCGCGCGCTCGACGCCACCGACATCCAGTCGGCCATCCGCGCCTACCTGCCGACCGACAAACGAGTCGAGCTCATCGTCCGGCCTGCCAAGGAGGGCGGCGATGAATAGCGACCACCGGCATCAGCGTGGCGGGTCCTGCCGCCGGACAGCCCCACTCGTGCTCGGCGCCCGGAAAGACTGGCACGGGGAGCCGCCTGCGTCCCTCGACTGCGCTCGGGAGCGCGCGCGAGCGGGGCGGCCCCGTCCGGCGTCACCCGCGAGCGCTGATGGCTCGCCGGCGCGCGACGTCGCCTCCCGTCTGTGCCATCTGTGCCATCTGTGGCTGCCTGTCGTCGCCGCAGTCGCACTGCTCTCCGCATCCGTGGCCGCGCAGGGCCCCGACCGGTCGCATCCTCCGGCCACGGGGCCCGCGCCGTCGCTGACGCTGCCGCCAATCGCGAAGCGCACGCTGTCGAACGGCCTGCCGGTGTGGATCGTCGAGCAGCACGAGGTGCCGATCGTCCAGGTGAACCTGATCGTGCGGGCCGGCAGCTCGGCCGATCCCGACGGCAAGTTCGGCGTCGGCAGCCTCGCGTCGGCGATGCTGGACGAGGGTGCCGGCGGCCGCTCGGCACTGGAGCTGGCGGACGCCGTCGAGTACCTCGGCGCCGCGCTCGGCACGTCGAGCTCGTACGATTACTCCGCCGTGCGGCTCTCCGTGCCCGTGGTCCGGCTCGACCAGGCGCTGCCGCTGATGGCGGACGTCGCGCTCCGCCCGGAGTTCCCCGGCAGCGAGCTCGATCGGCTGCGACAGGAGCGCCTGACCTCGTTCCTCCAGGCGCGGGACAACCCTGCCGCGCTGGCGCAGATTGCCTTTCCGCGTGTCGTCTACGGGGCGCGCCACCGCTACGGCACGCTGGCGTCGGGCACGCCCACCACGGTCGAGGGCCTGAGCGCGGACGACCTGAAGCGGTTCTACCGGACCTACTACCGGCCCGACAACGCGGCGCTGATCGTCGTCGGCGACGTGACCAGCGACGGCGTGCTGCCGATGCTGGAGCGCGCCTTCGGTGGCTGGACGGCCGACGGCGCCGCGCCGGCGGCGCCGCCGCTGCCAGCCACGCCGCCCTACCAGCCGCGGCACATCTACCTCGTGGACAAGCCGGGCGCCGCGCAGTCGCAGATTCGTATCGGCTGGGTCGGCGTGCCGCGACGGACGCCGGAGTACGCCACGCTGCAGGTGCTGAACACGATCCTCGGCGGCTCGTTCACGTCGCGCCTGAACACCAACCTCCGCGAAGAGCACGGCTACTCGTACGGGGCGTATTCGGGGTTCGACACGCGCCTCGCGCCGGGGCCCTTCGTCGCGCAGGCGGGCGTCCAGACCGACAAGACCTCCGAGTCGCTGCGCGAGTTCTTCAACGAGCTCACCGGCATCCTGCAGCCGATCCCGGCCGACGAGCTGGCCAAGGCGAAGAACTACGTCGCCCTCAGTTTCCCCGGCGAGTTCGAGACAACGGGGGATCTCGCGCGCAAGCTGGAGGAGCAGCTCGTCTACGGGCTGCCGGATGACACCTTCACGAGCTTCGTGTCGCAGGTCCAGGCGGTCACCGCCGACCAGGTCCACAGCGCCGCGGAGAAGTACGTGCGGCCCGACCGGTTCGCGGTGGTCGTCGTGGGCGATCGCCAGGTGATCGGGCCCGCCATCGAGGCGCTCGGCCTCGGTCCCATCACCGTCGTGCCGATCGAGGACCTCTTCAAGTAAGCCGCGTGCGCGGACTCCTCGTCATCGTCGGCGCCGGGGCGGCCGGTCTCATGGCCGCCGCCTCGGCCGCCGAGGCGGGCGCGCCGGTGCTCGTGGTCGAGACCACCCGGGACGGCGGCCGCAAGATCCTCATCAGCGGGGGCGGCCGCTGCAACATCCTGCCGGCGGCGCTCGAACCCGAGCGCTTCGTCACCGATTCCCCCGCCCGGATCCTGCGCGGCCTCCTCCGGTCGTGGCCCCTGGAGCAACAGAAGGCGTTCTTCGAGGACGAGGTCGGGCTGCCCCTGGCCTTCGAGTCCGAGTCGCGAAAGTACTTTCCCCGGTCGAACCGGGCGCGTGACGTGCGCGACGGGCTCGTGGCGCTCTGCCGCCGGCGCGGTGTCGAATTCCGCTTCGGCACCACCGTGACGGGCCTGGACGCGGACGGCGATGCCTGGCGAGTCGACACCGATGCCGGTCCCCTCGAGGCCGCTGCCGTCGTGCTCGCCTCCGGTGGCCTCTCCGTGCCCGCCACGGGCAGCGACGGCCGGGGCCTCGAACTGGCGTCCGCCCTGGGCCATCGTGTCCACCCTGCGTACCCGGCCCTGACACCACTCGTCGCCAGCCCCGCGCGGCACGTGGCCCTCAGCGGCGTCTCCCTCGAGGTGCGCCTCCGTTCGAAGTGGGAAGGCCGGAACATCGAGACGCGCGGCGGCTTCCTCTTCACCCACCATGGGTACAGCGGTCCCGCGGTGCTCGACATCTCGCACGTCGCGGTACGAAGCCGGCTGGCGGGCGCTCCCGCGACGATTCGGGCCCAGTGGAGCCCGCTCGGGCCCGAGGCATGGCATGACGAGCTGACGGCCGGCACGGGTCTCGTCTCGAGCAGCGTGGGGCGGCACCTGCCACAGCGGCTGGCGGTGGCACTGGTCGACGAGGCCGGCATCCCACCGGATCGGCGGGTCAGCGACCTGCGGCGGGCGGAGCGGACGGCGCTCGTCGAACGCCTCACCTCCTATCCGCTGCCGTGGACGGGAGACGAGGGGTACCGCAAGGCCGAGGTCACCGGGGGCGGCGTGGCGCTGGACGAGGTGGACGCGGCGACCCTCGAGAGCCGGCACCGTCGCGGGCTGTTCCTGTGCGGCGAGTTGCTCGATGCCTTCGGCCCGATCGGCGGGCACAACTTCGCCTGGGCGTGGACGACGGGACGCCGTGCGGGGCGCGGCGCGGCCGCGCGCGTGCAACCGACCGGCAGGCTTCTCCACTAGAATCGGGAGGTGCCCACCGCCGCCGAGACGCGCGCCAACCCCTGGACATATGCGCTGGCGCTCGTGGCCGTCGGGCTGGTGTTCGGGGCGCGACTGATCCTCGAAGCGTTCACCACGGGCCAGACGCCCTTCCTGCTCTTTGCGTTTGCCGTCGTGATTTCGGGGTGGTTCGGCGGCCTCGGGCCGGGACTGCTCGCGACGCTGGTCTCGGCGCTGCTCGTCAACAGCTACTTCCTCCCGCCGCTGGGATCCATCGTCATCAAGAGCCCGTCCGAGATGGCCGCGCTCGCGGCCTTCCTGCTGCAGGGCGTGGCCATCAGCGCGCTCGGCGAGTCGCGCCGCCGCAACCTCATCCGGCTGCGCGCCGAGCGGGCGTTGCTCGAGGCCCGCGTCCACGATCGTACGGCCGAGCTGAGCGAGGCCAACATCCAGCTCTCGCGGAGCAACCAGGAGCTGGAGAGTTTCGCCTCGGTGGCTTCACACGACCTGCAGGAGCCGCTGCGCAAGATCCGCGCATTCGGCGACCGGCTGCAGACGCGGGCACGCGAGAGCCTAGACGAGACCTCCCTCGACTATCTCGGTCGCATGCTGCGCTCCGCGGAGCGCATGCAGACGCTCATCGACGACCTGCTGACCTTCTCGCGCGTGTCCACCCGCCGCCAGGCCCCGGTCCGCATCGACCTCGCGGGCGTGGTGACGGAAGTCATCGTGGATCTCGAGACCCGGATCGAGACGTCGAACGCCCGGGTGGATCTCGGCAACCTGCCAGCCCTCGTCGCGGACCCCGTGCAGATGCGGCAGCTCTTCCAGAACCTGATTGCCAATGCCCTGAAGTTCTCGCGCGAGGGGGTGGCACCGGTGGTCGAGGTCCGCGGATCCGAGACCCCCGAGGCCGTCGTGCTGGAGGTCCAGGACAATGGCATCGGCTTCGAGCCCCAGTATGCCGAGCGCATCTTCGGGGTCTTCCAGCGCCTGCACGGGCGAGGGAGCTACGAGGGTACCGGCATTGGTCTTGCCGTGTGCCGCAGGATCGTCGAGCATCATGGGGGCACCATCGAGGCGATCGGGCGCCCCGGGGAAGGCGCCCTGTTCCGAATCACCCTCCCGAAGGACTACTTCGAATGACTGCCGTGCCCAACCGCATCGTGATCGCCCTTGCCGACGACGACCCGGATGACCGGGAGCTCGCGCTGCAGGCGCTCGAGGAGAGCCGCCTGGCCAACCGCCTGATCACGGTGGAGGACGGCGAGCAGCTGCTCGACTACCTGCACGGGCGGGGCAAGTATGCCGATCGCGAGGAGTATCCGCGGCCCGGCCTGATCCTGCTCGACCTCAACATGCCCCGGAAAGACGGCCGGGAGGCGTTACGCGAGATGAAAGCCGACCCCTCGCTGCGGCAGATCCCCGTGGTCGTGCTGACGACCTCGAAGGCCGAGGAGGACATCTACCGGAGCTACGACCTCGGCGTGAACTCCTTCATCACCAAGCCCGTGACCTTCGACGGGCTCGTGCAGGTGATGCGCGTCCTCGGGCGGTACTGGTTCGAGATCGTCGAGCTGCCCGCCAACACCAGCACCTTGTAGCGCGACCGGTCCGCAAGCGACACTGCATGACCATGCCGGTGGATCAAGCCCGAGTGCTGATCGTGGACGACGATGAGGACGATGTCCTGCTGACGCGGGATCTCCTCGCCACGTCCGTCCGGCCGGTCTATGCCCTGGAGTGGGCGCCGACCTACGAAGAAGGCATGCAGCGCGTCACCACCGAGGAGTTCGACGCCTGCCTGGTCGACTACCGGATGGGCTCACGCAACGGCGTCGAGTTCATCCAGGACGCGGTGCAGCGCGGCGTGCCCGTGCCCTTCATCCTGCTGACCGGCCAGGCCAGCCGGGACGTGGACCTGGCCGGCATGCGCGCGGGTGCGTCCGACTTCCTGCAGAAGGGCGACCTCGATGCCATCGCCCTCGATCGCGCGATCCGGTACGCCATCCAGCACCGCCGGCTCGAGGACCAGCGGATCGAGATCGGCATGGAGCAGGCCGCGCGCCGGGAAGCCGAGCGCGCCAACACCGCGAAGGACCAGTTCATCGCGCTGCTCGCGCACGAGCTCAGGAACCCGATGGCCGGCCTCAGCAACGCCGTCGCGCTGCTCGGCTCGCCGAACGCGACCCACGAGACCGTGGCCTTCGCCCGCGACGTGCTGCAGCGGCAGACAGCGACAATGCGCCGCCTCATCGACGACCTGCTCGACGTGGCGCGGCTGACGCACGGCAAGCTGCAGCTCGATCGCCAGCCCGTGGACGTGGTGGAGATCGCCCGCCGCGCCGCGGCCGCTGCCACGCCGGCCGCCGAGGCGCGGGGCCATGCGCTGGCCGCGCAGCTGCCGAACGCCACGCTGCTCGTGGACGGCGACGCGGTGCGCCTCGAACAGGCGCTTGGCAGCCTGCTCGACAACGCCATCAAGTTCACCGCGGAATCCGGGCACGTCACGCTGCAGGTGGCCGCAGCGGACGAGGGCGTCACGATCACGGTGACCGACGACGGGATCGGCATGAGCCCACCGATGTGCGAGCAGGCCTTCGAGCTGTTCGTGCAGCAGCGGCCCATGGTCGGACAGACCGGTGGCCTCGGCGTCGGACTCGGGGTGGCGCGCGGCATCGTGGACGGGCACGGCGGCACGCTCACGGCCACGAGTCCGGGGCCCGGCGAGGGCGCGACATTCACGATTCGCCTGCCCCTGCTCACGGAGGGCCCGGCGGCGGCCGGCCCGATGATCCTGATCGTGGACGACAACCCGGACGGCGCCGACCTGCTCGCGCGGTACCTCTCGACGCAGGGCGCGCGCGCCGAGGTCGCCGGCGACGGCGCCACGGCGCTGGCCCTGTTCCGCGACCGCCGCCCGGATGCCGTCTGCCTCGACCTGGGCCTGCCGGACATGGACGGCCTCGACGTGTTGCGGCAGATGCGCGCCGAGACCGACCGCTCCATCCCCTTCATCGTCCTCTCCGGGTTCAGTCGCGAGGCCGACCGGCAACGAGCGCTCGAGGCCGGGGCGGACGAGTTCTTCGTGAAGCCGGCCGACCTGGACGAGCTGAGCCGCTTCCTGATGGGGCGGCGGCGCTCCACCGCGTAGCCGCGCACCCGCGCCGATCGCACTTGCAGGCAGGCGCCGGACGCCCGGTCCGTGCAGGACGGGTGTGAAGAAGAGTCATGCCCCTTTTCCATGGACAGGTGTGGGAAGAGGGGTCGGACCCCTGGTTCGACGCCCGCGGTTCGTATCGACGGTCGAAAGGACAACCCGTGAGCCACTACTACGACGAGAAGGACCTGCCGCGCTTCGCCGAGATGGGCAAGGAGGCGCCGGAACTCTGGGAGAAGTTTTCCGCCTGGTACGGCGCGGTGTTCCAGGAGGGCGCGCTCACGGCCCGCGAGAAGGCGCTCATCGCCCTGGCCGTGGCGCACGCCGTGCAGTGCCCGTACTGCATCGACGCGTACGCCAGCGACTCGCTCGAGAAGGGCGCCAGCACCGAGCAGATGACCGAGGCCGTGCACGTCGCGGCCGCAATCCGTGGCGGCGCCTCCCTCGTCCATGGCCTGCAGATGCGCAACAAGGCCGCCAAGATCTCGATGTGAAGGGGCCGCGCGTCCCGCGCGTCAGGCGGTTGGCTCGCCAACCGCGGGCCGGCTGCTCCGCAGCCGGTGGGCCTCTGCCGGGCGGCCTCGGTAGGACCGGACAGCTTCGCTATCTGTGCATCCCGTTCCATCCGTGCATCTGTGCCATCTGCGCTATCTGTGGCCCCGCGTCAGGCGGTTGGCTTCGCCAACCGTGGGCCGGCTGCTCCGCAGCCGTTGGGCCTCGGCCGGGCGGCCTCGGTAGGACCGGACGGATTCGCTATCCGTGCATCCCGTTCCATCTGTGCATCTGTGCCATCTGCGCTATCTGTGGCCCCGCGTCAGGCGGTCGGCTTCGCCAACCGTCGGCCGGCCGCTCCGCAGCCGTTGGGCCTCGGCCTGGCGGCCTCGGTAGGACCGGACAGATTCGCTATCTGTGCATCCCGTTCCATCTGTGCATCTGTGCCATCTGCGCTATCTGTGGCCCCGCGTCAGGCGGTTGGCTTCGCCAACCGTGGGCCGGCTGCTCCGCAGCCGTCGGGCCTCGGCCTGGCGGCCTCGGTAGGACCGGACAGATTCGCTATCCGTGCGTCCTGTTCCATCTGTGCATCTGTGCTATCTGTGTAATCTGTGGCCGCGAGAAAGCAGCCCATCCGCCCATGTCCCTGCCCACGCTCGCCAACACGCAATCGCCGCTGGCCACGCCTGACGCCCAGTTGGCGCGCCTCGACGCGCTCGGACTGACGACGACGTTCGAGGAACAGGCGGCCCGTGCGGGTCACCAGCCGCTCTCGCCGACCAGATCGACCGTGCTCCAGGTGAACGTGGGGAAACGGTGCAACCAGGCCTGCCGGCACTGCCACGTGGATGCCGGTCCCGACCGGACGGAGGTCATGGCCGATCCCGTCGTGGACGCGTGCCTGCGGGTGCTGGAGCGCACGGACATCCCGACGCTGGACATCACGGGTGGCGCACCGGAGCTGCATCCGCGGTTCCGCGACCTGGTCACGGGCGCCCGGCGGCTGGGCCGCCACGTCATGGACCGATGCAACCTGACGATCACGACCCTGCCGAACTACGCCGGCCTTCCAGCCTTCCTCGCGGACCACGGCGTGGAGGTCGTGGCGTCGCTGCCGTCGTTCGCGGCCACGGCGACCGACCGGCAGCGCGGGGACGGCGTCTTCGCCGGATCGATCGAGGCCCTGCGGCGGTTCAACGCGCTCGGTTACGGCCGGGAGGGATCGGGGCTCGTGCTCAACCTGGTCACCAACCCGGTCGGGGCCTTCCTGCCGGCCGGGCAGGCCTCGCTCGAGCGCGAATGGAAACGTGAGCTCGATCGACGTCACGGCGTGACGTTCAACCGTCTCTACACGATCACGAACATGCCGATCAGCCGCTATCTCGAGTGGCTGGAGCAGTCGGGCCACCTCGAGGCGTACATGACGCGTCTCGTGGCCGCCTTCAACCCGGCGGCCGTCGAGGGCCTCATGTGCCGCTTCACGCTGTCGGTGGGTTGGGACGGGCGGCTGCACGACTGCGACTTCAACCAGATGCTCGATCTCGGGCTTGCGGCAGGCGCGCCACGGACGGTCGGCGACCTGCTCGATGGCCTGCCTGCCTCCCTCGACGCGCTGCACGCCCGCCGCATCGTCACCGCGCCGCACTGCTTCGGCTGCACGGCGGGTGCCGGCAGCTCATGCGGCGGCGCGACGACGTGAGGGGAGCAGAAAAGGGGACTGTCCCCATTTCCCATTCCCCTCCCGGCATAGAATCTCCCTCTCACTGGAAGGAGTCCTGCCATGCGCCACGCGCTTGCGCTCGCGACCGCGATCTTCGTCGCGTCATCCGGCCTCGAGGCCCAGACGCCGGCCCCCGCGCCGGGGTACCTGCTGCCGCCCCCCGTCATCGTGGACATGCTGGATGCCCCGCCGCCCCCGCGCGTCGAGGTGAGCCCGGCCCGCGACCGCGTGGCCCTGCTCGAGCGCGCCAGCATGCCGCCGCTCGCCGAGGTGTCGCAGCCGATGCTGCGCCTGGCTGGCGTGCGCATCAACCCGCGCACCAACGGGCCGCACCGGACCGAGGGGAACCGCGCCATCCACTATCGCGCCATCACCATCGAGGCGATTGCCGACGGCACCACCGTGCCGGTCACGCTGCCGCCGGATCCGCAGCTCTCGTGGGTGGGTTTCTCTCCCGACGGCGCGCGCTTCGCGTTCACGCAGACACGCGACACCGGCATCGAGCTCTGGGTCGGCGACTCGGCGACGGGCGAGGCAAAGGCGGTCACCGCCGCGCAGCTGAACGCGGCGCTCGGCACGCCGTGCTCGTGGGTCGGCGAGGGCGCCTCCCTGGTCTGCGGGTTCGTGCTGCCGAGCCGCGGCGCGGAACCCGCGCCGCCGGCCGTGCCCGCGGGCCCGAACATCCAGGAGAACCGCGGCCGCACGGCGCCGGTGCGCACCTACCAGGACCTGCTCACCTCGGCCTATGACGAGGCGTTGTTCGAGTACTACGGCACGAGCCAGCTCGCCACCGTCGACGCGGCGACGGGCCAGCGCGCCCCCCTGGGCCGGCCCGGCATCTACAGCCGCGTGGAGGCGTCACCCGATGGCCAGTACTACCTGGCCGTGCGGGTCGACAAGCCGTTCTCGCGGCTCGTGCAGTACGGCGACTTCCCCACGACAGTGGAAGTGCTCGACAGCCGCGGTCTCTCGGTACGGCAGATCGCCCAGCTCCCGCTCGCCGAGATGGTGCCGATCGGCGGCGTGCTGCCGGGTCCCCGCGAGTGGCGCTGGAACCCGTCACAGCCCGCGACGCTGGCGTGGGTCGAGGCACTCGACGGGGGCGACCCGAAGGCGGAGGTCGCGGCGCGTGACGTGGTCATGCAGCTCGCCGCGCCCTTCCGCGGCGAGCCGGTGGAGCTGCTGCGCACCGAATACCGCTTCGACGACATCGCGTGGACGAAGACCGGGCTGGCGCTGGTCACCGAGAACGATCGGGACCGCCGGTGGACCCGCACCTGGATCGTCGAGAACGGCGCCGCGCCGCGCCAGCTGTGGGATCGCGCGCAGCAGGACGCGTACAAGGATCCGGGCGACCCGCTGCACGACGATGGCCGCGACAGCGCCATCACGCAGACGGGCGACGAGATCTACCTGACCGGCTCCGGGGCATCTCCCGAGGGCGCGCGCCCATTCGTCGATCGCCTCAACCTCCGCACGCTCACCAGCACGCGGCTCTTCCGCTCCGCGTCGAGCGCCTATGAGCAGGTCATCGACGTGTTGTCGGACGACGGGTCGCTGATCCTCACGCGGTACGAGTCGCGCACCGAGCCGCCCAACGTGTACGTGCGCAACCTCAAGACCGACGAGCGGCGCGCGCTCACCAGCTACGCCGACCCCGCGACGGCGCTGCAGGGCGTCCAGAAGCAGCTGGTCACCTACAAACGGAAGGACGGCGTCACGCTGACGGCGACGATCCTGACGCCGCCAGGCTGGTCCCCGGCCCAGGGCCCCCTGCCGACGCTGCTGTGGGCCTACCCGCGGGAGTTCACCGATCCGACGCTGGCCGGGCAGGTCACCGGGTCGAGCCAGCGCTTCTCGTTGCCCGGCTGGAGCACGCTGCACCACATGTTCCTGACCCAGGGCTACGCGATCATCGACGACCCGACGATGCCCATCGTCGGTCCCGGTGAGACCGCCAACGACACGTACATCGAGCAGTTGGTGTCGTCGGCGCAGGCGGCGGTGGATCGCGCGGTGCAGATGCGCGTCACCGATCCCGAGCGGGTGATCGTGGGTGGTCACAGCTACGGCGCGTTCATGACCGCGAACCTGCTCGCGCACTCCGACATCTTCCGCGCCGGCATCGCGAGGAGCGGCGCCTACAACCGCACGCTCACGCCCTTCGGCTTCCAGAACGAGCGCCGCACCTTCTGGGAGGTGCCGCAGATCTACGCGGCGATGTCGCCGTTCTTCCACGCGAACGACGTGAACGAGCCCATACTGCTGATTCACGGCGAGGCCGACGACAACAGCGGGACGTTCCCGATCCAGTCGGAACGGTTCTACATGGCGCTCAAGGGCCATGGCGCCACGGTCCGGTATGTGACACTGCCGAACGAGGCACACGGCTACGCGGCGCGCGAGTCGGTGCTGCACGTCGTGGCCGAGATGCTGAACTGGGCGAACGAGTTCGGCAAGAACGCCAAGCCACGCGAGACGATGCAGCGACAGTGACCGCGGGTCCGTGAGCCCGACAACGAAAGGGGCCAGGCGCCAGGTCCGAGCCGGGCTCGGATGGCACCTGACCCCTTTCGTGCGAGGGCCTCACAGATCAGTAATGCCGCCCACGAATTCCGTCGGCGGCATCCTTCCTCGCCCTGTTTTTTGCGCTATCTGCGCCAGTCACCCCGACGGGGCGTCGCCCCCGATGCAGGCGCTGGCAGCGGCCGCCAGGCGCGGTGGCGGCATTTTCCTACGCGATATTCCCGCTACACGGTATTCCCGCTACGCGGTATTCCCGCTACGCATTGGCGGCGGCGACGTGACCACGCACGGTGACGTGACCGCGCACGTCGGCGACCTGCGGCTCCCGCCGCGGCGTCTCGTACGCGCCGATCTCCCGCAACGCCGGCTCCTGCGGCGTGTGCAGCCGCGGCCAGGTGTGCAGGCACCGCGGGCAGCGGAAAATCGCCCCCGTCTCGTCGCGGTCATAGATGGGCTCGGCGTGCACGAGGCACTGCCCACGTGTCAGCCAGGCCATGAAGTTCGCCATGGATGCCTCCTGCCAACTGCTTACAGCAAGAAGGTCGCCAATCGCGAAGGCAGGCATGCCGGGTGCTTTCGTACGTCTTGTCAACCCGCATTGAACGGTTCTGGTGGGAACCTGGGGGGCCAAGGCGTCCACGGAAGTAGCCAAAGGTGGAAACTTCCCGGCCCAGGCGTGCCGTCGAGCCCGGCCCGGCGCGCGAGGCTCCCGGGGGACCACCCGGCCTGCCGCGCCGGCATAATCGTCAGGGAGAGGATTGCAGCCATGGACACCTTCAGCGCGCCCACGACCCGTCTCGGCACCACCGACATGCGGCTCACCCGCGTCGGCTTCGGCGCGTGGGCCATCGGCGGCGCCGATTGGTCATACGGCTGGGGGCCGCAGGACGACGAGGAATCGGTGGCCGCGATCCGCCGGGCGCTGCAGGCGGGCGTCAACTGGATCGACACCGCCGCGGTGTACGGGCTCGGGCACTCCGAGGAGATCGTGGCGCGCGCGCTCGAAGACGTGCCTGCCGCGGATCGCCCGTACGTGTTCACGAAGTGCGGGCTGGTGTGGAACCCGTCGGATCCGGATGCCGAGCCGCGCCGCATCGGCCGTGGCGACAGCATCCGCCGCGAGGTCGAGGACTCGTTGCGGCGGCTGCGAGTGGAACGCATCGACCTCTACCAGATGCACTGGCCCCCGGACGATGGCGCGTCGATCGAGGAGTACTGGGGCACGCTGCTCGAGTTGAAACACGAGGGCAAGATCCGCGCGGCCGGGCTCTCCAACCACTCCGCCGCGCAGCTGGCCGCCGCCGACGCGCTCGGCCACGTCGACTCGCTGCAGCCGCCGTTCTCGGCCATCGACCGCGACTTCGGCGCGCAGGATCGCGAGTGGTGCCTCGCGCACGAGACCGGCGTGATCGTCTACAGCCCGATGCAGTCGGGGTTGCTGACGGGCACGTTCAGCGAGGAGCGCGCGGCCGCGCTCGCGCCAGGCGACTGGCGCCGCCGGTCCTCGGACTTCCAGGGCGAGGCGCTCGGGAAGAACCTCGCGCTGGCCGAGGCCCTCCGGCCGATTGCAGGCGACCTCGGCACGACGGTGCCCACCGTGGCGGTCGCCTGGACGCTGGCGTGGCCGGGTGTGACCGCCGCGATTGTCGGCGCGCGGCGGCCGGCGCAGGTGGACGGATGGACCGACGCGTTGCGCGTGACGCTCAGTGACGAGGACCTCGACCGCATCGCGTCTGCGATCGAAGAACTCGGGGTGGGCGCGGGGCCGGTGCGTCCGCCGAAGACCAAGGAATAACCCAGGGACTTCCGGCCACGAAGGACACGGAGGACACGAAGGTCACCAACGCTGGAGCCGGGCACGATGCTTCCGACGGCCTCGCGGGCGGCGCGCGAACGGAAGCAACGCGGCGGGCGGTGCTCCGCTACCTGAAGATCGAGGGGCCGCCGCCGGTGTGCCAGAAGAGCACCGTCTCGTCCTCGCGGAACCGGCCCTCGCGCACCGAACGGATCAGGCCGGCCATCGCCTTCGCGGTGTAGGTGGGATCGAGGAACAGCGCCTCGGTGCGAGCCGCCAGGTCGGTGGCCTCCATCGACTCCGCGGTGGAGATGCCGTAACCATCGCCGACGAAGCGGTCGTCCACGTGAATCGGCCGCGCGCTCGACAGCTCCGGGCCGTCCACCTGGATGACGTCTTCCATGCCGGCGATGATGCTGCGCACCTGCGCGGCCAGTGCCTCGGACGGATCGTCCGCGCTGATCCCGATGACGCGCGTGTCACAGCCCGCCAGCTCACAGCCCGCGACGAGCCCCGCCTGTGTCCCGCCGGACGAGGTCGCGTGGACGATGACGTCGGGCGCGGGGATCTGCGTGGTGAGCTCGGCCATCGCGGCGACGAAGCCCATCGCGCCGAGCGGCGTGGAGGCGCCCACCGGAATCACGAACGGCGTGCGGCCTTCCTCTTCGAGCTGGGCCGCGGCCGCGCGCATCGCCGGGACCCGTTCCTCGCGCGTCGCCACGTGAATCACTTCGGCACCCAGCATGAGGTCCAGCAGGTGGTTGCCCCGGGGCACGGCGGGACGGTCGCCGTTGAGCACCACGATCGCCCGCATGCCGAGCTTGGCCGCGACGGCCGCGGTCGCCCGGCAGTGGTTGGACTGGACGCCACCGGCCGTGATCAACGTGTCGGCCCCGGCGGCCCGTGCCCGGGCCGCGACGAACTCCAGCTTCCGGACCTTGTTCCCGCCGAACCCGAACGGGATCGCATCGTCCCGCTTGATCAGGAGGCGGGGCGCCCGCCCGAGCGCCCGCCGCAGGGCTGCCAGCTCCTGCACCGGGGTCGGCGCCCCCACGAAATCGATGCGATCCAGCTCGTCCAGCGCCGCCTGGAGGCGCGTCACCGGCGCCACCGCGCCTCCCCGTTCAACTGCATCTGCAATGTATACTTCAGGATTGCGGACTTCACGGCTCCCCCAGGAGGCGAAACGACTATGACGCGTGGATTCCTGGCTGCCCTGCTCACCGTCGCACTGGCCGTCCCGGCCTGGGCCGACGTGACCATCACGTCGAGCACCAGTGGCAAGGGCATGGGCATGTCCAACGACGGCACGACGACGACCTACATCAAGGGCATGAAGATGCGGACCGACATGAAGACCGGTGACCGCGTCCACACGACCATTTTCGATCTCGACGCCCAGAAGATGTACTCCTTCGACAACAAGAAGAAGGAGGCCGACGTGTGGGACATGCAGGCCTTCGCCCAGCAGCTCAACGACAACGTCCAGATCCAGGACATGAAGGCGACGATCGAGCCGAACGGCCAGACGAAGCAGATCGCCGGCAAGACCGCGCAGGGCTACGACATGAACGTGTCCATGCCGGCCGCCATGGGCGGCAACAAGGACATGACGATGACGGTGAACCTGACGGGCCCGGTGTGGATCGTCAAGGGGGCGCCGGGCACGGAGGACTGGGCCCGTTTCTACCGCGCGGCGGCCGAGAAGGGCTGGATCTTCACGGATCCCCGCGCCGCCAAGGGCAGCCCGGGACAGGCGCGCTCGATGACGGAGATGTACCGCCTGATGGCCGACATCGGCGGCGTCGCCTACGGCAGCGAGATCGAGGTCAAGATGGAGGCCGGTGAAGGCGGTGGCGGCGGCTTCGGCGGCATGCTCGGCGGCCTCATGAAGAAGATGGGCGGCGTGACCGCCAGCACCGAGGTGCAGTCGGTGGACACCTCGGGCCTCGCCGACGACCTGTTCACGCCACCGGCCGGCTACAAGCTGAAGCAGCAGAAGTAAGGCGATTTGAGTTCGTTCCTCACCCAGCTCCGCACGTCCCCCGGCATCGTCATCTCGGTCGAGCTCCGTCCACCGCGGGCGGAGCTCGAGACCCCGGCCGGCATCGACGCGTGGATCGACACCTACCACGCGATCCGGTCGCTCACGCGACAGGACACCCGCGTGATGGTGACCGACAGCGCGGTGGGGGCGCAGGAGGAGAACAACCTCCGCCACCTCGTCGCCAACCTCGGCGAGGACGTCGCGCGCAACCAGGTCGTGCCGTTCCTCACGGCGAAACACTCCCTCGACTTCTGCCTCGAGTACACCGACCAGGCGATGGACCGCGGGTTCACCTCGGTCGTCGTGCTCGGCGGCGACAAGGACGTGGGCCGTCCCCGGTGCGTGGAGCACGCCTGGCAGCTGCGGGAGATCATCCGCGCGCGGCACCCCGAGCTCGAGCTGGGCGGCTGGGCGAACCCGACCGCCAACGCCGGGCGCCAGGTAGACTTCCTGCTCGACGGGCGCGTCTCGGCGGACTTCTACCTGACGCAGATCGTCTCGCACCACCAGGGCCAGGTCGTCGGCCAGTTCCTGGAGGAGGGCGACCGCCGCGGGCTCACGATGCCCGGCGTCTTCGGCGTGTTCTACTACCGCAGCGCGAACCCGAAGACCCTGGCGATGTTGAGCCGCTTCCTGCCGGTGCCCGTCGACCAGCTCCTGGAGGAGTTCGCCGCCGGCGCCACCCCCGTGGACGTCTGCGCCCGCACCATCCGCGAGCTCGCCGCCCTCGGCGCGAAGCACTTCTACCTGAGCAACCTGCCCCTCAAGCACACCGCGCGCACGCTGAATGCGATCCTCGAGAAGGCGGGCGTGCTGGCAGCGGGATAACACGGGGCACACGGAAGACGGACGGTTCGAAGCACCCCGGTTCCAAATCACCAAATCACCAAATCACAAGATCACTAGATCACCAGATCACGAGATCCATCTATGGGCTCTTTCCTCGACCAGGTTCCCGTCTCCGCCATCATCAAGATCCGCGACCTCATGCACACGGTCCAGAAGCCGTTCCGGCTGGACCAGGGTGACGTCTCGTTCGACGCGCCGGACACGGTCAAGCAGGCCATGGCCCAGGCGATCGTCGACAACCGGTCGCACTACCTGCCGACCACCGGCCTGCCGCGCCTGCGGCAGCTCGCGGCGGAGAAGATGCGGACGAAGAACGCCATCCCGGTGGGGCACGACGATGAGGTCGTGGTGACCAACGGGGGCACGCACGGCATCTGGGCCGTGTGCCACGCGCTGCTCGAGCCCGGCGACGAGGTGATCGTGCCGGACCCGGAGTGGCCGGCGACCATGGCGATCGTGATTTCCGCCCAGGCGAAGCCGGTCCTCGTGCCACTCCGCGAGTCGCTGGGCTGGCGCTGGGACATCGACGAGGTCGAGAGGGCGATCACGCCGAGGACGAAGGCCCTCTACATCAACTCGCCGAACAACCCGAGCGGCGGGGTGCTGTCGCGCGCCGACATCGAGCGGCTGGCCGCGATCGCGCGGGAACGCAACCTCTGGGTGATCTCGGACGAGGCCTACGAGGACGTCGTCTTCAACGGGGAGCACGTGAGCATCGCGTCGCTGCCGGGGATGTACGCGCGTACGATCCCGATCTACACGTTCAGCAAGTCGTACGCGATGACGGGACTGCGTCTCGGCTATTACGCCGTGCAGGATCCGGTGATCCGCGCGCGGTCCGTCAAGGTCGTGGCCTACACCACCAACAACGTGAGCTCCATCGTCCAGTACGGCGGCATCGGGGCGCTCGAGGGCTCGCAGGCCTGCATCGACGAGTTCCGGCGCGAGCTGCTCGCCCGGCGTGACTTCTTCTACGACGGTCTCGCCGAGGCGGCGCCGGGCCTGTTCTCGGGAGCCAGGCCGGACGCGGCGTTCTACGCGTTCGTGCGCATCGATCCGGCGGCCGCGAAGGAGGCCGGGATCGAGGGCCCGTCGCTGTCGTGGGCGATGGCCGAGCACCTGATCAAGCACGCCCGCATCGGGTGCGTGCCCGGCGTGGACTTCGGCCCCAACTGCGAGGGCTACCTGCGCCTCTGCTTCAGCCGTGACCGCAGCGAGCTCGAGGGCGCGCTGGCCTCGATGAAGGACCTGTTCGCGGCGCGGGTCTGACCCGCGCCGCCATCCGGCCCAACCAGCCTGGCGAACCCCCACAACCCTCCGTCGAGCACTGCCGTGCCTGCGCACGCCCCGACTGACTCGCGTACGGACCGGACCCCTTCCGTGAAATCCGTGGAATCCGTGAAATCCGCGGATTCCGTGGATTCGGTGCAGTCCCCCCCCTCCTCGCGGATCGTCTTCATCGACCTCGCACGTGCCGTCGCGGTGCTGATGATGATCCAGGGCCACACGATCGACACGTTGCTGGTGCAGCCGGCGCGACAGGGCCTGCTGTACGAGTCCTGGCTCTTCCTGCGCGGCCTGACCTCGGTGAGCTTCCTCACGCTCTCCGGCATCGCCGTGAGCGTCACGGCCATGCGCCACTGGAGCGACCACCGGCGGTTCTCGGCCCGCTGGTTCCGTCGCGTGCGCCGGTTCGTGTTCTTCCTCGCGCTCGGGTACCTGATGCGGTTCCCGATGGGGAAGTTCGCGCACTTCAAGTTCGCGTCGCCGGAGCGCCTCCAGTCCTTCTACGTTGTCGACATCCTGCACCTGGTGGCGTTCACGCTGCTCGTGGTGCAGGCGCTGGTGTGGATCTCGGTGACGCCGTCACGCTTCATGGTGATCACGGGGATCCTCGGGGCGGCCGTGGTGGCCGTCTCCCCCATCGCCTGGTCGGTGGACTGGCCGGCGGTGATGCCCCTCTGGGCCGCGTCGTACCTCTCGCCCGCGTGGGGATCGTTGTTCCCGGTGCTCCCGTGGGCCGGGTACATCCTGATCGGCGCGGCGTTCGGCGCCTGGCTGGAGCGCTGGCTGCATCACGACACGATCCGGCACGTGGCGAAGCTCCTGTGCTGGAGCGGCCTCGTGGCGGTGCTGATCGTGGTCGCCACCCGCCTCACCGGCTTCTCGCCGTACGGTCCGATCGACCAGCGGGTGAGCCACGGGTTCTTCGTGTTGCGCCTGGGGTGCGTGCTCCTGCTCCTGGCGGGACTGGCGTGGGTCAGCGCCGGCTGGCGGCGGTTGCCGATCCTCGTGCGGGCGCTCGCCGAGGAGTCACTCCTCGTCTACGCCGTGCACATCGCGCTGCTCTACGGGTCGCTGTGGGGCCCGGGTCTCCGCACGCTGGTGGGACCGGTGCCCGGCGAGATCGTGTTCCTCTGGATCGTGGCGATGATCGCAGCGATGACCGCGCTCGCGTGGGGCTGGAATCGCCTGCAACACGAGCACCCGCGGGTGGCGATGGCCTGTCGCATCGCGACCATGACCGCGCTCGTGTGGCCGCTGCTGGGAGACTGGGACGCGTAGGGTGGAAATGGGGACAGTCCCCTTTTCCGCCTCAGGCCGCTTCCGCTTTCATCGCCATCCGCTTCCGCCCGGCCGACACGCCGTTCACCCAGTGCACCGGGCCGAGCACGAAGAAGAACACGCCCGGCACCCACGACAGGCTCGACGGCACGACGAACGTCAGCAGCAGCGACACGACACCCACCGAGGCGCTCAGCAGGTGCTTCCGGATGCCCATCTGGAGATCGAACACCTCGAAGCGGTCGAAGGCGTAGCGCGCGCGCAGGCGCAGGCCATTCCAGTGCAGGCACGCCATCAGGACGAAGATGGCGATGAACCCGAGGTCGTAGATCCGCATCAGGTACCGGCCCTGCTCGGACGTCAGGTCGTGGAGCGTGTCGGATCCCCCGAGCATGCCCGCGAAGACGAACTTGAGCGGATAGACGTAGAACAGCACGACGAACAGCAGCACGCTGTTGATGAAGATCGTCGACGCATCGTCCATCGCGAAGGTGCGGAAGAACCGGTAGTGGTTGTACCAGAGCCAGATGGCCACGGCGAACGTCGCCGCGAACGCCGGGAAGCCGGCGAGAGCCCGCTGCAGCCCCTCGAAGTTCTCCGGGACCTCCAGGGCCACCACGAGCAGCGTCAGGGCAAAACCGAAAAGGATGTCGCTGAAAGCTTCGAGGCGGGAGACTTCCTTGGCGCGCATGGCGCGTAGTCTAGCACCGCGCCGTGACGTCCGAGGGCAGAGGGTTCACCGCCATGCCACGCGTCGCATTGACCTCTGTGACCAGCGCCGGCCAGCCCGCATCAGCGTCGTCAATGTGCCCCGTGACTACCAGTCTTCAGTGTCTTCAGTGTCTTCAGTGTCTTCAGTGTCTTCAGTGTGCTCAGTGTGCTCAGTGTGTTCAGTGTGCTCAGTGTGTCCGGTGTCGACCGTCAGGGCGCTAGGGCGCCCCCACGACGATGAAGCCCGCCCAGTAGAACGGATGCCGTGTCGCGGGTGCGGCGATGAGGGCCCGCGATGCCGCGCGCAACGCCTCGGCAGCTGGCCGCGCGTCCTGGAGCCGGTGCTGGTGGAACCCGATCATCAGCTGCGTGGTGCTCGCCGAGTCCACCTCCCACTGGCTGACCACGGCGGTCGAGGCCCCGGCCGCGAAGAGCGACCACGACAGGCCGACCACCCCCTCGCCGTCGGTCGAGCGGCCGCGCGCCGTCTCGCACGCCGACAGGACGACGAGGTCGGCCTCGAGCGGCAGGTCCATCACCTCCCAGGCCTCGAGGCGCCCGTCGCCGCCCGTGTCTCCCGGAGCCGAGGCCAGGCCCGGCGCCAGCATGACGTGCGAGTACATCGGGTGTTGATCGTCCACGACCCCGTGGGTCGCGATGTGCAGCACGCTGGCGCGGCCGACGCCCTCGGCCAGCGCCGTCTCCGTGGCATCGGCCCCCGTCAGCACGAGGCTGCGCGCCGCACCGTAGAGGCGCGAGACGGCCCGTACCTCGCGCCGCGCCTCGGGCAGGGCGCGCCCCCCGCGGCGGCTCGCGGACGGGCCGGCGGACACGCCGGCCGCGGGGGCCGGGTCGGCCAGCGCGAACAGGAACTCGCTGCGTGCCTGACGCGAGCGGCGACGCGACTCCAGGGCCGCGAGCGCGGACACCGACGGCGCATACGACACCGACCGTTCCTCGATGACATAGCGGCCACGTGGCGTGCGCAACGCCTGGAACGGCACGCGCCACAGGGCGCCGTCCGGCACGACAATCAGGTGGCGTACGCCCGCCATGCGCCTGTCGACCCGGCTGAACAGCTTCGCGTACAACTCGCGGGCGGACGGTGTGAAGCCGAGGTCGCGTGAGGCAACCTGGTCCGCGAAGGTCGTCGCGAGCCGGCCCAGGGTGCGGCCGTCGACGTCGAGGGGCACCGGTTCGATCACCGGGCCGTCCGCGCCGCGAACAATCCAGTAGAGCCAGGCCTGCTCGGACTCGATCACGAACTCGGCGATGGCCGTGCCGTCCGGGAGCAGCGCCGGCAGGCCGGCCGGCCGCACGAGCGGCGCCTCGCCACGCGCGAGGCGGAGATCGGGTTGCGCCTCGTACAGGCTGTCGGTGAACACGTCCCTGGCGACCCGCGCACGCGTCAGCTCGCCGTCGAGCCTGGCCAGGCGATCGGCGTCCGGCGACGGCTTCGCGGCCTCGGCGTCGAGCTGCGACGACCACGAGACGACGGCCTGTGTCAGCGAGCGCTCGCGCGCCTGCACGTCCGGCGAGAGCGAACGCACGGTGCGCCTGGCGCCGGAGAGGATGTCGAGCAGCGCGCGCGAGCGCCCGCGTTCCACCGCCTCGAAGGCCTCGAAGGACCGGCCCGCCGAGGCGTGCAGCGCCGCAAGCCCGTAGTACGGCGACAGGCGTTCGGCCAGGAACATCTGCCTGGCGCGATCCCCTCCCGCCGTGAGCTGGCGCAGCGTCTCGATGGTCTCGATGGCCTGGCCGTAACGTCGCGCGGCCGCGTCCGCACGGCCCAGCCCCTGCTCGGCCAGCGCCGCCGCCGTCTGCGCCTTCCAGAGCTGGTTCAGCAGCCGGCTCTCCGAGGCCAGCCCGATGGCCTGCTGCGCGTACGAGAGGGCGCCCCCGGGATCGTCCCGGCCGATCGCGAGGCCCGCGAGCTCCGTCAGGCTCTCGATGATGCCCACGCGGTCGCCGAGCGCATCGCGGAGCGCGAACGCCCGCCGCTGGAGCGTGAGCGCCTCGTCCGCATCGCCCTCGTCCCGAACGATCGTGCCAAGGTTGTAGAGGATGGTCGCAAGCCGCCCCCGGTCGCCGCCCGCCTCGGCGGCTGCCCGGGCACGCTCGAAGTATGCGCGCGCGGTCGTGTAGTCCCGCAGGCCCGCGTAGCCGTGGCCGAGGTTGGCCAGCACCGTCACCAGGCTCCCGCCGCTGTTCGTCGTGCCGTCGACGAGGGCCAGCGCGCGCTTGTAGTAGTCGATGGCGCGCTCGTAGTCGCCCTGCTCGTCGTAGAGCCCGCCGATGTTGCCGATCGTGCTCGCGCGATCGCCCGGGCTCGCGTCGATCTCCTCCTTGAGCGCAAGGCTGCGGGAGTAGTAGTCGAGCGCGAGCGCGGCGTTGCCCTCGTACTGGTAGACCAGGCCGATGTTGTTGTACGCGCGGGCGACGCCGTCCTTGCGGCCGGCCGCCTCGGCCAGGGCGATCACGCGGGTGAAGCTCGCGAGCGCTCCGGCGTGATCCCCGAGCCGCCGCAGCACGATGCCGATGCCGTTGGCGGCGGACTGGACGCCCTCCGCGTAGCCGGCGGCCTCGGCCAGGGCGAGCGCCGTCTCGAGATGCTCACGGGCATGCCACAGGTCGCCGCGTTGCGCGCTGGCCTGTCCCTGGCTGACGAGCGCCGCGATCCGCAGCCGGGACAGCGACGTGTACTCCGCCAGCCACGCCGCAGCCTCGTAGCTGCGCTCGGCAGAGGCGAAGTCTCCGCGGGACAGTTGCTGGCCGCCGGCCCGGGTGAGGGCCCGGACGAAGGCCTCCGTCGCCAGGGACTGGTCCCCCTGCACGAGCGCCAGGCGCTCGTCGACGGTGCCGGCGGCAACGAAGCGCTCGACACTCGCCTCGTCCACCGCGGGCGGGGCCGGCGGGGCGACTTGCCCCGCCTGCCCCGAAAGCCCGAGGGCCAGAACCAGCAGCCAGCTCAGCACGACGGCAGAGCTTACCCCATCACGGCAACATGAAGCCGACGTCGCTCGACGCGAAGTGCGGCAGGGTGGGGAAGGCCCACTGCAACTCGGCATCCGTCGCCCCGAACCAGCGGCCGAGCGTCGCGCCGAACTGCGCGGTGGAGATCGTCGGGATCCACACGCCGCGGTTGTTCGCGTCGTTCGGGCCGCCCAGCGCCAGCGTGGGATAGGCGCCGTAGATGCCACCCTTCACCGCGCCGCCGAGCACCATCTGGTGGCTGCCCCACGCGTGATCGCTGCCCGAACCGCTCGGCTGCAGCGTGCGGCCGAACTCGGACTGGGTGAACGTGGTCACGCTGTCGGAGAGCCCGGCGCTGCCGACCGCCTGATAGAACGCGGCAAGCGCCGGCGCGAGCGTCAGGAAGAGATCCCACTGCGCCCAGTCCTGGCCGCTGTGGAGATCGAACCCATCCATCGAACAGAAGAAGACCTGGCGGCCCGGGCCCATCTGCGCGCGCAGCCGGATCAGGCGCGCGACCTCCTTCAACTGCCGGCCGATGGAGGTCCCCGGCAGGCTCAGGTCGTCGTCCGACGCCGCACCGGAGGCGAGCGTGTTCGCGAGCTGCAGGCCGTCGGCCAGCGATTTGTTGGCCGCGCTCCGCACCGTGTTGCCGCCGTCGATGTCGAGCAGCGACATCAGCGCCTGCCGGCGGGACTGTGCCTCGCTCGACGGCCAGAAGTTCATGCCCGACAGCGAGAGGTTCGTGCCCGCCGGGATCACGTTGGCGCCCACCGTGACGCCCTGGAGGAACAGCGCCGGCGACGACACCGACACCGACGCGAGCGGATCGCCGACACCGCAGCAATCGAGCAGCCGCCCGCCCCATCCCGATCCGTTCGGCGTGGAGGTGCCCGTCTGCGCCTGCACGGTCTGGTCGGAGTGCGAGAAGAGGTTCGACGGCGTGTGCTGCCCCTGCAGGTACTCGGTGCGGGTCAACGGCCAGTCGAGCTGCCCCATGTTCAGGACCCACGCGAGGTTTCCCGACTCCCAGAGCGGCAGCAGCTCGGTGAGCCCGTAGTGCATCGCGTACTTCCCGCCCTTGCCGTCCGACATCTCCTCGAGCAGCTTGTTGCTGCCCAGCGCGAGGTTGCCGCGCAGGTTCTGGTAAGCCTGGTAGCGCCCATCGACGGGCACCAGCGTGTTGTTGCCGTCGTTGCCGCCGAACAGGTAGACGCAAACGAGCGCCTTGTAGTCCGTCACGCCCGGCGCGGTGGCCGTCTCGGCGGCGAAGAGCCCGCGCGGCTGGCCGAAGCCGACGCCGAGGCTCCCGACGCCGAGGGCCGCGAGCTTCGCGCTCAGGCGCAGGAAGGCCCGGCGGGGAGTGCCATGCTTGTGTGCCATTGCGATCTGATCTCCTTGACTACTGCACCGGGGCGGCGTGGACGCGGAACTCGCTCGACAGGGCGGTCAGGTAGAGCGCCCCGAGCGCGCGCTGCGTCGGGTCGGACGTCGCCTGCGTCGCGGCAACGAGCGTCGCGCGCAGGTCCGTGGACATCTGGCCCTGGAGCAACGTCTGGTTGACGAGCTCGACGAGGGCCGCGGGGTTGTTCGCCTGCGCCTTGAACGGCGCGAGGTCCACCGGGAACACGCTCCCGAACTGCCCGCTCAGCAGGCCGTAGATGAAGTTCGCGCGCAGGATGGCCAGCGCCGGCGCGTACAGCGAGAACTCCGGGCCGAACAGGTCGGGATGGCCCGGCATGGGCGCCAGCGGTGAGTAGAAGCTGAAGACGCTGGTGGGCGTCAGCACTTCCTGCCCGAGCTGCCGGAAGACGTAGAGGAACTGTCCGGGATCCCCGACCTGCACGCCGAGGGCGCGCGCGAGGCCCATGATCTCGAGCACGGGATCGACGAGCCGTCCGTCGGTCGGCCCGGTCCCGATCGCCTCGGGATCGAGCAGCACCGCCTTCAGCACCGCCGCCAGGTTGCCCCGCACGCCGTTGCCATCGTCGGCGAACACGCCGGCGACGCGCGCGATGTACGCCGGGCTCGGGTTGCTGGTCACGAGCGACCGGATCAGGCGCGTCGCGACGAACGGCGGCACGTTCGGGTGGCTGAAGATGATGTCGAGGACGTCGTTCATGTCCTTCGTCACCGTCTGCCCCGCCGGGATCGTGTGCCCGAGGATCGTCTTCGCGCCGGTGTCGTGGTTCTCGGGCCGGGGCTCCATCAGGCCCTCGAAGTACTCGTTGTTGCGCGAGCGGTATGGCTGGCCGGGCGCGGTCGGGTACGTCCAGCCGCTCAGGGCACGCGCGACCTCACGAATCGTGTTCTGGTCGTAGACGGGGATCGGGTTCCCCTGCCCGTCCACCGTGAGCGTGCCGTCCTGCTCGAGCTGCCAGATGCCGAGGCTGAAGAGCTGCAGGATCTCGCGGGGGTAGTTCTCGTTCGGGGCCACCGACGCCGCGCCGCCGACGCTGTTCGCCAGGTCCAGATACTTGCCCATCGTCGGGCTCAGCGTGACCTCGCGAAGCAGCGTGCGGTAGTTGCCGAAGGCATGCGTCGACAACATGCGGACCCACGGGATCATCTCGTAGCCGTTGACGATCTTGTTCGCCGACACCACGAGGATCTGGCTGAGCGCGAACATCATGCGCTGGCGCAACTGGTCGTTCCCGTTGACCATGTTCTGGAACACCTGCGCGCGAATCCCGTTGATGTCGAGCCCGTCGTCCACGGGTGACGCGGCGAGCTGCATCTGCTGCCACAGCCAGTAGTCGGGCCCCTGCGACTGGAGCGCGGCCATCGACGCCGGGTCGGGACCAAAGGTCGCCTGGCGCAGGAAGAGTTGCGCGGTCGCCGCGTTCACGGCCGACATCGGTGGCATCGGCTCGTTGAAGACGGGCGCCGGCGACGCGGTGGGGGCCGGCTCACCCGGAGCCGTCGGCGGCGGCACGTACGGTGGCGGCGCCGGGGCCGGGGGTGGCGGCATCATCGGGTCGGTGGGTTCCGGGTTGTCGACGGGGTCGGGATCCGGTGTCGGCTCGGGAGCCGGCGGGGGCGGAGGTGGAGGCGGATCCACCATGGTGATCGTGTAGCGCGCGATCTCGGTCCAGCCCTTGTAGATCACGACCGGCACGGACGCGTGGCCGTCGCAGACCCAGGCCTGGCGCGTGCCGCCGCTCGGCACCTCGGCGCTCTGGATGTACAGCTTGTTGGTCGGCGTCGCGAGCGCCGCGCCAACGGTCAGCGTGCAACCGGTGCGCGGGGCGGTGTACTCCGTGATCCCCGGCGCGAACGCCGGCGACAGGCCGGGCGCCGTCAACGCCGACAGCGCGGGCGGCGGGGGTGGCGGTGGAGGCGGCGGGGCGTCGATGGGTGTCACCGTGTAGCGCCCGACCTCGGTCCAGCCCTTGTAGATCACGATGCTGAACGAGGAGCCGCTGCAGGTCCACGACTGCTTCGTGACGCCGCTCACCGCCTGGCTGTTGGCGATGTACAGCGAATGGGCGGGGTTGGCGAGCGTGGCCGTCACGGCGGCAATGCACGTGGACGACTTCGGCATCGTGTACTGCGTGATAGCCGGATCGAACTGCGGACTGAGGCCCGCGATTACCAGGTTGCTGAGCGTGCCCTGCTGCGCCAGCGCGCGCCCGGGCGCCAGGACGAGCGCCAGGAGCACGAGCACGCCGATCGTCCGCGCGATCCACTGTCGAACTGTCATTGCCCTTCGAACCTCCAGGGTCGCGGCTCTGGATCACCCGCAACCGGAGGGACTGACGGGGGACGGCGCGGCGTATTACCATGGCGCCTCACAGCGCCCATGTCGTCCCTCGCACCATCCACCGGCGGGTACACGGGTGACCAGCGACTGGCGCCGTTCCTGCTCGCGGACAGCGATGGCGCCGCCGAGTCCGCGCTGGCCGACCTGCTGGGGGGC
This sequence comes from Vicinamibacterales bacterium, assembly GCA_050246635.1. Taxonomy (GTDB): domain Bacteria; phylum Acidobacteriota; class Vicinamibacteria; order Vicinamibacterales; family UBA2999; genus JBFWVR01. Next base: position 135,190 of record JBFWVR010000007.1, read on the forward strand.
GACATCGCGCAGCTCGTGCGCGACGTGGTACGCCGCGCCCTCGGCGGCTCCCGGTCCGGGGCCCCCCACATCGACGACGTGGTCGCCGACGTGCGGCTGCGGCTGATCCGGCGCCTGCGCCTGCTCCGGGCCGATGTCGCGGCCTACGACCCGATCGAGAACTTCGCCGCCTACGTGCGCACGGTCGCCGGCAACACCTGCGACGCGTTCTTCCGCCAGGCGTTCCCGAACCGCGCCCGCTTCCGCAACCGCGTGCGCTACGCCCTGACGCACCACCCACGCACCGCGCTGGAAGAGGCCGGCGAGCGTCGTCTCTGCGTGACACAGCGGCCGGTGCGGACCGCGCCGACGGCCGGCGCGACGGCCGCCTTCCTCGCGGAGCCCGGGACGTTCCTCGAGCGGCATGGCATCGCGCCCGCCCAGCCCCTGCCCGCGTTGATCGACGACCTGCTGGCGGTGCTCGACACCCCGGTGGAGCTCGACCGCTTCGTCGATGCGCTGGCGGGCCCGCTCGGCGTCGAGGACCAGGACCCGGCACCGGTCGCGGCCGGACCAGGCACGCGGGGCGAGGCGGCCACCCTGCGTGATCCGGCGGCCGACCCCGGGCAGGTGCTCGAGGCGCGCGAGGCGCTCGGCCGGACGTGGGCGGAGATCGTGGAGCTGCTGCCACGCCAACGCGCCGCGCTGCTGCTGAACCTCCGGGACGGGGAGGGTGCCGCCGTCGTGCACCTGCTCCCGGCGACCGGCGTGGCATCGATGGGCGATCTCGCCGACGCCCTCGGGCTCACGCGCGAGGCCCTCGAACGGCTCTGGCCGGATCTCCCGCTGGACGACCTGGCGATCGCCGGCCGCATGGGAATCACCCGACAGCAGGTCATCAACCTCCGGAAGTCCGCCCGCGCGAGGCTCGCGCGACGCCTGCGGCGGCCGGAGGCATGACAACGTGGTAATACGACGGGCAGCTGCCCATCAGATTCCGCAGAAGGACTTCGCGTGAGCACGCACCACGACGACGCGACGGCACGCGCGGCCGCGGCCCTGGACAGGGCGCTGGACGCGGCAGACGAACTCGACCATCCGGGGTACGAGGCGCTCGAGGCGTGGGTGGACGACCGTCTCGAGGCCGTCGAGCGTGAGATTGTGGAAAGCCACGTGCAGGCCTGTGCCGCCTGCGCCGAGGACGCTGCCGATCTGCGGCAGGTGCGGGCCGACATCCGGTGGGGCGGCCAGGGGCCGGCGCAGGGCGACGTCCGGTGGGGACCTGCCTCCCCCAAGGCGCCAGCCCGGTGGCGTATGGTCGCGGCGATTGCCGGGATCGCGGCGGCGCTCGTCCTGGCGGTGGTGCTCATGCGGGACGGGCGAAATGCGATGCCGGACACCGCGGCGGTGACGGCACCTGCGCCGCCTCCCGCGCCGGCCGGTCCAGGAGCGGCGGACACCTCCGAACCGCCGTTGCCGGTCCTGCCGTTGTCGCCGGAAGATCGCGCGTTCGTGGCGTCCGTGCTGGAGCGGCGAACGCTCGAGGTGCCAGACGAGGTGCGTGCGCTCGGTGGCGCACGGGGGACGCTGCTCGGCGCTGGCGACCTGGCCGCGCCAGCCGAGCCCATGACGCCGGCGGGCACCGCCGTGCAGTCCACGACACCGATTTTCTCGTGGCGCGCGGTACCCGGCGCCACCGCCTACACGGTGACGATCGTCAACGAGGACTTCGAGGTCGTGGCGGACAGTGGCCCGGTCAGCGGCACGAGCTGGCAGCCGGCCAGGCCCCTGCCCCGCGGCGTCGACCTGACGTGGCAGGTTGCCGCGCAACTGCCTGGACGCCAGGTCATCGCGCCCGCGCCGCCCGAGCCGGAGGCCCGCTTCGTGGTGCTCGACCGGGCGACGGCCGACGCGCTGGACGCCGCGCTCGCACAGCTGGACGACCCGCTGGCCCGCGGCGTGCTGCTCGCGAGGGCTGGCGTGCTGGACGAGGCGCGGACGTCGTTGCAGCTGGCCGCCGAGGGGCCCGTCACGGCCGCCACGGCCCGCGCGCTGCTGGCGGATCTCGCGGAGAAGCAGGGCCACCGCTGAGTTCGGGGGAATGGGGACAGTCCTGGACAGTCCCCATTTCGTGGAACTCACGCGGGCGAACGGGGGAAAGTCCCCATTCCCCGAACTCACGCGGGCGAAAAGGGGACTGTCCTCATTTCGGTTCGCGACCCAGCCGAAATGGGGACTGTCCCCCTTTCGTCATCCCTCCAATCACCAATCGGCAATCTTCAATCTGAAATCGGTCGAGTATCGTGGAGGAATGGCCGCCGATCCCCACAAGCCCCTCCGCGACGACGTGCGCCTGCTCGGCAGCCTGCTGGGACAGACGCTGCAGGAACGCGAGGGCGAGGATCTGTACCAGACCGTCGAGCGCGTGCGGGCCTTGTCCAAGGCCGCCCACGCCGACGCGCCGGCCGCCTTCGACACGCTGGCCGCCGAGCTCTCGGAGCTCTCCGTGGACGCCGCCCTGCCGGTCGCGCGGGCGTTCGCGCACTTCCTGAACCTCGCCAACATCGCGGAACAGCACCATCGCGTGCGACGCCGCCGCGCGTACCGTCGCGACCCGGCGTCACCGCCGCAACGTGGTTCGTGCGAGGAAGCGTTCGCGCGGCTCACCGCGGGCGGCATCGCGCCGGCGGCGGTGCACGAGGCCGTGCGGGCGCTCTCGATCGAGCTCGTCCTGACGGCGCACCCGACCGAGGTGTCGCGCCGCACGCAGGTCGAGAAGTACAACCGCATCGCGTCCCTGCTCGACCGCCGCGACCGCGCAGACCTGACCCCCGGCCAGCAGGACGCCGTCGTCGCGGCCCTGAAGCGCGAGATCATGACGGCGTGGGGCACCGATGACGTCCGTCGACACCGGCCGACGCCGCTGGACGAGGTGCGCAGCGGGCTCGTCGTGTTCGAGAAGAGCCTGTGGGATGCGGTGCCGCGCTTTCTCCAGGGCCTCGATCGCGCGCTCCGGTCCGCCACGGGCCAGGGGCTCGCCGTCGACGGGACGCCCGTCCGCTTCGGGTCGTGGATTGGCGGCGACCGGGACGGCAATCCCAACGTGACGCCGGAGGTGACCCGCCGCGCCTGCCTGCTTTCGCGCTGGGTGGCCGCGGATCTCTACCATGCCGAAATCGAGGCGCTGCGAGGCGAGTTGTCGGTGACGGAGGCCAGCCCCGCGCTCCGGGCGGCGGTCGGCGATGCCCGGGAACCCTACCGGGAACTCCTCCGCGGCGTACGCACGCGCCTGGCCGCCACGCGAGCATGGCTCGAACGATCCCTCGAGGGCGAGGAGTCGGCGCCCGACGACGTGTACCTCGACGCGGCCGATCTCGACGAGCCCCTCGCGCTCTGCTACGACTCGCTGCTGGAGACGAGCCAGGGGCTGATCGCCGAAGGCCGCCTGACGGACATCCGTCGCCGGATTGCGGTGTTCGGCCTCACGCTGGCGCGGCTCGACATCCGGCAGGACGCGGCGCGGCACACCGAGGCGTTGTCGGCGATCACCGGGTCGCTCGGGCTGGGCCGCTACGCCGACTGGGACGAGGACACGCGGATCGGCTTCCTCACCGACGAGCTCACCAGCCGCCGCCCGCTCATCCCGGAGGATCTCGACGCCGGCGACACCGTGCGCGACACGCTGGACACCTTCCGCATGCTCGCGCGCATCCCACGCGCCTCGCTCGGCGCCTACGTGATCACGATGGCCAGCCGCGCCTCCGACGTCCTGGCGGTCGAGCTCCTCCAGAAGGCCTGCGGGGTCACGCGACCACTGCGGACGGTGCCGCTGTTCGAGACGTCGCGTGATCTCGAGCATGCGGGTGCCATCCTCGACACCCTCCTGCCCATTCCGTGGTACCGCGACCGGATCGGCGGCCATCAGGAAGTGATGGTCGGGTACTCCGATTCGGCCAAGGACGTGGGCCGCTTCGCCGCCGGGTGGGATCTCTACCGCGCCCAGCAGGCCATCGTCTCGGCCTGCCGGCGCCACGGCGTGCGCGTCACGCTCTTCCATGGACGCGGCGGCAGTGTCGGGCGCGGCGGCGGCCCGACACACCTCGCGATCATGTCGCAGCCGGCCGGCTCCATCGATGGCACGCTGCGCGTCACCGAGCAGGGCGAGATGCTGCAGGCCCTCTTCGGGTTGCCCGACATCGCGCTCCGCACGCTCGAGGTGTACACGAGCGGCACGCTCGAGGCGTGGCTCGCCCCCGTGCCACCGGCGAAGCCCGAGTGGCGCGCCTGCATGGACCGCCTCAGGGACGCCGCCCGCGACGGCTATCGCGCCATCGTCTACGACAACCCGCGGTTCGTGGAGTACTTCCATCATGCGACGCCGCAGGCCGAGCTCGGCGGCCTGAACATCGGCAGTCGCCCGGCACGCCGGACGGGTGCGGCGCCGGGGTCTGGTGTCACGACCCTGCGGGCAATCCCGTGGCAGTTCGCCTGGACCCAGACGCGGCTCATGCTGGCCGCCTGGCTCGGCGTCGAGGATGCGCTCGACGAGGCCTTCGCGCGCGGCGACCGCGACCTCGTGCGCGAGATGTACCGCGAGTGGCCGCACTTCCGCAGCGCGCTCGACCTGCTGGCCATGGTCCTGGCCAAGTCCGACGCGCGGATTGCCGCCGAGTACGACCGGCGGCTCGTCCCGCCGGATCTCCAGCCCATCGGGGCGGATCTGCGGGCGCGGCTCGCGCGCGCCATCACGCGGGTCGCGGAGGTGATCGATCATGAGGACCTGCTCACCTCGAACCCCGTCCTGCGGCGCTCGATCGACGTGCGCAATCCCTATGTCGACCCGATCAACCTCGTCCAGATCGAATTGCTGCGCCGCGAGCGCCGCGAGGACGACCCCCGCGTGAACGCTGCGCTGCTCGTCACCGTGAACGGCGTGGCGGCCGGCATGCGGAACACGGGGTAACGTAGCTCCGTGCTCCGCGGTTCGCCCGGCGCCCGCAACCCCCACGCCATGCCATTCCGCCGACGTGCCCCCGATCGCCGCGTGGCTGCCGTCGCGCTGTTGTTGTGCCTGGCGGGAGCCGTGCTCCACGCGGCGGATCTGCAACCGCACACGTTGCGCGCGTTCGAGCAGTACCGGGACGCGGCGACCGAGGCGTTCCTCGCGCGCGTGCCCACGGGCGTGCGCGCCTTTCCGGCCGGCGCCGCCGACACCGTCGTGGTCGGTCCGGCCGCCGAGGACGGCATCATCGGCATCGAGGACGGCCTCATCCACCACTGGCGTGCGCGTGGCGTCGTGCGTGGCGTGCGCCTCCAGGACGTGCTGGCGGTCTCGAAGGACTACGACGGATACAGCCGCATCTACAAGCCCGTCACCAGGTCGGAGCTTCTCGAGCACGCCGGCGACACCTACACGGTGCTGGTGCGCCTGCGCGAGTCCGGCGGGGGCGTGAACGCGGTGCTCGACGTGCGGTCGACCGTGCAGTACACGACCGTGTCGCCCACGGTCGTGTACGCGCTCACCCACTCCGACGAGATCAGGCAGGTCGTCGACGCGGGCGCGCCGGACGAGCGGCGCCTGGCCGCCGGCCATGACAGTGGCTATCTCTGGCGCGCCAGCGCCTTCACGCGGTTCGTGCAGGTGGGCAACGACGTGTACGTCGAGATGGAGACACTCGGCCTGAGCCGGGGTTTTCCGCCGCTCCTCGGCTGGATCATCGAGCCCATCGCCAGACGCCTGGGACGACGCAGCGTGGAGGAGTCGCTGCGCGAGTTCGCGGTGGCCATTCACGAACAGGCGAAGGCGGCTCCCTGACCAGGAGCGCCCGGGCGACAGCCGCGCCAGGTTGAGACGAACGGTCCGGCTTGGACCGGGTGTCGCCCGCACGGGGTTCGTCTCCTGCCCAGATTGGGCGGTACTCGCCACACGCGGATCCCGGATGCGCCGCCAGACGGGCCCCCAGCCCGGCCGTGTCGTGGCACGCGCGTTGCTCCCCATCCCTGGTCATGCCTGCCCCCTTGACGCGCGCCCTCACGATCACGCGCCGCACCATCACCGAGACGATGGACGACGATGGGCTCGGGCTCGCGGCACAGCTGGCGTACTACTTCTTCCTGGCGCTGTTCCCCGCGATCCTCTTCATCCTGGCAATCGCGAGCTTCTTCTCGCTGGGCGACCTGACCGCCGGCGTCGTGCGGCAGCTGGGGACGGTGGTTCCCCCGAGCGCGATGTCGATCGTCCAGGACCAGCTCCAGCGCATCGCCGATCGGGATCAGAGCGGCCTGCTGACCATCGGCTTCCTCGGCGCGCTGTGGAGCACGTCGACGGCGCTCGTCTCGATCATCTCGGCACTGAACCGCGCCTACGACGTGGACGAGTCGCGCTCGTGGCTGCACGTGCGCGTGCTCGGGATCCTGCTCACGCTGGTGCTGGCCTCGGCCGTCATCGGCGCGTCGGTGCTGGTGGTCGGCAGCAGCCTCGCGTCCGAGCTCGGGCTTGGCAGCCTGGGCCTCGACTCGGAGGTGCTGTCGTGGCTCATCGGCCTGGCCATGGTCTTCGCGGGCCTCACGGTCGTGTACCGCTTCGCGGCGGACGTCGACCAGGGCTGGAGCTGGAGCTGGCCGGGCGCGCTGCTGGCCACGACCCTGTGGCTCGGGGCGTCCCTGGCCTTCCGCTATTACGTTGCCAACTTCAGCTCGTATACCGAGTCGTACGGGGCCGTGGGCGGCGTCATCGTGATGCTGTTGTGGCTCTACCTCCTGGGTCTCGCCATCGTCGCCGGCGGCGAGCTGAACAGCGAAGTGGAGTTCGCCTCGACCCGCAGCGACAGCAAGAAGCCTGGCGATCGCCGCGCGGGCGCGAACGCCTCCCACGGCGCCGGCCCGGACCGGCAGGACGCACAGATGCCGGCCCGGGCAGGGGCCGGGAAAGGAAGCCATCTCATGATTCCATCCGACGAGGTCTCACGGCTGCGTGAACAGGCCGCAGCCACACGAGCCCGCATCGACCGGGCCGCCGCGAAGGCGGCCGACCAGATCCGCGATTCCGCGAGGCCGTCGCGCTTCGTGGCGAGACATCCCACGCTGGCGGCCGGGGCGTCGGCGGCCCTGGTCGCGTCGGCGACCGGCGGCTGGTGGTGGCGGCGGCGGCAGAGGCCGCGCGACGGTGCGATCACGGCTGGCCCGACCGGGCCGGTGGACGTGGTGACGCGCGCGGAGTCGGAACGTCGATTCGTGGATCGGGTGCTGAAGATGACCCGCTACGCCGGCCTGGCGCTGGCGGTCGCGTCGGCGTTCAGCCAGACCGATGGCAAGGCGGCGCCCGCGCGCAAGGGGGCGGCATGAAGCCTCGCGTGAATCCCCTCGGGGACCTCGGCGACGAGCTGATCGGCGAGGTGCGGGAGCTGATCCGGATCGAGCTGGCCATGGCGCGCGCCGAGTTGCGCCAGCAGGTCAGGGCGGCGATCGGCGCGGCCATTGCCCTGGCCGTCGCGGGTGTCGCCGCGCTGATCGGCGGCCTGCTGCTCGTGCTTGCCGCGGCCGACGGCATCGCGTACGCGCTGGCGTGGCCGGCCTGGGCCGGGCTGCTGATCGTGGCGGTGGTGCTGGCCCTGGTCGCTGCGGTGGCGTGGGGAGTGGGACGCGGGCGGCTGGCCGGGATCCAGGTGGTGCCCGAAGAGACCGTGGCCTCCTTCGGCGAGACGCTGACCTGGCTCAAGGGCCTGCCCGATCGCCTGGCGCACCGGCCGCCCACGGCGTAACGGACCACGCGGCCGTGCCAGAATGAGCGCGGGCCCCATGCTGTTCCTGCACCGGATCCCCGTTCCGCCCCTCGACACGTGCGTCGAGCAGCTCTGGTTCTGTCGCCAGGAGCCACGGCCGTTCGGCCTCGAGCGCACGCTGCCGACCGGATCGGCGCAGCTGATCCTGAACCTCGCCGAGGACGAAGTGCGCGCCTATTCAGCGGAGGACGGCCGGCTGACGGGCACCTCCGCGGGGTCCGTCGTCGCCGGCCTTGGCGACACGTGCCAGGTGATCGACACGGCCGAGCAGACGCTGGTGGCGGGCGTGATCTTCCGGCCCGGCGGCACCGGTGCCTTCATGGACGCCCCGGCCCATGAGATGCGCGACCGGGACGTGCCGCTGGAGGCGCTCTGGTCCCCGGCCGGCGTCGACCGGCTGCGCGATCAGCTGCTCTCGGCCGCCGATCCCGTCGCGGTGCTCGACGTGCTCGAGCGTGCGCTGCTGCAGGCCTGGCGGGGGCGGGCGCCACACCGCGCGGTGGCCTTCGCCGTGGACGCCATTGGCCGCGGTCCCGCGGTGGCGTCGATTGCGGACGTCACACGCGCCATCGGCATGAGTCCGCGACGCTTCGCCGATCGCTTCGAGCGGGAGGTCGGCATCACGCCGAAGCGGTTCTGCCGGCTCCGGCGGTTCCAGCGGGCCGTGCGACGGGCGCACGCGGCCAGGCCCGTGGACTGGGTGGCCGTGGCCGGGGATTGCGGCTACTTCGACCAGTCGCACTTCATCCGCGACTTCCGGGCCTTCAGCGGCCTGACCCCGAGCGCCTATCTCGCCGCCCGCACGGCCCACCACAACCACGTCACCTTCACCCCCTGACCGACACGGGTGCCCGCGGGCCCTCAACCGGAGCGCGGCCGGGCCCTGGCGCGGCCCGGCCCCCCCCGCGCCATGCCGGCGTCGATCGCCCGCAGCATCTCGGGCATCGCCTGCTTCTTGAGATAGGCGCGGAACACCTCGACCACCGGCGGCAGCGCCCGGCCGCTGCGCGTCACCAGGTGCCAACGCGACGGGATGGGCAGGCCTGCGACGTCGAGCCGCGCCATCAGCCCGCTCTCCACCTCCAGCAACACCGCGTGGGCCGACAGCACGGCCACGCCGAACCCGCCCCGCACCGCCTGCTTGACCGCCTCGTTGCTGCCCAGTTCCAGCCTCGCCCGGAGGCGGACGCCACGCGTGCGGAACCACTCCTCGCTCGTCTGCCGGGTGCCCGAGCCCTGCTCGCGCACGACGAAGGCGACGTCGGCGAACGCCCGGGCCGGGATGCGGCGCCGGGAGGCCCAGGGGTGATCCGGCGCGGAGACCAGCACGAGCGGATTGCCGCCCATGGGTTCGGCGCGGAGCCCGCGGTCGTCCGGGGGTCTGGTCATGAGGTAGACGTCGTCGGCGTTCTCCTCCATGCGGCGCACGACCTCCGAGCGATTGAGCACGTGGAGGGCCACCTCGATCCCGGGATGTGCATGCTGGAAGTCGCCGAGCAGCCGGGGCATGAAGTACTCCGCCGTGCTGACGACGCTCATGCGGAGGCGGCCCTGCTCGAGGCCACGCCGTGCGGCCAGCCGCGCCCGCAGGGCCGAGAGCTCGTCGTCAATCTGTCGCGCCGCCTGGCGGACCTCGTGGCCGGCCTCCGTGAGGAAGACGCGGCGGCCCACCTGTTCGATGAGCGGCTCGCCGATGATGTCGGCGAGCTGCCGCAGCTGGATCGACAGCGTGGGCTGGGTCAGGTGCAGCCGCGCGGCCGCGCGGGTGACGCCGCCTTCCTCGGCCACGACGTCCAGGATGTGGAGCTGGTGCAGCGTTGGTTGCATAGATATATATCTATGTAATATCAAATTCGAATCAATTTCATTTATTCATCGCGGCTTCGTAGACTCGAAGCCATGGACGCCACACTCGACAAACCCACGCTGCCCCCCGCGGCCACCACGCCCGTGGCCACCCCGATCACCGTCGCCAGCGGTGACGGCATCGGACCCGAGATCATGGCGGTGACGCTCCGCATCCTGGAGGCCGCCGGCGCCTCGCTGGCCGTCGATCCCATCGTCGTCGGCGCCGCCGCCTACGGCGCGGGCCAGACCTCGGGCATCGGTCCGGAGGCCTGGGCCTCGCTGCGCCGCACGCGCGTGCTGCTCAAGGCCCCGATCACGACCCCGCAGGGTGGCGGCTTCAAGAGCCTCAACGTCACGATTCGCAAGACGCTCGGCCTCTACGCGAACGTGCGCCCCTGCCAGGCGTACGCGCCCTACGTGCCCACGCGCCATCCCGGCATGGACGTCGTCATCATCCGCGAGAACGAGGAGGACCTCTACGCCGGCATCGAGCACCAGCAGACCGACGACGTGGTGCAGTGCCTGAAGCTGATCTCGGTGCCGGGCACCGAGCGGCTGGTGCGGTACGCCTTCGAGTACGCGCGCCGCGCGGGTCGCCGCAAGGTCACCTGCATGACCAAGGACAACATCATGAAGATGACCGATGGGCTCTTCCATCGCATCTTCCGGGAGGTCGCCGCGGAGTACCCGGAGCTCGAGCACGAGCACCTCATCGTCGATATCGGTGCCGCCCGGCTGGCCGATGACCCCGGCCGCTTCGACGTCGTGGTGCTCCCGAACCTGTACGGCGACATCCTGTCGGACGTGGCGGCGGAAATCGCCGGGTCGGTGGGCATGGCCGGATCCGCCAACATCGGCGACCACGTCGCGATGTTCGAGGCCATCCACGGTTCGGCTCCCGACATCGCCGGGCAGGACGTGGCGAACCCGTCCGGCCTGATCCTCGCCGCGGTGCAGATGCTCGCGCACATCGGCCAGGCGGACGTGGCCACCCGCGTGCACAACGCGTGGCTCCGGACCATCGAGGACGGCGTGCACACCGCCGACATCCACCACCCGGGCACGTCGCGCGAGCGCGTGGGCACCCGCGCGTTCGGCGACGCGGTGATTGCGCGGCTCGGCGAGCGCCCGCAGCACCTGCCGGCCGCCGCCTACCAGGAGGCGCCACAGGCCCGCGACGTCGTGCAGCCCCTGCGCCGCCGCGAACGCCGGAAGGCGCTGGTTGGCGTGGACGTCTTCGTGCACTTCCGCGAACCCCAGCCACTGGCGCTGGCCAACCTGCTGCGGCCGCTGGCCGGACCGGCGTTCTCGCTGCAGATGATTACGAACCGCGGCGTCAAGGTGTGGCCGGATGGCCATCCGGAGACCTTCTGCACGGACCACTGGCGGTGCCGCTTCGTGATGGGGCCCGCCACCGCCACGCTTGCGCCGGCCGACATCGTGCGCCTGCTCGGGCGGCTGGCCGCCGCCCAGGTGGAGTTCGTGAAGACCGAACAGCTCTACACGTTCGACGGGGAGCCGGCGTACTCGCTGGGACAGGGCCAGTAGGGCCCTGTCCCTTCCCGGGACATTCGCGCGGCCGATCAGACCGCGATGGCCACCTGAAAAGTCGCCGCATAGCCGGACGACGGGTCGCCGACCGGCGTGACGAGCTCCGAGGACAGGCTGTCCGCGAAGATGCCGTCGGCGGCGTTGGCGGTCGGGTTCGTGCCGTGCGAGGCGTACACGCCGGTCATGTGCACGGAGTCGTTGATCGACTCCGGAAACGCCATCTGCGTGATCTTGCGGGACACGCCGTTCTGCGTCACCTCGAGGTGGATGTGCGTGGCGCGGCCCTGGTACCAGCCGGGATAGATCGTCGTGAACGTCACCTCGCCATTCCCGTTCGTCGTCTGGATGCCACGCAGGTAGGTGGCCGATCGCGTCGTGCCGTACTGCGAGTAGTTGCCGACGGAGTCGCAGTGCCAGATCTCGACGTTCGCGCCGGTGACCGGGGCACAGCCGCTGTTGGTGTTCACGACCTTGACCGTCAGCGTCAGGGGGGTCCCCTGGCGATCCTCGCGGATGTCGCTCCGGAAGAAGTCGGTGAGAGACGGGTACGGGCCCGCGGTCTCGGTCGGGGTGATCACGCACGCGGTGTTCGTGGACGTCGTGGTCGTCCCCGTGCTGCCCGTGGTCTCGGTGACCGCGGTGGGACTGGTCGGCGATTCGCTGCAGGCCGCCGCAATCACCGCCGCGCCCGCCGCCGAGAGCGCGCTCAGCGCCTGCCTGCGACTCAAGGTCTTCCTGTTCATGTCACCCCCGGGGAGGTTGGCCTCGGGCCACCCGCGCGGCCCTGGTGCTGTGTACGGCGTGCAAGAACCGGTGCATCCGGTTCTCGGGCGGTGTCCGGCACCTGCCTCGAACCCCTCCCAATGAAACGATGTCGTGACGTCCTGCCTCCCGGTCACGTGTCCTCCGCAGGTGACCGGACACCCCTCCGGACCGGTCACTCATGGCGCAACGCCTCGATTGGGTCGAGCCGTGCCGCCCGCCGCGCGGGCAGGTAACCGAAGAGCACACCGATGCCGGCCGAGAAGGCGAAGGCCAACACGTTGATCTGCGTGTCGAACGCGAACGGGATGTCCATCAGGCCGGCAAGGGAGACCGATGCCACCGCAGCCAGCACGATCCCGATGGCGCCACCGAGCGACGACAGCGTGACGGCCTCGACGAGGAACTGCAGTAGCACTTCCCGCTCGAGCGCCCCGATTGCAAGCCGGGTGCCGATCTCCCGCGTGCGTTCGGTGATGGAGACCAACATGATGTTCATGATGCCGATACCGCCGACCAGCAGGCTGACGGCGGCCACCGCGCCGAGCAGTGCCGTCAACAGCGCGGTCGTGCCGGTCATGGTCTCGGCAATCTGTTTGGTGTCGAGCACGTTGAAGTCGTCGTCTTCGCCGTCGCGGACGTGGCGTCTCTCGCGCATCAGCGCCTCGATGGCCGCCTTCACGCGGTCGGTCGACACGCCGTCGGCGGCGCCGACCATGATCGAGCCGACGTCGCGGCTGCCCGAGACCCGCCGCTGCAGCGTCCGCAGGGGGATGACGACCGTGTCGTCCTGGTCACGCCCCATGGACGCCTGACCCTTCGAGGCGAGCAGGCCAATGACTTCGCAGGCGAACTGCTTCACGCGGATTGCGCTGCCGACGGGATTGGCGGCGCCGAACAGGTTCTTGCGCACCGTCTCGCCGATGATGCAGACGGCCGCTCCCGATCGCTCCTCGGCTTCGAGGAACGTCCGTCCGGAGGCCAGCGTCCAGTTGCCCGCGGTGAAGTAGCCGCGGGTCGTGCCCGTGACGCTGGTGTTCCAGTTGCGGCCCTCGGCGACGACGGTCACCGCCGCCGTCGCCGTCGGCGCCACCGCGGCCACGCCACCCACCTGTTCGGCAATGGCTTCCGCGTCGTCGACATGGAACGGGGGCGCCGAGGCGCTGTCACGACCCGGCCCGAAGCGCTGCCCCCGCATCACGATCAAGAGGTTGCTGCCGAGGCTGGCGATCTGCTCGGACACCGACTGCGTCGTCCCGTTGCCGAGGGTCACCATCGTGACAACGGCGGAGACCCCGATGACGATGCCGAGGATCGTCAACAGGGAGCGGAGCACGTTGCGGCTGAGCCCCTTGATGGCGAGTTGCACGGTGTTCGACAACATCAGTGCACCCGATCCTTCCCCGTGTCCGTCGCCACCCGCCCGTCCACCAGGCGGACTTCACGGTCCGCGTGGGCCGCGATGTCGGGTTCGTGCGTGACCATCAGCACGGTGATCCCGCGCTCGCGATTGAGCGCGGTGATGAGTGCGAGCACCTCGCGGCTGCGTTCGGTGTCCAGGTTGCCGGTCGGCTCGTCGGCCAGGAGCACGAGCGGATTCGTCACGAGCGCGCGGGCGACGGCGACCCGCTGCTGCTGCCCCCCCGAGAGCTCGCCTGGCGTGTGGGTGGCCCAGTCCTCGAGGCCCACGACCGCCAGAGCCTCGCGCGCCGCCCGGCGACGCTCGGCCACCGGCGCGCCGCGGTAGAGCAGCGGCAGCTCCACGTTCTCGAGCGCGGTCGTGCGCGCGAGCAGGTTAAACCCCTGGAAGACGAAGCCGAAGTAGTGCCGCCGGATCAGCGCCCGCTGATTGCGCGAGAGCCGCTCGACGGGCACGCCGTTGAAGAGGTAGCTGCCGGAGCTCGGGGTGTCGAGACAGCCGAGGATGTTCATCACGGTCGACTTGCCCGAGCCGCTGGGACCCATGATCGCGACGAACTCCCCCGCGTCGATACGCAAGTCCACGCCCCTCAGCGCCAGGAAGGCCGCCGTGCCCTGCCCGTAGGTCTTGGTGACGTCCTGCAGCTCGATGATCGGTTCGACGCCGCCGGCGGGTGCGGCGCCAGGCTGCGTGGCGGTCGCCGTGGCCGTCTCGTCCGTCATGACGATGCTCCCGCGGCGGCCCCGGTGATGACCTGCGTGCCCGGCGTGAGCCCACCGCCCCTGATCTCGGTATGGCGGCCATCGGTCTCGCCGATCTCGACGGCCACGGCGACCGGCGCGCCGTCACGCAGGATCCAGACCCGGTGCTCGCCGTCCGCCGCGTCACGAACGACCTGCCGGGTCTCCTGGCGCGGTGGCCCGGGCAGCAGGCGCGAGACGAGCCCGCGCGTGTCCTGCCCACCCGAGGCCTCCGGCGCGAAGCGAAGCGCGGCGTTCGGCACCAGCACGACATCGTGCACCGACGCGATGGCGATCTCGACCGACGCCGTCATGCCCGGCCTGAGGCTGAGGTCGTCGTTGTCGACGGACAGCAACGCCGCATACGACACGACGTCACCGCTCGTCGTCGACCCGAACGCCACCCGGACGACCGCGGCGTCATACGTGCGGGACGGGTAGGCGTCCACGGTGAACGACGCGAGCTGCCCGGCCTCGACCCGGCCCACGTCGGCCTCGTCCACGTCCACCTGCAGTTCCATCTGCCGGAGATCCTCGGCAATCGTGAACAGCGTGGCGACCTGCAGGGACGCGGCGACGGCCTGTCCCGGTTCGACCACGCGCGAGAGCACGATGCCGGTGATGGGGGAGCGGATCGACGCCTTGTGGAGATTGGTCTGGTCCGAGCTGAGGGCCGCCTGCGCCTCGATGACCGCCGCCTCCGCGCTGCCCTGATCGGCCACCGCCCTGGCGTAGGCCGCCTCGGCGGCCTCCATCTCGGTCCGGGACGGCACCTTGCCATCGGACAGGCGCGACACCTCACGCAGCCGATCCCGCGACGCGCTCGCCTCGGCCACCGTCGCCTTCGACTGCGCCAGCCTGGCCTCGGCGGCCTTGAGCGACGCCTCTGACTTCGTGATCTGGTCGCGCAGTTTCGACGTGTCCAGCCGCGCGAGCACCTGCCCTTTCCGGACCGTGTCGTTCTCGTCGACGAGCACCGTCTCGACGAGGCCCGAGAGCTCGCTGCCCACTTCCACGGTGTTGGTGGGCTGGAGGTTGCCGGTCGCCGACACCTGCACTTCCAGGCTCCCGAGGGTGACCGGCTCGGTCGTGTAGGCGTCGGTCGCCCGCGCCGCGCTCGTCTCGGACGTCGCCAGGCTGATGGCGATGGCCGCAGTGAGGGCCGCACCCGCGATGAGCCACAGCGGCAGGTGCGTGCGGCGCCGCGGGCCGCCGGCCTCTCCGGCGAGCAGCCGCGCCATCTCGGCGGGCGTGGGTCGGTTTCCGTTGGTCATGGCTGTCTCTCCGCGCTGCCGGACGCATCCGCCGCCGGCAGCCACCCGCCGCCGAGCGCCTTGTAGAGCTGCACGAGGGCGGTCAGGCGGTCGCCCGTCGTGGTCGCCACGGCGTCCTCGACCGAGAGCTGCGTTCGCTCGGCATCGAGCACGGCCTGGAAGTCGATGAGGCCTGCCTGGTACTCGGTGCGGGCGAGGTCGGCCGCGCGTTGCGCCGCGTCCGCGGCCGCCGTGAGCGACGCCAGCTGCTGCCGGCTCGCCTCGAGCGAGGCCAGGGCATCCTCCACGTCCTGCAGGGCCGCGAGCACTGCGGCCTCGTAAGCGAGCACCGCCTGTTCCAGGACGGCGTCCTGGACGGCAATCTGCTGGCGGATCCGTCCGCCATCGAAGATCGTCTGGAAGAGGCTCGCGGCCGCTGATGCCGCGAGCGACGCCCCGCCGGTCGCCGCGCCGGCAACGAGGTTCGCGCCGATCGACCCCGAGAGGCCGAACTGGGGGTACCGGGCCGTGCGCGCCGCCGCGGTCCTGGCCGTCTCGGCCACCACCCGGCGCTCCGCCGCGCGGATGTCCGGGCGCTGGCGCAGCACTTCGAACGGCACGCCGATCCCGATGCGTGCGGGCACGTCCGGCAGCGTGGCCGGCGCGGCGAGCAGGCCATCGAGCGCCGATGGCGCCGCGCCGCACAGCACGGCTATCGCATGCCGTCCCTGCGCGAGACGGGCCTCGATCGCGGGAATCTGCGCACGCGTCTGTTCCAGGTTCGCGCGCGCCCGCTGAACGTCGAGGTCACCAACCAGGCCGGCCTGCGCGCGGAAGCCCGTCAGCTCCAGCGTCTCGGCCTGGCTGGCCTCGTTGCGACGCGCAATCGCGAGGCGTGCCTGCTCGGTGCGCAAGTCGAAGTAGGCACGCCCCAGCTCGCCCGTCAACGAGACCTCCGCGGCATGCAGGTCGGCGACGGTCGCCGCCGCGTCGGCGGCCGCGGCAATCGTGGTCTTGCGATTCCCCCCGAAGACGTCGGGCTCCCAGCTGGCGTCGAAGCCGGCCGAGAAGAGCGCGTTCCCGTGCCGCTGGTCGGAGGCAGTCCCCGAGGCACTGACGGCCGGCACGAGCGCCGAGGCCGCCAGCAGCCGTTGCGCCCGTGCCTGGCGTACGCGCGCCTCCGCCGTCTGCAGGTCGAGCGAGCTCGTGACCGCCCGCTCCACGAGCGCGTCGAGCGTGGCATCGCCGAGGCCCTCCCACCAGCGTGAGAGATCGCTGGTTCCCTCGACGACGTCCTGACCGGCTGATGTCCACCGTGTCGGCACGACGGTGTCGACGGGCGTGGCCGTCATCGACCCCGTGGTCGCGCAGCCCGGGAGCAGGAGCGCCAACGCCAGGCCGCCGAACAGGTGAAGGTGGGCAGGTCTCATCACGAACGTCCCTACCTGATTGGACGACGGCGGCTGGCCGTGGCCCGTCAAGAGACGTCGTGGTTGGGTAAAGAAGTGTCAGCCGTGACGCGGAGCCGGCGCACCGGCGGGGAGCCGGATGGTGACCACCAGGCCGCCGTTCCCGGCATTGGCCGCGGCGATCGTGCCGTGGTGGAGGTCGATGGCACGCCTCGCGATGGCCAGGCCCAACCCGACGCCACCGGTCGCGCGGTTGCGCGCGGGCTCGCTGCGGTGGAACGGGGTGAAGATACGTTCGAGCTCCCCGGGCGCGACACCGGGCCCGTGATCGCGGACCTCGACGACCACGTCTCCCGCGTCCGGCCGGGCACCGACCTCTACGGTCGTGCCCTCGCGTGTGTACCGGACGGCGTTGCGCACGACGTTGTCGATGGCGCTGGCAAGTAGTTCGGGATCGCCCGGGACCGGCGGCAGCCGTTCGGCCTCGAGCGTGACCGACTTGTGCTGGCGCTCTGCCTCGTACCGCGCATCGTCGGTGACGTGGCGGAGGACGCCGGCGAGATCGACATCTGTCTCGGACCTGCCGGCGCCGCTCTCGGCACGCGCCAACGCGAGGATCCGCCCAATCAGGTCGTTCATGCGGTCGGCCTCGAGCACGATACGATCGAGGTCGGGTTGGGCGGCGGGAGCCGCCTTGCGGCGCGCCAGTTCCAGGGCCACGTTGAGCCGCGCCAGCGGGGACCGCAGCTCGTGCGACATGTCCGACAGCAACTGGCTCTGTGCGTGGACGAGCGCCTGGAGCCGGCCCGCCATCATGTCGAAGTCGCGAACGACCTCCCCGACCTCGTCGTTGCGCCGGCCCGCGCTCGGCCCGACGCGGGCTTCGAGGTCGCCGGCGGCCAACCGGCGGCTCGTGTCCCGCACGTGTCGGAGCGGCGCGGCCAGGTACCGCGCCAGGATGAAACACGCCAGCCCCGAAATGAGGATGGCCAGGGTGAAGTTGCGATAGGGGAACGCGGGTGAGAGCCGGATGGCGTCGAAGCCGGGTTGCGCCCGACCGGCCGCACGGTATCGCGCCCCGTTGTCACCCGGCAGCGTCACGACCGCGACACGACCGTCGTCACGGCCGCCGAGGATGGTACCCGGAGCCCACTCCAGGTAGGTCGGCAGCGCGCCCGCCGCGGCGGGCGACGAGACGCAGAGGGCGCGGCCCCCGGCGTCGAACAGGGCGAATTGCAGCCGCCCCTGCCGCTCGACGAGCGCCGCGAAGCGCTGGCAGGCCCGAGCGCCGCCCTCGTCGGCCAGCATGGACGTGGCGAGCAGGCCGTACTGCCGCACGTGGTCCTGCAGGCGCACGTCGGTGCCCCGGTCGGGCAGCAGGGCGAACACGCCCAGCAGAGTCGCCGTCAGCAACCAGAACCCGAGAAAGATCTTGAGCGCCAGGCCGCTCATGTCGTCAGCCCGCCGCCGGCAGCGCGTAGATGTAGCCTACTCCGCGGATCGTCTTGATCCGCTCCTCGCCACCGGGCCGATCCCCGAGCTTCCGACGGATCTTGCTGATGTGCATGTCGATGCTGCGATCGAACGGGTCGTAGTGTCGGCCCAGGACGCCCTCCGCGATGGCATCGCGCGTCACCGTCTGGCCGGCTGTCTCGAGCAGGCGTTTCAGGATGTCGAACTCCACGCTCGTGACGTCGATGGACTCGCCGCCTCGCGTCACCAATCGCGCCGCCGGGTCCAACACGACGTCGTCCACGCGCAGGACCGTCCGGGCGGACCCGGAGCCGCCCCCGTCCAGCCGTCGGAGCACCGCACGAATGCGCGCGGTGAGCTCGCGGGGGTTGAATGGCTTCGGCACGTAGTCGTCCGCGCCCAGCTCCAGCCCCACGATCCGGTCGACGTCGTCGCCGCGGGCCGTGAGCAGCACGACCGGCAGAGTCGAGATCTGCCGGATCTGCCGGAGGATGTCGAAGCCGTTCACCTGGGGGAGCATGACGTCGAGGATGATCAGCGCGTACCCGCCGGACGTCGCGCGCGCCGGGACGTCCGCGCCGCCCGGAAGCGCGTCGACGACGAAACCTTCCTGCCCGAGGAGCTCGGTGAGCAGCGTCGTGAGCTCGACATCGTCGTCGACGATCAGGAGCCGCGTGGCCATCGTGGCCGCACTATGCCCGATGGCGATGGAGGATTCAACCGGCATACCGTGCCTGTCGTGCCATCCCATCACGGCTCGGCGCCCGTTGCTGTCGGGATTTGTAAAGCCACGGCACACGCCTGTCGCGCGCCCTTACCGATTCTTTACCGTGCGCTCATGTCTCCTTCATGAGACGGCGGCCGCCGGACCACTACGCTGTCCGGATGATCCACTGTGCACGACCCGTCATCTTGTTCCTCTCCGTCGCGGCCATCGTCTGGGGCACGGATGCCCCGGCCGCGCAGTCACATACGACGTCGCACGCGCCCGCGGCCGCTCAGGCGGCTGCTGGCGCCCCCCTCGCGCCGCTCCTCGATGGCCTCGGGACGCACCATCGCCCCGTGACCACCACGGTGCCCCGGGCGCAGGCCTTCTTCGACCAGGGCCTGCGGCTGCTCTATGCGTTCAACTTCCTCGAGGCGGACCGGTCCTTCCGCGAGGCCGCGCGCCTCGATCCGGCGCTGGCGATGGCTTCCTGGGGGCGCGCCATGGCCCTGGGCCCGAACATCAACGCCCCGATGACGGTCGAGGACGGCCGCGCAGCCTTCGCCGCCGCGCAGCGTGCGCGTGAGCTGAAGGCAGGGGCCTCGCCGGTCGAGCAGGCGCTCATCGACGCCGTTGCCCTGCGCTTCGCACCCGATGGCGCGGGCGATCGCGACGCGCTCGACCAGGCGTACGCGGCCCGCATGCAGGAGCTCGCGGCTGCCTATCCAGACGACTCGGACATCGGCACGTTGGCCGCCGCGGCGTTCATGCAGACGATCGCCTGGGACTACTGGGCGGCCGACGGCACGCCGCGGCCGGGTGTCCTGCCGCTGATGGCCTCCATGGAGGCCCTGATTGCGCGGCACCCCTCCCATGCCGGCCTGCACCACTACTACATCCATCTCGTCGAGGCCTCAGACCGGTACCACGTGCGGGCCGAGAAGAGCGCCGATGCGCTCGTCGGCGCCATGCCCGGCGCCGGCCACATGGTGCACATGCCGTCCCACATCTACCTCCGGGTGGGCCGCTACGCCGACGCGATTCGTGTGAACCAGGACGCCGCGCTGGCGGACGAGGACTACATCGCGCAGTGCCGGGCACAGGGCCTGTACCCGGTCGCCTACTACCCGCACAACATCCACTTCCTGTGGACCGCCGGCACGGTGGAGGGTCGAAGCGTGATGGCCATCGACGCCGCGCGCAAGGTCGCGGACAAGGTGCCGCACCACATGGCGGGCGCGCTGGCGTGGACGCACGACTTCCCGGTGGTGCCGTTCTACGCCTACGTGCGTTTCGGCCGGTGGGAGGAGATCCTGAGCGAACCGCGGCCGCACGTCGACGCGCCCTACCCGCAGGGCGTCTGGCACTACGCCCGCGCCCTGGCGCGCATCGCGCGTGGGGAACTCGGCAAGGCACGCGAGGAGCTGGCGGCGCTGGAGGCCGCCCGCGCGGACCGCGCGCTGGAAACCACCTTTGCCGGCGCGCCGCTGGCCCAGAACCTCGACATCGCCCTCGAGGAGGTGCGCGCCGAGCTCGCCGCCCGTGACGGCGACTGGGAGACGGCAATCGCGGCGGCCACACGCGGTGTCACGCTCCAGGACGCGCAGCCCTACAACGAGCCCGAGACCTGGCACCGGCCGGTGCGGCTGGTGCTCGGCGGCATCCTGATCGATGCGGGACGCTACGCGGAGGCCGAGCCGGTCTTCCGCGAGGACCTGCGCCGGCATCCCGAGACGGGCTGGGCGCTCATCGGCCTCGCGCAGAGCCTGCGCGGGCAAGGCAAACGGGACGAGGCGCGGCTCGCCGAGGCACGCTTCCAGCGGGCCTGGGCACGGGCGGACATCGCGCTGACGGGCTCACGCTTTGCGTCCGTGGTGCGATCGGCCACGGACGCCGCGCCTCGCACGACGACGGACAGGGCGGCCATGGACCACGCGCTCGGGATCGTGGCGTCTGCGGTGCCCCCCGGATCGACCGCGCCGGCCGGCACCGGCGCCGCGACCGCTCCGACTCCTTCGTGTGCGTCGTGTGCGTCGTGGCTGGATGCTCCTGAGCGCACGCGCCGCGAGGTCCGCCTGCGGAACGGCGTGCGCCTCAGCTACGTGGAGCAGGGTCCAGCCGACGGTCGGGTGCTGCTGCTCCTGCACGGCTACACCGACTCGGCGGCGTCGTGGGCGCGGGTCATGCCGATGCTGCCACAGGCCTACCGCGTCATCGCCATCGACCAGCGCGGGCATGGCCACTCGGATCGCCCCCGGGACGGCTACTCCATGCCGCAGATGGCGCGCGACGCGGTGCAGCTGCTCGACGCGCTCGGCATCGAGCGCGCCGTGGTCGTGGGCCACTCGATGGGCAGCCTGATCGCGAGACAGATTGCGGTGCTGGCGCCGGAACGGGTCGACCGACTCGTGCTCGTCGGCACCGCCGAGCGGGTCGATCCGGCGGGGGTCGAAGAGCTCGTCACGGCGGTCCGGGCCCTCGAGGATCCCATCGACCGCGCGTTCATCGAGGCCTTCCAGGCGAGCACGGTCGTGGACCCGGTGCCCACCTGGTTCGACGACCTGATCATCGCGGACAACCAGCTGGTGCCGGCCCGCGTCTGGCAGGCGGCGGTGGACGGCATCCTGGCAACCGACGCGTCCGCCGACCCCACCCAGGTACGCGTGCCGACGCTGGTCGTCGGGGGCGACAAGGACGCGTTCTTCTCCGAACAGAGCCAGCGCGCCCTGGCCGCCAGGATTCCTGGCGCGCGGGTGGCCATCAGCCGCGGGATTGGGCACGCGCCGCACTGGGAGGAACCGGAGGTCTTCGTCCGCACGCTGCTCGCGTTCCTCGAGCCGAAGCAGTCGGATCGCTGATCACGCTGCAGCCGTCGACACCCAAGGCCGGCCGCCTCGCCACCGAGACAGGCCGGCCTTGTCGTCTCATGCGGCCGGCAAAGATGAGTCATCCGCGGATGAACGCGGATGCACGCGGATAGGTCCGGGCCGTTCCCGCGTGGGGTCGATGCCACGTCATCGGCGACGCACGCATGTCGACGGGCGATCACGGGGTTCATCCACAGATGAACGCGGATGAACACAGATGACCGGTGTAGTCCAACCGACCTGTGGCGGGCCGGCTGCGTAGCAGCCGGGGCGTGAGTGGTGAAGGCGGAAGGACAAGACCCGTCGGAAAGGCAACATGTGGGTCTTGTCCTCCCGCCTTCACCACCCACGCGCGGCGCTTCGCGCCGCTGGCCCGCCTCAGCTCCGTACGGCAGGCATTACCTCCGTGTCTCCGTGTCTCTGTGTCTCTGTGGCTGCTTTCGTCCGCCATTCGCGAAAGCATCACGAGGTGGGTTCGCCAACGCCGTAGTGCACGAGCACGCGGCGAACCGTGAGCCCCTGCACCAGGATGGAGAAGATCACCACGCTGTAGGTGCAGGCGACCAGCAGATCGCGTGCCGGGAACGGCGACAACGACAGCACCATCGCCACCGAGATGCCTCCTCGCAAGCCGCTCCAGGTCAGGATGGGCACGATGCCGCGGCTGAAGCGGCCGGCGACGCTCATGGCGGTGACCGGCACCGTGACCGACACGAGCCGCGCCGCCAGGACCAGCGGCACGGTCAGCACCGCTGCGGCCAGGAGCCCGGGGGCGATTTCGACCGCGATGAACTCCAGGCCAATCAGCAGGAAGAGCACGGCGTTCAGGATCTCGTCCACCATGTACCAGAAGGCGTCCACGTGCGCCTTGGTGTCCTCGCTCATCGCGAACTTCCGTCCGGGGTTCCCGATCAGCAGCCCGGCCGTGACCACGGCGATGGGCCCCGACACCTCGATCCAGAACGACACGGAGTACATGAACATCGCGAGTGCGACCGTAATCAGCAGCTCGAGCGAGTGCTCGTTGAGGCTCTTCAGGGCCTGGTACCCGACGTACCCCATGCCCAACCCGAGGGCGATGCCCCCCATCACCTCCCGCGCGAAGAAGGTGAGCAGCGGTCCCGCCTGCAGCGTCAGCTCCCCGGCCTCGCCACCGTTCGACAACCCTGCCACCGAGAGCAGGGCGAAGAACACCACCACGCTCACGCCGTCGTTGAAGAGCGACTCGCCCGCAATCTGCGACTCGAGGCCCTTCGGGGCCTTCAGCTCCTTCAGCAGGCCCATCACCGCGACCGGATCGGTCGGCGAGATGATGGCGCCGAACACCAGGCAATAGAGCAGGGGCACCTCCATGCCGAGGACGCCGAACAGCCACCAGGTGCCGGTGCCGATGGCGGCCGTCGAGAGCAGCACACCAACCGTCGCCAGCGACGCAATCGTCCACTTGTGCTCGAGCAGGCCCTCCAGGTCGACGTTCAGCGCGCCCGCGAACAGCAGGAAACACAGCATCCCGTGCATCAGCGTCTCGTTGAAGTCGATCTCGCCGAGGAACGCCGACAGCGACTCGCGCAGGCCGAGCGTGGGGAACGCCGCCTCGACCGTGACGATCGCCAGGGAGCTGACCAGCGCGACGACCAGCGTGCCGCTGGTGGCGGGAAGGTGCAGCAGCCGATGGTTCACGTAGCCAGCCACCGCGGCGACCGCGATGAGCACGGCGGCGGCATCGAACGCGTTCATCCCTCCATCATGCCGGAGACGTGGTTGACGGCAGGCGAAGAAAAAGCATAATTATCGGTCTCCGTGTGTGCCGTGTGCGCGGCTCAATGAATCCGGCTGCCCGCGTTGAACGTATCTTCAGACACCGGAAATCCGTCCTGACTGGCAGATGCCCATGAGTTTCCTCTCCGATCTCCGCTTCGCGCTCCGCTCCCTCGCCCGCGTGAAGGGCCTGACGTTGACGGTGGTCCTCACCCTCGCCCTTGGCATCGGCGCCAACGCCGCGATCTTCACGGTCGTCGAGGGGGTGCTGCTGAAGCCGCTGAACAACCAGGACGAGGATCACCTCATCTACATCCGCCAGAGCGCACCCGGCATCGGGATGGAGAACACGACCTTCTCCGTGCCCGAGCTGCGCGACCTCCAGGCCCGCGTCACGTCCTTCACGGCCTTTGGCGACTTCTCCACCATCGAGTTCACGATGGTCGGGCTCGGCGACCCGCGGGTCGTCCGGGCCGGCGTCGTGGGAGGCACCTACTTCGAGGTGATGGGCCTGCGCCCCGTGCTCGGCCGCCTCCTCGGGCCGTCGGACGATGGGCCGAATGCCGATGGGGCGGTCGTGCTCACGCACCGGTTCTGGAGCGAGACGCTGAACGCCGACCCGGCCGTCATCGGCAAGACCGTCCGGCTCAGCGAACGCGCCGCCACCATCGTCGGCGTCCTGCAGCCCACCGTGCCGTACCCCGCCGAAACCGAGATCATCGCCAACGTCGTCACCAGCCCGCACCACCTCGACGCGACAATGGTCGACGGGCGGGTGCACCGCATGACCGAGCTCTTCGGGCGGCTCGCCCCGGGCGCCGATCTCGAGACCGCGCGCGCCGAGCTGCGCGCGGCCCAGGGCGCCATCGTCGCCGAGTACCCCGAGGCCTACCCGAAGAACGCGGACTTCCGGATCAATGCGGTCCGGCTCCGGGACCAGATCACGGCGCCGGCCCGCACGGTGCTGCTCGTGCTGCTGGCGGCCTCCGCGTTGATCTTCGTCATCGCGTGCTCCAATGTCGCGAACCTGATTCTGGCGCGGTCGGTGCGGCGCGAGGGCGAGCTGGCCATCCGCGCGGCCCTTGGTGCCAGCCGGGCCGCCCTCCGGCGAACCCTGCTGGCGGAAAGTCTCGTGCTCTGCGGCGCCGGTGCCCTCCTGGGCGTGCTGATCGCCCGGCCCATGGTCGCGGTGCTCGCCCAGTACGCCTCCCGCTTCTCGGTGCGTGCGCTCGACCTGACGGTGGACAGCAGCCTCCTGTGGGTCGGCGTCGGCCTGGCGCTGGCGGCTGCCGTGCTGCTGGCCTTCGTGCCGCGCCTGCCCTCGGCGGAGTCCTCTGCGGGGCTCGGGCTGGCCAGTGGCAGCGTGCGTATCACGCCAGGCACGAACCGGCGCCTGCGGCTCTTCGCGATCACGCAGATAGCGGCGTCGTTCGTCCTGCTCGCCGGCGCGGGCATGCTCATCGTCGCGCTCGTGGCGCTGCAGTCGGCACCCACCGGCTTCAACATGCGCAACGTGCTGGCACTGCACGTGCCGGTGTCGTTCTACTGGCCCCCGGACCAGACGGCGGCGTTCTATCGCGACATCATGCGCCGGATCGAGGAGCTGCCCGGCGTCGAGCAGGTGGCCGTCGGCACCGCCGTGCCGTGGCGCGACGCCGGCGTCTTCGGGCCGGGATTCTCCTACTCGGTGGAGGGCTACGCGAAGGCGGACGGCGAGGACGACCCGCGAGCCCGCTTCCGCACGGTGTCGCCCGGCTTCTTCCAGGCGCTCGGCGTGCCGATCATTGCCGGCCGCGACTTCAACGACGACGACCGCAAGGACGGCGAGCCGGTGGTCATCGTGTCGGAGAGCGTCGCGCGGCGCATGTTCGACACCGAGGGCGCGCTCAACCGCAAGCTGATGTGGACCGACCCCGTCATGGCCTTCATCGGCGTGAACACCGGCGGCCGCCGCATCGTCGGCGTCGCCGCGGACGTGGACGACGAGAACGTGGTGCCGGGACCGGCGATGACCGTCTATCACCCGCTGACGCAGGAGTTCGGCGGCGGCCGGCTGTTCGTGCACGCGCAGGGCGACCCCTACGCGCTCGTGACGCCCATCACCAAGATCATCCGCGACCTCGCGCCCGATCAGCCCGTCGAGCGCGCCGCCACGCTCGAGGACGTGCGGGCCGAGGTGCTCGCGCCGAATCGCCTGAATGCGCTCGTCTTCGGCGGCTTTGCCGGCGTGGCGTTGATGATTGCCGTCGTCGGCGTGGCGGGGGTGCTCGCGTTCTCCGTCAGCGCCCGCACGCGCGAGTTCGGCGTGCGCCTGGCCATCGGGTCGGCGCCCGGCCAGCTGCTGGCCGGCATCCTGCGTGAAGGCGCGGTCATCGCCGGGTTCGGCGTGGGTGTGGGCGTCGTCGGCGGCTTCGTCCTCGTGCGCGTCGTCGCGGCCTACCTCGGCGAGGTGCAGATTCCAGGGCTGCTGCCCATCCTGGCCGCCGGCGGCATCCTCATCAGCGCCGCCATCCTCGCGTCGCTCATGCCCGCCGCGAGAGCGTCACGTGTCGACGTCATGGAAGCTTTGAGATCTGAGTGATCTGGTGATTTGGTGATTTGGTGATCTGGTGATCTCGTGATCTGGTTCTGCCCTTCGTGCCCTTCGTGCCCTTCGGATCCTTCGTGCCCTTCGACTAATCTCATCACATGCGCACACTCATCGTTGGCGCCGGTGTCCTTGGTGGTCTCATTGCCGCGCGACTCATTCACGCGGGCCATCCGGTCTCGCTCGCGACGCGCGACGCGCGGTCGGCCGAGGCCCTGAGGCACGCCGGACTGCGCGTGCGTGGGCTGGGGGGCGAAGTCACCGTGCGTGACGTGCCCGACGTCCACGCCGTCGATACCTACTTCGAGCGCGCCTCGTACGAGCTCGTGCTCATCGCGACGAAAGCCACCGCCGCGATCGATCTCGCCCCACGGCTCGTCGGGGCGCTCGCGGACGACGGCCTGCTGCTGCCGATCCAGAACGGCGGCGTGTCGCAGTTGCTGGACGAGGCGATTCCCGGCGGGCGGGTCCTTGGAGGCCTCTCGAATCTCGGCGCGACGATGCATGCGCCCGGTGACTACGAACAGAAGAACGCGGGCCACCTGTTGATCGGGGAGGTGGCCGGCGGGACGAGCGAACGTGCCGGACGCGTGCAGGCGTGGCTGGGGCAGGGGGTCGAGGTCCGCGTGACGCCGAACCTCGCGGGTGCCGTCTGGTCGAAGCTGCTGATCAACTGCGCTGTCACGACGCTTGGCGCGCTGGCCGGATGCCCGATGCGGGAGTACATCCAGGCACCCGGCGCCAAGGACCTCTTCAACCGCACCTACGACGAGGGTTTGACCGTGGCCCTCGCGTCGGGCGCGACACCGGTGAAGATGGTGGTCGATCCCGTGCCACCCGGCTGGGACGGCCACAGCGTGCCGGGCGAGGCCCACGACGCATGGCTCGATGCCGTGATGCAGCCGTACGGCGGCCTCAAGCCCTCGATGCTGCAGGACATCGAGCGTGGCCGTGCGACCGAGATCGACTTCATCAACGGCTTCGTGGTCGAGACCGGCCAGCGGGCAGGCGTCGCGACGCCGGTGAACGCGGCGATCGTGGAGGCAATCCACGCGATCGAGCGGGGGGAGACGGCGCCGGGACTGGCGCGGCTGGAGGAGGTTGGGAGGGCCGCCGGTTCGTAGACCGCCGGCCCCGGTGTTCCCGACCCTAGCGCCCTTCGACGAGGCCGCGCACGGCCTCGGTGATGTCCTTCTCCTCCACCGGGCCTTCGATGTGCTTCACGACGTTCCCCTTGCGATCCACCAGGTACGTGGTGGGGAAGGCGAAGATGGCGTCGTACTCGTCAGCGAACTGCGTGGACGAGAGCAGGATCGGGAAGTTCACCGGCTGCTTCTTCCCGTCGAGCTCGAACAGGTTCTTCTGCAGCCACGGCTTCACGACCTCCGCGCCCTCGTCATCCACGGAGATGCCGAGCACGGTGAAACCCTTCGGGCCGTAGGTCTTCTGCAGGTCCATGAGGACCGGAATCTCGACCTTGCACGGGATGCACCAGGTTGCCCAGAAGTTGACGAGCACGACCGTGCCGCGCAGGTCCTTCAGGGCCACGGTCTTGCCGTCGAGCGTCTTCAGCGAGAAGTCCTTCGCCGGCCCCTGGGCCGCCGCCTGCCCCACGAAGAGGCCCGCCACGAGAAGCGCCACGAGGGCGATTGGTCTGGTCATGATGCAGTTCAGTCTCCCGGAAAGCGCCGCCCCGCCGCAAGGGGCCACCTGAGCACTACGGACGGATCGTGGACAGAGTTACACCAACCCGAAATGCCGTCACAGAGGCACGGAGACACGGAGGCACGGGGGCAACCAGTCCGAATTTGACTGCGGAATTCCGGGGCGGCGCCCGCCCCCCGGTCCCTCCGTGTCTCCGCGTCCTCCGTGCCTCCGTGTTCCAACCTCTTTTCGTCTTCGTGTCTTTGTGGCCCGTCCGTTCTCCCGCCCTCCACCGGCACTAGAATGCGCCCATGAAGCGCCATGTCGTCCTTGCGGCCCTGGTGATCGTCGTCTCGGCATTCGCCGCGCCCGTCGCGTGGCAGCAGGAGCCCACCTACGATCTGCTCATCCGCGGCGGCCGTGTCATGGACGGGACCGGCAACCCCTGGTTCCCCGCGGATGTCGCC
Organism: Vicinamibacterales bacterium; assembly: GCA_050246635.1. Taxonomy (GTDB): domain Bacteria; phylum Acidobacteriota; class Vicinamibacteria; order Vicinamibacterales; family UBA2999; genus JBFWVR01. The sequence continues at coordinate 163,435 of JBFWVR010000007.1, forward strand.
GTGAAGGACGGCCGGATCGCGGCCGTCGGCCGGCTCGACGACGCGACCGCGACGCATGTCATCGACGCCACCGGCAAGTACGTCACGCCGGGATTCATCGACATCCACTCGCACGCGGACGATGGGGCGCGGGCGGAGGGTGGGTTCCGGGACGTCGACCCCAAGCGGCGTGCGGCGCCGAACCTCGTGTCGCAGGGCATCACGACGGTCGTAGTCAACCAGGACGGCCGCTCCCCGTGGCCCATCTCGGACCAGCGGGCGCTGATCGAGAAGCACGGGATCGGCCCGAACACGCTGATGCTGGTGGGCCACGGCACGATCCGGCGCATCGCGATGGGCGCGGATGTCGAGCGGCCGGCGACAGCCGCGGAAATCGTGCGGATGCGCGAGCTGCTCCGGCAGGGCCTCGCGGAGGGGGCTGTCGGCCTCTCCGCTGGTCTCGAGTACGAGCCCGGACGCTGGAGCACGACGCCGGAGCTCGTCGAGGTCGCAAAGGAGCTCGTGCCCGCGCAGGGCATCTACATCTCGCACGAGCGCAGCGAGGGCAGCGACCCGTTGTGGTACGTCCCGAGCCAGGACGGCCCGGGTCCACCAACGCTGCTCGACGCCGTGGCAGAGACGATCGAGATTGGCGAGAAGACCGGCGCGCGTGTCGTCGCCTCGCACCTGAAGGCGAAGGGGGAAGGCTACTGGGGATCGAGCGTCGCGGCGGTGGGTCTCATCCAGCGGGCGCGTGACCGCGGCGTGGATGTCTGGGCGGATCAGTACCCGTATCCCACGAGCGGCACCGACGGCTCCACGGTCCTGATCCCGGCGTGGGCGACACGCGCGCCGACCGATGATGGCCGCGCGGCGGTGCTGAAGCGCATGCTGGGGGAAGCGGAGCTGGAGAAGAAGATCCGCGGGGACATCAGCCACGAGATCGCCCGCCGCGGTGGCGCTGCGAACATCGTCGTCTACGACTACACGGACAAGACGCTGTACGGCCGCACGCTGCAGGACATCGCGCACGACTGGAAGCTGGATCCGGTGGACGCGGCCATCCGCATCCAGATGGAGGGGCTGCCCGGCCGCCGCGGCGGCGCGCGCATGCGCGGCTTCTCGATGTCGGAGGACGACCTCGAGTTCATCGCGAAGCAGCCGTGGGTGGCGACGTCCACGGATGCCGGCATCGCGCTGCCGGGCGACGGTCCCGCGACGCATGCGCGGTTCTACGGCAGTTTTCCCCGCAAGATCCGCCACTACGCACTCGACCGCGGCGCGATCACGCTCGAAGCCGCGATTCGCGCCTCCACGTCGCTGCCCGCCCAGATCATGCGCCTGCAGGATCGCGGACTCATACGCGAGGGCTTCGCCGCCGATCTCGTCGTGCTCGACCTGGCAGAGTTGAAGGACACGGCGACGTTTTTCGACCCACACCAGTACGCCGAGGGCGTGGATTACGTGTTCGTCAACGGCACTGCCGTGATCGACGACACGGCGCTCACGTTCGCGCTGGCCGGCAAGGTCATCTCTCGCTGAAAGCCAGCCACGAAGCAGACGAAGGAAGACCGCCACTTTCTCCATGGGTCGGTCTAGCCCGTCCGCCCCGCTCACCCTCCGAGCATGTGCGAGTACTTCACGATGAACGCACGCTGGAGCGAGAGCGGGAACGAGGGGCGGAGGTCGAGTTGCGGGACACGTTCCACGTCGGCGAGATCGTGACCTGGCAGTGACCACACGGAACCACATGAGGATACAATTGTGGACAGATTATGGGGTACCAAGTGTCTGTTGGCGTGCGGGAGCTGAAGGCGCACCTGAGTCGCTACCTGGCGCGCGCTCGTGCTGGTCAGTCCATCGTCGTGACGGATCGCGGTCAGCCAATTGCCGTCATCGGACCGGTGGACAGCGATGTCGTCCTGCGTGAGCCGGCAGAACCGTGGGGAGCCGACGATGTGGCGCCCGTCGGGGACGAGGCTGCATCGCGTCTCGTGGAGACGGGGATCAGGGACCTCAAGGCCAACCTGAGTCGCTATATCCGGCGGGTCGAGCAAGGAGAGCAGGTCGCCGTGACCTCGCACGGCCGAATCGTGGCGGAGCTGGTGCCGCCCGGCACAGGTCAGACGCGGCGTCCGCGTAGCCGGTGGGACGAGCTGATTGCGGCCGGCGTCCTCCGGCCGCCGGTGGACGACGGGGATCCGTTCGAGCACCGGCCCGAGCTCCTCCTCCCGCGAGGAACAGCCGCCGCGCTGATCGATCAGGACCGTGGCGAAGGGTAGAAGAAAGGCCCGGCAGCCCGGCCAGGCCGCCGGGACAAAGGCACCGGCCTCCGCTCACGCGGCCGTCCGATACATCGAATCGAGTGCACTCGTGGCCTGGCTGCTGGAGGGCGACAGCGCCGTCGTCAGACCGCGGTTCTCAGGTACCCGGCTGGTGACGTCTGCTCTCACGTCCGCCGAGGCCGCCAGGGCGATCGTCCGGGCGCGCACGGCGAACCGTGTCTCGCAGGCACAGGTGCATGAAGCGACGCTCGCCCTCCAGCGCTTCTGGCGCCGCTGTCACGTCATGGCTGTGGACGACGCCGTGCTCGCGAGGGCCGGTCGGCCGTTCCCGGTGGAGCCGGTCCGCACGCTCGACGCGGTCCACCTCGCGACGGCCGAAAGGCTCGCCGACACGCCCGAGCTCGTGACCGTCGTGACGCGCGACGAGCGGGTCCGCGCCAACGCGCTCGCGCTCGGGTTCGCCGTCGAGTAGCCCTTACTCCAGCCGGCGCTTCGTCGTCTCGAGCGCGGACTCGATGCCGTCCTTCGCGCCGTTCCGGACACGCGAGCGGATCAGGCGGCCGACGAAGCCAGACAGGCCGTCCGAGCGGCTCCGGCTCACCGTCACCAGGTAGAACCCGGGGCCGCGCGACGGATCCTCGACGAGCACACGCAGCTCCAGCGCCGTCCAGAAGTAGTGACTGGCGTAGAGCTGCTTGACCGCCACCACCGCGCCGCCAGGCAGTGGCTGCATCACGACGTGGTTGATGCGCACGGTCGCCTTCAGGCCGAACTGCACGGCCTGCCAGTACAAGAACGACTGGGCACCGGGGAGCTGGGCGCGCGGGAATTCGAGGAGATAGCGTTGGAGGTCGGGCAACGCGCGCGTGAGCGTTGGCATCCGTTCGATGAGCGACTTGAACTCGTCGGCCACGAACGTCGGGTGTTCCTGGTCGCGGTAGATTGCCAGGGACGCGTTGCCACCCGCCAGGTAGCCCGTCACGAACCCGAGGGACATCCGCCGGGCCAGCTCGCTGGCCTGCTCCCCCGCCGCTGGTGACGTCCAGTCGACCTCGGACTGGAACTGCTTCAGCGACTCCGCGCTCAGCTTGATCGCGCAGTCGCCCACCTTGCACTTCCTGAGCTCGTCGATGTCCTCAGCCGTGAACTGCATCGCGGCGAAGTCGGCCAGCTTCGGCGGCCGTGAGATCTTCTTCGTGACCAGGAAGCCCTTGCCCTGCTCGAAGCGCTCGATGTCGGCCACCGTGTCGAGGTACTTCTGCACGGACGCACGGATCCAGACCGCCCCGAACACCGCCACCTCGCGCGCTGGATCGGAGTCGAGCAGCTTCGTGACCACCGCGCCGCTCCGGAGGCTGGACAGCTCGGACGGCGACAGCGCCGCGCCGCTCCGGAGGTATGCGTTCAGCGGCTCGGGAAACGACGGCGCCTGCGTGGCCACGGGGGCGAAGGAGAGGGCGACGAGCCCGGCGACGACCAGCGCTGATCGGATCATCGGCGACGTCTCCTGCTCTCCCGGAAATGGGGACAGTCCCCACTCCCCCCTTCGTGCCCTTGGCCCCCAAGTGTCCATGGGGCCACCCCGAGCGAAGTCGAGGGGTCGTGCCCTTCGTGCCCTTCGTGCCCTTCGCTAAGAGATCATTTCCGGCTCCATCACCCGCTCGTTGATCATCCCGTTCACCATGCTGACGTAGTACACCTTCGCGCCCTCCCGAGCCGAGACGACCCGCTTCACCTCGTTGTCCTCGAAGTAGATGCCGGCGTCGTTGTCGCAGGCGTAGCCGGGCTGCATCTCGCCCGACGCGATCAGCTTCTGGTACAGCGGACGGCGGCCGGGCTCCGCGTCGTAGTGCGGCGAGTGGCTGCCCTTGATGAAGCCCAGGCACTTCACGATCGACAGCTCCTTCGGCCGCGAGTCGGTCGTGCCTTCATCGAACCAGCACAACGATCCCGCGCTCGCGCCGCCGAGGATGATGCCGCGCTCCCACGCCTCGCGCAGCACCGCATCGATCCCCTGCGCCTTCCAGATGGCCTGCTGGTTCAGGGTGTTCCCGCCCGACACGACGATGCCGTCCATGGAGAGGAAGACCTCCTCCCAGCTCTGGTCCTGGCGGGTGGACGCGATGAAGCTGTTCTGCACGTGTGGCTCGACGTTGAGCGGCGCGCAGCTCTCGTAGAAGCGCAGGTTGCCCTGCGGCGAGTCGGCCGAGGCCGTCGGCAGGTAGCAGATGCGCGGGCGCGGCTTGCCGGTGAGCTCCGCCATGTAGCGGATGAACACGGTGTTGAAGCCACCCCCGGCGATGAGGATGCGGCGGCCCTTCCGCTGCGCCTGTGCGCCGATCTCGGCGGCCGCGGCTTCCGATCCGCCGGCGACGCCGCTGCCGGCCGCGAGGCCGACCCCACCCAACACGGACGAGACGATGAACTCCCTGCGTTTCATGGCGGGCTACTCCGGACGATGGAAGAGGCCGACGTAGACGGCCTTGCCGAGGACGTGTCCCTGCATGGCCGCGTAGACCTTCTGGCGCGTGTCCCAGGCATCGGCGCCGTGCGCCACGTCGAGCGTGGTGTCGAGGGCGAAGATCTCGAACGTGTAGTGGTGTTTCGGCCCGCTTGCCGGGGCGCCGGGGCCGCGGTACGTCATCCCGCTCGCGCTGATCTGCTTTGCGCCATTCGGCAGGGTGGCGCCCTCGGGCTGGCCTTCGGCCAGGGTGGTGGCATCGCCCGGGATGTTCCAGACGAGCCAGTGCACCTGATCCTCGGTGCCCTTGTTGCGGGCGACGTCGGGGTCGCGCATGTTCAGCACGAAGCTCCTGGTGCCGGGCGGGACGTTGGTCCATGTCAGCGGCGGGGACACCTGCTCGCCCGCCTGGGAGAACTTCACCGGGATGTCGTCCCCGTCCGCCCAACCCGTCGTCGTCAGCCGCATCGCCGGCGGACGGGGCGCCTGCTGCGCCTCGATGCCCACCTGCAGCAGGCCGGCCACGACCAGTGCGCCAATCCAGAGTCCACGTCGCATCGCTGATCCCTCCAGGGCGTCATTCTAGATGGATTGGTCCCGACACGAGAAAGGGGACAGTCCCTTTTTCGCCCAGTCGCTGTGGAAGTGGGGCCCGTGGAATTGGCGACAGTCCCCATTTCCACGACGGAGTCACTCGATCGTTGAGTCTCTGTGTCTCCGTCGCTCGTACGTACGCCCGATATACTGGCCATCAGATGCCCGGCACCGACTCATCCGTGCTTGCCTCGACCGTCGTCACCGGCGACGCGCCGACCCGCGATCTCGTCCTGATGCACGGCATCTACGGCCGCGGGCGCAACCTGCAGGCGGTCGCGCGGGGGCTCATCGCCGAACGGCCGGAGTACCGGTGCTGGCTGCTCGACCTGCCGCACCACGGCGCCTCCGGCGACGGACGGCACGGCGACACGGTACGTGGTCTCGCGGAAGACGTGACCGACTGGGCTGCAAGCGAGGGTGTGGCGCCCACCGCCATCCTCGGGCACTCCTATGGCGGCAAGGTCGCGTTGGCCGTGGCCGAACGCGGGGTGCCCTCGCTGCGGCAGGTGTGGGTGATCGACTCCACCCCCGAGGCACGGCCGGCCTCCGGCGGCGCGTGGGACATGCTCGCGATCGTGCGGTCCGGCCCGCCGCGATTCGCCACCCGCGACGAAGCCGTCGAGCTCGTCGTCGCGGGAGGGTTCCCCCTGGGTGTGGGTCAGTGGATGGCCACGAACCTCGAGCGAGACGATGAGGGGTTCGTGTGGCGGCTGGACTTCGACGTGATGGAGCGGCTGATGACGAACTTCTTCGAGACCGACCTCTGGGGTGTCGTCGAACACCCGCCGGGCGATCTCGAGATCCACGTCCTCAAGGCCTCGACGTCGAGTGTCATCTCCGCCGAGGCCCAGCGCCGCCTGGATGCCGCCGGCCCCCGCGTGCACCTGCACCATCGTACCGGTGGTCACTGGATCCACGCGGAGACCCCCGACGTGGTGGTGGCGCTGCTTGCCGAGCACCTGCCGCGGTAGAACGCTGGGGTGAAGGGCCAGCCACGAAGCTCACGAAGAACACGAAAGACACCAAGGGCACCGTTGGATCTGCCGAATGCCGGCGTCGCGGTCTTCGTGAGTCGTCGTGGTGCTGTGCGGCAAAGGGGTCTGACCCCTTTTTCATGGACTCAGGGAGCGCAACCTTCGTGATCTTCGTGGGCTTCGTAGCTGGTTTTGCCTGCGTTATCCTGAGGCCCCCACGGAGGAGCTGACCGATCATGGCCCGACAGTACTGGCTGATGAAGTGCGAGCCCGACGCGTACACGATCGACGACCTGAAGCGCGACGGGAAGACGAGTTGGGAAGGCGTGCGGAACTACCAGGCGCGCAACTTCATGCGGGACCAGATGAAGGTCGGTGACGGCGTGCTGTTCTACGCGTCGAACGCCGACCCGTCGGGAGTCGCGGGCCTCGCCGAGATCGTGCGCGAGGGTTACCCCGATCACACCGCCTGGAAGAAGGGACACACCTACTTCGACGAAGGCAGCTCGAAGGACGCCCCCACCTGGTACATGGTCGACATCGGCTTCGTCGAGCGGTTCCCTGAGGTCGTCCCGCTGGCCACGCTGAAGGAGACGAAGGGCCTCGAGGACATGAAGGTCGTCCAGAAGGGCAGCCGCCTCTCCGTCCAGCCCGTGACGAAGGCCGAGTGGGACATCGTCACGAAGCTGGGACGGAAGGGGACTCGCGGCTCTGCCGCTCGCTAGGACTCGCGGCTCTGCCGCTCGCTGGGACTCGCCTTCGGCTCGCTCGGACTCGGCGCCGGCGGCGCCTCGCGAGGGAACTACGGCCATCGAAGCGCGGAGCTCTCCGAGCGAGGCCGCGAAGCGGCCGAGTCCTAGCGAAGTCCGAAGCGCCTCGCCCAGCGAGGACGAGTCCCAGCGAAGTTCGAAGCTCGA
>JBFWVR010000007.1:170747-296444 GCA_050246635.1 Vicinamibacterales bacterium
GCGAGGACGAGTCCCAGCGAGCGGCGAAGCCGCGAGTCCTACTGTTTCACCGCCACCACCGGCAGCTCGATCGCGCTTGCCGCGCCCGCGGCGTGGTATACGCGCTGCGTGGCCTTCTGGTAGTCCTCGGGCTTTGCGTAGAAGATGTTTTCCACGTACTTCTGCGGGTTCCGGTCGTACAGCGGGAACCAGGTGGACTGCACCTGCACCATGATCCGGTGGCCCGGCAGGAAGACGTGGTTGGCCGTCGGCAGCACGAAGCGGTAGGTCAGGGGCTTGCCTGACTCGATCGGCTGCGGGTGTTCGAAGCTCTCGCGGTACCGGCCGCGGAAGATGTCCATGCCGATGCCGAGCTGGTACCCGCCCATCGATGGATCGTCCGGCATCTCCGCCGGGAACACGTCGATCAGCTTCACCACCCAGTCGCTGTCGGTCCCCGTCGTCGAGGCGACGAGGTTCACGACGGGGGCCCCGCTGATGCGGACGGGCTCGGCCAGCGGCTCGGTCTCGTAGACCAGCACGTCCGGCCTCGACGCGAACTCACGCTGGTCCGCGAGCAGCCAGGTGCGCCAGCGCGCACCGTCGGCAAAGCTCACCGGCCGCACGAGGTACGGCACCGGCTTCGCCGGGTCGGACACGTATGAGTCGCCGCCGGCGGCCGACTGTGCATCCGGGGCGGTCGGGGCATCGAACGAGAGCTTCTGGTCCGCCGCGAGGTAGATTGGCGTCATCTTCGTCTGGCAGTCCGCGCAGGCCAGCGGCCACTTGTCGAAGCGGTCCCAGTGGTTCTCGCCCGTGTTGTAGATGAGCACGGGCGGCGTGTCCGCCTTCGGCGCGCCGTCCTTCAGGTACTGGTCGAAGAACGGCTTCTCCACGTCACGCCGGAACTGCAGCGCCGTGTCGCCCTCCCAGCGGAGGGGACCAAGCGAATAGCCCTCGTAGTTGACGCCGCTGTGCCGCCACGGTCCCATCACCAGGTAGTTCTTGTCGTTGCCGGTGTCCTTCGGCTCGACGGCCAAGTAACTGTGGATGGCCCCCCACATGTCCTCCTGGTCCCAGATGCCCTGCAGCCACATCGTCGGTACGGTGAGCGGCTGCTTCGCCATTTCCTTGTCGAGCGCCTGCTCCTGCCAGAACTGGTCGTAGGCCGGATGCTCGGCGACCTTGCGCCAGAACGGGAGCTGGTCGAGGCCGTGCGCCTCGGCAAAGGCACCGGCCGATCCGAGGCGGAGGAAGTTCGTGTAGTCGTCGTAGGTGTATCGCGGCACCGACGTGCCGCCGCCACGGGCTGTCGTCTGGCCGGCGAAGTAGTCGAAGTTGGTCTGGCGATAGGCGCCGTAATGGAACCAGTCGTCGCCCATCCACCCGTCCACCATCGGGCTCTGCGGCGCGGCGACCTTGAGCGCAGGGTGCGGGTTCACGAGGGCCATGACGACGGTGAAGCCCTCGTAGGAGCTGCCGAGCATGCCGACCTTGCCGTTCGACTCGGGCAGGTTCTTGACCAGCCAGTCGATCGTGTCCCAGGCGTCGGTCGAGTGATCGGTGTCACCCGGGTTCAGCGGTCCCTTGAGTGGCCGCGTCATCACGTAGTCGCCCTCGGACCCGTACTTGCCCCGGACGTCCTGGAAGACGCGGATGTAGCCGTCGTCCACGAACACCTCGTCCCCCTGCGGCAGGACGGATCGCATGTTCATCGACAGGCCGCGCCCGGCGCGGCCGGCTGCGTTGTACGGCGTGCGGGTGAGCAGGATGGGCGCGTTCTTCGCGCCCTTCGGGACGATGATGACGGTGTAGAGCTTCACGCCGTCGCGCATCGGGATCATCTCGACGCGGCGCTCGTAGTCGAAGTTCGTCGTGGGAGTCGTGAAGCTGGGCGGGATGTCGGGCGTCTGGGGCGGGGTCGACTGCTGGGCCAGCGGCGCGGCCATGAAGGCCAGGAGCAAGGCCGCCGCCCATGCCCACCGATGGGCCGGAATGATGGGAGGTTTCATAGGCCACAGATAGCACAGATGGCACAGAGAAGACACAGATGCACAGATGGGACGGGATGCACAGATACGGCGACAGGGCGGCCGGGCGAAAAAGGGGTCTGACCCCTTTTTCGCCGCCGTGGGTGACAATACCCCCGGAGCCGATGCGCATCACGAGCCGCCTCGCCGTCGTTGCCCTGCTGATCGCCGCGCTGCCGTTGCCTGCTGCCGCGCAGGACGATGGGTGGGTGATCGAGCGGATGGCGGTGGCGTATGAGATCCAGACCGACGGCGGGATCACGGCGGTCGAGACGCTCGATGTGGACTTCCGGGGCCTCGAGCGGCACGGCATCTTCCGCGACTTCGTCGATCGCCTGCGGTACGACGAGACACACGATCGCCGCTACGCCATCGACGTACGAGGCATCACCGCCGCGGACGGCCGGACGTATCCCTTCCAGCGGTCTCGCGACGGCGGCCTGCTCCGGCTGCGCATCGGCGATCCAGACGTGACCATCAGCGGCGAGCAGACCTACCGCATCGCGTACGCACTCGACGGCGCCCTCAACGGCTTCCCCGACCACGACGAGCTCTACTGGAACGCCACAGGGACCTGGCCGGTGCCTGTCGAGTCGGCGACGGTGACGGTCGCGGCGCCGGCCGGCTCGATCACCCGGGTCGACTGCTTCCAGGGGCGCGGCGCGGGCGAGCACTGCCGCGCCGGCCACGACGGCACGACGGCCACGTTTTCCGCCACGCGAGCGTTGGCCGCCGGCGAACAGATGACCATCGTGGTGGGGCTCGCGAAGGGCGCCGTCGCGGCGCCGTCGCCGATTCTCGTGGACCGGCCGCGTGACATCACGCAGGCGTTCGAGCACACCACGCCGATCCTCGGCGGGATGGCGGCCGGGATCGTGGCGATGGTCGGCGGTCTCTGGTACCTCTGGTGGCGGGTCGGCCGCGATCGGCGATTCGTGTCGATGCAGTACCTCTCCACCGACACGACGGAGGAGACCGTGCCGCTCTTCGGCAGCCGGCCGGTTGCCGTGGAGTTCGAGCCGCCGGACGGCATCCGGCCCGGACAGATGGGCCTGCTCGTCGACGAGCGCGCCGACACGCTCGACGTGACCGCGACGATCATCGACATGGCCGTGCGCGGGTACCTGAAGATCACGGAGCTGCCGAAGACCGGCTGGTTCGGGAGCACCGACTGGCAGCTCGATCGACTGAAGGCTCCGGACGATCGACTGCTCGAGTACGAGCGCATCGTCCTCGACGGCCTGTTCGAGGATGGGACGACAACGAAGCTGTCTGACCTGAAGCAGCAGTTCTACAAGGATCTGGCCCGGGCCAAGAAGGCGCTGTACGCCGACGCGCTGGAGCGCGGCTGGTTCCCACGCAACCCGAACACGATCCGGACGGTGACGGCCGTCATCGGCGTCTTCCTGTTGCCCGCCTCGGTGGCGGCAACCATCGGCCTCGGGCTGGCGACCGGGCTCGGCCTGCTCGGGCTGCCGCTCGTGGTCGGCGCCATCGGCCTGATCGCGCTCGCCCGCGCGATGCCCCGTCGTTCGGCGCGGGGACGCGAGGTGCTCTGGCGCGCGCTCGGGTTCGCCCGCTACATCCGCACCGCGGAGGTCCAGCAGCAGGCGTTCGCCGAACGTGCCAACATCTTCACGACGTACCTGCCGTACGCGGTGGCGCTCCAGTGCGTCGACAAGTGGGCGCGGACGTTCAAGGACATCGACCTCCAGCAGGCCACGGCGGCGTGGTATGTCGGCACGACGCACGGGTTCGATCCCGGGCACTTCTCGGCAGGCCTGGGTTCGTTCTCGACGTCGGTGTCGCGCGCGATGGCCTCGACACCGGGCGGGTCCGGCGGCAGCGGCTTCAGTGGCGGCTCGGCCGGCGGGGGTGGAGGCGGCGGGGGCGGGGGCAGCTGGTGAGGCAGGCGAGGGACGTCCGATGATGGTGTCGTATTTCGCCGGTGGGCTGGCGCTCGTCGCGCTCGTGATCGCCGTGCTGCTCTACAACGGCCTCGTCCAGTCGCGGCTGCGCGTGCGTGAAGGCTGGAGCGCCATCGACGTCCAGCTCCAGCGCCGCGCCGCGCTCATCCCGAACCTCGTGGAGGCGGTGCGTGGGTACGCCGAGTACGAGCGCGGCACGCTCACACGCGTCGTGGAGGCGCGCGGCGCGTTGACGGCCGCATCGGGCCCCGGTGAGGCCGCGCGCGCCGATGCCGCCCTCACCGGCGCGCTGCGCACCTTCTTCGCCGTCGCCGAGGCCTACCCGGACCTGAAGGCCACCGAGCGGTTCGCCCAGCTCCAGCACGACCTCGCCGACACTGAGAACAAGATTGCCTTCGCGCGCAACTACTACAACGGCGCGGTCGAGGCGTACAACACGCGCGCGCAGACGATTCCCGGCGTGGTGATCGCGCGGCTGACCGGGTTCACGCCCGCGGAGTTCTTCTCGGCAGAAGATGGCGCGAGGCAGGTGGTGAGCGTCTGAGGCGGGTCGGGCCAGCCGCGCGGCCCCGCGGCCGCGCGGCTGCCCGGGATGCTAGGCCTTGGCCTTGCTGTTGACGTTGCTGATCTGGAGATCCCAGCCGTCCGGATCCTTGACGTGGTAGCTCTCGAACCCGCCATCCTGGAAGTCCGGGCGCGGGTTCAGGCCGCGCCGCTCGAGTTCGGCCTTGACCGTGTCCTTGTCCCACGGGGTCACGCCCCACGAGACATGGTCGATCACGCCGGTGACCGGGCCCTGGGGTCCCCGGCCCTGGCCGGCGCCCGGACCCGCGCCGGCGCCGGGCGCGCCCGGACCGCCGCCGGGGCCGCCACCCGGACGCCGCCGGTTGCGGATGATGATGCCGCCGACGTCTCCGATCTTCATCGTCACCTGGGACCCGGTGTCCTCGCCGGGCTCCCAGCCCATCAGGCTGGCGTAGAACTCCGAGCTCTTCTTGTAGTCCGACACCTGGTACGAGATGTGGTCGAGCCAGGTCGTCTTCCACGGCGAGGCCGCCGCCATCGCCTCGAGACTGCCGGTCGTGCCCGTGCTGGCCTCGGCCTGGCCGATCAGTCCGGCGGCCGGGACGGCCGCGGCCGCCATGGCCAGGCTCCTGATCAGGTCCCGCCGGGACATCCGGCCGTCCTCGAAGTCCTTCAACAGCTTCGCGATGATGCTTTCCACAGTCTCTCCTTCGCTGCGTCCGGAATGGCGGGCGCATCCCCACTGAGCCGCAGGGCCGACTATACACCCGGGACGGGGGTGATACACGGAGGTGCTACACGGGGGTGCTACACGGGGGTGCGGCACGGGGGTGCGGCACGGGGGTGCGGCACGGAGGTGCGGCACGACGGTGCCACACGATGGTGCGCACTGCGGACAGGCGCGGGGTTGGCCTAGAATAGGGGGTTCCTATTTCCGCGGCACGCCGCACAGCGAGGACCAGCAATGGCCGGGATGATCGAGGCGATCGACGTCAAACGCAAGATGTACTTCGAACACGAGGACGCGCCGTACCACTGCCTCGACGTCGAGATCTCGAAGCCGACCGCCCGCGGCGGACAGACGCTGGTGCGACTCAAGATGCGCAACCTCCTGACTCGCGCGGTGTTCGATCGCACCTTCAAGGCCGGCGACAAGTTCCGCGAGCCCGATCTCGAGATGGTGACCGCCGAGTACCTCTACGCGGACGACCAGTTCCACTTCATGGACCAGTCCTCGTACGAGCAGATGGCGCTCACGGCCGATCAGGTCGGCGACGACAAGTACCTGCTCGTCGACAACCTCGTCGTGCAGATCCAGAAGTACAACGGCACGGCCATCGGCCTCGTGTTCCCGCCGCACGTCGAGCTCACGGTGACCGAGACCGAACCCGGTACACGCGGCGACACGGCCAGCGGCAGCGTCACCAAGCTCGCGACGCTGCAGACCGGGCTCGAGATCAAGGTGCCGCTCTTCATCAAGGAAGGCGAGAAGGTGAAGGTGCACACCGAAACGCGCGAGTTCGCCGGCCGCGCCTGAGCCCGCGCCGGCGGCGTCTTCACAAGCCCCCTCCGCGGAAAAGGGGTCAGACCCCTTTTCCGCACCTCCGTGCCGCACCTCCGTGCCGCACCTCCGTGCCGCACCACCGTGCCGCACCTCCGTGCCGCACCTCCGTGCCGCACCACCGTGCCGCACCACCGTGCCGCACCTCCGTGCCGCACCTCCGTACCGCACCCCCGTGCCGCACCCCCGTGCCGCACCCCCGTGCCGCACCTCCGTGTGGCACCCCCGTGCAGCACCCCCGTGCGGCACCTTCGTGCAGCACCCCCGTGCAGCACCTCCGTCCCTATAATTCCCCCCATGCCCTCGGAAGTCCTGACGGCCGCCTGGGACGCGCAACTGGGCCTGCTGGACGAGCTGGCCATCGTCCTCGCGTTCGCGCTGGCGGGCGGCCTGATCGCGAGCCGCCTCCGCGTTCCCGCAATCGTCGGCTACCTGGCCGCGGGGCTGGCCATCGGGCCCTTCACGCCCGGGTTCGTCGCCGACGCGGAGCTGGCCGACCAGCTCGGTGAGATCGGCATCGTCCTGCTGATGTTCGGGGTGGGGCTGCACTTCTCGATTGCCGAGCTGATGAAGGTCCGGCGGGTCGCGGTCCGGGTGCGCTGCTGCAAAGCCTCGTGACGACGACGCTGGCCATCGGCGCCGGCCTGCTCTTCGGCTGGGGGCCCGGCGGCGGGCTCGTGCTCGGCCTGGCGACGTCGGTCGCCAGCACCATCGTCATGGTGAAGGCTCTCGAGGCGCGTGACGCCCTCGAGCAGCCGGCCGGCCGCATCGGCGTGGGCTGGCTCGTCGTCGAGGACATGTTCTCGGTGCTGGTGCTCGTGCTCCTGCCGATGCTGGCCCCGTCGCTCGGCGGGCGGCAGCCGGACATCACGGCGCAGGCCGACACGGTCGTGTCGACGCTCGTGCGCGCCGGCGACAGCCTGGTCGCCTACGGCTTCCGCGAAGCCGGCATGGCCTCGTCCGTCCCGCTTGCCCTGCTGATCGCGGCCATCAACGTCGCGGGCCTGGCGTTCCTCGTCCTGTATGCGGGGCGCCGCCTCTCGTCGGGCATGCTGCAGTTCGTCGATCGCACGCGCTCGGACGAGTTGTTCACGCTGGCCGGCGTGGTCATCGCGCTGTTCATTGCGGCCACCGCCGACATGGTCTTCGGGTTGTCGGTCGCGCTCGGGGCCTTCCTCGCGGGCGTGATGATGGCCGGGTCACCCGTCAGCCACAAGGTGACGGCCGACGTGCGCCCGCTGCGCGACCTCTTCGGCGTCATCTTCTTCGCCGCCGTCGGCATGATGCTCGATCCCGAGGCGGTCCTGGCCTCGCCCGTCCCCGTCGTCGTGGTGACGCTCCTGATCGTGATCGGCAAGCCGCTCATTGCCGCAGCCATCCTCGGCGTGCTGGGAGAGTCGCGGCAGACAGCCGCCGCGATCGCGCCGGCACTCGGCCAGATCGGCGAGTTCTCGTTCATCCTGGTGGTGCTGGGCCGGCAACTCGAGCTGATCCCCGACGCCGCCTACCAGGTCGTCATCGCCGCCTCGATCATCTCGATTGCGGTGAACCCGTTCCTCTTCGCAATCGCCGGGCGATTCGGCGGCGCGACGCCGCCCGAGTCGGCCCAGGAACTTGCCGCGTAGTCACAGCCCACAGGGACACCAGGGAGCGACGAGGTAGAGGCGCGTCAGCAAACGTCGGCTGCTCGGTGTCCTCGTGTCGCCGTGGCCCGTCCGTCCCACGCTCGTCAGCGCCAGGGCCACTCCGGCGCCCAGCCAGCGGAGACCGCGAAGCCACCGTCGCGCAGGCCCTTCGCGAAATCGAGACGCACCGTGCCGCCCACGCCAGGCGCCGACGCGCGGAACCCCACGCCGATGTCCACATGGAACGGCGAGTGATCGCCGGCCCGCCGTGACCAGGCCTGGGCCGCGTCGGTGAACGCGGCGACATCCACGCTCACGGGCCCGCGGTAGACGGCGTGCTGGTACTCAACGGAGCTGTACGCGACCTGCCGGCCGAACACCGGTCCCTCGAGCACTCCATGGCTCAGCAGTGGATGGGCGCGCAGGAACGCGGCACGCGCGTGCCCCGCTCCGGCACCCGGCCAGAGATCCAGGGGCGCCGATGCCCCGGCCGTCTCGACGCCGGCGTGAGCGAGCCAGCGCGATCGTACGGAGCGCTCCGCGGTGGATCGCCATGCCGCGCCGATCGATGACGTGGTGAATCCGGCGTGACCGCTCCCTGGCGCATACGCCGAGCCCGAGACGCCGAGCGCGACCCGGTCGCGCAGCAGCCTCAGGTCGAGGCCGGCCGTCGCGCCGGCGTGCCGGCGATCGCTCCAGCCTTCGAGCGATGCCCCGAGCTCCCAGCGGAGGCGGCCCGTCAGCCAGTCCGACACCAGCACGCCGGCCCGACGATGGCCTTCGCGGACCTCGGCGACTCCTTCCTGCGCGGCGTACGTCTGGCGCTCCCACGACAGGTCAATCGACGTGACGCCAGGCAGGGGACCGGGTGACGGCACTGCCAGCCCGAGGGCCACGCGTGGCCGCGCGGGCCAGAAGCGCCAGGCGCCACTCCACACCTCGCCGCTGCCCGTCGGGCTGGCCACATCGACCTTGACCTCGCGACCCAGCAGGGCCCGGCCACCAAGCGTCGCGAGTGGCCACAGTCCCTTCGGCATCAACGCCCGCTCCCGCGCCACGATCGTCACGTCCGCGCGACCATCGTCGCCAACCTTGTAGCTGACCCTGGCCCGCTCGATGGCCGGCAGCGCCTCCAGGCGATGACGCGCACGGCGGAGGTGGTCGGCCGACAAGGCCTCGCGGGGCCGGAGGCCTGCCGCCCGGTCGACGACGGGATGGCGGGTGCGCTCGAGGCCGTCGACGGACACCTCGTCGATGGCGGGCTCGCCGATCTGGTTCCACGCGTCGAGCGCGCCTTCGGCATCGTCGTCCAGGAAGCGGCTGGAGGCGAGCAACCGCCAGCCGTAGGGATCACCCGGGTCGAGACGTGTCGCGCGCTCGGCCGTCGTCCGGGCGGCGGGCCAGTTCGACTCGAGGAACCGCACGCCCGCCAGCTCCCGCCATCCGGCCGCGTCAGCGGGACAGGCGCCGGTCGCCTGCTCGAGCAGGCTCGACGCCTGGCGCAGATCTCCGAGGCGCGCGTGATCGACGCCGCTCGCGACCAGACCATCGCAGGCGGACGTCCGGGGCGACCGCGACGCGGGTGGACCCGACGCCACTGCCGGCGCCGACACCGTCGTGTCGTCGCGGCCCGGCACAATGAGAAGCGCCCACCGTTCGGCGGCCGTCCACTCACGCTCGAATTCCCCGGGGCTGAGCCGCCGGTAGGGGGCGCGCGCGGGGTCGTGCAGCACGACCTCGTCCGCGGTCCAGCCGACGACGACGACGAAGTGATAGGTCTCGGGCGCGACGCGCACGAGCGCGACAACGGGCCTGCCACGGGACAGGTGCCGTTGCAGCAGGGCGGGCGTGGCTGCGGGGCCGCCCATTTCCAGGGCCGTCCAGCCTCGTTGCCGGACGGAACGTGCCAGCATGTCGGCGTGGATGCCCTCCGCCGCCCGATCGAGGAGCGGCGCGAAGTCGTCCGGGTAGACGTTGTCGTCGCCCCAGTACCGCATCACCATCGCCACCGCAGCACCGCCACAGAGGGCCTCCGGCTGCGCCAGGTAGGGCACCGCGAGCAGGGCGGGATCCTCGTGCCCGGCGCGGGCCTCGAGACCGGCCGCCGCCGGCGCGCACAGCGCAAGCGCCAGCACGAAGCGGCGGACGACCGGTCGGATCCGCATCGCTACTTCGCGATCAGCACGATGAGGATCAGGACGAGCAGGAGCGTCGTCACCGAAATCACGATGGTGTCCGCGCCGCCAGCCAGCGTGGTGTCGACGGTGTTCGCGTACCCGGCCAGCTCCGCCAGCTCGCTGCCGTCGAGGGTCGCGACCGCGGACTTCGCGTCGGCGAGGTCGACGCCCAGGCGGTCGGCCGCTGCCTGCGCCTCCGAGCGATCGAGCACGCGGCGAATGGACTCGCGCTGGGCCTCGTCCTGCTGCACCTTGTCAGCCAGCGCCTGGGTCATCTGTCCCGGATCCACGGCGTGGATCTGCTGGGCCGCCAGGGGGGACGCAATGCCCGTGAAGAGGACGACGAGCACCAGGGAAACTGTCTGCCGTACTTTGCGCATCTCTCTACCTCCATGAGGGAGGCGGCGTTCCGCTTGGGGACCGCGGAAGCGCCGCCTCGGGCGTCGCAGTGCCTCACCAGTGAACAGATCCGGTGTGGGGGGGAACACTCCAGCTTCGTTCGCGGGATTCCCAGGCATGCGACTCAACGGACGCGCTGGCGAATTGCAAGGACCCGGCCAAGCATGGGCCGGCGGCGGGAGGGCGGGGCGTTCGGGCGATCAGGCCACGGGGGCGGGGGCAGGGGCGCGACGCCAGGACGCGGGTGCCTCGGCCAGGTCGGGGCCGAGCTCGCTCGCGGCCGCCACGCCAAGCAGCGTGAGCGTGCGGGAGAAGTCGTCGCGAAGGATCTCGATCGCGCGGCGCACACCGTCGCCGCCGGCGGCACCGAGCCCGTAGGCGTAGGCGCGGCCGATCAGCACCGCCTTCGCACCGAGGCACAGCGCCTTGGCAATGTCGCTGCCGCGCCGGATGCCGCCGTCGAGCAGCACGTCGATGCGGCCCTGCACGGCGTCGACGACCTCGGGCAGGACACGAATGGTCGCGGCGACGCCGTCGAGCTGACGGCCGCCGTGGTTCGAGACCACCACGGCGTCGGCGCCTTCGTCGATCGCGCGGCGGGCATCGTCTCCGCGGTGGACGCCCTTCACGACGATGGGTCCGTCCCACACCTGGCGGATCCACTTGAGGTCGTCCCAGCAGACGGTGGACTGCGCGAGCGCCGCGCCGACATCCGCGTACTCCATCGGGCCCTGCCCGGGGAGCACGACGTTCGGGAACTTCATCATGCCGCCGTCACCCAGGAAACCCGCGAGCCACGAGGGACGCGAGATCACCTGCCACAGGTACGGCGCCATCACGAACGGGTTCCAGGAGAGGAGCTCCTTCACGCCGTTGCGCACGTCGCGCTCACGGAAGCCCGCGACCGGCGTGTCGATGGTGACGGCCAGGGCGCCGAAGCCGGCGGCTTTCGCGCGCTGGATCGCGCTCGTGGCCACGTCGCGGCCCCCAAGGAGGTACAGCTGGTACCACGCGGGTCCCGAAGTGGCGGCCTTGACGTCCTCGAGGCGGCACCCGGACAACGTCGAGAGGATGTAGCCGGTGCCGGCGCGCCCCGCTTCACGCGCGGCCACCTCCTCGCCGCGTGGATAGAACATGCGGCTGCTGCCGACCGGCGCGAGCATGAACGGCAGGGCGAGGCGGGTGCCGAGCACCGTCGTCGAGAGGTCGGGCGCGGGGTTGGCCACGGCGCACTTCGGCCAGAACACCACGTCGTCGTAGGCGCGGCAGTTCTCGTGCAGCGTGAGCTCGCTCTCGGCGCCACCGTCGATGTAGTCGAAGGTCATGCGCGGCAGCCGGCGCTCGGCGAGTCGGCGGAGATCGGCAATCGAGACGACGCGGGGCGGGGCGACGTTGTAGGCCATGGCGGGCGGAATTCGGGCCAATCCTACCGCACAAATTTGCAGGAGGCCCAGACAGAAATGTGCGGATCACGGAAGGCGATCGTACGGGCGCCGAGCTGTGGCAAAGTGCTGCGCATGCTGAAGACCCTCCGCTCCCGGGCGGCGGTGCTGGCGCTGGCCGCGAGCCTGCTCGCGCCGGCCGCCGCCGTCGCGCAGACGCGCACGCTCGACCTCGATCACGCGTCCATCGCCGACATCGGCGCGGCGCTCGACGCCGGCACGCTGACCGTCGAACAGCTCGTCCAGATGTGCCTGGATCGCGTGAAGGCCTACGACGAGCAGGGCCCGAAACTGAATGCGGTCATCACGCTGAACCCGAAGGCCCTCGACACGGCCCGCGCGCTGGATGTCGAACGCAAGTCGACGGGCCGGCGCTCGGCGCTCTTCGGCATCCCCGTGGTGCTCAAGGACAACTTCGACACCGCCGACATGCAGACCTCCGGTGGCTCGGTGCTGCTCGAGGGCTCCCTGCCCCCGGACGACGCGTTCATCGTGAAGCAGTTGCGGGACGCGGGCGCGATCATCCTGGCGAAGGTGAACATGTCCGAGTTCGCCTCGGGCAGCACCCACAGCTCGCTGGGTGGACAGTCGTTGAACCCCCACGATCTCGCCCGCACGCCGTCCGGCTCCTCAGGGGGCACGGGCGTGGCGGTTGCCGCCGCCTATGCGCCGCTCGGCTTCGGGACGGATACGGGCGGCTCGATCCGCGGGCCGTCCACGACCAATGGCGTGGTCGGGCTGAAGCCGACCCACGGGCTGGTGAGCCGTGACGGGATCATCCCGCTCGCGCTCAGCTTCGACACCGGTGGCCCGCTGGCGCGCCACGTCGCGGACATCGCAGCGGTGCTCGAGGTGATTGCGGGTCCCGATCCCGCGGACGACGCGACGAAGAAGATCGGCGATCACCCGCACGCGGGCTACGTGGCGGCCCTCGACGCCGGCGCACTCAAGGGCACACGCATCGGGCTCGCGCGTGACTTCATGGGGCAGGACGCCGAGGTCGACTGGGTCGTCGAGGCCGCGGTCGAGGCGATGAAGAAGGCGGGCGCGACGATTGTGGACGTGCGGTATCCCCGGTGGCTGATCGACGGCATGGGCGACTTCTACACCGCCGTGCGCTGGCCGGAGTTCCCGGTGCAGATCGAGCAGTACCTCGGGACGTTGAAGCCCGGTTATCCGCACAACATCGACGAGCTCATCGCGAAAGCGGAGGCGTTCACGTCGCCACGTCCCGACGGGGCCGGGCCCAACCCGAACCGCTGGAGCCTGTTCAAGCAGGAGAAGGCCGCGGCCGGGATGGACAGCTACCAGTACCTGTCGGTGCACGACCACGTGTTGCCAGCCATCCGCACCGTCGTGGACGGCCTCTTCGCCGACAACCGGCTCGACGCCATCGTGTATCCCACGTCGCCGCGCCGCCCTGGGCTCATCGCGTCGGATGGCGGTGGCGGGGGTGGAGGCGGGCCCTCGGGCACGAACATCGCCAACCTCACCGGCTACCCGGACCTCATCGTGCCGGCGGGGTTCACGAGCGATCAGCTGCCGGTGGGCCTCTCGTTCTTCGGGAAGGCGTTCGACGAGGCGCGGCTGCTCGCGCTCGGGTACAGCTTCGAGCAGGCCACCCAGGCCCGGCGTCAGCCGGTGAACACGCCGTCGCTGCCGGGCGAGGTCATCAGGGTCCCGCAGAAGTAGCCCGGCACCCGCGGGCGTCGCTGGACGAGGGGAGCACCATCCGGCAGAATGGGCTCCCCCTATTTCGCCCGGTCCTGGTGGACCGGGCTGGCTCCGGTTCCACGCATGGCCCGACGTTTTCCGCCGTCATTCGAGGCACGTGACCCGTTTGCCGCAGGCCTGTTCCCGGTCTGCGTCTCGACGCACGATGCCGGCACCCGCCTGCTGTTCGACCTCGCCACGTGCATCCTGCTGCTGAACTGCCGGCCGGGCGACCGGGTGCTCGACGTCGGCGCCGGCTCGGGTTTCTCGTCGGAGATGCTCGCGCGGTTCGGGTACGACGTGGTGGCCATGGACCCGGATCACCAGGCGATGCGGAACAACCTCGCCCGGACCGCGCACGACCGTGAGCGTGTCGCCGGGACGGTGGCCGTCACGCAGGCCGTGGCCGAATCGCTGCCATTCGCCAACGGGTCGTTCGACGCCGTTCTCGCGATGAACGTCCTGCACCACGTGCCGGACCTGCCTGGCGCGGTGCGCGAGTTCGCGCGGGTGCTGCGGCCCGAAGGGCGGCTGGTGTGCTCCGAGCCCGGGACGCGGCACCTCGAAGAGCGACAGACCCAGCGGGCGATCCGCGAGCTCGGCGAGGGCGATGAGGCCTTCGACGTCCTTCAGTTCCTGCCCCTGGCCCGGCGGTCCGGGTTCTCGTTTGCCGCGTTCCCCGCGACACTCCATCCTGATCTGGTGCTCGTGCCCGACGATGAGGTGGGCCCGTTCCGGAGGGGAGTCCATCCCGACGCCCGGCTGACGCCTGGCGGGCTGGTCGATCACGTGCAGCGCGACCATCCATTCGCCGTGCTGGTGCGGGAAGGCCAGCGGGTTCCGACCTCGCGGCGACCGGGACGGCTCGGGCGGGCTCTCGAGGTGCGGGACCTGCCGGCGTCGGCACGCGCCGGGCAGGTCGTGCCTGCGCTCACCGCCGTCAACACGGGCGACACCATCTGGCTGGCGACACCAGGTCCGCTGGGTGGCTACGTCACGGCGGGCGTGAAGGTGCTGGCGGAGTCGGGCCGGCTGGTGACGGACCGTCCGGGCCGCACGATGCTCGACGGGGATGTCGCGCCTGGTGAACGGGTGGACATCGCCCTGGAGATCGACCTGCCGCCGGCGTTGCCCGCCGGCCGGTACACCCTGCAGTTCGATCTCGTCAACGAGCTCGTGTGCTGGTTCGGGGACCTGCCGCCGAACGAACCGGTGATGCGCACGATTGACGTGCAGTAGGCTGTCGGCGTGAACGCGCGTCGTGTCCGCCTGCGGCGCTGGGCGCTGCGGGCGGCGGTCCTCTTCCTCGCGGTCTACCTGCTCGGGCTCTTCCGGGTTCCCACCCTCATCCCGTATCTCGCGGTGCTGCTCGTCGTGTGCGTCGACCTCGTGCGCGCGTGGCGGCGGCGGTAGATCACGGGCCACGGAGACACGCAGGCACGTAGACACAGAGGGCGCCTGGTTGGGCATTCCGTATAGCCGCGCATGACGACTGAGTGGCCGCGGCGTGTCATTCGCGGAGAGGGCCGACCTTGGGGTCTCTGTGTGTCCGTGTCTCCGTGTCTCCGTGTCTCCGTGTCTCCGTGTCGCTGTGTCCTTGTGGGCCGTGCGTGTCCTGGCCGAGCCGCCAAAAAGGGTGTTGACATCCAATGTGATAACACCTAATATGGACACATGGTTGGCACGCTTCAGGCCGAGCTGCAACAGACGAAGCCGTTCCGCAGTGTTGCGGAGGAGGCGTATCTCGCGCTGAGCCGGACCGCGGCGGTGCTCGACCATGCCGTGGCGCAGGCGCTGCGCGCCCACGACCTGACACCGACGCAGTACAACGTGCTGCGGATCCTGCGGGGCGCGGGCACGGACGGGCTCTGCCGGAACGAGCTCGGCGCGCGCCTCCTGCGGGCCGTGCCGGATGTGACACGGCTCCTGGATCGCATGGAGGAGCTGGGGCTGATCGCGCGCGAGCGGCTGGCCGACGACCGCCGGATGGTGCGCACCCGGCTGACGGCGCGGGGCCTCACAACCGTGAACGACATGGATCGGCCCATCCGGGCCTTGCACGAGCGGCTGCTCGGGGGGCTTGGCGAGGGACGACAGAAGCAACTGATTCGCCTGCTGGACGAGGTCCGCTCGGGCGTCGGCCGCGAAGAGGGATAGCCGCCCTTTGCCAGGGCATTTATCTGTTTAAACGGATATAGCGTAAACACGCATCAAGGGAGTCTGCCATGAGTACCGCCACCACCACCACCGCCACCCGCACCTACAAGGCCGACCCGGCCCACTCGGAGGTCGCCTTCCAGGTGCGTCATCTCATCACGCGCGTGCGCGGCCGCTTCGCCGAGTTCGACGCCGCCATCGACTTCGACGAGGCCGACCCGACGCGCTCGTCGGTGTCGTTGACCATCCAGGCCGCCAGCATCGACACCAACCAGAAGGACCGCGACGCCCACCTGCGCTCCGCCGACTTCTTCGCCGTGGACGAGCACCCGACGCTCACCTTCGTCAGCCGCTCGATCGCCCACACCACCGGCAACCAGTACGACGTGACCGGTGACCTCACCATCCGCGGCGTCACCCGCGAGGTGGTGCTGCCGGTCACCTATCTGGGCAAGGCGCAGGACCCCTGGGGCAACGAGCGCCTCGCGTTCGAGACCGAGGTCACCCTGAACCGCAAGGACTACGGCTTGACCTGGAACGCCACGCTCGAGACCGGCGGCCTGCTCGTCGGCGACGAGGTCAAGGTCAGCGTGTCACTGCAGGCGATGTAAGACGGAGGTGCTGCACGGCGGTGCTGCACGCAGGTGCCACACGGCGGTGCCGCACGGAGGTGCCGCACGCAGGTGCCGCACGGAGGTGCTGCACGCAGGTGCCCCACGAAGGTGCGGCACGGAGGTGCGAGGTGCGAAATGGGGGACTGTCGCCTTCTTCCGTCTGTGAACCAGCGGAGAAGGGGACTGTCCCCATTTCGTCTCGCTCCCGGCCTACTTGACCGTCGCGCCGGTCAGTTGCGCCACCGCGGCCAGCGTCGTCTGCGCGGCGTTGAGCCCGAGCCGGAAGTCCTTGTCCGAGAACGTCTGGTACCGGTCCGTGGGCTGGTGCCAGTGCGGATCCCAGCCACTGCCGATCTGCACGCCCCGCTCGTTCTCGCGCAGGCTCACCGACGCCACGTGGTCCATGAAGGGCGTGGAGTCGGTGTTGGTCATGTGGGGACCCACCTGCGCCGGGTAGTCGGTGGCGTAACGGCCGTTGGCCTGGTGCAGCGCCCAGGCCAGCTTCTGCGAGGCCTCCGACATCTTCGAGTCCATCTGGAACTCGATGTTGACGTCGGCTTCAGGCCGCTGCTCGGGACTGAGGGTGCCGTCGGCACGCGGCATGCCGTGATCGAAGAGCATCATGTCGTGCTGGATCATGCCCAGCCACTTCGGCTCCGGGTACTTGCCCGAGCCGGCGGGATCTTCCTTGCCCTGCAACGCGGCCCGCTGCTCGACATACGCGCGGCTGCCGTTCAGGCCGGTCTCCTCGTTGTTCCAGAGCGCGAACCGGATTGACCGCTCCGTCTGGACCCCGGGGGAATGGAACACGCGCGCCAGCTCCATCACGATGGCAGTCCCCGAGCCATCGTCATTGGCCGCCTCGCCCCAGCCGTGGCCGTCCATGTGCGCGCCGATGATGTACATCTCGTCGGGGTGCGTCGTGCCGATCTTCGTGCAGTAGACCTCCTCGCGGCGGCCGGGCGTACTCGGTTCCGAGTTCAGCGTCCGCAGCGCCTCATCAGGCTGCTTCATCGGATCGTTGTTGACGCCGGTGGCCGCACGGTTGCCGCGTGGGCGCCCTCCGCCCACAGCCGTCGGTGGCCCGGTCTGCGCCGGCCGGGACGGGGGCGGCCCCGTCCGCGGGGGTGGCGGCTGGTAGTCGTAGACAATCCGTTCGGTGTTCGTGCAGCCGTAGCTCTTGAGCTGCGCCTCGATCCAGTCCACGGCCTCGCGATTGCGCGTCGTGCCCTGGCGGCGATCGCCGAACTGCGTCAGCCCCTTGATGGTGGCCTTGTATTTTTCGAGATCGAGCCGGCCGACCAGCGTCTCGACGGGGTCGGTGGCCTGCAACGCCGCCGTCTCGGACGACGGCGCCGGGCGCGTGGCCACGGGGACCACCAGCCCGGCGGTGAGCGCGGCGGCGGTCAGGATCATCACGTTCGAACGCATCAGGCGTCCTCCTCGTGCGGCAGTCTGGCATAGATGGCCCCCGACCGCACCCGCCATGTGGCACGCCACAGATTGCACGGATTGCACAGGTGGCCCGGGGCACTGCCCCCCCCTTTTCCTCCTCCGCGGACCCGATTCCAGGTGGCTGTCCGGCGGCGCCCGGCCCACGGCAGCCAGCCGGAGTCATATCTTGAGGATGACCGCGTCCCGCTTCTTCGTGCCCGCTGCCCTGCTGCTGCTCCTGCTCGCGGCGCCGGTGCGCACGGCGGCCGCGGCTGACGACACACCTCCCCCACGGCTCGACGTGTGCGGGCGGTTCTTCTGCGACGCGCAGACGGGCGCCGTCAAGGACTA
Source organism: Vicinamibacterales bacterium (assembly GCA_050246635.1). Classification (GTDB taxonomy): domain Bacteria; phylum Acidobacteriota; class Vicinamibacteria; order Vicinamibacterales; family UBA2999; genus JBFWVR01. The sequence goes on from JBFWVR010000007.1 coordinate 188,683, forward strand.
CCGCGAGGTCTCGGCCTTCGCCCTGTACGCGCGCTGGCTGAAGGGCGAGGAAGCGCACGTCAGGCGATACGCGGCCGCCATGCGCCGCGAGGGCGTCACCGCGCTGCGTGTGATGTTGACGCTGGGCGGCCCGTTCTGGGACCGGCGCGGCTTCCATGTCGGACCGGATGCGGGCGAGCGCTTCTACCAGGAGCTTCCACGGTTCGTCGACGCGCTCGGCCACGAAGGCCTCTACGTCCGCCTTACGCTGATCGCGGCGATCGAGCCTCTCGGAGCCACGGTGCCCGACCGCAGCGACCACTTCACGGCGGCCACTGCCGCCGCGGCAGAGACGATGGTCCGGCGGGTGGCGCCTCTCGTGGGGGGGCGCTCGCACGTCCTCTTCGAGATCGCGAACGAGTGGAACCACATCGGCATGGCCGATTCGGCCGAGGCGGTCGTGAGGCTCGGACGGATCGTCGCGGAGACGGCACCCGCCGCGCTGCTGAACCTGACCAACACCAGTGCCGCCATCGCGGGCCAGACGACCTGGGCCCGGCCGCCCGCCGACTACGTCGACACACACCTCCCCCGCGACAAGGGCGCCGGCGGCTTCACATGGCTCGCCGCGTCGCTGGACCTGCCCGTCATCCGGCAGGAGCTGATGCCGGTGCTCTCGGGCGAGCCCATCAACTTCGGCTCGCGCGGCGTGGGGGGCACCGACGACCACGAGTCGTCTCCCGCGGTCGCGTGCGCCTACGGCGCGGTCTCGCGCCTCGCGCGCTTCTACACCACCTTCCACTACGACGATGGGCTCTGGGCCGACCTGCCGGACGCGCCCACGCTCGATCTGCTGCGTGCCTGGCAGCGCTGCCTCGACGCCGTGCCCTTCGATGCGATTGCGCCAGGCACGACGCGGTGCGACGACCTCGCGCCGTGCGGTCCGTGGGCCGAGGAGGCGCGCCCGCTCGCCGCCGCCCGCGCGGCGGCGGGTGATCGCGCCTGGCCACTGCGGATCGTCGGGCGCCAGGGGCCGGACGGCTACGTGGCCGTCTCCCTGCGCGAGCCACGCGCATGGGATGGCCGCCCGTACCTCGTGGACGGCGCGCGCGTGGAGGAGCTCGCACGCGTGGAGCAGGGACCGTGGGCCACGGTCATCCGGCGGATCCGGCCCGCGCTCCGTCCCCACTGACTCGTCCCCCATCGGCTATAACCCTTGCGACTATATGCGGTACGGATATAGTTGGCGCTCATGGGCGACGCGCTCGAGCCTGACGACCTGCTGCCGCTGCCGGCGGCCACCTTCCACATCCTGCTGGCCCTCGCCGACGAGGATCGCCACGGCTACGCCATCATCCAGGAGGTCGCCACCCGCACCGGCGGGGAGGTGACCCTCGGCGCGGGCACGCTCTACCGGTCGATCCAGCGCATGCTCGAGCAGGACCTGATCGACGAGGTCCACACGCGTCCCGCGCCCGAGCTGGACGATGAGCGCCGGCGGTACTACCGGATCACGCGATTCGGCCGCGAGGTCGCCGGCGCGGAGACGCGCCGCCTCGCGACGCTGCTCCGCCTCGCCCGGGCCCGCGGCTTCGCGACGGGGAGAGGCTGATGCGCCTCTACAGACTTCTCCTCATGCTCTACCCGGCGTCGTTCCGCGCCCACTATGGCGCCGAGCTCGTGGCGGTCTTCGCCCGGCGGCGGGGCGAGGTCCACGGCCCCCTGGCAGTCGTCCACTTCTGGATCGAGGCCGTGGCGGACGTGCTTTCCAACGCCAGCCGGATCCACCTCGACATCCTGCGTCAGGACACCCGGGATGCGCTGCGAGCCGCGCGCCGGGCCCCCGGGTTCGCGAGCACGGTCGTGGTGGTGTCGGCGCTCGGCATTGGCGCGACGACCGCGACCTTCTCGCTGGCCGACTTCGTCCTGGTTCGCCCGTTGCCGTATGCGGAAGCATCCCGGCTGGTGAACGTCTGGCAGGACCAGTCGGCGCGCGGCTATTCGCGCATGGAGCTCTCGCCCCTGAACTTCCGCGACTGGAAGGCCGGGCAGACGGCCTTCGAGTACATGGCCGCCTACGTCACCGGCATCCCGGCCAACCTCGTGGGCGAAGGGACACCGGTCCGTCTCGACGGCACCTGGGTCACCGAGGACTTCTTCCCCATGCTGGGCGTCCCGGCGGCGCGCGGCCGCTCACTGGCCGCCGCGGACTTCCGCGAGGCGTCCCAGAGAGTCGTCGTCCTGTCCGATCGCGCGTGGCGGCTGTACTTCCAGGCCGCTCCCGACGTCGTGGGCCGGACGATCATGCTCAGCGACGAACCCGCGGTGGTCGCCGGCGTGATGCCGGCGCGCTTCGGGTTCCCGACGGCGGATCAGGACTTCTGGACGCCGTTCCGCTTCAACGCCGATGGCGGAGACGACGATCGCGCCAACCTCTACCTGCGGGCGACGGCCCGTCTCAAGCCCGGAGCCACCATCGCGGAGGCGCGGGCGCAGCTCGCCGCGGTCGCGCAGGCGCTCGAACGCCAGTTTCCCGAGGCGAACGCCGGGACCGGGGCGACGGTCGTCTGGCTGCGTGACGAGATCGCCGATCGTCCGCGGCTGTTGCTCTACGCCCTGGTCGGCGCGGCGCTGGCCGTGCTGCTGATCGCCTGCACGAACCTGGCGAACCTCCTGCTGGCCCGGGGCCTGGCGCGACGCCAGGAGCTCGCCGTCCGAGCCGCGATCGGCGCCGGCCGCGAGCGGCTCGTGCGCCAGGCGCTCACCGAGAGCCTGCTGCTGGCCGGCGCCGGCGGCGTGCTCGGGGTCGGCCTCGCGCTCGCCGCGGCGCCCCTGATCTCACGGCTCGTGCCGAACGTGCTGCCGATCGGGGAGGTACCCGGCGTGGACCTCCGGCTCCTGGCGGTGGCCTCCCTCATGACGCTGGCCACCGGTGTGGGCTTCGCCATCGGCCCCGCCCTCGGCATGAACAGGTTGGCCGACACCTCGGCGCTTCGGGACGGCGCGCGAGCCGGCACGAGCCGGCGGACGGAGCGCCTGCGCACCGGGCTGGTTGTGGCGGAGGTCGCGATCACCGTCGTGCTGCTGATCTCGGCCGGGCTGCTGATGCGGGCTCTATGGCGCGTGCAACAGGTGGACCCCGGTTTCCGGGCGGACGGCGTGCTCACCCTGCGCACCGACCTGCCGATGCCGGAGTACGGCGAGACCGACACGCGCCTGCGGTTCTACGAGCGTGTCACCCGCGACATCGAGGCCATCCCGGGGGTGACGAGCGCCGCCTACATCAGCTTCCTCCCGATGGTGATGCGGGGCGGCATCTGGCCGGTGGCGCCGGGGGCGGAGCCCCCCGTGCCCGGCCACGCGCCGACGGCCAGCCTCCGGTACGTGACGCCCGGCTTCTTCAGGACGATGGCCATCCCCATCGTCCGCGGGCGGGATGTCGCCGACACGGATACCACGGACACGGCGTTCGTGGCCGTGGTCAGCCAGTCCTTCGCCCGCCAGCACTGGCCGGACAGCGACCCGATCGGCCAGACCTTCTACATGGCCTTCTCGCCGCGGCGCGTGGTCGGGCTCGTCGCGGACATCAAGGTGCGTGGCCTCGAGCGCGACAGCGAGCCGCAGGTGTACCTGCCGGCGTCGCAGCAGCCGGGCAGCAGCCTGATCGGCTACACGCCACGCGACCTCGTCGTGCGCGCGAGCCTCCCGCCGGGGACCCTGCTCCCCGCGATTCGCGAAGTCGTCACGCGCGCCGATCCGCGCCAGCCCATCTCCGACGTGTTGCCACTGGCCGACATCGTGGACGGCGAGACGGCCTCCCGCCAGAGCCAGCTCTGGGTGCTCGGCGCCTTTGCCGCCGTGGCGTTCGGGCTGGCAGCCATCGGCATCCACGGTCTGCTGGCGTTCGCGGTGTCGGCGCGGGTGCGCGACATCGGCGTGCGGCTGGCACTCGGCGCCCACCCGGGCGGCATCCTGCGCATGGTGCTGGGCCGTGGCGCCACCCTCGCCGCGGCAGGCATCCTGGCCGGGGCTGCCACCGCGTTCGTGGTCGGCCGCTTCATCCAGGCGTTGCTCGCCGGCGTCGATCCCGGCGACACGCTGACGTTCGTGAGCGCGATGGGTCTTGCGGGGGTCATGACGCTGGCGGGCAGCCTGCTGCCGGCCCTGCGCGCGGCCCGCGTCGACCCGGTCGTCGCCATGCGCGCGGAGTAGCCCCCGGCGCGCCGCATCTGGCAGAATGGGCCTCCAGGAAGGAGGCAGCTCGACCATGACGCATGCCAAGGCCGGCCGGAACGACCTGTGCCCCTGCGGAAGCGGGAAGAAGTTCAAGCGCTGCTGCGAAGGCCGCGACCGCTCCGCGGGCGTGAGCCGCCTCGTCATTGCGGTGATGGTCGGCTTGATGGCCGCCGCGGCCATCATGGGCGTCGCCTCCCTGGGTGACGAAGGCACCGCCGCCGCCCCGGCGGGCCAGGTCTGGTCGCCCGAGCACGGGCATTACCACGCGGTCCAGTAGGGCAGACGCGGGACCGCGCCATGACGAACAGGCGGGAGTTCCTCGGGACGCTGGCCGCCCTGCCCGCGCTCGGCCTGTGGGCCGGGGTCCAGCCCGAGCCGGCGTTCGATCTCGTCATCGCCGGCGGGCGGGTCATCGATCCCGTCAACGGCATCGATGGGCCCGCAGACGTGGGCATCACCAACGGGCGTATCGTCCGCGTGGGACCTGGCCTGGCCCGAGGGCCGCAGACACGGGTGATCGACGCGGGGGGCCGCATCGTGACGCCGGGCCTCATCGATGTGCACGTGCACGTGTTCGATGGCATCGCCGGCGTGGCGGCACCCGCCGATGCCGGCTCGCTCGCCCACGGGGTCACCACGGTCGTCGACGGCGGATCCGCGGGCGCCACGACGTTTGCGGGCTTCCGGAAGTACATCATCGAGCCGTCCCGGACGCGGATCTACGCGGCGCTCAACATCTCCACCGTCGGGCTCGTCACGCTCGACGAGCTCGCGAATCCTGCCTGGGTCGATCCCAAGGCGGCTGTCGCCACCATCCTCGCGAACCGCGAGCGGATCGTCGCCATCAAGGTGCGGCTGACACCCAGCCTGGCGGCCGGCCGTGATCTCGAGGTCCTCGGCCTCGCGCGCCAGGCCTCCGAGGCCACAGGCGTGCCCCTGATGGTGCACATCGGCGGCTCACCCTCTCCCCTCGACGACATCGTGGCGCAGCTCCGGAAGGGGGACATGCTCACCCACACGCTGCGTGAGGATGCCAACGGCGTGCTCGACCAGCGGGGACGGGTGCGGCAGTCGTTCGTCGAGGCGCGCGAGCGTGGCGTCATCATGGACGTCGCGCACGGGTCGGGCAACTTCTCCTGGGAGACGGCCGAGAAGGCGGCCGACCAGGACTGGTGGCCCGACACGATCTCCAGCGATCTGCACGCGCGCAATATCCAGGGACCCGTCATCGATCTCCCGGCGACGCTGTCGAAGTTCGTGCTGCTCGGGCTGCCACTCGAGGCGGCGATCGCCCGCGCGACGTCCGCCGCGGCCAGGGCCTTCCCGTTCCCGGATGGGTGCGGAACACTGTCGGCCGGCGCGGTGGCCGACGTCGCCGTCTTCAGGTGGGACGAGACGTCGTTCACCTTCACCGACTCACGGCGACAGACCCGTCGCGGCCCACGCGGTCTCGTGCCGGACCTGACAATCCGGGCCGGTGAACCCATCGTCCCCGCCTGAGATCGCGGCCGACCGGGCGGCAGGACGGCATTGACCCCCACGGAGCGGGCAAGTACGATCGCGGAACTGGCGACAGGCGCTTGAATTGATGGTCCGTCCGCTCCGCGCGTCTGTTGTCGTCGCCCTCCTGCTCACCGCCGGGTCCTCGGCCGCCCAGGACGTGACCCCCGTGCGCGCCTTCCGGGGCTTCACCCGCGGGGCGGCCTCCCGCGAACTCCCGCAATCCACTGTCGTGGCGCTCCATGAAGATCGCGAGGGCGTGATCTGGATTGCCACGCTCGACGGCGTGGCGCGCGTGGAGCGCGGTACGGTGGAACGCCTTGCGCCGCTGCCGGGCGCGCCCCTGAGCGGCCCGTTCTACGCGATCGTCGATCGACGGGATGGAGGCGTCCTCCTCGCCGGCAACGAGGCGCTGTATGCGTGGGACGGGCGGGCGTGGTCGCGCATCGACACGCCGGAGCCGGTGATCTCCGTCGCGGAGGATGGGAACGGACGCCTGTACGCGGTGGATCGGCAGGGATCGGTCTGGACGCTGCCGTCCGGCGGCGGCATGTGGGAGATTGCCGGTGGCCAGGAGGAGCCGTACGGCTTCGTGGCCCTCGCGTCCGGCAGCGACGGCACCATTGTCGCCGGGGGCCGGCAGGGGGTGGCGGTCATCGCCGATGGTCGCGTCGGCCCGTTCCTGGGCCACACCCCGCCGGATGCCGCGGTCACGGTCCTGCGGCTCTCCACCGATGGCTCCTGCTGGGTGGGCGGAGACGATGGGCGCGTCTACGCGCTGGCGTCAGGCGAAGCCGCCTGGCGTGCCATCGAGCTGCCTGAGTGGGACGGCGGTCGCATTCGGTCGATTGGTGAGGATCGTCGGGGACGGATCTGGGTCGGTGGCGATCACGGCCGCGTGGCGCGCATCACGGCGGACGGCCGGGCCGAGCGGTGGACGCCGCTCAACGGCCTTCGCGATGCGACGGTCACGTCCCTGCTCGGCGATCGCACGGGCAGTGTCTGGTTCGGTTACAACGGCATCGGCCTCCAGCAGTGGATCGGCGAGGCCTGGTCGCATCGCACCTACTGGCGCGACCCGGACGACACCCAGAGCGTGTACGCGTTCAGCGTGACGCCAACCGCCGCCGGTGGGTACCTCGTCGCGGTGTTCAGCCGTGGCGTCTGGCACTGGGATGGCCGCGAGCTGCGCACATACGGACGTGACGAGGGGATCACGGAAGACGTGCGCTTCGCGATCGAGCCCACGCCTGGAGTGATCTGGGCGGGTGCGCGATTCGGGCTGTTCGAGTCACGCGGCGGTGGACCGTTCCGGCGAATCCTGCGCCTGCCCTCCGGCTTCGTCAACGCGCTGTTCCGCGCGCCGGATGGGGCCTGGTGGGCGGCCACGTCCACCGAGGGGGTGCTCGTCCAGGATGGCAACGGCTGGCGCCCACACCCCCTGAATGCGCAGCTGACGGATCCCAACGTGCGCGACGTGGTCTGGCGGCCCAACGGCGAAATCTGGCTCGCCACCGGCCGCGGCGTGACTCGGCTGGCCGCCGGTGGCTCCGGGCCGCTCCCGGTCGATCTTCCGGAAGGCGCGCCGAGCTTCGCCTACGCGCTTCTCGAGCGCGCGAACGGCGAGATGTGGGTTGGTGGCGCCGGGGGGATCGGTGTGTTCGCCAACGGCACCTGGCGCGCCATCACGACGGACGATGGGCTGCCCGGCACCACGGTCTACTCGCTGGCAGAAGCTGAGGATGGCACGGTCTGGGCCGGCGGATCCGCTGGCGTCGGACATCTCGCCGAGGGCCGATGGACCGTCTATGACGCCAGCGACGGCCTGATCGCCGAGGAGTGCAACACTCACGGCCTCCTGGTGCGGCCCGACGGCGACGTCCTCGTCGGCACGATGAGCGGCCTGGCCCGTTTCTCGCCTCATCCCGAGCCCCTGCCGCCGGCCGCGCTCCGCACGTTCTGGCGCGAGAGCTCCATCGATCCGGGCCTGGGCGTGGCGTCACTGCCACCCGAGGAGCGCAGCCTCGTGCTCCGCTGGAGCGCGCCGTGGCCGCGTCCCGTGAACGTCGAGTACCGGACGCGGATTCCGCGGCTCCGGCCCGAGTGGTCGGCCCCACAGGCATCGTCCGAGCTCCGAATCGAGAACCTGGGGACGGGGCGCTGGGATGTCGAGGTGGAAGCTCGCCTCCCCGGCACCGGCAGCGGCGGCTGGACGCGTCCGCTGGTCGCGTCGTTCGTCGTCGCCCCGTACCTGTGGGAGACCGGCTGGGCCCGGGCGAGCGCCGCGCTCGCACTCGCCGGCGTGCTCGCGCTCGTGGTGCGTTTCCGGACGCGCCGACTCGCGCGGCGCGCGGCCGCGCTCGAGCGTCGCGTGCAGGAGGAGCTCGCGCGGGTCAAGGTGCTGCGTGGGCTGCTCCCCATCTGCGCGCACTGCAAGAAGATTCGCGACGATGGCGGTTACTGGCGGCAGCTCGAGGACTACATCGGCAGCCACTCGGAAGCCGACTTCAGTCACGGCTTTTGCCCCGAGTGCCTCGTGCGCCACTACCCCGACTACGTTGGCCGTCAACCTCCCGGTCCCGGCGACGCGTAGGCGGGCCGTCCCGCGGGATACACTTCCATTCGGTGAAGAGGTCGCTGGCTCCCGTCCGTGGCGTTGTCTGCCTTCACGGGTTCACGGGTTCGCCGGACGAGCTGTCGCCGCTCGTCGATGCCCTGCGGTCCGCGCGGTACATCGTCGATGCCCCGCTCCTGGCCGGACACGGCGTGGATCTGGCAGCGATGGAGTCCGCCACGCGTGAGGACTGGCTGGCTGGCGCGCACGGCTCGCTGGCGAGTGTGGCAGCCACGACCGGTGCACCGGTGGCCGTGGTTGGCGCCTCCATGGGCGCGGCCCTTGCCGTCGACCTCGCGGTCACGCACCCGGACCTCGTCCAGGCACTCGTGCTCATCGCGCCGCCGCTCGGCCTCAGCCTCTGGCAGCGCGCGCGGCTCCAGACGCGGGCGTGGCTGATGCGGCAGTTCCCCGGCCGGCGTGATCTGGCCTTCGCGCGCAAGCGCGGCGGGCCGGATGTGTCCGATCCGGCCGCGGCGCTGCTGTTGTCCTCGACGGACGTCTATCCCGTGCGCGCGGTGCTGGAGCTCGACCTGCTGCTCCGCGAGTCGACCCGGCTCTTGTCGGAGGTCCATCAGCCGGTGCTGGTCGCGCACGGACGCCTCGATCGCACGGTGCCGCGCCGCGACGCCAGGGAAGTCGCGGCCCGTTTGTCGCGGGTCACCGCCGTTGAGACGGCCTGGCTCGAGCAGTCGGCCCACCTTCTCGCCGTCGATCGGCAGAAGGCCGCCTTTGCCCAGCGTGTGCTCGAGTTCCTTGGCCGCGCGACTGCGGCCGGTGAGGGCTAGAGGCGGGCGAAGACGTTGAAGCGGAAGACGCCGGCCTCGTAGTCGGGGATTCGCTGTTCGGCGACGTGCACCGCGGTCACGCCGATCTCGGCGAGCTGGTGGAGAAACCACGATCGGCCGAACCGGGTGTGGTGGAGGCCGCTCCGATCGGGCGACTCGGGGTGGCGGGCACTGGCCAGCGCCCGCGCCGCGGCCTCCGCGTCGTCGGCATCCGGCACGTCCAGCACCGCGAAGCCGCGGGTCGCCTTCGCGGCCATCCGGGCCAGCACGCCCCTCGCGTAGTCGTGGTCGGGAAGGTAGGCGAACGCCCCGTTGCAGACGACGATGTCCCAGGGCTCCGCGGGATCGACGGCGGCGCCTTCGCCCTGTGACCACCGACCATCCGGCATCGCGGCCCCGGCGGCCGCCACCAGGGCGGCTGACGGATCACTTCCACCCACGCGACAGCCGATCTGGTCGAGCGGGACAAGGAAGGCCCCGGCGCCGCAACCAACCTCGTACACGCTGGTGTCCGGGCCAATCTCGAGGGCCTCGGCGACGTCGGCCACATACCGTCGCCAGGCGTCCTGGTCGATGGCCGCACCCGGATCGGCGTAGCCGTCCGCGGCGAGCAGCTGGTCGAGCAGGTCGGTGTGGTGTGTGTCGAGTCGGCGATCGGACCAGTAGGCGGTCCAGGATGGGTAAGGCATGGACTCGCACCGCGTGGGGCGCTCGCAAGGCCGCGCTTCGCTCCGCTCAGCGCGTGAGGCGTCCCGGCGCCTCGAGCGAAGCGAGAGGCGGCCTCACAGCCGGGCCGCAGGCCCGGCCGGCCCGACTACTGCAGCTGCTCCAGCAGCCCCAGGAACCCTCGCGACCCGTAGTCCACCATCGTCAGGCCGATGAGCAGCGCCAGGAAGAAGAAACCGGAGACGACGACCAGCTTGGTCAGCCGGCTGTTGTACTTGACGTGCATGAAGAAGAGCACGACGAGCGTGCCCTTCACGGTGGCGATGGCCAGGGCCACCGGGAAGTTCAGGATGCCGAGGTTGAAGTACGCCGCGCCCACGGTCGCGGCGGTCAGCACCATCAGCGCCAGGAAGATGGTGACGTAGGAGCCCTTCGAGGCGATGTGCGACATGACCTATCCGTGCCTCTCGACGAGGTAGAGCAGCGGGAACAGGAAGATCCACACGATGTCGACGAAGTGCCAGTAGAGGCCCGCCATCTCGACCGGTGCGTAGTACTCGGCGTCGAACTTGCCGCGGTTGGCCATCCAGGCGATGACACCGAGGATGCCGATGCCGATGATCATGTGCAGGGCGTGCAGCCCTGTCATCAGGAAGTAGAGGCTGAAGAACAGCTGCGTGCGGCCCTGCAGGAGCGCGTTGTGGGCCTCGACGCCGCCCGCCTGCTCGATGGCGGCGCGCGTGCTCTCGTGCTCGGCCGGCGCCGCGGCGCCTTCCTCGTGGCCGGCGCCTTCCCAGACGAAGCTCGGGCCGGGCACGTGGTGCTCGACGAACTTGTGCTCGTACTCGACGGCCTTCACGCCGAGGAACACGCCGCCCAGGATGACGGTGGCGACGATGTAGCCGACGATGGCCTTGCGCTGGTTGAGCTGTGCCGCCCGGACGGCGAACGCCATGGTGAGCGAGCTGCCGATCAGGACGGCCGTGTTGAAGCCACCCAGCGTCAGGTCGAGGGTGCGGCTGGCCTCCGCGAACGCGTCGAAGTACCAGACGCGATACAGCGTGTAGGCCATGAACATGCCACCGAAGAACAGGATTTCGGTGAGCAGGAACACCCACATCCCGAGCGTGCCCGCCTCCTTCTGCTGCGCCATCGTGGAGAAATGGTGCTGCAGCGCGGGGTGGTGGGCATGGCCCTCCCCGTGGGCGTCTGCGTGCGCGACCGCGTTAGACAACGTGCTTCTCCCTCGCCACGTGCGGCGTGTACTCGTAGGGCTCGTGGGTCACGATCGGCGTCACCGCGAAGTTCTCGGTGGGCGGCGGCGACGCGATCTGCCACTCGAGACCCGAGGCCTTCCAGGGGTTCGGCCCGGCGATCTCCCCGTGCTTCAGCGACCACAGCAGGTAGATGACCGGCAGCAGGTACCCAAGGCCCAGGATGCTCGCGCCGGCGGACGACAGCACGTTGAGGACCTGGAACTCGTCCACGTACATGTGGTACCGGCGGGGCATGCCGAGGTAGCCCAGGATGAACTGCGGGAAGAACGTGAGGTTGAACCCGACGAACACGAGGATGGCCGCGATGCGCGACAGGAATTCCGAGTACATGCGCCCGACCATCTTCGGCCACCAGAAGTGGAGGCCGCCCAGGTAGCCCATGATCGCGCCGCCGACCATGATGTAGTGGAAGTGCGCGACGACGAAGTAGGTGTCGTGGACGTGGACGTCGATGCCGAGGGTCGCGAGGAAGAGCCCCGTCAGGCCGCCGATGAGGAACAGGCCCAGGAACCCGAACGCGTAGAGCATCGGTGTCTCGAAGGAGATCGATCCCTTGTAGAGGGTCGCCGTCCAGTTGAACGTCTTGACCGCGGACGGAATCGCGACCGAGAAGCTCAGGAAGGAGAACACCATCGCGGCGTACACCGAGATGCCGGCGACGAACATGTGGTGCGCCCACACGATGAAGCCGAAGATCGCGATCGCCAGCGACGAGAACGCCACGAAGCTGTAGCCGAAGATCGTCTTCCGCGAGAAGGTCGAGATGAGCTCGCTGATGACGCCCATCGCCGGCAGGATCATGATGTAGACCGCCGGGTGCGAGTAGAACCAGAACAGGTGCTGGAAGAGCACCGGGTCGCCGCCGCGGGTCGGGTCGAAGATCCCGAAGCCGAACGCGCGCTCCACGAACACCATCAGGATCGTGATCGCGACCACCGGCGTGCCGAGCACCTGGATGAGGCTCGTCGCGTAGTGCGCCCAGACGAACAGCGGCAGCCGGAACCACGTCATGCCCGGCGCGCGCATCCGGTGGATCGTGACGATGAAGTTGAGGCCCGTCAGGATCGAGGAGAACCCGCTGATGAACACGCCGAGCGCCGTCGGGATGACGTTGGTGTTCGACGCTGCCGCGCTGTAGGGCGTGTAGAACGTCCAGCCGGTGTCCACGCCCCCGAGCAGCATGGCCGCCAGCGTGAAGATGCCGCCCAGCACGTAGATGTACCAGGACAGCAGGTTGATGCGCGGGAACGCCAGGTCCTTCGCGCCGATCATGGGTGGGATCAGGAAGTTCCCGAGCACCGCCGGCACCGACGGGATCAGGAAGAAGAACACCATGATCACGCCGTGCATCGTGAAGAACTTGTTGTACGTCTCGGCCGACAGCAGGTCGCCGGCCGGCGTCGCCAGCTCCATGCGGATGCCGACGGCGAAGAGTCCGCCGAGGAAGAACATCACGGAGATCGAGATCAGGTACAGGATCGCGATCCGCTTGTGGTCCTTCGTCAGCAGCCACGACTTCAAGCCGTGGCCGTTGGTGAGGTAGTTGACTGTAGGCGTGGCGTCCATGGCGGTTACTCGTTCTGGCCGGAGCTCGGGCCCTGAGCCTGCGGCGGGGCCCCTTCAGCCGGCGGCGCGTCGCTTCCGGCCGGTTCGGCCGATGGGGACAGCGTCGCCTCCGGCGACAGCGACTTGATGTGCTCGATGAGGGCCACGATGCCCTCCTCGCTGACGAGACCCTGGAAGGTGGGCATCAGCGGCTGGTAGCCCTGGAGCACCTTCGCCTGCGAGTTGAGGATCGACTCGCGCAGGTAGGCCTCGTCGACGACCGCCGACGACCCGTCCTGCAGGGTCACCGTGGTGCCGATGATGTTCTGGAGCGACGGCCCTCGGCCCTGGCCGTTGTCGAGGTGGCAGGAGTTGCACGCCAGCTCGCCGAACAGCCGCGAGCCCCGTTGCGCCAGCGACCCCTCGTTGGTGCCGCCCGCCAGCCAGGCCTGGTAGTCGGTCGGGTCCATCACGACCACCTGGCCGATCATCCCCGAGTGGTTCGTCCCGCAGTACTCGGTGCAGAAGATGTGGTACGTGCCCGGCTCGCTTGCCTCGAACCAGAGCTGCGTGTAGCGGCCGGGGATGGCGTCCATCTTCGTCCGGAAGTTCGGGAAGTAGAGGCTGTGAATCACGTCCTCGGACGTGATCGTCACCTTGACGGGGCGGCCCACCGGCACGTGCAGCTCGTTGATCTCGCGCTGCCCCTCCAGGTGCTGGAACTTCCACATCCACTGCTTGCCGACGGCGTAGACCTGCAGGGCCTCGGCCGGCGGACGACGGACGTGGTAGTACACCGAGGCGCCCCACCCGAACATCACCATCGCGATCATGGTCGGGATGACCGACCAGAGCAGCTCGAGCGGCAGGTTGCCCTCGATGCGAGCCCCGACCTCGCCGTCGTGCCGGCGCCGGTACCGGATGGCGAAGAAGATGACCGCCGCCGTCACGAGCAGCGCGAAGAAGGCCGCCGTCGTCGCGATGAAGAAGTAGAGCGAGTCGACGTCGTTGGCGAACGTCGAGGCCTGGACCGGAAACAGCGAGAATGAAGAAGACATAGGGTTACTGCCCGGCGCGCTTCTCGCGCCGAATCGCCACCACCACGAAGCCCACGAGCGCCACGAGGGTCACCGCGCCGCCCACCCGCACGGCGTTCATCGCGACGAGCCCGTACGACCCGGTCTTCGGGTCGTAGTGGTAGCAGTAGAGCAGGATCTTGTCGACGGGGGAGCCGATGCGCCCCTGGGACGACTCCATCAGCGCGAACTTCAGGTCACGCGGCGCATACTCGATCCCGTAGAAGTACCGCGACATCCGCCCATCGGGCGTGACCACCATGATCGCGCTCGCGTGCGCGAACTGCTGGGTCGCCTCGTCCCACCGGTACTTGAAGCCGGCCGCCTCGGTCAGCTTCGCAATCGACGACTCGTCGCCCGTCAGGAAATGCCAGCCGGGCGCCGTGCCCTCCCGGCCGTACCGCTCGACGTAGGCCGTCTTCTTGGCCGCGGCCAGCACCGGCGTCTCCCGCGCATCGAAACTCACCGTCACCACGTCGAACTCCTGCCCGGCCGTCTCGTCGAGCGCCACCAGCGCGCTCGTCATGCCGTTCAGGATCTGGGTGCACAGCATCGGGCACTCGTAGTACACGAACGCCAGGACCACCGGGCGCTCGCCGAAGTAGTCGCCCAGCCGCACCGTGCGGCCGGTCTCGTCCTTGAACGGCAGGTCCAGCGGCAGCTGCGCGTTCAGCTTCTGGTCGATCGATACGCCGTCCAGCTGCGTCACCGCCTGGCCCGACGGCGTCGCCGGGCCGTCCTCGACGCCCGGCAGCGTGGACTGCGCGTGCGCCGCCGCGGCGCTCACCAGCATCGCCACCGCCGCCGCGATCCCCCGAATCCTGGTCTTGCTCACGTCTTTCACCACTTGCGGGCAGTCGTTCGCGGAACCTGCCCCTGTCTCGCCCGGAACCGCCTCCGCTAGCGCGTCACGCTCGTGCGACCCGCCGAGCTGTCGGCGACCACGCGGCCGGCGCCGTCGGAGCCGGCGGCCCGCGCGGGCAGGCTGCGCGCCTCGAGCAGGCGCATCGCCTCCGTGATCGGGATGCGGACGATTCCGTTGTCCTTGTCCACCCACGCGTAGCTCGAGAGGACTTCGCGCTCGTGCTGCTTCAGCAGGTAGACGTCCTTGAACGGCTGGTTCTGCAGCCGTGGAGCCGGCGGCGTCGTGGGACGCCCGGCCGCCAGCGGGAACACCTGCGCGGCCTGGTCGGCCGCGCGCTCGGCGCGCTCGAAGTACCAGAAGATGCCGTAGACGAGGCCCGCCGAGAGGATCATCGCCACCGCGAGCCAGATCGCGAACCGGTAGCCGATCCCCGGCTCGATGTCGGTGTGCTCGTACTCCGCCCCCGGCGGGGTCGGGCCGTATTCGAGATCGTGCGTGTCAGACATGGCTTTCGGCTCTCTCAGTGCACGTGGTGCGTCAGGGCCTTCGCCAGGCCGGGGTCGTTCACCGGCAGCAGCGGGCGGCCCCGCAGCTGCATCGTGTAGAGCGTCACGAAGATGCCGCCCAGCAGGATCGGCAGCGCCACGTCGAGCAGCGTCAGGCTCAGGCCCTGCGGGTGGAACTCCGGCACCACGTGCCAGTAGTACTCGACGACGCGTGTCGCGACCAGCCAGGTGGCGATGAGGCGCAGCCGCCCCGAGTCGCGCTTCAAGTCCCGCGACAGCAGCAGCGCATACGGCAGCGCGAAGTGGAGGACGATCAGGAACACGCTCACCCATCCCCAGCTCGTGTCCCACCGGATCAGGTAGTGCGGGATCTCCTCCATCGTGTTCGCCGACCAGATGATCAGCAGCTGCGAGAAGCTCAGGTAGGCCCACAGCATCAGGAACGCGAAGAGGAGCTTCCCGAGATCGTGCAGGTGCGAGGAGTTCACCACGCGGTCGAGCGGCGGCACCTGCGCCAGCATGATCAGGATCACGATCGCGAACGCGAGCGCCGACAGGCCCTGGCCGCCCATGTAGAGGAACCCCCACATGGTCGAGAACCAGTGCGGGTTCACCGACATCGTCCAGTCGACCATCGCGAAGGTCACCGTCAGCCCGTAGACGACGAGCCCGCCCCCGGACAGGCGCGCCATCTTCGACAGGAGCGCCGGGTCGCCGGTCCGGTCGTGCTCGGCCGACCACGAGGTCAGCAGCAGCGCCATCGCCGACCAGATCACGAAGTAGATCACCTGTCGGACGATGAAGAAGGTCGGGTTCAGGTACGGCGCCTTGGCCTGCAGCACCGCGTCGGCCGCGACGGCGTCGGCGTGGCTCCAGTGGTACAGGTGCCCCATCCCGAGGATGACCGGGATGAAGAGGATCGCCATGAAGGGAATCGTGCGCACGGCGGCCTCGAGCGGCCGGCGGATCACGAGCCCCCAGGCGCCGCCCGACAGGTGCTGCACCATCAGGATGGCGAGGCTACCGAGGGCAATGCCGATCCAGAAGGTGTAGGCGACGAGGTAGGCCTCGTAGAAGCGGTCGATCCCGGCCATCGCGAACCCGCCGCCCGCGAGCAGCAGCCCCACCACCGCCGCGATGAGCCCGAAGCGCTGCAGGCCCGACAGACTGTCCGGCGGCTGATACATCTCGGTCGTTGCCATGGTCCTATCGCTCACCTTCCGCCCCGGACGCCGGCTGGTCGAGCCGGCCGCGCATCCCCGCCGGCACGTCGTCCACGGAGGCATGCTGGCTGAGCTGCAGCGCCCGCACATAGGCCGCGATGAGCCAGCGGTCCCGCACCGGCACCTGCTGGGCGTAGCTCTGCATCGCGCCGAAGCCGTTGGTGATCACGTCGAAGAAGTAGCCGACGGGCTCCTCGCGGAGGCGCGGCTGGTGGTACGAGGCTGCCTGCCGCAGGCCGCGCTGCACGACCATCCCGTTGCCGTCGCCCAGCAGGCCGTGGCACGGCGAGCAGTAGATCGCGAAGCGCTCCTGGCCGCGGAGCAGGTCGTCGTGCGAGATGGCGAACGGGAACTCGGAGACGAGCTCGCCGTCCACCTTGCCGGTGAAGAGGGCCTCGTCCTCGTTGAGCCAGCCGCGCGGCACCGTGCCGAGCGGCAGGTTCCGCGACGCCCGCCCGTCGTCGAAGAACGTGCTGGCCTCGAACGCCTCGTAGCGCGGCGCGTCGTGCATGTCCTGCCGACAGCCCGCGGCCGCGAGCGCGAGGACGCCGAGCAGCAGGAAGGTCCTACTCCGCAACGTCGTACACTCCCTTCGCGCCCAGGTCCTCGAGGAACCGGGCGGTGCCCGCGTGATCGAACTTCGGGTCCGCCGCCTCGATCACCAGGAAGAACCTGTCCGAGCTCGCCAGCGCGAAGCGCGGCACGTTGAACACCGGGTGGTAGGGCTGCGGAAGGCCGTTGAAGGCCAGCATGCCGACCGCCGCGGCAATC
Organism: Vicinamibacterales bacterium; assembly: GCA_050246635.1. Lineage (GTDB taxonomy): Bacteria > Acidobacteriota > Vicinamibacteria > Vicinamibacterales > UBA2999 > JBFWVR01. The sequence goes on from JBFWVR010000007.1 coordinate 205,729, forward strand.
GCCGAGAAAAGGATCGTCAGCTCGTAGGACGGCACGATGAACGCAATCCAGCTCGCCAGCGGCCGTCCGCCGACGTTGAGCGGGAAGTCGATCACCGAAATGAAGTACTGGAGCGCGAACCCCGACAGCATGCCGAGGATGCCGCCGGCCAGGATGACCTTCGGCAGGCGCGTGCGCTTCACGTGGAGGATGTCGTTCAGCTCCTCCACCGGGAACGGCGTGTAGGCCTCCGCCCGCCGGTAGCCTTCGGCCACCGCACGCCGGGCCGCCGCGACGAGCTCCTGCACCGAGTCGAACTCGGCCATCACTCCGTGGAGCGGGTTGGTGTCTGCTGCACCGTGCTGCATGGATCCCTCTGCCTCTTCCGCCACGCCCTAGTGCCGTCCGTCCTTCTGCAGGTGTGCTTCGCCACCGACATCGACGTGAGCTTGCGCCTCGGGAAGGAGCATCCTCATCTCGAACATCGCGATCATCGGGACGAACCGCAGGAACAAAAGGAACAGGGTCAGGAACAAGCCGAGCGTGCCCGCGAACGTGAGGTAGTCCCAGAACGTCGGGTAGTACATCCCCCAGGAGGACGGCACGAAGTCACGCGCCAGCGAGGTCACGACGATGACGAACCGCTCCAGCCACATGCCGAGGTTCACCACCAGGGACAGCACGAAGAGCAGTTTCGTGTTCTGGCGGACCGCCTTGAACCACAGGAGCTGGACGAGGCCGATGTTGATGGAGATCAAGGTCCAGTAGAACGGGCCATACGGCCCGAACATGCGCTCCCACATCATGCCGCGCTCGTACGGGTTCGCGCTGTACCACGCGAAGAAGGCCTCCATCGTGTAGCCGTATCCCACGATGAGACCCGTCGCGAGCATGATCTTCGCCATGTTGTCGATATGGCGCATCGTGATGAGGTGCTCGAGGCCGTACGCCGCCCGGACGGGAATCGCCAGGGTCAGCACCATCGCAAATCCCGAGTAGATGGCACCGGCCACGAAATAGGGCGGAAAGAGCGTGGCGTGCCAGCCTGGCATCACCGAGACGGCGAAGTCGAAGCTGACGACCGTGTGAACCGAGAGCACCAGCGGAGTCGAGAGGCCGGCCAAGATGAGCGACGCCACCTCGTAGCGATGCCAGTGCCGGGCGGAACCGCGCCACCCCATGGACAACATCCCGTAGGTGACCTTCTTCACCCGGGAGACGGCGCGGTCCCGCAGCGTGGCCATGTCAGGAATCATCCCGACGTACCAGAAAATCACCGACACGGTGGCGTAAGTCGAGACCGCGAAGACGTCCCAGATGAGGGGGCTGCGGAACTGCGGCCAGATCCCCATCGTGTTCGGGTACGGGAAGAGCCAGTAGGCGGCCAGCCACGGCCGGCCGGTATGGAACACGGGGAAGATCGCCGCGCACATGACCGCGAAGATCGTCATCGCCTCTGCGAATCGGGCGATGGACATGCGCCACTTCTGGGCGAACAGGAGCAGGATCGCCGAAATCAGCGTTCCGGCATGCCCGATGCCGATCCACCAGACGAAGTTGACGATCGGAAACGCCCAGCCGACGGGGATGTTCGTGCCCCAGATGCCGATCCCCTTGACGACCAAATAGCCCAGGGCCGCCTGGAGGCCCATCAGCAGTGAGAGGCCGATCAGGAGGGCTCCCACCCATCCAAGCGGCGTCCGTCGCGCGAGCGGAATCTGGGCGACGGCCTCCGTGATCGACTCGAAGCTCTGCCCCGGCGCCAGGATCGGCTGCTCGAGAAGCGCCGTGGACGGGGTCTGTGATGAATTCGCCATCAGTGCTGCTCGTTCGCGTCGTGCGACGTCTCGGTCGCGTGGTGCCCGCCGACCGTCGGGTTCGTCGGCAGCGCGGGGTTCGGGTTCCGCACCGCCGCCAGGTAGGTCGTGCGCGGCCGGGTGTTCAGCTCGGCCAGCGTCGCGTAGTTGCGCGGGCTCGCCTTGAGCGTCGCCACCCGGCTGTTCGGGTCGTTGATGTTGCCGAAGACGATGGCGTCAGTCGGGCAGACCGACTGGCACGCCGTCAGGACCTCGCCGTCGCGGATGTCGCGCTCCTCGCGCTTGGCCTGGATGCGCGCCAGGTTGATCCGCTGCACGCAGTAGGTGCACTTCTCCATCACGCCGCGGCTGCGCACCGTCACGTCCGGGTTGCGCTGCAGCTTGAACGTCGGCGTGTTCCAGTCCTGGTAGAGGAGGAAGTTGAACCGCCGGACCTTCCAGGGGCAGTTGTTGGAGCAGTAGCGCGTGCCCACGCAGCGGTTGTAGACCATGTCGTTCAGGCCTTCGTCGCTGTGCACCGTCGCGCCGACCGGGCACACCACCTCGCAGGGCGCGTTCTCGCACTGCTGGCAGGGCATCGGCTGGTAGTAGACGTCCGGGTTGTCCAGCTCGCCGACGTAGTAGCGATCGATCCGCAGCCAGTGCATCTCGCGGTTGACCTTCACCTGCGCCTTGCCGACGACCGGGATGTTGTTCTCGGCCTGGCAGGCCACGACGCACGCCCCGCACCCGGTGCACGCGTTCAGGTCGATGGCCATCCCCCACTGGGTGCCCGTCCACTCCTTCTCGGGGTAGAGCGAGATCGGCCGCTCGAGGGAGATGTGCTCCATCTCCTTGGCGAACGACGGGTTCTGCCGGAACTCCTCGAGGTGCGCCGAGCGCACGATGTTGCGGCCCTCGATGCTCCAGTGATCCTGCGTGCTCACCAGGTCGTAGCGATCACCGGTGGGCTCGGCGGACACGGCACCGAACCAGGCCGCCGACGAGCCCCGCAGCCGGTAGGCGTCGAACCCGGTGGCGTTGCCGAGCCGGCCGGCGCGCGTGCGGCCGTAGCCGACGTGCAGCGTCAGCGTGTCGGGCGCATGGCCGGGATCGATCCACACCGGCACGTCGAGCGTCCGGTCCTCCATCGTGAGCCGCACCATGTCGCGGCTCTCGACGCCGAGGCGCTCGGCCGTGGCCGGCGCGAGCAGCGCCGCGTTGTCCCACGTGAGCTTCGTGACCGGCTTGGGCAGCTCCTGCAGCCAGCCGTTGTTGGCGTAGCGGCCGTCGTAGATCGTCGGATCGCGCCGGAACACGATCTCGAGATCGCCGCCCGCGGCGGGGCTGCCGCCCCGCACCGCGTCGGCGGCCATGGCCACCTCGACCGGCGCGAACGCCGTCTCCGGGATGAAGCCGTCGTGCAGCCAGCGGCGCCACCGCCGCTCGAACTCCGCCGGGTCGTCACTGCCCTGCGGCTGGCCCGTCCAGTACTCCCGGACGATGTCGTAGCCGTTGCGCTCGGGACGATCCGTGCAGGTCGCCAGGACCTCGTGCGCCGACTTGCCGTCGTAGAGCGGCGTGATGAGCGGCTGCACGATCGAGGCGGTGCCGTCGATGGTGCGCGCGTCGCTCCACGCCTCGAGGTAGTGCGTGCCCGGCACGTGCCAGTGGCACAGCGCCGCCGTCTCGTCGATGAACAGCCCCGAGTGCATGCGCGTCGGGACCTTGCTCAGCGCCTCGCCGAACTTGAAGTCGGCGGGCGCGGTCTGCACCGGGTTCGACTCGCCGAGGATCAGGAGGAACTGGACACGGCCGGCCTCCATGTCGACGACGAGCTCGCGCAGCGCCGCGTGCTGCTCGGTCGGCTCGACTTCGGGAGTCGGCAGGTAGGTGACCGTCTCGCCACCGTTGCCGAGGACCTCGTTGATCGCGTGCGCCAGCGCGTGCACCGCCGCCGGCTGCCCCTCGCCCGCCAGCACGGCCGACCGGCCCCGGTGGGCCGAGAGATCCGCGGCAATGGCCTCGACGTACGGCTCGGTGCCCGCCGGTGCCTGGCCGCTCGCGCCGGGCACGCCGACGCGCGCCGCGATCGCGCGGGCGACGGCCTCGATCTGGCTCGGCTTGACCGGGACGCGGTGATCGGCGCGGCCGCCGGTCACGGTCGGGGTCGACTCGACGACGTAGAGGCGGTTCAGCTGGTCGGGATCGGCATCGACGCGGCGGCGCGAGGCGAACGCGCGCGCGTAGCGGAGATTCGCCGGCCCCTCCGACGCGAGGAAGTCGGCGTCCAGCGAGACGATGACGTCGGCGCGCTCGAGCGAGTAGCTCGGCGCCACGTACTGGCCGAAGGCGCGGCGCGCGCCCTCGCGGGCGTTGTCGCCCGGCATCGGCTCCCACTGGATCCACTTCGCCTCGGGATACTCCGCGAGGATCCCGCGAATCTGCGCGGCCAGCGTCGGCGAGTTGACCGTCTCGGTCAGGAGGCGGAAGCCGGCGCCGCGCGTGTCGGCCTGGGCCGACAGCGCCGCGCGCACCGCCGTGACGAAGCCGCTCCACGGGCGGATCTCGCCGAGGTGCACCACGGCCTGCGACCGATCCGGGTCGTACAGCGTCAGAACCGATGCCTGCGCAAAGAGGTCGGTCGCCCCGAGGCTGCCCGGGTGCTCCGGGTTGCCTTCGACCTTCGTCGGGCGGCCTTCGTGGCTCTCGACCAGCAGGCCCGTCGCCACGCCGCCGAGGCTCATCGCCGTCGCGAAGAACAGCGGACGTCCGGGAATCTCCTCCTCCGGCTGGCGCACGTAGGGCACGATGAGCTCGGTCGGCTGCACCGTACAGGCGCTGACGCCGGCCAGGGCCAGCGAGGCGCCCATCAGCTTCAGGAAGGAGCGGCGGCCCACCGGGTCGAGCCATTCCGACGCGTTCGCCGGGAACTCGCGGTGGAGGAAGCTCTGGAACTCAGGGGTCTCGGCGACTTCCTCGAGGCTCCGCCAGTACTGCTTGCCGCCGGCGCCGCGAAGGCGCGCGCGGATGGCATTCAAATCTAGTTGCTCTGCACTCATCGGTCAGATACCGGGCCGGACAGGCCGGCCCACACGCGCCTCTAGCGGTGGCAGACGGAACAGCTCGTCAGGTGCCGCGACCCCGCGATGTTGTACTCGGCCACCAGCCTCGGCCCGATTTCCGCCTGCGGGGCCGGGGGCACGTAGCCCATGGTCGTGATCTCGGAGCGCGGCCGGACGTACTTCGCCGGATCGCGGTGGCACTCCAGGCACCACTCCATCTGCAGCGAGTTCTTCTGGAGCATCAGCGGCATCCGGTCCACGCGGCCGTGGCAGGTCTCGCAGCCCACGCCCTGCTTCACATGGATGCTGTGGTTGAAATAGACGAAGTCCGGCATGTCGTGCACGCGGACCCACTGCAGCGGCCGATCCTCGCGGAAGCTCGCACGCACCGGTTCGAGGTAGGGACTGTCCGACCAGATCTGCGAATGGCAGTTGATGCAGGTCTTCGTGGGCGGGATGCCCGCGGAAGGCGAGACTTCGACCGTCGTGTGGCAATAGCGGCAGTCGATGCCGATACCGCCGACGTGGTGCTGGTGCGAGAACTGGACCGGCTGCTCGTGGACCGCGTTGGCCGTCGTGACCCAGTCGGATCGCTGGAGCACGAGAATCGTCCAGCCCAGCGAGAGCACGACGAAGATGATGGCGAACAGCGACGCGCGCGACCAGGCGTTGGCGCTCTTACGGAAGACCTGCGACATGTCCCCTGCACACCCCCATCGACAGAAAACCGCGGAGCACTGTACCCCGAGTTCCCGGCAGGGAGCTATGTTGTGAAAAATTTCGCAAGCTGGGTTGTATCACGAAATCAGGGGCCGGTTCAAACAAAACGCGGCGCGGCGGGCCTTATATAAACGTCACAATCACGACCACTTCGGTCGCCATAAGTGCACCAGATCGTGCATGTTGTGGTAGGGGTTTCGCCCAACCACTACCGCTGCCCGTTCGTCCCTTTTTCGTCCCCCGGCGCCCGTTCCCGCTCGTACTCCCGCCCCAGCGCGTAGTGCTCCATCCACCAGAGCCCCTCCGCCGCCTGCGAGAGCACGTGCCGCAACTCGCCCCAGCTGTGGGCCTCACGCGGTCCCACCAGCAGACGCACCGGCACCCCGTTCGCCTTCAGCCCGCGGTACATCTCCACCGACTGCGGCATCGGCACCCGCCGATCCCGCTCGCCCACGATCAGCAGCGTGGGTGTCGAGGCCTTCCACACGGTGGAGAGCGGCGACTGCGCCCAGAGCGCGCCGAACGGCGCGTCGGCCTGCCACGGCGTCCCCTCCAGCACCACGTCGCGGTCCTCGCGCGAGTCGGTCTGCGCGAACAGCGAGATCCAGTTGGCCGCGCCCGACGTCGAGATGGCCGCCTTGAACCGATCCGTCATCGTGATGAGCTTGTTCGTGAGGTGGCCTCCCGCGCTGCCGCCCATCACGATCAGGCGCGCCGGATCCGCCACGCCCATCTCGATCACGTGATCCACCCCGGCCAGCACGTCGTACGGCTGGTTCCGGAAGTAGTCGCCGACGATGTCGCGGCGGAAGGCGTCGCCGTAGGCGCTGCTGCCACGGTAGTTCGGCCGGAGCACGGCATAACCTCGCCCCGCCAGCACCTCGAGGTACGTGAACGGGTTGTTCATGCCCCCGAACTGATCCGTGAGGGAGGGCCCCCCGTGCAGCGAGACGACGAGCGGGTAGCGCCGCCCGGGCTCGTAGTCGATCGGGTAGTTGAGCAGGCCCTCGATCGTCACGCCGTCGCGGCCCGTCCAGGTGACCTTCTCCTGGCGCGCCAGCGCGAACGTCTCGGCCACGTAGCGGTGCAGGTGGGTCACCGGCACCGGCGCCGCCGCGCCCGTCTCGAGCCGCCAGAGCTCCACGCGCGTCGGCTCGTTCAACGTGAAGACGTCCCCGCCCGCGTACTGGCGCCAGTTGCCCACCGCGTGATCGCCCGACGTCAGCGTGCGCACGTCGCCACCCGCGGCCGCCATGTCCATCAACTCCTGGTGCACGCCGAGGTTGGCGACGAACCGGATGCGACGGCCGTCGGCGCTCCACTCGGCGCTGTCCACCTCGTACGGCGCGTCGGGCTCGAGCCGGGTCAGCGGCCCGCCGGACGCCGCCATCGTGAACACCTTCGCGTTGTAGTACGGCTCCAGCGCGCTGTTGACCTCGGCGAGGAACAGCAGGCGTGATCCGTCCGGCGAGAAGCGGACCTCGTGCTCCTCGACCGCGTTGTCGGTGACCTGCACGGCGCCGGTGCCGTCGGCGGCCATGATCCAGACCTCACCCTTCGCGCTGTCGTCCAGCAGCGGGCTCGGCGCGCGCCGGTGCGCGACGCGCGCGCCATCCGCCGACAGGGTGTACTCCAGCACGGTGGTGTCCGCCGGCGTCAGCGCCGTTGCCGTGCCCGCCAGGTCGATCCGCCACAGCCGCCGGGGCTTCCAGTCCGCGTCGAACTCGTACACGTCGTCCTGGACGCGCTGCCGCGTGCGTTCGACGGCCGTCGGCGGGTCGCTGGCGAGGAAATACAGCGCCGAGCCGTCGGGCGCCCAGCGCAGGGCACCGGGCGAGGAGGGGAGGGTGCCGAGCCGCCGCGCCTCACCGCCGCTGCCGTCCATGGGCAGCAGGTAGATCTGGCCGGCGGGGTCGCCATCCCGGCGCGCGACGAACGCGAGCGTGCGGCCGTCGGGCGACCAGCGCGGGCTCGACGCGCCACGGCGGTCGAACGTCAACTGGACCGGCTCGCCGCTGCCGTCCATCGCCGTCACGAAGACCTGGGGCATCAGGCGGTTGATGGCCCAGTCGGCGCGGACCAGCATGAAGGCAACGCGGCGGCCGTCGGGCGCGACCTGCGGGTCGGCGAGGATCGGGACCTCGACCGTGTCGGCGATGGTCATGGGCCGCTGTGCCTGCGCGGCGGGCCGCGCCTGGGGCAGGGCGGCCACGAGCAGCGCAAGGGCGGCGGCACGTGCGATGGAGGGGATGCGCATACGAACCGTCCGCGTCACTGGGCGCCCGGGCGCGGCGGGGCCTCGTCGCCGGGCGCGTGTTCCCACGTGTAGGTGCGATCGAACACCCACTTCTCGAACCACTCCATCTCGATCTGGTACTTGAACAGGCGGTGGCGCAGCTCCTGCCAGCCATGGCCCTCGCGCGGCGCGACGTAAAGGTGCGTCGGCACGCCGTTGGCCTTGAGCGCGCGGTACATCTCCACCGACTGCGGCATCGGCACGCGCGGATCGTCCTCGCCGACGAGGAAGATCGTGGGCGTCGTCACGTCCGAGACGTGCCGGAGCGGGGAGTGCTCCCAGTAGAGATCGATGGGCGCGTTCTCTTCCCACGGCGTGCCGCCGAACCAGGGCGTGCGGAACTCGCGATGGTCGCTCTGGGCGTACATCGAGATCCAGTTGGCCGCGCCGGCTCCACTCGACGCGGCCTTGAACCGGGTCGTGAAGGTGATGACCTTGTTCGTCATGTGGCCGCCGGCGCTCCATCCCATCTTGATCAGGCGGTCCGGATCGGCAATCCCCCTGGCGACGAGGGCGTCGGCGCCCGCCAGCACGTCGAGGTGCGCCTGCTTGAAGTAGCCGTTCACCATGTCCCGGAGGAAGGCATCGCCGTAGCCGGTGCTGCCGCGGTAGTTCGGCTTGAGCACCGCGTAGCCACGGCCGGCATAGACCTGCACGTCGCCCGCGAAGCCGAACTTGTCCGACGCGGCGGGCCCGCCGTGCGTGTAGACGATCAGCGGGTACCGGCGCCCCTCCACGTAGTCGACCGGGTAGGTCAGCAGGCCCTCGATCACCTGGCCATCCTGCCCCTTCCAGGTCATGCGCTCCTGCTTCGCCACCGGGTGCGCCGCGAGCACCGGATCCGCCACGCTCGTCACGCGGTGGAGCTCCCCGCCGGCGGCGGGCAGCGTGTAGACCTCCGCCGGGCGGTCCGGCGTGTTGCGCGTGAAGACATGCAGCCCGGGTCCGGGCACGAACGTCCATCCGCCCAGGCTGTGCTCACCGGTCGTCAGCGCCGTGGCGCGGCCGGTCGCGAGATCGACACGCATGATCTCGCTGTGGACGCCGTGGTTGGCCGTGATGAAGGCGCTCCGGCCATCGGGCGCCCACTCCGCGTTCTCGACCTGGAAGGCCGCGTCGGGCGTGACGAGGCGCGCCTCGCCCCCGCCCACCGGCACCGTGAACAGCTTGTCGTTGTAGTAGGGCTCGAAGCGCGCGTTGGCGTCGGCGACGAACAGCACGGTGGTGCCGTCCGGCGAGATCGAGGGATCGCCCTCGGCAATCCGGTTGTGCGTGAGCTGGACCGCGGCCGTTCCGTCGGCGTTGGCCACCCAGACCTCGGCGTCGCGGAGGAACTCGAGCAGCGGCGCCGGCTGGCGCATCATCGCGACCTGCCGGTCACCCGGGCCGGGCGTGTACGACATCACCGAGAAGTCGCCCTCGGTCACGCGGGTCGTCTTGCCGGCGAGGTCCGTCCGCCACAGGTGGCGCTGCTCGAAGTTCGTCTCCTCGAACGCGTACACATCGTCCTGCCGGCGCTTGCGGGCGCGCGCGTCCGGCGAGGGCTCGTTCTCGGCGAGGAACCAGAGGCCCGTGCCGTCGGCACGCCACGTCAGGCTGCCTGGCGACGTCGGGTGGTTCGTCAGGCGACGCGCCTCGCCGCCGTCGGTGTCGAGCAGGTAGATCTGGTTGTGGTCATCGCCGTCGCGGCGGGCGAGGAACGCGATCGTGCGGCCGTCGGGTGACCAGCGCGGGCTCGACTCGCCGCGCTCGCCGTAGGTGAGCTGCACGAGCGGCTGGCCGTCCACGCCGATGCGGTAGATGTGGCCGACGCGCCGGTTGGCCTTCCAGTCGGCGCGCTCGATCACGACGAGGATCTGGCGGCCGTCGGGAGACAGCTGGGGATCCTGGACGCCGGGCAGGTCGAGCGCATCGACGAACGAGAACGGCGTGCGCGCCTGCGCGGTTGCCAGGCCGGGCAGCGCCAGCGCCACAAGCGCGGCCAGGCTCGCGATGATCCTCGTGATGTTCCGCATGGGAGGCTCCTGGTGGACCCGACGACCGGTAATCGGCCGGGTGCCGCCGCTGGTTGAATCACGGCGCGGGCCTGCACACGCCTGCACGCCCGGCGCCGGGACCGACGTCCAGAGGGCCGATGATAGCGGGTTCGTCACGGGACGCACGGCAAAACTGGTGCGACAACGCCCGGCGCGCGGCGGATTGGCGGGGATGAAGGGTGGTGCGCCTTCGATCTTGACAAAATCATAAGATGGTCGCATAACAGACATGCCGCAAGCGCATGGCGGCGGGTGGACCGGTGCTTCCCCACTGTCGTTCCCCGCGCCATGCGCCCCTTTTTTTGTACGGACGAAGGTGCGGCACGAAGGTGCTGCACCTCCGTGGCACACCCCCGTGCCGCACCTTCGTGCCTCACCCTCGTGCCGCACCCCCGTGCCACACCTCCGTGCTCCTCGTGCTACCGTTCGCGGCATGCGCACCGCACTTTGTCGATCCACGCCGGCACTGCTGACAGCGGTGCTGCTGCTGGTCCAGGGCAGCACCGGGTTCCTCCACGCCTCCGCGCCCTTCGATGCCGTGCGCGCGCTGGTGCAGCAGGCGCTCGAGGCCACCGGCGCGCCGGGGATCTCGGTGGCAATCGGCGGTGACGGCGCGGTCCAGTGGGCCGAAGGGTTCGGGCTCGCGGATGTCGAGCAGCAGGTCGCGGTCACACCGGACACCGTGTTCCGCATCGCCTCGATCTCGAAGCCCATCACGGCCACCGCGGTGATGCAGCTCGTCGAGCGCGGGCGGGTGGCGCTGGACGATCCGATCCAGAAGTACGTGCCGTCCTTCCCGTCGAAGGGCGAGCAGCGGATCACGATCCGTCACCTGTTGACGCACACCTCGGGCATCCGCCACTACCAGGGCAACGAGTTCAACCAGCGTGAGCCGTTCGCCTCCGTCGACGCGGCGATTGCCGTCTTCCGCGATGACCCGCTGCTCTTCGCGCCCGGGAGCCGCTATTCGTACTCGACGTACGGCTACAACCTGCTGGCCGGGGTCGTCGAGCGCGCTTCGGGTCTCACCTTCGAGGCGTACCTTCGAGACCGCGTCTGGGGCCCGGCGGGCATGACGCACACCGTGCTCGAGCATCCCCAGGACATCGTCATGGGCCGCGCGCGTCAGTACCTGCGCGGGCCGGGACCCGCACGGGTCCTCAACGCGCCGTATGCGGACCTGAGCATCAAGTGGGCGGGCGGCGGCATCATCTCGACGGCGAGCGACCTGGTGCGCTTCGAGCTCGCGCTCGAACGCGGCGTGCTCGTGCGCCCGGCCACGCTCGAGGCCATGCGCACATCGGCCCGCCTCACCGACGGATCACTGACGGGCTACGGACTCGGCTGGATGGTCCGCACCGCACCACCCGGCCAGCGCACCTACGCGCACAGCGGGGGCGCGACGGGCGGCACGACCTACCTGCTCGCGGACGAGGCCAGTGGACACACCGTAGCCATCCTCACGAACGTGCAGGACGCACCAGGTCTCGGTGACCTCGCCCGCGCGATCGCGGCCGCAGCCACGACACCGTAGCCCCGCGGGCCTGACGCGCACCCGGCTCTCGGCAATTCCAGCCACGCCCCGTCGACTCCGCTCAGGCCCGGCCCGAGCCCGTGCCCAGGGACGAAGATCACGAAGCCCACGAAGCCACGCGGTCACGGCCGCGATGCCCTCCGGGCCAAGGGGTGAGCGCTTCGCCCTCCGCATCTGTGCATCCCCTCCCATCTGTGCATCTGTGTCTCCCGCAGCTCTCTGTGTCACCTGTGCCGTTTGTGCTATCTGTGCCATCTGTGGCCTCTGTGGCGTCGACTGCGCTCAGAGCCGCCCCGAGCCGTGCCAAGGGACGAACATCACGAAGCCCACGAAGCCAGTCGCTGACGGCCACGATGCCCTCCGGGCCCAGGGGTGAGCGCTTCGCCCTCCGCATCTGTGCATCCCCTCCCATCTGTGCATCTGTGTTTAACGCTGTCATCCCGGCCCTCTGTGGCCTATACTCCTGACGCCGTCGCGCACCGGCGCGGCGCCCCCCAGACATGAGCGACCGGAAATACCGGCAACGCGGCTACCAGGACGACGACCGCGATCGTGCGCCACGGCGCGAGGCCCCCGCGGGCCGGCGGCCCGAGCGTGAACCCGGCGCACCCGCCGGCGCCCGCCGCATCTCGTCGGAGGGCGCGCGCAACCCGCAGATGCCGGGCTACCGGCGCGTCGCGCGCTGCGCGCGCTGCGGCACCTTCGTCGATGCGGACATCCTCTCGCGGAGCACCTGCAGCAAGTGCGGCCAGGACCTGCGCTCCTGCGTGCAGTGCGTGAACTTCGACCCCTCCCGCCGCTTCGAGTGCGCCGAGCCGATAAGCGCGCGCGTCTCGCCGAAGGATGCCGCGAACGACTGCCCGGTGTTCGCGCCGCGCACGTCCTGGGAGCGCGAGGCCTCGTCGGCCAGCGGCCCGTCCGCCAGCCCGGCCGCGCCCTCCGGCGCGCGGAAGGCCTTCGACGACCTCTTCAATTTCTGAGCGACGGGCCGGGCCCCCGGCCGGCCGCCCCGGCGGCCTATAATCGGGGGATGGCCCTTCTTTCCGCGCAGGACGAACAGGTCCTCCGGCAGCATCTCTCGGCCATCCAGACGCCGGTGACGCTGCTCCTCTTCACCCAGACCATCGGCGGTTCCGAGAGCGGCCTGGTGGCCAAGCAGGTCCTCGACGAGATCGCGGCCCTGCACGACCAGGTCACGGTGGTCGAGAAGAACTTCGTGCTCGACACCGAGGACCGGGACAAGTACGGCATCGACAAGGCTCCTGCCATCGTCATCCTCGCGGGCGGGGACGACACGCGCATGCGCCTGTTCGGCGCCCCCACGGGCTACGAGTTCGTCCCGCTCGTCGAGGGCGTGCTCATGGCCGGCACGGGCACCGTCGACCTGGAACCGGAGACACAGGCCCTGATCGCCGGTGTGACCGAACCGACCCGCATCCAGGTCTTCAGCACCCCCACTTGACCGCATTGCCCCAGGGCGGTCGTCCTGGCATTCAAGATGGCGATGCTGAACCCCAACATCACGACGGAGAGCATCGAGGCCACCGAGTTCATGGACCTCTCGCGCCGCTTCCGCGTCACGGGCGTGCCCAAGACCATCGTGAACGGCGAGATCGAGATCCTTGGCGCCCTGCCGGAGGAGATGTTCGTGCGGCAGGCCCTGCAGATGGCTGAGGACGGGAGCGAAGGGCACGAAGGGTAGGAAGGGCTCGAAGGGCACGAAGGTCCCGTGCTCACCCTCCACCGACACGCGTGAGCGTCGTCTCGCCGAACACACGCCACGTGCCGTCGGCCTGGCGGACCCGATCGATGACGACCAGGCGGTCGTCCGGGCCCAGGCGGTACGTGGTGTCGCCTTCCTCCGTGCCGGGATCACCCCATCGCGCCACGAGCGCCTGGCCGTCGCGCCGGGCCGCGATGGGCCGCAGCGCGCCGGACGTATCGAACCACATGCCCGTGTAGGCACCATCGCCGTCCGCGCGGTAGTACGCGTGGCCCTCGTATGCGAGTCCGCGGTTGGTGAACCGGAGGCGCAGGAATCGATCCCCGAGCACCCACTCCCAGTCCAGCGTCACATCCGTCGCCTGGCCCAGCACGGTGCCACGACCACTCCATCTGCCTGCCAGGCGCTCGAACAACGGATCGTGGGCTGGCGCCTGGGCGCCCGCGCCAGGCGCGAACACGGCAAGGGCGGTCACGACGAAGAGCCACGCGCAGTGCGAGCGGCGTGTGGTGGCCATGCAGCGTCCTCCAGCCCTCTGACGTTCGACCCGCGGCCGGATCGACATCCCGGGCAGGCCCCTGCCATTCGACGATGTGGAGATCTTCGTGGTCTTCGTGGGCCTCGTGCCCTTCGTGGCTGGTTGGTCCCGTCAGCCGTCGGTCTTCCGCGCCGCGTCGAGCGCCGCCACGAGCGCGGCCTCCATGGTGACCGACGCCGTCTCGATGGCCGCGTCACTCCCGAGCGTGAGATCCACGTGGAAGACCCCCTCGAACGGGACGTCGCTGTCCCGCAGGCGTCCCGACAGCCAGCAGTCGCCCGTGACCCTCGCCGTGTCGCCGTCGAAGACGCCACGCTCGAGGCGCGCATCCGGCAGGGCGTGCTGCACCGCCTTGGCCACGAAGCGGTAGCCCGCCGGACCGCGGGTGAGCATCAGGATGAGCGGGTCGGCGGGGTTGCGGCCGAGCAGCGCCTCGAAGGGCGCGCCGTTCAGGAGGAACTGCGCCTTGCGACCGAACAGGCCGTCGGGCAGGTCCATGCCGCGCCGGTTGAAGAGCGTGACGAGCGCGTCGAGCCGTGTGATCAGGCCGGAATCGGCCGCCATCCACGTCCCTCCTCGAGCAGGAACCGCGTGTCCTCCGGGATCTCCCAGCCGGGCAGCGTCGGGTAGGTGGGGTCGCCGGGCAGCGTCAGGACGGTCCCCGCGTCGCCGCGGATGAAACCCGGCATCACGCGCACAATCGGCGCGGTGCGCGCCCATTCGAGCACGGCGTCGAGCGTCGTGAAGCGACCGAGCCGCCGGAGCGTGGTCCACGTCGGCGGCGGCAGCTGGATCTCGCCGGCACGGCACCGCGCGATGGCCTGATCGGGCGTGACCCACTCGAGGGCCGTCGTCTCGCCGGCGTCGTGCCGTGCCACCTGGTCCTCCGGCATGACCGTCACGAAGAACCGTGTGTCGTAGCGGCGGATCTCGATCTCGGGCGTCACCCAGTGCGCGATCGGGCGCAGCTCCGTGGGGGCAATCCTGACGCTCGCCTCCTCCAGGAGCTCCCGCGCCGCCGCGACGTGGAACGGCCACTCCTCGTCCGCGGTGAGGTCCGCGAAGCGGGGCGCGAAGCCGGCCTCGGGGCGCGGGACCGCGCGGTCGGCCTCGTCCACGCGCCCGCCCGGGAAGACGTAGGCGCCGGCCATGAAGGCCACCTGGTCGTTGCGCCGGACCATGAGGACGTCGAACGGATCGCCGGCGCGGAGCACGACCACCGTGGAGGCGGGTCTCGGAGTAGCCACGGACATCACTACAGGATATCCTGCCCTCGGACGGGTGGAGGAGCGGCAGTGATCAACCGGGACGATCGGGGCAACGTGGCGGTCGTGCGCATGGCGCACGGCAAGGTGAGCGCGCTCGACCAGGCGCTTGCCGAGCGGCTCGTCAGCGAGCTCGAGGCGCTCAAGAAGAGCAGCACGGTTTCCGCCGTCGTGCTGACGGGCACGGGCAGCGCCTTCTCGGCCGGGGTGGATCTCTTCCAGGTGCTCGACGGCGGTGCCCCGTACGTGAAGCGCTTCCTGCCGCACCTCGACGCCCTGCTGCGGCTCGTGCTGACCTACCCGAAGCCGGTGGTCGCCGCGGTGAACGGCCACGCCATCGCGGGGGGCTGCATCATCGTCGCGGCATGTGATCACCGCGTGATGGCGGAAGGCACCGGCCGTATCGGCATCCCGGAGCTCGCGGTCGGTGTGCCCTTCCCGACCCTCGCGCTCGAGATCATCGCCGCCCGCGTCGCCGTGCCGGCCCTGCGCGGGCTCGTCTACACGGGACGCACGGTGCACGTGGACGAGGCAATCGAGATCGGGCTGGTGGACGAGGCGGCCGAGGCCGAGCACCTCCTCGATCGCGCATGGGAAGTGGCCACGCAGCTCGCGACCATCCCGGCCCGGTCGTTCGAGCTGACGAAGCGGACGTTCGCGGCGCCGGTGCTCGAGCGCGTCAAGTCGATGGCCGCGGTCGACGCGGCCGTGGTCGAGGCCTGGTCGGCGCCGGCGACGCACGAGGCCATCCAGGCCTATCTCGGGCGCACGCTCGGCAAGAAGGGCGCGTAGTCGCTCAGGCGCCCGCCGCCCTCCAGCTCTCGAGCACCCGCAGGTAGTTGGCCCGCTCGAACGCCGACGGATCGGCCACGTGCCGCTGGCTCATCGATCCGCGCACCCGGCCGATGGCCGCGACGCCGCGGGCATCCAGCCAGGCATCGAGGCCCTCGACGAGCGTGCGCAGGTGCCCGGGTCCGTGGCGCAGCAACGACGAGGTGGTCATCACGGCGTCGGCGCCCGCGAGCACGTACTTCACGACCTGCTCCGAGGTCTCGACGCCGGTCGTGGCGCCAATCGACGCGGCGAGGCGCCCATGCAGGACACCGATCCACAGCAGGGGCAGGCGCTGTTCCGCGGGTGTGCTGAGGTCGAGTGACGGCGTGACCTCCAGCCGGTCGAGGTCGAAGTCGGGCTGGTAGAACCGGTTGAACAGGACGAGGCCCGACGCGCCGGCGGCGACGAGCCGCGCCGCCATCTCGCCGGGCGCGCTGAAGAACGGGCTCAGCTTCACTGCCACGGGCACGCCGACGGCCGCCACGACACGGCGCGTGATTGCCACGTAGCGGTCCTCCACCTCACGCCCGTTCGCCTCGGCACCCGAGGGGATGTAGTAGACGTTCAGCTCGATGGCATCGGCGCCTGCCTCGGCCATCTGCCGCGCGTAGCCGGTCCAGCCTTCCGGCGTCACGCCGTTGAGGCTGCCGATCACGGGCACGGCGACCGCCGCCTTCGCGCGCCGGATGAGATCGAGGTAGTGGTCCGGCCCCACCTGGAACCCCTCCATCGGCGGGAAGTACCCCTGCGCCTCGCCCTGGCTCTCGGCCCCGATGTCGGCGTAGTGCTCGAGCGCGGCGTTGTCGGCGCGGATCTGTTCCTCGAACAGCGAGAAGAGCACGATGGCGGCGGCGCCGCCGTCCTCGAGCCGGCGGATGCCGTCGAGCGACTTCGACAGCGGTGACGCCGACGCCATCACCGGGTGGGCGAGGTCGAGGCCGAGGTATCGCGTGCGCAGATCAGCCATGCCTGTGGTCCTTCAGCCGGTCGGTGCCATCGACTCAGTGGCCCGCATCGAGCGCGGCCAGGTCTTCGTAGAGCCGCCAGCGGCGGTCGATGGCCGCCTGCGCCGCGTTCAGCATGGCGTCGGCGCCGCCGGGATCGGCAAGCATCACCATGCGGTAGCGGAGCTCCTGCTCGGCAAAGGTGCGGAGCGGCAGCGTGGGGCGGGCAGAGTCCAGCGCGAACGGGTTCTCCCCCGAGGCCCTCACGGCCGGGTTGTACCGCACGAGGGGCCAGTACCCCGTGTGCACGGCACGGTCCTGCTGCTCGAGGCCGAGCCGCATGTCGATGCCGTGCGCGATGCAGTGGGCGTAGGCGAGGACGATGGAGGGCCCCTCATAGGCCTCGGCCTCTCGCAGCGCCTGGAGGGTCTGCTGCGGGTTGGCGCCCATCGCGACGCGCGCGACGTACACGTTGCCGTACGAGATGGCCTGCAGGGCCAGGTCCTTCTTCTCGGTGCGTTTGCCGGCGCTCGCGAACTTCGCGGCGGCCCCGAGCGGCGTCGCCTTCGAGGCCTGGCCGCCCGTGTTCGAGTACACCTCGGTGTCGAGCACGAGCACGTTGACGTCCCGACCGCTGGCGAGCACGTGATCGAGGCCGGCCGAGCCGATGTCGTACGCCCAGCCGTCGCCGCCGACGAGCCAGACGCTGCGGCGCACGAGCTGTCCCGCGACCGACGCCAGGTGGCTGGCGAGCGGATGGTCGAGCCCCGCGAGCCGCGCCTCGAGCGCGGCCACCCGCGCACGCTGCTGCCGGATCTCCATCTCGCTGCGTTGCGGGGCCTCGATGAGCGCGTCCGCCAGCTCCTCGCCGATCTCGCGACGGAGCAGCCCCACCAGGCGGCGCGCCACCGCGAGCTGGTGATCGGCGGCCAGCCGCATGCCCAGCCCGAACTCCGCGTTGTCCTCGAACAGCGAGTTCGACCAGGCCGGTCCGCGGCCTTCGCCGTTGCACGCCCAGGGGGTCGTCGGCAGGTTGCCGCCGTAGATCGACGAGCATCCCGTGGCGTTCGCCACGATCATCCGGTCGCCGAAGAGCTGCGAGATGAGCTTCAGGTACGGCGTCTCGCCGCAGCCCGCGCACGCGCCCGAGAACTCGAAGAGGGGCTCCAGGAACTGCGTGCCTCGCACGGTGGAGAAGTCCACGTGTCCGCGCTCGGTGACCGGCAGCGTCTCGAAGAACGCCTCGTGCACGCGCACACGCGCGATCAACGGCTCCTTGGGGCGCATGTTGATGGCCCGCGTGCGGGACGCCTCCGGACTGCGCACCGGGCACACCTCGACGCACAGGCCGCAGCCGGTGCAGTCCTCCGCGTGCACGTGCAGCGCGTAGCGCGTGTCGGGGAACCCGCGGGCGTCGATGGCGGCGGCCGGGAATCCCTCCGGGGCACCCTCGAGCGCGCTGGCGGAGAAGAGCTTCGACCGGATCACGCCGTGCGGACACACGAAGCCGCAGTTGCCGCACTGGATGCACAGCTCCGGCTCCCACTCGGGAATCTCGATCGCGATGTTGCGCTTCTCCCACCGCGCGGTGCCACTCGGGAACGTGCCGTCCACCGGCAGCGCGCTGACGGGCAACTCGTCACCCCGCCCCGCCATGATCGGCTCGACGACGTCGCGCACGAACGCGGGCGCGCCGGCGGCGACGATGGGCAGCATGGCGCGGGAGCCGGTGGCCGCGGCAGGCACCGGGATCTCGGCGAGCGCCGCGAGCGTGCCGTCCACGGCGGCGTGGTTCTTCGCGACGACTTCCTGTCCCTTCGCGCCGTAGGTCTTCCTGATGGCCGCCTTGATCTTCTCGATGGCCACCTCGCGCGGCAGCACGCCGGAGATGGCGAAGAAGGCCGTCTGCATCACGCTGTTCGTGCGCGACCCGAGTCCTTCCGCGCGCGCGACGCCGTCGGCGTCGATCACCCAGACGCGCAGGCGCTTGCGCACGATCGTCTCCTGCACCGGCCGCGGCAGCCGCGCCCACGTCTCGTCCGCGTCGTACGGGCTGTTGATCAGCACGGTCGCGCCGGGAGCCGCGAGGGCCAGCACGTCGATCTTCTCGATGAAGCCGAACTGGTGGCAGCCGACGAACTGCGCCGACTGCACGAGGTAGGTCGACTGGATGGGCCGGGGCCCGAACCGCAGGTGCGAGACGGTGCGTGAGCCGGATTTCTTCGAGTCGTAGACGAAGTACGCCTGGACGTGCACGTCCGGGTCCTCGCCGATGATCTTGATCGTGTTCTTGTTGGCACCAACCGTGCCGTCTGCGCCGAGCCCGTAGAAGACCGCGCGGAAGACCGCGTCCGGCTCGGTGGAGAAAGCTGGATCCCACGCCACGCTCTGCCGCGACACGTCGTCCGTGATGCCGATGGTGAAGTGCCGGCGCGACGGGCCCGTCGCGAGCCCGGCGAGCACGCCCGTCGCCAGTGCCGGCGGGAACTCCTGCGACGACAGGCCGTACCGGCCACCCGCCCCCCGCACACGCGGGCCGTCCGGCCGCTCGGCGAGCGCCGTCACGACGTCCTGGTAGAGCGGTTCGCCCAGCGAGCCCGGCTCCTTCGTGCGGTCGAGCACCGCGACCTCGCGCGCCGTGGCCGGCAACGCCGCGAGGAACGCGTCGACCGGGAACGGGCGATACAGGCGCACCTGGAGCACGCCCACCCGTTCGCCGCGCGACACGAGCTCGGAGACGGCCTCGGACGCGGCGCCCACGCCCGACCCCATCAGCACCAGCACCCGCTCGGCGTCGGGCGCGCCGGCATAGTCCACCACGCCGTACCGCCGGCCCGTGCGCGCCGCGAACCGGTCCATCGCCCGCGCGACGATGCCGGGGACGGCGGCATAGAACGGGTTCACGGCCTCCCGCGCCTGGAAGTACACGTCCGGGTTCTGCGCGGTGCCGCGGATGAAGGGGCGGTCGGGATTGAGCGCCCGCGCGCGGTGCGCCAGGACGTGCTCGTCGTCCACCAGCGCGCGCAGGTCCTCGTCCGAGAGGAGCGTCACGCGGGTGATCTCGTGCGAGGTGCGGAAGCCGTCGAAGAAGTGGACGAAGGGGACACGCGCCTCGAGCGTCGCCATCTGCGCGATGGCGGCCAGGTCGTGCGCCTCCTGGACCGAGGCCGACGCGAGCAGGGCGAACCCGGTGGCCCGCACCGCCATCACGTCCTGGTGATCGCCGAAGATCGACAGCGCCTGCGCTGCCAGCGACCGTGCCGCGACATGGAAGACCGCCGGCGTGAGCTCGCCGGCAATCTTGTACATGTTCGGGATCATCAGCAGCAGGCCCTGCGAGGCCGTGAACGTCGTCGTCAGCGCACCGGCCTGCAGTGATCCGTGGACCGCGCCGGCGGCCCCCGCCTCGCTCTGCATCTCGACGACGATGGGGACCTGGCCCCAGATGTTGGGCCGGCCCTCGGCCGCCCACTGGTCGGCGAGCTCGGCCATCGTGGACGAGGGCGTGATCGGGTAGATCGCGCACACCTCGTTCAGGCGGTAGGCGGTGCGGGCGCACGCCTCGTTGCCGTCGATGGTGGCGAAGGCCGGGCGCGCGTGAGCGGAAGCAGCCGTGTCGCGCATGGTCAGGATCCAGGCGGAGGCTCGGGCACCATCTCGATTGCGTGGCAGGGGCACTGCTCGAAGCAGATGGCGCAGCCGGTGCACTTCGCGTAGTCGTACTCGTAACGGTTGCCGGGGCCGAGCTTGATGACCGCGTCCTCCGGGCAGGCGCCGTAGCAGCCGTCGCACTCGAAGCAGTTGCCGCAGGACAGGCACCGCTTCGCCTCGTAGTCGGCCTCGGCGGGCGAGAGGCCCTGCACGACCTCATCGAACGACGAGCGCCGGCGGTCGAGGTCCACACGCGCCTGGGGGCGGTGGGCCGCATCGGTGTAGAACCACAGGTGGAGCTTGTCGAAGGTCGCCAGCGGGTGACGCGTGGCCGGCGGGGCCGGGGCCTGGCGGAGCCAGCGGTCGATGTGCCGCGCCGCCCGCTTGCCGTGGCCGACCGCGACCGTCACGCTGCGATCGGCCGGCACCATGTCTCCGCCCGCGAAGAGGCCCGGACGGCCGGTCATCATGCCGGCGTCCACCTCGATCGTGCCGTCCGCCTGGAAGACCAGGCCCTCGACGCCCCGGAGGAACGTGGTGTCGGTGTCCTGCCCGAGCGCCAGGATCAAGTCGTCGGCCTCCAGTGTCTCGAAGCGCCCGGTGCCATGCGGCCGGCCGTGCTCGTCGAGCGCCATCTCCTCGACCTGGATGTTGCCGCCGTGGATCGACGAGATCGCCCGCAACCAGTGGATCTTGACGCCTTCCTCGAGCGCCTCGGCCGCCTCGAAGTCGTGCGCCGGCATGTGCTCGCGGTCGCGGCGGTAGATGATGAGGGGCTCGTGGCCGAGGCGGAGCGCGGTGCGCGCGGCGTCCATCGCGGTGTTGCCACCGCCGTAGATGGCCACGCGTCGCCCCAGCTTCGGCTGCACGCCGTGCTCGACGTCCTTGAGGAAGGCCAGCGCGTCGACCATGCGGCCGGCGTCGCGCGCCGGGATCGACGTGCGCTTCGAGACGTGCGCCCCGACGGCGACGAACACCGCGTCGAACCCGCCGTCACGCCATTCGTCTTCGAGCGACCGCACCACGTGGTTCAGCGTGATCGTCACGCCCATCGGCCCGAGGCGCGCGATCTCCGCGTCGAGCACGGCGCGTGGCAGCCGGTACGCCGGGATGCCGAAGTGCATCATGCCGCCGGCCACGGGCCCGGCGTCGCGAATCTCGACCGTGTGCCCCAGTCGCGCCAGGTGGTAGGCGGCCGAAAGGCCACTCGGCCCGGCGCCGACCACGAGCACGCGCCGCGCCGATCGGGCCGTCGCGACGGGCAGCGGCCACCCCTCGTCCAGCGCGAGATCGCCGAGGAACCGCTCGACCGCGTGAATCGTGACGGGCCCGTCCAGCCGCTCCCGGTTGCAGGACGACTCGCACGGGTGGTAGCAGACGCGCCCATGGATGGCGGGGAAGGGGTTGTCGGCGACCAGCAGCTCCCAGGCGTCCCGGTGCCGGCCGGCCTCGGCAAGGGCCAGCCAGCCCTGGATGTTCTCGCCCGCGGGGCAGGCGTGGTTGCAGGGGGGAAGCAGGTCGACGTAGACCGGACGCCGCGTGCGCACGGGACCGGTCTCGTGCCGGTGGCGCAGGTCGGGCGGTGTCGTCAGGTCGCGTTCGTGGTGGCCCATGTCCGCACGCCCCTGAGATGGGAGTCTGCCGGGGGTGTGGCAGGGATCGTACCAGCGCGGTCGGGCGAAGGGGCCGGCCGCTGGCGCGTCCGGACCGCCGCGTGGGCCCCGTCGTGCCGGATGTCCGGCAGGTTCCGCCGCGGTCAGGTCGCGGTCAGGTCAGGAACGCTCGAGCCACACCACGGTTTCGATGTGGTCGGTATGCGGGAACATGTCGACCGGCTGCACCCGTGTCACGGCGTACCCGTGTGGCAACACCCGTGTCAGGTCCACAACGAGGGCGTCCGGGTTGCACGACACGTAGACGGCACGCGGCGGCGCCAGCCCCCCGAAGACGGCGTCGACCACCGGGGGCGGGCAGCCGGCCCGCGGCGGATCGAGGACCACCGCGTCGACCCGCGCGCGCGTCATCCGGCCGAGCGCATCCTCGACATCGGACGGCACCATGCGGAGCCGTCCGTCGGGCAGGCGGTTGAGCCGCGCGTTGACCTCCGCGTCCCGGGTGGCCTGCCGGTTGGACTCGACCGCGGTCACCGTCGCGCCGGCCGCGGCCAGCGGCACCGCGAAGAGGCCGCTGCCCGCGTACAGGTCCAGCACGAGCGTCCCGTCCGCCGGCTGGTCGCCGAACACCCCCCGCGTCACCTCGTCCACCAGGACCGCCGCCTGGTCGGGGTTCGTCTGGAAGAACGCCGCCGGCGACACGAGGAAGGGCGTGCCGAGTCGGTCCTCCCGCACGCTCGCGTGACCGTCGAGGCGCAGCGTCTCCCGGCCCACCATGAAAGGGCCCGGGCGGTCGTGGACGTTCAGGAGGAAGCCGTCGGGGCGTTCCGGGCCCGCGAGGAACCGCCGGATCGGCAGGCGCAGGGCCTTGTCGTTGCGGGTGACGACGAGCATGACCACGGCGGCCTGCTCGTCGGCGGTCGTGCGCACGAGCACGTGGCGGAGGATGCCGTCGAGCACCGGTCCGGCGGCGGGCACGTGGGCGCGCGCCAGCTCGTCACGCAGGGCGAACGCGATGCGGTTGGCGCGCGGCGCGTGCACGGGGCACTCGGTGACCGGGACGATCGTCTTCGAGCCACGCGCGTAGTGGCCCATGACCATGTCCCGCGCGCGGGCTCGTGGCCCGGGCCCGAAAACGAACGCCGCCTTGTGGCGGAACCCCCACGGCATCGCGCCCGGTTCCACCGGCGCGCCGACCATCGGGCGGACCCGGGTGCCCGTGTCTCGGAGAAACGGCGCCAGCAGGTCCTCCACGCGGGCCGTCTTCCGGGCCAGCTGCTCCAGGTACGGGACGTCCTGGAGCTGGCAGCCGCCACAGGTGCCGAAGTGCTTGCAGATCACGGCACCCTCCCGGACGCCCGGGCCTACTTGATGCCGAGGAGATCGACCTCGAACACGAGCGTGGCGTTGGGCGGGATGACGCCGCCGGCGCCGCGCGGGCCGTAGGCCATGTCTGGCGGGATCGTCAGCACGCGCGTGCCGCCGACCTTCATGCCGGCCACTCCCTCGTCCCACCCCGGGATGACCTCGCCGCCGCCGAGACGGAACTCGAACGGCTCGCCACGGTCCTTCGAGCTGTCGAACTTCTTCCCGCGGTGATCGGCCGCGTCGGGGTCGTACAACCACCCGGTGTAGTGGACGTTGACCGTCATGCCGGGCCGCGCCTCACCGCCGTCACCGGTGGTGACGTCGGTCTGCTGCAGGGACGTGATGCCGTAGTCGGGCATGGGTGCGCTCGCATCCTCCGGAGGGCTTCCGCAGCCGGTGGCCGCGCCGAGACCGAGCACGACCACGAGGCTCGCGGCGGCCCGGACGAGGCGCGACGGGCGGAAGACAGGGTGGGTCATCCGGCCATCGTATCACCGCAGCTGGGCCTGCCCCCTGGTCCCGTGCCTGGTGAGACGGATGCCAGGCGCGCCTGGGCCGACCCGCGAGGCGTCCTGGCGATCCGCCGATCCGCGCGTCGGACAGCGGCAGCGCTACCCGCCAGACACGGGTCACCGGCCAATGCGCCGAGGCGCCAGCCGCGAGCGCACCTGGGCCAGCAACGCCTCGACACCGGCGCCCGTCAGCGCCGACACCGCGAGCACAGGTCCGGCCCCCGCATCGTCCCACCGATCGGCCTTGTTGAACACGTGGATCACGCGCGCCATGTCGACGCCGAGGTCCTCGAGCACGCGGTCGCCGACTTCCATCTGGTCGTGCCAGTGCGGGTGGCTGCGGTCGACGACGTGCAGGAGCAGGTCGGCCTCGAGCATCTCCTCCAGCGTGCTGCGGAACGAGGCGACGAGATCGTGGGGCAGCTTGCGGATGAAGCCGACGGTGTCCACGAAGATGGCCGTGTCCCGGCCGCCGAGCGGTCCCTGGCGGACCTTCGCGTCGAGCGTGGCGAACAGCTTGTCCTCCGCGAGCACGCCGGCGCGGGTGAGGCGGTTGAACAGGGTGGACTTCCCCGCGTTCGTGTAGCCGACGAGCGCGACGATCGGCTGGTGCGCCCGCGACTGGCGGTGCAGGGCCCGCGTGCGTTCGATGGTCGCGAGCTCGCGCTTCAGCTGCTTGATCCGGGTGCGCAGCATGCGGCGGTCGGCCTCGAGCTGCGTCTCGCCCTCGCCGCCACGCGCGCCGATGCCCCCGACCTGCCGGGAGAGGTGCGTCCACCGGCGCGTCAGCCGCGGGAGCTGGTACTCGACCTGCGCGAGCTCGACCTGCGTGCGCGCCTCACGCGTGCGCGCCTGGCGCGCGAAGAGATCGAGGATGAGCCCGCTGCGATCGATCACGGGGCAGGGGATGAGCTCCTCGAGGTTCTTCACCTGGTTCGGCGTCAGGTCATCGTCGAAGATGACGACGTCGGCGCCGAGCTCCGCGACGGCACGCGCGATGTCGCCGGCCTTGCCGCGGCCGATGAACGTGCGCGGGTCCGGCGCCGTCCGGCTCTGGAGTCCCTGGCCGACCACCTCCATGCCGGTACTGCGCGCGAGATCGGCGAGCTCGTCGAGGTGTTCCTCGACCACCGGGACGCGTGCCGTCGGCAGGGCCAGCCCCATGAGGAACGCGCGTGTCGCCGGCCGTGCCCCGCGCTGCGTCCCGTCCGGCGTCCCCGCGTTCCCTGAAGGGCGGCGATCACGAGGTGGGCGTGGCAATACTCGCTCGCATTCGTGTCACTCGGGAGCGGGAGGGCGATCGCCTGCCTCGGCCCCCACAGTGGCAGGCGCGAGCGACGCGACTTGGCAGCCGTAGATCGCCAAGTACTCAGGCGACCGCAAGCTGGTTTGCCAGCCGCAGCTCGCCAAGTGCTCAGGCGAGCGCAAGGTGGCTTGCCAGCCGTAGCTCGCCAAGTGTTCAGGCGAGCGAAGGCTGGCGGAGGGAGAGGGATTCGAACCCCCGGTGCGGTTCCCCGCACAGTGGTTTTCAAGACCACCGCCATCGACCACTCGGCCATCCCTCCGCAAATTCGATTTCAGATTGAAGATTGTAGATTGCAGATTGAAAGGCGTTCTGACGATTGAATGATTGACCGATTCGTCCGGCCCACGCGCCCTGATCCTTCGTGCGCTTCGTGTTCTTCGTGCACTTCGTGGCTGGCTTTCAATCTTCAATCGTCAATCTTCAATCTACGATCGCGAGATCCTCTCCCGACCTCCCATGAACGGCCGGAGCGCCTCCGGGATCACCACCGAGCCGTCCGCCTGCTGGTAATTCTCCAGCACCGCGATGAGCGTGCGCCCGACGGCGAGACCGGACCCGTTCAGCGTGTGCACGTACTCGGCCTTGCCGGTGCCATCGGGGCGGAACTTGATGTTCGCGCGGCGCGCCTGGAAGGCCTCGCAGTTGCTGCACGACGAGATCTCGCGATAGGTGTTCTGGCTGGGCAGCCAGACCTCGATGTCGTACGTCTTCGCCGACGAGAACCCCATGTCGCCGGTGCAGAGCACGATCGTGCGGTACGGCAGGCCGAGCAGCTGCAGCACCCGTTCGGCATTGGCCGTGAGTGACTCGAGCTCGTCGTACGACTGCGCGGGCGTCGTGAACTTCACGAGCTCCACCTTGTCGAACTGGTGCTGCCGGATCAGCCCACGCACGTCGGCCCCGTACGAACCCGCCTCGCTCCGGAAGCACGGCGTGTACGCCGTGTACCGTTGCGGCAGCGTGCGCCCGTCGAGGATCTCCCCGCGCAGCATGTTCGTGACGGGGACCTCGGCGGTCGGGATCAGGAAGAGATCCCAGTCACCGGCGATCTTGAACAGGTCCTGCTCGAACTTCGGCAGTTGTCCGGTGCCGTACAACGTCTGCGCCGACACGAGGAACGGCGGTTCCACCTCGGTGTAGCCGTGCTCCGTCGTGTGCAGGTGGAGCATGAAGTTGATGAGCGCGCGCGAGAGCGCGGCGCCCGCGCCGGTCAGGAACGCGAAGCGTGCCCCCGAAATCTTCGTCGCCCGCTCGAAGTCGATGACCCCCAGCTCGGGCCCGAGGTCCCAGTGGGCCTTGGGCGTGAACGCCATCGGCGTGGGCTCGCCCCAGGTGCGGACGACCACGTTGTCGGCCGCGCTCCGGCCGACCGGCACGCTGGCGTGGGGCAGGTTCGGCAGGGTGGCCAGGATCTCCTGCCGGCGGCCGTCCACCCCTTCCAGCTCCGCTTCGAGCTGCTTGATCCGCTGGCCCCGCTGCTTGCTCGCCTCGAAGAGGTGCGACGCGTCCTGGCCCTCCCGCTTGGCCCTCGCCACGGCCTCGCCGGTGGCGTTCTGTTCGCGCTTGAGGCCCTCGACCTCGGGGATCAGGCGGCGGCGATCCGCCTCGACGGCAGCCAGCCGCTCGAGCTCGGCGGTGGCGTCGAGCCCCCGGTTGGCGAGGCCCGCACGAACGGCCTCGGCGTTGTCCCTGACGAATGCTGGGTCGAGCATGATCTCCGTGTCCGCTGCTGAGGCGGGCGCCCGGGTGCGCCCGCGCCCGGTTCGGGTCCCGCGGGACCCTCAGGTATCCTAGAACGGATGCCTGCCCCGATTCGAAAAGCCGTGTTTCCCGCCGCCGGCCTCGGCACCCGGTTCCTGCCCGCCACCAAGGCGCAGCCGAAGGAGATGCTGCCGCTCGTCGACAAGCCGACGATCCAGTACGGCGTCGAGGAGGCGGTGCGTTCCGGCGCCGCCAACATCATCTTCGTCACGGGCCGCGGCAAGAACGCCATCGAGGACCACTTCGACGTCTCCGCCGAGCTCGAGACGTTCCTCGAGAGCCGTGGCAAGCACGAGCAGCTCGCCGAGATCCGCAAGATCTCCAGCCTGATGAACGTCGCCTACGTGCGCCAGGGCGAGCCGCTCGGCCTCGGCCACGCCGTGCTCGTGACCGAGTCGCTCGTCGGCGACGAGCCCTTCGCGGTCATCCTCGCCGACGACGTGATCGACGCCGAACCGCCGGCGCTGCGGCAGATGATCGACGTGTACAACCGCGTCGACGGCCCGGTGCTCGCCGTCGAGCGCGTGCCCGACAGCGACGTCTCGGCCTACGGGATCGTGGACGTCGATCCCGCCGAGGAGCTCGGGCCCGGCGTGCACCGCATCCGCGACCTCGTCGAGAAGCCGTCGCGCGAGCACGCGCCCTCGAACCTCGCGATCATCGGCCGCTACGTGCTGACGCCGGACATCTTCCCGGCGCTCCACGAGACCGCGAAGGACCGCACCGGCGAGATCCAGCTCACCAACGGCCTGCGCCGGCTGCTGAAGTCCCGTCCGCTGTATGCCTGCGAGGTCGCGGGCACCCGCCACGACACCGGCAACAAGCTCGGGTTCCTGAAGGCGGTGGTGTACTTCGCGCTGCGCCGGCCGGACCTGGCCGACGCCTTCCGCGACTACCTGCGGACCGTGGATCTCGACGGGCGGCGCTGACCGCCCGGCCTAGCTCGCCTTCGCGCCGCCGTCGCCGGACGGCGTGCTGTCGCTCTTGCCGCCCGACGCGCCGTCGCCCGCGGGCTTCGTCTCGCCGCCGCCCTTCTCGCCGGACGAGCCGCCCTCCTTCGGGGCCTGGCCCGTGTTGGCCTTGCCCGCGCGGGCGTAGTCCGTGATGTACCAGCCGGATCCCTTGAACTGGATCGCCGGGGACGACAGGAGCTTGCCGACCCGCCCGCCGCACTTCGGGCAGGTGTCGAGCGGGGCGTCCGAGAACTTCTGGATGACCTCGAAGCGATGGCCGCAGGCCTCGCACTGGTATTCGTAGAGTGGCATGCCTTGACTACTCCAACACCGCGTCCGCGGCCCGGCTCCGCACCGACTCCGCCGGGTCATCGAGCATCAGCTGCCGCAGCGCCCAGAACGGGGCGGACCCGTGCGACAGGAGCGCGTCGTGGAAGGCGCGCAGCGACGGCTTGCCGCCCTGCTGGTCCTGCCAGTCGCGCCGCAGCTTGAGCATCGCCAGCTTGCCCGCCGAGTAGACGAGGTACGTCGGGTCGAAGGTGCCGCGTTCGGCCTCGCGCCGCGCGGTGGACTCCTCGACGTAGGCCTCCTCGCGGAAGAACCGCACGCCCTGTTCGACCGACCAGTCGTCGGTGTGCAGGCGGATGCCGACAATGAACCGCGCGAGGCGCACGAGGGCCTCGGCGAGCTGGCCGAGCTTCAGCGAGACGTCCTTCCCGCCGAACCCGGCCTCCAGCATCATCTGCTCGCAGTAGTGCGCCCAGCCCTCGATGTAGGAGAGCGGCGCGAACAGCGTCGAGCGGCGCACCTTCGAGTCGATGGTGCGCAGGTGCTGGTAATGCAGGAAGTGCCCGGGGTACACCTCGTGGATGGAGATGTTCCAGAGGGTCGGCCGGTTGAAGTCCCGCAGGTGCTCGATCTGCCGCTCGGCGGGCCAGGCCGGGTCGATGTCGGTCAGGTAGTACATCGACCGGGAGGGCCGCGCCTCGAACGGGCCCGGCGTCCAGAGGCTCGCGAACGACCACCGGAAGAACTCCGGCGTCGCGGCCACTTCGACGGCGCCCGCGCCAGGCATCGACACCACGGCGTGGCGTTCGAGGAACGTCTGGAGCTCGCCGATCTGCTGACGCGCCGTCGCGAGGAGCTGGCCCGGCGCCGGGTGCGTCTCGGCTTTCGCCTTGCGCCACGCCTCGACGGGATCGCCGCCGTTCAGGCGCGACGCCAGCGTGCGGAACTCCTCCTGGGTGGCCGCCAGCTCACGCTCCGCAATGGCCAGCAGGCGCTCGACCGGCAGCGTGATGCCTTCATCCAGGCGCAGCTTCTGCTCGAAGCGGTCCCGCCCGAGGCGGAACGACCCGCGCGCCTTCGGGCGGACCTCCGTCTCGAGGTGCTCGACATACGCGCCGATCGCGTCCGCGGCCTCGGTCGAGGCGTCGGCGAGATCAGCCAGCAGGTGGAGATCGTCCACGCCCGCAAAGGCCCGGGGCAGGTCGCGTTCGATGAACGTGAGCACGCCGCGGAACGTGTCGAGCCCGACCTTGACGAAGATCGCCGGGGGCTCCTTGATGTTGTCGCGCGCCGCCTGCACGAGCCGCGGGACCTGCCGCAGCTTCGAGAGCACGCGCCGCGCCCGCTCCGTCTCCGGCGCGTACTCGAAAATCGCCATCGCGGCGAGGCTGCCCGCGATGATCTCCGCGTACACGTGGGGATTGCGCTCCCAGGCGCGCACCTCTTCGAGGTCGAACCGGCGGGCGCGGATGTTGTCCGCCACGATGCCACGCTCGATGCGCTCGCGTCGCGGCAGCTGCTCCTCGGGAATGCCGTCGAGCCGGCGTTCGAAGCCGGCGAGGGCGCCGAGGAAGCTGTCGATCGCCGGTCGCCGGAAGTCCTCGAGCAGGTCATCATGGACGTGGACGCCGTCCATGGTGGCGCTCGTCGGGAGGGCCTCGTAGAGATAGGCGAGGTAGTCGTCGACGAAATGCGGGAAGGGTTCCGCCGCGTGCATCCTTGATCAGTCCAGCGAGAGCTTCGGGTTCACTGCGGGCGCGGAGGGGGCGAACCGCAATCCTGGGCGCCCGGCCGGCGCCAGGGCCGCACGGGCCCGGGCCGCAGCGGATCGACCATCCCCCAATGGTACAATAAAATGCCTGCGGTCATGGACCGCTCCCACCAGCCGCCAGCCACCGCAGGCGGGCGCCTGTCCGTCGTCGCGACTCCCATCGGCAATCTCGAGGACATCACGCTCCGGGCGCTGCGCACCCTGCGGGAGGCGGACCTGGTGTGCGCCGAGGACACCCGCCGGACCGGCAATCTGCTGCGCCACTTCCAGATTGGGACGCCGCTGCTGAGCCTCCATGCCCACAACGAGGTCGCGCGGATCCCGGGACTGCTGGCGCGGTTGGAGAAGGGAGAGCGCCTCGCGCTCGTCACCGACGCCGGGATGCCAGGCCTGTCGGACCCCGGCATGCGGCTGGTCACCGCCGCTCGGGAAGCCGGGAAGACGGTCGAGATCGTGCCCGGTGCCAGCGCGGTGACGACGGCGTTGGCCGCCTGCGGGCTGGCCGATCAACCCTTTGCATTTCTTGGATTTCCAGGACATCGGTCAAAAGACAGAAAAAAGTTCTTCTCCGAGCTCGACGAGCTGCGGCACGTGGTGGTCGTCTGCTTCGAGGCGCCGCATCGTCTCCTGCGACTGCTTGAAGAGCTCAAGGAAAACGGGGCCAATAGACCTATTTACGTGGCTCGTGAGCTCACCAAACTTCACGAGGAAGTCGTTTGCGGCCGGCCGAGCGAACTCCTGGCGGTGTTTTCGACGCCCAGGGGTGAGTTTACGCTGGTCATCCCTCCCGCGGCCGCCGAACCGCTGGATCGGACCCTGCCGGACGACACGCGGATTGTGGAGTTATTCGGTCAAATAACAGAAACACAGGGCAGAACCAAACGCGAACGCGCCCGGGCCTTGGCCGAGGAGTTGGGTGTCACAACAAAGGAGGTCTACCAGGCTCTCGAGCGACACAAAAATTCGGTTGAATGACAAAACATAACGCGTGCTTATCGCCACCCCCGGGCGCGCCACCTTGACCGTGTCCTGCGGGTTTGTTAAGTTAGCGCCCACTTTCCGAGGATTATGGCGAAGCAAGCGCGACGGCCCTCTTCGCCCGCTCAGCCCAGACGCGCGCGTCCCGGCACGACCTCCCCGTCGGACTCCGCACCCCAGGCCCAGCTGAGCGGCTCGTCACCCGGCCTCCCGCCGGGCCAGTCGACATATGCCGAGGCGGTTGCGACCTACGAAGGCGCCATCCGGGCCCTCCAGCAGCACGACTACGGCGAGGCCGCACGCCTCTTCCGCCGCATCTCCGAGCGTCACGGCGACGAACGCGAACTCGTGGAACGCGCTCGGACCTACCTTGTCCTGTGCGAGCGCCAGCTCAGCCCGCCGCCAGCCGAACCCGCGACCGTCGCCGACCAGTTGTACGCCGCCACCCTGGCGCTGAACGCCGGTGAGACCGACCGGGCACTCCGGCTGCTGGACGCCGTCCGCGCCTCGGAGCCCGGGAACGACCAGGCGCTCTACATGACGGGAATCGCGCACGTCCATCGCGGGGAACCCCAAGTCGCGATACCCTATCTGCGACAGGCCATCGCCCTGAACCCGGAGAACCGCTCGCAGGCCCGGCTCGATCCGGATCTCGAGGCACTCCGCGACGCCGGTGACCTGGCTCCCTTGCTGCACCCGACCGACGAAATCGGCGGTGGCACAGGGAACGGCCCGGCAGGCCCCGCCTGACGGGCGCGACCCCGGACCGCAGGGTCCGTGCGTATCCGCTCGGCATGTCTGATATCCACGTCGTCATCCTCGCCGCCGGCAAGGGCACGCGCATGAAATCCCGCGTGCCCAAGGTCCTGCACCGCATTTCCGGGTTGGCGCTGCTCGATCGGGTGTTGCGCACGGCCCGCGCCCTCGACCCGGCCACCATCACCGTGGTCGTGGGTCACGAGGCCGCGCAGGTGCGTGCGCATCTCGACGGGCGGCCCGGATTGAGCACGGTCGTCCAGGAGCCCCAGCTCGGCACGGGCCATGCATTGCTGCAGGCGCGTCCCGTCCTCGAAGGCCGCACCGGCACGGTCGTGCTGCTTTCGGGCGACGTGCCGTTGCTCACGCCGGCGACGCTCGTGTCGCTCGTGCAGACCCACCAGGACGCGGGCGCGGCCGCGACGGTGGTGACGGCCGTGGTCGACTGGCCCTACGGCTACGGGCGCATCGTTCGCAAGGACGGGCAGATGCTGCGGATCGTCGAGGAGAAGGACGCGACGCCGGCGCAGCGGGAGATCAAGGAGATCAACGCGGGCATCTACGCGTTCGACCTCGACCCGCTGTTCGAGGCGCTGTCCGGAATTGGATCGGGCAATGCCCAAGGTGAGTATTACCTGCCCGATCTGATCGGGATCTACCGGCGCGCGCGGCGCCCGGTCACGACCTGCACGGTGGATCGCCCCGGGGAGATTCGCGGCATCAACAGCCGCACCGAGCTCGCAGAGGTGAGCGCGATGGTGAGACAGCAGAAGAACGAGGAGCTCATGGCGGCCGGCGTCACGCTGGTGGATCCCGCGACGACCTACGTGGACGCCGACGTGGAGGTCGGCGCCGACACGGTCATCCACCCCATGACCTTCCTCGAGGGCTCCACCCGGATTGGCGTGGCGTGCGAGATCCACTCCGGTGTGCGCCTCGTGAACGCGCGCATCGGCGATCGTACGGTCGTGCGGAACCACACGGTGGTCACCGACACCAGCATCGGCTCGGATGCCACCGTGGGACCGTTCGCCCACCTGCGTCCGGGGAGCGCCATCGGCGATGGCGCACACGTCGGCAACTTCGTCGAGCTCAAGAAGACGACGCTCGGCGCGGGCTCGAAGGCCAACCACCTGTCGTACCTCGGCGACGCGGTCATCGGGGAGAAGGTGAACGTGGGCGCCGGCACCATCACCTGCAACTACGACGGCCAGTCGAAACACCAGACCGTGATCGAGGATGGCGCGTTCGTCGGATCCGACACGACCCTTGTCGCCCCGGTCCGTGTGGGCGCCGGGGCCTACGTGGCTGCCGGGTCGTCGATCACCCAGGACGTGCCGGCGGGTTCGCTGGGCATCGCCCGCGCCAGGCAGGACAACCGGGACGGCTGGGTGGCCCGCCGCAAGGCGGCGGCCGCCTCCGAGCCGCCGTCGGGCCCCGCGGAGGTCTGAGCCCGGCGGTCTCCCCCGATATTCCCCCTCCGTCCCCAACATCCGCCGACGGAGCCCGAGGACCAGAGAGATGTGCGGCATCATCGGCTACGTCGGACCCAAACCGGTCGTCCCGGTCATCATCGACGGGCTGCGGCGCCTCGAGTACCGCGGCTACGACTCGGCCGGCGTCGCCGTGGTCCACGAAGGCAGGATCGTCATCCGGCGCAGCGCCGGGAAGCTCGCCAACCTCGAACACGCCATCGACGAGTCGCCCATCGAAGGGCTCTACGGCCTGGGCCACACCCGCTGGGCGACACACGGCCGCCCGACCGAGGAGAACGCGCACCCGCACCGCGACTGCACCGGCCGCCTCGTCGTCGTGCACAACGGGATCATCGAGAACTACCTCGACCTCAAGCGCGAGCTCACGGCGCAGGGGCACACGTTCAAGACCGAGACCGACACGGAGGTCGTCGCCCACCTCGTCGAACGTGAGTGGAAGGACGATGGTCTGGCGGCCGCGATGCGGCGGGCGATGCGCTCGCTCCGGGGCCTCTTCGCGCTGGTGCTCCTGTCGGCCGACGATCCCGAGACGATTGTCGCGGTCCGCAACGGTCCGCCCGTCGTCGTCGGGCTCGGCGACGGCGAGTTCTTCGTCGCGTCGGACATCCCGGCCGTGCTCCAGCACACGCGCGACGTCGTGTTCCTGGACGACGGCGAGATGGCCATCGTGCAGCGCACGGGTGTCACGTTCACGAACCTCGACGGGCAGGAAGTGGCGCACCCGCCGCAACGGGTCACGTGGGACCCGATCATGGCGGAGAAGGCCGGCTACAAGCACTTCATGCTCAAGGAGATCTTCGAGCAGCCCAACGCCGTGCGGGAGACGATCCTCGGCCGCGTCTCGCTCGACAGCGGGGAGGTGTTCCTCGGCGAGATGGCGCTGACCGACGACGACTTCCGCCAGGTCGACCGCGTGCTGCTCCTCGCGTGCGGCACGTCGTGGCACGCCGGCCTCGTCGGCAAGTTCCTGATCGAGGAGCAGGCCCGCATCCCCACCGAAGTCGACTACGGGTCGGAGTACCGCTACCGCGATCCGATCACCGACGGCCGCACGCTCACGGTCGTCATCACGCAGTCGGGTGAGACCGCGGACACCCTCGCGGCCCTGCGGGAGGCGAAGTCGAAGGGCGCCCGGAGCCTCGCGATCTGCAACGTGGTCGGCAGCATGGCGACGCGCGAGGCCGACGGCACCATCTACACGCATGCCGGGCCCGAGATTGGCGTGGCGTCGACGAAGGCGTTCACGTGCCAGCTGGTCGCCCTCCAGCTGCTGGCGTTGTACCTGGGACAGGTCCGCGGCACGATGGACGGGCCGACGCGGCGCCAGCGGATCGAGGACCTGCTGCGCCTGCCGCAGCAGCTCGAGTCGGTCCTGAAGGGCGCCGGCGACGTCGAGGCGATCGCCCAGCGGTTCCACGCCCGGAGCGACTTCCTGTTCCTCGGGCGCGGCATCAACTACCCGATTGCGCTCGAGGGTGCCCTGAAGCTCAAGGAGATCTCGTACATCCACGCCGAGGGGTACCCGGCGGGCGAGATGAAGCACGGCCCCATCGCGCTCATCGACGAGAAGATGCCGGTCGTCGCCATCGCGCCGCGCGATCACGTCTACGAGAAGATGCTGGGCAACATCCAGGAGGCGAAGGCGCGCGGCGGCTCGGTGATCGCGATCAGGACCGAGGGCGACGACGGGATCGACGAGCTGCTCGACCCGTCACGCGACGCGGCGCTGACCGTCCCGGCCATGCCACCGGCACTCGAACCGATCGGCATCGTCCTGCCGCTCCAGTTGCTGGCGTATCACGTCGCGGTGCGCCGCGGCTGCGACGTGGACCAGCCGCGCAACCTCGCCAAGTCCGTGACGGTAGAATAGGGATCGGGCCCGCCCCCGATCCCTGAAATGGACTTTCTCTCCTCGCTCAATCCCGAACAGCAGGACGCGGTTCGACACACCGACGGGCCGCTCCTGATCCTGGCCGGCGCCGGATCCGGCAAGACGCGTGTCATCGCCCACCGCATCGCGCACCTGGTTTCCACCGTGGGGGCCTACCCCGATCAGGTCCTCGCCGTCACCTTCACCAACAAGGCGGCGGCCGAGATGCGGAGCCGCGTCGAGAGCCTGCTCGACGCCGACTGCCGGTCGATGTGGATTTCCACGTTCCACGCGCTGTGCGCGCGCCTGCTCCGGCGCGAGGCGACCCACATCGGCCTCTCCCGCGACTTCACGATCTACGACTCGGCCGACCAGCAGGCCGTGATCAAGCAGCTCATCAAGCAATACGGGCTGGACGACAGCACCTACCAGCCCCGCATGGTCCTCTCGCGCATCAGCCACGCGAAGAACCGGATGGAGGGTCCCGACTCCCTCTCGGCCAGCTGGAACCCACGCGACCGCGAGATCGCCCGGCTCTACGAGGGCTACATGAAGGCCCTGGCCGACGCCAGCGCGGTCGACTTCGACGACCTGCTGCTCAAGACCGTCGACCTGTTCGACCAGGCGCCAGCCGTGCGCGAGCGCTACCAGCGCAAGTTCCGCTTCGTGATGGTGGACGAGTACCAGGACACGAACCGGCCCCAGTACCTCCTGATCAAGCAGCTGGCGGGCGGGCATCGCAACCTGTGCGTGGTCGGCGATCCCGACCAGTCCATCTACAAGTGGCGCGGCGCCGATCTCCGCAACATCCTCGACTTCGAGACCGACTTCCCCGACACCGTCGTCGTCCGGCTCGAGCGGAACTACCGCTCCACCCAGGTCATCCTCGACGCCGCGTCCGCCGTGATCGGCAACAACCGCAACCGCAAGGAGAAGATCCTCTGGACCGAGCGGAAGGGCGGCGACAAGATCGTCTACTTCCGCGCCGGCGACGAGCTCGAGGAGGCCGACTACATCACCAGGGTGGCGCGCGCGGCGCTCGCCGAGGACGTGGACCACACGATGGCCGTCCTCTACCGCACCAACGCCCAGTCGCGATCCATCGAGGACGCCTTCCGCCAGGCCAACATCGGCTACGTCGTGCTCGGCGGCGTGGGCTTCTACGAGCGCCGGGAAGTGAAGGACGCGCTCGGCTACCTCAAGGTGGTCCTCAATCCGCATGACGACGTGGCGCTCAGGCGCGTGATCAACACGCCCGCCCGCGGCATCGGCAAGGGCGTGCTCGATGCCCTCGACCAGGTCGACGTCGTCGAGGCCGACCAGAACCTGCCGCCGCTCCTCGCCGGGCTGCAGCCCACCGTCGTCACCAACTCGCTGTGGTCACGGATCGTGGCGGCCGTGGATCGGCGGCTGCTCTCCCCCAGGCAACATGCGTCCGTCGCGGCCTTCCGGGACCTCGTGACCGGCCTCGCCGACGTGGCACGACGGGAGACGGTGGCCGTCACCCTCGGCAAGGTGCTCGACCAGTCGGGCTACCTGCGCGACCTGCGAGAGGACCGGAGCGAGGAGGCCCAGGGCCGCATCGAGAACCTGATGGAGCTCGTGTCGGCCGCCAGGGAGTACGAACTGCGGGAGGCGGAGCCGTCGCTCGGGGGCTTCGTGGACCGCCTGGCGCTGCTGTCCGACGTGGACAAGGAACATGGGACCCGTGAAGCCCGCGTGCTGATGATGACGCTGCACTCCGCGAAGGGCCTCGAGTTCCCCGTCGTGGTGCTCGCGGGGCTCGAGGAGGGCCTCTTCCCGCACTCGCGCTCCGCGGAGGACGAGGCGGAGCTCGAGGAGGAGCGCCGCCTCTGCTATGTGGGCATCACGCGCGCACGCAGCCGGCTCGTCCTGACGAGCGCGGGCCGCCGCCGGGTCTTCGGGGAGTACCAGAACTCCGAGCCGTCACGCTTCATCGACGAGATTCCCGCAGACCTCATCGAGCAGGAGGTCTCCACGTGGTCGTCGCCCTACCAGGGCACGCGTGGCGGCTGGGAGTACCGGGCGAACCCGTATGGCCGCGGCGGGCGGCGCGGCGGGACGGGCGGCGGCAGCTGGCGCGGAGGCGGCGGGGGCGGCAGCCGGACGCGTGAGACGGCGGAGCCGGCCTTCTCCTACGAGGACGAAGACCAGTCGTCCACGGGCGGCCTGCGCCCCGGCACCAAGGTGAAACACGGCCAGTTCGGCGTCGGGACCGTGCTCAGCGTGGAGCCGCTGGACGACGACTGCAAGCTGGTGGTGCGCTTCGCGAGCGTGGGGTCGAAGACGCTTCGTGCGAAGTACGCGAAGCTTGAAACGGTCGGCTGAGAGCCGAAAAGGAATCTGCCCCCTTTTCGGAATCCAGAAACAAGAAACCGGAATCAAGAAGGTTCGCCCTGGCCCGGGACGCCTTCCTGATTCCGGTTTCTCAGTCCGCGATTGACGCGACGGCTACGCTTCGTCGATCCCGGTGATGATCCAGCGGCCCTCACGCTCCTCGCCGCCGAGCGTACCGACGGCGCGCTGGAACGTGACGACGAGGGTCTTGGGCGCGACCTGCCCTTCCGGGCTCCGGACCTGGGCGTTGAGCGTCACCTTCTTCGTCTCGATGTTGCCCACGTACTGGCCGGGATCGAACGGCGGCCGGCCGGGCTGGGTCAACGACGCGGCGGCGGGCCCCTGGGCTTCCTGGAGCTTCACGCGGGCGTCCGAGACGGTCTTGGCGTGTTCGCTCGTGTCGGAGCGCCACTTGTCCCACTCGTCCTTCACCTTCTGCTGGGCGGGCGAGTAGCGCGGGTTCTCCGTGCGCTCGAGCTTGATGACCTCCTCGATGATCTCGAGGTTCTCGTTCTGGTAGGCCACCTTCTGCTGGCTGAAGGCGCGCTCGTCCGCCTCGGCCTTGTTCACGGCCTCGACCAGGCCTGCCAGGTCGACCGGCGTGGACTCGGCAGGCGGGGAGTCCACGATCTCGAAGTCCTCGACCGTGCCCTGCTCGCGGGGATCGAACTCGACGGCCGACATCATGGCGAGCGTCGTGTTGTCCCGCGCGCGTGCGGCGCGGAAGAACTGGGTCAGCAGTTGCTGCTCCGGCGGCCGCGAACAGGCCACCGCGAGGAGGGCCAGAGGGGCAGCCATGAGAGCGACCAGCAAAGTCACGGTGACTCTGGATCGAGCCATTCAGTCCTCCTTGTAAGTCGGGCAGAGCCTACTACTCTTCGTCCTTCTCCACAAGTTCGTCCTTCTCGACGAGCGCCACCGACACGACCGTGTCCTCGCCGCCGAGCTCCATCACGCGCACGCCCTGGGTGGCGCGGCCGATCGTGCGGATCTCGCTGGCCGGCGTGCGCAGGATCTTGCCCTGCTCGGTGATGACCAGCAGCTCCTCGTCCTCGTGGACCTGCGCGATGCTGACGACCTGGCCGTTCTTGTCGGTGATCTCGACGTTCTTCAGGCCGAGCCCGCCGCGCGACTGCACCCGGTATTCGTCGAGGTCGGTGCGCTTCGCGTAGCCCTTGGCCGTGACGGTCAGCAGCGTCCCGCCGGGCTTCACGACCTCCATCGCCACGACCGCGTCGCCCTCGCGCAGCTGGATGCCGCGCACGCCGAAGGCGGTCCGTCCCATCGGCCGGACGTCGGTCTCGTTGAAGCGGATGGCCATGCCGTCGCGCGACCCGATGAACACCTCGCTCTCGCCGTCGGAGAGCTGCACGGCGATCACCGCGTCGGCCGCGTCGACCCCCATGGCGATGATGCCGCCCGCCCGGGGATTGCTGTAGGCCGAGAGCTCGGTCTTCTTGATCGAGCCGTTCCGGGTGCCCATCACGATGAAGTGGCCCTCGGAGAACTCGCGTACCGGCAGCATCGCGGCAATCTTCTCGCCCGGCGTCATCTGGACCAGGTTGGCGATCGACTTCCCGCGGCCGTCCGGGCCGACGTCGGGAATCGTGTGCACCTTGAGCCAGTACGCCCGGCCGCGGTCGGAGAACACCATCATGTAGGCGTGCGTCGACGCCACGAAGAGGTGGTTGACCACGTCCTCCTCGCGCGTGCGCATGCCGATGCGCCCCTTGCCACCCCGCCGCTGGTTGCGGTACGTGGCGATGGGGGTGCGCTTGACGTAACCGGTGTCGGTGACGGTGATCGCGACGTCCTCGTCGGCGATCAGGTCCTCGATGCTGAGCTCACCTTCCTCGTCCAGGATCTCGGTGCGACGCGGGTCGCCGAAGCGCGACTGCACCGCGCGCAGCTCGTCGACGATGATCTGCATCAGCAGCCGGTCGCTCGCCAGGATGGAGCGCAGGCGCTCGATGGTCTGCATCAGGTCGGCGAGCTCGTCGAGGATCTTCTGGCGCTCCAGGCCGGTGAGCCGCTGGAGCTGCATGTCGAGGATGGCCTGCGCCTGGACCTCGGTCAGGCCGAAGCTCGCCACGAGGCCCGCCTTGGCCTCCGGCGGGTTCTTGGACGAACGAATCAGCGTGATCACCGCGTCGAGCTGGTCGAGCGCGATGCGCAGGCCCTCGAGGATGTGCGCCCGCGCCTCGGCCTTGCGCAGCTCGAACTCCGTCCGCCGGCGGACCACCTCCCGGCGGAACTCGACGAACTGTTCCAGCACCTCCAGCAGGTTCAGCACCCGCGGCCGCCCGCCGACGATGGCGAGCATGATGATGCCGAACGACTGCTGCAGCTGGGTGTGCTTGTAGAGGTTGTTGAGGATGACCTCGCCGACCTCGCCGCGCTTCAACTCGATCACGACGCGCAGGCCATCGCGGTCCGACTCGTCGCGGATGTCGGAGATCCCCTCCACCGTCTTGTCGCGCACCAGGTCCGCGATGCGCTCCAGGAGGCGCGCCTTGTTCACCTGGTAGGGAATCTCGCTGACGACGATCTGCTGCCGATCCCCGGCCCGCTTGATGTCCTCGATCTCCACCCTGGCGCGGACCTGGATCGAGCCGCGGCCCGTGATGTACGCCTCGTGGATGCCGCGACGCCCGTGGATGAGGCCGCCTGTCGGGAAGTCGGGCCCGGGGATCAGGCGGATCAGCTCCTTGATCTTCTGCTCGCGAGGGATGCGCGGCGCGTCGTCGGGGGCGAGCAGCGTGTTCTCGATCAGCCAGATGACCGCCTCGGTCACCTCCCGCAGGTTGTGCGGGGGGATGTTGGTGGCCATGCCGACCGCGATGCCCGCCGAGCCGTTGACCAGCAGGTTCGGGAACGGCGTCGGCAGCACGATGGGCTCGTGCGTCGTCTCGTCGAAGTTCGGCTGGAAGTCGACGGTCTCCTTGTCGAGATCCGCCATCATCGTCTCGGCCAGGGCCTGGAGACGCGCCTCGGTGTAGCGGTACGCCGCGGGCGGGTCGCCGTCGACCGAGCCGAAGTTCCCCTGGCCGTCGACCAGGAGGTACCGCATGTTGAAGTCCTGCGCGAGGCGGACGAGGGTGTCGTACGCGGGGGCGTCGCCGTGCGGGTGGTAGTTGCCGATGACCTCGCCGACGATCTTCGCGCACTTGCGGTACGCGCGGTTGCTCGCCAGCCCCATCTGCCGCATCGCGTACAACACGCGACGATGCGCGGGTTTCAGCCCGTCACGGACGTCCGGCAGCGCGCGCCCGATGATCACGCTCATCGCGTAATCGAGGTACGAGCGGCGCATCTCGTCTTCGATGTTGACCGGGATTCTCTGCTCGAGATTTGACATGCGTCTCAGCGTGCTGCGGTGCCGCCCCGTGGATCACCCTCCCGGCCGCCGGGGGCGGCCGGTGGCGAGGCCGGGGCCTGCCGCCACTAGTGGACCGTATCGACCGGTTCGGTGCTCCGTGAGGCGTCCATGACCCCTCGACCGGCGGCCGCGCCTGCGGCCCGGCCAGCCGGGATTCGGGACAGGCCCACCATCAGATGTCCAGGTTCCTCACGTCGAGGGCGTGCTCCTCGATGAACTTGCGGCGTGGCTCCACCTGGTCCCCCATCAGCGTGGTGAACATCTGGTCGGCCTCGGTGTGGTCCTCCGCCTTCACCTCGAGCAGTGTCCGGGATTCCGGGTTCATCGTGGTCGCCCAGAGCGTGTCGGGATTCATCTCACCGAGGCCCTTGTAGCGGTTGACCGCGATGCCCTTCCGGCCGAGGTCGATGAAGTGATCGACGAACTCGTCGAGCGTGCGCATCTGCACCACCCCGGTCCCCTTCGCCGGCGCAGCCGGCGCGGCCTCGACCGGGCCTTCTTCCGCCCGGCGCACGGCCTCGGCCAGGACATCGTCCACCGGGGCGTTCTCACCCTCCGCCTGCGTCTCGTCGCCGGTCTCGGCGGGTTCGGACGGCTCCTGCCCGTTCACCCGGACCTCGAGCGGCCCGCGGCGGAGCGCCCGCACGACATCGCGGACCTCGGCGTAGCTCGCGGCCAGGGTGCGGTAGTCGCCGGCCGCCATGAAGTCGACGCCGAGCACGTCCACCCGCGGGTACCCGAAGCTCCGGTCCTCGACGCGCAGGGCCCCGGCGTTGTGCTCCTCGTCGCGCACGACCGTCACCGTGCGCTGCTCGGTCGTGAGCGCCTCGGCAACCGCCTGCAGGGCCTCGGCGTCCTCGAAGAACGCCTTGTCCCGCACGTCGCGGTCGAGCAGTGCCTCGACGACGTCACGGGCCCGGCCCCGCCGCTCGACGGCCTGCATGACCTTCTGGTAGCCGATCATCGCGTGCAGCACGCGCTCGAGCTCCTCGCCGAAGAGGGTCTGCCCGTCGGCGAGGTGGACCTGCCGCGACTCCACCGCGCGGTGGACGAGGAAGGTCTCGAGCGACCGCTCGTCCTTGATGTAGGTCTCGGTGCGCCCGCGCTTGGCGCGGAAGAGCGGCGGCTGCGCGATGTACACGTGGCCCTGCTCGATGAGGGCGGGCATCTGCCGGTAGAAGAACGTGAGCAGCAGCGTGCGGATGTGCGATCCGTCGACGTCCGCGTCCGTCATGATGATGACGCGGTGGTACCGGAGCTTGGCGAGGTCGAAGTCCTCGGTGCCGATGCCGCAGCCCAGCGCCGCGATGATCGTCTTGATTTCCTCGCTGCTCAGCATCTTGTCGAGCCGCGCGCGCTCGACGTTGAGGATCTTGCCGCGGATCGGCAGGATGGCCTGGAAGCGGCGGTCGCGGCCCTGCTTGGCCGATCCGCCCGCCGAGTCACCCTCGACGATGTAGATCTCGGCGTTGGCAGGGTCACGCTCCTGGCAGTCGGCCAGCTTGCCCGGCAGGGAGCCCGAGTCGAGCGCGCCCTTGCGGCGCACGAGGTCACGGGCCTTGCGGGCCGCCTCACGCGCCCGCGCCGCATCCACGGCCTTCGAGATGATCCGCTTCGCGACCGCCGGGTTCTCCTCGAGGAACGCACCCAGCTTGTCGTTGACGATGGCCTCGACGATGCCCTTGACCTCGGTGTTGCCGAGCTTCGTCTTCGTCTGGCCCTCGAACTGCGGTTGCGGAATCTTGACGCTGATGACCGCGGTCATGCCCTCGCGGATGTCGTCGCCGCTGATCGTGGCGTCCTTGAGGTCACGCGTCAGGTTGTTCCGCTGGGCGTACGCGTTAACCGAGCGGGTGAGCGCCGCCCGGAACCCCGAGAGGTGCGTGCCTCCCTCGTGGGTGTTGATGTTGTTCGCGAACGAGAACTCCTGCGGGTTGAACCCGTCGTTCCACTGCAGCGCGATCTCGGCGTCGATGCCGTCGCGATCGCCGTGCATGTAGATCGCCTTGTCGTTGACGATGCCCTTGTTCTTGTTCAGGTGCTCGACGAACGAGACGATGCCGCCGTCGTAGCGGAAGTGGTGGTGCTTCTCGTCGCGCTCGTCGTCCAGGGTGATGGTGACCCCGGCGTTGAGGAAGGCCAGCTCGCGGAGGCGCTGCGCCAGCGTGTCGAAGCTGAAGTCGGTCGCCTCGAAGATGTCGCCGTCCGGCTTGAACGTGATCTTCGTCCCGCGCCGCTTGGTCGTGCCCGTGATCGCGAGCGGTGCCTGCGGCACGCCGCGCCCGTAGCTCTGCTGGTAGACCTGCTCGGTGCGCCAGATCTCGAGGTCGAGGCGCTCCGAGAGCGCGTTGACCACGGACACGCCGACCCCGTGGAGGCCGCCGGACACCTTGTAGCTCGAGTTGTCGAACTTGCCACCGGCGTGCAGGACCGTCAGCACGACCTCGGCCGCCGAGCGGCCACTCGCGTGCATGTCGACGGGAATGCCCCGGCCGTCGTCGACCACGGTCACCGAACCATCCAGGTGGATGGTGACGCCGATCTCCGTGCAGTATCCGGCGAGCGCCTCGTCGATGGAGTTGTCGACGATCTCGTAGACCAGGTGGTGCAGCCCGGCCGGGCCCGTGGACCCGATGTACATCGCCGGGCGCTTCCGAACCGCTTCGAGGCCTTCGAGAACCTTGATGGACTCCGCGCCGTAGTCCGCCTTTGGCGCGCCGCTACCGACCGTCTGTTCCGTCTGGGACATGTGCAGTTCTATCGCTCACGGGGGTGCAGGTCCGCGTCACGCGCGACCGGCACCGGGCCGACTTCACACGCGCATCGGCATGATCACGTAGGTGTAGTCGTACCCGTCGACGCCCACCGGGCGCATGACCGCCTGGCTCACCTCGTCCTTCAGCTCCAGCGCGATGGTGTCGGCCTCGACCACGTTCATGAAGTCGAGCACGTACTGCGCGTTGAAGCAGATGGTGAGCCCGGGTCCGGTGTAGTCGACCGCAAGGGGCTCGCGGGCCTCGCCGAACTCGGGGCTGCTCGACGTGACTTCGACCTTGCCCTTCTCCATGACGAGCTTCACCGCGCGCGACCGCTCGTTCGACAGGATCGCGACGCGACGCACGGCGCTCGTCAGGCGGTCCTTCTCGAACTCGACCCGCTTGTCGTTGTTGCGCGGCACGACCTTCTCGTAGGCGGGGAACTGCCCGTCGATCATGCGCGAGATGAGCAGGCGGCGGCCGATCTCGAAGAACATGTGGTTCTCGCCGCGCTCGTACTGCACCTCGACGTCACCCTCCGAGAGCAGACGCGACAACTCCGCCAGCGTCTTGCGCGGCAGGATTGCCTTGATCTCGTCCGCCCCCTCGACCGCGGGCTCACGCGTCGCGTTGACCAGCGCCAGGCGGTGCCCGTCGGTGGCCACGAACGTCATGGAGTCGCCACGCAGGACGAACAACGCGCCGTTCAGGTAGTAGCGCGTGTCCTCG
This sequence comes from Vicinamibacterales bacterium, assembly GCA_050246635.1. Classification (GTDB taxonomy): domain Bacteria; phylum Acidobacteriota; class Vicinamibacteria; order Vicinamibacterales; family UBA2999; genus JBFWVR01. Next base: position 250,004 of record JBFWVR010000007.1, read on the forward strand.
CCCGTGATGGCGAACTGGGTCTTCGCGACCATCTCCTTCAGCACGCTGCCCTTGATGGGCGTCGCCTGGCCGGTCTGGCCCGACGGCGGCGTGGGGAAGTCGGCGACCGGCATGGTCGGCATGTGCGACTCGAAGCGCTCCGCGCTCACCGTCGCGTTCTTGCCGTCCTTGTCGGTCTTGAGCGTGACGTCGGCGTCGGGCAGCGCCCGCACGATCTCGAACAGCTTCTTCGCCGGCAGCGTCACCGAGCCGGGTTTCGCAACCGCGGCCTCGCAGGTGCTGCGCAGCGTCACCTCGAGATCGGTGGCCAGCAGCGTCAGCTGGTTCTCAGAGGCCTCGAGCAGCACGTTCGCCAGGATCGGGATCGTGTTCTTGCGCTCGACGATCTGCTGGAAGAATTGCAGTTCACGCACAAGATCGGCTTTCCTGGCGACGAGTTCCATGGTTGGGCTGACCTCGAGTGGAGGGCCGTCAGCGGCCTGGGGCTCTTATAGAGAGAAATAGAGGAATAGGGCGAAGATAAGAAAGTATACAGGAAATAGGTGCTGTTAATGAAATTTCCTGTGCTCGTAAAGCCCTATCTTTCAGCCATTTAGGCTGTTAATTTTTCTGTGGTACCTCGGCGGGAGATCTGGGCATGTCCGGCCGGGGTTTTCGCCCTTCCACAACCGTCCACAGGGCCCGTTCACGCGAGCTGTGGAAAACCGGTCGAGGCCTCGGCAAGGCGGGGTCGTCAGGGGCCCGGACAGGGCCGGAAACCGGGCCGGGACGGCTACCGCACCGACTCCAGCAGGCTCGCCACCTGGCTGTTGAAATCCGGCCGCGTCTTGCGCATCTCCTCGACCTTCTTGATCGAGTGGATGACCGTCGAATGGTGCTTGCCGCCGAAGCTGCGGCCGATCTCGGGCAGCGAGGCGTGCGTGAGCATCTTGCACAGGTACATCGCCACCTGCCTGGGCATCGCCACCGACTTGGAGTTGTTGCGCGACTTCAGGTCGCTCAGCTTGAGCTGGTAGTAGTCGGCGATGAACTTCTGGATCTGCTCGATGGTGACGGCCTTCTCCTCGTGATCCAGGACGTTCTTCAGGACCTCCTGCGCGAGCTCCATCGACAGCGGGCGGCCCGTCAGGGACGCATAGGCGATCAGCCGGATCAGCGAGCCCTCGAGCTCGCGGATGTTCGACTTGATGCGGCTCGCCATGAACAGCGCGACGCTGTCGGGCAGCGGAATCGCCTCACCCTCGGCCTTCTTCTTGAGAATGGCGACCTTCGTCTCGATGTCGGGCGGCTGGATGTCCGCGATGAGGCCCCATTCGAAGCGCGAACGCAGGCGCTCCTCGAGTGCCGGAATCTCGTGCGGCGGGCGATCGCTGCTGATGACGATCTGCTTCTGCGCGTCGTGCAGCGCGTTGAACGTATGGAAGAACTCGTTCTGCGTCCCTTCCTTGCCGGACACGAACTGGATGTCGTCCACCAGCAGGACATCCACGGAGCGGTAGCGCTCGCGGAAGTCGAGGATCCGGTCGTACCGCACGGCGTTGATCATCTCGTTCATGAACCGCTCGGACGAGATGTAGGTGAGGCGGACGCCGCGATTGTGCTGCAGCACGTACTGCCCGATGGCGTGCATCAGGTGGGTCTTGCCCAGGCCCACGCCCCCGTAGATGAAGAGCGGGTTGTACGAGCGTGAGGGCGCCTCCGCGACGGCGCGGCACGCGGCATGCGCGAACTGGTTCGAGGCCCCGACGATGAACGTCTCGAAGGTGTAGCGGGGATTCAGGCCGCCAGGCGGAGTCGTGGCGACGCTCTCGGTGGGAGCCGGCGGAGACGTGGGGTCGGTCGCGAACGTCGAGCCCGTGACGGGCGCCACCTGCGGCTCGACGACCGCGGCTTCGGCGGGGGGCAGGGCGGCTCCCGCTCCCGCACCGGAAGTGGGTACGAACCGCACCCGGCTCTCAGGCCGGCCGGCCTCGCGCAGGGCCTCGGCCAATACCACCGAGTAGTGCTTCGGCAGCCACTCGGTGAAGAGCAGGTTGGGCACGTTCACCGAGATCAGGGCCCCGTCGTCCGCAAGCAGGGTGGTGGGCTTGAACCAGGTGTGGAAGCTGTGCCGGCCCACTTTTCCTTCGATGTGGACGAGAACCTGATCCCAGATGGAGCTCGCGGACATGGGTAGCCGGATGACACGAAAAACCGGGCACTTCAGGACTTTCGCCCCTTGCAGAGCCCGTAGTTACAGGGGATTTACAGCTGTGACCCGTCTGGAAGGCCGTTACTACCGTGCCTCACGCCGATTCGCCCCTGCCGGAGGCCCGAAAATCCGCGATCCGAGGCCAAAAAAAGCGGTTTCGCTGGCCTTTTCCACAGTCTTTTCCACACCTGTGGAAAACTCCCAAAAAGGCGAAAACCGGGGCGATCCAGACGGTGTCTGCGAGGCTCCGGTCAAGGGCTGACTCTAGCACACCCGGCATCAACCCTTTACACCCGCCGAGCCGGCCGCGTAGAATCAGAGATTCTGCGAGGACAGATCGATGCCGAAGGGTAAGCGTACTTTTCAGCCGAACAACCGGCGCCGTGCCAAGACGCACGGGTTCCTGGTCCGGATGAGCACCAAGGACGGCCAGGACGTCCTGAAGCGCCGGCGCGCCAAGGGCCGCAAGCGCCTGACCGTCTCCGACGAGCGATAGGCTTCGGCCCGTCGCTCGCCGTTCCCTCCCCGGCCCCCGTCACAGGGGTGCCGGTGGAGCCGTCCGGCCCGTCCGGCCCCGACCGATGACCCAGGCGTTCAGGCCTTCGGAGCACATCCGGCGCCGCGCCGACTTCACCGCCGCCTACGACGGGGGTGGGCGGGTCAGTGGCCGGTTCATGACCGTTTTCGTCCGCGAGAACGAGCTGGGACACCCCCGGCTTGGCATCGCGGCCACACGCAAGATTGGCGGCGCCGTCGTCCGCAACCGGGCGAAGCGCCTCGTGCGTGAACTCTTCCGCCGGGCCCGACCGGCGGCAGGACTCGATGTCGTCGTCATCCCACGCCGCGAGTTGCTCGATGCGCCCTATGCCAGTCTCGAGGCCGAGTTCGCTGCGCTGCTCGAGCGCCGCGGTCGACCTCCCGGCGACCGTCGACCCCGGCCTCGCGGCCCGCGCCGCCCTGGCGCTCATCCGCGCGTATAAATACCTGTTGTCTCCCCTGTTCGCGGGATCGTGCCGTTACGTGCCGTCGTGCTCCGAGTACACGGCCGAGGCCATCCACCGCTACGGGGTCTTGCGCGGCGCGTGGATGGGGGCCTGCCGGATCGGGCGATGCCACCCTCTCGGCGGCTCGGGCCTGGATCCGGTGAAGTGATTCACCAGCTCGATCCCGCCTCGCGCCCGGTGCCGTCCCGTTCGACGCCCGACCTGGCTGCTTGTTAATGGAACGTAGGGTCCTGCTCGCCATCTCGCTGTCGTTTCTGGTGCTCTTCCTGTACCAGAGCTATCTCGCGCCGCCGCCGCCGGCCAACCAGACGGCCGGGCAGCCCGTGGCGCCCGCGGCCGCCCCACCGGAGGCCGGAGGGGCCGCCGCCGCTCCCAACGTGCCGCCGCCACCCCCGGTGGTGGTGTCCGAGGCCGTGGTCGGGGACACCGAGGAGCGCGACATCGTCGTCGAGACGCCGCTCGTGCGCGCGGTGTTCACCAACCGCGGCGCCCGGCTGCGTCACTGGGTGCTGAAGCGCTACAACAACGAGCGCGGCGAGCCCATGGACCTGATTCCGGAGACCCTGCCTCCGGGGGCCCTCTCGCCCTTCGCGCTCCGCGTGGACGACACAGCGGCGACGACCAGGCTCAACGAGACGCTGTACCGGTTGGCCTCCCCCTCCATGACCGAGATCGAGGCGACGTCGGATCCGGTCACGCTCACGTTCGAGATGGAGACCGCCGAGGGGCTGGCCGCGAAGAAGACGTTCGTGCTGGACCCCGCGTCCTACCTCGTGACGTTCTCCGCCTCGGTGTCGAACGGCGGGCAGGCCCTCAACCCGGCGGTGGCCTGGGGCCCGGGCCTGGGTGATGACATCGCCCGTACCCCGCCGAGCAGCTTCTTCTCGCCGAACTACAGCTACCCGGCGCAGGCCATCTACTACATGGATGGCGATGTCGAGCGCGTCCGGGCCCGATCGATGGACGCGGGGGGGCAGGTCGTCGACGGCGTCGTGGACTTCGCGGGCGTCGACGATCACTACTTCATCGCCGCCGTCGTGAAGCCCGAGGGGCCGGTGCACGTGACCTACACCGCGATGGTGGTCCCGGCACCTGACGCGCCGAGTGTCGTCGGTCACTACATGACCTACGACGTGCGGTTCCAGTCGGCGCCGGCGGGCGCGCGGTTCTTCTTCGGCCCGAAGCAGTTCGACGCCCTCCAGGCCGTCGATCCCGGTTTCACCAAGGCAATCTACTTCGGCATCTTCGCCTGGCTCGCCGCGCCGCTGCTTCTCGCCCTGAAGTGGGTACACGGGTTCGCGGGCAACTGGGGATGGTCGATCATCATCCTGACCATCTTCATCAACATCGCCATGTTCCCGCTGCGGCACAAGAGCGTCGCGTCGATGCGGCGCATGCAGGCCATCCAGCCGCAGGTGAAGGCGATCCAGGAGCGGTACGCCAAGTACAAGGTGACCGACCCCGAGAAGCAGAAGATGAACCAGGAGGTCATGGACCTCTACAAGGCGAAGGGCGTGAACCCCGCCAGCGGCTGCCTGCCCATGCTGCTGACGATGCCGTTCCTGTTCGCCTTCTACTCGATGCTGTCGCAGGCGATCGAGCTGCGCGGCGCCGACTTCGGCGGCTGGATCACCGACCTGTCCGCGCACGACCCCCTCTTCATCACGCCCCTCATCATGGGCGCGACCATGTTCTGGCAGCAGCGCATCACGCCGTCGAGCGCCGACCCCACGCAGGCGAAGGTGATGCTGATCATGCCGTTCATGTTCACGTTCATGTTCCTGTGGGCGCCGAGCGGGCTCGTCATCTACTGGCTGGTGAGCAACGTGTTCACCATCGGCCAGCAGTACTTCACGACCTACGCGATGGAGAAGTCCGCGGAGCACCACCTGGCCGCCGCCCCGGCGAAGCCGGCGAAGAAGAAGCCCTGAGCCAATGTCGAACCCCACCGAGATTGCCGCATTCGTGGAGCGCCTCGCCGGCGCGATGGGCCTGTCACTGACCGCCGAGGTTGAGGACCTGCCGGACGGCGTCCGCATCAACCTCGAAGGCGAGGACGGCAACGTGCTGACCCGCCGGCAGGGCGAGCTGCTGGCCGCCGTGCAGCACGTCGTGTCGGCGATCTACCGGCAGGATCCCGCCGACAAGCGGCGGCTGGTCATCGACTGCCTCGGCTATCGCAAGAGCAAGGACGCCGAACTCCGGCAGATGGCGCTCTTCCTGGCCGAGAAGGCCCGGACGAGCGGGCTGGCCCAGGAGATCGGCCCGCTGAACGCCTACGAGCGGCGCATCGTGCACCTCGCGGTCTCGGAGCTCGAGGGTGTCAGCTCGGAGAGCATCGGCGACGCGTTCGAGAAGACCGTCATCATTTCGGTCTCGTGATCTCTTGATCGGGTGATCGGGTGATCTGATCGCCTGATCTGGGGATGTTGGCATCCATCTCCTGATCCATCTGGCGACCTGATCGCGTGAACCGGCTTGCCGACGACACCATCGTTGCGCGGGCGACCCCCGAGGGGCGTGGGGCGATCGGCGTCGTGCGGATCTCCGGGCCGGACGCCTTCCCCATCGCGCGCGGGCTGATTGACGCCAGCACGCCCCTCGAGCCCCGTCGCGCCACGGTCGTGCGTCTCGCGCTCGCGGGGCCCTCGCCGCGCGCGGCAGCCGTCCACGACCAGGCGGTCGTCACCACCTTCCCCGGCCCCCACTCCTACACCGGCGAGGACGTCGTCGAGATGTCGGTGCACGGAAGTCCCGTCGTGATCCAGGCGCTCCTGGGGGCGGCGGTGGCGGCCGGGGCGCGGCTGGCGGAGCGCGGCGAGTTCACCCTGCGCGCGTTCGCGCACGGGCGCCTCGATCTCGTGCAGGCGGAGGCCGTCGCGGACCTCGTGGATGCGGTCACCCCCGGCCAGGCGCGCGCGGCATTCGAGCAACTGGACGGCTCGTTGAGCCGTGAGATCGGCCGGCTCGAGGATCGGCTCTTCAGCCTGGTGGCGAGGCTGGAGGCATGCCTCGACTTTCCGGACGAGGGGTATCACTTCGTCGAACCAGGTGAGACGGCAACCGTCATCCGGGAACTGGAGGCAGAGACCGGACGCCTCCTGGCGAGTGGTCACCGCGGACGCCTGTTGCGGGAAGGCGCGACGGTGGCAATCGTCGGCGCGCCCAACGCCGGGAAGTCGAGTCTCTTCAACGCACTGCTCCAGGCCAACCGCGCGATCGTGACCCCGGTGCCCGGCACCACACGCGACCTGCTGAGCGAGCGCACCGACATCGCGGGCTACGCCGTGACGCTCGTCGACACCGCCGGCATTCGCGAAAGCGGGGACGCGATCGAGCGTGAAGGCATCGGCCGCGCGAGGGCGGCGGCGGCCGCCGCCGACCTCGTGCTGCTCGTGGTTGACGCCGCGCGGGGCCCGGACGACGGCGATAGGGAAATGGTCGCGGCAGTCGGCGAGCGACCGCTCGTGGTCGTGCTGAGCAAGTCGGATCTCGGGACACCACCACCGCCCGCCGTCGGCCGCGAGCTGCCGTTCGTGCGGACGTCGACGCTGACCGGTGAGGGGTTGGATGCCCTTGCCGCGGCAATGGCCCTGGCCCTCGATGGTGGCGCGCCGCGGGATGAGGAGTCTCCAGTGATCACGAACCTGCGCCACCTGACCTTGCTCGAGTCCGCCCGCGAGGCGCTGTCGCATGCGGCCTCTGCCATCGAGGCCGATCCTTCCGTTCCCGAGGAGTTCGTCCTCGCGGATCTGCAGGTGGCTGGTGGAGCGCTCCAGGAAGTAGCCGGCACGCGAACGACGGACGATCTGCTCCGCCACATCTTCGAGCGGTTCTGCATCGGCAAATAGCGCCTGGCGCGCGACGGCCCCGGCGCGCAAGGCCGGTCTTAAGGCGGACCTGGAATTTTCGTCAGCGTGGGTTCGGCTCCGCGATATCGTCGTACTGGCCAGTTTGTAATCTCGTTTTGTAATCGTTAGTCATTAACATATGACTAAGTTCGATGTAGTGGTGATCGGCGCCGGTCATGCCGGGGCGGAGGCGGCGCACGCGGCCGCGCGGCTTGGCTGCCGGGTGGCGCTGTGCACGCTTTCCCGCGAGACGACCGCCCTGATGCCGTGCAATCCGGCTGTTGGCGGCACCGCGAAGGGACACCTGGTCCGGGAGATCGACGCGCTCGGCGGGCTGATGGGCCGCGCCATTGACTCCACGGGGATCCAGTTCAAGCTGCTGAACAGGAGCCGTGGCCCGGCCGTGTGGTCGCCCCGTGCTCAGGCTGACAAGCCGGCGTACAGCCGATGGGTTCGCGAAGCGCTCGAAGCTGACCCCCACATTGAATGGGTCGTGGGCGCGGTTGGCGCGCTGATCGTGGAGGGCGGGGCTGTCCGCGGACTGCGGATGGAAGGTGGGGGCGAAATCGCGGCGTCGGCGGTTGTCGTGACCACGGGGACCTTCCTGAATGGACTGGTCCATGTGGGGCCGGAGCAGCGCCCATCGGGCCGCCAGGGCGAGCCTCCATCGACATCCCTCGCGGGTTCGATTCAGTCACTGGGCTTCAGGATGGGCCGACTCAAGACGGGGACTCCCCCGCGGCTTTCCCGTGAGTCGATCGACTTCGAGGCTGGGGTCGCGCGTGGCGTGTTCCACGTGGAACATGGAGATCCCGACCCTCAGCCATTTTCGTTTTCCACCACCGGAACCTTGTCCAATCGGACCCCGTGCTGGGTCCTGCACACCAACGCGGCCGTCCACGGGCTGGTCCGCCGCAACATCAGCGATTCACCCCTCTACAACGGCCAGATTGCCGGCATCGGCCCTCGCTACTGCCCCTCCCTGGAAGACAAGGTGATGCGTTTTCCAGACCGGGAACGCCACCAGCTTCATCTCGAGCCGGAAGGCCTGTCCGTCGACGAAATCTACTTGAACGGGTTCTCGATGAGCCTCCCAGCCGGACTCCAACTCGAGTTGGTCCATGCGCTTCCGGGCTTGGAAGATGCGCGCATGATCCGCCCTGGGTATGCCGTGGAGTACGACTTCGTGCAGCCGACGGAGCTCGACCACACCCTGCAGACCAAGAGGATCCGGGGCCTGTATTTTGCCGGCCAGATCAATGGGACCTCAGGCTACGAGGAGGCGGCAGGCCAGGGAATTCTCGCGGGAATCAACGCCGCGCTCGCCGTCCAGCGGCGTCCCGCCATGACCCTCGACCGGAGCGAGGCCTATATCGGCATCATGGTGGACGACCTGGTCACGAAGGGGTGCCTGGAGCCCTATCGGATGTTCACATCCAGGGCCGAACACCGGCTGCTGCTGCGCGTGGACAACGCGGATCTCCGGCTGACGCCGCGCGGGCGGGAAGCTGGACTGGTTACGGACGAGCGCTGGCGCAGGTTTGAGGACCGCCGGAGGCGCTTCGCGCATAATCTCGCGGCGCTCGAGCGGACGATGGTGCGGGTCTCCTCGGGGGACCGAATCCCTGCCATCATGGCGTTGCGTCAGCCCGAGCGCCGCCTGGCGGAGATGGTCGATGCTGGCGATGTTCACCTGGCACTTCACGCCCAGGACGAGAGGCTCGACATCGCCTCGGTCGAGACGGAGGCGAAGTATGCAGGGTACCTGAAGCGCCAGGCGCAGGCCGTCGCGCGTGCGGCGAGGCACGAGCACCGGTCCATTCCGCCGGCATTCCCGTTCGAGAGGGTTCCAGGGCTCTCCAGGGAGATGATTCTGCGCTTCGAGGAAGTCCGGCCAGCCACGCTGGGTCAGGCGCAACGCATTCCTGGCGTGACGCCTGCGGCGGTCGCGGTGGTCGCCGCGTTCCTCACCCGCCTTGGGGGTCAGCATGGCTTGGCGCCCATGGGCGATTCCGGCCAGGGAGCACGGCCATGAGCGCGCGCGACATCGGAGATCGTCTGGCGCGACGGGCCCGGAAAATCGGCCTCAATCTCCCGCCAGAACTGTCGGAGAGTCTGGCTCGCTACTATCAGTTGCTCGCGCGCTGGAACCAGAAGATCAACCTGACCGCGTTCGAGTTGCCGCCAGGGGGACAAGACGAAGCCATCGACCGTCTGCTCATCGAACCTGTGGTTGCCGGCAGCCATGCGCCGGAGGGACCACTGAGCGTTCTGGACATCGGCAGCGGCGGCGGGTCACCGGCGTTGCCGTTCAAGTTGGCGGTTCCTCGAGCGACCTTGCGGATGGTGGAGTCGAAGACCCGGAAGGCTGTTTTCCTCAGGGAAGCCGTCCGTGAGTTGGGTCTCGAGGGCGTCGACGTCGAAACGGCCAGGTTCGAGGAACTGCTTTCCAGGCCAGAGCTGCACGAGGCTCATGACGTCGTGACGCTCCGTGCCGTCCGCGTTGAGCCGCGAACGCTGATCAACCTCCAGGCTTTCCTGCGGCCGGGAGGGCACTTCTTCCTGTTCCGCGGGCCTGGCGGTGCCGACCTCGCCCAGGCGATCACGCCGCCTCTTTCCTGGACCGCGACCTATCCCCTCATCGAGACACTCCGCTCCCGTCTTGTCGTCCTCACAAAGAATCCGATCGGGCGGCGATGACTGAACAAGGAAGGGTCGAGGAAACCGGAATCAAGAAAGGAATTCTCTACGGGCAGCGCGTTCCACGTGGAACAGTCGTATTCGCTTCTTCATTCCGCCTTGTACAATTCCTTTCTCGCTTCCCCTTTTGATCCCGCTCTTGTTTCTTGATTCCCGTTGGGTGGGCGTGAGAGTATCCTCATTCGCGAAGCGAGCGCTTCCGTTGGTTAAAACTAGGTCACTTAACCGATCATGATCCCGCCCGAGCTCGAGACCGCCAGCGACCCGAAGCCGACTGAAGCCGCTAAGCTATTGTCAGCAAAGGTGATAGCTGTCACCAACCAGAAGGGTGGGGTGGGCAAGACCACCACGGCCATCAACCTGGCGGCCTCACTGGCTCTCCAGGGCAAACGCGTCCTCCTGATTGACGTCGATCCCCAGGGCAACGCCACCAGCGGGGTCGGCCTCAAGGGGCAACGCGCCTCGGCCGGCACCGTCTACGACGCCCTTACGTCCGACGACGCGCCGGCACGCGCCGAACAGTTCCTGCTGCCGTCCACGATCGAGCATCTCTCCGTCGTGCCGGCCACCCGCGAGCTCGCCGGAGCCGAGATCGAGCTCATCGGCGTCGACCAGCGCGAACGGCGCCTCGCCGCCTTCATCCAGCCGCTCCGCTCGCGCTTCGACTACGTGCTCATCGACTGCCCGCCGTCCCTTGGCCTGCTCACCCTCAACGCCCTGGTCGCGGCGCACACCGTGCTCATCCCGCTGCACTGCGAGTACTTCGCCCTCGAGGGACTGGCCGACCTCGTCGCCACGATGCGACGCGTGCGCGCGGCGATGAATCCGGACCTCGAAATCGAAGGCGTGCTCCTGACGATGAACGACGAGCGCACGAACCTCGGGCAGCAGGTCGGCCGTGACGTGCGCGAGTTCTTCAAGGAGAAGGTCTACCGCACCGTCATCCCGCGCAACGTCCGCCTCGCCGAGGCACCCAGTCACGGGCTGCCCGTCGTCACCTACGACGCCCGCTCGCGCGGCGCCGAGGCATACACGGCCTTCGCGCAGGAGGTACTGGAACGCAACGCCTCCACATGATCGAAATGCGCACACGGAGACACGGAGACACGGAGGCACGGAGCTTCGCTGGTATCTGGTGATCTGGTGATCTGGTGATCTGGTGATCTGGATTGGTTGATTGACACTCGAGGCAACTGGCGGCGGTGAGCGATGCGACGACCCGCAAATCACGAGATCACGAGATCACGAGATCACCAAATCCCCAGATCCCAGCGAAGCTCCGTGCCTCCGTGTCTCCGTGAGCGCATTTTCAGTTGAAACACAATTGAACGAACAACACACGCATGGCTGAACGCAAACCCGCTCTCGGCAAGGGCCTCAGCGCGCTGATCCCCGATGTCCCCGAGCCCGCCTCCCGCGCCGCGGCGCTCGACGTCGACATCGATCTGATCGAACCCAACGAGTACCAGCCGCGCACGCAGTACGACGAGACGCGCCTCGAGGAGCTCGCGCAGTCGATCCGCGCCAACGGCGTCATCCAGCCGATCGTCGTACGCCGCGTGGACGAGGGGGGCAAGGCGCGCTTCCGCATCATCGCCGGCGAGCGACGCTGGCGAGCCTCGCAGCGCGCAGGCCTCCTGAAGGTCCCCGTCGTCGTCAAGGACGTCACGACTGCGGACGGACAGCGCCTCCTCGAGATGGCGCTCATCGAGAACATCCAGCGCGAGGACCTGAACCCGATCGAAGAGGCGCATGCGTACCAGCGGCTCGTGGACGACTTCCGCCTGCGGCAGGAGGACATCGCCACCCAGGTCGGCAAGGACCGGTCGTCGGTGGCCAACTACCTCAGGCTCCTCAAGCTGCCCGCCGAGGTGCAGGCGAACGTCGCGTCCGGCGCGCTCTCGATGGGCCACGCGCGCGCCCTCGTGACGGTCGCGGAGGAGGCCGAGCAGCGCCGACTCGCCCGCGAGATCATCGCGCGCGGCCTGTCGGTGCGCGAAACCGAGGGACTCGTCAAGAAGCCTGCGCCGAAGGCCCCGAAGGAGCCGCCCAGGAAGGACGTGCACACCCGCGCCGCCGAGGAACAGCTCCACCTCGCGCTCGGGGCCAGGGTCGAGATTCGCCGCAAGGGCGCGGGCGGCGAGCTCGTCATCAGCTATGGCAGTGAGGACGAACTCCAGCGGTTGTACGAATACCTCACCTCGTCCCGCCGCTAGGGAGCGGAGGCTCCAATTGCAGATCGAAGATTGCCGATTGGAGACTTTGGTGAGACGGCAATCACCACGCCCCGGATGCGGATGCTTCAATCTGCAATCTGCAATCATCGATCTGCAATGGAAGGGCAGCGAACCGGTCCTTCCGTACGTGATACTGAACCACGATGAACAAGCAGGAAAGGCAGCGGCTGACCCAGATGGTCAGCTGCGCGGGTTGAGCGAGTAAACTCGCCGCGGGCGAGCTCGCCCAGGTCCTGGGTGACATTCCGGCGTCCACCGACCCCCGTGTCCTGATCGACTTCAGGACGGCGGACGATGCCGGTGTGTACCGCTGGGAGGGCGGCCCCGCCCTGGTGCAGACGGTGGACTTCTTCACGCCCATCGTCGACGACCCTTACCTGTACGGCCAGATTGCCGCCGCCAACGCGGTGAGCGACGTCTATGCGATGGGTGGCCGGCCGCTCACGGCCCTTGCCATTGCCGGCTTCCCCAACAAGGGACTCGACCAGGCGACCATGGCGGCCATCTTCCGGGGCGGCTACGACAAGCTGACGGAAGCCGGCGTCGCGCTGCTCGGCGGACACACCGTACGCGATGAGGAGATCAAGTTCGGCTACGCCGTGACCGGAGCCGTCGACCCCGCGCGCATCCTTGCCAACACCGGGGCACGTCCGGGCGACCGCCTGATCCTGACGAAGCCAATCGGCACCGGGATCATCGGGACGGCGATCAAGAACGACCGGGCGCCCGAGGCCCTCATGGAGGCGGCGATTGCCTCGATGCGAACGCTCAACGGGGTCGCCGCGTCGGTCATCCGTGACCGGGACGATGTCCACGGTTGCACGGACGTCACGGGCTTCGGCCTGCTCGGACACGCGACCGAGATGGCGGTGGGCAGTGGCGTGACGGTGGCCATCGAGGCGGCCGCGGTCCCGGTCTTCGAGGGTGTCCTGCCGCTCGTGTCCCGCAACCGCGCCGGCGGGCTGATCTCCAACGAGGACCACTTCGGCCGCGGTATCGAGTTCGCCGCCGGCGTCCCCGAAGACCTGCGCAGCCTGCTCTTCGACCCGCAGACCTCGGGCGGCCTGCTCGTGTCGGTGGCGGCCGGGGCGGCTGACGACGTGGTCGCCGCGCTGACGAGCGCCGGCGTAGCGGCCGCGGTAATCGGGGAGGTCCGGGCGAAGTCGCCCGTTCACGTGGTTGTTCGGTAGATTGACCTAGAACTGGAAATAAACGGGAAATGGGGACAGTCCCCTTTTTCCGGTTCTTCCCTGGTGAAAAGGGGACCGCCCCCATTTTTCCAGGTCTTGCCGGCGTCCGGGTTCCCCGCGAGATCGGGAACCGTCCCCAGTTCCGCCAGGCCAGGCCCCCGTCCAAGTTCCCGGATTTCTGTGTTATAAAAGGACGTTTGGTCCTATCGTGCCTTTCACGGTAGGAGTCCTGAGGTCGCCTGACGTGAACCCCGATTCCTCTGTCTTCCTCGTCATCGCCCTCGTGCTCGTGAGCACGGTGCTGCTGAACACGCTGATCTTCCAGCCCATTCTCCGGGTGATGAACCAGCGTGCCGGCGCGGTCCGTGATGCGCGCGAGCTCGCGGACTCGGCCGCGAAGAAGGCGGCGGATGCGGCGGCGGAGTACGATCGGACGCTGACGGCGGCCCGGACCGATGTCTACCGGCAGATGGACGAGAAGCGGCGCGCCGCGCTCGATTCGCGCGCGTCCCTGCTTGCGGCCACGCGCCGCGACGTGGAGCAGGAGCTGGCGTCGGCCACCGCTCGCGTCCGTGAGCAGTCGTCCGCCGCGCGGCAGTCGATCGACCAGCAGGCCGGTGAGCTGGCCGGGGCCATCGTCGAGCGTGTGCTCGGCCGCGCCTCGTAGGGAATCCCGTTTTTCAGCGTGTCCGCCTCCCCACGATGTCGTGGTGCATCGCGGGATCGCGGACCGCTTGTGAATTAATGCGCAAACTCCTCGCGCCCCTTGCCCTCGTCGTCACGCTGGCCGCCGTTGCGCCCGCGTACGCCCAGGAACACGCGCCTGCCGCCGGCGAGACGCTGGCCGCGCAGCCGGCTGGCGAGCACGGCGACGCCGAGGCTGCCGGTGAGCACGGCGACGCCGAGCACGGCATGCTGGCAGGCCTGCTCTGGCCCACGGCCAACTTCCTCGTGCTGCTCGGCGTGCTCTACTACGTCCTGAAGACGCCGCTTGCCACGCACCTGGTCGACCGTCACCAGACGATCCGCAAGGAGCTCGTCGAGGCGGCGGCGGTGCGCGAGAAGGCCACCGCCGATCTCGCCGAGATCGATCGCCGCCTCGCGGCGCTCCCCGCCGAACTCGACGCGTTGCGCACCCGGGGCGCCGACGAAATCGCCGCCGAGGAGCAGCGCATTGCCGCGCTCGCGGCGTCCGAGCGCGAGCGGCTCGTCGAGCAGACGCGCCGCGAGATCGAGCTCCAGGTGCGCATCGCGAAACGCGAGCTCGTCGAGCACGCCGCCGACCTGTCGGTGCAGCTGGCGACCGAGCGCCTCCAGTCGGGCCTGACGCCGGACGATCAGGCGCGGCTCGTGACCCGTTACCTCGACCAGGTGCAGAAGGCGTAGCGCATGTCCGAGAGAACCTCCGCCACCCGCTACGCGCGCGCGCTGCTGGACGTCGCCATCGCCGAGAGCGACCCGGTCCAGGCGGGCCGGGATCTCGAGGCCTTCGCCGGGCTGCTGGCGGGTGGCAGCGAGCTGGCGCGGGTGCTGACGAGTCCCGGCACGCCGCAGCAGGCCCGCGTCGGCATCACGACCGCGGTCGTGGAGAAGCTGGGCACTGTGCCGCCGGTGGCGAAGCTGCTGGCCCTGCTCGCCGATCGCGGCCGCATGGGCCTCGTGCCCGACCTCGTCGACGTCTACCGGCAGCGCCTGCTGGAGCACCAGAACGTGGTGCGCGCCACGGTGACGACGGCGGCGCCGCTGGACCAGGGGCAGCGGGACGCGCTCGGCGCGCGGTTGTCGGCGGTGACGGGCAAGACGGTCCAGATGGACGTGCGTGTGGATCCCGCGCTGATCGGCGGGGTGGTCGCGCAGATCGGGAGCACGGTGTACGACGGCAGCCTCAAGACGGAGCTCGCGCACCTGCGGCAGCAGCTGGTCGAGGAAGCGTAGGCGCGGCCCGGGCGGGTCACGCGTCGAGGACAGGGAATGGACATCAAAGCCGACGAGATTTCGAAGATCATCCGGGACCAGATCAGCAGCCACGCGGTCCAGGTGGACGTGGCCGAAGTGGGCACCGTCACGGGCCTCGGCGACGGCATCGCCCGCCTGCACGGGTGCGAGCGCGCGATGGCGGGCGAGATGCTCGAGTTCCCGCATGGCGTGTTCGGCATCGCGCTGAACCTCGAGGAGGACAGCGTCGGGTGCGTGCTGCTCGGCGAGTACCGCGAAATCAAGGAAGGCGACCCGGTCAAGCGCACGGGCCGCATCATCTCCGTGCCGGTGGGCGAGGAGATGCTCGGCCGCGTGGTGAACGCGCTCGGCCAGCCGATCGACGGCAAGGGCCCGATCCTCACCAAGCAGACGGCGGCCATCGAGCGCCTCGCGCCCGGCGTCGTCGACCGGCAGCCGGTACGCGAGCCGATGCAGACCGGCCTCAAGGCCATCGACGGGATGGTGCCGATCGGCCGCGGGCAGCGTGAGCTGATCATCGGCGACCGCCAGACGGGCAAGACGGCCGTCGCGCTCGACACGATCCTGAACCAGAAGGACACGGGCGTCATCTGCATCTACAACGCGATCGGGCAGAAGCAGTCGACGATCGCGCAGCTGGTGCGCACGCTCGAGGAGAACGACGCCCTCCGCTACTCCATCATCGTCGCGGCGGCGGCGTCCGACCCGGCGTCGATGCTCTACATCAGCCCGTACTCGGCGACGGCGATGGGCGAGTACTTCCGTGACAGCGGGCGCCACGCGCTGCTCGTGTACGACGACCTGTCGAAGCACGCCGCGGCCTACCGCGAGATCTCGCTGCTGCTCCGCCGGCCCCCGGGCCGCGAGGCGTACCCCGGCGACGTCTTCTACCTGCACTCGCGCCTGCTGGAGCGCGCGGCGAAGCTGAACGACGCGAACGGCGGCGGCTCGCTGACGTCGCTGCCCATCATCGAGACGCAGGCCGGCGACCTCTCGGCCTACATCCCGACGAACGTGATCTCGATCACCGACGGGCAGATCTTCCTCGAGGCCGACCTGTTCAACCAGGGCGTGCGCCCCGCGATCAACGTCGGCAACTCGGTGTCGCGTGTCGGCGGCTCCGCGCAGATCAAGGCGATGCGCCAGGTGGCCGGCACGCTGCGCCTCGACCTCGCGCAGTACCGGGAGCTCTCGGCGTTCGCGCAGTTCGGCAGCAGCGACCTCGACAAGGCCACGCAGCAGCAGCTCAATCGCGGCGCGCGCCTGGTCGAGATCCTCAAGCAGCCGCAGTACCAGCCGCTGCGCGTCGAGCAGCAGGTGGCCATCATCTACGCCGGCACGCAGGGCCTGCTCGACCAGGTCGAGGTCACGGACGTGCGCGCCTACGAGGCGGAGTTCCACCGCTTCATGGAAACCCGGTACAGCAACGTACTCGCGGCGATCCGGGACAAGAAGACCCTGGACGACGAGATCAAGGGCCAGCTGAACGCCGCGATCGCGGAGTTCACCGGCCAGTTCGCCGCGAGCCAGGGTGCCGCGGCGCGGGCCTGACGCAGGCGCGCGGAGACATTCGAGAACAGGAGGACGGACGGGCCACGGAGACACCCAGACACCGGGAGCGGTCCCCTCAGGAGGATCCGTCCCGGCGTCGTGTGGCCTCCGTGGTCCGGCCATCGTCCCCGACGGGAACTAGATGCCCTCATTGATCGACATCCGGCGGCGGATTCGCGCGGTCAAGTCGACGCAGCAGATCACGAAGGCCATGAAGATGGTCTCCTCGTCCAAGCTGCGCCGCGCGCAGGATCGCATCGTGCGCAGCCGGCCGTACGCGCAGGAGATGCTGCGGGTCTTCAACAACCTGGCCTCGCGGACCGACCCGTCGCGCCACCCGCTGCTCGCGGAGAAGACCGGGGGCCGGACGCTCCTGGTCGTGATCACGGCGGACCGCGGCCTGTGCGGCAGCTTCAACACCAACGTCATCAAGAGCGCGGCGCAGTTCATCACGGAGCACACCGTCGGCCGTGACATCGCGCTCGCGCTGGTCGGCCGCAAGAGCCGCGACTTCTTCATGCGCCGCGGCTTCGACGTGCGCTACGAGGAGGTCGGCCTCTTCCAGAACGTGCAGTGGCGGCACGCGCAGGCGATCGCGAACACGGCCATCCAGGAGTTCGTCGAGGGGGACGTCAAGGACGTCTACCTGGTCTACAACGAGTTCCGCTCGATCATCAGCCAGCGTGTGGTCGTCGAGCGGCTGCTGCCGATTCCGCACCTGGCGATGGACGAGGCGGCGGCGAGCGTGGACTACCTCTTCGAGCCGACCCCGGAGGAGCTGCTCGGCACGCTCCTGCCGTTCCACGTCGCCGTGCAGGTCAACCGCGCGCTGCTGGAGTCGTCCGCGGCGGAGCATGCGGCCCGCATGACCGCGATGGATGCCGCCACGCGCAACGCGCGCGAGATGGTGGATCGGCTCACGCTCTACATGAACAAGGTCCGCCAGGCCGGCATCACGCGCGAGATCATCGAGATCGTGGCGGGGGCGCAGTCCGTCTAGTCGCGAGGGCGAATCGCCGCCCCACCCTGAGGAACCATGGCTACAGCTACTGAGAAGGTCGGAAAGGTCATCCAGGTCATCGGGCCCGTCGTGGACGTCGAGTTCGAGGACGGCCACCTGCCGGCGATCTACAACGCACTCCGCATCCAGGCCGAGGTCGAGGGCGGCGAGGCGCTCGACATCGTCGTGGAGGTGCAGCAGCACCTCGGCGAGAACCGGGTGCGCGCGGTGGCGATGAAGCCGACGGACGGCATGCAGCGCGGCATGAAGGCCGTCGACACGACGGCGCCGATCTCGGTGCCGGTCGGATCGGCCACGCTCGGCCGCGTGCTCAACGTGCTCGGCGAGCCCGTCGACTTCCCCGACCGCCCGGTCGAGGCCACGGATCACTGGCCGATCCACCGCCCGGCCCCCTCGCTCGAGCAGCAGTCGACCGAGCTCAAGATGTTCGAGACGGGCATCAAGGTCATCGACCTGCTCGAGCCGTACCTGCAGGGCGGCAAGATCGGCCTGTTCGGCGGCGCCGGCGTCGGCAAGACCGTCATCATCATGGAGCTCATCCACAACATCGCCATGAAGCACGGCGGTGTGTCGGTGTTCGGCGGCGTCGGCGAACGCACCCGCGAGGGCAACGACCTGTGGCTCGAGTTCCAGGAGTCGGGCGTCATCGACATGAACGACATGTCGAAGTCGCGCGCCGCGCTGGTCTACGGCCAGATGACGGAGCCGCCGGGCGCGCGCCAGCGCGTCGGCCTCTCGGCGCTCACCGTCGCGGAGTACTTCCGTGACGCCGAGGGCAAGGACGTGCTGCTCTTCATCGACAACATCTTCCGCTTCACCCAGGCGGGCTCCGAGGTGTCGGCGCTGCTCGGCCGCATGCCGAGCGCCGTCGGCTACCAGCCGACCCTCGCCTCCGAGATGGGCGAGCTGCAGGAGCGCATCACCTCGACGAAGAAGGGCTCCATCACGTCGGTGCAGGCGATCTACGTGCCCGCCGACGACTACACCGACCCGGCGCCGGCAACCGCCTTCGCGCACCTCGACGCGACCACGAACCTCTCGCGGCAGATCGCGGAGCTCGGCATCTACCCCGCCGTCGATCCGCTCGCGTCGACCTCGCGCATCCTCGACCCGCGCGTCATCGGCGACGAGCACTACGACGTCGCCCGCAACGTGAAGCAGATCCTGCAGCGCTACAAGGACCTGCAGGACATCATCGCGATCCTCGGTATCGACGAGCTGTCCGAGGAGGACAAGCTCACCGTGTCGCGCGCCCGGAAGATCCAGCGCTTCCTCTCGCAGCCGTTCTTCGTCGCCTCGCAGTTCACGGGCCGCGAGGGCAAGTACGTGCCGATCGAGGAGACGATCCGCGGCTTCAAGGAGATCACCGAGGGCAAGCACGACGGCGTCCCCGAGCAGGCGTTCTACCTGATGGGCACGATCGACGAAGTGCTCGAGAACGCGAAGAGCATCAAGTAGCCTCCGACGCGAATGCCCTCACGGAGGCACGGAGGCACGGAGACACGGAGCGTTGGCGGTCACGGCGATGACCACACGCTCCTTGCGAACCAGGACTTCGTGAGCTTCGTGATCTTCGTGGCTGGAATTCGTCGCCCGTGGGTGCGTAAGGAACAACAGTGGCGCTACCGACCAAGCTGACGCTCAACATCGTGACGCCGGACCAGTCCTTCTCCGTCGAGGTGGACGAGGTGACCCTGCCGGGACAGCTCGGCGAGTTCGGCGTGCTGCCCGGCCACACCCCCTTCTTCTCGGGCCTCCAGACCGGCACGATGTGGTACCGCCAGGGTGCCGTGAAGCACTTCCTGGCCGTGTCGGTGGGCTTCGCCGAGGTGCTGCCCGACCGCGTGACGGTGCTTGCCCAGGTGGCCGAGCGCGCCGAGGAGCTCGACCAGGCGCGGGCCGAGGCCGGCATGCAGCGCGCCGAGGAGATGATGGGCGGCATGAGCCAGGATGTCGACTTCGAGCGCGCGCGGCTGGCGCTCCTGCGCACACTGCAGCAGCTGCAGGCGGAGGCCCGTAAGTCGGGCCACGTCTGATGCTCAGGAACCTCGTCGCGCTGGTCCGCTACCGCGGGCTCATCCAGACGCTGGTGGTGCGCGACCTGAAGGCGCGCTACCGCGGGTCGGTCCTCGGCTTCTTCTGGTCGTTCTTCAACCCGCTCCTGCTCCTCCTCGTCTACACCTTCGTCTTCACGGTCATCATGCCGGCGATGCACCCGGAGGACGTGCAGCCCTACGGGCTGTTCTTCTTCGTCGGCATCCTGCCCTGGACGTGGTTCTCCTCCTCGCTGAGCGAGGCCGCCAACGTCCTGATTTCCGGCGGCAACCTGATCAAGAAGGTGCTCTTCCCGGCGGAGGTGCTCCCCATCGTCAGCGTCCTGGCGAACATGGTGCACTTCTTCCTGGGCCTGCCGATCCTCGCGGCCTTCCTGATCTACTACCAGCGCCCGCTCGACCCGCTCGAGCTGCTCTGGTTCCCGGTGATCGTGCTCGTCCAGGCCATCTTCTCGATCGGGATGGCCCTGATCCTCTCGGCGCTCACGGTCCACTTCCGGGACATCAAGGACATCCTCGCGAACCTGCTGACGCTCTGGTTCTTCTCGACGCCGATCATCTACTCGATGTCGATGGCCCCGGAGCGCTTCCGCTGGCTGTTCAACCTCAACCCGATGGCGCACGTGATCATCTCCTACCAGGAGGTGCTCTTCTACGTGGGCCCGCACGGCCACTGGCGCTGGCTCGTGGCGACCGGCCTGTTCTCGGTGGCGCTGTTCTTCTTCGGGTATTTCGTGTTCGACCGGTTGCGGGACAGTTTTGCGGAAGAGGTCTAGGGACGGCAATGCACCCACGGAGACACGGAGGCACGGAGACACGGAAAGGCGAGCTGGTGCACGCCATTGAAGATCGCAGATTGCCGGCTTCAGACCGGGTTCCCATGGTCCTCTGCCCGGGCGACCAGAGAAGGCCGGCAGGTGCAGCGCCGCCGTTTTGGCTGTGTGCTCACGGCCTGGCCGCAGCCGGCACGTCCTTCGTGAACTTCGTGTTCTTCGTGGCCGGCTCTTCAATCTCCACTCTGAAATCTTCGTCCTGCAATGGGAGCCACAGGCTCCCCGCCTCCGTGCCTCCGTGTCTCCGTGCCTCGGTGTCCGCACTTGAAGTACGGGAGGGCGTGTGACGCACGCCATCGACGCCGTCAACGTCTCCAAGGTCTACCGCCGCTACGCGCGCAAGAAGCAGTTCGCCACCTTGAAGTCGGCGCTGCTCAAGGGCAGCCTGATCCGCGACCTCCAGCCCGACGAGACCTTCCCGGCGCTGCGGGGCGTCTCGTTCCAGGTGCCGAAGGGCTGCACCTACGGCGTCGTCGGCCGCAACGGATCGGGCAAGTCGACGCTGCTCAAGTGCGTCGCCGGCATCACGCGGCCCACCGAGGGCTCGATTGCCGTCGACGGCCGCATCTCCGCCCTGATCGAGCTCGGCGCCGGCTTCCACCCCGAGATCTCGGGGCGCGAGAACGTCTTCATCAACGGCATCATGCTCGGGTTGTCCAAGCGGGAGATCCAGCGCCGCTTCGACGAGATCGTGGAGTTCGCCGAACTCCAGGACTTCATCGACGCCCCGGTGAAGACCTACTCCTCGGGCATGTACATGCGCCTGGGGTTTGCCGTCGCCATCCACGTGGACCCCGACGTGCTCCTGGTGGACGAGGTGCTCGCCGTCGGCGACCAGGGCTTCACGATCAAGTGCCTGGACAAGTTCGCCGAGTTCCGGCGGCGCAACAAGACCATCCTGCTGGTGACGCACTCGCTCGACCTGGTCGAGAAGTTCTGCGACCAGGCTCTCTGGCTCGACAAGGGCAAGACACACGCCGAGGGCGAACCCAAGCGCGTCGTCGCCGCCTACCTGATTGACGTCGAGAAGATGGAGGAGCTGGAGCTCGCCAAGGCCGAGGCGGCCCGGGTCGCGGCGTCGGCGTCCGGCGGCCAGGAACCGGACGAGACCCGCCCCGACAACCCGATGGAGTCGGCCGAGGCCGCCGACATGTTCAAGGCGACCGAGGGGCGGTGGGGCACGCGCGAGATCGAGATCACCGCGGTCTCGCTCCACGGGCCCGACGGCGCGCCGGCGCACGTGTTCCAGAGCGGCGAGCCGATGGCCGTGCGCATGAAGGTGCGTGCCCACGAGCCCACTCGCGACTTCGTCTTCGGCTTCGGCCTCTTCAATGCGGACGGCGTCTGCTGCTACGGCACCAACACCAACATCGAGGAGATGTCACCCGACGCGATGAGCGGCGACGTGGAGGTCGAGTTCCGGGTCGACAGCCTGCAGCTCGTCGAGGGCACCTACCGGCTCGATCTCGCGGTGCACAAGCTGGACGGCTATCCCTACGACTACCATCGCCTCCTGTACACGTTCCGTGTCAAGTCGCGGACGCACGATGTCGGCATCTACCGGCCGACGCACGCCTGGCGGTTCGACGGCGACGTGCGCTTCAGGAAGCCGGGCGAGGACCGCGGCCTGCGGTAGACTCGCGGCGATGGTGCTCTCACAGGGCGACGCGGTCGCCTGGGTCGCGCGCCTGCGCGGCACCGGGCGGACGATCGTCTTCACCAACGGCGTCTTCGACCTGATCCACCCCGGACACGTCCGCTACCTGCAGGACGCGCGGCGCCTCGGCGACGCGTTGATCGTGGCGGTGAACTCGGACCGCTCCGTGCGTGCGCAGAACAAGGGTCCCGACCGCCCGATCACCCCCGAGGCCGAACGCGCCGAGGTGCTCGCGGCCCTGGCGGCGGTCGATGCGGTCGTGATCTTCGACGAGGACACGCCCCACGCCATCGTCTCCATGCTCCAGCCCGACATCCTCGTGAAGGGCGCCGACTGGGGCCCCGACAACATCGTCGGCCGCGACGTCGTCGAGGCGCGGGGCGGACGCGTCGAGCGCATTCCACTCGCCGAGGGATATTCGACGACGGCGATCCTGAGGAAGATCAGGCAAGGGGCGGACGGGACATGACGGAAGAGGGGGCTGATCCGTGATCCGCCCGTCGTCTTCTACTCCCAGGACGCGCTCGCCACGAGCGGGGTGCCGGCGCGCACGAACAGGACGTCCCCAATCTTGAGGCGCCCGTCGCTCGGACGGCCGCCCAGGGCCGCGACGTCATAGAGGGCGAAGCCGCGCGCCGCCAGCCATTCCACCATCTCGCCAAACGTACCCCGCCCGCTCTGCTCGAAGTCGTAGAAGCGCACCTCCAGCACCAGCACCTCGACCATCCGCAGGAGCGCCCGCGCGCCGTCGAGCGCCTCGCGTTCGTGTCCTTCGAGATCGAGCTTCAGGAGCACCCGGTCGTCGGCCGTGACGCGGCTGGCGAACAGCGCGTCGAGCGTGGCGGCCGGCACGGTCATGTCGGGGTCGTGGTCGAACTCCCCGGGACGGGCGACGAAGCTGCCCGTGCCATGACCGGTGTCGTCCATGGTGATCATGCGCACCGACGCCTGCCCGGGTGCGGTGAGCGCCGTCTTGTGCAGCGTGAGGCGCGGCCACCCGAGCGCCTCGAGCGCCGGGTGGCAGCCGGGCTGCGGCTCGACCAGGTGGAACGCCGCGTCCGGAAACACCTGGTGCGCCGTCCCGGCCCACTGCCCCACGTTCGATCCGCCGTCGATCACGACGCGGGGGGCATAACCGCGGGAGGCAAGAGCCGCGAGTGTCTCACCCATGGCGTCGAACCGGTTCTCCGGCCGCCGGCGGGTGACGCGCAGCCCGGCCGCGGCGGCGGCGCGGTCCACGAGCCGCCGGAGGAGGGGCGGGGTTGGCTTCACGCCGACCATCGTAGCTGGGGCGGAATGGAAAAGGGGACAGTCCACATTTCCACACCTCCGGAAATGGGGACTGTCGCCTTTTCCCCCGAATCCAGCCGGAAAAGGGGACTGTCCCCATTTCCCATACAATGGAGGTTTCCCAAGTCCGCCCGGGCCCGCCACAGCTGGCCCCGGGCCGCTCGGCATGTACCGCTGATGTCATCGTCGCTCGTCTTCCGATCCCTGCTCCGCTCCACCGTCGCCCGGACGGGCCTCGGCGCGCATGCCCGCGCGATTGACGGGCTGACGCCGCCGGCCAAGGCGCTGGCGGTGGCCGCCGAGGCGTCCGCCTCGCCGAAGGACCTGCTCCTCTTCGTCGTCCCCGCCGACACCGACATCGACGCGGCCACCACCGACATCCGGTTCTTCCTCGCGGCCGTCGAGAGCGAGGCCGAGTCGGTGGCCGAACGCGCGGTGCTGCCGTTTCCCTCGGAACAGGTTGATCCCTACCGCGGGCTGGCGCCGCACTTCCGCGTGTCGTCGCTGCGCGCGCGGGCGCTGGCGGCGGCGGCGCTTGGCGAGGCACGGGTCATCGTGGCCTCCGCGCAGGCGCTGATGCCCCGGTTGCCGGCGCCCGAGAACATCGCCGCGGCCACCATCGCCCTCCGGCCCGGGGAGGACATCGAGCCCGCGCGGCTGGCCGAGATCCTCGTGGACGGTGGATACGAGCGGCAGGACCCGGTCGACGAGCACGGCGAGTTCTGCCTGCGCGGTGGCATCCTGGACGTCTTCCCGGCCGGCGACCCGCTCCCCGTCCGCGTCGAGTTCATCGGCGACACCATCGAGTCGATCCGCCGGTTCGATCCGTCCTCCCAGCGCTCGGTGGAGACGCTCGATCAGTTCCAGGTCGTGCCGGTGCGGGAGCGTGCCGAGGCTGGCACGGCGGCCGTGGCCGGGAGCGCCGCCCCGCCCGCGACCGTGTTCGACTACCTGCGTGCCTCGCGACGACCCCGCCTCATCGTGTCCGAGCCCGAGGAGGTGCGTGCGCAGGTCGACCGCTGGTGGGAGCAGGTCTCGGCGTCCTACGAGGAGCGGGTCGCGGGCGGCCGTTCCGAGTCGGCCGCGGTCCCCCAGGCTCCGCCGGACGCGTTGCTGCTTTCCTGGGAGGCGCTCGAAGGTCAGCTCGCGCCGGCGGCGACGCTCGAGGCGCTCGCGGTGGCCGACGAGAACAGCGGGCGCCCGGCGCCACGGCACGTCGCCACGCAGCCCACCAGCGAGTTCCGCGGGCGCATCCCGGAGTGGATTGCCGACGTCCGCCAGGCGCGTGACCGGGGCGACACCGTCGCCTTCGTCGCGAGCTCGCACGGGCGCGCCGACCGCACGGTCGAGCTCCTCAGGGACTACGAGATCCGCGCGCTGCAGGCCCGCCAGGGCGACGACATCACCGCGGGCGCGGTGCTCGTCGTCGAAGGGACGCTCTCGAAGGGCCTGCGTCTCCGGTACACGGAGCACACGGAGGGCACGGACCACACGGAGGGTACGGAGCACACGGAAGGCGAGGGCGACACCGGAGGGCGCCCCGGGGGCGGGGCGCTGACGATCTACGCCGAAGGCGACGTCTTCGAGGACGAGCGGCGCGGACAGGCCGGCAAGGCGCGGCGGCGCTCGGCGGCGGCCGCGTTCCTCTCGGACCTGCGCGACCTGAAGGTGGGCGACCTGATCGTGCACGTCGACCACGGCATCGGCCAGTTCGTGGGCCTCAAGCAGATTGCCGTCTCCGGCGACCTCGTCCAGGAGTTCCTCGAGCTCCGGTACCACGGCGACAACAAGCTGTTCGTGCCCGTCGAGCGGCTCGACCTGGTCCAGAAGTACACGGGCGGGAGCCGCCCGCCGCTCGACAAGCTCGGTGGCACGTCCTGGGAGAAGGCCAAGAAGAAGGTCAAGAAGGCCATGCGCGACATGGCGGAGGAGCTGCTCAAGCTCTACGCCGCCCGCCGCGCGGTCCCGGGCCACGCCTTCGCGGCCGACACGCACTGGCAGGAGGAGTTCGAGGACGCCTTCCAGTGGGACCTGACAGCCGATCAGGCCACGGCCGTCGCCGACATCAAACGCGACATGGAATCGACCTTGCCGATGGACCGGCTGCTGTGCGGTGACGTCGGCTACGGCAAGACCGAGGTCGCCATGCGCGCGGCGTTCAAGGCCGTGATGGACGGCAAGCAGGTCGCCGTGCTCGCGCCGACGACGGTGCTCGCCTTCCAGCACCTCGAGACCCTGCGCCGGCGTTTCGCGGCGTTTCCCGCCCGCATCGACATGGTCTCGCGCTTCCGCACGAGGCAGGAGATCAAGGAGACGCTCGACGCGCTCGCGAACGGTCGCCTCGACGTGATCGTGGGCACGCATCGCCTGCTGTCGAAGGACGTGCAGTTCCGCGACCTCGGCCTCCTGATCGTGGACGAGGAGCAGCGGTTCGGCGTGGCGCACAAGGAACGCATCAAGCAGATGCGCAAACGCGTCGACGTGCTGACGATGACGGCCACGCCGATTCCACGCACGCTCAACATGTCGCTCGTGGGCATTCGCGACATGTCGGTCATCGAGACGCCGCCGAAGGACCGCCTCGCGATCCAGACCAACGTCGTGAAGTTCGACGCGAAGGTGATCACCCGGGCCATCACGCAGGAGCTCGCGCGTGGTGGCCAGGTCTTCTTCGTCCACAACCGCGTCGAGTCCATCTACTCGATGGGCAACCTGCTCCAGCGCCTGATCCCGGAGGCCCGCATCGTCATCGGCCACGGCCAGATGGGCGAGGACGCCCTCGAGCGCGCCATGCTCGACTTCATGGCGCACAGGTACGACATCCTGCTGGCGACCACCATCGTCGAGAACGGCCTCGACATCCCGAACGCCAACACGATCATCATCAACCGCGCGGACCGCTACGGGCTGTCGCAGCTCTACCAGCTCCGGGGGCGTGTGGGGCGCAGCGACCGCGCGGCCTATGCCTACCTGCTGATCCCGCCCGAGGAGGCGCTCTCGCCGGTCGCGAAGAAGCGGCTTGCCGCGATCAGGGAGTTCAGCGATCTCGGCAGCGGCTTCCGCGTCGCGGCGCTCGACCTCGAGATCCGCGGCGCCGGCAACTTCCTCGGCGGCGAGCAGAGCGGCCACATCGACGCGGTCGGCTTCGAGATGTACATGAAGCTGCTCGAGGACACCATCCGCGAGCTGAAGGGGGAGGACCTCGAGGACGACGTGCGCGCGACCGTCAACCTGCGGATCGACTTCCGGATCCCGGACGAGTACGTGCCCGACGTCAACCAGCGGCTCATGATCTACCGCCGGATTGCCTCCGCCCGCACCGAGGCCGATCTCGAGCAGGTGATGGAAGAGGTGCGCGACCGCTACGGCCCGCCGTCGCTTGCCGTGCTCAACCTCGCCGACTACGGGCGCATCCGGGTGATGGCTGACGCGCTGGCCGTCGAGTCGCTCGATCGCGAGGGCTCGACCGTGGTCGTGCGGTTCCGCGAGAAGACGCCGGTCGACCCGGTCCGGCTCATCCACCTGGTCCGCGATCGCGACGACCTGCAGATCGTGCCACCCGTGTCGCTGAAGCTGAGCCTGGCCGGTCCGGCGGCGCCGCCGGCCGCGACGCCGGCGCCGGGCGGTGGCGGCCGGGAGGGACTGGCGGCCCATCGAGGGCGTTTCCGCGCGACCCGGCCGCGGCGGGAGCCCGCCTGGTGGACGGCCCGGGCGACGGCGGGGGAAGTCACGGCCGGATTCTCGAAGGCCGAGATCCTCAAGCCGAAGTCAGAAGATCCACGGGCGCCTGGCGGCATCCTCGACCGCGTCACCGAGCTGCTGGAAGAGCTCGCGCCGGAGGCCTGATCGGGTCAAGTCACTGGCGCGCAGAGAGTTACAGGCCTTGTCGCCCTGCCCGTCCGCGGCTCCGTGCCGTGGCCGGCCCGACGAACATGGTTTAAACTACTAGTTTGGTGGAAGTTAGACCCATGAAGCGCATCCGAGTCGTCTCCGTCGCCCTGATCCTCGTCGCGGCGGCGGTCGCCGCGCCGCGGGCGGACATCCTCGAGCAGATCCTCGTCAAGGTGAACGGCGAGATCATCACGAAGACCGACCTCGAGCAGCGCCAGATCGCCGCCATCCGGCAGATGCAGCCGAACACGCGGCCGTCCAACGACGCCGAGCTGCAGAAGGCCCTGTCGGAGGTCACGCCGCAGGTGATCGTCAACGCGGTCGACGAGCTGCTGTTCGTGCAGCGGGGCAAGGAGCTCGGTTATGCCCTCAGCACCGAGCGGTTCAACTCCATCGTCGACAACATCAAGAAAGACAACAAGATCGAGTCGGACGAGGCCTTCCAGGCGGCGCTGCGCCAGGAGAACATGACCATGGCCGACCTGCGCCGGCAGCTGGAGCGGCAGATGCTCATCCAGCAGGTGCAGCAGGTCGAGGTGATGAACAAGATCGGCGTCACTGAGGAAGAGATCACGCGCTACTACAACGAGCACAAGAACGAGTTCACCACCCCGTCCCAGATCACGCTGCGCGAGATCCTGATTTCGGTCCCGACCACGGCGCAGGGCGTCAACGTCGGCGCGGACGACGATGCGAAGGCGAAGGCGGAGAAGATCCGGGAGCGGATCGCGGCAGGCGAGCCGTTCGCGCGGCTGGCGGCGGACGAGTCCGATTCCCCCTCCAAGGCCAACGGCGGGCTGATCGGTCCCATCAGCGCCTCGGACCTGTCGCCCGAGCTGCAGAAGGAGATCGAGGGCCTGAAGGTCGGGGAGATGACGCAGGTCCTGCGGGGCTCGCGCGGCTACCAGATTCTCCGGGTCGAGTCGATGACGCCCACCGAGGTGAAGTCGCTGGACGACGCCCGCGCCGAGATCGCGGACAAGGTCGCCGGGACGAAGCGCCAGGCCGAGTTCGGCAAGTACCTCGAGAAGCTCCGGGCGCAGGCGATCATCGAGTGGAAGAACGACGAGATCAAGCAGGCCTACGAGATCGGACTGAAGAGCCAGCAGGACGCCCCGACGCCGTAGCGTCGTTGCGTCCCGGCCGCTCTCGCGCCTGCCTGTCCCACCGGCCATTCGCGCCGGCCGATCCCGCTGACCGCTCATGTCCACCGATCACCTCCCGACCGACCAGGCGCTGGCGTCCCCCACCGATCGGGAGGTCGCGTGGTTTGCCGTCTGGACGCGCTCGCGGCACGAAAAGCTGGTCCGCGATCAGCTGGAGCGCAGGCACATCCAGGTCTTCCTGCCGACCATCACCAAGTGGAGCCGGTGGAAGGATCGCAAGAAGCAGATCGAGTGGCCGCTGTTCCCCGGGTACTGCTTCGCCCGCTTCGACCCGGCCGAGCGCCTGCCGGTGCTGAAGTGCGAGGGCGTCGTGACGATCGTCGGCAACGAGGGGCACCCGTCGCCGATTCCCGAGATCGAGATCGACGGCATCCGGACGCTCATCGAGAGCGAGCTGGCCTTCGACCCCGTGCCCCTGATCAAGGAAGGCATGATGGTGGAAGTGAAACACGGTCCGCTGAAGGGCGTGGTCGGCCGCCTCGTCCGCAAGGGCGCGCACGCGCGGCTCGTCCTCTCGGTGGACCTCATCGGCCAGGCCGTCAGCGTCGAAGTGGACGCGGCAGATGTGAAGCCTTACTGACGCTGACGGAGAGTAATTCAGAGGTAAGAAGTCAGAAGGCAGAAAGAAGGCCCCCGGGCAATCGAGACCACATTGAGTCGGTCCTTTTCTGCCCTCTGCCTTCTGCCTTCTTCCTTACTCAAATTCCATGAAGATTGGACCAATCGATCTCGAGTCGCCGTTCGTCGTCGCCCCGATGGCCGGCATGACCGACACGGCGTTTCGCCGCCTGGTGAAGCGCAAGGGCGGGTGTGGGCTCGTCGTGTCGGAGATGGTGTCGTCCGAGGGGCTGGTGCGGGGGATCGACCGCACGCTCGAGTACGCCGAGTACACCGAGGAGGAGCGCCCCGTCTCCATCCAGGTCTTCGGCGGCGACCCCGCGAAGATGGCCGAGGCCGCGCGCATCGTGGAGGGCATGGGCGCCAACGTCGTGGACGTGAACATGGGCTGCCCCGTCCCGAAGATCTCGAAGCACAACGCCGGGTGCAGCCTCATGCGCGAGCCCTCGCACGCCGCCACCATCATCCGCGAGATGTCGCGGGCCGTGCGCATCCCGGTCACCGCGAAGATGCGCAAGGGCTGGGACGACAGCGAGGCCAACGCCCCGGAGCTCGCGCGCCGGCTGGAGGACGCCGGCGCCGCGGCCATCACCATTCACGGCCGCACGGCGAGGCAGTCCTACAGTGGCGTGGCCGACT
Organism: Vicinamibacterales bacterium; assembly: GCA_050246635.1. GTDB lineage: Bacteria > Acidobacteriota > Vicinamibacteria > Vicinamibacterales > UBA2999 > JBFWVR01. The sequence continues at coordinate 279,853 of JBFWVR010000007.1, forward strand.
GGGACCTCGTCGCCGAGGTTGCCGCCGTCCTCACGATCCCGGTCTTCGGGTCCGGTGACTGCGTCGAGCCGGAGGACATCGTCCGCCGCATGCGGCAGGGCGTGGGCGGCGTGTTCGTGGGGCGCGGGGTCCTGCGCAACCCCTGGATCCTGGCGCAGGCCCGCGACCTGCTCGCGGGGCGTCCCAAGCGGGAGATCACCCGTGAGGACCGCGGCCGCTTCCTGCTGGAGTACATCCAGTTGCTGCTCAACGAGGGCCTGGACGAGGCGGACGGGTTCCGGCACCAGGCTCCGATGAAACGGGGCGGGCCCGCGCAGGAGCCGGCGACCCCCGGCGGGCCGGCACGGGGCCGCGAGAAGTGGGTGATCAACAAGCTGCGCGCGCTCTGCGCGTGGTACACGAAGGGTTATGTCGGCGGCGCCGAGCTCCGCACGCGTGTGAACCAGGCGAAGACCATCCCCGAGCTCAAGGCGATCGTCGAGGAGGCGTTCCTCGCGCCCGTACCTGACACGGTGCCGGGACAGCCCGCCGCGGTCTGAAGGGCTGGATTATCCTTGGGCGACATGGAGTTGCAGACGGACGCACGCGTCTTCGTGGCCGGCCATCGAGGCCTCGTCGGATCGGCGATTGTCCGCCGCCTGGAGGGGCTGGGCGCCCGGAACCTCCTGACGGCCACGCGGGATCAGCTCGATCTGCGTGACCAGGCGGCCGTGAACTACTGGTTCCGCGCCAATCGCCCGGAGTACGTCTTCCTGGTCGCCGGCACGGTGGGCGGCATCCTCGCCAACTCGACGCGTCCCGCCGAGTTCATCTACGACAACATGATGATCCACGCCACCGTGGTGCATGCGGCGCACCTGTTCGGCGTGCGCAAGCTCCTCTATCTCGGCAGCTCCTGTATCTACCCGCGCGAGGCGACCCAGCCGATGCGGGAGGAGGCGCTGCTGACCGGCCCGCTCGAGCCGACCAACGAGGCGTACGCGATTGCGAAGATTGCCGGCATCAAGCTGTGCCAGTCGTACCGCACGCAGTACGGCAGCGACTTCATCTCCGCGATGCCGACGAACCTCTACGGGCCGTTCGACAACTTCGATCTGTCGAGCTCGCACGTCCTCCCCGCCCTCATCCGCAAGTTCCATGACGCCAAGGTCGCGGGGCAGCGGGAGGTGGTGGTCTGGGGCAGCGGCCGGCCCCGGCGGGAGTTCCTGCACGTGGATGACCTGGCGGATGCCTGCGTCTTCCTGATGGAGCACTACGACGAGCCGGGCCACATCAACATCGGCACGGGCCAGGATCTCTCCATCGCCGAGCTCGCGGACGCCGTCCGGGCCGTGGTCCATCCCGCCGCCGCCGTCGTCTTCGACGCGTCGAAACCCGATGGCGCGCCGCGGAAGCTGCTCGACGTGTCACGGCTGCACGCGCTCGGCTGGCGCCACGGCATCGACCTCGAGGACGGCATCCGCTCGACGTACGACTGGTTCCTCGCGCACCAGACGACCGCACGCGGCCTCGCCACGGCCTAGGCGAGACACCCCCGGACGCACCTCTTCTTCCCTCGACGCACCTTCGCGTGCGCCCTGTGCGCGCACACTGGCGCACACGGGAGGGGTGTGCGTACTAGCACAAGACCGCTTCCCTCGGACCACCAGCTCTGCGTGATTCCCTGAGGAAAATCGCGCATTTCACCGCGCTGCGCGCGTGGCACCTGCCTTGCCCCTTCGGGCGGCAGGAAACGTCACTCGACCCCCAGCGAGGTGCACAGTGGTTCGGAACTCTTGTCTCAGGATCGCGCTCACCGCGATCGCGTTCACGTTCGCCGTCCAGTCATCCGCCTTTGCCGACGAGTCCGCGCTTGCGGCACTGACCGCGCCGACGTTCGCGCGCGTCTCGTTTGCCGCGACCGCGTCCGCGGAGCCGGCCGGCCCCGCGCTCGCCCTGGCTGCGCCGGCCGACCTGCAGCTGCCGCAGGCGCCGCGTCCGCAGGCGTTCACCGGCTCGAGGCCGAAGGTGCTGCCGGCGCTCTATGCGTCGCTGGCGGTGCTCAACGTGATGGATGCGCTCACCACCGCAAAGGCCCTGGGTGACGGCGCGGTCGAGGCCAATCCCGTGATGCAGGGCGTGGCCGGGAACACCCCGATGCTGTTCGCCGTCAAGGCGGCCTCCACGGGGGCGTCGATCTGGCTGGCCGAGCGCCTCTGGAAGAAGAACCGCGCGGCCGCCATCGCGACGATGGTCGCGGTGAACGGCTTCATGGCCGTCGTGGTCACGCACAACCAGTCGGTCATCAACAGGGTTCGCTGACGACGAACCGGACCGGCCCGGCTGGCGGCCCACGCGCGCCGTCAGTCGGGCACCGGACGGCCGCCGGGTGGTGCGACCGGCCACGAGACCCCAGCGGGTCGGCCGCGCCAGCAGACCGGCGGGAACGTCAGCACGGAGATCGGGCGTCGTGGCGGGACCGGGTGTTCTGGGGGACACCCACCTGCCCGGCGCCCGATTCGCGCATATACTGACCTCACCTTGTCGCTTCGCATTGCCTTCGACCTCGACGGCACCGTCGCCGACATGCTCACGGTGCTCCGCCAGGAGGCCGAGCAACTCTTCGGCGAGGACACGCTCTCCCGCCAGACGTATCAGGTGAGAGACACGCCGTCCGCGGGTCCTGACGAGGATCCGGACAACCCGGCCATGGCCGAGCTGCACCTGACACCACGCCAGCAGATGCAGCTCTGGGATCACGTCCGGCAGATCGACAACTTCTGGCTGAAGCTCGCGGAGACCGAGAGCGGGATCATCGCCAGGATTGCGACCGTTGCCTACCGCCGGCGCTGGGAAGTGATCTTCATCACCACGCGCCCTGCCTCCGCCGGCGAAACCGTGCAGCTCCAGTCCGCGCAGTGGCTCGACGCGCACGGCTTCGCGCTGCCCAGTGTCTTCGTCGTGCACGGGTCGCGCGGGAAGGTGGCGGAGGCGCTCGGCCTCGACTTCGTCGTCGATGACCGTCCCGACAACTGCCTGGATGTCGCGGTGGACTCGAAGGCGAAGGCCATCCTCATCTGGCCAGACGACCCGAACAAGCTGCCTGCCGGCGCCAGGCGCCTCGGCATCCGTCCGGCCGCGACGATTGGCGAGGCCGTGGACCTCATCGAGAAATACGACGACCTCAGGAATGAAGGTGGGGTCGTCAACTCGATCAAGCGCTTCTTCGGACGCGAACAGCCGTCCTGACGCTACGGCGGGCCGCCGCCGTCCAGCAGGCGATGCGCCTGCTCCGCTCCCACCAGCTCGAAGTCGTACACCAGCGCGGCCTCGGCGACCTCGAAGAACACCTGACCGAGCTCGCTGTGCGCCGGATGGTCGAGGTACGCGCGCAGGTCGGCTTCGGTCGCGAATTCGATGATGGCCGCGTACGGGAAGTCCTGGCTGTTCTGCGCGTCGTAGGGCCTGCCGAGCGTCACGCGGCGGCCCACACGCGCCCGCAGGATCATCGGGATGTTCACCAGCGCGTGCTCGAGGGCCGTGAACAGGCGGTCACGGTCCTCGGCGGAAAGCCCCTGGCGTGGACGCAGCAGGACGATGTGGGCCGAGGGCATCGTGGCGGCTACTCGTCGTCGCGCTTCTTGCCGCCTTCGCCCCGCTGGAATCCCCGGGGCTTCGGCGCGCCAAGGCCACGGTCGCCCCGCTGGAATCCCCGGGGCTTCGGCGCGCCAGGGCCACGGTCGCCCCGCTGGAATCCACGGGGCTTACCGCCTCCGCCTGTCTTGAATCCCCCGGGCTTGCCGCCTTCGCCCCGCTTGAATCCCCCGGGCTGCGGCGAGCCGTAGCGGCCGTTTCCGCCGCGGTCATCGCGATCGCGGCCTCCGTAGCCTCCGCCGCCCTGCCGGTCGCGATCGGGACGTGGCGTCCAGCCTCCGCCGTAGCCACCGCCGCCACCGCGCGAGTCACGGCGATCACCGCCACCCTGGCCGTCACGATCCGGACGTGGCTTCCAGCCGCCGCCTCCGCCCGGCCTGAAGCCGCCGCGGTTGTCGCGATCGCCGCCGCCGTAGCCACCGCCGCCCTGGCGGTCCCGGTCGGACCGCGGTCCGCCATAACTGCCGCCGCCGCCTCCGCCGGGTCGGAATCCCCCGGGCCTGCCGCCTCCGCCCGGGTTGAATCCCCCGGGCTTGCCGCCTCCGCCCGGTCGGAATCCCCCGGGCTTCGGCGAGCCGTAGCCAGCGCCGCCCGGACGGAATCCCCCGGGCTTCGGCGCGCCAGGGCCACGTGACCTGAAGCCGCCGCGGTTGTCGCGATCGCCGCCGCCGTAGCCACCGCCACCCTGGCGGTCACGGTCGGACCGCGGTCCGCCATAACTCCCGCCGCCGCTGGGCTTGAATCCCCCGCGCGAGTCGCGGCGGTCGTCGCGACCTCCGGACCAGCCGCCTCCGCCCGGCTTGAATCCCCCGGGCTTCGGCGCGCCAGGGCCGCGGTTGTCGCGATCACGGCCGCCATAGCCTCCGCCGCCCTGGCGGTCACGATCCGGCCGTGGCTTCCAGCCACCGCCTCCGCCCGGCCCGAATCCGCCGGGTTCCGGCGCGCCCGACCCGCTGTCCCGCTCGCGGTCCTCGCCAATCTGCCTCGGCGGCGCCGTGCTTCCCGGCTTGGGGCGCCACTCGATTGCCCCCTGGTCGCCGCGAGGCGCGGAGGAGGGGCGCTCGTCGCGATCCCGCCACTCGGCACGCGGCGGCCGATCGCCCTCCGGCCGATCCTCGCGTGGACCTCGTGCCCGCTTGTCCTCCCAGCGGGAGCGCACGGCCTGCTTGAAGCGGGTCCACTTGGCCTTCTTCGCGTCCTTGTACTTCTGCCGCGGATCGCGATGGTCGCCGCCGGGCCGCCATTTCTTGTCGCGCGGAGGCTCGGGGCGGCCCGCGGCCGACCGTGGCTCGGCTGGCGCCTCGTCCTCGCCTTCGGAGGCGGCATAGCCGTCCTCGTCGTCGTCGAACTCGTCGGCGAGCTCGCCCTCATCGTCGCCATCGGCGAAAGCGGATATGGCGTCGTCGGTCGCTTCCGCGTCGAGCGAGACCGGCTCAACGGTCTCGTCACCGCTCACCTCGTCCGCACCGTCTTCCACGGACTCCTCATCCGCCGGCTCATCGTGAACGGCCTCGCCGGTGCCGGCAGGCTGCTCCGCCGCCAACGCCTCTTCGAGTGCCGCGGCCTCCCACGGCTCGAGCGCCTCGTCCACGGCTGGCCGCTCAGGCACCGGTTCTGCTGGAGGAGGGGGCGTGGCCGGGCGCGTCGTCTCGCGCGCGCCGGGTTCGCGCTCGACGTAGTCGTCTGGCGCACGCAGCGTGCGACGGGCCGGTTCCGCGCGTTTCGGCTCTGGCCCGGCGGGCGCGTCGTCTTCGCGCCAGTCGCGGCGGCGCAGCGGGCGATCGCCAGCACCGGACCAGCCGCGGGGGCCCGGCTCCGCCTGCCGATCCCAGTCGCGATCACGCTCGCCGCGACCCGGCCGGAACGACCGCTCCTCTCCGCCACTGTGGCGCTCACGCCAGAACGTGGCGTGCGCCTGATCGCGCGAGTCCCACAACTGGCCGCGCTCGAACCACCGCATCACCGCGTCCGGGTGCTTCTCACGGAGGCGCTTGAAGGTCGGCAGCAGCTCCTCCTCGTCCGCGGCGCGGAAGGCCGTCGGCTGACCGTCGACGATGATCGTCCAGTACGCGTAGCGAGGAGGCATAAGAGATCGATTTTACATCTGGTGATGGGGGTGATCTGGTGATCTTGTGATCTGGAATCTTGGATCTGGTGATCTGGTGATCTGGTGATCTCGTGATCTTGTGATTTGGATCGGCGGAATCGCGGGATTTTCGGAATCGGGGCTGCGTGGCGGCCCAGCCGGCACAGGACGAGGGCCGCCGGGAGGCATAGACTGGATCGATGGATCTCGTCGTCACCACGCCGGAGAGCCTGCGCCAGGCCATGACCGAGGCGTTCGAAGGGCTCGTGGCCCGGGCGGACGGACCGATGGGGATCGGGCTGTCCGGGGGCGGCACCGCCCTGCTGTTCCTGGACGCGCTGAAGCAGGCCCGGGTCGACTGGTCGCGGATCGCGCTCTTCTGGGTGGACGAACGCGCCGTCCCGCCGGACGACCCGCAGTCGAACTTCGGCGCGGCTGAGCGGCTGCTCCTCGATCCGCTGGGTGCCTCCGCGCCGATTGCGTGGCGCATGCCTGCCGAGCTGCCCGATCTCCAGGACGCCGCGGACCGTTACGACGAGACCCTGGCTCGCGAGCTCGGCCCTCGCGGCGGCCTCGGGCTCGCGATCCTCGGCATCGGCGAGGACGGCCACATCGCATCGCTCTTCCCCGGGCACCACGCGCTCCTGTACGACAGGATGCGCACCGTGGCCGTCGAGGACTCGCCGAAGCCCCCGCCGCGCCGACTCTCGATGACCCTGCCGTTCCTGGGGCGCTCGCGCGAGGCCTGGATCGTGGCGCTCGGGCAACGCAAGAAGCCGGTGCTGCAGGGCGCGATCACCGGCGACCGCCCGTCGACGCCGTTGTCCCTGCTCCTGCGCCAGGTCCGGCACGCGACCGTCTTCACCGATCAGGCGATCCAGCTCCGCTGACGCCCCGATGCGGATCGTCCTCAGCTTCGCGACGGCCGTGGACTGGCATGAGGGACATCCGCTGGCGCGCGCCCTGCGCGCGGCAGGGCACGTGGTGCGGATCGTGGATGTCACGCCCGCACGCGGCTCGACCTCCGTCGACGGCGTCGAGCCGTTCGAGGCCGGGGTCCCGCTCGACGAGGTTCTGCGCGACGGCGAGCTCTTCTTCTACATCGAGCCCGGCGGCCTGGTTCCACGACGGCTCGAGCGTGCGCCGTGCCGCACCGTCTGCGCGCTGGCCGACGTCAACGTATCGCTGGCGCCGCGCCTCGACCTCAGCCTTCTCTTCGACGATGTGCTGATCTACCGGTTCGGGTTCGCGCAGCACTTCGCGGAACACGAGCCCGGGCACGTGCGCACGTTCCCACTCGCCATCGATCCCGCCCTCTTCCATCCGCCAGGCGAGGGCGAGGTGCGTGATCTCGACGTGGCATTCCATGGGCAACGCCACGGCGTCTGGTCCACGCGTGCGCCGTTCCTCGATCGTCTCCGCACCCGCTACCGGATGAACGACCCCGGGGAGTGGCTGCCGCCTGCCGGCGTGGCGGAGACCTACCGGCGGGCCCGCATCGTGGTGAACCCCACGGTGCTCGACGGCCTCAACCCGCGGATCTTCGAGGCCATGGCCTGCGGCGCCCTGCTGATGACCTCGCACGACGCGAGTGGCGTCGAGCGCCTGTTCGACGACGGCGTGCACCTCGTGCGCTTCGGCGACCCCGATGACCTCGAGGCCAGGGTGGCGTACTACCTGGCTCACGAGGCGGAGCGGCGCCGGATCGCGGACGCGGGCTGTCATGAGGTGCTGGCGAAGCACACCTGGGCCGTTCGCGAGCGGGAGCTGTTCGGCGGGGCTGGTGGCGCCGCGCCGCTGACGCCGCTTCCCGGCGCCGCTCCCGCCCGCCGCCTGTCGCGGCGTGACGTGAACGGCATCTACCGGCGGATCTACAAGCAGCAGGGACACGCCCGCGCGTTGGCGCGCTCCGGCGCGTGGGGCGCGGCGGCGCGGACGCTGGTTAGGACTCGCTTCGCTCGCTAGGACTCGTTCTCGCTGGATCCCCGCATCGAACGTCGTTAGGACTGGTTCTCGCTGGATCGAGCATCGAACCTCGCTGGGACTCGCGGCTACGCCGCTCGCTGGGAACGAAATAGCTTCGAAGGTGAGAGCCCTGTGATCCTGGCGAGGCGCGCAGCGCCGAGTCCTAGCGAGCGCAGCGAGTCCTGGCGAACGCAGTGAGTCCTCGCGAGCGAAGCGAGTCCCACCGTCGCCGCGCAGCGGCGACGGCCCTACGTCATTCTCCGCAGCTTCTCCACCAGCGTCGTGCGTTTGATGCCGAGCAGCGCGGCGGCCGCGGCGCGGTTGTTCCGCGTCCGCGCCAGGGCGCGGGTGATCAGGTCCCGTTCGATGCGGGAGACCACCGCGGGCAGGTCCACGCCGTCCTCCGGGAAGTCGAGGACGGGAGCGGCGGGCTCGCGGGACGGCTGCAGTTCGGGTGGCAGGTCGGCCGTCTCGATCGTGGACCTCGTCCCGACGAAGGCCATCGCGCGTTCGATCGCGTTCTCGAGCTGCCGCACGTTGCCCGGCCACGCGTAGGCCATCAGCTGCCGCATCGCGCCCTGCGCCATCTGTGGCAACGCCCGATCCTCCATGGCGGCGCCGTACTTCCGGATGAAATGCTGCGCCAGCATCGGGATGTCGTCCTTGCGCTCGCGGAGCGGCGGCAACTGGACCGCGATCACGTTGAGCCGGTAGTAGAGATCCTCGCGGAACGCCCCCTCCTGCACCATGCGGCCGAGGTCCGAGTTCGTCGCGGCCACGATCCGGACGTCGACGCGCACGGTGCGGGTGTCACCGACACGCTCGAACTCCCGTTCCTGCAGCACACGTAGCAGCTTCATCTGCAGCGCCATGCTCATCGTGCCGACTTCGTCGAGGAAGAGCGTGCCCTTGTCAGCCTGCTGCAACCGTCCCTGGCGATCACTGACGGCGCCGGTGAACGCCCCCCGCACATGGCCGAACAGCTCCGCCTCGAGCAGCGTCTCCGGCACCGCGCCACAGTTGATGGCGACGAACCGCTGCGCCCGGCGGTCGCTCGTCTGGTGGATGGCCCGCGCCACCATCTCCTTGCCGGTGCCCGTCTCGCCGGTGATCAGGATCGTCGCGTTGGTCGGACCGACCGTCTCGATGAGCTGGAAGAGGGCCCGCATCTTCTCGCTCTTCCCGACCATCGCGCCGAGGCCGAAGCGCTCGTCCAGCTGCTTCCGGAGGTAGGCGTTCTCGGCCTTGAGGCGCCGCTGCTCGAGCGAGGTCCGCAACACGTGCAGCAACTCGTCGAACTGGAACGGCTTGGCGATGTAGTCGGCCGCGCCTCGCTTGATCAGGTCGACGGCGTCCTTCACCGACCCATAGCCCGTGACAACGATGGCGACGATGTCCGGGTACCGGGCGACGGCACGGTCGATGATCTCGCGACCGTCGATGCCCGGCAGCCGCAGGTCGGAGATCAGCACGTCGAAGGCGAAGTGGTCGAGCTCGGCCAGGGCCGCCTCACCAGAGGCCGCCTCGGTGACCGCATACCCCTCCTCCCGCAGACGTTCCGCCAACACCGACCGCAGCGCCTCCTCATCGTCTGTTAGGAGGATATGTGCTTTTGAATCAGACATTTATAAGATAACCGTCATTACCTTGACGCGATTGCGCACGGTTGTCAACAGTTGCGCGCCTAATCCCACGCCGGCTTGGTCCGATACGTCCTTGCGGGGAGGCACGAGAGGACACCATGGAGCGCCAGACGGTCAGTATCATGAAGGCGTGCGAGACGGTGGGAGTCAGCCGCCGCACGATTTACAACTGGATTGCCGCGGGCAAGGTCGAGTACGTGCGGACGGCGGGCGGCAGCATCCGCATCTTCGTCGACACGCTCTGGCGGCAGCCGGACGGGTCGAACCAGCACTCACACACGACGCCGGCGGCCTAGAGACGGCGACTGGCACGGGGAGCCGCCTGCGGCGCGCGGGGCGGCCCCGTCCGGCGCCACCCGCGAGAGCGGCTGTGGCGCACGGCAGGCGCCGCTCCGGCCGGGCGCGCCGTGCGCCGGTGCCACGCGCCGGCAAGCGTCGGCGATTCGCGGGGACCGCCAGGCGCGCGTCTTCGTGGATGACGTCCGTTGGCGGCGCCGCGTGTCGCCAGCGCTTCGTGTAGTTCGTGTTCTGAGATCTGCGAACATGCCAGACGTGGCCCTCCCCTCACGCGCTCCGGTCGGCGACGAACCCGACCTGCGCCTGCTGTTCCACCGCCTGAACAACCAGCTCGGCATCATCCTCGCGCACGCGGAGCTGCTCGAGGCCAAAGCCGCCGACGAAGCCGGCCGCGCGCGCGCCTCGCAGGTCGTCATGGCGGCCCTCGAGGCCATGAGCGTCACGCGGACGATTCGCGACCGCACGGACCAGAACCCCGGCTGATCGCCGGAGGCACCCCCACCCCGCAGGCCGACGGGCTCTTCCGCCCGGGTGCCTCAGCCACACCCGCCGCCCCTGGCCATGGGCCAGGCGCCCGGCGCGCGTGCGAACCACGCCTTTCCCCTCCGCAGCAGGATCTTCTCCACCGCCAACAATTTGACGAGACGCTGTCCGGATACGCCATGAACTTGACAGATCGTAGCCCTGACCGGGCTGCCTGGCGCGACCGTGCAAGCTCGGGCACTGGCGTGTAAATACCAGACAAATCAGCGAGTTACGCCGGGAGGCCGGTGGATGTGCACACCATGCCACAGCGTTGCACGCCCCTGGCACCGCCGTTGCCTCATGGGGTGGTGCCCCTAAGCGCTGGTGCCACGGGGTGTTGCAGATTCGGCCGCGTGAGCCCGGTGCCCGGGGCACGGCGGCAGTGAGGAGAACTCCCGTGAGCGTCGATCGGACGGAACAGACGAACCCCCGCGTCGAAGCCGGCCTGCCTTTCGTCGAGGCCCTGGCGCGTCGCATGGCTGCCACCATGCCGCACTCCATCGACCTTGGTGACCTCGTGCAGGACGGCGTCATCGGGCTCATCGACGCGGCCCACCGCTTCGACGACTCGCGCGGCATCAAGTTCGAGACGTTCGCCGAGCGGCGTGTCCGCGGCGCCATGATCGACGCGCTGCGCAAGGATGCCTGGCCCCGAGGGGTGCGCCGCGTCCGGCGCGAGCTCGAGGCGGCGCGTGAGAAGCTGCGCGCCTCGCTTGGCCACGAGCCGTCGATGGCCGACCTGGCCGCGGCCGTCGGCATCGACGAGAAGCGGCTCGGCAAGACGGTCGTGCGCATCAACACGATCGAGTCGACGTCACCCATCTCGTGCGCCGACAACGTGGACGAGGCGCAGTTGCCGGCGGTGCTCGTGCCGGCCGAGCCGGAGCGGCCCGACTACGCGTACGAGAAGGTCGAGGTGCGCGAGCGCGTGCGCACGGCCATCGAGACCCTGCCCGCGCGCGAGCAGCGTGTGATCGCGCTCTACTACTACGGCGAGGTCACGATGAAGGAGATCGGCGCGGAGCTCGGTGTGAACGAGTCCCGGGTCTCGCAGCTCCACGCCCGCGCCCTCGGGCGCCTGCGTGAGGCGCTGGGCGCTGACACGACGCCGGCTGCGGCGGCCGGCGCGCTGCGCCGGGCGCTGCTCGCCTTCGAGGCCCGGCCACGCATGGCCAAGGCCGACCTGCATGCCTCCGACACCCGCGTCCCTGCCGCGGCCGAACGGCGCGCCGAGTCGGCGGTCGTCGTCCCCTACGCGAGGGTGTCGCGGGCGGCGCGGAGCAAGTCGCCGAGCCGGAACGGCTTCGACAGCCAGCGGCAGCCGGTCTCGGCCAGGAAGCGCTCCGCGTCGGTGCCCGCGACGGCGCCGGTCACGAAGATGACGCGCCGCGCGAGCGCGGGCGTCGCGGCCGCCATGGCCCGGTAGAACTGCATGCCGTCGATGCGCGGCATCTTGAGGTCGCACACGATCAGGTCGTAGCTGTCGTGGGACAGGCGGGTACTTACCCTCCTCCCTTCGCCCGCCCGCTCCACGACGGCCCCGTCCCCGCGTTCTCCTTGACAGCTTAGGAAAGCCATCCCATACTCCTAGCGGGATTAGGAGACGAGATGGACGAGGCGACGCTGTTGCCGGGCACGCTGGACCTGCTCATCCTGAAGGCCGTGTCGCTCGGCACGCTCCACGGCTACGGCGTGCTGCTGCGCATCCAGCAGATCACCGGCGGCGCCCTGCAGATCCAGCAGGGGGCCCTCTACCCCGCCCTCTACCGCCTGGAACGACAGGGCCTCATCGAGAGCGAGTGGGGCACGTCCGACAAGAACCGGCGCGCGAAGTTCTACCAGCTCACCCGGGCGGGCCGTACGCGGCTCGGCGTCGAGGCCGCAAGCTGGAACCGCATCGCGGACGCGATTGCCCTGGCCTTGCGCACCACGCCGAAGCAGGTGTGATGGGCGCGCGCTGGCGGGTCCCGTGGCTCAGGCGCGGGTTCGAGGCGGACATGGACGAAGAGATGCGCTTCCACGTCGAGATGGAGGCCGATCGTCTCGTGCGGCTCCACGGCCTCGACCGGGGGGAGGCGCGGCGCCAGGCCCTGGTCCACTTCGGCGGCGTCGAGAAATACAAGCTCGAAGGCCGCCAGGCGCGCGGCTTCTACTGGCTCGACAACCTGTCGCTCGATGCCCGCCTCGGGCTTCGCATGCTGGTCAAGCACCGCTGGCTCACCCTGGTCGGCGGCCTGGCGATGGCCGTGGCCATCGCCATCGGCGCCACCGCCTACGCGTGCCTCGATCTGCTGATCGATCCCGCGTTGCCCCTGCCGCAGGGCGACCGCATCGTCGCCATCGACTACGTCTCGGCCCGGACCGGGGACACCGACGCGCACGTCCTCCACGTCTTCAACGCGTGGCGCCACCGCGCGACGAGCCTGGAGACCGTGGGGGCCTTCCGCACGGTCCGCCACAACCTGATCGAGCAGGGCGCGGTCCCCGAGCCGGTAGAAGTTGCCGAGATCACGGCGTCGGGATTCGACCTGGCGCAAACGCCGCCTCTCCTCGGCCGGCTCCTCGTTGCGAACGACGAACGCCCCGGCGCGCCGTCGGTCGTCGTGATCGGATACGAAGCGTGGCGCGTGCGGTTCGGCGGCGATCCCCAGATCATCGGCAGAACCTTGCGGCTCAGTGGCACCCCGTACGAGGTCGTGGGTGTCATGCCCGAAGGTTTCGGCTTTCCCGTCGATCACCAGTTCTGGGTCCCGCTGCACCTGGGAGCTTTCGACGATCAGCCGTGGCGTGGCCCCGAGTTACGCCTGTTCGCCCGCCTGGCGCCGGGAGCGACAGAGCCGCAGGCGCAGGCGGAGCTGACGACGCTCAGCGCTGCCAGTCTCGAGGGGCACCCTGAAGACCCCGACGGAATCCGTCCAGTCGTGGTCGCCTACAAGTACTCGCACATGGACCTCACAAGCCCAACGCTGGTGTGGGTGCTCGGTGCGGCCCGAATCCTGGTGGGCGCCCTGGCCTTCGCGGTCGCCGTGAACCTGGCCATCCTCCTCTACGCCCGCACCGTGACGCGCATGGGCGAGATCGCCGTGCGCACGGCCCTGGGTGCGAGCCGGTTCCGCCTCCTCTCGCAGCTCTTCATCGAGGCCCTCGCGCTCACGTCGCTCGGGGCTGGGACGGGCCTCGTGGCCTCGACTCTGGGCCTGCGCCAATTCGAGTCGATAGCCACTGCGAACGGCTGGTTTCCCTTCTGGATGCACTTCGAACTCTCGCCGGCGAGCGTGCTCTACGGTGCCGGTCTGGCGGTACTGGCGGCCCTTGTCATGGGCGTCGTGCCGGGGTTGAAGGCCACCGGGCCCCAGCTCGCGGCGCGGCTGCAGGACCTCCATGGCCGTACGTCCACCCGGCTCGGCGCCTGGTGGACGATGCTGGTCGTGGCGCAGGTGGCCGTCGCGGTGGCAATCCTCCCGGCGGCGGGGTACGTGTCCTGGCACGTCGCGCGAACGGAGCTCCGCGGGCCCGCGATTGCGGTCGATCGGATTGTCGTGGCCGACATGAACCTGGAAGGCGCGGCACCCGATCGCGAGCACACGCGCCAGCGGCTGCTCGCGCTGATGGCGCGGCTGGAACACGAACCCGGAGTGACCGGCGTCACGTTCTCCTCGAACGTGCCCGGCTTCGGGCCCGACCGCCGGATCGAGCTGCCCGACGGCCGGACACCGCCGGGCGCGACCGAGGTGGCCGTGACTCAGGTCGACGTGGGCCTGCTGAAAACGTACGGCGCGCGAATGCTGGCCGGGCGGGATCTCGAGGCAGGCGATGCCAGAGCGGCGCACGCGGTCGTCGTGAACCGCACGTTCGCCGAGCAGGTGCTCGGGCGCGGCGCACACGACGCCCTCGGCCAGTCGTTTCGCTACAGCGGAGCGCCGGCGTGGATCGAGGTGGTCGGTGTCGTGGACGACTTCCCTGGGTTCCCCCGCTCGCCGCTCTCCGAGCGCGAGCCCACCGTCTACCAGCCGGTGGCGCCGGGTGACCTGCATCCAGCCGTGGTCTCGTTGCGGTTCGCGGGTCCGATCCCCACGAACGTCACGGAGCGGCTGCGGGAGGCCGGTGCCCAGGTCGATCCCGCCCTCCAGTTGCGGCGCGTCCGTCCGCTCTCCGACTTCTACGACGAGCTGCGCTGGGCGTGGCGGATGGTGGCCTGGGCCGCGGTGGTCATCACGACGACGGTGCTGCTGCTCTCGGCCGCTGGCATGCATGCCCTGATGGCCTTCACGATCGCCCAGCGGACGCGGGAGATCGGGATACGTTCGGCACTCGGCGCATCGGCCCGGCAACTGCTGCTCGGCATCCTGGGACGCGCGGTGCGCCAGCTGTCCATCGGGGTCGCGGTGGGTGCCGTGCTCTCACTGGGGACCTTCTCGGCGGCCGGCATCGCTCTCGAGCGCGGAGCGCTCCTGCTCCTGGCCGTGTCCGTCGTGATCGCACTCGTCGCAGCCGCTGCGGCACTCGGTCCCGCGAGGCGGAGTCTGCGGCTGCCGACGGTCGAGGCGCTGCGAATCGACGGGTGACGCGCGGTCGTCGTCCCCTACGCGAGGGTGTCGCGGGCGGCGCGGAGCAAGTCGCCGAGCCGGAACGGCTTCGACAGCCAGCGGCAGCCGGTCTCGGCCAGGAAGCGCTCCGCGTCGGTGCCCGCGACGGCGCCGGTCACGAAGATGACGCGCCGCGCGAGCGCGGGCGTCGCGGCCGCCATGGCCCGGTAGAACTGCATGCCGTCGATGCGCGGCATCTTGAGGTCGCACACGATCAGGTCGTAGCTGTCGTGGGACAGGCGGGTGAGACCTTCCTCCCCGTCACCCGCCCGTTCCACGACGAACCCCGCGTCGCCGAGCGCCTCGGCCACCGCCATCGCCAGCGCCGGCTCGTCCTCGACGACGAGGACGCGCAGGCCCTTGAAGGTGTCGAGGGGGACGGGGTCGGGAGGCGCCTTCTTGGGCTCCAGGGGCTGGCCCGTCACCGGCAGCTCGACGAAGAACGACGTGCCGCGGTCGCCCGACTGCAGCCAGATGCGCCCGCCGTGCTCCTGCACGATCGCGTAGGCCACCGACAACCCCAGGCCCGTGCCCTTGCCGACCTCCTTGGTCGTGAAGAACGGGTCGAAGATCTTGCCCTGCATCTCCTCGGGAATGCCCGGGCCGTCGTCGCTCACCTCCAGGATGATCGACTCGCGCTCCTGGTCGTGCCACGTGCGCACCACCAGCGCGCCGCGCCCGTGGGCCGCCAGCATGGCCTGCTCGGCGTTGATCACGAGGTTCAGCAGCACCTGCTTGATCTGGTGCCCGTCGGCGAAGACCGGCGGCAGCGAGGCCGCGAGCTGCTCGGCGACCGTGATGTTGGTCACGCGCTGCTCGTAGGCGCGCAGCGCCAGCGTCTCGCGGATCACCTCGTTGAGGCCCACCATCATCCGCGTGCTCTGGCGCTTGCGCGCGAAGGTCAGGAGGTTGCGCACGATGCGCGCGGCCCGCTCGGCCTCGCCGAGGATGACATCGAGGCCACGGCGGAAGCCGTCGTCCGTGGCCCGCGCCGACAGGCGTTCGGCCCAGGACAGGATGGTGGCCAGGGGGTTGTTCAGCTCATGGGCCACGCCGGAGATGGTCTGGCCCAGGGCGGCGAGCTTCTCCGCCTGCAGCAGCTGGTGGTAGAGGTCGCGGGACTGGTCGTCCTGCTTCTTCCGCTCGCTGACGTCGCGCAGGAGCGCGACCACGCGGGTCGCGCCTGGCTGTCCGGGGTCGGGGCTGGCCGTCGCCGTGATCTCGAGCCACACGGTGCCGCCGTCGACCCGCCGCAACCGCACCCGCTGGTCGGCGACCGTCCCCTCCCGCGCCAGGCGATCGAGCAGGCTCGCGCGGGAGGCCGCGTCGGCGAACCGGTCGGTGGCCAGCGGCAGCACGAGCGCGTCCTCGACGTCACCGGCGTAGCCCAGCATGGACCGGAGGCAGGCGTTTGCCGCCAGGGTGCGGGTCCCCGCGGCACTGACCACACCGAGATAGACACCGATGGGCAGGGCATCGACGACCCCGGCCAGCGCCTCGTGACGGGCGTCCACCTTCGGATTGTAGATCTCAGATTGCAGATCTCAGATTGAAAGACCAGGCCACGCAGGGCACGAAGTTCACGAAGGCCGACGGGGCGACAGCCGTTGTTCCATGGCCGAACGCCGTGCGCTTCCAGGCCTTCGTGTCCTTCGTGAGCTTCGCCCCTCGGCGCAGCTCAGGGCGACCCTGAGCGCAGTCGAAGGGTCGTGACTGGCTCTTCAATCGCCTGGCCTGTCGGAGAGATAGGTAACACTTTCGTCGGGACACATGGGTAACAGTTGATCGCAGTGCCCCTGGCGGTCACCGCGGGCTGACAGGGGCGTCGAGTCGTGTCCGGCGTTCGTCGAAGCGGGC
>JBFWVR010000008.1:0-85612 GCA_050246635.1 Vicinamibacterales bacterium
TCTGCGCGCCCATGTTCTCGAGCGGGTCCTTGAGGTCGATCTCCTTGGCCACCGTCACGCCGTCCTTGGTGATGGTGGGGGAGCCGAACTTCTTGTCGAGGACGACGTTGCGGCCCTTGGGGCCGAGCGTCACCTTCACTGCGTCCGCGAGCTGGTTGACGCCGCGCAGGATCGCCTGGCGCGACTGCTCGCCGTAAGTAATCTGCTTCGCCATTGCTGGTTCTCTCCCCCTGCTACTTCTTGCCGGCCTCGATCACGCCCAGGACCTCGTCCTCGCGCATGATCAGGTACTCCTCGCCATCGATCTTGATCTCCTGGCCGGAGTACTTCCCGAAGAGGATCGTGTCGCCCGACTGGACGTCGAGGGCGATCCGCTTGCCGTCCTTGTCGGCCTTGCCGGCGCCAACGGCGATCACCTTGCCCTGCTGGGGCTTTTCCTTCGCCGAGTCGGGGATGATGATCCCCCCGACCTTCTGCTCTTCTTCCTCGATACGCTGAACGAGGATGCGGTCGTGAAGCGGTCTCAGAGCCATGTGGTGCACTCCAGCGTCGCGTGCTGCATGAAAAGGGTTACGGGTCGAAACTGCACGGAATTTGACAGGTGTCCCGGCCGACTGCTAGCAGTCACATCCCCTGTGGGCTAGCAGTCGTGCCGGACGACTGCTAATCATACGGGGGGTGCCGGAGGGGTGTCAAGGGGACGGGGCCTCGGCCGCTGTGCGGCCTCGGTGGGACTCGCCTTCGGCGCGCGGGGACTCGCTGCGCTCGCTGGGACTCCCTGCGGTCGCTGGGACTCGCTGCGCTCGCTGGGATCGCAGGTCCCTCACGCTGAAACACGTTCGTCGTCCGAGCGAGGCCGCGAAGCGGCCGAGTCCCAGCGACGTCCGACCCGCGATCCAGGGAGGACGAGTCCTCGCGAGCGGAGCGAGTCCTACTTCAGCTTGAGCTCCGCCATCTTGCGGGCGAGGGTGTTGCGGTGCACGCCAAGCGTGCCGGCGGCGCGGCCCAGGTTGCCGTCGCACTGCTGGACCACCTGCGTGATGAAGCGCTTCTCGAACTCCCGCTGGGCATCCTGGTAGCGGATGCCCTTGTCGACCATCTCGGTGACCAGGCGGTCGAGCAGCTCACGCATCGCCGGTCTCCAGCGGATGCCCGGTGAGGCGCCGGTAGGCGTCGAGGTACTTGTCGCGCGTGCGCGCCACGACCTCCGGGGGCAGCGACGGCACGGGCGGCTGCTTGTTCCACCGGATCGACTCGAGGTAGTCGCGCACGTACTGCTTGTCGAAGCTCGGCTGCGCGCCCCCGGGCCGGTACTGATCCTTCGGCCAGTACCGCGACGAGTCGGGCGTCATGACCTCGTCGATCAGCAGCAGCTCGCCGGTGTCGGTCAGGCCGAACTCGAACTTCGTGTCGGCGAGGATGATGCCGCACGCGTCGGCGTGCGCGACGCCGTGGGCGTAGAGGGCGAGCGTCAGCTCGCGCAGGCGGCCGAGCAGGTCCGGCGCGACGAGCGTCGCCGCCTCGGCCTCGCTGATGTTCAGGTCGTGCCCGCTCTCGGCCTTCGTCGCCGGCGTGAAGATCGGCGCGGGCAGGCGGTCCGACTCGACGAGCCCCGGTGGGAGGCGGTGGCCGCAGACCTGGCCGGTCGAGACGTAGTCCTTCCAGCCGGAGCCGGAGAGGTAGCCCCGCGCGACGCACTCGATCGGGAGTGGCGTGGTCCGCCGCACGAGCATCGACCGGCCGGCCAGCACGTCGGCGTGGCGCCGGGCCGCCTCGGGGTAGTCGGCGGCATCGGCCGAGATCAGGTGGTTCGGGACGAGCCCGGCCGTGCGGCCGAACCAGAACCGGGAGAGTTGGGTCAGCACCCGGCCCTTGTCGGGAATGCCCGAGCCGAGGATGTAGTCGAACGCCGAGATGCGGTCGGTCGCAACCAGCAGGAGCGTGTCGCCCAGGTCGTACAGGTCGCGGACCTTGCCACGGCGCAGGAGCGGCAGCCCGTCGAGGGCCGTATCGAGGAGCGGGGCTGATGTCGTCACGGGTGAAGGCGTGCAGATGGGTGAAAAATGAGCATGGTAGCCGAAGCCCGCGGCCGGGACAACCACGACCGGCTCATGTAGTATTGAACCGTTTTGCGCAACGCCGTTCGCACCCTGCTGATCACGGCCCTGGGGCTCGGCCTGTTCGCCTGGTTCCTGAGGAACGCCGATCTCGCGAGCGTCTGGCAGGCGATGCGGACCGCGGACTGGACCCTGCTCGGGCTGACCCTGCTGCTCAACGTCGGCACCTTCTTCATCCGCGCCGAGCGGTGGCAGTACCTGCTCTCGCCCCTCGGGCCCACCCGTTTTTCGGTGGCCTTCCGGACCACGCTCATCGGCTTCGCGGCCTCGGCCGTGCTGCCCGCCCGTGCCGGGGAGGTCCTGCGGCCGTACCTGCTGGCGCGCCGCGAGCAGCTCGACGCCTCCGCGACCTTCGCGACCATCGTCGTCGAGCGCATCCTCGACCTCGCGGCCGTGCTGGTGCTGCTGGCCGGGTACCTGCTCGTGTTCGGATCGGCGGCGGCGGTGACCGCCCCCGCCCTGTACCGGGCCGTGCAGCTGGGCGCCTGGGTCATGACGCCGATTGGCCTCGGCGCGCTGGTCGTGATGATGGTCCTCGCGGCGCACCCCGAGCGGCTCCACGGGCTGGTCCTGCGGATCGAGCGCGTGGCGCCCGAGCGGCTGGCGCACGCGGTGGCAAGCTTCGCCCGATCGTTCGCGCTCGGGCTGGCCGTGGTGCGGCGTCCGGACCGGCTGCTGGCCAGCCTGGGGATGTCGCTGTTGCTGTGGCTGGTGATTGGCACCATCATCTGGCTGTCGGCCCGCGCGGTCGGCATCGTGATGCCGTTCGCCGGCTCGTTCCTGCTGATGGCGATGATCGTGGTGGGCGTGGCCATCCCGACCCCCGGCGGGGTCGGCGGCGTGCACGAGGCGTTCCGCCTGGGCGCGACGGCCTTCTTCGGCGCGCCGAACGACGCGGCGGTCGGCGCGGCCATCCTGTTCCACGGCATCGGCCTCGTGCCGGTGCTGGGCCTGGGGCTGTACTTCGCGGCGCGCGACGGCCTGGGCATGGGCCGGCTCCAGGCACTGGCCGGGGAGGCCAGCGCCGCCGAGGAGCCGCCACCGCTCGACGAGATCGAGGCGCGGCCCTGAGGCGCCGCGCACACGCGGGAGGCAGACCGTGAAGTGTCCGTACTGCGGCCATCTCGGCGACAAGGTCGTCGACTCGCGCGAGAGCAAGGAAGGCGACGTCATCCGGCGCCGGCGGCAGTGCCTGAACGACGACTGCCACAAGCGCTTCACCAGCTACGAGCGGATCGACGAGATCCCCTACATGGTGGTGAAGAAGGACGGCACGCGGGAGCGGTTCGAGCGGCAGAAACTCGTTGCGGGCCTGCTCAAGGCCTGCGAGAAGCGGCCCGTGAGCGTCGCGGCCATCGAGGACATCGCCGATCGGGTCGAGCTGATGCTGCAGGAGCGGCCCGAGAAGGAGATCGGCACGACGGAGATCGGCGCCTTCGTCATGCAGGAGCTCAAGCGGCTCGACAAGGTCGCGTACGTGCGCTTCGCCTCGGTGTACCGGCACTTCCGCGACATCGGGGAGTTCATGAGCGAGCTCAAGGACCTGCTGAACGGCAAGGAGTAAGGAGGCCGCGGTGGCGACCCGAGGTCCGCTGAGCGTCCCGGCGTCTGGCGGCCGGCCGTCGGGCACGGCCACCGGCCGGCGGCCGTTCCGCGACAACCCGCCGCTCATCCTGCTGGTGGCCGCCCTGCTGCTGGCGGCCCTGTTCGGCATCCTCGCGCTCGCCGACCGCACGTCGCGGCTGTCCCCGGACTTCCTGACGGAAGTCGTGCTCTACGCGCTCTCCGCCACCAACCTCATGATGCTGCTCGCGCTGGGCTTCGTCCTGGCGCGGAACGTCGTCAAGCTGCTGGTCGAGCGGCGGCGGGCGATCCCGTTCGTGCGTTTCCGCGCGAAGCTCGTCTTCACCCTGCTCGGCATGACGCTCATCCCCGCGGTCCTCGTGCTGATCGTGGGCAGCCGCGTCGTGCTGACGGCAGTGGATCGGTGGTTCAACGCGCCGATGGAGGAGATCCTCGCGTCGGCCAACAGCATCGCCGCCGACTACTACCAGGAGCGCCAGCGCATCGTCGCCGAGCAGGCGTCGCGGCTGGCCCGGGTGCTGGCGCCCGTGAACCTCGCGGACGCGGACGTGGGGCCCGTACGCGATGCCGTCGCGCCGGAGGTCAACCGGCAGTGGATCGGCATGGTGCAGGTCTACCGCGTGACGGGGGCGGGGGGCACGCTCGCCGTCGAGCCGGTCGTGGACGTCGCGGCGCCCTCGATGCCGCAGGGCTGGGCGCGTGCCTCCGCGGATCGGCTCGCCGCGCGCGCCGCCGCCGGCGACGACCAGTCGTGGATGCTGGAGCCCATGGCGGGCGGCGGCGAGTTGCTGCGCGCCGCGAGCGTCGTGCGCGACAACACCGGGCGTGTCACCGGGGTGGTGGTGGCGTCCGACTACCTGTCGGGTGACCTGGCGGAGCGGTCGCGGCGCATGACCCGCGCCTACGAGGACTACACGCAGCTCCGCGTGCTCAAGCAGCCCCTCGCCGGGGTGTACCTCTCGTTCTTCGTGATGGTGACGCTCCTGATCCTCGTCGGCTCGACGTGGATGGGGTTCTACCTCGCGAAGCGGATCACCCGCCCCGTGCAGATGCTCTCGGTCGCCGCCCGCGAGATCGGGGCCGGGCATTACGACCATCGCATCGAGCACGAGGCCGCCGACGAGTTCGGCTCGATGGTCGAGTCGTTCAACACGATGGCGGCGGAGCTGGCGTCGAGCCGGCGGCGCCTGGAACGGGCGACGCACGATCTCGAGCGCAAGCACGGCGAGGTCGAGGCGCGGCGGCGGTACATCGAGACGGTGCTGGAGCGGGTCGCGACCGGGGTCGTGTCGATCGATCCCGCCGGCCGGATCTCCACGATCAACTCGGCCGCGGTGGCGCTGCTCGGCGTGGCCCCGGATGCGGTCGGGCAGCCGGCCGTGGACGTCTTCGGCTCCCAGGACCTGGCCGCGGTCAACGGCATCCTCGACCAGGCGGCGCGGGCGCGCTCCGAGTCGGTCGCGCAGGAGGTCTCGATCGTCCGCGAGGGGCGCGAACAGCACCTGTCGGCCGTCGCGACACGCCTGGCCGCCGCCGACGGCGCCTTCGAGGGGACCGTGCTGGTGATCGACGACGTGACGCCGCTGGTGCGGGCCCAGAAGGTCGCGGCGTGGCGCGAGGTGGCGCGGCGGCTGGCGCACGAGATCAAGAACCCGTTGACCCCGATCCAGCTCTCGGCCGAGCGCCTGCGCCGCAAGCTGGGCGGCCTCGAGCCGCCGCTCGACGCCCTCGTCGAGGAGTGCACGACCACGATCATCGGCGAGGTGGAGTCGCTCAAGGGCCTCGTCGACGAGTTCTCGCAGTTCGCGCGGATGCCCGCGCCGCGCGCGACGCCCACGGCGCTCAACCAGCTGCTCGACGACACACTGGAGCTCTACGACGGCCTGTTCCCCGGCGTGCGCTTCGAGCGGCGCCCGGCGCCGGGCCTGCCACCCGTGCGGGTCGACCCGGAGCAGATCAAGCGGGTCGTCATCAACCTGATCGACAATGCCATCGAGGCCATGGACCGTCGCGGCCACGTCGTCCTCGAGACTGCCCACGACCCCGTGCAGGGTGTCGTGCGGGTGACGGTCGCCGACGACGGCCCGGGGATCCCGGCCTCGGAGCGGGAGAAGCTGTTCCTGCCGTACTACTCGACGAAGAACCGGGGCTCCGGCCTCGGGCTCGCGATCGTGCGGCGCATCGTGGCCGAGCATGGCGGCACGGTGGATGTCGCCGACAACGAGCCACGCGGGACGCGGTTCACGATTGAGCTGCCAGCCTGATGCGCGTCAGCGTGCCAGATCGAAAATGCATACACGGAGACACGGAGGCACGGAGGCACGGAGGCACGGAGCCTTGCGGCTCCGATTTTAGGTTGAAGATTTGAGATTTAAGATTGAAGACGGTCGACGATTGACAATTGGCTGGGAGCACTGAGGCAGGCAGCAGGCGCGCAACGTGTGGTGCCCTTCACCCGAGTGTGGCGGCAGGCCCTTCGGGCGGTGTTCACTTCTCAGTCTTCAATCTTCAATCTCAAATCTTCAATCTAAAATCGGAGCCGCAGGCTCCGTGTCTCCGTGCCTCCGTGTCCGCATTGCGATAGATAGATGGCTTCGATCCTGATCGTTGACGACGAACCCGGCGTGCGCTCCTCGTTGACGGGCGTGCTGTCGGACGAGGGGTTCGACGTCGAGGCGGTCGCGAGCGGCGAGGAGTGCCTCGACCGCGCCATTCGCGGCACCTACGATGTCATCGTGCTGGACGTCTGGCTCCCGGGCATGGACGGGCTGGCGACGCTGCAGCGGCTCCGCGAGCGGCGGGTCGAGGCGCAGGTCGTCATCATCTCGGGGCACGGCAACATCGAGTCGGCGGTGCGGGCGATCAAGATGGGCGCCTTCGACTTCGTCGAGAAGCCGCTGTCGCTCGAGAAGACCGTGCTCGTCGTGCGCAACGCCCTGCGCCAGCGCGACCTGGAGGCCGAGAACCGGGCGCTCCGTGCGCGGGTCGATCGCCAGCACGTGATGGTCGGGGAGAGCTACGCGATGCGCCAGTTGCGCGAGCAGGTGGCCATGGCGGCGCCGACGAACGGCCGGGTGCTCATCTACGGCGAGAACGGCACCGGCAAGGAGCTCGTCGCGCGGGGCGTGCACCAGGCGAGCCGGCGGCGGGCAGGGCCGTTCATCGAGGTCAACTGCGCCGCGATTCCCGAGGAGCTGATCGAGTCGGAGCTCTTCGGCCACGTGAAGGGCGCCTTCACCGGCGCGGTCGCCGACAAGCCGGGCCGCTTCGAGCAGGCGGGGGGCGGCACGATCTTCCTGGACGAGATCGGCGACATGAGCCTGAAGACGCAGGCCAAGGTCCTGCGCGTGCTCCAGGAGCAGGTCGTCGAGCGGGTGGGCGGCACCGATCGCGTCAAGGTGGACGTCCGCGTGCTCGCCGCGACCAACAAGGACCTGCCGGCGGAGATCCGCGCCGGACGGTTCCGCGAGGACCTCTATTTCCGCCTCAACGTGATCCCGATCTTCGTGCCGCCGCTGCGCGACCGGCAGGACGACATCCCGCTGCTCGCGGACCACTTCATGGCGATCATGGCCGTCGAACACGGCCGCCGGCCGAAGCGGCTGGCGCCCGAGGCGGTGGCGCGCCTCCAGCACTACCCGTGGCCGGGCAACGTGCGGGAGCTGCGCAACGTCATCGAGCGGCTGATGATCATGGTCCCGGGCGACACGATCACCGCGCAGGATCTCGGGTTCCTCGGCCACGACGGCGTTGGCACGCCCGTGCCGGCGGCCGACACGCGGCTGCCGCTGGCCGAGGCGCGGGAGCGCTTCGAGCGCGACTACATCCTCACCGCGCTCGCGGAGCACCAGGGCAACATCTCGCGCACGGCCGACGACCTCGGCGTGGAGCGCAGCAACCTCTACAAGAAGATGCGGTCCTTCGGCATCGCGCCCTCCCGCTGACGACGCGGTGCCGCCGGACCGCGCGGACGGCGATCAGCCGGCCGCGAGCTTCTTCTCGAGCACCTGATCGGCCGAGAAGCCCTCGAGCTGCAGGTAGTACTCGGCGGCCTGCACCAGCGCGGCCGACGGCACGAGCCCCACGATCTCGCTCTCGAGCACGTTGACGCCGTAGCGCGCGGCTTCCCGTTTCACCACCTCGAACACCCGGTGCATCGGCGTCTTCTCGAAGTTCGTGAGGTTCATCGAGACCTGCACGACGTCGCGGTCGTCGAGCTTGAGCCCCATGGCCTTGACGAAGCGGAAGCCGCCGCTGCTCATGCGGATGCCGGTGGCAATCTTCTTCGCCACGTCGAGGCGGTTGGTCGCGAGGTTGATGTTGTAGGCGATGAGGGGCATACGCGCGCCCATGGCCGTCGCGCCGGCGGTGGGGTGCGGCGCGGCGGGGCCGAAGTCCGCGGCCCACTCCGGCTGTGCCATCTTCGCGGCGAGCCCCTCGAACTCGCCACGCCGCACGTCCTCGAGGTTGCGGCGGGCGGGGGCGCTGGCCGCCTCCTCGTACAGGAAGATCGGCACGCCGAACCGCGCCGCGACCTCCGCGCCGACCTCGCGCGCGAGCGCCACGCAGTCGGCCATCGTCACGCCCTCGATGGGCACGAACGGCACGACGTCGACGGCGCCCATGCGCGGGTGTTCGCCCTGGTGCTGGCGGAGGTCGATGTCGGCGACCGCCCGCTCGAACAGGGCGAGCACGGCCGCCTTGAGCGGTTCGCGGTCGCCGGCGATGGTGAGAACCGAGCGGTGGTGGGTCGCGTCCGACTGGAGGTCGAGCACGCGCGCACCGGGCACCGCGGCGACGGCGTCGGCAATCGCCTGGATGACATCCGGGCGTCGTCCTTCACTGAAGTTGGGAATGCACTCGATGATGGCCATGGTCCGCGTTCTTATCACAGGTCGCCGCCGGCCTGTACAGCGTTGCCCGTAACTGCTATAATCCGCAGAACTTCCGGCCGCGCGACGCCATGAGGGCGCCGGCGCGCCGGGTCGCGCCTGCCGATGTCCGATCCCCTGCGTTCAGACGACCGCCCCGCCGACGCGCTGGCGGGCGTGGACCGCGACGCCCGCATCGAGCACCTCCTGCTCGCCGGGCTCGAACACTATTTCGCAGGCGAGTTCGAGCCGGCCATCCATCTCTGGACGCGCGTCCTCTTCCTGGATCGGCAACACGACCGCGCACGCGCGTACATCGAGCGGGCCCGGAGCGCCCAGGCCGAGGAGCAGCGTGAGTCGGAGGCGCTGGTCCACCAGGGCCTCGAGGCGTTCGACGCCGGTGACGTGCCGCGCGCGCGTGCGCTGCTGCGCGATGCCGTGGAGCGGGGCGGCGCCGTGGACGAGGCGCTGGGCGTGCTCGGAAGGATCGACCGGCTCGATCGTGCGGATCGGCCCGCGCCGCCCCCGGCGCCCCCGCGGCGCCAGGCCTCGGCGCCGCCGGCACTCGAGGCCCGCGTCGCCGCTCCGCGGCCGCCGGCGGCACGGCCCGGCGCGCGGTGGGCGCTGCTCGTCGTGGTGGCGCTCGGGTGTGCCGCCGTGTTCGTCTGGGGCCTGCCGCTGCTGCCGTCGCGCCTGAATCCCGCGGGCCGGCCGGCCAGCCCGGTGGCGTTGTCCGGCGCGCCGCTCGCCGTGCCGGCGCCGGGCGTGGTGCCGGTTCCGCCCGCCATGGAGCACTACCTGTCGCGCGCCCGCGTCGCCTTCAATGCCGGCCGCCTGCGGGATGCGCTGCGGCAGCTCGATCACGTGCCGGTGGGGGATCCGTCGCGGCCCGAGGCCGACCGTCTCCGCGCCCGCATCCAGCGGGAGCTCCTCGCGGTGGCCGCGGCCGAGGCCGCCTTCACGCCGGCGGCCGAGCCGCCGTCCACCGAGCCACCGCCCGAATGAAGTGTCCGAAGTGCGGATACCTCGGCTTCGAGACGGGGGACCGCTGCCGCAATTGCGGGTACGACTTCTCGCTGGCGCCGCCGCCGCGCTCGTCGGCCGACCTCTCGCTGCGCGGGACCGAGGTCGTCGAGGCGCCGCTGGCTGACTTCGATCTGGAGGGCCTCGACACGGCCGCCCGCGATGAGGCGCCCGTGGGCCTCGACTTCGATCGCCTGATCGGGGAGCCCGAGCCCGACGCGAATGCCGGGGCGCCCGCCGTGTCGGAACCCGCGCCGACCGTCGTGCCGCCGGCGCGTGGGCGGCGCACGGCCCCTGCGCCCGCCCCGGTTGCGGCGCGCCGCCGCACGCCGCCGCCTGCCGACGAGCCCGCTGGGCGCCTGGAGTCGGTGGGCGCCGCCGAGCCGGCTGCGCCGGGCCGGCCGCCCGAGGCGCCGGTGGAGGAGGAGCCGCGCCTGCCGTTCCTGGGCGGAGCCACCGACGACGACACCCCGCTCATCACGAGCCCGCGGCCGCTGCGTGCACCGCTGGCCGTGCGGCGGGCCACACCGGAAGTCCCGCGGGCCCGCACGCGCACCACCCGCCCGATCCGCCGCGAGGAGCCGACGCTGGCGCTGGCGCTCGAGCCCGAAGGCGATGCCCCGCCGGTCGATCCCGCGCTCGCGGCAAGGGCGGGCGACTGGGCGCGCCTGTTCGAGCCCGCGCCGCGCGCGTCGCGCCTGCTGGCCGCCGCGGTGGACATCACGGTGCTCGGCGGCATCGGCCTCGCGGTGCTGTACCTGACCCTCCGCCTCCTCGGCTTGACGCTGGCCGACTGGCGGGCGCTGCCCTTGTTCCCGCTCGTTGCGTTCCTCCTGCTGCTCGACGGCGGCTACCTCACGGCGTTCACGGCCGCCGGCGGGCAGACCATCGGCAAGATGACCACCGGCATCCGTGTCATCGGCGACGACGGCCGGGCCGTGGACGCGGCGGGCGCCGTGCTGCGCGCCGTGGGATGCGGCCTGTCACTCGTGACGCTGGGCCTCGGGTTCCTGCCGGCGGTCGTGTCGAAGGACGGCCGCGCGCTGCAGGATCGTCTCGCGGGCACCCGCGTGATCAGCGAACGCGGATGACACGCCTCGCGCTCTTCCTCGCCACGTTCGCCGGCAGCGGGTACTTCCCGATCGCGCCCGGCACCGCCGGCTCGGCTGCCGCGCTCGTGCTGGTCTGGGCCGTGAAGGCGCCCGGCCTGCCCTGGCTCGAGCCGCTCGCGCTGGCCCTCGTCCTGCTGGCCGGCGCCTGGGCGGCGACCGTCACGGAACGTGTCGTGGGCGCGACCGATCCCGGCATTGTCGTCATCGACGAGGTGCTCGGCATGCTCGCGGCGCTGTTCTGGATTCCCTTGACCCCCGCCACCGCGCTGGCGGCCTTCTTCCTGTTCCGCGTGCTCGACGTGATCAAACCCTTCCCGGCGCGGCGCCTCGAGGCGGCCCATGGCGGATGGGGAATCATGCTGGACGACTTCGCGGCGGGGATCTACGCCTGGCTCGGGATGCGGGCGCTCCTCGCCCTTTTCCCGGGCTGGTTCTTGTGAGCCACAGCTATCGGCGTGCCGCCATCCTGGCCGTCGGGTCCGAGCTGCTGACCCCCTCGCGGGTCGACACCAACTCGCTGCACATCACCGCGGTCCTGAACGAGCTCGGGATCGACGTCGTCTACAAGGGCGTCGTCGGGGACGACCGCACCGAACTGGCGCGGCAGGTTCGCGCGGCCCTGGAGGCGGTGGACCTGCTGCTCCTGACCGGCGGCCTCGGGCCGACCGATGACGACGTGACGCGGGAGGTGGTGGCGGCGGTGCTCGGGCGGCCCCTTCACGAGGACGCTGCCATCCTGGCGCGGATCGAGAAGCGCTTCGAGTCGCGCGGCTGGCGCATGCCGGCCGTGAACCGGCGGCAGGCACAGGTCCCCGAAGGGGCGGTGGTCCTGGCGAACCCGAATGGCACGGCGCCGGGGCTGTGGCTGGAACACGAGGGCCGCGGCATTGCACTCCTCCCTGGTCCGCCGCGCGAGATGCAGCCGATGCTGGCCGGCCTGGTCGAGGCCAGGCTCACGGCCTCGGCCGGGCGCACGCGCCTGCGGCGCCGCGTCCTGAAGATCGTCGGACGGACGGAGTCGCGGGTCGAGGAGCTCACGCAGCCGGTGTACTCGACGTGGCTGACCGCGACGCCCCCGATCGAGACGACGATCCTCGCGGCGCCGGGCCTCATCGAGCTGCACCTGTCGGCGCGCGGCGAGGACCTCGCGGAACTGGAGGCGGCCCTGGAGCGCGCGGTCGGGCAGATCGCCGCAGTGATGGGCGCCGACCTGTTCAGCCGCGACGGGCAGTCGCTCGAGGAGGTGGTCGGCGAACTACTGCGGGCGCGGGGCTGGCACATCGGACTCGCCGAGTCGTGCACAGGCGGGTTGGCCACCTCGCGTCTGACCGACGTGCCCGGCAGCTCCGAGTACGTCGAGCGCAGCGTCGTCGTCTACAGCAATGCGGCGAAAGAGGAACTGCTCGGGGTTCCCGCGGCCCTGATCGCGGCCAACGGCGCGGTCAGCGAACCGGTGGCGTCGGCCATGGCCGAGGGCATCCGCCGGGTGGCGCGCACCGAGGTGGGCGTCGGCATCACCGGCATCGCGGGCCCGGGCGGTGGCTCGGAGGAGAAGCCCGTCGGGACGGTGTGCATTGCCGTCGCGGCGGAGGCCGGCAGCCGGGTACGCACCTTCCGGTTCCCCGGGAATCGTGAGCTCGTGAAGGCGTTCTCGGCGCTGACGGCCATCGACATGGTGCGGCGCCTCCTCCTCGACGCCGCCGCCGACCCCGACTGGGTCCGCAGGTGAGGCTGTTCGTCGCCGTCGATCTGGACGACGACGCAAGGAGGGGAAGCGCGGCCATGGCGGCGGCGCTGCGACGCGAGCTGGAACGGTGGCCGTCGCCACCGCGCGTCACATGGGTGCGTCCCGACCTGATGCACCTGACCCTGCGTTTCCTCGGCGAGGTGGGTGACGCGCTGGCCGGCCAGGTGCGCGCCGCGCTGGAGGCCCCGCTCGACGTGGAGGCCTTCGAGGCGGGTCTCGGACCGTGCGCGACGCTGCCGCCCCGCCGCCCGCCGCGTGTGATCCATCGCGACGTCCCGGTGGGCCGCCCGCCCCTCGGCGAAGTCAAGGCGCTTGTCGATCGTCGTCTCGAGGCGCTGGTCGGCCCGGCGGAACGGCGGCCGTTCCACCCCCACCTGACGCTGGGCCGGGTGCGCGCGCCGGGCGTGGGGCCGTGGGCCCGCGCGCTGGCGATTGCCGCGGATGGGACACCGGCGGTGACCTGGCGTGTCGATCACGTGACGCTGTTCCGCAGCGAGCTCGGGCCGGACGGCCCGTCGTATACTCCGATCGTCGTGACTCCCCTGGAGCAGGACCGTTGATGGAGACCTTCGGACCGATCCTCTTCGGCTACGGCATCGGCTCGCTGCCGATCGGCTACCTGATCGCCAGCCGCCTGCGTGGCATCGACCTGCGGCGTGTGGGCAGCGGCAACGTCGGGGCGACGAACGTGTACCGGACGGCCGGCCTCGCGGTCGCGCTGCTCGTGATGGCGCTCGACATGGCGAAGGGGGCCGGCAGCGTGTTCCTCGTGTCGCGGGAGGCGGCCGGCGGGGCGGCCCCGGTCGCGGCTGGCGTCGCGGCCGTCATCGGCCACGTCTATCCGATCTGGCTCCGGTTCCGGGGCGGGAAGGGCGTCGCGACTGCGGCCGGCGTATTCGCCGTGCTCGCCCCGTTCGCCACGCTGCTGGCGGCGTCGGTGTTCGTCGTCACGGTCTGGATCACGCGGTACGTCTCGCTCGGCTCCGTCGTGGCCACTGCTGCGCTGCCTCCGCTCGCGTGGATGGCCAATGCGCCGCTGCCGGTCGTCGTGGGCGGTGTCATCGCGGCCCTGCTCGTCATCGAGCGGCACCGCGGGAACCTCGCCCGCCTGCAGGCGGGCACCGAGCGCCGGCTCGGGCAGCGCGCCTGACGGGCGCCACGGACGGAGGCTTCTCATTCAGACGGTTGCGGTCATCGGAGCGGGCAGCTGGGGCACGGCGCTGGCCGTGCACCTGGCCAGCGTCGGACACGACGTGCGGCTGTGGGCACGGGATGGCGCGCTCGCGGCCGACATGGAGCGGCGCCGCGCCAACGCGGTCTACCTGCCGGATGTCACGTTCCCGGACGGCCTCGCGCCGACCGGCGACCTGCCGGCCGCGCTGGCCGGCACCGGCGTGGTCGTCGTCGCCGTGCCGTCGCACGGTGTGCGGCTGCTGGCGAGGCAGGCGGCCCCGCACCTGGCGCCCGGCACGATCGTGGTGAGCGCGACCAAGGGGCTCGAAGAGGGCACGCTCCTGCGGATGTCCGAGGTGCTGGCGGCCGAGGTCGCCGCCGCGCGCGTCGCGGTGCTGTCGGGTCCCAGCTTCGCCGCCGAGCTCGCACGAGGGCTGCCCACGGCGGTCGTGGTGGCCTCCGCCGATGCCGGGGCGGTCGGCCAGGTGCAGGACGAGTTCCGCTCCGGGGCCCTGCGCCTCTACGGCAGCGCCGACGTCGTCGGCGTCGAGATTGGCGGGGCGCTCAAGAACATCATCGCCATCGCGGCCGGCGCGGTCGAGGGCCTGGGCCTCGGCCACAACGCGCTCGCGGCGCTCATCACCCGGGGCCTGGCGGAGACGGCGCGACTGGCCGTGGCCATGGGGGCGCAGCGCGACACGCTGGCCGGCCTGGCGGGCCTGGGGGACCTCATCCTCACCTGTACCGGCTCGCTCAGCCGGAACCGGCACGTGGGCGTCGAGCTCGCGCGGGGCCGCCGGCTCGAGGACATCCTGGCCAGCACCAAGATGGTGGCCGAAGGCGTGCGCACGACGCACGCCGCGCTCGACCTGGGTGCCCGGCTCGGCGTCGAGTTGCCGATTGCCGCGCAGATGGCCGACGTGCTGGCGGGCCGGCGCGCCCCGCACGATGCCGTCTGCGAGCTCATGGGGCGCCGGCAGAAGAACGAACACTGAGGCGTCCGCGCCACGCCGTGCGTCCAGCCGCACCCTGCCACCACCCGCCCTCCCCGAGTACAATCGTTCAGATGGGCTTGTTCGATCGGCTGAAGCAGGGGCTCGCACGCACGGCCCAGCAGTTCCAGGAGCACTTCGACGATCTCGTCGGGCGTGCCGATCTCCCGGAGCAGCGCACCCGCGCGGTGGACGTCGAGACGCTCGACGCCCTCGAGGAAATCCTGATCATGGCGGACGTCGGCGTCGCCGCGACGGCGGAGATCGTGGACGCCGTGGGCCGTCGTGCCCGGCGTGGCGAGAGCCTGCGTGAGCTGGTGCGCCAGGAGATCCTGGCGGTGTTCGAGCGCGCGGCCACGCCGGTGCCGGGTGGCGGCCCCCCGCACGTCGTGCTGATCGTGGGCGTGAACGGGACGGGCAAGACCACGACGGTGGGGAAGCTGGCCAACCAGTTCAAGGCCGACGGCCGCGACCCGCTGATCTGCGCCGCCGACACCTTCCGCGCCGCGGCGGTCGACCAGCTGCAGGTCTGGGCCGACCGGGCGCACGTGGACATTGTCCGGGCGCGTGAAGGGTCGGACCCCGCCGCCGTCGTCTTCGACGCGATGTCGGCCGCGAAGGCACGCGGCCGCGGGCTGGTGCTCGTCGACACGGCCGGCCGGCTGCACACGCGCGCCAACCTCATGCAGGAGCTGGACAAGATCCGCCGCATCGCGGCGCGCGAGGTGCCGGGGGCGCCGCACGAGGTCCTGCTCGTGCTCGACGCGACGGTGGGGCAGAACGGCCTCGCCCAGGCACGCGAGTTCACCAGCGTGGCCGGCGTCAACGGCATCGTGCTCACGAAGCTCGACGGCACGGCGAAGGGCGGCATCGCGGTGGCCATCGCGCACGATCTCGGCGTCCCCATCCGCTTCGTCGGCGTCGGTGAAGGGATTGACGATCTGCTCCCGTTCACGCCCGCCGAGTACGTCGACGCGCTCTTCCAGGAGAAGTGGTGACCGACGCCGGCCACATGCGCCGGGCGCTCCTGCACGCGGCGCGCGCCGAGGGCGTGACGACGCCGAACCCGCTCGTCGGGGCGGTGGTCGTGTCGCCCGATGGCGTGATCCTCGGGCAGGGCCGACACGCGCGGGCCGGCGAGCCGCACGCGGAGGTCAACGCGCTCGACGAGGCCGGCGAGGCGGCGCGCGGCAGCACGTTGTACGTGACGCTCGAGCCCTGCTGCACCGTCGGGCGCACCGGCCCGTGCACGACCCGCATCCTGGCGGCCGGGGTGCGGCGGGTGGTCGCGGCGATGCGTGACCCGAACCCGCGGGTCGACGGCCGCGGGCTGCAGCGGCTTCGCGAGGCGGGCGTGATCGTGGAGGAGGGCCTGCTCGGGGCCGAGGCGCGCCGGTTGAACGCGCCGTTCACGATGGTGCAGACCGCCGGGCGGCCGCTGGTGATAACCAAGGCCGCGATGAGCCTGGACGGGCGGAGTGCCGCCGCGCCGGGCGAACGCACGCGAATCACGGGAGCCGTCGCGAACCGCCGGACGCAGCGCCTGCGCGCGGCGATGGATGCGGTCGGGGTCGGGGCGGGCACGGTCCTCGCGGACGATCCCCTGCTCACGGTGCGCGAGACCGTGCGGCTGCGGCCGCTGCCCCGCGTCGTCTTCGACCGCTCGCTGCGCACGCCTCCCACCGCGCGCCTGCTGTCGACCCTGGACGAGGGGCCGGTCATAATACTCACGTCGCCGGCGGGCGCGACCTCCGCGCCCGACCGGGTGCGGGCGCTCGAGCGGGCCGGCGCCACGGTCGTGCCGGTGGAGGGGGGCCTCGACGCCGCACTGGCGGCCCTCGTGCCCTTCGACGTGATGCAGATCCTCATCGAAGGCGGCGCCAGGCTTCACCGCGCCCTCTGGGACGCGGACCTCGTCGACCGGCTGCACGCCGTCGTCGCGCCAGTGGCATTTGGCAGCGGGGCCCTGGAGGCGTTCGGCGGCGCCGCAGTGCCGGCCGGGCGACTGGCACCCGTCTCGGTCCTGACCTGCGGGCCGGACACCTGGATGGAGATGGATGTTCACCGGACTCATCGAGGCTGAGGGCACGGTCGCCGGCCTCGTCCCCGCGCCGGGCGGCTTCCGTATTCGCATCGCGACCCCACTTGCCGGCGCCCTCGCGGTCGGCGAGAGCCTGGCCGTGTCGGGGGTGTGTCTCACGGTGCTGGCCACCGATGGCGGGGACGTGCTGGCCGATATCGGCCCCGAGACCGCCCGTGTCACCACGCTGGGGGCCCTCCAGGCGGGGGATCGCGTGAACCTGGAGCGCGCCATGCGGACGGACGGCCGGCTGGGGGGCCACTTCGTGCTGGGCCACGTCGACGGGGTGGGCACGGTGGAGGAGGTACGTCCCGACGGGGATTCCCACTGGGTCGCGGTCGCGTTCCCGGACGACCTCGCGGCGTACTTCATCCCCAAGGGCTCGGTAGCCGTCGACGGCATCAGCCTGACCGTGGCGGCCCTGGGGCTGAAACGGTTCGAGGTGATGGTCATCCCACACACATGGCGGCACACGACGCTCGGGGCCCGGCGCCCCGGCGACCGCGTCAACCTCGAGTGCGACATGGTCGGGAAGTACGTCGTCCGATCGCTGGAATTGAGGCAGCAGGCATGAGCACGTCCACTACCCGCACCCGGCGCCCCGCGGCCGAGTTGAAGATTGCCAAGGGCGCGCGCTCGAAGAGCCCGTTTGCCGCGGTCGAGGACGCCGTGGCCGCCATCCGCCGCGGCGAGATGGTGATCGTCGTCGATGACGAGGATCGCGAGAACGAGGGTGACCTGACGATCGCCGCCGAGAAGGCGACGCCCGCCATCATCAACTTCATGATGCGGCACGGGCGCGGCCTGATTTGCCTGCCGATGACGGGCGAGCGCCTCGACGAGCTGGAGATCCCGCTCCAGCCGCGGCAGCACAGCACCCGCTTCGACACCGCGTTCTGCGTCGGCATCGAGGCGCGCAAGGGCGTCACGACCGGCATCTCGGCGGCCGATCGTGCGCGGACCGTGCGCACGGCGGCCGATCCGAAGGCGACGGCGGGCGACCTGGCGCGCCCCGGCCACGTCTTCCCGCTCCGCGCGCGTGACGGCGGGGTGCTGGTGCGCGCGGGGCAGACCGAGGCCGCCGTGGACCTGGCCCGCATCGCGGGCCTCCAGCCGTGCGGCGTGATCTGCGAGATCGCGAAGGACGACGGCACGATGGCGCGGGTGCCCGACCTGACGAAGTTCGCCCGGAAGCACAAGCTGCTGATGATCACGATTGCCGACCTGATCCGCTATCGCATGCGGACCGAGGGGCTCGTGACGAAGGTGGCGGAGGCCGAGCTCCCGACCGAGTGGGGGCCCTTCCGGATTCACGGATACGAGAGCCTGATCAACGGACAGACGCACGTGGCGCTCGTGTGCGGGGACATCTCGTCCGGGGAGGACGTGCTCGTGCGCGTGCACTCGAAGTGCCTCACGGGCGACGTGTTCCACTCGGCGCGATGTGACTGCGGCCCCCAGCTCGAGACGGCGATGCGGCGGATTGCCGCCGCCGGGCGGGGGGTGCTCCTGTACCTGAACCAGGAAGGCCGCGGGATCGGCCTCGCGAACAAGCTCCGGGCCTACGAGCTGCAGGACCAGGGGTTCGACACGGTGGAGGCCAACGAGCGCCTCGGGTTCAAGCCGGACCAGCGCGACTACGGGATCGGGGCGCAGATCCTCCGGAACCTCGGCGTGCGGACGATGCGGCTCCTGACGAATAACCCCCGCAAATTCGTGGGGTTGCAGGGATATGGGCTGGCCGTGTCCGACACGGTGCCCCTGGAGATCCCGCCGTCGGCCACGACGCGAAAATACCTCAAGACCAAGAAGGACAAGCTGGGACACCGGTTGAAGTCGGTTTGACCCCTCCTCTGAACTTCAAGTAAGATAAGGGTTTGCGCCGAGACGCTTCGGCTGTGCCGAGAGCGTGCGTCCCGGTCCGGATACTTGTACGTCCGGGCACGGGACTTCTGCGTGCCATAGAGAAGTCATGTTCGACGCGCTCAGCACCCGCCTCCAGGGCGTCTTCCAGTCGCTCAAGGGGGAAACCCGCCTGACCGAGACGACGGTCGAGACCGCGCTCCGGGAAATCCGGATGGCGCTGCTCGAGGCCGACGTCAATTTCAAGGTCGTCAAGGCGTTCGTCGATCGCGTGCGTGACCGCGCGATGGACCAGGCGGTGCTGCGCAGCCTGACGCCCAGCCAGCAGGTCATCAAGATCGTCCGCGACGAGCTGCTCGCGCTGTTCGGCGACGCGCAGGGTGGGCTCAGCGAGACCTCGGCGCGGCCGCGCGTCGTGCTGATGCTCGGCCTGCAGGGCTCGGGCAAGACCACCACCTCCGCGAAGCTCGGTCGCTGGCTCGCGAAGCAGGGCCGCCACCCGCTGCTCGTCTCCACCGACGTCCGCCGTCCCGCCGCCATCCAGCAGCTCGCCGTGATGGGGCAGAAGGCCGGGGTGCGCGTGCACGACCCGGCGGGCGAGATGGACCCGGTGGCCCGCGCCGCCGGCGCGCTCGCCGCCGCGAAGAACACCGGCCACGACGTCGTCATCGTCGACACCGCCGGCCGGCTGCACATCGACGACGAGCTGATGCAGGAGCTCGTGGCGATCAAGGCCGCCACGGGGCCCGCCGACCTCCTCTACGTCGCGGACGCGATGACGGGGCAGGACGCCATCAAGAGCGCCGGTGAGTTCAACCGGCAGATTGGCGTCACCGGCGTGGTGCTGACGAAGATCGACGGCGACGCCCGCGGCGGCGCCGCGCTGTCGGTCGTGTCGGTCGTGGGCGTGCCGATTGCCTTCGTCGGGGCCGGCGAACGCATCGAGGACATCGACGCCTTCCATGCGGACCGGTTCGTCTCGCGCATGCTGGGCATGGGCGACGTGCTGTCGCTCATCGAGCGCGCCGAGGAGGCGATCGACCAGGAAGACGCCGAGAAGCTCGAGCAGAAGATCCGCAAGGGCGGGCTGACGCTCGAGGACTTCCGGTCCCAGCTGCGCACCATCAAGAAGATGGGCCCGATCGAGCAGCTGCTGGGCATGCTGCCCGGCATGGGCAACCTGAAGGACCTGGCCCAGCAGAAGCCGGACGAGAAACAGCTCGGGCGCGTGGAGGCGATCATCAACTCGATGACACCCGAGGAGCGCCGGCACGCCGAGATCATCGACGGCAACCGCCGCAAGCGCATCGCGCGGGGCAGCGGCACGCAGGTCGAGGACGTCAACCGCCTGCTGAAGCAGTTCGCCGAGATGCAGCGGATGATGAAGATGGTCGGCAAGATGACCGGCGAGACCATCGCCGCGCCGAAGAAGAAGAAGCGGAAGGGACCGTTCAGCCTGATGCGCTAGGCGGCGGCCCCGCACGGGTACGTAGTCAGTAGAGCGCAAGTGCAAGCTGCAGAAGGAGCAACATGCTGTCGATTCGCCTGCGTCGGACGGGGTCCAAGAAGCGGCCCTTTTACCGGGTCGTCGTGACCGAGGCGCGCACCCCGCGCGAGGGCGCGTTCGTCGAGATCCTCGGGTTCTACAACCCCCGGACCAAGCCGGCCACGGTCGAGATCGACCGGGACCGCGTGGCGCACTGGGTCAAGCAGGGCGCGCGGCCGTCCGACTCGGTCCGCACGCTGCTGGCGCGCCACCTCACCCGTGACCGGGGCGCGGCGCCGGAGCCGGTGACGGCCGAGGCCACGGCGCCCCAGGCCCAGGCCTAGCCATGGCCGACCTGGTCGGGCTGGTCGAGATGATCGCGCAGGGGCTGGCCGACGAGCCGGGCGCCGTCGAGGTGACCGACGGCGAACGGCGCGGCGGGCGCCATCTCGAGCTGCAGGTCGCCCCCGGCGACATCGGCCGCGTGATTGGCCGACAGGGCCGGACGGCCGCCGCGATTCGCGCCCTGCTGACGGCGGCGGGTGAGCGCGAGGGCCAGCGGGTGTCGCTCGACATCCGCGACACCTCGGGCCGGCGCTGACGGAGTGGCCCGCGTGGGCGGTCGTGCCGAACCGGAGGTGCCCGACGGCCTCGTGCTCGTCGGCGTCGTCGCGCGCACGCACGGGCTGAGAGGGGAGGTCGCGGTCAACCTCGAGACCGACTTCCCCGAGCAGCGGTTCCGCGAGGGCGCCCGGCTCCGGGCACGCCGCCGCGGCGGCGCGGACGTGGAGACGCTGGAGATCGAGACCGTGCGGTTCCACCAGGGCCGGCCGCTCGTCCGCTTCGTGGGATACCCCACGATCGACGAGGCCGAGGCGCTGGCCGGGACCGAGCTGTTCGTGGTCGAGGCGGATCTCGGGCCGCTGCCCGAGGGGATGTACTACCATCACCAGCTCCTCGGGTGCGAGGTGGTGGACGCCGCGGGGGAGGCCATCGGGAGCGTCGCGGCGGTCGAGGGCGACATGGCGGCCAGCCGCCTGGTGGTGCGCAGCCGGCGCGGGGAGGTGCTCATTCCCCTCACGCCCGCCATCTGCCAGGTGGACGTGGCGGCCCGGCGGGTCGTGGTGACGCCGCCGGAGGGGTTGCTGGAACTGAACGGCGACTGGCGGTCGTAGGTTGGGCCGCGCATGAAGTTCGACATCGTCACGATCTTCCCGCGCATGGTCGAGGCCGGCCTCGCGGAAGGCGTGGTGGGCCGGGCGCGCGACCGTGGCGTGATCGACGCGGTGGTGCACAACCTCCGGGACTACACCACCGACCGGCACCACGTCGTGGACGACGTGCCGTTCGGCGGCGGCCCGGGCATGGTGCTGAAGCCCGAACCGCTCTTCGCGGCGATGGCAGGGATTGGGGCGCAGCGTGGCGCCCCGGCGGCGGTGCTGCTGACCTCACCGGCCGGCCGGCGATTCACGCAGGCGGATGCGCGGCGGCTGGCCGGTCTGGGCCACGTCGCGATCATCTGCGGGCGCTACGAGGGGATCGACGAGCGCGTGGCGGAGGCGCTCGCGACCGAGGAAGTGTCGATCGGCGACTACGTGCTGTCGGGCGGCGAGCTGCCCGCGCTCGTGATCGTCGACGCCGTCGCCCGGCTGGTGCCGGGCGTGGTGGGCGACGAGCAGTCGGTGGAGGGGGACTCCTTCACGCGTGGCCTGCTCGACTACCCGCACTACACGCGGCCGGCCGAGTTCGAGGGCCGGCGGGTGCCCGACGTGCTGCTCTCGGGGCACCACGGCGAGATCCGGCGGTGGCGGCGGCGGGTGGCATTGGAACGGACGATCGCGCGGCGGCCGGATCTGCTGGCCGAGGCGGCGCTCGACGATGAGGAACGACGGATGCTGCGGGACCGGATGGCCCGCCGCGACGAGGACGAAGGGAGCCAGTAGTCATGGGCGCGATGGAAGTCGTTGAGAAGGGGCAGCTCACCGAGCGGCCGCGGATGAAGGCGGGCGACACGGTGAAGGTCCACGTCCGCGTGCGCGAGGGCGACAAGGAGCGCATCCAGGTCTTCGAGGGCGTCGTGATCAACCTGCGCCGCGGTGGCGTGCGCTCGTCGTTCACGGTGCGCAAGGTGTCGTTCGGCCAGGGCGTCGAGCGCATCTTCCCGATGCACTCGCCGATCATCTCCAAGATCGACGTCGTGCGGTCGGCCAAGGTCCGCCGCGCGAAGCTGTACTTCCTGCGCGAGCTCCGCGGCAAGGCGGCCCGCATGAAGGAAGTCAAGCGCACCACCGCCTAGCCCGGGCGCGCGCGATGCGCAAGGTCCAGGCCCGCCGCACGATCGAGAACGCGCTCCGCCGCTACGGGTTCACCCGGGTGGCGGGCGTGGACGAGGTCGGGCGCGGGTGCCTCGCGGGGCCCGTCATGGCGGGCGCCGTGATCCTCGACCCCGCCCGGCACATCGCCGGCCTCGCCGACTCCAAGGCGCTCACGCGGCTCGCCCGCGAGCGCCTGTACGACACCATCACCGCCCGCGCCGCGGCGTGGGCGGTCGTCGCGGTCGAGCCCGAGGAGATCGATCGCATCAACATCCACCAGGCCACGCTGCGGGCGATGCAGCGGGCCGTGCTGGCGCTGGCGCCCCTGCCCGACGCCGTGCTGGTGGATGCGTTCCGGGTGCCCGACCTGCCCATGGCCCAGCGGGCCGTCGTCGGCGGCGACCGCCAGGCCGCCGCGATTGCGGCGGCGTCCATCGTGGCCAAGGTCACGCGAGACCGCCTGATGGCCCGCCTCCACGCCGACGATCCGCGCTACGGCTTCGACCGGCACAAGGGATACGCGACCGCGGAACACCTGGCCGCGGTGGCCCGCCACGGCTACTCCGGTGCCCACCGGCGGTCGTTCCGTCCGCCGACCCTCTTCGACCTCGTGCCGGACGTGACGTGATCCCGTCCGGACGTCCGGCGGCACCCGCACTGTTATACGATCGGGCCGACACGCTGGAGGCGGCGCCGGAGGCGTCCCGCGCCTTCGCCGTCTTCGTCGCACCCGATTCGGACACCGCCGGCTCCCGGGACGCCAGCCGTCGGATCGCGAGCCTGTCTCGTTCCCAGGCCGAGGGCTGAGGTCTGTTCCGCCGGCTGCTCATCATCGCGCTCCTCCTCGAGATGGGGCTCCTCCTGGTGCTGATCCCCTGGTCGGCCTTCTGGGATCGCAACTACTTTCTCGAGGGCCTGCCGTACGTCCGCGACATCCTCACGAGCAACTATGCCCGCGGGGCCGTCACGGGCCTGGGGCTGCTCAACGTCTGGGCGGCCCTCGCGGAGCTGGCCGAGCTCTTCACGCCTCGTACGCCGGAGGACCCCCTGCCCCCCGTGCCCGGCGACCATGGTCCCGCCTGAGCCCATCCTCGTCCTCGTCACGGACCGGCACCGGCTGGCCGCGGCCCTCGGCGCGCCGGCGGGGCAGGCCCTGGCGCTCGTGGAGGCGCAGGCGTGCGGGGCGGTGGCTGGCGGTGTCTCCATCCTGCACGTGCGGGAGCCCGATCTCGGCGCGGGCGACCTGCTGGCCTTGACCGGGGCCCTGTTGACGGCGGCGCGTGGGACCGATACCCGTGTCGTGGTGAACGACCGCCTCGACGTGGCGCTGGCTGCCGGAGCCGACGGTGTGCACCTGCGGGAACGCTCGGTCGCGTCGCACGACGCGCGGCGGCTCCTCGGGGCGGGGCGGCTGGTCGGGCGCTCGGTCCACGACGGCGCGGGCGTCGCGAACGCCGGGCCGGTGGACTACCTGGTTGCGGGCACGGTCTTCGAGACGGTGTCGAAGCCGGGGCTGGCGGCGCCCCTTGGCCTCGATGGACTTCGCGCGCTGGTGCAGGCGGCGGGGGCGCGTCCGGTGGTGGCCATCGGCGGACTGACGGCCGCCAACATCGGCCTGGCCTTCGGGGCCGGGGCGCGGGGCGGGGCGGCGATTGGCGCGTTCATCCCCGGACGGCAGGCGCGCCGCAGGCTGGCGCCGGCTGTGAAAAAGTTGGTCGAAACCCTGAGAAATGGGTTGAACTCGTCCGGAACGCTCCCTTAACATTGCCGGGTTGCCTGTTGATTCGACAGGCAGTTCTGGCACATACCCGAGTTGGAGACTCAGCCCCCGGGTCCCATGGCCGACGAGCGAACGGATATCGGTCTTCGCCTGCGTCAGGCGCGCGAACAGCGCGACATCTCGCTTCGTCAAATCGCCGACGATACGAAGCTCTCGGTGCGCGCACTCGACGCCCTCGAGCGTGGAGACATCAAGTCCCTCCCCGGTGGCATCTATCGCCGCGCCATCGTGCGAGCGTACGCGGAGCACGTCGGCCTGAGTCCCGAGGACGCGGTCCGGCAGTTCCTCGCGCAGTATCCCGACGAGCCCACGCCGTTCACGATCACCGACGAGCCTGCGCCCGCGCCGCGGCGGTTCTCGCTGCACGCCCTGCTGCAGATCATGGGCGCGCTCGTCCCGGTGGTCGCCGGTGTCGCGTATTTCTCGATGGCACCCGTCGACACGCGGCGCGCGGCGCCGCCTGACGTGTTCGCTCCTCGCGGCGTGGACGAGTGGCGGCCCGAGATCGTGCCGGCCGGCGGCTTCGCCGAGGCGCCGCCCCCCGCGGCCCGGCCGGTGGCGCTCATGCTCACGGTGTCCTCGCGCTGCGAGCTGCGGGTCGTGATCGACGGCCGCGAGGTCATCGCCCGCCAGCTCGAAGCCGGCGAGCAGCTGCAGCTGGATCTCACCGACGAGGTCGTGCTGTCGGGGGACAACGCCGGCGCGGTGCAGTTCAGCATCAACGGCCAGGCCGGGCGCCTGCTCGGCGAGGCCGGCGAGCCGCTGCAGGTCCGCATCGCGCGCGACGACTACGAGACCTGGCTGGTCCGCGACTGATGTCCGCGGGGCTCCGGACGCCGCTGCTGGACTTCTTCCGGCGCGGCGAGGTGG
Source organism: Vicinamibacterales bacterium (assembly GCA_050246635.1). Taxonomy (GTDB): domain Bacteria; phylum Acidobacteriota; class Vicinamibacteria; order Vicinamibacterales; family UBA2999; genus JBFWVR01. The sequence goes on from JBFWVR010000008.1 coordinate 25,014, forward strand.
CCCGCGACGTGCGTTTGCTCGCCGCGCAGGGCGCCATCGCGCCGCGGCCCCTCGAGCAACTCGCCCTTCTCGTCCTCCTCACCACTGACGCCGACGCCGAGATTCGCGCCACCGCTGACACCACGCTCGCGCGCATCCCGGGAGACGTGCTGGCCGGCTTCCTCGCGCGCGGCGAGGTGCCGGAGGAGCTGCGGAGCTTCTTCGCCGCGCGTGGCGTGTCGCCGGCGTCGGAGCCGGGAGACGCGGCCGATCTGCTCCCGTCGCCCGCGACCGGCGACGAGGAGGCCGAGCCCGCCACCGCGGAGGCACGCGCCTCGCTCGTCCAGCGCGTGGCGGCGATGAGCGTGCCCGAACGCGTGAAGGCCGCGATGAAGGGCAGTCGCGAGATGCGCGCCGTGCTGGTGCGTGATCCCAACAAGCTCGTGGCGCTGTCGGTGCTGAGCAGCCCGAAGCTCACCGAGGCCGAGGTCGAGGCCATTGCGCGGATGGGGAGCGTCGCCGAGGACGTGCTGCGCACCATCGGGCACTCGCGGGCCTGGACGAAGAACTACGGGATCCTCTCGGCGCTCGTGAAGAACCCGAAGACGCCCATCCCGCTGTCGCTGACGCTGCTGGCGCGGCTCAACGATCGCGACGCGAAGGCCGTGTCGATCGATCGGAACGTGCCGGAGCCCCTCCGGATCGCGGCGCGGAAGCGGGTCGTCCTGGGCGAGCGGCGCTGACCTTCCACTCCGATCGCATCTGCGAGAGGCCGTCCATGTAGACGGCCGCGCGCTCGCGCTCCTCGTCGGTCTCCATCGCCTTGAGCAGGTCGATGGCACGGGCGAGGTCCCGCTCGATGGTGGACTTCGTGGCGCCGTAATAGAGCTGCTTGATCTCGTCGAGCTTCGACATGGGAACGTCCGCCGCGATCCGCGGGTCCTTGCTGTTCGAGCCCCGATTATACGGACTTCCGGTGCCGCCGCAGCGCCTTGCGGAAGCGGGCCAGCGGCAGCGTGTTCAGGACGTCGGCCGGGCCTGCCCAGGCGCGCCGCGCGACCACGACGCCCCAGCGGCGCAGGGCGAGCGCGGCGGTGGCGTGCGCGTCGGTCGAGACCAGCAGCTTCACGCCGCGTTCGCGCGCCAGCCGGGCGTGGGCGTCGTTCAGGTCGAGCCGATCGACCTGGCAGTTGATCTCCATCGCGACGCCGTGGTGCGCCGCATGGTCGATCACCTGGCCCATGTGCGCTTTCGAGGCCTCCCGGCGCAGGAGCAGGCGGTTGGTCGGGTGTCCCAGGATGTCCACCCAGGGGTTCTCGATGGCCCGGAACATCCGGTCGGTCATCTCGGCCTCGTCCTGCTGCATTGCCGAATGGACCGAGGCGATCACGAGATCGAGTTCCGCGAGGCAGTCGTCCGCCAGGTCCATGCGCCCGTCCGGCAGGATGTCGCACTCGATGCCGGCCAGCACGGTGATGCCCTCCGTGCGGGCGTCGAGCTCGCGGATGCGCCGCGCGTGGGCCAGGGCGCGTGTCTCGTCGAGGCCGTTCGCCATGGCCAGGGCCTGGCTGTGGTCGGTGATGGCGATGTACTCGTGGCCGAGCGCGCGGGCGGCCGCAACCATCGCCTCCAGGGAGTCCCGGCCGTCCGTCTCGGTGGTGTGCATGTGCACGTCGCCGCGCAGGTGTCGTTCCTCGAGCAACGCCGGCAAGGTCCCCGTCTCGGCCGCCTCGACCTCGCCGCGGTTCTCGCGGAGCTCGGGGGGAACGAGGGCCAGCCCGAGCGCGGCGTAGATCCCCGCCTCGTCGTCGCCCGCGACCTGCGTCTCGTCGTCGGCGCGGAAGAGCCCGTACTCGTTCAGGCGCAGCCCGCGCGCCAGGGCCCGGTCGCGCAGCACGATGTTGTGAGCCTTGCTGCCGGTGAAGTACTGGAGGGCGGCGCCCCGGCTGGCAGGTGCCACCAGTCGGAGGTCCACCTGGAACCCGCCCCGGATGAGCACGCTCGACTTCGTCTCGCCCTGGCCGAGAATCCGTTCCACGTCCGGATGGCCGGTGAAGGTCGCCATCAGCGACGGGTCGCCGCCGACGGCGAGGATGTCGAGGTCGCCGCACGTGTCGACGCCGCGCCGCAGGCTGCCGACCGGCTCGAAGTCGACCTCCGGCGCGCGCTCGCGCAGCCAGCGGACGAGGCTGTCGGCGAGCTGGCTGGTGTCGGCCAGGAGGTGCCGCCCCACGCGCTTGCGCTGCTCGTCGAGCGCCTTCAGCAGCAGCTGCTCCTTCTTGGGGCCCATGCCCTTGAGGCCCCGCAGGCGTCCGGCCCTGGCGGCTGCCTCGAGGTCGTCCAGCGAGGCGATGCGCAGGTCCTTGTACAGCAGGGCGACCGTCTTCGGGCCGACCCCCTGGAGGCGCAGCACGTCGAGGAGGGTGGGCGGGAACTCCTGCAGCAACTGGTCGCGGATCGCGCAGGTGCCGGTCTGCGCGAGCTCGCGGATGCGGGTCGCGAGGTCCTTGCCGATGCCGGGCCACTCGCGCAGCGCCGCCTCGTCCAGGTCGGCAACGCGCTCGCCGCTCTGCGCGACCATGTCGGCGGCGTTGCGGTACGCACGAATCTTGAAGGGATTGTCGCCGCGGATTTCGAGCAGGTCGCCGATCTCGCCAAGCGCCCGGGCAATGCCGGCGTTCTCAAGCCCCGGCATCGACCTGCAGCCCCTCGGTTTCGATGTCGAAGTCCAGCAGGCGCGCGCCGCCGGCGGCCAGCGCCGCGCGGACGTCCGGCACGCGGGCGGGCGGCACCAGGCAGAACAGGCAGCCGCCGCCCCCGGCTCCGCACACCTTGGCCGCCTGCGCTCCCGCCGCCACGGCCCGGCCGATGAGGTCGTCGACGAGCGGCGTCGTGACGCCGGGCGCCAGCCGCTTGCGGTTCTCCCACTCCACGGCGAGGTGCCGGCCGACGGCATCCCAGTCGCCGCGCACCAGTGCCTCCCGCATGCCGGCCGCGGTGTCACGGATGCGCTCGAAGCAGTCGAACACATGGGCGTCGCCATCGATGTGGCGCTTGATGATCTCCCAGTTGTTCGTCCCGGAGTCGCGGGGAGCGCCCGTATAGCAGAGCACGACGCGGGCGCGCAGTTCGTCTGGTGAAACCGCCAGCGGAACCCGCCGGACGACGCCGGCCTCGAACTCGAGGGCGGAGATGCCGCCGTACATCGCCGGACGATAGTCCTGGAGCCCGGTGGGCACCTTGATCACCTGTGCCTCGACGTCCTGCGCGATCCGCATCAGGGCGTCGGGGCCGTGGCCACCACCGGTCCAGCGGTCGAGCACACCGCAGACGGCGATGTTCAGCGCCGAGGATCCCGCGATGCCCGCCCCCGCCGGCGACTCGCAGGCCGTCGTCATGATCACGCCGCCGACGCCAAAGCGGTGGGCGAGGCGGGAGAGCAGCGGCAGCGTCGTGTCGTGGGCGAGCGCCTCCGGCGAGGTGAGCCGCACCCGGCGGCCGGTGTCCTCCGAGATCAGGGTCACGGCCTCGTCTGGTGCCGTCTCGAGGCGGACCGAGGCGCGCAGGCTGATGGCGGCGTGCAGCGTGGAGGCGCCGGGATGGAACAGGTAGAGCGGCCAGATGTCAATCGTGCCGCCGGCGAGGTCGATTCGCGTCGGCGCGGAGGCGAAGAGGCGCACGACCGCCATTATAATTCCGTGAGGACATGCCTTCGGCGACACGGCGCGCAATCGGACAGCTGCTCATCGGCAGCTTCGCGGGAACCAGCCTGCCGGTCGAGCTCCGGGCCCTCGCGCGCGAGTTCGACCTCGGTGGCGCGATCCTGTTCGCACGCAACGTCGAGGCGCCCGAGCAGGTCACCGAGCTGTCGGCCGAGATCGAGGCGCTCGGGGTCGAGGCGCCGGCGTGGGTGAGCGTCGACCAGGAGGGCGGGCGGGTCGCCCGCCTCAAGGCCCCGTTCACGGAGTGGCCGCCGATGGCGGTGCTCGGCCGCGCCGGTTCCGGGGATCTTGCGGGCCGGTTCGCCCGGGCCCTGGCCGCCGAGCTGCGGGCCGTGGGCATCACGCTCGACTATGCGCCGGTCCTCGACATCCACACGAACCCCAGGAACCCGGTCATCGGGGACCGTGCGCTGTCGGATCGCGCCGCCGACGTCGCGCGCCTCGGCGCGGTGCTCGTCCGCGAGTTGCAGGCGGGTGGCATCGCGGCCTGCGGCAAGCACTTTCCGGGGCACGGCGACACGAGCACCGACTCGCACCTCGAGCTGCCGCTGGTCGAGCATCCACCGGACCGCCTGCGCGCCGTGGAGTTCGAGCCCTTCCGCGCCGCCATCAGCGCCGAGTGCGCGTTCATGATGACTGCGCACGTGCTGGTGCCCGCGCTCGATGAACAGCGCCCGGCGACGCTCTCGCCGGCCGTCGTGCAGGCCCTGCTCCGCGAGGAGCTCGGCTTCGACGGCGTGATCCTGAGTGACGACCTCGAGATGAAGGCCGTCAGCGACCGGTGGACGGTGCCCGACGCCGCGGTGCAGGCCATCGCGGCGGGGTGCGACGGCGTGCTGGTCTGTGCCGGCGACGTGGACCGGCAGGCGGCCGTCCTCGAGGCGCTCGTCAAGGCGGTCGAGACGGGGGAGATCACGTCCCGGCGCCTGGACGACGCGCTGACGCGGCTGCGACGCGTGAAGGGGCGCTTCCTTGCCGGGACGCGCCCGGGCACGTCGGCACGCCTGAAGGCCCTCCGTGGCGTGCTCGGCCGCGACGAGCACCAGGCCCTCGCGCGGGAAATGGCCACCTTCCTGTGATCCGGCCCCGCCGCCTTCCACCCGGAGCCAGGATTGCCCTGGTGGCGCCGGCCAGTCCCTTCAAGGCCGAGGACCTCGAGCGCGGCATCGCCGAGCTGAGACACCTCGGCTTCGAGCCCGTCCACGACCCCCGGATCCTCGAGCGGACAGGCTACGTGGCCGGGACGGCGGCGACGCGGGCGGCGGTGTTGCACGCGGCGTGGAGCGATCCCGCCGTGGCGGGCATAGTTGCGGTGCGCGGTGGCTACGGCAGCCAGCAGGTGCTGCCGCTGCTCGACCCGGCGCTCATGCGCGCGTCGCGGGCGGCCTTCATCGGGTACAGCGACACGACGGCCCTGCTGGCCTGGCACCTGCGGCACGGGATGGCCTGCGTGCATGGCCCCATGCTCGAGGCGCGGCTGGCGGCCGGTGGGGAGGGGTACGATCGGTCCTCGTTCCTGGCCGCCGTGACCCGTCCGGCGCCGATGGGGCTGTTGGAGCCACCAGGGCTCGAGGTGCTGCGTGCCGGCGAGGCGTCGGGTACGCTCGTCGGAGGCACGCTGACGCAGCTGGCCGCGCTGCTCGGCACGCCGTTCGCCTACGACCCGCCGGACGGGGCCGTGCTGTTCCTCGAGGACGTCGGCGAGCGTCCGTACCGCATCGATCGTGTCTTCACCCAGTTGCGGCAGGCGGGCTTCTTCGCCCGGGCCTCCGCCATCGTCTTCGGCGAGTTCCCGCGGTGCGACGAGCCTGGCGGCACGCCCGCGATCCGCGACGTGCTGCGGGAGCTGACGGAAGGCTTCGCGGGGCCGGTGCTGTTCGGCCTGCCCTCGGGCCACACCACCGGCCCGGTCTGGACCCTGCCGTTCGGCGTGCGCGCGACGGTGCGCGCCGCGGGTCGTCCTGCGGTCGTGATCGAGGAGGCACTGGTCGACTGACATGCAAGTCCACCTGATCGGGATCTGCGGCACCGCCATGGCGACGCTGGCCGCATTGCTCAAGCGCCGCGGCCATGACGTGCGTGGCTCCGACAGCCATGTCTATCCGCCCATGAGCGACTTCCTCGCGGCCGAGGGAATCCCCATCCTCGACGGCTACGACGAGTCGCACATCCGCGACGGGCTCGACCTCGTGGTCGTGGGCAACGCCATCTCACGGGGGAATCCCGAGCTCGAGGCCGTGCTCGACCGCAAGGTGCGGTTCACGTCGCTGCCGGAGGCCATCCGCGATCACTTCCTGTGGGACGCGCGGTCGATCGTGCTCGCAGGCACGCACGGGAAGACGACGACCACGTCGCTGACGGGGTGGCTGCTGGCGGCCGGCGGCGCGGACCCGACCGTGCTCGTCGGGGGCATCGCGCGCAACTTCGGGGAGACCGGATCGAGCTACCGCATCGGCCGCCCCGGCGGGCCGTTCGTGATCGAGGGCGACGAGTACGACAGCGCGTTCTTCGACAAGACCGCGAAGTTCCTGAAGTACCTGCCGGACATCGCGGTGATCGGCAACCTCGAGTTCGATCATGCCGACATCTACGCCGATCTGGAGGCGCTGCGCGTGGCGTTCCGCCGGCTGGTGAACCTGGTGCCGCGCGGGGGCCTGACCGTGCTTGGTGCTGACAGCCCCGAGGCGGCGGCGCTGGCGGCCGGCGCCCGGAGCCGGGTCGTGACGTTCGGCACGGCACCCGGCGCGGACTGGCAGGCCGTGGACGTGCAACCGGCCGGCCCGCCTGGATCGTCGGCGGCCGCGAGCACGGCTTTCCACGTCCGTCGCGGAGGCGAGGACCTCGGCCGCTTCGTCGTGCCGCTCGTCGGTGCCCACAACGTCCGGAACGCCCTGGCGGCGCTCATCGTGGGCACCGAGTGCGGCGTGGCCATCGAGGCCCTGCGCGACGGCCTCGCGGGGTTCCTGGGCGTCAAGCGGCGCCTGGAGGTCGTCGGCGAGCGGCACGGCGTGCGTGTCTACGACGACTTTGCCCATCACCCCACGGCGGTCGCCGAGACGCTGGCCGCCGTGCGGGCCGCCGAGCCCGGGCGGCGGCTCTGGGCCATCTTCGAGCCGCGCTCGGCCTCGTCCTGCCGGCGCGTGTTCCAGGCCGACTTCGCGCGGGCGTTCCGCGCGGCCGACGAAGTGATCGTCGCGTCCGTGTTCCGCTCGACGCTGCCCGAGGCGGAGCGTCTCAGCGAAGCCACGCTCGTGGCCGACCTGGTGGCGGCGGGCACGCCGGCCCGCCACCTGCCGGACGTGGACGCGATCGTGTCGGCGGTGGCAAGCGAGGCCCGCGACGGCGACCTGGTCGTGATCATGTCCAACGGCGGCTTTGGCGGCATCCACCGCCGGCTGGTCGAGGCGCTCTGATGGAGGTCCGTTTGGTCAGCGACACGCTGATCCTCGTGGACCTCGGCCAGCGGATCGATCCGGGCATCAACGCGGGTGCGATTGCGCTGGCGCGGCGGCTCTCGGCGGCGGCCGTCCGCGGCGTGCGGGACGTCGTGCCGTCGTATTGCAGTGTCGGCGTCCATATCGATCCCCTGCTGGTCGACTTGCCGGCGCTCGAGCGGCTGATCGAGCGGGAAGGTCGCGACCTTGCCGGGGAGGCGCCACCGGAGGCACGGGCCCCGGTGGAGATTCCCGTGCGTTACGGCGGCGAAGCCGGGCCGGACCTCGACGCACTCGCCGCGCATGCCGGCTTGACGGTCGCGGAGGTCGTCCAGCTCCACACGGAGCGGCTGCACCGTGTGTACATGCTCGGCTTCGTCCCGGGATTTGCCTACATGGGGGGCGTCGACCCACGCATTGCGGCGCCCCGGCATCGTGTGCCGCGCGAGCGGGTGCCGGCCGGGTCGGTCGGGATTGCCGGGGAGCAGACGGGGATCTATCCAATCGAGACACCCGGCGGGTGGCAGATCATCGGCCGGACGGATCTCGCGGTCTTCGACGCCGCGCGCGATCCGGCCTGCCTGCTCGCACCGGGCGATCTCGTGCGGTTCGTGGCGATCGAGGTGGGGACACGATGAGCGACCGGCGAGTGCGTGTGGTGCGCCCCGGTCTCCAGACGACGGTGCAGGACATCGGACGCTGGGGGCACCAGGCGCTCGGGGTGCCGGTGGCCGGACCGATGGACGCCTTCTCGCACCGGCTCGCGAACATGCTGGTGGGCAACGACCATCGGGCGGCGACGCTCGAGGTCACGCTCATCGGTCCCGAGCTCGTGTTCGACGCCGAGGCGCTGGTCGTGGTCACGGGCGCCGACTTCGACGTGACGGCTGACGGCCAGTGGATGGAGGTGGGCACGGCCTTCACGGTCCGCCCTGGCACGCACGTGCGATTCGCCCGCCGCCGCGCGGGCGCCCGGGCCTACATCGGCATCTCCGGCGGCATCGCCACGCCGCCGGTGCTCGGCAGCCGCGCGACCCATGTGCTGACCGGCATGGGAGGCCTCGCGGGGCGGGCGCTGCAGGCCGGCGACGAACTGCCGCTCGGAGCCGAGCCGCCGGCGCAGGTGCCGATCCGCCGCGCCATCGGCCTGACGCTGCCGAGCCGTGGCCGCGCCCGTCTGCGTGTCCTGCCGGGCGCGCAGGACGAATGGTTCGCGCCGGACGCCTTCACGGCGTTCCGGACCATCAGTTTCCGGGTGTCGCCGCGCTCGAACCGCATGGGGTACCGGCTCGAGGGGCCGCCGCTGCCGAGGGGCCGCGCCGGCGAGCCCATCTCCGAGCCCGTGGCGATGGGCGCCATCCAGGTGCCGGCGGCCGGCGAGCCCATCCTGCTCATGGCCGATCGGCAGACGGCCGGGGGCTATCCGAAGATTGGCACGGTGATCGCCGCCGACCTCCCGGTCGCGGCCCAACTCGCGCCTGGCGATGCCATCGACTTCGACTTCTGCACGCGCCAGGAGGCGGCTGCCGCCCTGATCGCGCGCGAACGGCAGTTGCTCCGCTATACCGACCTGAGGACCGATGAGCCCGTTCGCTGATGCCTTGACCGCCCGCTTCGGTGCGCGTGCCCGCAGGGACGTGCCCCTCGGCCCGCTGACCACCTTCAAGGTGGGAGGACCCGCCGACTGGTTCCTCGAAGCGTCCTCCTCGGACGAGATCGTCGAGGCGGCCGCCGAGGCGCGGGCCCACGGGGTACCGGTCACCATCCTCGGGGGCGGGTCGAACGTATTGATTGGCGACCGGGGGATTCGCGGCCTCGTCATCCATCCGCGAGGCGGGCAGGTCGAGGCCGTTGGCGCCCGGCAGGTGCGGGCCGACGCGGCCCTCACCATCAACGGCCTCGTGCGCTGGACGATCAACCACGGCTTCGGTGGCCTCGAGGCATGGGCCGGCACGCCCGGCACGGTCGGGGGGGCGATCTACGGCAACGCGCACTGGAAGCACGTCAACGTGAGCGCCCACGTCGAGAGCGTCGAGCTGCTCACCCCATCGGGCGAACGTGTCGTGGCTGCCGTGGACGAGATGGGGTTCGGGTACGACGACAGCCGGCTGAAGCACACGGGGGAGATCCTGCTGACGGCGACGTTCCGCGTGACGCCCGGCCATGACCCGGCCGACCTGCGGGATGTCGCCCGGCAGTCCCTCGCGTTCCGCAAGCGGACTCAACCCCTGGCGTCTCCCAGCGCGGGATGCATCTTCATGAACCCCGATCCCGACCGGGAGCGACTTCCAGAGGGCATCCCGCCGTCGGCCGGGGCGTACGTGGATCGCGCCGGGCTGAAGGGGGTGGCCGAAGGCGGGGCGCGGGTCTCGAGCACCCACGCCAACTTCATCGTGAACGAGGCACACGCGACCGCCGCGGATATCCGCCGCCTGGTCCGCCGGTGCCAGGATGCCGTTCGGGAGCAGTTCGGCGTCGAGCTCCGCGAGGAGATCGTGTATCTCGGCGAGTTCTAGGGACCCGGAGCACGTACAATCGGCAGGGCACGGCGGACACGGAGCACACGGAGCACACGGGACGCGGGGCGTCACGAGCACACGCGGCGCGCGCTGGCCGTCCTCGACCCGGGAACGAAGATTACATGTCCACGCTCGTTATTGAAGGCCGACACAAGCTCAGCGGACGGCTCGACGTCGAAGGCAACAAGAACGCGGCACTGCCGCTCATGGCCGCGTGCCTGTTGACCGACGAGGAGTGCGTGCTCTCGAACGTCCCGCGGATTGCCGACGTCGAGGTCATGGCGCGGCTCCTCGTGGACCTCGGCGCCACCGTCGAAGGCCTCGGCACACCGGAGCTTCGCATCCGGTGCCAGACGATGCGGACGCACGAGCCCGACCGCACACTGGTTGGCCGCCTGCGCGGATCCGTGCTGCTGCTCGGTCCGCTGCTCGCCCGGATGGGCCAGGCGGTGGTGGCCCCGCCCGGGGGCGACTTCCCGGCGCGGCGCACGATCAGGACGCACCTCGAGGCGCTGACGGCCATGGGCGCCCGGATCCTGCCCGGCACCGGTCACCGCCTCGACGTCCCGGATGGGCTCAAGCCAGCCTCGGTCTACCTGGACGAGGCGTCGGTCACGGGCACCGAGACGGCGCTGCTGGCAGCGGCGGCCGCCGGGGGTGTCACCGAGATCCGTCACGCCGCCTGCGAGCCGCACGTCGTCGAGCTGTGCGAGTTCCTCCGGGAGATGGGTGCGGGGATCTCGGGCGAGGGCAGCCACACGATCCGCGTGGAGGCGCCGTCGAAGCTTCGCGGAGCCTCGAAGCGGCTGTACGGGGATTACATCGAGGCCGGCAGCTGGGCCGTGGCGGCCGCCATCACCAACGGCGAGATTGAGATTGGTGGCACCCGTGCGGTGGACATGGAAGTCGTGGCCTCCGTGCTGCGCAAGATGCGCGTGCGCTGCGAGCAGGATGGCGACGTCTTCCGCGTCGAGCCGTCCCGCCTGATCGGCACGGGCCGGATCACGACGGGGCTGTGGCCGGGATTCCCGAGCGACCTGGTCAGCCTCGTCACGGTGCTGGCCACCCAGGCGGAGGGCGCGACGCTCGTGCACGACTGGCTCTACGAGCTGCGTCTTTTCGCCCTCGAGCAGATGAGCGGCATGGGCGCGGACCTCTTCCTCTGCGATCCACACCGCATCATCGTGAACGGGCCCTGCGCGTTGCGTGGCAAGACACTCGACAGCCGCGACATCCGGTCCGGCATGGCGCTCATTGCCGCGGCGCTCGCCGCGCAGGGCGAGAGCCGTGTCGAGCCGCTGGAGACCGTGGAGCGTGGCTACAGCCACCTGGTCGAGCGCCTGAAGGCGCTGGGGGCACAGGTGGAGAAGGTCGCGTCGCCCTAGGACGACGGGCTAGCGGCGCGGGATGGGCGGCACGGTGGGCGCCGGAGGCGTGCTCTGGCCCGTGCGCGGCGTCGGTGGCAGCAGCGGAGAGATGGGCTGCCCAGGGGTGGGCTGGCCCGGCGCCGGTGCCGGCGCCGGCGTCGGCGTGGAGGGCGGCACCGGCTGGCCGAAGAGCGGCGTGCCGGGCGCGACGTCCTCGTTGTTGGTGTTGTTGGGCGGCCGCGCTGGCGTCGGGATCTCGAGCATCGGGGCGTTGCTGTCGCGTCCGACGCGGAACGGCGCGAGGTCATCCTCCGTCAGGTCCAGCACCCGCACGATGTGTGGCGTCAGGGTGAGGATGATGTCGGTCTGCTGCGTCTCCTTGCGGTTGTTCGCGAAGATGCGGCCAATCACCGGGATGTCGCTCAGGCCGGGGATCCCCGACACCACGCGGCGCTCGTCGTCGCGAATCAGCCCGGCCAGCATGTTGGTCTCGCCGTCGTGCAGGCGGATCACCGTGTTGATGGCGCGGTTGCCGAACGTCGGCAGGCCGCCGAAGCCCGACCCGGAGATGCTGCTCACCTCCACCTTCACGGCCAGCGACACCTCGTCGTCGTGGTGCGTGCGCGGCGTGATGTCGATGTTCACGCCGATGTTCTCGTAGTTGAACGACGTGATGGGCTGCGTCTGCACGCCCCCCGAGGCGATGGGGGAGAACGTGGTGACCGGCACCGGCACGCGCTCGCCGAAGGCCGCCTGCGCGGCAATGCCCTCGGACGTCCGCAGCTGCGGGTTGGCCAGGACGCGCGTGGCACTGTCGGTCTTGAGCAGGCGGTAATAGAGGCCCGGCAGGTTGGTCAGGAGGATGTCGGACTGGGTGAGGTTCCGCAGGTCGCGGAGCGTCAACCCGTCGCGATTGACGTCCGCCTGCCCGTCCAGTCCCGTCGGTGAGGAGGCCGAGGACGGCGACGCCACCTGGAGCCCGTACTCCTTCATCCGGGTGCGGTCGACCTCGAGCAGCTCGACGTCGATGACGACCTCGGGCCGGGCCTTGTCGATTGCGCTGATGATTCGCGCGGCGGCCGCCACGCGCTCGGGCGTGTCCTTGATGGTGATGGCGTTGGTCGCCGTGAGCGCCGCCAGGCGGCGCGCGTCGACGACGATGCGCAGGATGTCGATGGTCTCCTTGAGGTCGGCGTTGCTCAGGTAGAACGTGCGCACGACTTCGTCCTCGTACTCGCGGCGCTTGGCCGTCGTGTCCGGGATGATCGTCAGCGTCCGCGGCGCCGTGGCCTTCCAGAAGTTCCGTGTGGTCGTCGAGAGGGAGTTGAGCGCGGCATCGAGGGCGGCGTTGCGCAGGTCGATGGTCACCGCCTGATCGCGGAACGACGGATCGAAGACGATGCTCAGGTTCGCGAAGTGGCCGATCGCGGTGTAGACGTCCCGCGTGCTGGCGTCGCGGAAGACGAGCGAGTCGGGCAGCGTGACACCGTCGGGCAGCTCCTGGCCGGGCAGCGGGGCATCCATGCTGTCGTCGATCAGGGTCTGCAGCCGGGTGCGGCCGTCCGCGTTCACCGCAATCCGGGTCCGGAGCTGCGTCCGGATGGCGGCAATCTCGTCCTGGATGTCCTGGCTCGCGGGATTCAGCTCGCCGGCAATCTGGTACTCCACCAGCGCATCGTCCAGGCGCCCGGTGGCGGCCAGGCGGCGGGCCCGGGTGAAGTGGGCGTCAGCGGCCCGGATCTTCGAACGCTCGAGACCGGTCCGTGCCTCGACGTTGTCGGGGTGCTCCTGGAGGACCTTCGTGTATTCGACGACCGCGAGGTCGTAGTCCTGCAGCGTCTCGGCGTCGCGGGCGTTTCCGAGCGCGCCGGCCGTGGCACACCCCGCCAGGGTGACGGCCAGCAGGAGAGTCGCGGTGGCGCCGAGCGCCCGGGCAGGACTACTTGGGCAGACCATTGGTGATGACATCGACCCCGCGAGGGATGCGGAACTCGAAGGTCTTATCGGTCAGGCCCTGGTTTTCCTTCAGGTTGGAGAAGACGAACGTGGAGCGGCCGCCCTGGCGATCCATGGCCACCAGCTGGCGGATCTGCAGGCTCTGCCGGTCGAGTCCGAGGATGAGCCAGTCGTAGTCCGGGTCGGACCGGTTGGGCACCAGCTTGAGCCCGACCAGGCCGCCGCCTTCCCCGGGCAGATCCGTGAAGCTGGCGGTGTAGTCCCGTGTCAGGTCACCCCGCCCGGCCAGGAACAGCGCGGGTGTCGTGGCCTCGTCCGGCGCAGGGCTGACGATGACCTGCTTGTCGGCGGGGACGTAGGCATACATGCGGACGCCGTCGGAGACGAACTCCTTGCGTTCGGGGCGGGTGTACTCCCAGCGCATCAAGCCGGGGCGCTTGATGGCGACGGTGCCGCGCTCCGTGGTGGTCGTCCGGAGGACGCCGCCGGTGTAGCTCTGCTGGAAGTCGGCCTGGAAGTCGCGGATCCCCTCGTAGCGCTGCTGGACCCGGGCGGCAAGTTGCTCGGGCGATCCCGCCGGCGGGGCCTGGACCGCAAGGACGGCAGCCAGCGCGAGAGCGATCGGGGCGGCGTGCATATCTAATTGGACGCCGGGGACGGGCAGAAAGTCAAAAGACCCCGCCCCCGGTTCGGGAGGGCGCCGGCCGGGCAGACGCTATGGGCGGACGGACACGGCCGAGATGCGGCCGTCGGCGCCACGGACGAGCTCACGCGTCGCCGTCAATTGCGCCACGACGGCCTCACAGGTGTGGCGATCCAGTCCCCAGAGCCGCTGGGCCTGGGTCGGGGTCAGCCGGAGGCCAGGCATCTCGATGAACTCGGCGCGGACCCGGTTGACTACGTGTGGATCGACAACAGCAAGTAAGGACATCGGACTACCTCTCCCTCGGTATGACGCTTCCATGATGGCCCCCGATTGCTACGCCCGGGTGACCTCGGGGTTACGGCTAAGCAAATTTGCTGCCGCATCCTGGAAACGGACTCCAAGCGCCGTCACCGCGGAGAGCCCGGCAATCTCGGCGGCGGTCACCCCGGGGTGCAGCACGCTGACCGGCTTGCGCAGTCCGAGGAGGAACGGGCCGAGCACCTCGGCCCGGCTCAGCCGGCGGACCAACTGGTATCCGATGTTGCCCGCGGCCAGCCCGGGGAAGATCAGCACGTTGGCGTCACCCTGGACCCTGGAGTGCGGATAGCTCTCGGCCGCGATGGCAGGCACGAGCGCCGTCTCCGCGTGCATCTCGCCGTCGATGATCAGGTCGGGCCTGCGCGCCCGGGCCAGCGCGACGGCGGCCGCGACGCGCTCGGGCAGCGGGCCGCGCACGCTGCCAAAGCTCGAGAAGGCCAGCATCGCCACGCGGGGCTCGACGTCGAACAGGCGCGCCACATCGGCCGTCAGGCAGGCAATCTCGGCCAGTTCCTCCGCGTTCGGCTCGATGTTGACCATCGTGTCGGCGAAGAAGAGCAGCCGCTTCGGGAGGACCAGCAGGTGCACGGCGGCGGCCCGCGTGACGCCGGGCTGCAGGCCGATGATCTGGAGGGCCGGCCGGATCGTGTCGGGGTAGGCGCGCGTCACCCCGCCCACGAAGCCGTCGACCTCGCCGAGCTGCAGCATGAGCAGCCCGCGGGTGATCGGATCGCGGGCCTGGATGGCCGCCTGGGCCGGGGTCATGCCCTTGCGCTGCCGCAGCGAGTACAACGCATCCGCGTAAGTCTCGGAGGGGTCGAGGGCCGGGTCGACGATGTCGAAGGCGCCCTCCGGGAGGTCGAGCCGCGCCGCACCGGCGCGGACCACCTCGGGCCGGCCGATGAGCACGGGCCGGACCTGCTGCTGGTCGAGGGTTTCCCGGACGGCCCGCAGCACCGCCTCGTGTTCGCCATCCGGATACACGACGCGGTGCGGGGCCTGGGCGCGCGCCTTGCGCGCCACGAGCCGCACCACCTCGCGCGCCGGGCCCATGTGCCGCTCCAGCGACGCGCGGTACGCGGCCATGTCCGCGATGGGGCGGCGCGCAACGCCATCGGCCATGGCGGCCTCGGCGACCGCCGGGGCCACCCAGAGGAGCACACGCGGATCGAACGGTTTCGGGATGAGGTACTCGCGGCCGAACGTGAGCTCCTCGATCCCGTAGGCGTCGAGCACCTGCTCGGGCACGTGCTCACGCGCCAGTGCCGCGAGGGCGCGGGCCGCGGCCATCTTCATGCCGCCGGTGATAGTGCTGGCGCGCACGTCCAGGGCGCCGCGGAAGATGAACGGGAACCCCAGAACGTTGTTGACCTGGTTGGGGAAGTCCGATCGGCCGGTCGCCATGAAGACGTCGGCGCGAGTGCGCACGGCGAGGTCGTAGCTGATCTCGGGATCGGGGTTGGCGAGTGCGAACACGATCGGGCTGGCCGCCATGCCGCGCAGCATGTCCGGCGTGACCGTGTCGGCGGCCGACACGCCCACGAACACATCGGCCCCCTCCAGGGCCTCCTCGAGCGTGCGACGTGAGGTCTCGGCGGCGAAGCGCGCCTTGTACGGGTTCATCTTCTCGGTGCGGCCCGTGTAGACCACGCCCTTGGTGTCGACCAGCAGCACGTGCTCACGACGGACCCCGAGCTCGACGAACATGTCGGCGCACGCGATGCCGGCCGCACCCGCGCCGGCAAACACCACGCGCACCTCCTCGATGCGTTTGCCGGCCAGGTCGAGCGCGTTCAGGAGCGCCGCCGAGGAGATGATCGCCGTGCCGTGCTGGTCGTCGTGAAACACGGGGATGGCCATCTCGCGGCGCAGCGTCTCCTCGATGTAGAAGCACTCGGGTGCCTTGATGTCCTCGAGGTTGATGCCGCCGAACGTCGGCTCGAGCGCCTTGACGACGCGGATGACCTCGTCGGGATCCGACGCGTTCAGCTCGATGTCGAACACGTCGACATCGGCGAAGGTCTTGAACAGCGTGGCCTTGCCTTCCATGACCGGCTTGCCCGCGAGCGGCCCGATGTCGCCCAGGCCGAGCACTGCCGTGCCGTTGGTGACCACGGCGACGAGGTTGCCCCGGCCGGTGAACCTGTACGCATCGTCCGGGTTGGCGTGGATGGCACGGCAGGGGATGGCGACGCCGGGCGTGTAGGCCAGGGAGAGGTCACGTTGGGTCAGGCAGGGCTTGGAGGTCATGACCTCGAGCTTCCCCGGACGCGGGAACTCGTGGTACGCGAAGACATCTTCGTCGCGGAGGTTCACGGCAGGACTCCTGGTAGGAAGGCGGACAACGGGATACGGGCCAGCGGGGATTTAGCAAGCCCGATACCACACGCGGGAGGCCCCGCATGACGGGCGGTTGGCGTGGGCGGCGGGGGGGAGGGGGACGCGCGCTGCCGGAAACCCGGCGCACGGGCGGTACGTGCGAACGGCCTGACCAGCGTGTGATCAGGCCGTGAAACTGGTGGACGGCATGGGGCTCGAACCCATGACCTCAGCGTTGCGAACGCTGCGCTCTCCCAACTGAGCTAGCCGCCCGGAGTGACTGCGTGTCCCCCGGCGGCGCACCGGCCGGCGCAGGGAACACTCGATATTACCACAGGTCGTGCGCCGGCCCGAGCCAGGCGTGCAGGGTGTAATCGGCCCGCACGTATCGTGCGCCCACGGCCTCGTAGATGCGTACGGTCGGGAAGTTGTAGTTCTGCGTCTGGCACTCGGCGACGCCGTCGTGTGCGTGCGCCCAGACCGTGCCCGCGTGGATCAGCCCGGCATAGGCGCCGGGCGTGTCGCGCCGGCAGGCGCCGAGGCCGCCGCCGAACACGGCGCGGCCCCCGACGGTCGAGACCGGCTCTCGCCGGCGGAACGCGAGAAACCCGAGGACCCGCCCCTCCGCGCCCTCGCTCACGAGCACCATGTCCGCCATGCGGGAGCCGATGCACTGCCGCGCCCACTCGACGTAGAGCTCGTCCGACCGGGTGTCCGGGATGTTCGGGTCGAGATGGAAGCGGCCGCGGAAGCCCTGGTAGGCCTCACGGGCGATCTCGATGATCGCCGGGCCGTCCTCCGGGCGGAACGGGCGGATGGCTCCCACCTCGCGAACGTCCCGTGGCGGCTCCTTGCCAGGCCGGGTCACGTAGGTGACGAGGGAGTCCATCATCCGGAATCCGTGCGACTCGAGCAGGCCCACGGCGAACAGGTCGGCCACGTCCGCCCGCGCCGTGAGGTGCCACACGCCGGCCTCGCGACAGGCCTCGACCAGTTCCGTGAGCACCTGGTCCACGAGCGCCCGCGGGGCGGGGGTGGTGGTCAGGAGGTACTCGATGCGCCCCATGGGCACGCCGAAGAACTGGCTGTCCCAGTCGAGACGGCGGTACACGATGGCGACGGCGGCCTCGCCTTCGGTCGCGTGGAACACCAGCCCGTCATCGTGCTCGAGCGTCTGCCCGATCTCGGCGGCCAGGACGGCGTCCTGGGCCTTGCGGGACAGCACGCGGTAGTTGCGATACGGCTTGAACGCGTAAGCCTCGATGAGCGGGCTGAGGCGGTCGCGATCGGCCGGGTCGAGACGGGTGACGGTCACGGCTGCGCTCCCGTGGACGCCGGCGACTCGTGGATGCGGCGAACCAGGTAGAAGGGACGGCCCGAGCTCTGTCGGTAGATGCGCTGCACGTAGTCGCCGGCCAGGCCGAAGAGGGCGAGCAGCAGCGCCTGCACGCACAGCCAGGCCGGCGCGGCTGCGGCCAGGAACGGGGCCAGCCCGAACACCGCGAGCGCGGTCGCGATCACGGCAATCAGGCCGAGCAGGCCCGACAGGCCGGCCGCCAGGATGAAGACCCACGCGAACACGTCACCAAGCGCGTTGACGAAGAAGTCCATGAACAGACGGACGAGCCGCGCGCTCGAGTACGAGGACGCCGGCCGCTTCTGCGGGCGGGGCCGGTGCTCGATCTCGACCTCGGTCACGCGCCGCGCGACCCGCACGGCCAGCGGCTTGAGGAAACGCCGGAGCTCGCCGAAGGCCGCAAGGCTGCGCGCCACGTCGTCGGTGAAGGCGTTCAGCGGACAGCCGATGTCGCGCAGCTCGACGCCGGCCAGGTGCGTGACGATGGCGGTGGTGGCGCGGGAGAAGAGCTGCCGTGCGGCCGGGTCGCGCCGGTTGCGCCGGATGCCACTGACCAGGTCGTAGCCGCGCGTCAGGGGCTCGATGAGGCGCGGGATGTCCGCCGGATCGCACTGGAGATCGGCGTCGAGCGTCACCAGGTACCGTCCGCGCGCCTGCTCGAAGCCGGCGGTGAAGGCGGCGTGCTGGCCGAAGTTCGCGGCGAGCTCGACGACGCGCACACGTGCGTCGGCGGCCTGGAGGCCGAGCAGCGTGTCGATGGTGCCGTCGGTGGACCCGTCGTCCACGTAGATCACCTCGGCACCGCCCTCGATGGCGTCCAGGACCGGCGCGAGCGCGGCCTGGCAGGCCGGCACGAGGTCGGCGCCGTTGAACACGGGCACGACAACGGAGACGAGGGGGCGCTCAGTCAACGGGAGCTATCCGGATCCGGTAGATGGCGACGGGCCAGGGTCGCGAGCCGAGCGCGGCTGCAATCGGGCCCGGCGGACGGCTGTCTGCCGGATCGGTGCGCGCCACGCCGCGGCTGACGAAGGCCACCCGATTGTAGCCCTGGCGCCAGATGCGGTGGAAGGCGGTGGCGGGCACGAGGAGGCGGGCGGTCGTCGGCGCGTCGGCGCCGGCCACGAACTCGCCGATCACCTCGCCGTTCACCTCCAGCGCCAGCGTGGCCACGACCGTGGGTTCCTCGAACCGCGTGCGCGCCTCGACCTCGATGGCCACGGCCCGGCCCTCGGGCAGCGCCAGGGGAACCGCGAGCGTGGCCGGCGTGCCGCCAATCCACCAGGAGGACCCCCAGGTGTCGCCCCCGGGTGCCTCCCAGCCGTCGAGCAGGAAGCGGCTGGCCTGGCGATCGAGGGTGAGATCGAGCGTCGTCCGGAGCGGCTCCGTCGAGAGCAGGTCGTACCGGTCGATCGGGAGGTCCTGGCGCCAGGCGAACCAGGCGTTGGCAGGGAAGGCCCAGGGATAGAAGTAGGGCGCGCGCGTGTGCAGCTCCGCCTGCTGCCGCACGAGCTGCCCGAAGCTGACGGGGCCGTCCTTCGGCACCATGCCGGCCGTGTACTGCACCATCAGCAGGTGGTTCCACAGCAGCGCCCCGGCGACGAGCGGCGCGATCGCCACCAGCGGCCGCCGGCGAATCCAGTCGACCACGAGGGCCAGTCCGGGCGCCAGGAGCACCAGCGTGCTCGTGAAGCGCCGCCCGCCGAAGGACCAGCCACCCGCCCAGTCCTCGGCTGCGCCGTTGATCCAGGCCATCACCCCGAGCACGAGCAGCGCACTCGTCGCCCAGCGCCATTCGCGGCGGAGGTAACCCACCGTGCCGATCACCGCGATGTACGCCACCGGCGTCCAGGACAGGAAGCCGTGCCAGGAGGAGAAGAGCACCGCGCCGACGCGGCTGCCGCCCAGGGCGAGATAACCGCCATCGCCAGCGACCCGGAACGGATACATCGAGAACAGGACCCAGGCGTGTACGCCTTGCAGGAGCAGGAACGGCAGCGCCCCGGCGAAGGCCCAGCCCGCCAGACGCAACGCCCCCTGCGTCCGCTCGCGGGCCCGGCCGGGAGCGGTCAGGACCAGCAGCCCTGGATAGATGGCGAAGACGGCCTGCTGTGGCCGCGTGAGGAACGCGAGGCCGAGGATCGCTCCGAGCACGAGTGCCTGGCGCGTCGTGGCACCCGGCACCCATCGGCTGGCGAGCACCACGAACGCGGCGACGACGCCGAATGACGCAGCGTGCGTCATCGACGGCTCGTACACCATGTACCAGAAGAGGGGCGTCGCGCCGAAGACCAGGAGGGACGTGATGAGGGCCGCCGCCGGCGTGAACCGTTCACGCAGCCGCGCGTGCAGGACCGCGAGTCCCATGGCGCCGACCGCGTACGAGGTGAGCAGCACCGCGCGGATGTAAGGGAGGCCGAGGCCGAGCGCCGCCGGATCCCCTGGCCTGTCCCAGGCGCCGAGCACGCGTCCAAGCGCGTCGACGAGGGCCACCGCGCCGTACGCCGGCAGCCAGAGCAGCGTCGGGCCGATCGGGACCACATAGTGCGGACGCGGAGGTTGGCCGAGCACCGCGAACTCACGGGCCACGTCGAGGTCGTGATCGAAGATCAGCGAGCGCAACTGCGAGAAGTAGATGGCGCCGTCGCTCGTGATGCCGTGGGTGTCGGCGAGCAGCACGCCGATGCAGTAGACGAGCGCCAGCGCGAGCATGTGGCCGTCGGACGTGGCGGCCACGTACGGTGCCCAGGCACGGCCGGCGCGCCGCGCAGCCGTGAACGAGCCGGCCACGAGCAGCGGCAGCCCCGAGAGGACGACGAGCCAGACGGAGGGGTGGACGGGCTGGGCGATGAGCCAGGCCAGCCAGAGGGCCGCGAGCACGCCCGTCCAGCGCCCCGGCAGCAGTGCGGCGGGCATCGAGACGCTACAGCTTAGCGTACCGGCGCCCGTCCCCATCGGGAGCGCCGCCGGGCGGATTCCCGCTCGTCCCCGGGCCACCCTACGGCACTGTCACGATGATCTCGCGTGACGGCAAGCTGGCGCCGCAGGCGTTGTACGCCCGGACCCGCACGTAGTACACGCCCGGCGCGACCCCGGTCGAGACCGACGTCGTCGCCCCGACCGAAAAGACGGCGAGATCCGCCAGGCCCGCGGCCGAGCCGGCTTCGAGCAGGTACCCGGCGGGAGGCGGGCCCGCGGCCGTCGGCGTCCAGTGCAGGGTCACCTGCGAGCCGCTCGTCGAACCGCTCAACCCGGTGGGAGGCAAGGGGCTGACGCCGCACCCGGGCGTGTCGCCGACGGGGACGCGCACCTCGTTGGATGCGGCGCTCGTGCCGGACGCGTTGGCGGCCCGCACCCGCACGTAGTACACGCCTGGCGTGACACCACGCACGGTCACACTCGAGGCCGCCGAGCCGGTGTCGTACACGCCGAACTCACTCCCGGAGGGGGATGAGCCCACCTCGAGCAGGTATGTGGCCGGAGTCCCCTGGTCGACGCTGTTCCAGGTGAGCGTCACGTCACGGTCCCGCACCGTGGCGCGCAGGTCCTGCGGGGCCAGCGGCGCGAGGCTCCCGATCCCCACGGTGAACGGGATGGCCGCTGAAGGGGCGCCGACTCCGGCTCCGGTGATAGCACGGACCCGCACGAAATAGCTGCCGTCCGGGAGCGTGGCGTCGTAGCTCGATACGTCGCCGACCTCGAGGCTCGAGACCACGGTGAGAGTACTGGCCTGGAGGAACTCCAGGCGGTACCCGATGGCCGGGTCTCCCGCGGACGGGGCAAGCCAGACTACGTGGACGGACTGTCCCTGCACCGAGACCGTGACACCGCTCGGCGTGGTCGCACCCGTGCCAAGGGGACCGGCAGCCTGATCGATCCTGATGCGCGGAAACGAGAGTCCGCTGGCGGGATCCTGCACCGCGAGCCCGGTTCCGCGCAGGGCCGTCAACAGTTCCGTGACGGTGGCCGCCGGGAAGCGGCTCTTGAGGAGTGCCCACGCACCGGCGACGTGCGGCGCGGCCATCGACGTGCCGTCCTTCACGGCGTAGGTGGCCGTCCCGGGCACCGCGGAGCGGATTGCCTGGCCCGGCGCGAGCAACGCCAGCTGCGCCGACCGGTTCGTGAACGACGACACCGCGTCGTTCTTGGTGGTGGCGCCGACCGCGACGACCGAGGACACGCAGGCCGGGGCGGAGATTCCCGTGCTGTAGCCGTCGTTGCCGGAGGCGACGATGGTGGCGATCCCGACGGCGCGGAGGTTGTCGACGGCCTGCTTGAACGTGATGTTCTGCGCGTCACACGCGCTGGCGAAGTACCCGCTGCCCAGGCTCAGGTTCACCGCCGCGACGTGGTTGGCATTGGAGGCGCCGGCCAGCAGCAGCACCTGCTCGAGGCCGCGGATCTGATCGCTCTGATAGCTGAGCGCACAGGTGCGGGCGGGGGCGCAGAGCGTGGCATCGGCGACGAGGCTGAAGACCTGCATCGCAATCAGGTTGGCGCCGCGGGCCACGCCCGACAGGGACGCGCTTCGGCCGACGGCGATGCCCGCAACGTGGGTTCCGTGATCGCAGCCGTCCACCGTCAACGTGCAGTTGCTCCCCGCGCCCGGTGCCGTCGAGGCCGAGACCCCGCCGGGGCAGGCGGACGACGCCTGCTGGGACGGCACCGTCGACGAGAAACACGCTTCGGCGACCAGTTTGCCCACGAACATCTCGTGCGCCGTGTCCACACCGGTGTCGAGCACCGCGACGCTCCAGCCCGTGCCCTCGATCCCCTGGGACCAGAGCGTCGTCGCGCCGACGAGGGCCGTGCTCTCCGCCAGTGCGGGTCGCGCGAGCCGGTCTTCCTCGATGGCGACCACGGCGGGCATCCGGTGCAGGCGGTCGAGGCCGACGGCGTCGACCGTGACGGCCAGCGCGGGCAGGGTCTGGAACGACACGGCATCCGCGCCGTTGGGCCCGAGCGCCCGCACGGTGGCGGCCTGCAGGGTCGCCAAGGCGAGTCGGTCGGCCGGCGCCCCGAACGGCGGCGGCGCGGTCGTGGCGAGGCGCACGATGACCCGAACCGGCCCGCGGGCGGCGGCTGCGACCAGCCGATCCGGGAGGGGCGGGACCTGGGCGGCGGCCGGAACGGCCGCGGCCATCAGGCCGGCCAGGACGGCGGCGACGAAGCGGGGCACGCGCATGCAATCCTCGGGAGGGAAGCCCTATCCCAGAAATGCTACATCGCTCCGCGGGAAACCGCCCGCTGGACGACCCATCGTGCTCCGCGGGCCCGCGCGCGGGTCCCGCACGCGGCCTAGCACCCATCTCACAAATGGGGCCCGCATTCGGCCGGCGATGCCTCCCGCCTGGGGCGTGGCGCCTCCCTCAAATACTCCCGGTATCCTCGGTCGTCGCGCCTGGCCAGACGGACGCCTCGTCGCCCGCGGTGCGACGCCCCCATTTATGAGATGGGTTCTAGGGCACGACCAGCACGATCTCGTTCGAGGCCGCGCCAAGGGCCCCGCCGTTCATCGCCCGCACGCGCACGACGTAGGATCCCGCCGGCACGCGGGTGATCTCGATGGAGGTCGTGGGGCCCACCGACATCCGCGCGATGTCCGCCAGCCCGGGACCGCTGCCAGCCTCGAGCAGGTAACCCGTGACGGGGACGTCGGAAGACGGGGCGGCCCACGACAGCGTGACGGTACTTCCGTTCACTTCAGCGGTCAGCCCCGCCGGCGCACCCGGCGCGTGGGGTGGCGGCTCGGGCCCACGATCACCCACGGTGAAGAGGACCTCGTCCGAAGGGGAACCCGTCCCGGACGAGTTCCGCGCGGCGACACGGACGTAGTAGGTGCCGGCTGCCACCTGTGCCGTCACGCTCGGCGTCGCGCCGAGGGCAAACCGCCCGACGTCATCGGCGCCAGGTGTCCGGCCCGCGACCAGCTCGTAGCCAGTCACCGGCGCGCCGCCCGCGGGCGCCGTCCAGGTGAGGGTCACCGTCGTGCCCGAGACGGCTGCCTCGAGGCCTGTTGGCGTGCCCGGCAGGGCACCAGCCGGCGCGGTGCCAAGCGCGACAGAGGCGTCAGCGACGCCGATTCGGCGATACGTCCGCCCCGTGTCGGAATCGGCGATGGGCGCGCCCGTGGCACGGAGCGCGTTCAGGATGCTCGCGACCGTGGCGCCGGGCTGCGCGTCCTTGAGCAGCGCCCACGCGCCCGCCACATGAGGACTCGCCATGGAGGTGCCGGAGTAGGTCGCGTATGCCCCGCCGACGATCGAGGAGACGACGTAGGCCCCCGGGGCCATCAGCGACAGTTGCGCCGAACGGTTCGAGAAGTACGACAGCGCGTCGTCCTTGGTGGTCGAGCCCACGCTGACCACGCTGGAGACGCAGGCGGGTGCGCTGAGCGCGTTTGGCTGCCCCTGGTTGCCAGCCGCGACGACCGTCGCGACGCCTACCGCGCGAAGCCGGTCGACCACGTCCTTGAACGCGGCGTAGTCGAGGTCGCAGGCGGAGGCGTAAGTCTCACCGCCGATGCTGATGTTCGCCGCCGCAACGCTCAGCGTCCCGGACGCCGCGACTTCGAGCACGCGTTCCAGCCCTCGAATCTGGTCGGATGTGTAGGCGAGGAGGCAGGAGGTCTCCGGCGCGCACAGCTCGGCGTTCTCGAAGTGGCTGAAGACCTGGATCGACATGACGGTCGCGCCTGGCGCGACGCCTCGCACCCCGCCCGCCTGGTCGTTGCCGACGGCGATGCCCGCGACGTGCGTCCCGTGATGGCAGTCGTCATAGAGGTCGTCCAGCTCCTCGGTGCAGTTCCACCCGGACCCCGCGGCCGTCGACTGATCGGCGGCGCCCGGACAGAGGGACGACGCCCCTTGCGACGGGACGGTCGAGGAGTAGCACGCTTCGGAGACGAGACGGGGCAGCAGGAACGGGTGCGCGGGATCGACACCGCTGTCCAGCACGGCGACGGTCCAGCCGGTGCCGTCGAATCCCTGGTCCCAGAGCCGGGGCGCCTGGATCAACGGCACGCTCTGGACGACCTGCGGTGACGCCGGCGTCGGGCGAACCTGCGCGGGGCGCATCGGCAGGTCCGGCGTGATGTCGCGAACGCCAGGCGTGCGCGCCAGCGCGTCGAGCGCCGCGCGGTCGACCTCCGCGCCGAAGCCGGCCACATACGAGAACCGGCGGACGCTGACGACGTGATGGCCGGTCAGCCTGGAGAGCACCGCGTCCTCGGCCGCCGCGATCCGGGCGCGCTCGGCGGCCTGGGCCGCGGCCGGGGTGTCGCGCGTAATCGCCGCCGGTGCGGCGGCTACCCGGACAATCACGCGGACGGGACGTGCGGCGGCGTCGGCGGCGAGCGCGGCGGGCACCGCCACGCGTGCCTGCGCACCGGCGCCGGTGGGGGCGCACAGCGCGAACGCAGCCAGCAGTACGACAAGTCTCGGGGGAGCGAGTCGGGCCATCATGCCCCCTGAAAGGGCAAGCGGCGTACCTGAACGGCAGGGTTCGACCTAACTATCTGTCAGACAGGACCTTATTGCCGCGGTGGCGGCAGGGCCCCTGGAACGATATGTGTGGGGTAGCTACACAGATCGGGCAACGGCCGGGTCAGACTCCGGCGTGCGGGTACCAGCTCTGCCGTGGCGCTTGCGCGGTGGCCTTTGGCACCGCGCGATCAGGGCACGACGATGATCTGCTCGGACGAAGCTGGCCCCGAGCCGCACGCGTTCGCAGACCGGATCCGGACGAAGTACGTGCCCGCAGGCGCTTGCACCGAGACCCCGAGGACGCCACCGACGGGCTGGTTGTACAGGTCGGCGAAACCGGGCGCCGAGCCCGCCTCCACGCTGTAGCTCGTGGCCGGATCTCCGGACGCCGGGGCGGCCCACTGCAGGGTGACGAGTGAGCCGCTGCGCGAGAACGTGAAGGCCTGCGGCGCGGCGGGAGGCGCGGTGCAGCCACCCGGCGAGACCACGGTGAACTGGGCCTCGACCGACGCCGGACTCTCGCCGGCACTGTTGACCGCGTAGACGCGCCAGGCGTAGCTGCCCGTCCCGACCCGGCCGCTGACAGCGGTGAAGTTGCCGACGTTCTGGTTGAAGAGGTCCGACGCTCCGGCCGACGTCCCGACCGCGAGCCGGTAGCTGGTGGCGGCATCCGGCATGGCGGCCGATCCGATGTCGGCGGTGACGGCGTTCCACGAGAGCGTGACCGTCGATCCGGAGACGAGGGCCTGGAGGCCGGTTGGTGCCGACGGGACGTTGCCGCCTGGGCCGGGAGCCGGTGCCGGCGTCACAGCCTGGCGGAAGTTGGCGACGGTGTACGCGGCCTGGGCCAGGGACGTCGCGTTGTTCTGCGTGAGCGTGCCCGTGACCCCGCCCAGATAACTCAAGCTCGGGTTGGAGAACCGCAGCACACGCGGGCACGAAGGGCTGCAGTTGTAGGCCATTACCGTGCGGAAGGCCGAGACAGGGGACTTGTAGCCGTACGAGTACGAGAACAACGCGCCGGACGCGCCGTCCTCCGGCGCATGGTGCGAGCCCATGTTGTGGCCCATCTCGTGTGTCGGGGTGTACTGCGACGCGCAGCGCCAGTCCGCCACCGAGTAGGCGTAGGGCGCGAACACCTGCCCGAAGAGCCCGCTGCCCATCAGGTAGCCCACGCCGCACGCCGAGCTGACACCTGGCGAGTGCACGAGCAACTGGACGAGATCGGCGCCCACCTCGTCGCGCTTCGCCTCCGCGGCCTGCGAACTGGCCAGGGCACCGAGATCGACGCCCAATCCTGCGCTGCTCTCGGTGTAAGGCAGCTCGGCGCTGCCAGCCAGCCGCACCCGGGTCGGCACGCCGCTCTGCTGGTAGGCCGTGTTGGTGTCGGAGACGATCTGCGCGAGTAGCGCGGCGACCTGCGCCGCCCCGCCCGCAGCCGTCCGCATGGCCGGGGTGTACAGAAGGAGGATGTCGATCGTGCCACTCGTG
This sequence comes from Vicinamibacterales bacterium, assembly GCA_050246635.1. Classification (GTDB taxonomy): domain Bacteria; phylum Acidobacteriota; class Vicinamibacteria; order Vicinamibacterales; family UBA2999; genus JBFWVR01. Next base: position 51,606 of record JBFWVR010000008.1, read on the forward strand.
TCGGCCGGCGCTGACGGCGTCGACGCGCGAGCGGCCTGGCGGCCGGTGGGTACCGGTGGCGTCACCGGCGGCAGTTCCTCGCCGAAGCGGCTTGCCGCCACCCCTTCCAGCGCGTAGGTGCCCGGCGAGACGGTCCGCACCTGGTAGACACCGGCGGCGCTTTCGACGAGCGCGGACACCACCCCGTCGCGCTCGGCGATGACCACATGGCTGTCGGGTTCACCCGTCACCCGGCCGACCCACGTGCGGAAGCCATTTGCGATCGCGTCGACACGCTGGCGGTCGGCAGTCACCGTCCGGTCCGGAAGATTCAGGGTGATCACGGACGCGCCCGTGCCGTCCCCGAACACCCGATCGAGTCGCATGCCCACGAGCTCCCGGCTGGTGACGGGAAGGTCGGCCCGCTGGGCGAGCGACGACGCCGTTCGCGCGTCGGCACGATTGGCCGGCAAGGGCTCGAACACCCCGGGAACCTGCGCAGACGTGGACATCGGCGCAAGCAGCGCCAGGGCGACCCACAGCAGGCTCCGGCCGAACACCGTCCTCATTGCGGAATGGTGACGACTCTCTCGTTGGACGGGCCGCTCAGGCCGCACGCGTTCCGGGCGTGCACCCGCACGTAATAGGTGCCGGGCGGGCCCGACGCCGTGACGCCGGTCGCCGGCCCCATCTCGGAGACCAGCAGGTTCTGCAGGCCGGGCGCGCTGCCGACGACAAGCGTGTAGCCCGTCGGCGAGCCGCCGGAGGACGGCGCCGTCCAGGTGAACGTGACCTGGAGCCCGGCCGCCGTGAACGCCAGGTCGGACGGCGTCCCGGGCGGGTCACAGTTGAACGAGACGATGATTTCGTTCGACGCCGTTCCCGTGCCGATGCTGTTCCGGGCGCGGACCCGCACGTAGTAGACGCCCGGCGGGACACCCGCGAAGCTGATACCCGTGGCATTCGACCCGGTGACGGCATTTGCCAGGTTGGTGAGCCCGGGCGCCGATCCCGCCTCGACCACATACGTGGTCACCGTGCCGCCCGACGCGGGGGCCGTCCAGGTCAGGGTCACGGTGTCACCCGACGTCGACGCCGCCAGGCCGGACGGCGCGCCGGGGAGCGTCGGGCCGCCACCACCACCGGTGAGGGGATAGATTGCCGTCGCGCCATTCTCATCGTCCGCGCCGAGGGGGGAGGCGCCCGAGGCGCAACCTGGCTGCGGATCGGGATACATGATCGCGCTGCTGCTCGTGGCGTGTCCGAGGCCGATCGTGTGTCCCAGGTTGTGCGCCAGCGCGTCCTGGAAGCAGCCGGCCTTCGAGAGATACTCCATGGCGCCGGCGCTGTTGTTCAGCATCACGTTGCCCTGGAGCAGCTTGTTGAAGGCCGTGCCGTTGATGAGGCGCTGATCGCCGGCGGTGGAGTAGCCGCCCGCGAGGCCGAGAACGGACCCGCTGTCGCTGATTTCCCCGCACGGGTCGTTGAACGCCACCGAGATGCGACCGTCGCCCTCGAACGTGGCGAGGCACCGCGCGGATCGTGCGCTGGTCCGCTGCAGCCGGAGCCGCATGCCGGTGCCGTTCCAGGCGGCGATTGCCGCATCGAGCTCGGCCAGCCCGCCGCCCAGACCGGATGGCGGAGTCTGGTAGTCGACCGCCACGGCCGTGCCCGCATCGGCCTCGTGCCAGCGAGCGGGCCCGCCTTCGGACGACGGCAGGAACGAGTAGTCGGACGCGGTCTGCAACTCCACGGGCCAGGTGTTGAAGGGCGCCGCGGGCGCGCGATCGAACACCGGCGCATCGATCGCGCGCTGGCGCAGCGTGGCGGCCCCGGTACCCTGGATGGCGCCGCTGATCGGATCGCGCCGACGCGCCACCACCGTCCCCGTCGCGGGATCCACACCCAGGGTCCACGCGCCCTGCCAGAGGCCGGTCACATAGAGCGTCCGGTCACGGGGGCGCTGTTCGAGGAACAGCACCACGGTGGTTCCCGCGTCGAGCCGCGCCTGCCCCTCGACCGCGAACTCGAGATTCCCGGCGCGCCCACCGAGGAGCTTCACGGCGATACGGCCCGGCGTCAGCGCGCCCTTCCAGACCTCGGCGACATCGACGATGGCGTAGGTATACAGGCCGTTGACGGCGGGGTCCCACGTGCTGGTCGTCGCGACGACACGGCCCGTGACAATGGCCGGGGAGAACGCGGCGAGTTCGGCCAGGGACCACTGCGGCGCCACGTCAGCAGCGGCAAGGCTGCTGAACGGCAGGAGCAGGACGAGGGATAAGGCGAGGCGTCGAACCGAACGCATGGGAATTATTGTGGATCAGATGGGGGTGACGAAGGTGCCGCACGGGGGTGCCGCACGGGGGTGCCCCACGGGGGTGCCCCACGGAGGTGCCACACGGAGGTGCGGCACGAAGGTGCGGCACGGAGGTGCGGCACGGAGGTGCGGCACGGAGGTGCGGCACGGAGGTGCCGCACGGGGTGCGGCACGGAGGTGCGGCGCCGGGCCAGTCGTGGGACGGCCCGGCGCCACCGGCGTGCTACTTCTGGTCGGGCGGGAAGCCGGCGCTCACGTAGGGGAGCAGCGTCCAGCGGCCGATGGTGCCGCCGTTGCGGGTGGCCTGGGTCTGATCCTGCCAGTTCCACGACGGGCTGTTGCCGCAGTGCCCGCCGATCGTGTCGATGATGTACACGTTCGTGGTGCCTTCGTCCGCCGAGGACCCGAAGTTGTAGGTCACGACGTCCTGCGACATGTCGCCGACGTTGCCACGCTTCCAGTTGAGGCCCCAGCGCGAGTCCTGCGTGCGGAGCGCCTGCACGAGGCGGAACAGCCACGTGTTGTTGCCCCCGTGCTCGCGGCAGGAGTTGCGGAGGTCGCCCGGGTAGAGCGCCGCCATCTGCGCGGCGACGGCCGCGCCGTAGGCCGGCAGCGGCAGGGCCGTGCCAGGCAGCGGGTCCGGCGTGCGCGGTCCGCTGCCGGCCAGGCTCTCCACCGTGAAGGAGATCTCCGGGGACGTCGCGGTGGCGCCACAGTTGTCACCGACCACCAGGCGCGCGTAGAAGGTGCCCGTCAGGCTGATGACTTCCTGGCGCGAGGTCGTGGCGGCGCTCAGCGTGCGCGCGAGCTCCGTGCCGCCCGGGCTGCGGCTCAGCTCCAGGCGGTAACCCGCGGCGCCAGGGACGGCCGCCCAGGCGAACTGGACCACGGGACCGGTCACGGTCGCCGCGAGCGTCGGCGCCGCCACCTGCCCGCAGGGGGCCGGTCCCGGCCCCGGGCCGGGGTTGCTCCCCCCGACCGAGATCGCGACTTCGTTGGAGGCGGGGCCGACCAGCGAACCCGCGGTGCCGCGCACGCGGATGAAGTAGGTGCCCGCCGGGGCCGCGACCACGACCTGCGTGATCGAGGCAGGACCGTTGACGACGGCGATGTCCGTGCCGCCCGACGCGCTGCCGGCCTCGAGGCGGTAGCCGGTCGCACCGGGCAGGGCCGTCCATGCGATGGTGACCTGCGAGCCGTTGACAGTGACAGAGAGAGTCGGGGCCTGGGCGGCGGCGTCGATGCGAGTCAGCGCGAGCACCGCCAGGACGAGCGCCGCGAGACCGGTGGCCTTCTTGAGGGTCATCGGTACAGTCCTTTGCCCGTACAGACCTCGAGCCTGTCGCGGGCGTTCAAACGAGTTAACAAGAACCGGGGGCTGGGAGTGCCTCGGGGGTGAGACGACCGGCACTATAGCACGGTTTGGCACAGCTTTACAGGGATATCGAGGGGCGGTGGTATAGTCGAATTTCGATGTCACCAGTCAAGAAAATCGGGATCCTCACCGGGGGCGGCGACGCCCCGGGGCTCAACGCGGTCATCCGCGCGGTCGTCAAGGCGGCGTGCAACGCCGGCATCGAGGTCATCGGCCTCGAGGACAGTTTCGACGGGCTCATGGACCCGTCCCGGACGCGCCGGCTCACGCCCAAGGACGTCACCGGCATCCTCCGTCTCGGCGGCACCATCCTCGGGACCACCAATCGCGGCAACCCGTTCGAGTACCCGGTGGAAACGCCGGAAGGGAAGGTCGACTACTCGGACCGCTGCGTGGACACGTTCCAGAAGATGGGCATGGACGCGCTGGTCGTCATCGGCGGCGACGGCACCCTCACGATTGCCCACCAGTTCTACCTGAAGGGCATTCCCGTCGTCGGCGTGCCGAAGACCATCGACAACGACATCTGGGGCACCACCAGCTGCTTCGGCTACGACACCGCCGTGTCGTTCGCCGCCGACGCCATCGATCGCCTGCACACCACGGCCGAGGCGCACAAGCGCATCATGGTGGTCGAGGTGATGGGGCGCTACGCCGGCTGGATTGCGCTCCACGGCGGGATTGCCGGCGGCGCGGACGTCATCCTGATGCCGGAAATCCCGTTCGATCTCGACCGCGTCGCCCAGCGCATCAAGGAGCGCGAGGCCTTTGGCGCGAAGTTCAGCATCGTCGTCGTCGCCGAGGGAGCGACCCCGGTGGGGGGCAAGCTGACGCTGCTCGAGGAGGCCACGCGCGGGCACGTGGAGCGGCTCGGCGGCATCGGCGCGATCATCGCGCACCAGCTCGAGGCGATGACCGGCAAGGAGTCCCGCTACGTCGTCCTGGGCCACCTGCAGCGCGGCGGCGCCCCGACCGCGTTCGACCGCGTGCTCGCGACGCGGTTCGGCGCCAAGGCGGTCGAGCTGCTGCAGCGCGGCGTGTTCGGGAAGATGGTCGCCAACAACCCGCCAGACATCGTACCGATCCCCCTGCACGACGTGATGGGGAAGACGAAGACGGTGCCGCTCGACTACGACCTGATCAAGTCGGCGCGGGCGATCGGGATCTCGCTGGGAGACTAGGCCGCGCCCCTCGCTGCGCGCGGGGCGCGTTGGGCCTCGCTGCGCTCGGTAGGCCTCGGCGCTGCGCGCCTCGGTGGGCCTCGCTGCGCTCGGTAGGGCTCGGCGCTGCGTGCCTCGATGGGCCTCGCTGCGCTCGGTAGGACTCGTCGCTTCGCGACTCGCTGGGACTCGGCCTCGCTGGTTTCGCCCTTCGGCCATCGCTGGGACTCGGCGCCTGCCTGCCCTGAGCGGAGTCGAAGGGCGGCGCCTCGCTAGGAAAGAGCTGGTTCGAAGTGAGGGCCCTTCGTCCCGGCGAGGCCGCGAGGCGGCCGAGTCCCAGCGAGCGAAGCGAGTCCCAACGAGCCCCGAGCGAAGTCGAGGGGCGAGGCCTAGCGATGGCCGACGCGCGTTCCACCGAGGCCGAGTCCTACCGAGCCCCGAGCGCAGCGAGGGGCGAGGCCTAACGCCCGCGCGTCAGCGCGGGCGGCCCTTGATCACATCCAGGTACTTCAGCGCCCCGCCCGTGTTGAAGAGCACCACGGTCTCGTCGGGCCGGATGGTGCCGGCGGCGGCGAGGCGCTTGATCGCGCGGAGCGCGGCGCCGCCCTCAGGCGCAGCCGAGATGCCCTCGTGGCGCCCGAGGTCGAGCATGTCCTCGACCATCTCCTCGTCCGGCACCGCGATCGCCGTGCCGCCGCTGTCCCGCACGGCCTGCAGGATGAGGAAGTCGCCGATGGCGCGTGGCACCCTGAGGCCGTCGGCCGCCGTGCTCGCGTTCTCCCAGGGCGCGGCCTTCTCGGTGCCGGTTTCGAAGGCCCGGACGATCGGGGCGCAGCCCGTCGCCTGCACCGAGACCATCTTCGGCCGGCGTCCCGCGGGCAGCCAGCCGATGGCCTCCATCTCGTCGAACGCCTTCCACATCCCCACGAGTCCCGTGCCTCCGCCGGTGGGATAGACGATCCAGTCAGGCAGCCGCCAGCCCAGCTGCTCGGCCAGCTCGTAGCCCATCGTCTTCTTGCCCTCGACCCGGTACGGCTCCTTCAGCGTCGACACGTCATACCAGCCGAGCGGTTTGCCCTTCTCAGCGGCCATCCGGCCGGCATCGGTGATCAGCCCGTCGACCAGCGTGACGTTGGCGCCGTACAGCCGGCACTCGTCCACGAAGGGCTGCTTGGCGTCCTTCGGGATGAAGACCTCGCAGGCGAGCCCCGCGGCGGCGGAGTAGGCGGCCGCCGCGTTGCCGGCATTGCCCGCGGTGGGCAGGGCAATGGTCGTGGCCCCGAGCGCGCGGGCGCGCGTGATGGCGGCGGACTGGCCGCGGGCCTTGAACGAGTTGGTGGGGTTGAGCGACTCGTCCTTGACGAAGAGGTTGTGGAGGCCCAGCGTGGCCCCCAGCCGCCGCGCGTGCACCAGCGGCGTGAAGCCTTCGCCGAGGGTGACCGGCTCGTCGCCGTCCAGCAGGGGCATCATCTCGCGATACCGCCACATGTCCGGCGCCCGCCCGGCGAGCGAGCCCCGGTCCCAGGCCTTGGCGGCCTCCAGGTCATACCGGGCGAGCAGGGGCAATCCGCAGGACGGGCACAGGAAGTGCCGCTCCCGTGGATCGAACGGGCCCGCCCCACACCGCGACGCGCACTCCAGATGGGTGAAATAGCTCACGTCAGCACCTCCGCGCGGCGCCGATCGCGAGATCACGAGGTTCCGAGATCGTCCGATCGATCACCAGATAGATGACCAGATCCGTGGATCGCCGGATCCGATCGCCAGATCACCCGATCACGAGATCACCAGATCACAGATCTACTTACCGAGGAGCTCGTCGTCCTTGCGCTTCTGCAGCTCGTCGATCCCCTTCACGTGCTGGTCGGTGAGCTTCTGCACCTCGTCCAGCGCGCGCTTCTCGTCGTCCTCGGAGATCTCGTGGTCCTTGAGCATCTTCTTGAGCTTGTCGTTCGCGTCGCGACGGACGTTCCGCACCTGGTTGCGGCCCTCCTCCGCGAGCTTGTGCACGTGCCGCGACAGCTCCTTGCGGCGCTCGTCGGTCAGCAGCGGGATCGGGATGCGGATCACCTTGCCGTCGTTCGAGGGGTTCAACCCGAGGTCGGAGCTCCGGATGGCCTTCTCGATCGACGCCAGGGTCGTCGGGTCGAAGGGGGTCGCGACGATCAGGGACGGCTCGGGGATCGACAGGCTGGCGACCTGGTTCAGCGGCATCTTCGTGCCGTAGGCCTCGGCCTGGACGCCGTCGAGCAGGCCCGTCGAGGCCCGCCCGGTGCGCACGCCCGCCATCTCCTTGCGCACGAACTCGACATGGGTGTCCATGCGCTGGGTGACGTCGGCGAAGAGTCCCTTGAGGTCGGAAGCGTCCATCTCACAATCTCCTGTACGGCCGATGGGGCAGCGGGGCGCCCGCGATCAGGCGGTGACGGTCGTGCCCACCGCCTCGCCCATGACGACGTGGCGGATGTTGCCGGGCACCTTGAGGTTGAACACGACGATCGGCAGCTTGTTGTCCATGCAGAGCGAGATCGCGGTGGCGTCCATCACCTGGAGACGCTCCTGCAGGACCTGCAGGTAGGAGATGCGCTCGAAGCGCGTCGCGTCGGGATGGGTCATGGGGTCGGCGGTGTAGATGCCGTCCACCTTGGTCGCCTTCAGGATCACGTCGGCCTTGATCTCCATCGCGCGGAGCGCGGCAGCCGTGTCGGTGGTGAAGTAGGGATTGCCGGTGCCCGCCGCGAACACGACGACCCGGCCCTTCTCGAGGTGCCGGATGGCGCGGCGGCGGATGAACGGCTCCGCCACGGCGCGCATCTCGATGGCGGTCAGCACGCGTGTCGGCACGCCCTGCTGCTCGAGCGCATCCTGGAGGGCCAGCGCGTTGATGACGGTGGCCAGCATGCCCATGTAGTCGCCGGTCGCCCGGTCCATCCCGCGCGCGCTGGCCGCCAGGCCGCGGAAGATGTTCCCGCCGCCGATGACAATGGCGGTCTGGACGCCGAGGGATTGGATCTCGGAGACATCCTGCGCGATGCGCGTGGCCACGGCGGGATCGATGCCGTAGCCCTGCTCACCCATCAGCGCTTCACCGGACAGCTTCAGGAGGATGCGGGAATACGTCGGCTCGGAGGGCGCGGAGGGGTCGGACATGCGGGGCAATTATAGCCCGGGCATGGATGGCCACGGAGGGCACGGGCCACAGATGGCACAGGCCACAGATGGCACAGACAAGGCACAGATGCAGAGATGGGGCGGGATGCACCACAGATGGCATCGCCCATTTCGTTCCGAACGAGTCCGACCGAGGTCGCGCAGCGGCCGAGGCCTGACGCGCGCAACGCGGCCACAGATGGGAAGACAGGACACAGATGCACAGATGTGAAGGGATGCACAGATGGGATCTGCGTCAGACGGTGAGGCGGGGCGGGGAAGAAGCGGTTGGGCTGGGCGGCGGCACGCCTGCCGCCAAAGAGAACGGCGGGCACACCGTTTGGCGGGCCCGCCGTCAGTTCGTCCGCCTTCGGCGATCTTCAATCTGCAATCATCAGTCTGAAATGGCCGAAGGCCTCTCCGGGGCTCCGTGTGCCGCACTTTGGGCCGCTCGTCACTCGGCCAGCTCGCCGAGCTTGAAGCGCACGAACCGCGAGACCGTGATGTTCTCGCCGGTCTTGGCGGTCGCGCTGGCGATCATCGTGCCGATGGTCACGGCCTGGTCGCGCACGGACGGCTGGTCGAGCAGGCAGACCTGGGCGTAGTAGCTGTCGAGCTTGCCCTCGACGATCTTCTCGACCACGTTCGCCGGCTTGTTCGACCCGGCGAACTGCGCGCGGGTGATCTCCTTCTCCTTCTCGAGCACGTCGGCCGGGACGTCCTCGCGCCGGACGTACTTCGGGTCGGCCGCGGCGATGTGCATCGCCAGTTCCTTGGCGAGCGTCTGGAAGTCGTCCGTGCGCGCGACGAAGTCGGTCTCGCAGTTGACCTCCACGAGGACGCCGACCTTGCCACCCATGTGGATGTAGTGGCCGATGACGCCGTCCTTGGTGGCGCGGCCCGCGCGCTTGGCGGCCGAGGCGAGGCCCTTCTTCCGGAGCAGCTCGACGGCCTTCTCCATGTCGCCGCCGGCCTCGGTCAGGGCCGCCTTGCAGTCCATCATCCCCGCGCCGGTCTTCTCGCGCAGCTGCTTCACCATTTCCGCCGTGATTGCCATGTCGATGACTCCTGAACGCTGTACATGAGAAGCGCCGGCCAAGTGGTGCCTGAGGCCGGCGCCTGATTGAAACCGCGGGCCGCGCCCCGGGACTAGGCCGGGGTCGCCGGAGCCTCGCTCGGGCGCTGGGGGCGGCGGACGTTCGCCGGGCGGACGGTGCGGTCGGCCTCGGCGGCTGCGGCCGCCTCGGCGTCGGCGCGCTCCTGGTCGGCCATGGACGACTCACGCTCGGTGCGGCCGTCGACGACGGCGTCGGCGATGCGCGAGACGAACAGGCGGATGGACCGCAGGGCGTCGTCGTTGCCCGGGATCACGTAGTCGACCTCGTCGGGATCGCAGTTCGTGTCGACGATGCCGATGACGGGAATCTTGAGCTTGCGCGCCTCGTCGACGGCAATCTTCTCCTTGCGGGTGTCGACGACGAAGAGGGCATCGGGCAGCCGGCCCATGTTGCGGATGCCGTCCAGGTTCTTCTGGAGCTTCCGCTTCTCCTTCTCGGCCCGCGCGATTTCCTTCTTCGGCATGAACTCGTAGCGGCCGTCGGTGGCCATCGCCTCGAGATCCCGGAGCCGCGCGATGCTGCGCTGGATGGTGGTGTAGTTGGTCAGCAACCCGCCCAGCCAGCGCTCGTTCACGTAGAACATGCCGCAGCGCGTCGCTTCCTCGGCAATGACGTCCTGCGCCTGGCGTTTGGTGCCCACGAAGAGGAGCGAGCGCCCCGAGGCCGCCAGGTGCCGGACGAAGTCCTCGGCCGTCTTGAAGAGCTTGACGGTCTTGCCGAGGTTGACGATGTAGATCCCGCTGCGTTCCCCGAAGATGTAGGGCTTCATCTTGGGGTTCCAGCGCTTGGTCTGGTGGCCGAAGTGCACGCCTGCTTCGAGCAGGTCCTTCATCGCGAGCGGGGTCAAGCTACCTCCATCCATGGGCTTATCGCTTGCTGAACTGGAACCGTTTCCGGGCACCGGCCATGCCGTACTTCTTGCGCTCCTTGGCGCGCGCGTCGCGCGTCAGCAGGCCGTCCTTCTTGAGGCGCGGCCGGAGCTCGGCGTTGAACTCGCAGAGGGCGCGCGCGATGCCGAGGCGAATGGCGCCGGCCTGGCCGGTCACGCCGCCGCCCGACACCGTGCAGAGCACGTCGAACTTGTCGGTCGTTTCGGTCAGCTGCAGCGGCGTGCGCACGGTCACGCGCAGCGACTCGGTGGGGAAGAAGTTCGCGAGCTCGCGGTGGTTGACCGTGATCGCGCCCGTCCCGGGCCGCAGGAAGACGCGCGCCGTCGATTCCTTGCGGCGCCCGGTGGCGTAGTACTGAATCTGAGCCAAGTTACGCGACCTCGAACGTGGTGGGTTGCTGCGCGGCATGCGGGTGCTCCGCGCCCGCATACACCTTCAACTTCCGGTACATCGCATCGCCGAGCTTCGACTTCGGCAACATGCCCCGCACCGCCTCCTCGATCAGCCGGATCGGGCGGCGCTGGCGGACCACCTTGGCCCGCTCCTCCCGGAGCCCGCCGAGGTAGCCGCTGTGGCGGCGATACATCTTCTGGTCTTCCTTGCGGCCCGTCAGCTTGACCTGGTCCGCGTTCACGATCACGACGTGGTCGCCGGTGTCGATGAACGGGGTGTAGGTGGCCTTGTGCTTGCCCATGAGGAGCATGGCCGCGCGTGTTGCCACCCGGCCCAGGACCAGGTCCTTGGCGTCGATGACGTGCCACTTGCGGTTGATGCTCTGCGGGGTCGCGACGTAAGTGCGCATCGAATGAGATCCCTTTCGCTCTCTCCCGAGAGACGGCAAACCCAAATGATAAAGGGGTTTGGGGCAGAAGTCAACGGGGGAGGGACGCGATCCGTTTCCGCGGCGCCCGTTGTTTTCCGCGGCGGCCCGTTGTTCCGCTCCGGCTGTTCCGCTCCGGCCCGTGGGCCTCGCCGCCTGCGGCGACTGCGGTCGGCCGCCGGGCTCACGCCCGGCGTAGGGAGCAGGCTGTCCCCAATGATACGCCCGGATCCGCCCGCTACCCGCACCAGCTGAACCAGAGATTCAAAATCCAGGACGGCCGTGTGGCCCATCCGCGGGGCGCCAGCCCCGAGGCGGAAGCCCTACCGAGCCTGCGCCGCCCGGCCGATAACAGCAACGGACGTTCCCGGCCGCCGGTCGCGGCTGTGCAGTTTTCGTCAGCGGCTTGCAGATTTGTAAGTCGCGGCGCGGCCCGGAAGGGTCCGCGCTGCCAATCACGGCACGGTTTGGCCGAATTTGTCGTGCCGCGGTGCCTATGGTCCGGCTGGTATCCCGTTTGCGGGACGCTGGACGTTCGGGGAGGAGACCGAAGGTGTTGTTCCGCCGTCCGAAGAGCCTCGTCGGCCTCGACATCGGGTCGAGCGCCGTCAAGGCGGTGGAGCTCAGGCCGGCCGGCGCCGGGCACAAGGTCGTCGCCATCGGCGTCGAGCCCGTGCCCGGCGACAGCATCGTCGACGGCGCGATCATGGACGCCGCCGCCGTGGCCGACGCGATCCGCCGGCTCTTCGCGCCGCGCACCTTCAAGGGGAAGGAGGTCGCGGCCTCGCTCTCGGGCAATGCCGTGATCGTCAAGAAGATTGCCCTCCCGATCATGACCGCGCAGGAACTCGACGAGTCGATCTACTGGGAAGCGGAGCAGTACATCCCCTTCGACATCCAGGACGTGAACCTCGACTACGAGATCCTCGACCCCGGCACCGGGCCCGAAGGGCAGGGCAGCATGGACGTGCTGCTCGTGGCGGCGAAGAAGGACAAGATCGCCGACTACACGAACGTCATCACCCAGGCCGGCCGCCGGGCCGTGATCGTCGACGTCGACGCCTTCGCGCTCCAGAACGCCTACGAGGCCAACTACGGGTTCGACCCGGGCGCGGTGGTCGTCCTGCTCAATGCGGGAGCCAGCGCCATCAACGTGAACATCCTCGCGGGCGCGCAGTCGGTGTTCACCCGCGACGTCTCCCTGGGCGGCCACGCCTTCACCGAGGCCATCCAGCGCGAGCTGGGGCTCCCGTTCGAGAGCGCCGAGCGGCTCAAGCGCGGGGAGGTCGTCGACGGCGTGAGCTACGAGGAGGCCCGGCCCGTCCTGAAGGCGATGACCGACAACGTCTTGCTCGAGGTCGAGAAGACCTTCGACTTCTTCAAGGCGACCGCGGCGAATGACCACATCGATCGAATCGTCCTGAGCGGCGGGGCCTCGCGGGTGGAAGGGTTCCTCGAGGCGCTCGGCGAACGGTTCGGCACGGTGGTGGAGCGGTTCGACCCGTTCCGGCAGGTGACGTTCGACGAGCGGCGCCTCGGCATGACGGCCGACGAGGCGGCGCCGGTCGCGGCCGTGGCCGTGGGCCTCGCGCTGCGCCGGGTGGGGGACCGATGATCCGCATCAACCTGGTGGCCGGCGAGCGCCGGGCCGCCAAGCCGGTCGGCGGATCGCTGCAGGGCAGCCAGAAGGCCGCGGTGGCGGGCACGCTCGTCCTCGTGCTCACGTTCGCCGGCGTCGGCTGGCGGTACTGGGTGGTGACGGGCACCGAGGCGGCCCTCGACCAGGACGTGACGGCCGCGCGTCGCGAGGAGGGGCGGCTGGCCGAGGTCCTGAAGGAGGTCCAGACCTTCGAGGCGCGCCGGCAGCAGCTCGAACAGCGCGTCGCGCTCATCGACGAACTGCGCAAAGGGCAGAGCGCCCCCGTGCACATCATCGACCAGGTCAGCCGGGCGCTGCCGGAGATGATGTGGCTGACCAACCTGCGGCAGGACGGCTTCGACGTCACGATCGAGGGCCGCTGTCTCTCGCTGACCGAGCTCTCCGACTTCGTGGGCAACCTCGAGGCCTCGCGGTACTTCGCCCGGCCGGTGGAGATCCTCAACAGCGAAGTCGTCGCGGGCCCCGACGGCGGGGCCGAGGTCATCCGGTTCTCGGTCCGTGGCACGTTCCAGATGGCGGGTGTCGAGCCGCCGGCGCCGCCGGCCCGCCGGCCCGCGCGGGGAGGCAACCGTGGCTGACCTCTCCCTCAACCGCCTGCCGTGGTACGGCCAGCTGGCCGTCTTCGTGGTGCTGGCGCTCGCCGGCGCCGGCGCCTTCTACTACTTCTGGGAGATGCCGCGGCAGGACGCGATTGCGAGCAAGCAGCGGGCCCTGGCGGAGGCGCGCGCGCGGATCGACAAGGGGCTGGAGACCGCCCGCCAGCTGCCGGCGTTCCGGGAACAGGTGGCCGGGCTGGAGGCGCGACTCGACGCGCTCCGTCCCATCCTGCCGGAGGAGAAGGACGTCGCCGACCTGCTGCGGCGCATCCAGACGCTGGCGACGCAGTCGAACCTGACGATCCGTGGCTTCCGGCCGCAGGCCATCAACACGCGCGAGCTCTATGCCGAGTGGCCCATCGGGCTGGAGCTCGAGGGGACGTACCACAACCTCGGCCTGTTCCTCGACCGGGTGAGCAAGTTCCCCCGGATCATCAACGTGGGCAACCTCGTCATCAGCCAGAAGTCCGAGCCGTCGCCCGGGGCCACGATCGACGTGACGTGCACCGCGACCACGTTCGTGCTGGTGGAGCCTCCCGCGGCGGCACCGGCGGCCGCCGGGCCGGCGAACCGCCGGGCCCCGCAGACGAGGAGCGAGTGATGTCGGCCCGAATCAGGCGTGTCGTGCTCGTGGCGGCCCTCGCCGCCCTCGCCGCGCCGGCGACGGCCCAGACGCCGCAGCCCCCGCCCGCGGCGCCGGCCGAACCGACTGCGGCGCCGCCGGACGGGCCGCCGAGCCCGCCGCCGAACTACTCCTACTCGCCGGATGGACGGCGGGATCCGTTCGTCGGGTTGCTGAACCGCGGCGTGGGCGACGGCCGGAGCGCCACCGCCACGCGGCCGGCCGGCCCGGCCGGGCTGCTCGTGGACGAGATCGTGGTCCGCGGCGTGATTCGCACGACTGACGGCTTCGTGGCGATGATCGCCGGCCCGAACGGCCGCAGTTACACCGTGCGTCCCGGCGACCGGCTGCTCGATGGCCGCATCCGCGCGATTACCCCCGAGGCGCTCATCATCCTGCAGGAAGTCAACGATCCGTTGTCGCTCGAGAAGCAGCGCGAGGTGCGCAAGCGGCTCCGCGACGGCGGAGGCGAGGTTCACTGATGTACGGTCGCGTTCCCCGTTTCGTCCTGGCCAGCGCGCTGGCAGCCGCCCTCGCCGTCACGGTGACGGCGGCGGGCCGCGCGGTGCCGGAGATCGTGGCGGTGTCGGCCCGCGCCGATGCGCGGCTGAGCACGGTGCTGATCGAGGCCACCGAGCCGGTGGCCTATGTGACCAGCCAGCCCGATCCCCTCACGGTCCTGGTCGACCTTCGCAACGTGCAGGCCTCGCTGGAGGGGGCCACCGGCGCCGCGGCCTCTCCCGTGGCGGGGGTCTCGCTGGAGGCGGCGACGGCGGCCGACGGCGCGCCCCTCACGCGGGTGCGGATCCAGCTGGATCGGGCCGCGTCACACCACGTGCGCAGCTCCCGCAACCGCATCTTCGTCGAGGTGGACCGCAACTCCGCCGCCGCCCCGGAGACGCGCCCCGCGCCGGCGGCCGCGGCGGCGGACGCGCCGGCCGGTGGCGCGGCCACCAGCACGCCAGTGGTGCCGCCACCGGTGCTGCTGCCGGCCCAGGTGGCCAACCGTCTCGAATCGGTGTCGGTCCAGCGCAGTGGGGACGTGACCGCCGTCACGCTGCGTGGCAACGGCCGGCTCGTGCCGAGCACCGTCGAGCGGGCGCGCGACATGCCGCCGCGCGTGCTGCTCGACTTCGAGGGCGTCGCGGCCGGGAATGCGGCGTCGCTCATCCCGGTGGACGGGCCCAACATCCTCCGGGTCCGCGTCGCCGTGAACTCGCGCTCGCCGCTCGTGACGCGGGTGGTGGTCGACCTCGCGCGCGTGCTCGAGTACCGCGTCGAGGAAATCGACGATGGCCTGCGTGTGATCTTCGGTGAGGACGAGACCGCAGCCGCCGACCCGCCGGCGGTCGCGGCGGCCGCGACGCCCCCGGCAAGCCCCGCGGGGGCGCCCGTGCCTGACGTGGCCGAGGCGCCCGCGCCCCCGGTTGCCGTGCCCCCCGCTCCCGCACCAGCCGCGCCGGTGCCCGCGCCCGCGAGTCCGGAGATCATCACCCCGCCGGCAGGAGCCGGTACGGCAGCATCGGTGCCCGCTGCGCAATCGGTGCCCTCTGCGCCATCTGTGTCATCCGCGCCATCTGTGGCCCCGCCTGCGGCTGGCCCGGCGGCGTCCGCCCCGGCGATGGCTGCGACAACGGCCACTCCGCCAGCTTCCGCACCGCCGCCTGCGGCCCCGCCCGTGGCGGTCGTCGCGGCGCAGGCCGCGCAGGGGCCGGCGTCGCCGCGATTCACGGGCAGCCCGGTGACCCTCGACTTCCAGGGCGCCGATCTCCGTGCGGTGCTCCGGACGTTTGCCGAGATCAGCGGCCTCAACATCGTCATCGACCCGACGATCGACGGCACGGTCGACGTCTCGCTGCGTGAAGTGCCCTGGGACCAGGCGCTCGACATCATCCTCAAGGCGAACAAGCTCGGGTACACCGTGGACGGCACCATCGTGCGCATCGCGCCGCTGTCGGTCCTCGCCCAGGAAGAGGAGGAGCGCCGCCGCCTGTCGGAGGCGCAGGCGCTCGCCGGCCAGCTCGAGGTGCTGACGCGTCCTCTCAGCTACGCGCGGGCGCAGGAGCTCGTGCAGATCGTCACGCGGAGCGCGCTGTCGGAGCGTGGGGAAGTGCAGGTGGACTCCCGCACGAACACGCTCATCATCCGGGACCTGCCGGCGCGGCTCCGGGCTGCCGAGTCGATCATCGCGACGCTCGATAGTCCGCAGCCGCAGGTGGAGATCGAGGCGCGCATCGTGCGCGTGCGGCGCGAGCACGCGCGCGAGCTCGGCATCCTGTGGGGCGTCAACGGGCGGGTCTCGCCGGAACTCGGCAACACGACCGGCCTGGCGTTCCCGAACTCGGGCAGCCTGCAGGGGCGTACGGGCGGGACGCAGGGGCCGGACAACGCGAACACCGCCGTGAACCTGGGCACCGAGAACCAGCCCACCGGTGCGATTGGCCTGTCGCTCGGGTCGGTGAACGGATCCTTCAACCTGGACGTCGCGCTCCAGGCGCTCGAGGGCCAGGGCAAGCTCCGGCTGCTGTCCGCCCCGCGGGTCTCGACCCAGAACAACCTCGAGGCCGAGATCTACCAGGGCACCCAGATCCCGATCCAGACCGTCGCGAACAATACCGTCACCGTGACCTTCAAGGACGCGGCGCTCACCTTGCGGGTGACCCCGCAGATCACCGCCTCCGACACCGTCATCATGCGCATCGTGCTGGAGAAGGCGCAGGCCGACTTCAGCCGCTCCGTCAACGGCATTCCCCCCATCGACACGCAGCGCGCCAACACCAACGTGCTGCTGGCCGACGGCGAGACGACGGTCATCGGCGGGATCTTCGAGAGCCAGGAAATCAGCGGGCAGAGCTCCGTGCCCTTCCTCTCGCGCATCCCGCTGCTCGGCTGGCTGTTCAAGAACAGCGTCGAGAACGAGTTCCAGGACGAGCTGATGATCTTCATCACGCCGCGCATCATCAAGGGCTAGGCAGGGAGAAGCAGTCGTGACCCGCGAAACCATCCGTCGGACGATTGGCGCATGCGCGCTGGCGGCCCTCGTGGCCACCGCCGGCTGCGGGGACGTCGCCCGCACTGGCCGCGCGCCGTCGTTCCTCATCATCGACTCGCTGACGGCCGCCTCGGGGGCGACGCCGAACGACTTCGGCAGCGTCCTGTTCTCGGACGTCCAGACGCTCGTGGATCAGCAGATCAGCGGCCAGACGGTCCGGGTGCCGACGATCTTCTCCGACAGCGGGCGGGCCAGCCTGCGGCTCGGGCTCAAGAACCCGGGGACGGACCTGAACCCGAACCAGCCCTCGACGATCAACCAGATCACGCTGACGCGTTACCGCGTCACGTTCCAGCGCGCCGACGGGCGGAACACCCCCGGCGTGGACGTGCCGTACGGCTTCGATGGCGGGGCCACGGTGACGGTGGGGGGGAGCTCCACGGTGACGATCGGCTTCGACATCGTGCGTCACCAGATGAAGGAGGAGCCCCCGCTCCGGAACCTCGTCAACAGCGGTGGCGCGAACCTGATCAGCACCATCGCGACGGTGACCTTCTACGGCAGGGACCAGGCGGGCAACGACGTCTCGGTCGAGGGCCAGATCACGGTCAACTTCGGGGATTTCGGCGACCCGCAGTAGCGGCGCGTATGCACTCTGGGAGCTCGCCTGACATGCGACAGACATTCCTCGCCGCGCTTGCCACCGCTGGAGCCGCCGCGCTGCTGGCGGGCTGCACCGTCAGCCAGTCGGAACCGCCGCCGCTGACGGGCCCGTCCGAGCTCGCCCTGGCCATCCGCCTGAACGCGACGCCGGACGTCCTGGTGCAGAACGGCATCGATCAGTCCCGGATCACCATCGAAGGGCGGGACGAGAACGGCCGCACGGTCGACACGCCGCTCCGCGCGGAGGTCCTGGTGGACGGCCAACCGGTGGACTTCGGAACGCTCTCGACGAAGTATCCACGCACCAACCAGACCATCACCTACACCGCGCCGCCACGGCCGGCGCAGTCGGTGGATACCGGGACGGTCATCACGATCGCCGTCACGCCGATCGGTGGCGACTATCGCGGCGAGCGGGCGCGCCAGGTCGACATCCGCCTCGTGCCTCCCGGTGTCATCGTGCCGCCCAACGGCGAGCCGGTGCCGGCGTTCTCCGTGTCGCCGCAGCCGGTCACGGCCTTCACGCCGGCGACCTTCGACGCCTCGGCGACGACCGACGACGGCGTGGCGTGCGGCACCCGCTGCAGCTACGCGTGGAACTTCGGCGACGGCGGCACCGCCACCGGCATCGTCACCAGCCACGAGTTCAGGGCGGCCGGCACCTACACGGTTCGCCTCACCGTGACCGACGACCTCGGCACACCGGTGGCGATCACGCAGTCGGTGACGGTCAACGCGTCCTCCGCGCCCGTCGCCAGCTTCACCTTCTCTCCCAACGCGCCTGCGGTGAGCCAGGACATCTTCTTCACGGCGGAGGCGTCGCGCGCGGCGGCGGGCCGCCGGATCATCTTCTACGACTGGAACTTCGGCAGCGGCCGCACCGGCGCCGGGATGACGGTGTCGAAGCGGTACGACACACCCGGCACCTACATCGTCACCTTGACCGTCACCGACGACGCCAACCAGGTGGGGACCATCTCCCAGCCGGTGACCGTCGGCGGGCAGGGCACGGGGATCGTGCCGGCGCTCAGCTTCTCCCCGACCAACCCGAGCACGGCCACGACCGTCGTGTTCGACGCCAGCGCCTCGACCGGGCCGTCGAGCATCGTCGAGTACCGCTACAGCTTCGGTGACACCACGTCGGACGTCGTCGGGACGTCCCCCGTGACGTCACACCGCTTCAACGTCGCGGGCACCTACGTCGTGCGCGTGACGCTGCGGGATGCGGCGGGGCGCACGGCCACGACGACCGTCACCGTCACGGTGACGTAAACTGGGGTGTGGCTTTCGACAGTCCACGCATCGTGGAACTACGACGTCGGATCCAGGCGGATCCGGCGTCGCTCGCATTTGCGCAGCTTGGTGAAGAGTATCGGCGCGCCGGGCGCTACGACGAGGCGGTCGAGACGTGCCGCGCCGGCCTGGCCCGGCATCCCGAGTACCTGTCGGCCCGCGTGACGCTGGGACGGGCCCTGCTCGAGATCGGCGAGCTCGAGGCCGCGCAGGAGGAGCTGGCGGCGGTCCTTCGTGCCGCGCCGGAGAACCTCGCCGCCATCCGGGGGCTGGCCGAGATCCACCAGCGGCGCGGCGAGCTTGCCACGGCGTTGACTTTCTATCGCCAGGCACTCGACCTTGCCCGGCACGACAGGACCCTCGAGCAGACCGTGCAGTCGCTCGATCGGCAGCTCGGGGCCGGGACCCCCGTGGTCGAGGCGCCGGTCCCGACCGTGCCGGCACGTGCGGCGGCCGCCGACGCGCCGCCGCCGTCGCCGCCCCCCGCCCCGGTGGCGCCCGCGGCCACACCTTCCGCCGCCGACCTCGACGGGTTCGACTTCGACGAGCTCGTGGCGGCGCTGGCCGCCGAGTCCGATCCGGACCTGCCCGCGTTCGACCTGACAGGCGGGGCTCCCGGCGATGAAGGCACGACCATCGACCTCGACCAGCTCGAGAGCGACGCGGCGGCCGGGGACGACCTCGCGGGGCTGGAGCTCCTGCTCCGGAAGTCCGAGCCGGTGCCTCTGCGGGCCGACGACGAAGGCGCCGACGGAGATCGCCGGCCCGGCGATCCGGGTGGCGCGCAGGCGGAGGCGGACCGCGAGGCGCTTCGGCTGCTGGAGGGATGGCTGGCCGCCATCGAGGCGGTCCGCGCCGAATGATGATCCCGCCGCCCGCGAGTCTCCAGGCACGGCAGGCCGGGCTCCGGGCCGCGCTCGCGGCCCGCGGCCTCGACGGGCTGCTCGTCGAGTCGCTGCCCAATGTGACCTACCTGACCGGGCTGCACGCCTCGGCTGGTGTCGTGCTTTTCGTCCAGCAGGCCCGATTGATCGTGGACGGCCGCTACGGCACGGTGGGCCGGACACTCCAGGAGCAGACCGGCGCGTTCGACCTGGTCGTGCTGGCCGTCGGCCAGAGTTATGACGACATCGTGATCCGCGAGCTCCGTGCGCTGGCCGGCCTGCGCATCGGCTTCGAGGAGTCGTGCATGACCGTCCGCCGCCACCGGACGCTGCTGGCCGCGACCCCGGCGGACGGGGCCATCGCCGAGCTCGTGCCGGCGGACGGGCTGGTCGAGGGGCTCCGGATGGTGAAGGACGCCTGGGAAGTCGATCGGCTGCGGGAGGGGTGCCGGAGACTTTCCGAGGTCGCTAAGTGTATACTCCCGAGAGTGTTAGCTGGCCAGCGCGAGCGTGACGTCGCGGCCGGCATCGAACAGGAACTGCGACGGGCCGGGTTTGACCGCCCGGCGTTTGATACCATCGTCGCCGCCGGACCGAACGCGGCCCTGCCGCACCACCGGGCTGGCGACCGTCGAATCGAGGCCGGGGATCTCGTGGTCCTCGACTTCGGCGGGGTGTTCCAGGGGTACTGCACCGACATCAGCCGGACGGTCATCGTGCCGCCGGCGGGCCGGGAGGCGGTGGCCCTGGTTGAGCGGGTCCGGGAGGCCCACGGCGCGGCGATCGACGCGGCCAGGCCGGGAGCAGCCCCGGAAGCCGTCGATGCGGCCGCACGGGACCTGCTGGAACGGGCGGGTCTGGCGGACCGCTTCACGCACGGCACGGGCCACGGGCTCGGGCTGGAAGTACACGAGCGTCCCCGCCTGACGTGGGCGCGCCCCGGGCATCCCGAGGCGGCGCTGACGCCGGGGATGGTGTTCACCGTCGAACCTGGCGTCTACCTGCCGGGTTGGGGCGGAGTCAGAATCGAGGACGATGTGCTGGTGACCCCCGCGGGACCCGAGGTCCTGACGGGCGGCGGCACAGAGTGAGCCACCGCATGACCCTGGACGAGATCAAGGCGCTCATCGAGTTCATCCGCGAGCACGACCTTCACGAATTCGAACTGGAACAGGACGGCGTCAAGCTGCGCGTGAAGAGCGCCAGCACGCCGCCGATGTCGATGCCGGCCATGCCGCCGGTGATGATGGCGCCACCCATGGCGCCCCAGCCGGCGGCGGCCCCGGGCGGCGCCGCGCCGCCACCGCCCGCCGCGGCGGACGAGGGCACCGAGCTGGCGATCGTCAAGTCGCCCATCGTGGGGACCTTCTACCGGTCCCCCGAGCCGGGCGCGAAGTCGTTCGTGGAGTCGGGCGACTCGGTGAAGAAGGGCCAGGTGCTCTGCATCATCGAGGCGATGAAACTCATGAACGAGATCGACAGCGAGTACGACGGGGAAATCGTGAGCGTCTACGTGGAGAACGGCCAGCCGGTCCAGTACGGCGAGCGGCTGTTCGCCATCCGCCTGCGGAGCTGACGGACCCGACCACATGTTCAAGAAGATCCTGGTCGCCAACCGCGGAGAGATCGCGCTCCGGGTGATTTTTGCCTGCCGCGAGCTCGGCATCAAGACCGTCGCGGTGTACTCGGAAGCCGACGAGAACTCCCTCCACGTCCGGTTCGCGGACGAGGACATCTGCATCGGCCCCGCCCGCAGCGCCGAGAGTTACCTGAGTGTCCCGGCGATCATCAGCGCGGCGGAGATCACCGGCGCCGACGCCATCCATCCCGGCTACGGGTTCCTCTCGGAGAGCGCGTACCTGGCCGAGGTGTGCGAGGCGTGCCACATCCGCTTCATCGGCCCCGACCCGAACGTCATCCGGCTGCTGGGCGACAAGGCGAAGGCGCGGCGCGCGATGAAGAAGGCGGGCGTGCCGATGCTGCCCGGCAGCGACGGCCCCGTCGAGTCCGAAGAGAAGGCGCTCAAGGTCGCGAAGGAGATCGGCTACCCGGTGATCATCAAGGCGGTCGCCGGCGGTGGCGGCCGCGGGATGCGCATCGTGAACGCGCCGGCCGACCTGCCGCACGCCTACAAGACCGCGCAGCGCGAGGCCGAGGCGGCCTTCGGTCGCGGCGAGGTGTACATCGAGAAGTACCTCGAGGCGCCGCGCCACATCGAGTTCCAGATTCTCGGTGACCACCACGGCAACGTCATCCACCTGGGCGAGCGCGAGTGCTCGATCCAGCGGCGGCACCAGAAGCTCATCGAGGAGTCGCCGTCGGTGGCGGTCTCCGACAAGGTGCGCAAGAAGATGGGCGGCCTGGTGGCGGACGCCGCGCGGGCCGTGCAGTACACCAACGCGGGCACGTTCGAGTTCCTCATGGACGAGAAGGGCAACTTCTACTTCATGGAGGTCAACACGCGCGTGCAGGTCGAGCACCCCGTGACCGAGATGGTCACCGGGATCGACATCGTGAAGGAGCAGATCCGGATTGCGGCGGGGGAGCGGCTCTCGTTCAAGCAGAGCGAGGTCACCTTCACGGGCCACGCCATCGAGTGCCGCGTCAACGCCGAGGACCCCGAGACCTTCGTCCCATCGCCCGGCCTGATCCACGCCTTCAGCGTGCCGGGCGGGCCCGGCGTGCGGGTCGACACGGCCGCGCACAGCGAGTGCACCATCTCGCCGTACTACGACTCGATGATCGCGAAGGTCATCTGCCACGGCCGCGATCGCCAGGAGGCCCTGCAGCGCATGCGCCGCACCCTCGAGATGAGCGTGGTCGAGGGCATCCGGACGACGATCCCGCTGCACCTGCGGATCCTCGCGGAGGCCGACTTCGAGGCCGGCCGCCTCAGCACGCACTTCATGGAGCGGTTCCAGCCGAAGCCCAAGGCGAACAAGCTCGCGGACACGGCCTAGGACTCGTCGCTTCGCGACTCGCTGGGACTCGCGGCTGCGCCGCTCGCGAGGACTCGCTTCGCTCACTGGGACTCGTCGCTTCGCGACTCGCCAGGATGTCCTGTCGAGAGGCGGAGGCATCCGGTCGGCGTTGACTCGAAGTGAGAGTCGTTCCTCGCGAGGCCGCGGAGCGGCCGAGTCCCAGCAAGCCGCCGCAGGCGGCGCGTCCGAGCGAGCGGCGCAGCCGCGAGTCCCAGCGAGCGAAGCGAGTCCGGATGTTCCCCCCCCTTTACCCCATCGTCGACACCGCGACCTGCGTCCGCGTCGGCCGCGACCCCCTCGAGCTGGCACGGGCGTGCGTGGCCGGTGGCGCCATGGTGGTGCAACTGCGGGCGAAGGAGCTGGGCAGCGGCGCGTTCCTCGACCTGGCGCGGGCGCTGGTGGCGGCCGTGGCGCCCATGGGGGGCCGCGTGATCGTCAACGACCGGGCCGATATCGCCGCGCTGGCCGGCGCGGCTGGCGTGCACGTGGGGCAGGACGACCTCCCGGTGGACGCCGTTCGCGCCATCGTCGGCCGCGACGCGATCATCGGGCTGTCCACGCACACCGAGGTCCAACTCGAGGATGGCCTGGTCTCGGGAGCCGACTACCTGGCCATCGGGCCGGTCTTCGGGACCGGCACGAAGGACACCGGCTACGAGCCAGTGGGGCTGCCGCTCGTGCGTCGCGCGGCTGCGCTCGCGGGAGCCCGCAACATCCCCCTCGTCGCCATTGGCGGCATCACGCTCGAGCGGGCGCCGTCGGTCATCGAGGCCGGCGCGGCGACGGTTGCCGTGATTGGCGATCTCGTCACGGCCGACACACGCGCGCGCGTCCGGGCCTGGCTGGCCTGATCGGGACCGGGGCATCCCCTGGGGGCTTGAGCGGACGGCCCCATCCGGGGGACGCTGGACGGGGGAAGGTGCCTGTGCAACGTGGTCTGAACGGCTGGCTTGCCTGTGGCCTGGCGCTCGGCGCGGCGCTCGTGGCGACCGTGTCGTCCGGGCAGGACTACAAACCCACGCTGCCTGCGGCGCACGAGGCGATTGGCTACTGGGACACCACCCCCCGCGAGCCGGTGAGCCGCCTCATCCAGGGCATCGCGGCGGGCGCGACGCGCTTCACCCCCGTGAGCGACGCGTCGGCCCTCCTGCCTCAGCTCCTCACGGCCCTCGACATCCCGCTGGACTCGCAGATGCTGGTCTTCTCGAAGACCAGCTTCCAGGCCGCCCGGATCTCGCCTGATGTCCCGAGAGGCATCTACTTTCGCGACGACGTGGCGGTGGCGTTCGTGCCCGGCGCGCCGAGCCTCGAGGTGACGGCGGTCGACCCGGTGCTCGGCTCCGTGTTCTACGAGATGCGGGTGGGACCTGACGGCGCGCCGCAGGTCGAGCGCAGCCCTGTCTGCCTGCGCTGCCATGCCGGCCCCAACACCGCCGGGGTGCCGGGACCCTACATCGGGTCGGTGATCCCCGGTCCGACGGGCCGCCCGGTCCGCGGGGACTCGGCCATCATCACGGACCACCGGACGCCGTTCGAGGACCGGTGGGGCGGGTGGTACGTGACGGCGCGCCGGGGCGAGCAGCCGGATCGCGCGAACGCGGTGGCCTCGAACCCCGTCGCGCCTGAACAACTGGTGCGCGAGGCGCAACAGAACCTCCCGAGCCTCATCGGCCGGGTCGACCTTCGCGCCTATCCGGCGATGACCAGCGACATCGTGGCGCTCATGACGTTCGAGCACCAGACCCAGGCCACGAACCTGCTGACGCGGGTGGGCTGGGAGGCCAGGATGCTGGGCACGGATGTGGGAGCGGAACCACGCACAGATGCACGGATGGCACGGGATGCACAGATGTCGGATGGGGCCGGGCCAGGTCGCTCCGGGCTCGAGGCGGCGCTGACGGCTGACATCGAGGATCTCGTGGCGTACCTGCTCTTCGAAGACGAGGCGCCGCTCGTCGAGCCGATCGAGGGGACGTCGAGCTTCACCCGCACGTTCCCGGAGCGGGGCCCTCGCGACACGCAGGGGCGCTCGCTCCGCGACTTCGACCTGACGCGGCGGCTGTTCCGGTACCCGTTGAGCTACATGATCTACAGCCCGCAGTTCGACGCGCTTCCGGAGGCCGCGAAGGCGCGCGTCTACCGTCGCTTGCACGACGTGCTCACGGGAGGGGACCGCGGCTCACGCTACGCGCACCTGACGCCCGCCGACCGCCGCGCGATTCTCGAAATCGTGCGCGCGACGAAGGCGGACCTACCGGCCTACTGGCGCCACGACAGGCAATAGAGAATCAAGAATCCAGGAATCAAGAAAGGAATTCGGAACTGGCGAATTCCGCACTTCCTTTCCTGATTCCGTCTTCTTGATTCCTGATCGGGCCGCGCCGGGCGCGGCCCGCTAGCGCCCCGTATATGGAGCGCCCGTGACGCCGTGGTCGACCGAGAACTCGCGGCCGCCGTTCTGGAAGTAGTCCACCGTGATCTTGCGCACCGTGCCGAGCAGGAACGCCAGCCCGATGAGGTTCGGGAACGCCATGAACCCGTTGAGCAGCGTGCCGACGGCCCACACGAGCGGCACCGACACCACCGCGCCGACCATGATCAGGGCCGTGAACACGACCTTGTAGGCCGTGATGACGCGGGATCCGAACAGGAACTCCACGCACTTCTCGCCGTAGTAGTACCACCCGATCAGGGTGGAGAACCCGAACAGGAACGAGCAGATCGCGACGATGACGCGCGCGCCAGGCACGGTCGTGCCGAGCGCCGCCGCCGTCAGGTCCCCGCTGGCATTGGCGAACGCCGGGTCGGTCCAGAGCCCCGACTCGAGGATGATGAAGGCCGTCACCGTGCACACCACGATGGTGTCGACGAACACCTCGAAGATGCCGACGACGCCCTGCTCGGCGGGGTGCTTGACGCTCGCGATGCCGTGGGCGATCGGCGCGCTGCCGAGCCCGGCCTCGTTGGAGAGCACGCCGCGGCTGACGCCTGCCGCGATGGCCTGCGCGACCGAGGCGCCGGCGAAGCCGCCGAGCGCCGCGGTCGGCTTGAACGCCTCCTGCACGATGTGCAGCAGCACCTCGGGCAGCAGGGTGATGTTGAGCACGACATACGAGAGGCCGGCGGCGAGGTACAGCACGATCATCGACGGCACGAGCTTGTCGGCGACGTTGGCGATCCGGTGGATGCCGCCGAGCAGCACCATGCCGACCATGAGGGTGATGAGGATGCCGGGCACCCACATCGGCACGGCGTAGCCGGTCAGGCTGGCCGCCTCGACGAAGGTCCGCGCCACCGTGTTCGACTGCGCCATGTTGCCGGTGCCGAGCAGCGCGGCCATCGCGCCGAAGAACGCGAACATCATGGCCAGCACCTTCGCCAGGCCCGCGTTCGGCACGCCGCGCAGGATGTAGTACATCGGGCCGCTGGCCAGCTCCCCGGTCTCGCGCGTGACGCGGAAGTGCACGCCGAGCACCGCCTCCGCGTACTTCGTCGCCATGCCGACGGTCGCGCACACCCACATCCAGAACACGGCCCCCGGGCCGCCGATCAGGATGGCGGTGGCGACCCCGCCGATGTTCCCGTTGCCCACCGTCGAGGCCAGCGCGGTCGACAGCGCCTGGAACGGCGTGATGGTGTTGCTGTCGGCGGCGGCCTTCTGCCGGATCCCCGCGAACACCATCTTCACCGCGAACGGGAAGCGGGTGATCTGCACCACGCCCGTGGACAGGGTGATCAACCCGCCGACGAGGAGCAGCACGACCGGCATCGCGAAGGGCTGCCAGACGAAGCCGTCGAGGGCGGTAATGCTGTTGGTCAGCTGTTCGAGCATCGAGACTCCTGCAGGTAGAGGGGATGCCGGGCCTTAGCCGACGAGATCCCGGATGGTGAAGACAATGATGATGCCGATCGCAACGGGGCAGACGTAGCGGACCAGGACGGCCCAGAGCGCGGCGCCGGGGAAGCCGCCGCCCGCCTCGAGTTCCGCCATCGCCTCCTCGCGCCGCCAGGCCCAGGCGACGAAGATGGCGATGAAGAACCCGCCGACGGGCAACGCGAAGTTGTTCCAGATCGTGGACATCAGCGTGAGGAAGTCCAGGCCGAGCCCCGGCAGGCTCGTGAAGAACGGCGAGGAGCCGTTGGCCAGCGCGGACGGGATGGCGAGCACGAAGATGACGCCCGTCAGGGTGAGCACCGCCCGCTGCCGGCTCCAGCCCCGCGAGTCGATGAGGTACGCCGTGGGCACCTCCAGCAGCGAGATCGTCGAGGTGATCGCCGCCATCGTCAGCATGACGAAGAAGGCGGCGCCGAACAGGTGCCCCCCGGGCATCTCGGCGAACAGGCGGGGCAGCACGGCGAAGATCAGCCCCGGGCCGCCGGTCGACGGATCGAAGCCCGGAATCGTGAAGCCGGCCGGGAAGATGATGAAGCCGGCCATCAGGGCCACCGCCGTGTCGAGCACCACGACCCACGCGGCCGCCTGGGCGATGTTCTCCTTCTCGCCCAGGTAGCTGCCGTAGGTGATCATCGCGCCCATCCCGAGGCTGAGCGAGAAGAACGCCTGCCCGAGCGCGGCGTTGACGATGCGGATGTCGAAGACCTTCGAGAGGTCGGGGTGCAGGTAGTAGGCGAGGCCGGTGCCGGCGCCGGGCAGGGTCAGCGCCCGGATCATGAGGAGCACCAGCAGGAGCAGCAGGGACGGCATCAGCAGCTTGGTGATCCGCTCGATGCCGTCGCGCACGCCGCCGATGATGATGCCCGCGGTCGTGGCCAGCACCACGAAGGTCAGGCCGATCGTCGCCGGCGCATTGGCGACGAAGCTGCCGAAGAACTGCCCGATCTGCTCGGGGCTGCCGGCGACCGCGCCCGTGCCGGTGAAGAAGATATAGGCGATGGTCCAGCCCGCGATCACGGCGTAGAAGGACAGGATCGCGGCGCCCGTGAGGATGCCCAGCAGGCCCACGAGCTTCCAGGACGTGCCGGGGCGGATGGCCTCGAACGAGCCCGCCGGGTCCTTGCGCCCCCGACGGCCGATGGCCAGCTCGGCGATCATGATCGGCGCGCACACGAAGAACACGCAGATCAGGTAGACGAGCACGAAGGCGGCGCCGCCGCCCTGGCCGACCTGGGTGGGGAAGCCCCAGATGTTGCCGAGACCCACCGCCGACCCGGCGGCCGCCAGCACGAACCCGAGGCGGGACCCCCAGGTCCCGCGGCCTGACATCGCCATGCTCCTGACCTCCCGGACGCGTTCACGTGAACGAGCGTGCTGCCCAGAGAGGCGGACGGGACGCGCGAGGGCGACAGGACCGCACCGGGCTAAGCAATTTCTGGGCCCGGCGATGATAAACGCTGCACGTGGTCAGGCTCAAGCGCAACCGGCCCAGGTGGTATGATCCGCCGACCCCGCGCCCCGGGGGCCTGACCCGGGGGCGCCCGCGTGGAACCGCGGTCCTGCATGGATTCGAACCTCTTCAAGAACAAGTCCCTCGAGCAGCTCGTCGATGACGTCGAACACGGCGGGCGGGCCCTCAAACGCAGCCTGACGGCCTTCGACCTCACCCTTCTCGGCATCGGCGCCATCATCGGCACCGGCATCTTCGTGCTGACCGGGACCGCCGCCGCGAACCAGGCCGGCCCGGCGATCATGCTCTCGTATCTTGCCGCCGGCCTCGCCTGCGGCTTCGCCGCGCTCTGCTATGCGGAGTTCGCGTCGATGATCCCGATCGCGGGCAGCGCCTACACCTACGCCTACGCCACGCTGGGCGAGCTGGCCGCCTGGATGATCGGCTGGGACCTGATCCTCGAGTACGCCGTGGGCTCGATGACGGTCGCCATCGGGTGGAGCGGCTACATGCAGAAGCTGCTCTCCGGCTTCGGCATCCACCTGCCGACGGCGCTCAGCACCGCCCCGCCCGACGGCATCATCAACCTGCCCGCCAGCCTCGTCGTGCTCGGCATCATGTCGCTCCTGATCGTCGGCATCCGCGAGTCGGCGCGTGCGAATGCCGTCATGGTCGGCGTGAAGATGGTGGCCATCGTGTTCTTCATCGGCGCGGGCGTGAAATACGTCGAGCCGGCGAACTGGGAGCCGTTCGCCCCGTACGGCTGGTCGGGCATGATGGCGGCCGCCGCGGTCGTCTTCTTCGCCTACATCGGCTTCGACGCCGTCTCGACGACCGCCGAGGAGGCCAAGAACCCGCAGCGCGACCTGCCGATCGGCATCATCTCCTCCCTGATCATCTGCACCGCGCTCTATCTCGCCGTCTCCGCGATCCTGTCCGGCATCGTGCCGGTGGTGGAGTACAAGGAGAACGTCGAGTTCCTGAACGCGCCCGTTGCGTTCGCGCTCAGCCTCATCGGCCAGGACTGGGCGGCCTACCTCGTCTCGGCCGGCGCGGTCGCGGGCATCACGTCGGTGCTGCTCGTGATGCTGATGAGCCAGCCCCGCATCTTCTTCGCGATGAGCCGCGACGGCCTGCTGCCGCAGGGCGTCGCCAAGGTCCATCCCCGTTTCGGCACCCCGCACATCACCACCGCCATCACCTGTTGCGTCGTCGCGCTCGTCGCGGGCCTGACGCAGATCCAGGTCGTCGGCGAGATGACCAGCATCGGCACGCTGTTCGCGTTCGTCGTGGTGTGCTCTGCCGTGTTGATGCTGCGCGTGCAGCGCCCCGACGCGCACCGGCCGTTCCGCGTGCCGTTCGGCCCGGTGTTCCCGGTGCTGGGCATCCTGTCGTGCGGCTACCTCATGCTGAGCCTGCCCATCGTCACGTGGGTGCGGTTCCTGGTGTGGCTGGACCTCGGGCTGATCATCTACTGGTTCTACGGCCGCACGCACAGCCCGCTCTCCGACCCCGCCGAGGTCGCCGCGCGCACCACGGCGCAGAGCGTCGCGAACTTCACGACGGTCTTCGGCGCGCTCGGGATCTTCAACGGCCTCGCGCTGTCGGTGCTCGGCTTCATGACCGAGTTCGGCATCACCACCGAGGTCACGGCCAAGTGGCACGAGATTGGGGTGACGGCGGAGGAGGCGGATACCTTCGGCCTCCGCGTGCTCGGGGCCGCGGTCGTGGTCTTCCTGCTCGGGCGCGTCCTCGCGACCATGACGCGGGAGAAGTAGCCCCGGGCGGCGAGCCGGATGGCGGGAGCGGGAAGCGGGGGAGCGCCGGCCGGCGAGGCGCGTGATACGAGCCGCGGCCGCGTCCTCGCCGTGGCGCTGCTCGCGTCCGTCACCGCCGTCGGCACCCTCGGCTACATGGCGATCGAGGGATGGAGCGCGTGGGACGCGTTCTACATGACCGCGATCACCGTGTCGACGGTCGGATACAAGGAGGTCCACGACCTCTCGTTTGGCGGTCAGCTGTGGACGACCTTCGTCCTGATCGCCGGCGTCGGCACGCTGTTCTACACGGCGTCCCTGGTCCTGGCGTTCGTCGTCGAGGGCGGCCTGCACGGCCGGTTCGCGGAGCGCCGGTTCAATCGCATGCTGGACACGGTTCGCGACCACTTCATCATCTGCGGCTACGGCCGCATCGGGAGCATCATCGCGGGCGAGTTCCGCCGGCAGGGAGTCCCGTCCGTGGTGGTGGACCGCGATCCCGCGCGGGTCCACGAGGTCATCAGCCAGGGGGGCCTGGCCGTCGAGGCGGACGCCAGCCGGGAAGAGGTGCTCGAACGGGTCGGCATCCACCGGGCCCGCGGTCTCATCGCGGCGGTCTCGACCGACGCGGAGAACGTCTACACGGTCCTGACGGCCCGGGTGCTGCGGCCGGACCTGTTCATCATCGCCCGCGTCTCGTCCGAGGACGCGGAACCGAAGTTGCGCCGGGCCGGCGCAGACCGGGTCATCTCGCCGTACCAGCTGGGCGGCGTGCAGATGGCGGCGACGGCCTTGCGTCCGGCGGTCGTCGACTTCATGCGGCTGGCGACCAGCTCCGAGCGGCTCGACCTCGCGGCCGAGCAGGTGCAGCTCGGGGAGGCCGCGGAGTTCATCGGGCAGACCATCCGCGAGGCGGGCCTGCGCCAGCGGTTCGGCGTCATCGTGGTGGCCATCAAGCGCATCGCGGGCCACATGGAGTTCAACCCGTCGCCGGACGCCCGCATGGTGGCTGGCGACCAGCTCGTGCTGCTCGGCCATCCCGAGCAGTTGCGGGCGCCCGAACAGGTGGCGCGGGGCGTGACGACCGTCGACCCGGCGCGCACGGAAGGATAACGACGATGGCGGCACGACGGCTCGATGGCGCGGCGGTGGCGAAGGCCATCCGCGAGGAACTCCGGCCGCGCGTGGCGGCGTTCACGGCGGCGCACGGACGACCGCCGGGGTTGAGCGTCGTGCTCGCGGGCAACAACCCCGCCTCCGAGGTCTACGTCCGCAACAAGATCAAGACCGTCGCCGAGGCCGGCTGCGATGGCCAGCTCCACCGCCTGCCCGAGTCGGCCTCCCTGCAGGACGTGCTGGCCCTCGTCGCGCGCCTCAACGCGGACGACCGCGTCGATGCCATCCTCGTGCAGTCGCCGCTGCCCGCCGGGATGGGGCGCGACGCCGAGGCGACGGTGTTCGAGGCCATCGACCCCGCCAAGGACGTGGATGGCTTCCACGCGGTCAACGTCGGGAAGCTGGTCCAGAACAAGCCGTCCCTGGTGGCGTGCACGCCGCTCGGCTGCGCCGAGCTGCTCGACCGTGAGGGCATTCCGGTCGAAGGCCGTCATGCGGTCGTGATCGGGCGCAGCGACATCGTCGGCAAGCCGATGGCGCTGCTGCTGCTGCACCGCAACGCGACGGTCACCATCTGTCATTCGAAGACCCGTGACCTGCCACAGGTCGCCGCCAGTGCCGACATCCTCGTTGCCGCCATCGGCCGCCCGGGCTTCGTGACCCGCGACTTCGTGAAGCCTGGCGCGACCGTCATCGACGTCGGCACGACGCCGCTCACGAGCGAAGCCGACGTCTTCCGTTTCTTTCCGGAAGGCAGCCGCAAGCGGGAGCAGTTCGCGGCGAAGGGCAGCGTGCTGATCGGTGACGTCCACCCCGAGGTGGAGCAGGTGGCCGGCGCGCTCACCCCGGTGCCTGGCGGTGTCGGGCCCCTGACCATCGCGATGGTGCTGCGCAACACCCTGACCGCGGCGGAGCTGCGCGCCGGCCGTGCGTAGGATCGCGCTGACCGGTGGCATTGCGACCGGCAAGTCCTACGTGGCCCAGCGCCTGATCGCGGCCGGCGTGCCCGTGATCGACGCCGACGTGCTCGCGCGGGAGGCCGTGCGGCCGGGCTCGGCCGGGCTCGTGGCCGTCCGGGCGCGGTTCGGGGACGCGGTCATCGCCCAGGATGGCACGCTCGACCGCAAGGCCCTGGCGGCCATCGTGTTCCACGACGAACGGGCGCGCCGCGACCTCGAGGGGATCATCCACCCCGAGGTGCGGGCGGCCATCGATGGCTTCTTCGAGGCGCTCCCCGCGGACACGCCGTTTGCCGTCGCCGACATTCCGCTCCTGTTCGAGACCGGCCGGGAGGGCGAGTTCGACGCCGTCGTGGTCGCGGCCTGCCCGGCTCGGATGCAGCGCGAGCGCGTCATGCACCGCGACGCGGCGAGCTGGGACGAGGCGTCCCGGCGGATCGCGGCGCAGATGCCCATCGACCAGAAGATGCGGCGGGCCGACTTCGTGATCCGCACCGACGGCACCCACGCCGACACCGACCGCCAGGTCGAGAAGCTGCTGGCGACACTGCGCGGGTAGGGCGGCGGGCGTCGCCCGCCGCTGGCCTCGGCCGCTTCGCGGCCTCGGGAGGGCTCGGGCCTGCGATCCTCGCGGGGCCTCGTGGCCTGCCGGCCGCTCGATGGGCCTCGATCCGGCAGCGCTCGCTGGGAGGGGGCCCTCACGTCCGGAGCCGGTCGCGCGCCATCACCCGTCCCGGGCGATGTCCCTGTGGCGCCAATTGGCGTAAGCTGGGGCCTCGGCCGGGCGCGGCGGTCCCCGCGCTGGCCGCCGCGCTCCCCGGGAGGGGGAGGTGCATGGCGACCTGGCACATTGCGTTCCCCCGCGACGAATACGTGCTCGTCACGATTGCCGGTGAGCTGACCTGGCCCCAGATCCTGCAGGCGTACCGGGAGTACCGCGCCCGCCCCGAGTTCCGCCGGGGCATGAACGCCCTCTGGGATCTCCGCGACGCGCATCTCGCGGTCAGCGTGGACGAAGTCCGCGCCGCGGTGGACGTCTACAGCAGTACGCTCGACGAGCGCGGGACGAACCATTCCGTCGCGTACGTCGTGAACCGGGACGTGGACTTCGGGGTGCTGCGGATGTTCGAGGCCTACGCCGGCCGGCTGCCGTACGAGGCCGGCGTGTTTCGTACCTTGCCCGAAGCGGAGGCCTGGCTCGAGCCCCGCCTGCGCCCTCGGGGATAGGCCTCGCGGCGGGTGGCCGCTCGTTGGGACTCGCCCTCGACGGGCTGCACCTCCGTGCAGCCACCCTCGTGCAGCACCTGCCGTTCTGACGTAAGCTGTTCCGCACATCGCGGCTGGCAGCACCGGGCAGCCACGTGCCCCGCATGTACGAGGCCGATGCCGCGCGTGTGCCGTATGAAACAGGCGTCTTTCGCACCTTCGACGATGCTGGAGGCGAGGGGCTCGCGCACGTCCGCCGCGAAGAATGGGGGGAGGGGCATGATTGCACCCGTGCCCATCGAACTGGAAGGCCACGGCGTTCGCCTCGAACCGCTCGACCCCTCGCACGCACCCGCCCTTGCCGCCGCAAGCGCCGACGGCGAGCTGTGGAACCTGTGGTTCACGTCGGTGCCACGGCCCGACGAGGCGGCGACGTACGTCGAGACGGCGCTGGCCGGGCAGGCCGCGGGCCAGATGCTGGCATGGGCCGTCCGCGATCTCGCGACGGACACCATCGTCGGGTCCACGCGCTACCACGACATCGTCGCCGCCGCGGACCGCGTGGAGATCGGCTACACCTGGTACGCGGCGCGGGTGCAGCGCACGCATGTCAACACCGCCTGCAAGCGGCTGTTGCTGGCTCATGCCTTCGATACCCTGGGCTGCGCAGTCGTCGGCCTGCGGACCGACAACTTCAACTTCCGATCCCAGCGCGCCATCGAGGCCCTCGGCGCGCACAGGGACGGCGTGCTGCGCCACCACCAGCCCCGGCGCGACGGCACCGTGCGGGACACGGTGATGTACAGCATCCTGCGGCACGAGTGGCCCGACGTCCGGCGGCACCTGGAGCTGCGACTGGGGCGACACGGGGCCGCGCTGCGCGCGTAGGGCCGGCTGCTTCGCCGCCGTAAGGCCTCGGCCGCTGCGCAGCCTCGGCGGGACTCGGGGCTGCGCCCTCGCTGGGACTCGTGCTCCCTGGACGGTGCGTCGCACGTCGCTGGGACTCGGGCCTACGGCCCTCGCTCGGAACGGCCCCAGACCCTATCCGTATCTGTGCATCCCGTCGTATCTGTGCATCTGCGTCTTCTGTGCCATCTGTGGCCTTGTGCCGTCTGTGGCCT
>JBFWVR010000008.1:85712-248917 GCA_050246635.1 Vicinamibacterales bacterium
TCGCTGGGACTCGGGCCTACGGCCCTCGCTCGGAACGGCCCCAGACCCTATCCGTATCTGTGCATCCCGTCGTATCTGTGCATCTGCGTCTTCTGTGCCATCTGTGGCCTTGTGCCGTCTGTGGCCTCCGTGCCCTCCGTGCCCTCGATGGCCGCGCGTAGCGCGTCGCCCAGTGCGGCGGGGGCTCGGTTGCGTGTCGCCTCCTGGCCCGGACCCCATCTGTGCATCCCGTCCTATCTGTGCATCTGTGTCTTCTGTGTCTTCTGTGCCACCTGTGCCACCTGTGCCATCTGTGGCCTTGTGCCGTCTGTGGCCTCCGTGCCGTCCGTGCCCTCTATGGCCGCGCAGCGTGTCGCCCAGTGCGGCGGGCTCGGTTGCGTGTTGCCTCCTGGCCCGGACCCCTATCTGTGCATCCCGTCGTATCTGTGCATCTGTGTCTTCTGTGCCATCTGTGGCCTCCGCGCCATCCGTGCCCTCTATGGCCGCGCAGCGTGTCGCCTAGTGCGGCGGGCTCGGTTGCGTGTTGCCTCCTGGCCCGGACCCCTATCTGTGCATCCCGTCGTATCTGTGCATCTGTGTCTTCTGTGCCATCTGTGGCCTTGTGCCATCTGTGGCCCGCCGGCTGGGCCGCCATCCCTGCCTTTGATATCCTGTTAGCTTCTGTCGCCCCATCCGTGCCCTAATCCAGAACGTCATCATGCTTCGAGCCGGAATCGTCGGCCTGCCCAACGTGGGCAAGTCCACCCTCTTCAATGCGGTCACCCGCACCCGCAAGGCCGAGTCGGCCAACTATCCCTTCTGCACCATCGAGCCCAACGTCGGGATCGTCTCGGTCCCGGACGCCCGGCTCGACGTGCTGCGTGACATCGCGAAGACGCAGGTCGTCATCCCGGCCGCCATCGAGTACGTCGATATCGCCGGCCTCGTGAAGGGCGCCAGCCAGGGGGAAGGCCTCGGCAACAAGTTCCTCACCCACATCCGCGAGGTCGATGCCATCGTCCAGGTGGTGCGGTGCTTCGAGGACGAGGACATCCACCACGTGGCCGGCTCCGTGGACCCCGTGCGCGACATCGAGGTCATCAACACCGAGCTCATGCTCGCCGACCTCGACTCCGTGCGCCGGCGGCGGGAACGCATCGGCAAGGACATCAAACGCGGCGACAAGGCCGCGGCGGCCGAGGACGCGGTCCTGGCAAAGATCGAGGAGGCGCTGGACGCGGGCAAACCCGCGCTGACCGTGCCCCTCGACCCCGAGGAACGGGCCCTGTCGGCGCCGCTCTTCCTCCTCACGGACAAGCCCACGATCTTCGCCTGCAACGTGCGCGAGGGCGACCTGGCGACGGCGGACGCGAATCCGTACGTCACGGCGGTGCGGGACTACGTCAAGACCCACCTGGCCTGCGAGGCCGTCGTCATCAGCGCCCAGATCGAGAGCGACCTGGTGGACCTCGAGGCCGCCGAGGCGGCCTCGTATCTCGAGGCGCTCGGCGTCACCGAGAGTGGGGTGGGCACTCTCATCCGGGCGACGTATCATCTGCTGGGGCTGCGGACCTACTTCACGGCAGGCGAGAAGGAAGTCCGCGCCTGGACCATCCACGCCGGTGATACGGCCCCCAGGGCCGCCGGCGTGATCCACACCGACTTCGAGCGGGGCTTCATCAAGGCCGAGACCGTCGCCTACGATGACCTGGTGGCCTGCGGATCGGTGGCCGCTGCCAGGGAGAAGGGCCTCTACCGCATGGAGGGCAAGGAGTACGTCGTCCAGGACGGCGACGTGCTGCTGTTCAAGTTCAACGTGTAGGGGTGGCGGGGCCACCTGCCGCAGGGCCCCAGCCGGAGGAGGAGCGAGTGACCGCGACGTTCGTCTACATGTGGGAATTCCAGGTCAAGCCCGACGCCGATGCGGCGTTCCTGGAAGCGTACGCCGCGGACGGACTCTGGTCCCAGCTCTTCCGCAAGGCCTCGGGCTTCGTCGAGACCCGTCTGTACCACGACGAATCGACCCCGGGGCGCTACGTGACCGTCGACGTCTGGGAGTCCGAGAAGGCATACCGCGAGTTCCTCGCGGAGTATGCCGAGGAGTACGACGCGCTCGACCAGCACTGCGAGGACTTCACGGAGTCGGAGCGCGCGCTGGGCGAGTTCCGCGCGATGTAGGCCCGGGGAGGATCATGCTGGCTGGACTCGAGACGCTCTTCACACGGGACCTGGCGTGTTTCGTCCGCGAGGTCGAGCTCTGCCCGGACGATGAGCGGCTGTGGCAGGTGGTGCCGGGCATCACCAACTCGGTCGGCAATCTGGGCCTGCACGTCGCCGGCAACCTGCAGCATTTCGTCGGAGCCGTGCTCGGCGGCACCGGCTACGTCCGCCGGCGGGAGGACGAGTTCGGCCGCCGTGCCGGCACCCGCGCCGAGGTCGTCGCCGCCCTCGAGGCCGCGTCCGGCACGATTCGCGCCGTCCTCCCACGCGTCACGGCCGAGGCGTTGGCGGCGCCGTTTCCCGAACAGCCGGGCGGGCACACGATCAACACGGGTGTGTTCCTGCAGCACCTGGCGAGTCACCTGGCTCTGCATCTCGGCCAGGCCGGGTACCTCCGGCGCATTGTCACCGCCAATCCCGCCAGCGCGGGTCCCTCCGCTCTCGCCCCGCTCGCCGGCGTGTAGGGGCGGGTGCGCCCCGGAGCCCTGTGACCGGGCCGCACACCCCCGCGGGCAGGTGAGCGCTGCCGCACAGCGTTCTCCGGTGGCGCGTGACGCCAGGCCCCACGCACAGGGGTGAGGCGGCGCCGCCCGGTGCCTGGGCCGTCGGTCCCAATCTTGCTGTGCATGACGGCTCACGCTTTCCAAAGGAGCCGTTTCGTGTCGCACAACGTCCCCCAGGCTGCCGCTGTCGCCGAAGATCCCACCGTCGGTCTCGTCTACCGCGAAATCGAGGAGCAACTCGGGTTCGGTATCGTGCCGAACGTCTTTCGCGCGATGGCCGCCCACCCGGCGGTCCTCGAGGCGAACTGGTTCATGTTCCAGCGTGTCGTGCTTGGCGGCGTCCTGCCGCGCGCGGTCAAGGAGATGGTCGGCGTCGTGATCGGCGCCGTGCGTGGCAGCGCGTACGTCCGCGACGTGCATACCCACAGCCTTGGCATGCAGGGCGTGACGCGGGAGGTGTTGTCCGCACTGGCCGCTGGCGACCTGCGGGCGGCGGCCGGGACGCCGGCCACGGTGGCCCTGCTCGAGCTGGCGCGCGACGCGGCGGCGGGTGGGGCCGACCGTGTGCGCGGCGGCATCGCCCGGCTGCGCGCGGCCGGGTTGAGCGAGGTCGAGGCGCTCGAGGGCATCGGCGCCATCGAGCTCTTCCTCGCGGTCGCGACCTTGACCGACATCCTCGATGTCCCGCTCGACCAGGTCTAGCCGGCCGCGTCACGGCAGGACAGGCGACTGATGGCCTCGACAGCGATGGGTGAGACCGCGGGGGCCGTGTCCCTCGCGGCGCTCGCCGAGCTCAACGCCGTCCTGGCGTCGTGTGGATCGGTCGACCGGCTCGCACAGGCGCTGTCGGACGGGATCAAGTGGGTCCTGCCCGTCGAGCGGGTTTCGCTGGTGCTGTTCGACCCGCCGGCCGGCGCCTCGCCTGCCGGCGCGGCCTGGGATGCGGGGATCCGCTATCCGGGTGCCGTGCCGATCCCCGGACGGCCCGCGCCGGCGGAGGTGGGGTGGCCCGCCGACATCACCCTGGCGCCGGACGCGGCGATGCGCCTGTTCGGCGACGCCGGCGTGGCCGCGGCGCGACTCGTGCCGCTCGGCAGCACCGCGCGGCCGACCGGCGTCGCGGGCTTTGCCGTGGGCACGCCCGACCGCCTGGCGGCGCTCGATCGCGGGTTGTGCTCGGTGGTCGCCCTGGTCGTGGGCTCGCTGGTCCGGCGGCTGGCGGCCGAGGCCGCGGAGCGCAGCGCCCGGGAGCGGGCGGAGGCGGCCACGGCGGCGCGCGACCGATTGATTGCCGCGATCGCTCACGACCTGCGCAACCCGCTGATGGTGGCGCAGGGCCTCCTGTCGCTCGTCATGGAGACCGGTGGCTCCACCGGCAGCAGGGCGGGCCACTGGGTGGCCCAGGCGCACGGCGCGACGGACCAGATGGTCCTGCTGATCGACGAGCTCGTCGACAGCGCGCGGATTGAGAACGGCCACCAGCTCGCGCTCCAGCGCACACGAAGCGATCTCGGGGCGCTGGTGCACCGGGCCGTGTCGCCAACGGCGGCGCTCCGGGGACAGCGGCTGTCCGTGACGCTGCCCGGCGTGTCGCTGCCCTGCGAGCTCGACGAGCGCCGCGTGGCGCGAGTCGTCTACAACCTCGTGAGCAACGCGTTCAAGTTCAACCGTCCGGACGGGCGTGTGTGGGTGAGCGTGGCGCCCGAGGCGCAGGACGTCGTCGTCCGGGTGCGCGACGAGGGCATCGGCATCCCGGCGGACGACCTCCCGCGCCTGTTCGCGCGGTACTACCGCGCGAGCAACGCCACGGCGGTGTCAGGCACGGGGCTGGGGCTCTCGGTCTCGAAGGAGATCATCGTGGCGCACGGCGGGCGGCTCGACGTCGAGTCGGTGGCCGGTGAGGGCACGACCTTCACGCTGGCGCTGCCGCACGCCGCCTGACGGCTACATCTCGACCGTTTCCTTCGCAGGGGCGATGCGCTCCTCGACGAAGGTATTCCACTCGTGGCAGTGCGGGCACTGCCAGAGCAGCTCGGTCGAGCGGTAGTGGCACTTCACGCAGACGTGCGGATCGAGGAAGAAGACCGCTTCCCGCGCGGACTCGACATACCGCTGGACCAGGCGACGGTCGAGGTCGACCTGGAGGAGCACGGTCCAGATCGCCTGGTGCACCGTCAGGCCATGCGGGTTGTGGGCGAGGGCCTCGAACAGCAGCTCGAGGGCGGCGGCCGGCTGGCCGTCGGCCGCGAGGTACTTGCCGAGCGCGAGCCGCGCACGCCAGTCCTGCGGATTGGCCTGAATCACCCGGCGGCAGCGGTCCTCGAAGCGGCCGGCGACCACGCGGTCCCGGTGCAGGCGCTCGAGGCGGTCCAGGGCGAGGTACGCGCGGTCGGGCGCCACCTCGATCAGCCGCTCCCAGGCGGCAAGGGCGCCCGCCGTGTCGCCCGCGCCGTACTTCACGTCTCCCAGGTTCAGGTAGGCCGGCACGGTGGAGGGCTCGAGCGCAATGGCGGCCTCGAAGTGCCGCACGGCGCCGGCCGCATCCCCACCCCGCTGGTCCGCCAGGCCCATCTCGTTCTCCAGGAAGGCGAGGATGGCCTGGTTGCGCGGCTGCGTGTCGGGACCGCTCAGCGTCACCAGGCGATCGCGGATCGCGCGTGCCTCGGCCCACTGGTGCTGCTCCTCGTGGAGCTTCTGCAGGTAGAGCAGGGCGTACTGGTTGTCGGGCGAGAGCCGGAGCACCTCCTCGAAGGCCTCGAGCGCCCGGTCCACGAACCCGCCACGCTTGAAGTCGAGGCCCAGGCAGAGCAGCACGTACGCGTGCTCGAGGCGGGTCAGCTTCGGCCGCTGGAGCAGGGCCTGGTGCACCTGGATGGCGCGGGCCACCTGGCCGCGCTCCCGGTACACGTTCCCGAGGATCATGTGGATCTCGAGGGCGTTGGCGTCCACGCGCGCGGCGTGGCTCAGCTCCTCGATGGCGAGGTCGGTCTGGTTCGACACCAGGAAGTTCAGGCCGAGGACGTAATGGTGCGAGTCCCGGGCCTTGCGGCGGTCGATCCACTGCCCGCCGCGCAGCTTGTAGCGTTCCCAGGCCTTGCCGATGGCGAGGCCGAGGAGCAGCGCGAGCAGCGCGGCCACGAACGGAAGGTAGGTCGACACCACGCGACCTTATTAGACCATTTCCGTGCGCCAGAGGTCGTGCAGGTGCACGACGCCGGCCACGCGCCGGTCCGGCTCGGCCACCACCACGGACGTGATCTTCCGCTGCTCGAGCACGTTCAGCGCCTCGGCGGCCAGCGTCTGCCGGTCGATCGTGACCGGCTGGGCCGTCATCACGTCGCGGGCCACGCGGTCGAGCACGTCGGGCATGGTCGC
Source organism: Vicinamibacterales bacterium (assembly GCA_050246635.1). Classification (GTDB taxonomy): domain Bacteria; phylum Acidobacteriota; class Vicinamibacteria; order Vicinamibacterales; family UBA2999; genus JBFWVR01. The sequence continues at coordinate 91,790 of JBFWVR010000008.1, forward strand.
CATGTGGCGCCGCAGGTCGCCGTCGGTGATGATGCCGGCGAGCAGGCCCCCGCCATCCACCACCGTCGTCATGCCGAGCCCCTTCCGGGACATCTCGTAGATCACGTCGCGCATCGGGGTGTCGAGCGCCACGACCGGCGCATCCTCGCCCTGGTGCATGAGCTGCTCGGCCCGCATGAGCCGCTTGCCCAGCTTGCCGCCGGGATGCAGGTTCGCGAAGTCCTCGGGACGGAACCCCTTCTCGACGAGGACCGTCATCGCGAGGGCGTCGCCGAGCGCGAGGGCGGCGGTCGTGCTTGCCGTCGGCACCAGGTTCATGGGACACGCCTCCTCGGACACGTGGCAGTCGAGCGTCACGTCGGCCGACTGGGCCAGCGTCGAGCGTGCGTCACCGGTGATGGCGATGAGCCGGGCGCCGAGGCGCCGGATCGTCTCGAGCAGCCGGACGAGCTCGTGGGTCTCCCCGGAGTAGGACAGGGCGATGACCACGTCCTCGGCCCGGACCACGCCCAGGTCGCCGTGCACGGCCTCGGCGGGGTGCAGGAAGAAGGCGGGGGTGCCCGTGCTCGAGAGGGTGGCGGCAATCTTGCGGCAGATGATGCCCGACTTGCCCATGCCGGCCAGGATCACGCGGCCACGGCAGTCGCGCACCATCTCGACCGCGGCGGTGAAGCCGCCGTCGAGGCGATCGACGAGCGCGAGCACGGCGGCCGCCTCGGTCTGCAGGACCTTGCGGGCCAGGGAGAGATCAGTCATCGGCCCTGCCGATCCTATCAAGCTCGACCAGGCGGCGGACCAGCGGCTCGACGAGGTCGAGCCGGAGCGCGTTGGCGGCGTCGCTCTTCGCGCGGGACGGGTCCTCGTGCACTTCCATGAAGACGCCATCGACGCCCGCGGCCACGCCGGCACGCGCCAGCGGCGCGATGTACTCCGCGAGTCCAGCCGTCACCCCGTCGCCGGCGCCGGGCAGCTGCAGGCTGTGGGTCACGTCGAAGATGACCGGCCAGCCAAGCTCCCGCATCATCGGGAAACTCCGCACGTCGACCACCAGGTTGTTGTAGCCGAAGCTGGTGCCGCGTTCGGTCAGCAGGATACCGCTGGCGCCGCTCTCGCCGAGCTTGGCGACGACGTGCCGCATGTCACGCGGCGCGAGGAACTGGCCCTTCTTCACGTTGACGGTGCGCCCGGTGGCGGCCGCGGCCACCAGCAGGTCCGTCTGGCGCGACAGGAAGGCGGGGATCTGGAGGATGTCCGCGACCTCGGCGACCGGGCCCGCCTGCGCCGGCTCGTGGATGTCGGTCAGCACCGGCAGGCCGGTCCGCGCCTTGACCTCGCCGAGGATCCGGACCCCTTCGGCGAGCCCCGGCCCGCGGAACGAGTGGATCGACGTGCGGTTCGCCTTGTCGAAGGACGCCTTGAAGACGACCGGCACGCCGGTGCGGGCGCCGATCTCCCGCACGGCCAGGCCGATCTCGACGGCATGCGCCTCGCTCTCGATGACGCAGGGGCCGAGGATGAACGCAAGCGGCGCGCCGGCGCCGAAGGTCACGGCGCCGGCGGACACGGCAGTGACGGTGGGCATGCTCAGGCTGGCTGGTTCTGGCCGGACGCGGTGCCGGCCGCCGCGTGCTTCTGGCGCACCGCGGCCTCGACGAAGCTCGCGAAGAGCGGGTGCGGCTTCAGCGGGCGCGACTGGAACTCGGGATGGAACTGGACCGCGACGTACCACGGGTGCCCGGGCAGCTCCGCGATCTCGACGAACTTGCCGTCGGGGGACCGGCCCGAGATGCGCATGCCGTGCTCCTTGAGCGCCGGCTCGTACAGGCAGTTGAACTCGAACCGGTGCCGGTGGCGCTCGTGGATGAGGTCGGTGCCGTAAATCTGCCGGACGAGCGATCCGGGGGCGAGCTCACACGCATAACGCCCGAGGCGCATCGTGCCGCCGAGCTCGTCCACGCCCAGCAGGTCCCGGAGCTTGTAGATCACCTTGTGCGGCGCGGACTCGTCCACCTCGGTGGAGTCGGCGCCGTCCAGCCCGCAGACGTTGCGGGCGTACTCCACCGTCGCCCACTGGAACCCGTAGCAGATCCCGAAGTAGGGGATGCGGTGGCTGCGGGCGTACTCGGCGGCGCGCATCATGCCGCGCGTGCCGCGTGACCCGAAGCCGCCCGGCACGAGAACCGCCGTCGCCCCCTCGAGCAGCGAGGCGCCGCCATCGGCCTCGAGCGCCTCCGACTCCACCCACTGGATGTTGATCTTCGTCCGGTGCGCGAACCCCCCGTGGTAGAGCGCCTCGTTGAGCGACTTGTAGGAGTCCTCGTATCCGGTGTACTTGCCGACCACGTGAACGGTGATCTCGTCCACGGGATGCTTGATGCGCTCGAGCAGCTCGGTCCACGGGCGCATGTCGGCGTCGGTCTGCGGCAGCCCGAGGTGGTCGAGGATGACGCGGTCGAGGCCCTCTTCCTGGAGCGCCGTCGGCACCTCGTAGATCGACGCCACGTCGCGCGCCGTCACGACCGCCTGCTCCTCGACATCGCAGAAGAGCGCGATCTTCGCCTTGATGTCGCGGTCGAGCACCCGGTCGGTGCGGCAGAGCAGGATGTCGGGCTGGATGCCGATCGACCGCAGATCACGGACGCTGTGCTGCGTCGGTTTGGTCTTCAGCTCCCCGGCCGACGCGATGTACGGCACCAGCGTGAGATGGATGTAGAGCGTGTGCTCCCGGCCCACGTCCTGCCGGAACTGGCGGATGGCCTCGAGGAACGGCAGGCTCTCGATGTCGCCGACGGTGCCGCCGATCTCGACCAGCACCACATCCACGTCGCGGCCCTGCGCGCGGATGCAGTCCTTGATCTCGTTCGTGATGTGCGGGATGACCTGGACCGTGCGCCCGAGGTAGTCGCCGCGGCGCTCCTTCTGGATGACCGACATGTAGATCTTGCCGGTCGTCCAGTTGCTGTTCCGCGTCGTCCGCGTGTTGGTGAACCGCTCGTAGTGTCCGAGGTCCAGGTCGGTCTCCGCGCCGTCATCGGTGACGTAGACCTCACCGTGCTGGTACGGGCTCATCGTGCCGGGATCCACGTTGATGTATGGATCGAACTTCTGGAGGGTCACGCGGTAGCCGTGTCCTTCCAGGAGCGCGCCGATGGATGCGGCCGCCAGGCCCTTGCCCAGCGAGGAGACCACGCCTCCGGTCACGAAGATGTACTTGGTCGGACGTCCGTCGGTTCGTTCCATGGGCTCGCTCATGCGGGTGTGGCGCCCGCCAGCAGCCGCTGGCGAACGCGCTCCAGATCCTCCGGGGTATCGACCCCGATGCCGTCGTGGTTGGTCGGGACTACCGTGATGTCGATGCCGTGCTCGAGGGCCCGGAGCTGCTCGAGCGACTCGGCGCGCTCCAGCGCCGTCGGTGCCAGGCCGGCGAGCCGCAGCAGGGTGTCGCGGCGATAGGCATAGAGGCCGACGTGCGCAAGGACGGCCGGACCGGTGGCGTCGCCGGCCACAGGGGCCACAGATGGCACAGGGGCCACAGATTGCACAGATGGCACAGAGGGCGCAGACGGCAGAGACGACGCTGATCGCACGGCTGGCGCGGGCCCGCCGTCGCGGTAGTGCGGGATCGGGGCGCGGGAGAAATACAGCGCGCGGCCATCGAGACGGCGAACGACCTTCACGACATTCGGGTTCTCGTGGTCGCCGGGGGCGAGGGGCCGGCCGATCGTGCCCATCTCGATCCCGGGGGTGGCGCGCAGCGGGCGGATGGCCGCGTCGATGTCCTCGGCGTCGAGCAGGGGCTCGTCGCCCTGCACGTTGACCACAATGCCGCACGTGAGCTCGCGGGCCACCTCGGCGAGACGGTCGGTGCCGGAGGGATGATCCGGCCGCGTCAGCCACGCCACCCCGCCCGCGGCCTCGACGGCCTGGACGATGCGCGGGTCGTCGGTCGCGACGACGACCGCATCGACGAGCGAGGCCTGGCGCGCACGGTTGAGGACGTGCACGACCATCGGCTGGCCAGCGATGTCGACGAGGGGTTTTCCGGGGAGACGGGTCGAGTGGTACCGCGCGGGGATGATCGCGAGGACCGAGGTTTCAGTCAGCGTGAAAGGCAAACGTCTGACCGGAACGGCGGGCACGGCGAATCATACCATACCCGCCCCTGCACGCTGCTGCGTGCTCCTGCGCGTACCTCGCTGCCGGACCGCCCACGCGGCGGAGCCGGGAGTCTCGCGGGCGTGGCGTGCGCCCGATACAATGGGCGGAGGCGTGAGGGCCGGGCATGGTGGCCGGCCCTCGGCGTCCGTGTGAGGCCCTTCATTCCTTGGCCATGACGCCCCGGCTGGTCCTGTTGATCGGCGCCCTGTGTCTCAGCGCGGGTTGGCTGCTGGGCTCGGTTGTCGCACCGCCGGGGGCGGCCGGCCAGGAGCCCGCCGTCGCGACCGGCCCGCGGCCGATTGGCCGGAGTGACGCCCCGGCGCCGCCACTGGCCGAACGCCTCAAGCTCCGTCTCGCCGACGCGCCTCCCGAGCCGCTCCCGGACCGCAACCCGTTCCGCTTCGGACCGGCGCGTCCGCGAGCTGAGGCTCCGGGGCCCCCTGCCGCAACCGGGAACTCCGAGGAGGCACCACCTCTCCCGCTGTTCCCGCCACCGCCGCCAGCGCCCCGCTACGTCCTGTCAGGCATGGCCGCCAATGGCGAAGGGGAGGGCCGGGTGCTCACGGCCATCATTCGCGACGCGACCGGGTTGCACTTCATGACCGAGGGACAGCGCCTGCCCGACGGGGCGACGGTCACCGCTGTCACCGAGAGCACCGTGTCGCTGGTCCTGCCCGACGGCGGGACGATGACGCTGTCGCTGCGGTAGGGAAGTCGAGAGAGCAGCTCTCGAAAAGGGGGGCGGCTCTGCTTCCTCGTTACGCCTCCCCGACGAGGCTTGCCGTCTTGACGGCCTTGGCCGCGCGGATCTCCCTGAGCACCGTCTCGTCGAGCCGCCCGTCGTGGTTGTCCACGCTGACGATTCCCACCGCGCCATGCTCGCCGCGGCCGAGCGCGAAGTTCGCGATGTTGATGTCGTGACGGCCCAGGATGGTGCCGACCTCGCCGATCACGCCGGGCTGGTCGTGGTTGCCGATGACCAGGAGGGTGCCTTCCGCCGGCGCCTCGATCTCGACGCCGTCGAGCAGGCAGATGCGGGCCTGCCGGTTGACGCTCGTGCCTTCGATCCAGCGGTCGCCGGCGTCGGTCTTCAGCTTCACCGAGAGCACCGCGCGTAGCGGCCGGGGCCGGGAGCTGACCGACTCGATGACGTCGATCCCGCGGTCGTGCGCGATGCTGCGGGCGTTGACCGGTGTCACGGTGTCCTGGAGGATGGCCCGGAACAGCCCCACGAGGACCGCGCTGACGAGGAGCGGGTTCGGTCCCGACGCCAGTTCGCCGTAGTAGCGCACGCCGACGCCCTCGATACGGGCCGAACCCAGGTGGCCGAGGATGAACCCCAGGCGCTCGGCCAGCCTGAGATAGGGCTGGAGCCGCTGGTACTCCTCCGGTGGCACGGTGGGGAAGTTGACCGCGTTCCGGATCACGCCGGTCTTCAGGAAGTCGCGGAGCGCCGTGGCGGTCTCCACGCCCACGAGCTCCTGGCCCTCGCGCGTCGACGCGGCGATGTGGGGGCTCGCCACCACCTGGGGCAGTTGCTGGAGCGTGTGGTCGGTCGTGGGTTCGCTGGTGAACACGTCGAGGGCCGCACCGCCGACCTGGCCCGACTGGAGCGCCGCGACGAGCGCCGGCTCGTCGATCAGGTCCCCGCGTGCCGTGTTGATGATCCGGAGACCACGTTTGCAGCGCGCGAAGAGATCGGCGCCGAAGATGCGCCGTGTCTCCGGCGTCGACGGCATGTGCAGCGAGACGTAGTCGGCGCGCCCGACGAGCTCGTCCAGCGACACGAGTTCCACGCCCCACTCGTCGGCGACCGTCCGGGCGATGAACGGGTCGTGCGCGAGGATGGTCATGCCGAAGGCGCGGGCGCGGCGGGCGACCTCCTGCCCGATCCGGCCGAAGCCGGCCAGCCCGAGCACCTTGCCGCGCACCTCCTCGCCGAGAAACGCCTTCTTGTCCCAGCGACCCGCCTTCATCGACGCGTCGGCCGCCGGCAGCTTGCGGGCCAGGGCGAGCAGCTGCGCCATCGCGAGCTCCGCGACGCTGATGCTGTTCGCCCCCGGGGCGTTCATCACGACGATGCCGCGGGCGCTGGCGGCCGCGACGTCGACGTTGTCCACGCCCGTGCCGGCCCGGGCGATGGCCCGGAGGCGCGGGGCGGCGGCGATGAGGACGGGGGTGACGCGGGTGGCGCTCCGCACCACGAGCGCGTCGGCGTCCACGAGATCGGCGGCGAGCTGTTCGACGGGGCGCCCCGCCCGGGCGTCGACCGTCCAGCCCTCGGCTTCGAGCAAGGCGCGTGCCGACGCCGGCAGGTCGTCAGCGACGATGATGTGCATGGAAACTCCGGCGGGAACGTTCGGGAAGGAAGCGCGAGCGCTTCAGCAGACGTGCGGACCGCGTCGCGGCCACGCGTGATTTATAATGCCACACTTGTCCAGAGAGTCCGGTGACCCGCAGGTGCGACGGCATGTCGGCGCCGCCGCCCGCGCACCGGGGACGCGGACGCACCATGCATGGTGCAATCCGCTGTTTTGGCCGGGATCGTGAGACGTTACGCCGTGGTCATACCGGTTTTTCCACAAGGTTTTCCACAGAAGCTGTGAAGATCCGACGGCGCGGTCACGGGAACTTGACCTAACGGAGCCATCAATCATGAATCGCAAGGTAACGGTCGTAGGCGGCGCGGGCAACGTGGGTGCCACGGTCGCGCGTTCCATCGCGCAGCGGGAGCTCGCCGACGTCGTCGTCGTCGACATCGCGGACACGAAGGCGGCGGGTGTCGCGCTCGACATCTACGAGTCCTGCCCGATCGAGGGGTCGGCGTCCCGCGTGATCGGGGTCGGCACCAAGGACTTCGCCGAGAGCGCGAACTCCGACGTCGTGGTCATCACCTCGGGCATGCCGCGCAAGCCCGGCATGAGCCGCGACGACCTGCTGAACGTGAACTACAAGATCATGCAGGACGTCACGACCGAGATCGTGAAGCACTCGCCCAACTGCATCATCGTGCCGGTCGCCAACCCGCTCGACGCGATGTGCCAGGCCGTCTACCGCATCAGCGGGTTCCCCCGGGAGCGCGTGATCGGCATGGCCGGGGTGCTCGACTCGGCGCGCATGCGCACCTTCATCGCCGATGCCCTGCAGGTCTCGGTGGAGAACGTCTCGGCGTTCGTGCTCGGCGGCCACGGCGACACGATGGTGCCGCTGCCGCGCTACTCGACGGTGGCGGGCATCCCGATCACCGAGCTGCTGCCGAAGGACCAGATCGACGCCATCTGCCAGCGGACGGCGAACGGTGGCGCGGAGATCACGAAGCTCGTGGGCACCAGCGCCTGGTACGCGCCCGGCGCGTCGGCCGCGCAGATGGTCGAGGCGATCCTGAAGGACCAGAACAAGATCATGCCGTGCTCGGTGTTCCTGCAGGGGGAGTACGGCGTGCAGGACCTCTTCGTCGGCGTGCCGGTGAAGCTCGGCGCCACGGGCGTCAAGCAGATCATCGAGATCAAGCTGACCGAGGAGGAGGACGCCGCGCTCCGCAAGTCGGCGGCGGCGGTCAAGGAGCTCGTGGACGTCATCAAGGTCTGAAGAGGCGTTCGGCATGGACGGCTCGGCGCTCGTGCCGTGACGCGCACCTGAACGCGGACAGCCCCTTGCGACGGGGGGCGGTTCCGCTCCAACAAGAAGGGCCGCCTCCCCCGGGGAGTGCGGCCCTCTGTCGTTCAGTGCCTTCAGTGTGTTCAGTGTCTACCGTGTGCCCCGTGGTGTCGGCGGCACAGGGGGCGCGGCTACTTGTCGAAGAGCGCCGCCTTGAGGTACCCGCGGTTCATCCGCGCGATGTTCGCTATCGGGATGAGCTTGGGGCAGACGGCCTCGCACTCGCCCTCGTTGGAACAGCTGCCGAAGCCTTCCTCGTCCATCTGCTCGACCATCGCCAGGATGCGCCGGCCGTGCTCGGTCTGGCCCTGCGGCAGCACCCCGAGGTGGGTGATCTTCGCGGAGGTGAAGAGGTGCGCCGCCGCGTTCTTGCAGACGGCGACGCAGGCGCCGCAGCCGATGCACTGCGCCGAGTCCATCGCCTTGTCGGCGACGTCCTTCGGGACCGGGATGGCGTTGGCGTCCTGCGCGCCCCCGACGCTCACCGAGACGTAGCCGCCCGCCGCGATGATGCGGTCGAGCGAGCTGCGGTCGATGACCAGGTCCTTCACGACGGGGAAGGCCTTGGCGCGGAAGGGCTCGATGACGATCGTGTCGCCGTCCTTGAAGCGCCGCATGTGCAGCTGGCACGTGGTGGCGCCCTTGTCGGGACCGTGCGGGATGCCGTTGATCACGCAGCCGCAGCTGCCGCAGATGCCCTCGCGGCAGTCGGAGTCGAAGGCGATCGGGTCGCCGCCGGCCTTGATGATGTCCTCGTTGACGACGTCGAGCATCTCGAGGAACGACATGTCCGGGTGGATGCCGCGGGCGGTGATGTCCTGCAGGGCCCCGGGCTGGTCCGGTCCGGCCTGCCGCCAGACCTTCAGGTGCAACGTCATTGCCATGTGAGTGCTCCGCCGCCTACTTGTACGACCGCTGGGTCGGGTGGACTTCGTCGAACACCAGCGGCTCCTTGTGGAGGGTGGGCCGGGCGCCGACGCCCTGGAACTCCCACGCGGCCACGTAGGTGTAGTTGTCGTCGTCGCGCTTGGCCTCGCCGTCCGGGGTCTGGTACTCCTCCCGGAAGTGGCCGCCGCACGACTCGTTGCGCTCCAGCGCGTCGAGCGCCAGGAGCTCGGCGAACTCCATGTAGTCGGCCACGCGTCCGGCGTAGTCGAGCGTGGGGTTCAGGTTGTTCTTCTCGCCGGTGACGAGCACGTTCTGCCAGAACTCGTCGCGCAGCGCGCGGATCTCGCGGATGGCCGTCTCGAGCCCCTCGCGGTTGCGCGCCATGCCGACGTGGTTCCAGCAGATCGCCCCGATCGAGCGATGGAAGTCGCGGATCGTGCGCGAGCCCTTGACCGCGAGCACCTTGTCGATGCGCGCCTGCGCGGTCGCCGTGGCCTCCTTGAAGGCGTCGTGATCGGTCGACACGGCCGGCAGCGCGGTGCCGCCGAGGTAGTTCGCCACCGTGTAGGGCGCCACGAAGTAGCCGTCGGCCAGGCCCTGCATCAGGGCGCTGGCGCCCAGGCGGTTCGCGCCGTGGTCCGAGAAGTTCGCCTCGCCCAGCACGAACAACCCCGGAATCGTCGACTGCAGGTTGTAGTCCACCCACAGGCCGCCCATCGTGTAGTGGACGGCGGGGAAGATGCGCATCGGGACCTGGTAGGGATCCTCGTCGGTGATGCGCTTGTACATGTCGAACAGGTTGCCGTAGCGCGCCGCGATGGTCTCGCGCCCCAGCCGCCGGATGGCGTCGCCGAAGTCGAGGTAGACCGACAGGCCGGTCTCGCCCACGCCGCGGCCCTCGTCGCACACGGCCTTCGCGGCCCGCGACGCGACGTCACGAGGCACCAGGTTGCCGAAGCTCGGGTAGCGACGCTCGAGGTAGTAGTCGCGATCCGCGTCCGGAATCTGGCTCGGCGGGCGCTTGTCGTCCGGGTCCTTCGGGACCCAGACCCGGCCGTCGTTTCGCAGGCTTTCCGACATCAGCGTGAGCTTCGACTGGTGGTCGCCGCTCACGGGGATGCAGGTCGGGTGGATCTGCGTGAAGCACGGGTTGGCGAAGTACGCGCCGCGCTTGTGGGCGCGCCAGGCCGCCGTGACGTTGGAGTTGACGGCGTTGGTCGAGAGGTAGAACACCGTCCCGTAGCCGCCCGTGCAGAGCAGCACCGCCTGCCCCTCGTGGCGCTCGAGCTCGCCGGTGACGAGGTTGCGCGTGACGATGCCGCGCGCCTGGCCGTCCACCAGGACGAGATCGAGCATCTCCCGCCGGGGGTACAGGGTGACCGTGCCCGCCTCGACCTGCCGCATCATCGACTGGTAGGCGCCGAGCAGCAGCTGCTGGCCCGTCTGGCCCCGCGCGTAGAAGGTGCGGGACACCTGCGCGCCGCCGAACGACCGGTTGTCGAGCAGGCCGCCGTACTCACGCGCGAAGGGCACGCCCTGGGCGACGCACTGGTCGATGATGTTCACCGACAGCTGCGCCAGGCGGTAGACGTTGGCCTCCCGCGAGCGGTAGTCCCCGCCCTTGACCGTGTCGTAGAACAGCCGGTAGACGCTGTCGCCGTCGTTCCGGTAGTTCTTGGCGGCGTTGATGCCGCCCTGGGCGGCAATCGAATGGGCCCGTCGCGGGCTGTCGTGGATGCCGAACAGCTTGACGTTGTAGCCCAGCTCGCCGAGGGTCGCGGCGGCGGAGGAGCCCGCCAGGCCGGTGCCGACGACGATGATCTGGTACTTCCGGCGGTTCGCCGGGTTGACCAGCTTGTTCTCGAACTTGCGGCGGTCCCACTTCTCGGCGATGGGGCCGCCCGGAATCTTCGAATCCAGTGCCATGGCTGCCCCCTAGACGCCGCGCGCGAGGATGAAGGTGTAGATCGGCAGGATGAAGAACCCGCCACCAATCAGCACGGCCAGCACCCGGCCGGTCGCGATGATGCGCGGGGTCCACTGCGGATGGTCCACGCCGAACGACTGCGCCGCGCTCGACAGGCCGTGCCACAGGTGCAGGAAGATGATGGCCATCGCGACGAGGTAGAAGGCCACGTAGCCCGGCTGGCTGAAGATTTCCAGCTGCAGCCGGTAGAGGTCGCGCATCGTCCCGTCCGTGGTGTCGTAGTAGGCGCCGAACTTGAAGGTCGCCAGGTGCGACACCACGAAGAGCAGCGTGATCGTCCCGGTGACGATCATCGTGGACGAGGCGAGGCTCTTGCGGCTCCGGTCGCTCTTCGTCTTGGCCCACTGCTTCTTCACGTAGCGGTTCGGGCGCGCGGCCTGGTTGCCGATCCACATCGTGACCGTCTTCACGATGTGAAGGAGGAACACGAGGATGAGCCCCGCCTCGGCCACGTAGACCAGGGGATTGCTCACCAGGTTGTGCGAGTAGTGGTTGAACGCGTCCGGCCCGAGGAGGAAGAGCAGGTTCCCGGCGAGGTGCCCGATCAGGAAGACGAAGAGGCAGAGCCCGGTGAACGCGATGAGGAGCTTGGTGCCGATGGAGGACGACAGTGCCTGTAGGAGTCTCGAAGACATAGGGCGATCTGGGGCATTGTAGCGCAAGCCTGCTTGACGCGAAGGGGGGCGGCCATTACGATCTGGGTCGCCTCGCCGCACCACGTCGACCCCGCGAGGCCCAACACACCTTGAAAATCCACGAGTATCAAGCCAAAGCCATCCTGTCCCGGCACGGCGTGCCCGTGCCCCAGGGCGAAGTCGCCTTCACGCCCCCGGAAGCCGCCGAGATTGCCAAGCGCCTCGGTGGCGGCACCTGTGTCGTCAAGGCCCAGATTCACGCCGGCGGGCGCGGCAAGGCCGGCGGCGTCAAGCTGGCCCACACCCCCGACGAGGCCGAGCGCATCGCGCGGGACCTCCTGGGCACGACCCTTGTCACCTACCAGACCGGCCCCGACGGCCAGGTCGTCGGCCGCCTGCTCGTCGAGCAGGGCCTCGGCATCGAGCGCGAGCTCTACCTGAGCATCGTCATCGACCGCTCGACCCAGAAGCCCGTCGTCATGGTCAGCGCCGACGGCGGCATGGACATCGAGGAGGTCGCGGCCAGGACCCCGGAGCGCATCCACAAGGTCTTCGTCGACCCGGGCGTCGGCCTCGCGGCCTTCCAGGCCCAGCAGCTGGCCTTCGCCCTCGGGCTCGAGGGTCCGCAGGTCCGCAAGGCCGGCAAGCTCATGCTGGCCCTCTACGAGGCCTTCGTCGCCACCGACGCGTCCCTCATCGAGATCAACCCGCTCATCGTGACCAAGGACGGGGATCTGCTGGCGCTCGACGCCAAGATGAACTTCGACGACAACGCCCTCTACCGCCACGGCGACATCCGCGAGCTGCGTGACCTGGCCGAGGAGGACCCGCTCGAGGTCGAGGCGTCGAAGTACTCCCTGAACTACATCCGCCTCGACGGCACCATCGGCTGCATGGTCAACGGCGCCGGCCTCGCGATGGCCACGATGGACATCATCAAGTTGGCCGGCGGCATGCCGGCCAACTTCCTCGACGTCGGCGGCGGCGCCAACGCCGAGCAGATCCGCAACGCGTTCAAGATCCTGATGTCGGACAAGAACGTGAAGGCGGTGCTCATCAACATCTTCGGCGGCATCCTCCGCTGCGACGTCCTGGCGGCCGGCGTCATCGCCGCCGTGAAGGAGCTCGGCGTGCCGGTCCCGATCGTCATCCGGATGAAGGGGACCAACGTCGAGGCGGGCAAGCAGATGCTGGCGGACAGCGGGCTCAACTTCGCCACCGCCGACACCATGGGCGAGGCGGCCGAGACGGTCGTCCGGCTCGCGGGAGGCAAGTAATGGCGGTCCTGCTGGACAAGAACACGCGCCTGCTCGTGCAGGGCCTGACCGGCCGCGAGGGCACCTTCCACGCGAAGGCCGCGGCCGCGTACCACACCACCGTCGTCGGGGGCGTCACCCCCGGCAAGGGCGGCACGACCCATGAGGGCTGGCCCGTCTTCAACACCGTGGCCGACGCCGTCAAGGAGACCGGGGCCAACGCCTCCGTCATCTTCGTCCCGCCCCCGTTCGCGGCCGACGCCGTCATGGAAGCCGCCGACGCCGGCCTCGAGCTGGTCGTGTGCATCACCGAGGGCATCCCCGTGGTCGACATGATGAAGGCGATGACCTTCCTCAAGGAGCGCCCGACGACCCGCCTCATCGGGCCCAACTGCCCCGGCATCATCTCGCCCGGCAAGGGCAAGGCCGGCATCATCCCCGCCAACATCTGCCAGGAGGGGAAGATCGGCATCGTCTCGAAGAGCGGCACCCTGACCTACGAGGCCATCGACCAGACGACGGCGCTCGGGCTGGGGCAGAGCACGTGCATCGGCATCGGCGGCGACCCGCTGATCGGCACCCTGTACGTCGACGCGCTCAAGCTCTTCGCCGACGACCCCCAGACCGAGGGCGTCATCATGATTGGCGAGATTGGCGGCTCGGCCGAGGAGGAAGCGGCCGAGTGGATCAAGGCCCACTTCAAGAAGCCGATCGTCGGCTTCATCGCCGGCCAGACCGCGCCGCCCGGGCGCCGCATGGGGCACGCCGGCGCGATCATCGCTGGCGGGAAGGGCACGGCGGCCGAGAAGATGGCCGCGCTCACCGCCGCCGGCGTGAAGGTCGTCAAGAGCCCCGCCGACATCGGCGCGGCCGTCGTCGAGGTCATGGGGAAGTAGCGTGACCCTGCCCGTCCGGTTCCACGTCGCGTTTACCAGCGGCGGCTTCACGGCCGCCAGGGGACCGGTGTGGACTCGCGGAGGGCCGGCGTAGCCGCCAGCGCGGAACAATCGATCGATTCCACACCGCCGTCCCGGGATCCCCGGGGCGGCGGTTTTCTTTTGGGGCAGCGGGAGGCGGAGATGGACACAGAGGGACTGGCGGGGCTCCGGAGGCACCTGGACGAGATCGACGCCGTGGTCGTCGCGGCGCTGGGCGAGCGGGCGCGCCTGTCGCGGGAGATAGCCGAGGCGAAGCGGGACGCCGGCACCGCGGTGCGCGATCCGGGACGGGAGGCGGCGCTCCTCGAGCATCGCAGCCGGCTTGCCGAGCGCGCCGGCCTCGACCCCGCGTTCGTGCGGCGGCTGTACCGCGAGATCCTGGACGACTCCGTCCGCTGGCAGGCGGCCCGCCTGCGTGCTCCGGCGGCCCTGCGCGTGGGCTATCAAGGGGTCGAGGGCGCCTACGGGCACCAGGCGGCCTGGCGTCACTTCGCGCAGGAGGCCGGTGAGATCACCCTGCGGCCGTACCGCACGTTCCGCCGCCTGGCCGAGGCCGTACTGGACGGCGAGGTCGAACGCGGCGTCCTGCCCCTGGAGAACACCACGGCCGGATCGGTGCACGAGGTCTACGATCTCCTGCAGCGGTTCAGTCTCGCGCTCGTGGGCGAGGAGGTCGTGGCGGTCGAGCACTGCCTGATGGGCGTGCCCGGCGCGACGGTGGCCGGGCTCCGCCGCGTGCACTCTCACCCCCAGGCGCTGGCGCAGTGCAGCGAGTTCCTGGCCGGCCTGCCCGCGTGCGAGGGTGTCACGGCGTCCAACACGGCGGTGGCGGCGAAGACCGTGTCCGAGCGCCGGGAGCAGGCGGAAGGCGCGATTGCCAGCCCGGAGGCGGCCGTCTGGTACGGCCTGGACGTCCTGGCGCGCGACATCACCAATGAGGGCGCGAACTACACGCGGTTCGTGGTGGTGGCCCCGGTTGCCGTCCCGTGCGACCCGCGCCTCGCGGCCCGCGTCTCGCTGGTCATGGCGACGCCGCACGCGCACGGCGCGCTGGCAGCCTGCCTCGAGGTGGTCGCGGCGGCCGGCCTGAACCTGACCAAGCTCGAGTCCCGTCCCCGGCCCGGCGCGCCGTGGGAGTATCTCTTCTACCTGGATCTCGAGGGCCACACGGCCGATCCGCGCATGCAGGCGGCGCTCGCCGCCCTGGAGGCCCGGACCCTCTTCACGCGCGTCCTCGGCTGCTACCCGGCCCGGGACCTGCCCCGGCCCAGGGACATCGAGGCGCCAGCGGCCCCGGCGTCCTGACCCACGCCCTGTCGCGCCCTTCGTGCCCTTCGTGCCCTTCGTGTCCTTCGTGCCCTTCGTGTCCTTCGGATCCTTCGTGTCCTTCGACTATAATCACGCTCTTATGGAACGCACGTTTGCCATCATCAAACCAGATGCCGTCAAGAACCAGGTGACCGGCCAGATTCTCGCCCGCATCGAGGGCGCCGGCTTCACCGTCCGCGGGATGCGGATGATCCACATGTCGAAGGCGCAGGCCGAGGGCTTCTACCACGTCCACAAGGAGCGGCCCTTCTTCGGCGGGCTCACCGACTTCATGTCGTCGGGCCCCTGCGTGGTGCTCTGTCTCGAGGCCCCCGACGCCATCCGCAAGTGGCGCGAGCTCATGGGCGCGACCGATCCGGCGAAGGCCGAGGCCGGCACGCTCCGCAAGGAGTTCGGCGCCTCCATCGACAACAACGCGACGCACGGATCCGACGCGCCGGAGACGGCGGCGTTCGAGCTGGGCTACTTCTTCCGCGGCATGGAGCTGGCCTGACCCGGCGCCATGGGGCAGGGCCTCGTCGTCGCCGGGCTGGTCATCGCGGGCATCGGCGCCCTGATCTGGCTTGGCGTGCCGATCGGCCGCCTGCCCGGTGATCTCGTGATCCGGCGGGAGGGCGTCACGCTCTACCTGCCGATCACGACCTGTGTGCTGGCGAGCGTCGTGCTCACGCTGGTGTCTTACTTCGTCCGCCGCTGACACGGCGGGGCCGCACGCGGCGAGGGACCGAGGATGGCGATCAAAGCGGACCGCTGGATCCGGAAGATGGCGCTCGAGCACGGCATGATCGAGCCGTTCGAGGACCGCCAGGTGCGGGACAACGTGGTGTCCTACGGCCTGTCGTCCTACGGCTACGATTGCCGGGTCGCCGACGAGTTCAAGGTGTTCACCAACGTCTACAACACGGTGGTGGACCCGAAACGCTTCGATCCGCAGTCGTTCGTCGACATCAAGGCCGACGCCTGCATCGTGCCGCCGAACTCGTTCGCCCTGGCGCGGACCATCGAGTACTTCCGCATCCCGCGCGACGTGCTCACGGTCTGCCTCGGCAAGTCCACCTACGCGCGCTGCGGCATCATCGTCAACGTGACGCCGTTCGAGCCGGAGTGGGAGGGGCACGTCACGATCGAAATCTCGAACACCACGCCGCTCCCGGCGAAGATCTACGCCAACGAGGGCATTGCCCAGGTGCTGTTCTTCCAGAGCGACGAGGCGTGCGAGGTGTCCTACAAGGACAAGTCGGGCAAGTACCAGCGGCAGCGGGGCGTCACGCTGCCGCGTATCTAGGCCACGGATTCCCGGGGGCATGCGCCTTCGGCGGCCACAGATGCCACAGATGGCACAGATGGCACAGATAGGACCCCGGACACAGATGCACAGATGGGACGGGATGCACAGATAGGCCTGGATGGGCGTGCGGGCCAGGAGGCGGATTGCAGCCCCCTCGTCCAGCCCCTTCGCCATCTGTGCCATCTGTGGCCCAGCAACCGCGCTCGTTCGACAAGACATCCGCTGCCATGATTCGCACCTTCAAGGGCACCACGCCCACCGTCGATCCTTCCGCCTACGTGGACGAGAGCGCCCAGGTCATCGGCGACGTCCAGATTGGCGCCGAGAGCAGCGTCTGGATGAACGTCGTCATCCGCGGGGACGTGCACCGGATCCGCATCGGGCGCCGCACGAACATCCAGGACCTGACGATGGTGCACGTGATGCGGGACACGCACCCGACGACCATCGGCGATGAGGTCACGGTCGGGCACTCGGCGGTGATCCACGGCTGCACCATCGAGGATCGGTGCCTCATCGGCATGGGGGCCGTGCTGCTGAACGGCGTGCACATCGGCCACGACTCGATCGTGGCGGCGGGGACGCTGCTGCCCGAGGGCGCCGTGGTCCCGCCACGGTCGATGGTGATGGGCCGGCCCGGCAAGGTGAAACGCGAGCTGACCGACGAGGAGGTCGCGGAGATTCGCTGGTACGCCGACAACTATGTCGGTTATCGGCTGGACTACCAGCCGTGAGCGGCACCCAGCCCGCCCGCGGGATGCGGGACTTCCTGCCGGAGGACGTCCGGCGGCGGCAGTACGTCATCGGCGTCATTGCCGACGTGTACCAGCGCTACGGCTTCGAGCCCCTCGAGACCCCGGCGGTCGAGAACATCGACACGCTGATGGGGAAGTACGGCGAGGAAGGCGACAAGCTGATCTTCAAGCTCCTCAAGCGCGGCGAGGGCGCCGAGACGGGGCAGGCCGACCTGGCGCTCCGCTACGACCTCACCGTCCCGCTGGCGCGGGTCGTCGCCGAGTATCGCGCGAAGCTGCCGAAGTTCTTCAAGCGCTACCAGGTGCAGCCGGTCTGGCGTGCCGACCGGCCGCAGAAGGGCCGTTTCCGCGAGTTCTACCAGTGCGACGTCGACGCCATCGGCTCGACGTCGGTGGTGGTCGAGACCGAGATCCTGGCCGCCGCCGCCGACGTGCTCACGCGGCTGGGCTTCCAGCAGTTCACGATCCGCCTGAACCACCGGAAGGCCCTCGCCGGCATGCTCGAGGCCAGCGGCGTTCCGGCCGCCCTCCAGGGCGAGGCGCTCGTCGCGCTCGACAAGCTCGATAAGATCGGCGCCGACGGCGTGCGTGCGGAGCTCGCCGCCCGGGGCGTGGACGACGCCGCGGCTGGGGCCCTGGTGGCGCTCTTCTCCGGCGGGGAGCACGCGGACAACGCCGCCACGCTGGGCCGCCTGCGGGGCATCATCGGCAGCCATGAGGCGGGGACGGCCGGGGTGGCCGATCTCGAGCGGATCCTCGCGCTGTCGGAGACGACCAGCGCGAAGGGCCGGCTGCGGCTCGACCCGAGCCTCGCGCGCGGCCTGTCTTACTACACCGGCGCCATCTTCGAGATTGCCGTCGCCGACCTCGCCGGCAGCCTGGGGGGCGGTGGCCGGTACGACAACCTGATCGGGATGTTTCTCGGCCAGGACGTGCCGGCGTGTGGGATCTCGCTGGGACTGGAGCGTATCCTCGTCGTGATGGGCGAGCGGGGCATGTTCCCCGACGGCCTCGGTGACGGCGCGGCCGACGCGATGGTCACGCAGTGGAGCGCGGACCGGACGCCGGATGCGCTGGCGCTGGCAGGCGAACTGCGGGCGGCCGGGCTGCGCGTCGAGCTGTACCCGGACGCGGACAAGCTCGGCAAGCAGTTCAAGTACGCCTCCACCCGCAACGTGCCCTTCGTCCTGATCGTCGGCGACGACGAGGCGGCGAAGGGGGAGGTGGCGGTGAAGGACCTCCGCAGCGGCGACCAGCAGTCCGTCGCGCGCGCGGCCGTGCCGGCGCGGTTGCGCGAGGCGCTCGGGCGCGCATAGTCTCCAGCGGGGGCACAGGGCCAGCCACGAAGCGCTCGAGCCTTCGACTCCGCTCAGGGTCGCCCCGAGCGTCGTCGAGGGGCGAAGGACACGAAGAGCTCCAAGGACAGCGACCCGCGACCACGCCGGCAGTCGGTTTCGTGCGACGCCGGTGCGCACACAAGACGGAAGCACGTTCGATCATGGCAGAACAACTCGGATCCCTTGCCCGTACTCACACCTGTGGCGCGCTCCGCGCCAGCGACGTCGGCAGTGACGTCGTGCTGCTCGGCTGGGTGCACCGCGTCCGCGATCTCGGCTCGATCCTCTTCGTCGACGTGCGCGATCGCCACGGGCTCACGCAGGTCGTCGTCGAGGCGGACGACGCGTTGCTCGAGCGCGCCAAGCGGCTGCGGTCGGAGTTCGTCGTCGGCGTGATCGGGACGGTGGAGCGCCGGTCCCCGGAGACGATCAACGAGTCGGTGCCGACCGGCGAGGTCGAGGTCCGGGCGCGTGAGATCCGCCTGCTCAACGAGGCGCGCACGCCGCCGTTCCAGATCGCGGAGGACCAGCCGGTCTCGGAGGAGACCCGGCTGCGGTACCGGTACCTGGACCTGCGCCGGCCGCGGCTCCAGAACGCCATCGGGCTGCGGCACCGCATCACGATGGCGCTCCGGAAGTACTTCGACGACCAGGGCTTCTGGGAGATCGAGACGCCGATCCTGACCAAGTCCACGCCCGAGGGCGCGCGTGACTTCCTCGTGCCGAGCCGCGTGCATCCCGGCGAGTTCTACGCGCTGCCGCAGTCGCCGCAGATTTTCAAGCAGATCCTGATGATCGCGGGCATGGACCGCTACGTGCAGATCGCCCGCTGTTTCCGCGACGAGGACCTGCGCGCCGATCGGCAGCTCGAGTTCACGCAGGTGGACCTCGAGATGGCGTTCGCGACCCCGGATCTCGTCTTCGAGGTCGTGGAGGGCGCGCTCGCGGCGTGCTTCGCCCAGATTGGCGTCGAGGTGCCGCGGCCGTTCCGCCGCATGAGCTACGCGGAGGCCATCGCGCGCTACGGGTCCGACAAGCCCGACCTGCGGTTCGGCCTGGACATCCAGGACGTCGGACCCGTGTTCGCCGCGTCGCCGTTCGGCATCTTCCGCGAGGCGGTGGAGCACGGCGGGACGGTGCGTGGCTTCGTCATCCCCGGCGCCGCGAAGTCGTCCCGACGGGAGGTGGACGAGCTCGTCGAGATGGCGCGGCAGGCCGGCGCGGGTGGGCTCGTGTGGATGCGGCACACCGCCGAGGGCGTGCAGTCGTCCGTGAAGGCGATTGGGGACGAGGGCACCCGCGCGCTGCTCACACAGATGGCGGCGACGCCAGACGACCTGGTGGTGCTCGCGTCCGGCGCACCGGACCGGACGTCCGAGATCCTGGGGCAGCTGCGGCTCCAGGTCGCAAGGAAGCGCGGGCTGATCCCGGAAGGCGTGTGGGCCCTCGTGTGGATCACCGACTTCCCGCTGTTCCTCTGGAACGCCGACGAGAACCGCTGGGACTCGGTGAACCATCCCTTCACGGCGCCGCGCGAGGAGGATCTGGCCAGGCTCAAGACCGACCCGGGCGCGGTGCTGGCCAAGGCCTACGACGTGGTGCTGAACGGCTGGGAGCTCGGTGGGGGCAGCATCCGTATCCACGACCGCGAGACCCAGGCCGAGGTGTTCCGCCTGCTCGGGCTGAGCGAGGAGGACGCGAAGCACCGCTTCGGCTTCTTCCTGGAGTCGCTGGAGTACGGGACGCCGCCGCACGGCGGGCTCGCCCTCGGGCTCGACCGAATCTGCGCGATGCTGGCCGGCGAGTCGTCCATCCGGGAGGTGATTCCGTTCCCGAAGACGACCCAGGCGGTGGACCTGATGTGCGACGCGCCGTCGACCGTCGACCCGCGGCAGCTCCGCGAGCTCCACATCCGGAGCACGTCTTGACGGCCCCCGGGGCCTCTGTTACGATTTGCGGAGTTAAGTCTCTGTAACACAAGGGGATAACGCGATCAGTACGGCCTCCTTGCGAAAGATGGCGGTGCCCGAGGCCGCCGTCGAGACGCTCTTCGGCGCCTACGACGACAACCTCCGGCACCTCGAAGCCCTGCTGAACGTCCGCATCCGGACCCAGGGGCACGAGCTGATCGTCGAGGGCGACGCCGGGGACACGGCGAAGGTTGCGCGCCTCGTGGAGCAGGTCGGTGCGCTCATTGGCGAGGGGCATGGCCTGTCGGCCCGCGACGTCAAGACGGCGGCCGCCCTGGTCGCCGAGAACGGCAACGTGGACCTGCGTGACCATTTCCTCAAGGGGGGCCAGGTCCGCACGGCCGGCAAGAAGCGGATTGCCGCGAAATCGGCCAACCAGCGGCGCTACCTCACCGCCATCGAGGAACACGACATCGTCTTCGGCATCGGTCCCGCGGGCACGGGCAAGACCTACCTCGCGATGGCGCAGGCCGTGAGTTACCTGCTCGCCAAGAAGGTCAGCCGCATCATCCTCGCCCGTCCCGCCGTCGAGGCAGGGGAGAAGCTGGGCTTCCTGCCCGGCGACCTGCAGGAGAAGGTGAATCCCTACCTGCGGCCCCTGTACGACGCGCTCTACGACATGCTCGACGTCGAGAAGGCGGACCGCTACCTCGAGCGCGGGGTCATCGAGGTGGCGCCGATTGCGTTCATGCGCGGCCGCACGCTCAACGACGCGTTCGTCATCCTGGACGAGGCGCAGAACACCACCAGCGAGCAGATGAAGATGTTCCTCACGCGCCTGGGCTTCGGCTCCAAGGCGGTCGTGACCGGTGACATCACGCAGATCGACCTGCCGACGGGCCGCATCTCCGGGCTCGTGGAGGCGATGCACGTCGTGCAGCACGTCGAGGGCATCGCGTTCGTGCACTTCGACGAGCGCGACGTCGTCCGCCACAAGCTGGTCCAGGCGATCGTGAAGGCCTACGAGGCGCAGGCCACCGCCACCTTGCCCGGGTTCGGGCCCGCATGACGATGGCGCACGCTGCCACGCGCGACGGGGGCGACCCGCCAAAAGCCCGCCTGGTCGTCACGGTGGCCACGCCGGACGGCGCGCAGCCGTCCGCCCGCGGCCTGGCGGCCTGGCTGCAGCGCGTGGCCCCGGCGGCCGCCCGTGGCGAGGTCTCGGTCGCGGTCGTGTCCGACACCCGGGTCCGCACGCTGAACCGCTCCTATCGCGGCAAGGACGCCGCCACGGACGTGCTCTCGTTCCCGGGCGAGGGGCGTGGTCCCGGGGGCCGGCGGTTCCTCGGGGACATCGTGATCGCCGGGGGCGTCGCGACGCGGCAGGCCCGCGAGGCGGGGCACTCGCTCTCCACCGAGCTGCGTGTGCTCGCGCTGCACGGGCTGCTGCACCTGCTCGGCTACGACCACGAATCCGATGACGGCCGCATGGCGCGCGCCGAGGCGCGGCTCCGTCGCAAGGGCGGGCTCAAGGAGGGCCTGATCGAACGCGGCACGGGCCGCGGTTCGGGCCGGCCCACGACACGATGACGCCCCTCGTGCTGTTCCTGCTGGGATGTGCCGCAATCTACATCGGCACCATCACGGCGGCGTTCAGCTCGCTGATGCGGCTGTCGCTGCGGCTCCAGGTGGAGCGGAGCGGCCGCGACGACCTGCTCGGCCTCTACCTCGACAACCCGCTGCGGCTGTTCGTGCCGGCGCGTGTGCTGCTGGCGCTCATCCCCGTCGTGGCCGCCATCCTGCTCGCGCGGGTCACCGGGGTCGACTTCTCGCGTGGGCTGCCGCTGCTGCTCGTCTCGATCACGGTCTTCGTGCTGGTGTGCGAGCACCTCGTGCCGCTGCTGTTCATCCGCAAGAACCCGGAGCGTGCGCTCGACCTGCTGTTGCCGTCCTTCCACGTTGTCGCCCGGGTGCTGCAGCCGCTGTCGCTGGCGGTGCTGAGCGTCGGCGCGCCGCGCCGCGAGCGGTCGTCGCCGGCCGAGGGGGAGACGACCGAGCCGCAGGCGCCTGGCGCCAACGGCGGAGACCCCGAGGCCACGCAGGCGCCGTCCGAGGGCGGCGAGGAGGACGAGGAGGAAGCCCGCGAGCTGCTCCGCTCCATCGTCGACTTCCGCGAGACGATGGTGCGTGAGGTGATGACGCCCCGGCCGGACATCGTCGCGGTGAGCGCGGACGCGAGCTGGGACGACCTCTACGCGGTCTTCCGCGAGCAGCAGTACTCGCGGGTCCCGGTGTTCAAGGACGACCTCGACAACATCGTCGGGTTCATCTTCGTGAAGGACCTCATCCAGGAGCGCGCCGCGGATCGCAGCCAGCCGATCACGGCGCTGGCGCGCGCGGCGTACTTCGTGCCCGAGACCAAGAAGGTGCCGGAGCTGCTCGAGGAGTTCCAGCGGAACCGCGTGCAGAGCGCGATTGTGGTCGACGAGTACGGCGGCACGGCCGGGCTCGTGACGCTCGAGGACCTGCTCGAGGAAATCGTCGGCGAGATCCGCGACGAGTACGACGTGGAGGTCGAGCCGGTCGTGGACGAGGGCAACGGCGTGTTCGTGTTCAGCGGAAAGGCGCACGTGGAGGAGATGGCCAACCGGCTGAAGGTGCAGGTGCAGGGAGACGGCTTCGAAACCGTGGGCGGCTATCTGCTCGCGCACCTGGGCCGTGTGCCTGTCATCGGCGAGACCTTCGACGTGGACGGCCTGGCGGTCGAGGTCCTCGAGGCCGAGCGGCGCCGCGTGAACCGGGTGCGCATCCAGCGGCGCGAGGCTTCCGCCGATCTCGTGGTCGAGTCGGGGAAATGAAGGCCGGATTCGTCGCCCTCGTCGGCCGGCCCAATGCCGGCAAGTCCACGCTGCTCAACAAGCTGGTCGGCGAGAAGCTGGCCATCGTGTCGGACAAGCCCCAGACGACCCGCAACCGGATTGCCGGCGCCCGGAACTTCGGCCCGGCACCCGGCGCGCCGGAAGGCGGGCAGGTCGTCTTCGTCGACACGCCCGGCGTGCACCGGCCCCTGCACCGCCTCAACGTGCGCATGATGGACGTCGCGGTGGAGGCGCTGCGGGAAGTCGATCTCGTGGCGGCGGTGGTGGACGCCAGCGAGCCCTCGGGCGCGGGCGACCGCTTCCTCATGGAGATGGTGCGGCGCAGTTCCCAGCCGCGCGTGCTGATCCTCAACAAGGTGGATCTCGTCGACAAGGCCGATCTGCTCCCGCGGATTGCCGCCTACGACCGCGACGTGGGCTTCGCCGCCATCGTGCCCGTGTCGGCGCTCAAGGGGCTCAACATGGACCGGCTCGAGGAGGTGTTGCTCTCGCACCTCCCGGAGGGGCAGCCCCTGTATCCGGAGGACTACCTCACGGATCAGCCGGAGCGCTTCTTCGTCGCGGAGATCGTGCGCGAGCAGGTGCTCCAGCAGACCCACGCGGAGCTCCCGTTCTCGACGGCCGTCGTCGTCGACCGGTTCGAGGAGCCCGACGAGAACGGCCTGCTGCGGCTCTACTGCAGCATCCTGGTGGACCGCGACTCGCAGAAGCCCATCCTGGTGGGGAAGGGCGGGTCACGCATCAAGGCCATCGGCACGGCGGCCCGCCAGGAGCTGGAGCGGTTCTTCGACACGCGGGTGTTCCTCGACGTCCACGTGAAGGTGCGCCGCGACTGGCGCGAGGACGAACGCACCCTCGACGAACTCGGCCTGCCCGCCAAACGCCGCAAGCGCTGATCGCCAGCCCTACGAGATTTATCCGCGGATGAACGCGGATGAACGCGGATGCGCCGGCGGGGCTCCCTGTTTCTGCCTGCTCCCGGGCGCCCGTCCACCGCACGCGTGTCGCCGCCTCCTGCCGCTGCGCGGCGGGGATCCACGGGAGTCATCCACAGATGAACACAGATGAACACGGATGGGGCGTGCGCTCCGCCCGGCGCGCGCCGGAGGCGCGCAGGGAGCAGGTGACGGGCCAGGAGCTGGAGAGCCCGGCCTGAATCCCCCCGGGTTCTCCAGCTCCCGGCCCGTCGCCTGCTCGCGGCCCCTGACGGGGGCCGCCGCCGGGCCCGTGCCGCAAGTCCCGTCCCGGTGCTATCCGCGTTCCTTCGCGTTCATCCGCGGATAACTTTTCTTGGCATGCGGGGGCGCAGGATGCTGGCCGTCCTCAACCCTGGTGCATCGGTGTTCATCCGTGTTCATCTGTGGATGACCCCTCGTGATCGCCCGTCGACACCCGGGCTGTGGCGGGGCGCGGGGGAGGAGGCATCGGCGCGCGGAACGGCCCGGCTGGCCAGGCCCTGGCGCGGCCGGAAGCCCCTTTCTGTGCTACATTTGCACGGTTGTGGTCTGTTAGAACGAGGCGGTCTTGATGACTCCGCAGCGCAGAAGCGATGTCGTGCTCGATTCGGTCAAGCGACTGCTGCGGATTGGTGCGACCGCCAACCTCCTCAACCTCCTCCAGAAGCAGTATCCGGCCGACCTGGCGCAGATCTTCGCGGACCTGCACGACTCCGAGCGCCAGGCCGTGTTCTCGGTTCTCGTCGAGCGCAATGCCCGGCTGGCGATGGAAACGGTCAGCGAGATGGGGCCCGAGCCGGGCGCCCTGCTCCTCACCGGTCGGTCGGCCGAGGAGGTTGCGCGCCTCCTGCAGGAGCTCCCCTCGGACGATGCGGCGGCGCTGATCGACTACCTGCCGGACGAGATGCAGGAGGAGGTGCTCGACCTCATGCGCCGGCGGCAGTCCGGCGACGTCGAGAGCCTGCTCGAGTACGGCGAGCAGACCGCCGGCCGCATCATGAACCCCAGCGTCTTCGCGCTCAGCGAGGACCTGACGGTGGGGGAGGCGATCACCGCCCTCCAGGGGTCCCGCGACGTGGAGATGGTCTTCTATCTCTACATCGTCGATGCCCGGCGCCACCTCGTGGGCGTGACGTCCCTGCGCCGGCTGCTCCTGGTCTCGCCGGAGACGCCGCTCAAGCGCATCATGACGCCGGAGCTCATCAGCGTCCGCGTCGATACCGACCAGGAGGAGGTGGCCCGCCAGGTCGCTTCCTACAACCTGCTGGCGGTCCCCGTCGTGGACGAGGAGAACAAGCTCGTCGGCGTCATCACCGTGGACGACGTCATCGACGTCATCAAGGACGAGGCCACCGAGGACCTGTATCGCCTCGCGGGCGTGTCGGGGGACGAGCGCGTGGCCACCCCCGCCTTCGAGGCCCTGAGAAAGCGCCTCCCATGGCTCGGCGTGAACCTGGTCACGGCGTTCGTGGCAGCCTCGGTCGTGGCGCTCTTCGAGGGCACCATCAGCCGGGTGACGGCGCTTGCCGTCTTCATGCCGATCGTGGCGGGCATGGGGGGGAACGCCGCGACCCAGACGCTGACCGTCATCGTGCGGGGGCTGGCGCTGGGCGAGCTGTCGTGGGCCAACGCCCGCAAGGCCCTGGTGAAGGAGGCGACGATTGGCCTGGGCAACGGCATCGTGCTCGGCATCTTCGCCGCGCTCGTCGCCTGGGTGACCAAGGCCGACCCGATGCTGGGGCTCCTGCTCGGCATGGCCATGGTGTGCAACATGCTGGTGGCGACCACGGCCGGCACCCTCGTCCCCCTGGGCCTCAAGGCCCTGCGCGTGGACCCGGCGCTGGCCTCGTCGGTCTTCATCACGACCTTCACCGACGTCGTCGGGTTCGCCTCGTTCCTCGGGTTTGCGACCATTTTCCTGCGCTACCTCGCGCCGTAACGGCGTCCGGGGCGGGATAGAATGTGCGGGGCCGGTTCCGGTGGGACCGGCCGACGAAAGGCCTGTGTGCCGCTTCATACGGCTGACGCCCTCGTTCTGCGGACCTACAAGCTCGGGGAAGCCGACCGGATTGTGGTGTTCCTCACGCGGGATCGGGGGAAGAAGCGCGGCGTCGCGTCGAACGCGGCCCGGAGCCGCCGGCGGTTCGGCGGCGCGCTGGAGCCGCTCACGGCGGCACGCGTCGCGTACTTCGAGAAGGAGCGGCGCGAGCTCGTGGGGCTCAACTACGCGGAGCCGGTGAAGTCACCGCTCGCGGCAGCGGACCCCGAGGCGCTCGGCTACAGTCACTACTTTGCCGAGTTGATCGATCTCTGGGCGGCGGACGCGGATGCCGACGAGCGGCTCTACCGGCTCGGCTGCTCCGTGCTCGACGCCCTGACTGCGGGAACGCCGATCGAGGCGCTGGCCCGGTACTTCGAGTGCTGGCTGCTGCGCCTCCAGGGCGTCTACCCGCCGGACCTGAACCTGTCGCGGGGGGCCGAAGCGTTCGTGGAGCGGAGCCGGTTGACGCCGCCGCGGGAAGCCGGGGCCCTCGGGGCCACGCCGGCCATCCTGCGGGAGCTGGAGCGGAAGCACCAGGCCCTCATCGCGGCACACCTCGACCGCGCGCCGCGTTCGCTGCGTGTCCTGAACGACCTGAAGCTCAATCGCCCGTGAACCCCCGACCCCGACGAGATCCGTGACCCTCCAAGACCTCATCCTCAAGCTCTCGGCGTTCTGGGCCTCCCGCGGGTGCCTGATCCAGCAGCCCCTCGACCTCGAGGTCGGCGCCGGCACCTCGAACCCGGAGACGCTCCTGCGGGTGCTCGGGCCCACGCCCTGGAGCGTGGCCTACGTCCAGCCGTCCCGGCGGCCGGACGATGGCCGGTTCGGGCAGAACCCGAACCGGCTGTTCAAGCACCTGCAGTTCCAGGTGATCCTCAAGCCCGCGCCGGACGAGGTGCAGCAGCTGTACCTCGACAGCCTCGAGGCCTGCGGCATCAACCCGCGCCAGCACGACATCCGCTTCGAGGAGGACAACTGGGAGTCGCCGACCCTCGGCGCGTGGGGCATCGGCTGGCAGGTGATGCTCGACGGGCAGGAGATCACGCAGTTCACCTACTTCCAGCAGGTGGGGGGCGTCGACCTCTCGCCGATCTCGGCGGAGATCACCTACGGCCTCGAACGCATCGCGATGTTCCTCCAGAAGACCGACAACGTGTTCGACCTCCAGTGGGCGCCCGGCGTGAGTTATCGCGAGGTGCGGCTGCGTGAGGAGGTCGAGCAGTCGAAGTTCGCCTTCAACGTGGAGACCGGGATCGACGCCGCGGAGTTCGCGCGGTTCCACCGCGAGCAGTTCGACGCCAATTACGCCTTCGGCCAGAAGCTGCTGGCCGGGGGGCTGCTGCTGCCGGCGCTCGAGCATGGCCTCAAGTGCTCGCACCTCTTCAACCTCCTCGACTCGAGCGGCAGCATCGGCGTCACGGAGCGGACGGCCTACATCCTCCGCGTGCGCCAGCTGGCGGTCGCGATCTGCAAGCGCTACGCCGAGGAGGCCGAGGCCGAAGCCGCGGCCGCGCGCGCCGCGGAAGCCGAGGCGGAGGCGGACATCTGATGGACCGCGAGCTTCTGATCGAGATCGGCACCGAGGAGATTCCCGCGAGCTGGCTGCCGCGCCTCACGGTGGAGATTGGCACCGCCGTCGAGCGCGAGCTCGAGGCCCAGCGCCTGGGGGCCGGCGCCCCGGTGGAGACCTTCAGCACGGCCCGCCGCCTGACCGCACGCGTCGGCAAGATCGCCGAGCGCCAGCCGGACCGCGAGGACCTCGTGACCGGCCCGCCCGTGAGCGCCGCGTTCGGCGCGGACGGACAGCCGACGCCGGCGGCCCTGGGGTTCGCGAAGAAGGCGGGCGTCGAGGTCGACGCCCTGGAGCGGGTCGAGGTGCCCGAGAAGAAGGGCACCTACCTGGCGGTGCGCAAGCACGAGCGCGGCCGGGCCGCCGTCGACGTGCTTCCCGACGTGCTGGCGGGGGCGCTGCGACGGCTCACCTTCCCGAAGGCGATGCGCTGGGACGCGATGCTCGAGGACGGCCGCGGCGAGCTGCTGTTCGGGCGGCCGATCCGCTGGATCCTCTTCCTCTACGGCGGGCGGGTCGTGCCGTTCACGATCTTCCGCACCGACCGGGGCCAGGGGCCGCTCGTGCAGGAGGTGCGCTCGGGGGCCGTCACGTTCGGCCACCGCTTCCTCACCACCAGCGGCCGGGCCGGGCGGGCGATCAAGGTGAAGGGCTTCGACGACTACCGGAAGCGCCTCGCCGAGAACTTCGTCGTGCTGGAGCGCGGCGAGCGGCACGACCGCATCGCGCGGGAGCTCGACGTGGCCGCGCGCCGGCAGGGGGGACGGGTGGCGACCGCGCTCGTCGGCCACGGCCTGCTCGACGAGGTGCCCGACCTGGTCGAGTACCCGGCCGTGGTCTCCGGCACCTTCGCAGAGGAGTTCCTCTCGCTGCCCTCCGAGGTGTTGACCACCACGATGATCCACCACCAGCACTTCTTCCCGCTGGTGAACGACCAGGGCGCGTTGATCCCGCACTTCCTGGCGGTGCTCAACATGGAGCCGGAGAAGCCGGAGATCATCGCGCGCAACCTCGAGCGTGTGCTGACGGCCCGTCTGCGCGACGCGCGGTTCTTCTGGGAGGCCGACCGCGAGAAGCCGCTCGAGGGCCACATCGAGCGCCTCGAGACCGTGCTCTTCCACAAGGCGCTCGGCAGCTATCGCGAGAAGGCGGCGCGGGTCGGGACGCTGGCCCGCTGGATTGCCGCCGATGTCCTGGGACTGTCGGACGAGGCCGCGGCGCAGGCCGAGGAGGCGGGTCGGCTGTGCAAGGCCGACCTGGCGACCGACATGGTGCGGGAGCTCACCGAGCTCCAGGGCACCATGGGCGGCATCTACGCCCGCGAGGATGGCCGTCCCGAAGGCGTCTGGAAGGCCATCTACCACCACTACCTGCCGGTGGGCGTGGAGGCCGACGCGCCGCCGTCCGCGCAGGAGCTCGGCACGGCCGCGGGGCCGTGGGCGGCTGTCGCCCTGGCCGACAAGCTCGACACGGTGGCCGGGATGTTTGCCGCCGGCGAGCGTCCGACCGGGTCGCGGGATCCCTACGGCCTGCGCCGCGCGGCCCAGGGCATCGTGCGGATCCTGATCGACCTCCCGGAGCTGACGGGCCTCGACCTGCGGCTCACGCTGCGAGGGCTGGTGGACAAGGCGGCCGAGCCGTTCGCGGCCCTCGCGAGCGGTGACGAGGCGGCCGAGCGGCGGGCCGCCCTCTGGGCGTTCCTCGGCGACCGCGTGCGGTCGGTGCTCGAGATGCGCGGCGCCGACGTCCGCAACGTGCGGGCGGTGACCCACGGCGAGGTGGCCGATGTCGCTCCGCTGGTGGCGCGGCGCAAGCTCGAGACGCTGCCCGCGGTGACCGAGACCGCGGAGTTCCGGCAGTTGGCGGAGCTCTTCAAGCGCGTGCGCAACATCGCGCGCAACCTGGAGCCGGCGGCGTTCGAGGCCGCCGAGGCGTCCGGGCCGGCGCTCGGGGCCACGCTGGTGGAGCCGGCGGAGCGGGCGCTGCACGACGAGATCGAGGCACGGCGAGCCACGATCGAAGGAGCCGTGGCCGCCGGCCACGGGTTCCGAGAGGCGTTCGTCGAGGCCGGCAAGTTCGGTCCGAGCGTCGCCAAGTTCTTCGACGACGTGCTGGTGATGGCCGAGGATCCCGGGTTGCGCGCGGCGCGGCTCCGGCTGATGAAGCGGCTCGAGGCCCTCATCCTGTCACTGGCGGACGTCTCGGAAATCGTTCCTCAAACGGAGAGTCAGGAGTAGGCGCTGATGGCGAAGAAGGCGAAGAAGGCGACGAAGGCGAAGAAGGTGGTGGCCGCCCGGCGGCCGGCGGCGCGCAAGACCGTGGCCGCGAAGGCCGCGAAGAAGAAGAGCGCCGCGAAGAAGGGCGGCGCGAAGCGGGCGGCCGTGAAGGCCGTCGCGAAGGCCGTGGTCAAGGCGAAGAAGGTCGCGCGCACGGCCACGGGGCGGGCATCGGCGCCGAAGGCCGGGAAGTACGTGTACTTCTTCGGCAACGGCAAGGCCGACGGCAACCGCAGCATGAAGGACACGCTCGGCGGCAAGGGCGCGGGTCTGGCCGAGATGACCAACGCCGGCCTGCCGGTGCCGCCCGGGTTCACGATCTCCACCGACGCCTGCAACCTCTACTACGCGAACGGCAACAAGCTCACGCCGGCCATCGAGTCCGAGATCACCGAGCACGTGAAGAAGCTCGAGAAGGCCGCGGGGGCCACGCTCGGCTCCACCGAGAATCCCCTGCTCGTGTCGGTCCGCTCGGGCGCGAAGTTCTCGATGCCCGGCATGATGGACACGATCCTGAACCTCGGGCTGAACGACAAGGCCGTGGAAGGGCTGAAGGCCCGGACCTCGAACGGCCGGTTCGCCTACGACAGCTACCGCCGCTTCATCCAGATGTTCGGCAACGTCGTGCTGGAGATCCCGAAGGATGCCTTCGAGCACGAGTTCGACGCGGTGAAGAAGGCCGCGGGCGTCGAGCTCGACACCGAGCTCGAGGAGGCGTCGCTGCGCGACGTGGTCACCCGCTACAAGGCCGTCGTGAAGGCGAAGTCGGGCCGTGAGTTCCCGCAGGATCCCCACGAGCAGCTGCGCATGGCGCGCAACGCCGTCTTCCGCTCCTGGAACAACCCGCGCGCAAAGGAATACCGCCGCATCTACGACATCGCCGACGCGCTCGGCACGGCCGTCAACGTCCAGATGATGGTGTTCGGCAACACCGGCATGCGGTCGGCGACCGGCGTGGGCTTCACCCGCAACCCGGCCACCGGGGCACGGGAGTTCTACGGCGAGTTCCTCATCAACGCCCAGGGCGAAGACGTCGTCGCCGGCATCCGCACCCCCGAGCCGATCGCCAACCTCCAGGACGAGATGCCGAAGGCGTACAAGCAGCTTCGCGACATCACGACCAGGCTCGAGAAGCACTACCGCGACGTCCAGGACTTCGAGTTCACGATCCAGGACGAGAAGCTCTACATGCTCCAGACGCGCAACGGCAAGCGGACCGGCTATGCCGCCGTCGTCATCGCGACCGACATGGTGAAGGAGCGCCTGATCACCCCGAAGGAAGCCGTGCTCCTCGTCGACCCCGAGTCGCTGTCGCAGCTGCTCGCCCCGGGCTTCGACCAGAAGGAGTGGAAGGGCATCCCGACGGCCACCCGCGGCCTGCCGGCGTCGCCGGGCGCGGCCTCGGGCCACGTCGTCTTCACGGCGGACGACGCCGTGCAGTGGGCGAACGACGGCAAGCCGGTGATCCTGGTGCGGCGTGAGACCGTGCCGGACGACATCCACGGCATGTGGGTCGCGCAGGGCATCCTCACCGCCACCGGCGGCATGACCTCCCACGCCGCCGTCGTCGGCCGCCAGATGGGCAAACCCTCCGTCGTCGGCGCCGGGGAGCTGGCGATCGACGAGCACGGCCGCACCTTCCGCGTGGACGGCCAGGTCGTCAAGGAAGGCGACTTCGTGTCGTTCGACGGCCTCACCGGCGAGGTGAAGCTCGCGAAGGTGGCCTCCCACCCGAGCGAGATCCTCCAGGTGCTGGCGGGGCAGATGCCCCCGTCCGAGTCCGACATCTTCCAGCGGTTCAACCAGCTGCTGACCTGGTCGGACAAGTTCCGCCGCATGGGCGTGCGGGCCAATGCCGACCTGCCGGACCAGGCCGAGATTGCCTACGCGTTCGGCGCCCGGGGCATCGGGCTCTGCCGCACCGAGCACATGTTCTTCGGCGAGGGGCGCATCCCGATCGTGCAGCGCATGATCCTGGCGACCACCGAAGCCGATCGCCGGGCCGCGCTGGCCGAGCTCCTGCCGCTGCAGCGCGCCGATTTCTACGGCGTGTTCAAGGCGATGAAGGGCACGGCGGTCACCATCCGCACCATCGATCCGCCGCTCCACGAGTTCCTGCCGAAGCGCGAGGAGCTCATGGTCGAGGTCGCGGTCATGGAGGCGAAGGGCCAGACCGGCAAGGCGCTCGCCGATAAGAAGGCGCTGCTGGCCCGGGTGGAGCAGCTCCACGAGTTCAACCCCATGCTCGGGCACCGCGGCGTGCGCCTCGGGATCACCTATCCGGAGATCACCGAGATGCAGGCCCGCGCCATCATGGAGGCCGCCTGCCAGCTCAACAAGGAAGGCCTGAAGGTCGTCCCCGAGAT
This sequence comes from Vicinamibacterales bacterium, assembly GCA_050246635.1. GTDB lineage: Bacteria > Acidobacteriota > Vicinamibacteria > Vicinamibacterales > UBA2999 > JBFWVR01. The sequence goes on from JBFWVR010000008.1 coordinate 124,019, forward strand.
CATGATTCCGCTCGTCGGGCTCGTGAAGGAGCTGCGCGACCAGAAGGCCATCGTCGACCGCGTGGCCGCCGAGGTGATGAAGGAGCAGAAGGTCCGGATCAAGTACCTCGTCGGGACCATGATCGAAATCCCGCGCGGTGCGATGACCGCCGACGAGATTGCCAGCGAGGCCCAGTTCTTCTCGTTCGGCACAAACGACCTCACGCAGCTCACGTTCGGCTTCTCGCGCGACGACGTGGGCAAGTTCCTGCGGATCTACCAGGACAAGAAGATCCTCGACAAGGATCCCTTTGCCAGCATCGACACCGTCGGCGTCGGCGCGGTGGTCCGGACAGGCGTCGAGCGCGGCCGCTCGACCCGGCCCGACCTGAAGGTCGGGATCTGCGGCGAGCACGGCGGCGACCCGGCCTCGGTGCACTTCTTCGAGAGCGTCGGGCTCGACTACGTCAGCGCGTCGCCGTACCGCATCCCGGTGGCCCGGCTGGCCGCGGCGCAGGCGGCGCTGGCGGTGCGGGTCGGTGATTGATTAGCATCCACGTGCGTCGGGGCGGCCGGACCGAACGGGTCGGCCGCCTCGACCCGGCCTGGCTGGCCCCCGACAGCGGGGTGTTCGCCTGGGTCGACATCCAGCGCCCGGACGACGACGACGCGCGCGTCCTCCGGGAGACGTTCGGCTTTCACGCCCTTGCCGTCGAGGACGCCCTCCAGACCCGGCACCTGCCCAAGCTCGAATCCTACGGCGCTTATCTGTACCTCGTCCTCCACGGCATCAACTTCCAGGCCGAGGAGCACTGCTTCGACACCCACGACACCGACTTCTTCGTCGGTCCCACGTATCTCGTCACCGTGCACGACGGCGGCCGCCGGTCCATGGCCCAGGTGAGCGACGCCTGCGAGAAGAACGACGTCGTCATGAGCGAGGGTCCGGTGGCCCTGATGCACCGGATCATCGACACGATGGTCGATCACTACCGGCCGGAGGTGGACAAGCTCGAGTCGCGGCTCGACGCCATCGAGGAACGGGTCCTGGCCGGCGGCGAGGATGACCTCACCGGCGACATCCTCGCCGTCAAGCGCGACATCGCCTCGCTGCGCCGGGTGGTCATCCCGCAGCGCGACGTCGTCGGGCGCCTGGCGCGGCGGGAGTTCGACATCATCTCGCAGGAGATGGCCTACCGCTTCCGGGACGTGCACGACCAGTTCGTGCGCATGACGGATGAGGCGACCATCTTCCAGGACCGGGTCACCAGCCTGCTCGACGCGCACCTGGCGGCCATCTCGAACCGCCTGGCCCAGGCGTCGAAGCTGATCGCCGTGGTGGCCACGCTCTTCGGACCCCTGACGGTGGTGACCGGCCTCTGGGGCATGAACATCCCGATCCCCGAGTTCCCCGGTGGGGAAGACGTGCAGTTCTGGTGGGTGCTCGGCATGATGAGCGGCATGAGTCTCGTGATGTACTGGATCTTCAAGCGGGCCAAGTGGATGTAGGGCACGAAGGTGCCGCACGAAGGTGCCGCACGAGGGTGCCGCACGAAGGTGCGACGTGGTGAGTAGGTAGGGAGACCTGTGGGACGGATCACGAAGCTGCCGGACGATCTGGCGAACCAGATTGCGGCTGGTGAGGTCGTGGAGCGGCCGGCGTCGGTCGTCAAGGAGCTCATCGAGAACGCAATCGACGCGCAGGCGACGCGGGTCGCCGTGACGATCGAGTACGGCGGCAAGAAGCTCATCAAGGTCGAGGACGACGGCATCGGCATGGAGCCGGAGGATGCCCGCCTCTGCCTGGAGCGGCACGCGACGAGCAAGATCCGCCGTGCCGACGACCTTGGCGCCATCGTCACGCTTGGCTTCCGGGGCGAGGCACTGCCGAGCATCGCGTCGGTCTCGCACTTCCGCCTGCGGACGCGGGCGCGTGGGGCGGCCGCCGGCACCGAGATCCGGGTGAACGGGGGCCTGATCGAGTCGGTCATGGAAGCCGGCGGCCCGGAGGGCACCGCGATCGAGGTGGGGGACCTGTTCTACAACCTGCCGGCCCGCCGCAAGTTCCTCAAGTCGGACGGCGCGGAGTCCGCGCAGGTGTCGCGCGTGGTGACGCAGCTGGCGCTCTGCTACCCGGAGATTGGCTTCACGCTCACGAGCGCGGGCCGCAAGCTGCTGCAGTGCCCGCCGGTCGGACGCCTGCAGGATCGCCTCTACCAGTTGTACGGCGATCGGCAGGACCTGGTCGAGGTGCGCCGCGAGCACACCGGCGTGGTGCTCTCCGGGTTCATCGCGGCGCTGGCCGAACAGGGCCCGGTCCGTGGCCCCCAGCACGTCTTCGTGAACCGCCGGATCGTCAAGGACCGCACGATTGCGCACGCGATCCTCGACGCCTACAGCGTCGCGTCCAACAAGGAGCGCAGCCCGGAGGTCCACCTCTTCCTCGAGGTCCCACCGGACCGCGTCGACGTCAACGTCCACCCGACGAAGGCGGAGGTCCGCTTTCGCGAGCAGTCGCTGATCCACGAGATCGTCCGCCGCGGGGTGGGGGACGCGCTCGGGCGGGGGCCGGCCCCCGAGCTCCAGCTCCGCCCGTCGGACCTCGTTCCGGGCCGTCCGCTGGCGCAGGCGATCCCGGGTGTGCTCGCCGGCGGTGTCTACACGAGCCGGTGGCAGCCCTCTGCCTCACGGCCTGTCCCGGCGGCGCCTGCGCCGGCTCCGGACCTGCCGACCCCTCCGCAGATCGTGACGGGCGCGAACTCGTCCCCCGTGCCCCCGCCCGTGGAGATCCCCGACGCGCCCGGCGTGCCCGCGTACGTCAACCCGGTGCGGCCGATGATCCCGCTCGGCCAGTTTCGTGACACGTTCATCGTCGCCATCGACGACGAGGGGATTTCGATCATCGACCAGCACGTGGCGCACGAGCGTGTGCTGTTCGAGCGCATCATGGAGCGGCTGACCAGCGCGCCGCTCGAAAGCCAGCGTCTGCTCGTGCCGATGGTCATCGAGCTGCCACCAGGAGAACGGCAGGCGCTGGCCACGCGGACGGCGGCGCTCGCGCAGATGGGCTTCGAGGTGGAGGAGTTCGGCGGCGACACGCTCAAGGTGAGCGCGGTGCCGGTGCTGCTGCCGCCGGACGAGTGCGACGCGGTCATCCGCGCGCTCGCCGAGGACCTGGAAGGCCTCGACCGCGGCCTGCGCCTCGAGGAGGCGCTCAAGCAGATTGCCGCCACGATGGCGTGCCACGCCGCGGTGAAGGCGAACTATCCGCTGACCATGGAGAAGATGCAGCACATCCTGGAGGAGCTGCGCGCGACGGCGTACTCGACGGTGTGCCCGCACGGCCGGCCGGTGATGCTGCGCATCACGAGGAGGGAAGTGGAGAAGAACTTCGACCGCATCTAGGCCACAGAGGCCACAGATGGCACAGAGGCCACAGATGGCACAGATGGCACAGATGGCACAGATGGCACGGCCGGGGCGCGGTCAGTCTCCGCGGCGTTTGCGTTTGATCTCCTTCCAGCCGTCGAGGCGACGTTTGATCTCCTTCTCGAACCCACGCTCGGGCGGGTCGTAGAACTGCCGGCCGCGCAGGTTGTCCGGCAGGCAGTCCATGGCGGCGACGCCCTCAGCCTCGTCGTGGGCGTACTGGTAGCCCTTCCCGTAGTTCAGCTGCTTCATCAGCTTCGTGGGCGCGTTACGGAGGTGCAGCGGCACCGGCTCCGCCACGTCGTCCTTCGCGGCCGCGGCCGCTGCGCCGTAGGCCTTGTAGACGGCGTTGCTCTTGGGCGCGGTGGCCAGGTAGATGGCGGCCTGGGCGAGCGCCGTGTTGCCCTCGGGCAGCCCGATGAAGTGCACGGCGTCCTTTGCCGCCACGGCGACGGTCAACGCCTGCGGGTCGGCATTGCCGACGTCCTCGGACGCGAACCGCACGAGGCGACGGGCCACGTAGAGCGGGTCCTCGCCGGCCTCGAGCATGCGAGCCAGCCAGTAGACCGCGGCGTCGGGGTCGGAGTTGCGCATGGACTTGTGCAGCGCCGAGATGATGTTGAAGTGCTCCTCGCCGCTCTTGTCGTAGAGGAGCGCCTTGCGCTGCACCGTCCGCTCCAGCAGTGCCATGGTGACGTGCGGCGCGCCGGTCGGGTTCGGCGCCGCGGCCACGGCGAGCTGGAGGAGGTTGAGCGCCGAGCGGGCGTCGCCGTTCGCATACCGTGCGATGGCCGCGAGCGCGTCCTCGTCGGCCACCGGGTGTTCCTTGCCCAGCCCACGTTCCTCGTCGGCGAGCGCCCGGCGCAGGATCTCGATCAGCGCCTCGACGCCGAGCGGCTGGAGCACGAACACCTTCGAGCGGGAGAGCAGCGCGGCGTTGACCTCGAACGAGGGGTTCTCGGTGGTCGCGCCGATCAGCACGATGTCGCCCGCCTCGACCCGGGGCAGGAAGGCGTCCTGCTGGGCGCGGTTGAAGCGGTGGATCTCGTCGACGAACACGATGGTCCGGCGGCCCTGGCGCCGGCGGCGCTGCTCCGCCGCGGCCATGACCTCCTTCACCTCCTTGATGCCGGAGAGCACCGCGCTGAACGCGACGAACTCGGCGGCCGTGAGGTCGGCAATCAGGCGCGCCAGCGTGGTCTTGCCGGTGCCGGGGGGGCCCCAGAGGAGGATGGACTGCAACAGGTCGCGCTCGATGGCCTCACGCAGCGGCCGGCCGGGCCCGATGAGCTCCTCCTGGCCGACGACGTCGTCCAGCGTGCGCGGGCGCATGCGTTCGGCAAGCGGGATCGCGCGCGGATCCTCGGGCACCGGGGCGGGTTCGTCGTCGAAGAGGCCGGCCATCAGGTGTGCTGCAACTGCCGTCGCTGGCGGCGCGCCTCGTAGACGAGCAACGCCGCCGCCACCGCGACGTTCAGGGATTCGACGGGCGGCGACATCGGGATGGTGATGCCGGCGTCGGCCGCCGCAACGATCGTATCCGACAGGCCGGGCCCCTCGCCGCCCAGGATGAACGCCACCGGGCCTGTGAGGTCGACGCGGTCCATCGGCTGGCCTCCGCGCGGGGTGGTCGCGAGGAGGCGTACGCCGGCCTCCCGCAAATGCCGGCAGGCCTCGAGCGGATCGTCGACGACAGGGGCGGGGAGGCGCAACGCGCTCCCCATCGAGGCGCGCAGCGCCTTCCACCCGAACGGGTCGGCCGAGTCGCCGGCGAGGAGCACGCCCGTGGCGCCACCAGCCTCCGCCGCGCGCAGCGTGGCCCCGACGTTGCCGGGGTCCTGCATGCCGACGGCCAGGAGCGCGAGCGCCGGCGCGGGATGGACCGCCGCGCCCGGGACGGTCGAGGGCCGCGTCACCAGCGCGACGATGCCCGCCGGGGTGCGCACGGGGGACATGGCATCGAGCACCGCCGCCGACACCGTGACGAGCCGCGTGCCCGCGCTCGCCAGGTGGTCGAGCATGGCGGCGCGTGTGTCATCCACGGCGTCGGCGACCACCGCCACGGTCTCGATCGGTATGCCGGCGGAAGCGGCCTCGGCGACGAGATGCCAGCCGTCCAGCAACGCCGGCGTGTCGGGGCCCCCACGGGCCGCGCGCTTGAACGCCTGGACGAGCGGATGCTGCCGGCTTGTGATGGCGGGGCGGGTCACGGATGGCATGGCGGGCCGGGCATCATGGGATGCCCACGGGCGAGCATACCAGATGTGCTACACTCCAAAGTTTGAGCGATGAAGGACAAGATTCTCAAGAAGTTCGAGCAGGAAGTCGCGGCGCTGGAGCGCGAGCTGAAGATGGAGCTCCCGAAGGAGATCCAGCGCGCCCGTGAGCTCGGCGACCTGCGTGAGAACGCGGAGTACCAGGCGGCGAAGGAGCGGCAGACCTACGTCAACGCGCGCATCGCGATGCTGAAGCGCCGGATGAACGAGATTGCCCTCATGAACCTGGACCGCATCCCGCACGGCAAGGCCGGGTTCGGCTCGACGGTCACCTTGCGGGAATCGAACGGCAACGAGTTCGTCTACCAGCTCGTCATGCCCGAGGACGCCGACGCCGAGAAGGGCCTGATCTCCACCTCGTCGCCGATCGGCCGTGCCATCCTCAACAAGGAGGAGGGCGACGAGATCTCCGTGACGACGCCGGCGGGCGCGCGCACCTTCGAGATCATCACGCTCGCCACCATCCACGACGAGTAGCCGCGTGGCTGCCCTGGGCGCACACGGGCCCCGCAACCGGCGCCGGTCCCCCCTCGGCGCGGCGCCTCCATTCCCCGGCTCCCGCCGGCGCCCCCTGGGGCGTCCTCCCGCGTGAGCGACCGCGACCATCACTACTCGCCGGAGCGCCGCACGGCGCTGGTGCTGACCGGCACCGGCGTGGACGGCGCGTACCACGCGGGCGTCCTGCGCGCGCTGGACGAGGCGGGCGTGAAGATCGATCTGGTGGCCGGCCGCGGCATCGGCGCCGTCGGCGCGGTCTACGCGGCGGTCGACGGGGCGTCCCGGCTCTGGGACCAGGCGGGCCTCTGGCGTCAGCCGGCCGCGGCGCGCCTGTACCAGTGGCGCTGGCCCCTCCGGGTGCTGGGTTGGCTGCTGGCCGCCATCGGTGTGGTGTTCGCGGTGCCCCTGCTGTTCGTGGCGCTGGCCATCCTCGTCTACCCCGTGGGACTGGCCCTCGGGATGGCCGGCCTGGAGGCGGGCCACGGGGTCATCACGGCGTATGTCGGCGTGCTGGCCGATGCCTTCGGACCCGGTGGGCTGCCCACGTGGCTGCCGCGCGCGATGGCGGTCCTGGTGGGGATGGCGGCGCTGATCCTGGCGGGCGGCACACTGGCCGCCTGGTGGCAGGCACCGATCCGGCGGACGGCGCGCGGCAACCCGTTGTGGGCGCTGATCGGCGCGCCGCTCGACGCCGGCCCGGCCATCCAGCATTTCACGCGCGGCGTCTGGGATCTGCTGAAGGGCGGCGCCCCAATCCAGAAGCCGGACCTGGGCGACCTGTCGCGACGCTACACGGAACTGCTCGCGGAGAACCTCGGCCATCCCGGCTTCCGTGAGCTGCTCCTGGTGGCCCACGATCTCGATGCGCGACGGGACCTGGTGTTCGGCCTCGTCCGCGAGCCGTTCCGCCGCACGCTGTTTCCGCCGCCCGGCGCGCAGGGGCCACGACCGGCGGAAGCGTTCGACCTCGCGGGGCTCGCGAGTGACCATGCCATCGATGCCCTCAGCGGGGCGCTGACGATCCCCGGCATGACGGAGCCGCGCCTCGTGCGATTCGCGCCCGACAGCTTCTGGCGAGGCGAGGCGCACCGGCTGCAGGACCGGCCCGGCAGCCTGCTGCGGCTGCTGGAGGAGACCGCCGCGGCCGGCGCCGAACAGGTCATCATCGTCGGGGCATCGCCAGACCTGCCCGTGCCGCATGCGCTCGTGCCGCCGCGCATCGACGCCTGGGGCCGGCTGAACGAGCAGGCCGCCGATGCCGAGACGCTGGCATTCGGGGAGGCGGTCCTCCAGGTGCAGCGGCAGTTCCGCGGCGTGTACCCGGTGCGCCCGGGGCACAACCCGGTCGCGCCATTCGACCTGGCGGGCACGCACGACGTGCGGTCCGATCGCGCGCACGCCACCAGCGAGCTCGTGGAGCGCGGCTACGAGGACGCCTATCGCCAGTTCATCGATCCGATCGTCGGCGCCGCGGGCGAACGCCTGCAGGCGCGGGCGAGCCGCAGCCGCAAGACCGCGACGCCGCCGGCGCCCCGGTCGTCGTAGGAGCCCCAGCGAGCAGGCCCTTCGACTCCGCTCAGGGCAGGCCCTTCGACTCCGCTCAGGGCAAGCCCTTCGACTCCGCTCGGGGCAGGCCCTTCGACTCCGCTCAGGGCAGGCCCTTCGACTCCGCTCAGGGCAGGCCCTTCGACTCCGGGCTCAGGGCAGGCCCTTCGACTCCGCTCGGGGCAAGCCCTTCGACTCCGCTCAGGGCAGGCGAATCCCACCGTGGCCCGAGCGGAGTCGAGGGGCGAGGCCGGACCAGGCGTCCCGCCGCCTGCCGCGCCCCGCAGGTGCGCGGCCCTTGCGGTATCCTCTCCATCCATGGGGAAGCAGACCGAGCTGATTCATACCGGGGAACGGGTGCCGCTGGGCGTCACCGAGGCCCTCACCACGCCCATCTACGAGACGAGCACCTTCGTCTTCGCATCCGCCCGCGCCGTCGAGGACTACCAGGCCGGCAAGACGCAGGCCTACCTCTATTCCCGCTACGAGAACCCGACGGTGGTCGGCGTCGAGCAGAAGCTGGCGGCCGTGGACGGGGCGGAGGCGGCGCTCACGTTCAGCTCGGGGATGGCCGCGATTGCGACCGCGCTCTTCGGGCTGCTGAAGGCCGGCGACGAGGTCGTCTGCTGCTCGGCCATCTACGGCGGCACGTTCCACATCCTCGAGGACGTGCTCCCGCGGTTCGGCGTGGAGCGCCGGTTCGTCCCGCTCGAGGCGATGCGCGACCCTGCCGGTGTCATCGGCCCGAAGACGAAGCTGGTCTGGTTCGAGTCGCCCATCAACCCGACGCTGCGGTGCGTGGACGTGCGCGCCGTCGCGGCGGCCTGCCGCGCCGCGGGCGTGCTCTCGGTGATGGACAACACCTTCGCGAGCGCGCTCAACCAGCCGGTGCTGGCGATGGGCGTCGACCTCTGCATGCAGAGCGCCACGAAGTACCTGAACGGGCACAGTGACGTCACCGCGGGCGTGCTGTCGGGGCGCCGCGAGCTGATCGACCCGCTGGCGAAGGCCCGGCGCCTGTTCGGCGGCATCCTCGACCCGCAACCCGCCTACGCGCTTGGCCGCGGCCTGAAGACGATGCCGCTGCGCGTCGCCCGCCACAACGCCGTCGCGCAGGCCGTCGCGGAGGGGCTCGAGGGGCACCCGCGCATCGAGCGGGTCTACTATCCGGGCCTCCCGTCGCACCCCGACCACGAAATTGCGAAGGCCCAGATGAGCGGGTTCGGGGGCATGGTCTGCATAGACGTGAAGGGAGGGCAGGAGGCGGCCTACCGCGCCTTCGACCGCCTGCGGGTGATCAAGCGCGCCGCCAGCCTCGGGGGTGTCGAGAGCCTGTGCAGCCTCCCCTGCCTGACGTCGCAGTACGGCCTGACGGACGAGGAGCTTGCCGCCGCCGGCGTGACGCGCGGCATGATGCGGCTCTCGCTCGGGCTGGAAGACCCGGAGGACCTGCTCGCCGACCTCACGCAGGCGCTGGAGTAGGCCTCGCCGCTGCGCGGCTCGGGGGGCCACGGCCTTCGGACGTGCAAGGCCTCGCCGCTGCGCGGCTCGGGGGGCCACGGCCTTCGGACGTGCAAGGCCTCGCCGCTGCGCGGCTCGGTAGGACTCGCCGTCGCTTCGCTCGGCTCGCTGGGACTCGTCCTCGCTGGCTTCGCGCTTCGGACCTCGCTGGGACTCGGCCGCTTCGCGGCCTCGCTCGGGAACAGGCCGTCACTTCAAGGCGAGCGCCGTCCCCAACGAGGCGCCGACAGGCGCCGAGTCCGAGCGAACGCAGTGAGTCCGAGCGAACGCAGTGAGTCCGAGCGAACGCAGTGAGTCCTGGCGAACGCAGTGAGTCCCAGCGAGCCGAAGGCGAGTCCCACCGAGCGCCGTGAGGCGCGAGGCCTTACGGCCGCGGAGCGGCCGGCCTGACAGCCGCGTGGAGCGCGGCTGGCCTACCGAGCCGCGCAGCGGCGAGGCCTTACGCTTTGGCCTCGTGCAGGAACTCGAGCACGAGCTCCAGCATGCGCTGGTTGATGCGGCTGCCTTCGTGCGTGCCGAACTTGTGCTGGAAGGCGTCGAGCGGCACCACGGCCTTGGCCATCGTGCGGTGCCCGCCGGCGCTGCCGATGTCGTTGAACCAGCGCCGCACGAAGTCGCCCGCGTTGCGCGAGTAGCCCAGGTTGCGCACCGACACGACGAACGTGTCGTTGACGACCCCCGAGATCACCGTCCACTGCACGTTCTCGAGCTGCAGGTAGAAGTCGGCGACGTAGGGGACGAAGTCCTCGCGCGGCGGCTCGCCGATGAACGCGCAGAACACGTGCTCCACCATCCGGCCCTGCTGCCACGCCTTGATCACGTGGTCCAGCCGCTCGGCCGTGATCTCCGCCCCCTCCATCTTGCGGATCATCGTCGCGTCCGAGAGGGGATAGAGGTAGGAGAACGCGTCCAGGTCGGCCCGGTTGGCCTGCCGGTTGAAGAAGAGCGTGTCCGACTTGATCGCGTACAGCATCGCGGTCGCGGTGCGCTCCGAGATGTCGATGTCGACCGCGCGCAGGTGCTCGGTCAGGATCGTGCAGGTCGAGCCGTAGTTCGACCGGATGTCCCGGAACACCGCGTTGTAGCCCGGCTGCTCGGGGTGGTGATCGATGACCAGGTCCGCCTGGGGCAGCTCCGCGAAGTAGTGCGGCTGGACGTCGACGAGGGCGATCTTGTCGAACTCGCCGAACTGCGCCGGCGTCACCACCTCGTAGGAGAGATCCAGCAGCTTCACCATGCGCTGGTTCTCGGGCCGCGTCACGCCCTGGAGGCACCCGATGATCGCGGTCTGGCGCGTGCGGCGCAGGATGTTCCGGAGGGCCAGGCCGCTGGCCAGCGCGTCGGGGTCGGGGTCGTTGTGCAGCAGGATGAGGACGCGGTCGGCGTCGCTGAAGTACCGCTGGTACTGCTGCACGCGCTGGCGGGTCACCGAGCGGCCCAGCTCGGTCAGCAACGGACCGCTGACCAGCTCGGCCAGCGTCAGCGTGGTGACCTCGGGGAAGTCGGAGCGCAGGGTCTCGGCCCGCAGCACGTCCTCGGGGCCCGTGCCCAGGACGTAGACGAGCAGGCCGCCCGCGTCCCGGATCGACTGCAGGATCTTCTTGATCGAGCGGCGCCCGTTGTCCTCGACGATGACCAGGGTGCCGGGGCCCACGTCGGCCTTGACGTACGTGTCGACGCGTTTGGGATCACCGACGTGCACGCCGATGGCGTCGTGCTGCACCCGCTTGGCCGCGGCGGGGCTCTCCACGAGCACGTCGAGCTCGGCACTGGGGGTGACGACCGCCTGCAGCAGCCGCACCAGCAGTTCCGTATGACAGACCGCGAGGCATCTCATCGTGCGGCGGCCCCACGATCCGTCCCGGGGGTTCCCATACGTGACAAACCCCCATTATAGTCCGGGGCGGCGCGGGCGGGCCCGGGCATGGGATCTCTGTTAGGATCCGCGAAGACCCGGTGGCCCTGGGCGCGGTGGCGGCCGCCCCGGCCGTGGGCCGGACGGCAGAAGGGGGGAGGCAGCGTGCGGCGACGGACCCTCGGAACGGCACTCTGGCTGGCGCTGGTCGTCGCGGGCGTCGGCGCCACCCAGCAGGCCACCTTCCGCAGCGGCGTGGACCTGGTCACCTTTGGCGTGACGGTGGTCGACCGCGACGGCCACCTCGTCACCGACCTGACCGCCGACGACTTCACCGTTGTCGAGGACGGCGCCCCCCAGACCGTCCGGTACTTCGCGGTCGGCGACGAAGCGGACGAGCGGGCGAAGAAGCGCCTGGGCCTCATGCTCGACACGAGCGAGAGCATGGAGCAGGACCTCAAGCTGGCGCGCACGGCCGCCATCAAGTTCCTCAACATGCTGCCCGAGGCCGAGGACATCACCCTCGTGGACTTCGACACCGAGGTCCGCGTGTCGCGGTACCCGCAGCGCGACTTCGCCCGGCTGGTCGAGCGGATCCGCATGCGGGAGCCGGAAGGCTGGACGGCGCTGTACGACGCGCTGGGGGTGTATCTCGACAGCGCCCAGCTGCAGGACGGGCGCAAGATCCTCGTCATGTACACGGACGGGGGCGACACCCGGTCGACGATCGGGTTCGGCGACCTGCTCACGCTGTTGAAGGCCTCGCAGGTGACGGTCTACGCGGTCGGCCTCACCGAGAACACCGGGTCGTATCGCACCGAACTCCGCATGCGGCTGCAGCAGATCGTCGAGGCCACCGGCGGCCAGGCGTTCTTCCCGTCGCGCCTGAAGGACCTGGACGAGGCCTACGCCGACGTGCTGGCCGAGATCAAGGCCCGCTATCACCTCGGGTATGCGTCCACCAACCTGGCCGAGGACGGCTCCTGGCGCGACGTCGAGATCAAGGTGAAGCGGAAGGGCGTGAAGGTCCGCACCCGCAAGGGATATTTCGCCGTCTACCGCAGCCAGCACTGACCCGCGCGCCGGCCCGCCGGACCCGCGCGCCGGCCCCGCGGACCGGGCCGGCGGCGGCCGAGTCGCCCGGGTGTTCGTGGTACGATGGTCACTTGGGCCAGACGCGAATGTCCTCCCCGGGAGACCACTTCACGCTCGTCTCGGATTTCGAGCTGCGCGGCGACCAGGTGCGCGCGGTGCCGGAGCTCGTCCAGGGACTGGATCGCGGGGACACCCACCAGGTGCTCCTCGGCGTCACCGGCTCGGGCAAGACCTTCACGATGGCGTCGGTCATCGCCGCGGTGAACCGCCCGGCGCTGGTGATGGCGCACAACAAGACGCTGGCGGCACAGCTGTTCCAGGAGTTCCGGCGGTTCTTCCCGGAGAACGCCGTCGAGTACTTCGTCAGCTACTACGACTACTACCAGCCCGAGGCGTACGTCCCGTCGAGCGACACGTACATCGAGAAGGAAGCGACGATCAACGACGAGATCGATCGCATGCGGCTCTCCGCCACCCGGTCGCTCTTCGAGCGGCGCGACGTCATCATCGTCGCGAGCGTGAGCTGCATCTACGGCCTCGGGTCGCCGGAGGCCTACTACGGCATGCTGCTCCCGCTCGAACGCGGGCAGCGCATCGGCCGTGACCAGATCCTGCGCAAGCTGGTCGAGATCCAGTACGAGCGCAACGACCACGAGTTCGGGCGCGGCACCTTCCGCGTGCGCGGGGACATCATCGAGGTGTACCCGTCGTACGAGGAGTCGGCGCTCCGGATCGGGCTGTTCGGCGACGAGGTCGACGAGCTGGTGACGATCGACCCGGTGACGGGCAAGGCGCTCCGGCGCCACGAGCGCGTGGCGGTGTACCCGAAGTCGCACTTCGTCACCTCCCGCGCGCGCCTGGACGAGGCGGTCGAGTCGATCAAGGCGGAGCTCGGCCAGCGGCTGCCCGAGCTCGAGGCGGCCGGGAAGCTCCTCGAGGCCCAGCGGCTGCACCAGCGCACGATGTTCGACCTGGAGATGATCCGCGAGATCGGCTACTGCCACGGCATCGAGAACTACTCGCGGCACCTGACGGGCCGCCTGCCCGGCCAGCCGCCCCCGACGCTGCTCGACTACCTCCCGGACGATGCGATGGTGATCGTGGACGAGAGCCACCAGACGATCCCGCAGATCCGCGGCATGTACCACGGCGATCGCTCCCGCAAGGAGGTGCTCGTCGACTACGGCTTCCGGCTGCCGTCGGCGCTCGACAACCGGCCGCTCGACTTCGACGAGTGGGAGGCGCGCGCGGGCCAGCGCATCTACGTCTCGGCGACCCCCGGCCCCTATGAGCTGCGCCAGGCGGGCGGGGTCGTCGTGGAGCAGGTGATCCGGCCGACCGGCCTGATGGACCCGCCCATCGAGGTCCGGCCGGTCAAGGGCCAGGTCGACGACCTGCTCGGCGAGATCCGGGCGCGCGCGGAGCGGCGCGAGCGCATCCTGGTGACCACGCTGACCAAACGCATGGCCGAGGACCTGACGCAGTATTACCAGGAGCTCGGGGTCCGGGTCCGCTACCTGCACTCCGACATCGACACGCTGGAGCGCGTGGAGATCCTGCGGGACCTGCGGCGGGGCGCCTTCGACGTGCTCGTGGGCATCAACCTGCTCAGGGAGGGCCTCGACCTGCCGGAGGTGTCGCTCGTCGCGATCCTCGACGCCGACAAGGAGGGCTTCCTCCGCTCGGCGGGCGCGTTGATCCAGACCTCGGGCCGCGCGGCGCGGAACGTGCAGGGCCGGGTCATCATGTATGCCGACACGGTGACCGACTCGATGCGCGCCGCGCTCAACGAGACCGAACGGCGCCGGGCGCTCCAGCAGGCCTACAACGACGAGCACGGCATCACCCCGACGTCGATCGTCAAGGCCATCGACGAGGTGTTGTCGAGCGTCTACGAGCGGGACTACACGAGCGTGCCGGAGCCGGCGGCCGAGGGGCCGCGCTTCCGGTCGCAGGCGGAGCTCGACCAGCACCTGGCCGGGCTCGACAAGGAGATGCGAGGGGCGGCCGCCAACCTCGACTTCGAACGGGCGGCGGCACTCCGGGACCAGATTCGCGCCCTGCGGACCCGGGAACTCGGGCTGGGCGCCCCGGCGAGGCGGTAGCGGTCGTGCAGAGCGCGTGGACGGAACTGGTCAAGAAGGGCCTGCTCGAGGTCCAGGAGTACGTGAAGCTCTGCCGGGCGGCGATTGCCGGATCGGTGTCGCGCCCGTTCTACCGGCACGACCTGGTGGAGCAGTTCGACGCCATCGGCATCGGCTCGCTGACGGTCGTCATCCTCACGGGCTTCTTCACCGGCGCCGTGCTGGCGCTCCAGAGCGGCATGACGCTGGACCAGTTCGGCGCGCGGCCGTACGTCGGGCGGCTGATTTCCGCGTCGATGGTCAAGGAGCTCGGCCCCGTGCTGACGGCCTTGATGCTGGCGGGGCGTGTCGGCTCGGGCATCGCCGCGGAGCTCGGGTCGATGGTCGTCACCGACCAGATCAACGCGCTCCGGGCCCTCGGCACCGACCCGATCCGCAAGCTGGTGGTGCCGCGGGTGCTGGCGGGTTTCCTGATGTGCCCGCTGCTGACCGCCGTCGCAAACACCGTGGGCATGGTGGGCGGCTGGCTGATTGCGACGTTCCAGTTGCGGGTGGCGTCGAGCCTCTACTGGAGCTCGGTGGTGGACGGCCTCTATCTCGAGGACGTCTGGATGGGGATCCTCAAGCCCTTCTTCCTGGGCTTCGTGATCGTGAGCATCGGCTGCCACGTGGGCCTGCGGACCCGCGGCGGCACGCAGGGCGTCGGCCGTGCGACGACCAACGCGGTCGTGGCGGCGTCGGTCACCGTCCTGGCGGTCGACTTCTTCGTGACCCGGCTGCTCATCTCGGTGCTGTTCTGATGGACCCACAGACGCTCTCCTCGGCGGGCATCACGCTGCGCGCGATCGAGCAGGACGAGCCGGTCATCCGGTTCGACCGCGTCAGCCTCGCCTTCGACGAGAAGGTGATCCTGGACGAGATCAGCTTCACGGTGCGCGCGGGGCACACGAAGATCTTCCTCGGCGCCAGCGGCGCGGGGAAGTCGACGATCCTGAAGTTGATGCTCGGCCTGCTCAAGCCGGATGGCGGCGAAGTGACGGTGTTCGACCGGCGCATCGATGCCCTGAGCGAGCGCGACCTGATCCACGTGCGCAGCGACATGGGCATGGTGTTCCAGGAAGGCGCGCTGTTCGACTCCTTGAGCGTCGGCGAGAACGTCGGCTACAAGCTGTACGAGGAGACGGACCTGCCCCTGGACGTGGTCCGGCACCGGGTCGAGGAGGTCCTCGGGTTCGTGGGGCTCGGCGAGTTCATCGACCGCATGCCCTCGGAGCTGTCGGGCGGGCAGCGGCGGCGCGTGGCGATTGCCCGCGCGATGGCGGCGAAGCCGGCCATCCTGCTGTACGACGAGCCGACGACGGGGCTCGACCCGATGACGTCGCTCAGCGTCGATGCGGAGATCATCAAGCTGCGCGACATCGAGAACGTGACGTCGGTGCTCGTGACGCACCAGTTGCGCGACGCGTTCTACACGGCGACGCACGCGGCCGCGCGCCGCGACGGCGTGATCGACATTGCCATGGCCGACGCCGCGAAGCAGGCGGAGGCGGAGTTCGTGATGTTGCGGGACGGGAAGATCGTCTTCGAGGGCTCGGCCGACGAGCTCCGGGCGGCGGACGACCCCTACCTGCGCGCATTTCTTTCCTGAGAAGGTAGCTGATCGATGCCTCGCACACGATCCCTGGCCTGGGCCGAGCTGAAGGTCGGCATCCTCGCCGTCTTCGCCGTCGTCATGGCGGCCATCCTGATCTTCGCCGTCGGCGGCAGCGGCGGGTTCTTCTGGCAGCGGTACCCGCTGAAGGCGGTGTTCCTCAACATCGCCGGCGTGAAGGCGGGCTCCCCGGTCCGCGTCGCCGGCGTGGAGGTCGGCTCGGTGACCGAGGTGCACTTCTCGGGCACCGGCGTCGAGCTCTGGCTGGAGGTGTCGGAAGAGATGCGCCCGCTGGTGACCAGCAACTCGGTGGCGTCGATTGGCTCCATCTCCCTGCTGGGCGAGGGCGCCATCGACATCACGGCGTCGGAGTCGGGGCAGGCCCTGCCCGACTGGGGCTATCTCGAGACCGGGGTGGCGGAGGGCAGCATCGCGCAGGTCACGGAGCAGGCCGCGTCCAGCCTGGAGGCGGCGACGAAGCTCATCGAGGACATCCGCGCGGGCAAGGGCACCGTCGGCCGGCTGTTCGCGGACGACTCGCTCTACCGCGAGCTGGACGGCTTCATGGCGGCGGCCCGGCGGGTGACCCAGGCGGTCTCGGACGGCGACGGCACCCTGGGCAAGTTCATGCAGGACCCGACGCTGTACCGGGAGCTCAACGAGTCGGTCGCCAACCTGAACGCCATCACCACGCGGGTGCGCAACGGCGAGGGCTCCCTCGGGCGGCTCATGACCGATCCGGCCTTCGCCGACTCCCTGAGCGGGACCACCAGGAACCTGGAGGCCGTGACCGGCCGCCTCTCCGCCGGGGAGGGGACGATGGGGAAGCTGCTGACCGAGGACGGCCTGTACCAGAAGCTGGACTCGATGACGACCCGGATCGACGCGCTCACGGCGTCGCTCAACCAGGGCGAAGGCACGGCGGGCCAGTTGCTGCACGACCGGCAGTTATATGAGAACATGAATCAGGCCGCCGCGGAGCTGCGCAGCCTCATCAGCGACATCCGCCGCGACCCCAAGAAGTTCCTGAACGTCAAAGTCAGTATTTTCTAGGGAGTGCCAGTCATGTCGAAGGACCAGCTCGGAGCCGGGACGGTGATGCTCGCGTTCGTCGTGGGCGCGCTGACCGGGGCCAGTGTGGCGCTGCTCTTCGCGCCGGCCTCGGGCGAGGAGACGCGTGACTACATCAACCAGCGCGCGCGCGAGGGCCGTGACCGCGCCCGTGACGCGATGGACCAGGGCCGTGATCTCTACCGGCGGCAGCGCGAGAACCTGAACGAGGCGATTGACCGGGGCCGCGAGGCCTTCCAGCAGGCGCGCGAGCGCGGGGAGTCGCAGGCCTGATGAACGACGTCCTGCTCGGAGTCATCGCCGCGGCCGTGAGTGTGATGGCGCTGATCCAGGTCGGCGCCGTCGTGGTCGCGCTGCGGCTGGCGCGGCGCGTGGAGTCGCTCACCCAGCAGGTCGAGAAGGACATCAAGCCGGTGCTGGCGAACCTGAGCGCCGTCAGTGACGAGGCCGTCCGGGCGTCGCGCCTGGCCGTCGCCCAGGTCGAGCGGCTCGACGAGCTGGTCGGCGACTTCGCCGGCCGGGCGGGCGAGATGGCCGGCCGCGTGGAGGACACGCTCCAGGCGGCTCAGCAGTTCGTCACCGGCCCCGCGCGGCAGGGCATGGCGGTCGTGGCCGGCGTGCGGGCCGCGGTCAGCGCCATTCGTGGCATCCGCGAGGCGACACGCCGCCGCTCGGCGGTCCGCGCCGCCTCGCTCGACGACGACGAGTCGCTCTTCATCGGCTGAACGCCGATCCGTCGACCGGCTGGCGGCTCCCCCTCCGCCGGCTGGGCCATTCCACACGCGCCCTCCAGAATTGACGCGGCTCCCCCCGCGTGGTAGACAGTCCTCTCACGTCAATCGGACACGTTCGCGAAGTTTCCGGAGGGGGCTCTTCATGGCTGCTCTTGTGAATCGCCGGCGCCTGTCGGCCGTGCTCGCCGCGATGGTGACGACCCTGCTGGCCGCCGGGCCGGTGGCGGCCCAGGACCCGGCGTCGGCCGCGGCCGCCCAGGCACTCGTCTCGATGCTCGAGTCGCAGAAGCTCGATGCCATTGCCGCGCGTGTCGGCGACGATGAGTACGTGGCGGCGCTGTTCTTCCCCGGCCAGCTGCTCGTCGTGCGCGCCCGCTATGCCGCGCCGGCCGTGCTCAACGAGAAGCTGCTCAACAAGCAGTACCGCGACATCTACATCGACCTGAACAGCGCGTCGATTCCGGAAAGCAAGATGCTCGTCACCGATCTCGGCGCCGATGGCCTGCGCGCCCGGCGCGAGCGCGACCAGCCCTTCGACACGCTCGACTCGAGCGGGACCGCCATCAACTTCGACGGCAACTGGCGCGAGGACAAGATGTCGGAGGACGAGTACATGAAGGCCTACACCGACGCCGAGGGCCGGTACGCCGATGCCCTGCAGGCGCTGCTGGCCGAGCTCAAGAAGAGCTAGCCGCCCCCTTCACGATCCGCCGCGAGGGCACGCGCAGGACGAGCACGACCAGCGCGGTGAGCAGCCCCGCGAGCGCGAAGCGCTCCACACCCACCGCAATCCCGATCGCCGCCGTGGCCAGCATGGCCGCGGCGGTCGTCAGGCCCTCCACGTGCTGCCGCTGGCGGCCGCGGATGATCGTGCCGGCGCCGAGGAAACTCACGCCGGTGATCACCGCCTCCATCACGCGAATCGGATCCGAGCGGACCTGGGTCTGGGCAATCGACCCATCCAGGTCGCCCGGCAGCAGCACCCCGAGCGAGACCAGCATGCAGGCCGCGCCGCACACCAGGGCGTGGGTGCGCAGCCCGGCCGGCTTGTCCGCCTGTTCGCGATCCCACCCGATGATGGCGCCCAGCGCGAGGGCCAGCGCGGTGGTCGCGGCGATCTGGAGGTCGCCGAATGCGTGTTCCACAGTCCCCCCGTCAGAAGCCCGGGCGGATCGCGAAGGCGAACCGCCAGCCGTTGTCCACGCGGTCAAACGGACGGACCGCGTCCAGCTCGACGACCACGTAGCCGAACGCATTGATGCGGAGCCCGGCGCCCGCGCTGCGCGCCCAGGGGCGGTCTCCCCCGAAATGCTGCGGCGACGACTGGCCGTCCCAGGCCACGCCCGCATCGAAGAAGCCGACGAGGTCGATGGGGATGGGGCCGTAGTCGAGCTCGCCCTTGAAGAGTCCGACCAGCGGGGCCCGCACCTCGACGCCGGTCACGAGCAACCGGCTGCCGACCAGATCGTCGATGGCGCCGCAACGGCCATCGGCCGTGAGGCCCCCGCAGTCGGTGGCATCGAACGAACCGACTCCGTATCCGCGCACGAGGTTCGGGAACCCCACGTACAGGGGAGAGAGCCGGACCGAGTCGCTGTCGCCGCCGTAACGCCCGACGTGCAGCACGCGCGCGGCGAGGGTCACGGGCTGGAAGGGCATCCAGTACTGGCGCACGTCGGCGACTGCCGTGGTGAAGCGGAGCCCGCCGAAGGTCGGCGCCAGCTCCAGGCGCGAGCGGTGCCCGACGATGGGGCCGGTCGCGCCGAAGACCGACGTGTCGCGGACCAGCGCGACGCTCGTGCCGCCGAGCGTGACCGGGCGCGCGAGCTGGCGGTTGGTCGTGTCCTGGGTGAGCTGGGCCCCGGTGACGGGGTCGTAAGCGCGCTCGGTGATCTCGCGGTCGAACGTCAGGTGCGTGAGGGAGGCGTCGATCTCGAGGCGCGTGGCCCGGCTGAACGGGTACTCCGTCACGGCGCTCACGCCCTGCTCGATCTGCCGGTCGCGGACGACGCGTTCGACGATGGCATCCTGGCCCTGGACCGGCTCGATGCCGCTGCTGACGAACCCGGTGACGTACGGCTGTCGCGAGAAGAATCCGCCCCAGTTCCAGCGATGCGTGCGATTGAGGTAGCCGACCTGGCCGGCGATGTCCTTGAAGGAGCCGTTCACCTGGGCGATGCCGCTGACCATGTGGCGGCCGAGCATGTCGCTGAACCGCATCGCGATGCCCCCGCCGACGTACGCACCGAGCTGGCTCACCGTGGCGACGCCGAACTCCTGCCCGATGTAGTCGAGCGAGAGGCCGGGGTCGTACGGCTCGCTGTCAGCGGGCGCCTGGGCGGGCAGGCCGAGGTCGGGACGCGCGATCAGCGCATCGACCGTGTCGCCCTGCCTGGTGGCGGGCGCCAGTTGCGCCCCGTCGAACCCCGCGTAGCTCAGGGCCGGCACGGTGCCGTGATCGCTCGATCGAATCAGGTAGCCGCTGTCGTGATACGCGACGAACACGACGCGATCGTCCGGGCCCGAGACGCTCAGGGCCGGGCTCATCTCGGTGATGCCGGTCACGCCCGTCGGCACACGCGTCATCGCCGCGAGGTCGCCGTCCGGCGCTCGCCGGTAGACGTTGGGGATGCCTTCCGGGGCGGCGATGAAGTAGACCGTCCGGCCGTCGGCGCCCCACTGCGGGCTCAGGTGGCGCACACCGCTGAACGCGGAAAGGCGCGTGATGGAGCGGTCGCCGATCGTGATGACGCCGAGCTCGGGCAGGCCGACGTCCAGCGTGTCGAGGTCGGTGTCGAACCGATCGGTCACGAACAGCAGCCTGGTGCCGTCCGGCGACCAGTCGGGTTCCATGTCCGCATAGAGGTCGTCGGTGAGGTGCGACACCTTTCCGCTGTCGACGTCGAGCAGGAAGAGGTCGCTCTGCCCGCCCGCGAGACCCGAGAAGGCGATGGAGCGGCCGTCGGGAGACCAGGCGGGGTTGAAGGCTTCGTCGATGCCGTCGAGTGGCATCTCGTCGAGGCGTCCACCGTCGATCGCGTCGAAGATGGCCAGCACCGGACGACCCGCCCGGACCGTCGTGATGGCCAGCCGTCGGCTGTCGGGCGCCCAGGCGCCCGCCGAGGCAATGAACTGCAGGCTGTCGTAGTGCGGGTCGGCCGCGGTCGACGTCAGCTTGCGCTGGACGGCGCCGCTCTGTGCGTCGGCCACATAGACGTCGATGGACAGCAGGTCGCGTGACGAGAGGTAGGCAATCCGCCGCCCGTCCGGGCTGACGGCCGGCCCGACGTTCAGCTCGCGGTCGCGCGCCGGCTCGATCAGCGCCCGTCCCGTTTCCGTGGGCTGTTCTCCGAGCGGACGAATCATCGTCTGCGCGATCGAGTCGTGCCACTGCTCGGTGAACGCCTCGTGGTCGAGTCCGGTGACGCGCTCGATGGCGCCGATGGGGTCGCCGCCGGTCTCGGCAGCGGCGCTGCGGACGCCGCCAGCCTCGTACAAGGCCTCGGGGATGGCCGCGTCGCCCCAGCGGCCGCCGATGTACGCCCAGAGCGCGTGCCCCCAGCGGTAGGGGAAGTACTTCGGGTCGTTCAGGTCCTCGAGCGACGGCAGCTCCTCGCGGAGGCCCGCGTCCCGCACCCACACCGCCGTCAGGGCGTCGTCCGACCCGAGCGAGAGGTACTCGGCCATGCCCTCGATGAACCACCCGGGCAGGCTCATGCGGGGCCCGAGCAGGTCGTACTGGAAGGCATGCACCAACTCGTGCCCGAGGACGTGGTTGGTGTCACCCAGGCCGTTCGCGATGGGCATCACGATGCGCCGCTTGAACGACTCGGTGACGCCGCCGGTGCCTTCGCCAATCAGCCCGCTGATGGCGTTGGTCTGCTCGAAGTGCGGGTGGCTGGCGTAGAGGATCAGCGGCTGGCGGCCGCTCAGGTCGTGGTTGAAGACCCTCGAGAGCCGCGTATACCACCGCTCGGCCAGCCGGCCGATCTGGCGGCTGACCTCGGCTTCCTCGGGGTAGTAGTAGATGTCGAAGTGCTCGGTCTGGAGGACCTGAAAGTCGAAGACGTGGTGCTGGACCTTGTTCTGGCCGAAGTACTGCGCGGCCGCCGGGAAAGGCAGCACAGCGATGGCAGCCGCCAGCACCGCACGCATGGTGACGGTCTGCAGGGAAGTCATGTGGGAAGACGGGCAAGAACCCTGCCGGGCTTGGCAGCGTCCATGACGCCCGCAGGACGGGCGAAACCCGTCGTTCGGAGGCCGGGTAGGGTCGAGGTGCGCCCGCCTACACTTGGTAGGCGCGGCCACACCTTGTGCCGTCGCGGGTGCTGTTCGGAGGGAAGGTGCGGAACGGGGGAGGAGAGAAGGTGGTGCGCGCTGGTGGATTCGAACCACCGACCCCCGCCGTGTGAAGGCGGTGCTCTACCGCTGAGCCAAGCGCGCAGCCAGAACGATAACTATACCAGCTCGGCGGGGCTGCGGGAAGGGGGCGGCGGACCTCGGCCTACAAGGTCCCGTACAGCCGATCCCCGAAGTCGCCGAGCCCCGGTACGATGAACTTCCGGTCGTTCAACTCCTTGTCCACGACCGGGGTGACGATCGGCACGTGCGGGTACGCCGCTTCGACGGCCCCGACCCCTTCCGGCGCGGCGACGATGCAGACGAGCGACAGGTGGCGGGCACCGGCCTTCGTCAGCAGGTCGAGTGCGGCCACGGCGCTGCCCCCCGTCGCCAGCATCGGGTCGATCAGGATCACGCGGCTGTCGGACAGGCCGGGCGGGAGCTTCGCGTAATAGCGCGAGGCCACGGCGGTCTCTTCGTCGCGCTGCAGGCCGATGTGCCCGACGGTCGCGGATGGCAGCACCTGCAGCATGCCCGTGAGCATGCCGAGGCCCGCCCGGAGCACGGGCACGAGCACCACGTCCTGGGCCAGCGCCCGGCCGTCTGCCGGACCCAGCGGAGTCGTGACCGTGGTGGGCCGGGTGGGCAGCGCCGCGAGGGCTTCGACGGCCAGCAGCAGGCTGATGCGGCCGGCCAGCGCTCGGAACGCCTCCGGCCCGGTGGAGGCATCGCGCAACTGCCGCAGGATGTCGTGGGCGACCGGATGCTCGACCAGGTGCAGCACGGGGAGAGATTACACGGTTTCCGGCCTTTCACGTACAATCGGCGGGTGAGAATCGCGGGTTCGTGGCGCGTGGTTGCCGTCCTGGCGCTGGCCGTCGCCGTGGTCGCCGTTCCCCAGGCCCGCCAGGCCCGGCAGGTCTCCCTCGTCGTCTCCGGCGGCATCGTGGTTCCGGTGGATGGCACCGGCCGCGTGCTGTCGCCCGGATCAGTGGCCATCGACGGGACGCGGATCGTCGCCGTTGGACCGGCCGCCGAGATTGCCGCCGCGTACCAGGCCGCCGAGACCATCGACGCCACCGGCCGCGTCGTCATCCCCGGGCTGATCAACACCCACACGCACGCGCCAATGGTCCTGTACCGCGGGCTCGCCGACGACCTCGCGTTGATGGACTGGCTCCAGAACTACATCTTCCCGGCCGAGGCGAAGACCGTCTCGCCGGAGTTCGTGCGTGTGGGGACCCGGCTTGCCGCCCTGGAGATGATCCGCACGGGCACGACGACCTTCACCGACATGTACTACTTCGAGGAGGACATCGCGCGTGAGGCGAAACGCGCGGGCCTGCGCGGCGTGCTCGGCCAGACGGTCATCCAGTTCCCCGTGGCCGACGCGAAGACGCCCGCCGAGGCGCTCGCGCGCGCGGAGCGCTTCATCAAGGCCTTCAAGGGCGACCCGCTCATCACGCCGGCCGTGGCCCCGCACGCGACGTACACGCTCGACCCCGACACGCTGCGGGCGACCCGGGATCTCGCGATGCGGGAGGGCGTGCCGCTGCTCATCCACGTCGCCGAGACGCAGGACGAAGTGAAGATGCTCGAGGAGAAGTACGGGAAGCGCCCGGTCGGCTTCCTCGACTCCATCGGCTTCTGGGGCCCGCGGATCGTGGCCGCGCACGGCGTGTGGGTGAACGACGAGGAGATCCAGGTCCTCAAGGCCCACGACGTCGGGATTGCCCACAACCCTGAGAGCAACATGAAGCTGGCGAGTGGCACGGCGCCGGTCCCCGCCTACCTCGCGGCGGGTGTGGCGGTCGGCCTCGGCACGGACGGGGCCGCGAGCAACAACGACCTCGACATGTTCGAGGCGATGCGGCAGGCCGCGTTCGTGCACAAGCTGGTGCGGATGGACCCACGCGTGGTCAGTGCCCGGGACGCGCTGGAGATGGCGACGATCGGCGGGGCGCGGGTGCTCGGGCGCGAGCAGGATCTCGGGTCGCTGGAAGCGGGCAAGTTGGCGGACTTGATTGTCGTCCGCATGGATCGTCCGGGACAGACGCCGATGTACGACCCGGTCTCGCACCTCGTCTACACCACGCACGGAGACGACGTCGAGACCACCATCGTGAACGGACAGGTGTTGATGCGCGACCGTGTGGTGCGCACGCTCGACGCCCCCGCGGTGCTCGCGGAGGCACGGCGGGCCGCCGAGGCGGTCCGCAAGGCGGTGGCGCCCCAGTAGGGCTCAGCCGCGCAGGAGGCCGATGAAGGGCAGGTTGCGGTACTGTTCGTCGTGGTCGAGACCATAGCCCACGACGAAGTGGTCGTCGATGGCGAAGCCGATGTAGTCGACCTCGACCTCGATCTTGCGGCGCGACGGCTTGCTCAGCAGGCAGGCGGTCCGCAGCCGGCGGGGGCCGCGGGCGCGCAGGATGTCCTGCAGGTAATGCAGGGTCAGGCCGGTGTCGACGATGTCCTCGACGATGATGACATCGCGGCCTTCGAGGCCGTAGTCGAGGTCCTTGATCAACCGGACCTCACCTGTGGAACTGGTGCCCGCATAACTCGACAGGGCCATGAAGTCGACGGTCACGGGGCCATCGATTGCACGCACGAGATCGGCGAGGAAGAGGAACGCGCCCTTGAGGACGCAGATGAAGTGCAGCGACGTGTCGGGGGAGTCGCGGCGGATTTCCGCTGCCAGGGCGCGGATCCGCGCCTGGAGCGCGTCGGGAGCGATGAGCGTGTCGATGGCGGGAGCGGGCATGGCGCCCGAGCGTAGCACAGGGGCGAACGGGCGATGAAGCGGTTCACGCTGATCACGGAAGCCGACGCGCGCCTGCTGGAGCCGGGCACCACCGTGGTGCTCGCGCCCGGTGGGCAGGTCACGCCGCTGGCGGCCGACACCCTCCGGGCGCGGCGCGTCACCGTCGCGGCGTCGGTGCCCGACGTCGCGGAGTCGGCCCTGGCGCCGGAGGCTGACCCGCGCACCTTGGCCATCGGAAGCGACCACGGTGGGGTGGCGCTGAAGACGGCCCTCGTGGCCCACCTGCGGGGGCAGGGGCGCACGGTGATCGATGTCGGCACCGATGGCCCCGACCCGGTGGACTATCCCGACATCGCGGGACAGGTGGCGAAGCTGGTCGCGCGCCACGAGGCCGGCGCGGGGATCGTGATCGACGGCGCGGGCCTCGGGTCGGCCATTGCCGCCAACAAGATCGACGGCGTACGGGCCGCGATGTGTACCGATCGCACCCTGGCCCGGTACGCACGGGAGCACAACGGGGCGAACGTGCTGGCGCTTGGCGCGACCCTGGTGTCGACCGCCGACGCCCTGGCCATCGTCGACACCTTCATCGGCACGCCGACGCGGGAGCCACGGTACCTGCGGCGGCTCGCCAAGATCGCGGCGCTGGAGCGGCTGGGATGACGGACATGCGGCGGGTCGTGGAGCTCATCCTGGAGGAACTGGTGGCCGCCGGCGCGGTCGCGCCGACGCGCTGCGGCTGTCACGGGTTGCTCAGCGACTGCTGTCCCGAGCGGGTCGGCGGCGTGCTGGCGGCCGGCGCGACACGCCTCGGCCTGCACGCGAGCGGCGGCGCCCCGGGCGGCGTGGCCGGACTCATCGACCACACGCTGCTCAAGCCCGATGCCACCGCCCACGACATCCAGACGCTGTGCGCGGAGGCCGCCGAACACCACTTCGCCACCGTGTGCGTCAACCCGACGTGGGTGGCGTTCGCGGCGCGGCTGCTGGCGGGCAGCGGCGTCGGCGTGTGCTCGGTCGTCGGCTTCCCGCTCGGTGCCACCACGCCGGACGTGAAGCAGTACGAGACGCGCCGGGCGATCTTCGACGGCGCCCGCGAGATCGACATGGTCATCAACGTCGGCGCGCTGAAGTCGGGCGACGTCGGGCTGGTGAGTGACGACATCCGCGCCGTGGTCGGTGCGTGCCGCCAGGGTGGGGCGGCGTGCAAGGTCATCATCGAGGCCGCCCTCCTGACCGACGAGGAGAAGGTGACCGCCTGCACGCTGTCGAAGGCGGCGGGTGCCGACTTCGTGAAGACCTCGACCGGCTTCGGCCCGGGAGGCGCGACCGTGGCGGACGTCGCGCTCATGCGGCGCGTGGTCGGGGAGGAGATGGGCGTGAAGGCCGCCGGCGGCGTTCGCGACCTGGCGCAGATGCAGGCGATGGTTGCGGCCGGCGCGACCAGGGTCGGTGCGAGCGCCGGCGTCCGCATCGTTCGCGAATCACGCGGCGAGGCCGCGGCAGCTGCGCCCGCGGGCTACTGAAGGCCCGTGTAGTAGCATGGACCGTTCGTAACTCCCCCCGGAGGACCACACGTGGCAACTGAGCTCAGTCGAGATGATTTGAAGCGCCTGGCGCGCCTTGGCGCCATGAAGCGCCTGGAGGAGATCCGGAAGGAAGAGGCCGCCATCCGGGCGGCGTTCCCGGAGCTGTTCAACAAGGCGACGGCCGCGATGCCGGCCGGCGCCACCGCCGAGGCGCCGAAGCGCCAGCGGCGCCAGCGCAAGATGTCCGCCTCCGCGCGCAAGGCCGTCTCGGATCGCATGAAGAAGTACTGGGCCGATCGCCGCAAGGCCAAGCGCTGACATGCGTCCGCTCGTTGCCGGGGTCGTCGTCCTTGCCGCGCTCGTGGCGGCGATCCCGGCCCTCGCCCAGGCCCCCCCGCAGCCCCTTTCCGGTTTCGTCATCGATGCGCACGGCGTCAGTGGTGGGCTGCCCGATGGGCCGGGGTGGGTGGCCGACGTGCCGGAAGGCACCCTGCTGCCGGCGCGCAGCCTCGGCCTCGACGGCAGCGCGCACGTCTACCTGGCGCACCTCGGCCCGGTGACCCTCGGCGCCGGGGCGCGCCTCGTGTTCGTCCGGGGCACCACGACGGCGCCCGTCGTGGACGACACTGACGGCGCCGCCGCCAACACCGTTCCGGACGTCACGACGCGCTTCCGGGCGTTCGCTCCCGAAGTCTCGTTCAACTTCGGTCACCGCCGCGGCTGGAGCTACATCAGCGGCGGCGTCGGCCGCGCCCGGGTGGAGAACGAGGCGACGCTTGGGGCCACGACGGTGACGGCCGGGCCCGACGGCTGGGTGTCGATCTTCAACTACGGCGGCGGCGCGCGCTGGATGATCACACGCCACATCGGCTTCAGCTTCGACCTGCGCTGGCACCAGCTCAGCGGCCTGGACGCCACCGAGACCTTCCCGGGCGCGATGCGCAGCAAGCTGTTCGTCGCCGGCGCCGGCATTTCGATTCACTGACCGGGCGCTGTGACACCCGACGCCGGAAGCGCCGGTGGTGGATGCCTGGCGCCCTGTTGTCGATCAGGCTGGAAGAAGGAAATGGAGCGGGAGACGGGGGTCGAACCCGCGACCTTCAGCTTGGGAAGCTGACACTCTACCACTGAGTTACTCCCGCCCAATGGCGAAGCCAATTGTAGCAGAGCCACCAAGTCGCGGGGAAGGTGAGTGGGGAAGAAGGCAGAAGGAAGAAGGCAGAAGGAAGAAGGCGGAAGGCAGAAAGCATAGGGCAGGGACGGGAGCGGGCGCCCGGGGAAGCCAGGGCGCCCGCTCCATGAGCTCAGAACCGGAAGCCGACGCCCAGGTTGAAGAGGCCGATGGTCTGCGTGCGGCCGTCGCCGAACACGACCAGTGCGCGCACGTCGGGCCGGAGCACGAGGTGCCGGCCCACCGCGAGGCTCGCACCGCCGCCCAGGCTCAGCGCCGGGTCGGTGAAGCGCCGCGAGTCCCAGGCGCCGTTCACGGGGGGCTCGAGATTGCCCATCCGCGTCCGATAGAAGGCCGGCACATGGTCGGGCCAGGGCAGCGGGCCCGTCCCGAACATCCCGCCAGGCCCGTACCAGGTGCCCTGTCCGTACCCGAAGCCGGGTCCCATTCCTCCCATGCCCACGCCCGGGCCGCCCACCCAGCCGTATCCGCCGAACATGCCCTGCATGCCCATGTCGAAGGCGGCGCTGTACATCCCGCCGCCAAGCGCCAGGTAGGGCGAGGCGTCCTCCCGCCCGGGGGCGAGCCTGACGAGAACAGACCCGAGCGCGGCGACGGCAGACGAGCCGGGACCGCGGTCGAGCCACTGGACCTGGCCCTCGAGCGACAAGCGGTCCGTCACGCCGGCGGTCAGCGTGCCGCCGACCCCGGCGCCGGTGTGATGCCCGCCGGCGGCGAGGGTCGCGGCGCCGAAGATGGTGACCGGCTCGGGCGGAACGGCCGGTGGGGTCTCGACGACCGTCTGGGCGAAGCCCGCCGACGCGGAGACAAGAAGCGCAGCCAGAGTGACGACAATCCGGCGCATGGGCAACCTCCACTGACGGAGATGCAAGGCGGACACCACCGGTGACGCCCGCCTTGCACGATTACCCGACCATGCCGGACGGCCGCAGGGAGCCCCGCCGGAGCGCCCGGAGCTTCATGATGTAGAAAATCACGGGTGTCACGATGAGGACGTGGATCGTCGACGTCACCATCCCGCCGAGGATTGGCGCGGCAATCGGCTTCATCACGTCCGACCCCACGCCGGTCGACCAGAGGATCGGCAGGAGCGATGCGATCGTGGTGGCCACTGTCATCAGCTTCGGCCGCAGGCGCAGCACCGAGCCGGCGACCGTCGCGTCCCACACGTCCTGGGCGGTCAGGGGATGGCCGCTCGCCAGCCGCTCGTCCAGTGCCTCGTGCAGGTAGACCACCATCACCACGCCCGTCTGCACCGCGATCCCGTAGAGCGCGATGTAGCCGACCCAGACGGCGACCGAGAAGTTGTAGCCGAGCCACCACTGCGCGAGCAGGCCGCCGGTCATGGCGTACACCACCGACAGCATCACGATGACCGACTCGCTGACCGAGTGGAACGTCAGGTAGAGCAGGAAGAAGATGCTCACGAGCACGACCGGCAGGAGGATCTTCAGCCGCTCGCGGGCACGCACCTGGAACTCGTACTGACCGCTCCAGGCGAGCGTGTAGCCCGGCGGCAGCGTGACGGCCTGCGCGACCCGCGCCTGCGCCGCGTCGACGTACCCGCCCATGTCGTCGCTCTCGGCGTCGACGTAGATGTAGCCGGCCAGCAGCCCGTTTTCGTTGCGGATCATGCCCGGACCGGGTGTCAGCGTGATCGTCGCAAGCTGCCCGAGCGGCACCTGCGCGCCCCCCGGCGCCTTCACCAGCACGCGTTCGAGCGACGGGATGTCATCGCGCCAGGCCCGCTCGTAGCGCACGTTGACGGGGTAACGCTCGCGTCCCTCGACCGTACGCGTCACGACCTCGCCCCCGATGGCCGTCTGGACCACGTCCTGGACGTCCTGCACGGTCATGCCGTAGCGGGCAATCGCCGCGCGGTCGACGGCGATATCGGTGAAGTACCCCTGGGTCACGCGCTCGGCGTAGACGCTCCGCGTGCCGGGCAGATCCGCCAGCGCGTTCTCGAGCTCCTGGCCGATGCGCTGGATGACCGACAGGTCGGCGCCGAGGATCTTGATGCCGATCGGCGTCTTGATCCCGGTGAAGAGCATGTCGAGCCGGTTCCTGATCGGCTGGGTCCAGGTGTTCGGGAACCCCGGCATCTGGAGCGCCTCGTCCATCTCGGCCTGCAGCCGCTCGATGGTCATGCCCGGACGCCACTGGTCACGCGGCTTGAGGGTGACCACGGTGTTCACCATCCCCATCGGCGAGTTGTCGGTGGGCGTGGTGGCGCGGCCGGCGGTGCCGAACACACGCTCCACCTCCGGGAATTCCCGAATCACCTTGTCCTGGGTCTGGAGCGCGCGCGTGACCTCGGTCACCGACAGTCCGGGGGGCGCGGTGGGCATGTAGAGCAGCGCGCCCTCGTAGAGCGCCGGCATGAACTCGCTCCCGAGGCTGAAGGCCAGCGGCAGCGTGAGCGGGATCACGGCGAAGTTGATCGCGAGCGCCACCCAGCGCCAGCGCAACGCTGCGGCCAGGATGGGGCGATAGAGCGCGACGGTCGCCCGCGCCGCGGGGTTCTCCGACTCGGGCCGCAGCCGGCGGCCGCGGACGAACACCGTGATGAGCACCGGCACCAGCGTGATCGACAGGAGCGTGGCCGAGACCATCGCGAAGGTCTTCGTGTAGGCCAGCGGCCGGAACATCCGGCCTTCCTGCGCTTCCAGCATGAACACCGGCACGAACGAGATGATCATGATGGCGAGCGAGAAGAAGATCGCCCGGCCCACCTGCTTGGTGGCGGCGATTGCCACGCCCCGCTGCTCGTGCAGCTTGAAGGGCGTCCCGTCGGGGCGTCCCTCCGAGACGCGCCGGAAGGCGTTCTCGACCATCACGATCGACGCGTCCACCAGCTCGCCAATGGCCAGGGCAATGCCCCCCAGCGACATGATGTTCGAGCTCACGCCCATCAGGTACATCGGCACGAACGAGGCCAGCACCGCGATGGGCAGCGCGATGATAGGGATGAGCGCCGACTTGAAGTGGAACAGGAACACGATGGCCACGAGCGACACGACGACCATCTCCTCGATGAGGGTCTCGCGCAGCGTGGTGATCGAGTCGCGGATGAGCCCCGAGCGGTCGTAGGTCGGCACCAGCGTGACGCCGGCGGGCAAGGCGTCCTGCACCTCGGCAATCTTCGCCTTCACCCGGTCGATCACGGCCAGCGCGTTCTCGCCGAAGCGCATCACGACCACGCCGCCGACCACCTCGCCCTGGCCGTCGAGCTCCGCCACGCCGCGGCGGATCTCCGGGCCGATCTGCACGCGGGCCACGTCGGCCACGGTCACCGGCGTGCCGTCGCGGTCGGCCCCGACCGCCACCTGCTCGAGGTCGGCGACCGACTTGAGGTACCCGCGCGAGCGCACCATGTACTCGCGCCCGGCGAACTCCAGCAGGCGGCCTTCGACGTCCTGGTTGCTCTCCTGGATGGCGCGGACGACATCACGGGACGAGAGGTCGTGGGCGGCGAGCCGCACGGGGTCGAGCGCCACCTGGTACTGCTTCACGAAGCCCCCGATGGACGCGACCTGCGCGACGCCCGGGACCCCGGCGAGCCAGTAGCGCAGGTACCAGTCCTGGAAGCTCCGGAGGTCCGCCAGCGTGTGGCGCCCGGACGTATCCACCAGCGCGTATTGGAAGACCCAGCCGACGCCGGTGGCATCCGGCCCGAGTTCCGGCGTGACGCCGTCGGGCAGCTGGCCGCGGATGCCCTGCAGGTACTCGACGACGCGGCTGCGGGCCCAGTAGATGTCGGTGCCGTCCTCGAAGATCACGTAGACGTACGAGATCCCGAAGTCGGTGAACCCGCGCACCGACTTCACGCGCGGCGCCGAGAGCAGCGCCGTCACGATGGGATAGGTCACCTGGTCCTCGATGATGTCGGGGCTCCGCCCCTGCCACTCGGTCGCGAGGACCACCTGGACGTCGGAGATGTCCGGCACCGCGTCGAGCGGCACGCGCACCATCGTCCACGCGCCCCACGCCGCGAGCGCGAGCGCGAGGGAGATCACGAGGAAGCGGTTGCCCGTGCACCAGTCGATGAGTTTCTCGACCATGGCCGCCTCCTACCGCGCCACCAGCGTGCGCTGGTGCATGCCGAGGCGCTGGCCGTCGCGCGTCACCGTGATCGTGACGTCCCAGCGTCCGCTCATGAGGACGTCCACCGCGCCCCGGTACTGGCCCGGGCCGACCGGCGTCAGCACGCCCTCCGACCGCATCGCCGGCATGTTCATCGAGGGCATGGCCGGCATGAAGAGGAGCAACGACACGTCGGCGCCTTCCACCGGCGTCCCGTCCTTGTCCGCGATCGTGGCGACGAACGTCGTCCGCCCGGCCCGTGGGGGATCCGGTTCGCTCGTCAGCGTGACCGAGAGCTGATCGGACGCCGCCATCGCCTCCGCGCCCGGCGCCTCCGCGTAGTTCGCGAGACCCGCGCGGAGCTGGCTCTCGGAGTCGAGGAAGAAGAGCGCCGCGGAGGCCACGCGGGTGCCTGGCTCCAGGCCGTCGAGGATCTCCACGTCCTGGTCGAAACGCCGGCCCACCTTCACGTCCTGCGGGCGGTAGTAGCCGTTGCCTTCGCTGACGAACACGATCTGCCGCCGGCCGGTGTCGAGCAGCGCGTCGGTGGGAATCGTCGTCGCCTCGTGCGGCGGGGCCTGGACGTCCACTGACGCATACATGCCCGGCTTCAGCCGTCCGCGGGGATTGGGCAGCTCGAACCGCGCGCGCACGGTGCGGGTCGTCTCGTCGAGCACCGGCATGACGAAGCTCAGGCGTCCCTCGAAGGTCTCGCCCGGCAAGGCGTCGACGTGGACGTCCGCCTTCGTGCCGGAGGCGAGCAGGCCGATTTCCGACTCGTACACGTCGGCCTCGACCCACACCCGCGAGAGGTCGACGATGCGGAACAGCGACTCGCCGGCGGCGACGCGCATGCCCTGCACCGCGGTCTTCTCGATCACGTTGCCGGACACCGGTGAGCGGAAGGTGATCGTGCGCGTGGCCTTGCCGCTCGACGCCAGCCCGTCGATCTGCGCGTCGGTCAGGTCCCACAGCTTCAGCCGCTCGCGGGCGGCCCGGACGACTTCGTCACCGAGGCGCCGCGCATCCGCGAGGCTCGAGCCGGACGTGGCGTCGCGCGACCGGAGGGCGAGCAGGAACTCCTGCTGCGCGGCGAGGAGCTCCGGGCTGTAGAGGTCGAAGAGGGGATCCCCCTTGCGCACCGCGCGCCCCGTGTAGTCGACGTACAGCCGCTCGATCCAGCCGGGGACCTTCACGTTGACGTCGGCCACCCGGGTCTCGTCCGGGCGCACGAGCCCGGTCGCGCGAACCTCCTCTGAAATCGTGCGCCGCGTCGCCTCGACGGTGCGGACGCCAATCAGCTGCTGGCGCCGCGTGTCGAGCGTGATGGGGCCACGCGGTTCGGAGCCCGTCATGTCGTCGGCCGGGGCCGTGATGCCGGGTGCCGCCGGGGATGCCGCCTCGGCGTGCGCGCCGTGGGCCTCGACGTGGCGACCCTCGTCGGACGGCTCCTCGAGCACGAGTTCCATGCCGCACTGCGGGCAGCGTCCCGGCTCGTGACTGCGGACGTCAGGATGCATCGGGCAGACGTAGACGGGCGCGGAATCGTCCGCGGCCTGCTGGCCGGCGGCATCGATGAAGGGCAGGAGCCCGCCGGCGCCCCCCCGGGCCACGAGCACCACGGCGGTGCCGAGCACGGCGACGACAGCGACGGGAAGGGCGATGCGGGTCAGGTGGCGGGACATGGCTACTGCTCCCGGGCCGCGGTCAACGCGGCAATGGCGGCGGGGGCACCCAGCGGGGCGCCGACGGCGCGCTCGAGGCGCGCGGCCGCGGTCAACACCAGGCCTTCCGCCCGGATCAGGTCCAGCGTCGCGGCGAGCTCCACGCGCTGGTTGTCGATGACGTCGAGGAACGCGACCTGCCCGGCGCCGTAGCCGATTCGCGAGACCTCGAGGGTCTGCTCGGCCTGCGGCAGGACGGTCGTGCGCAGCAGGTCCACGCGGGCGCGGGCCGCCCGGACCGACGCCAGCGCGTGCTCCACGCCCGCGCGTACGTCCTGGCGGAGCGCGGTGAGCCTGGCCTGCTCAGCCCGGACCTCGGCGGAACGCTCCGCCTCCAGCGCCTCCAGGCGTCCCCGGCTCCACGGCGCTTCCGGCCAACTGAGGCCGATGCCAGCGGACCAGGCCCCGGCGCTGCCCGGCATCAGCATGTAGCCGCCGCTGACCGACCAGGTTGGCTTGCGCTCGAGGGCGGCAAGATCGCGACGGGCCTCGGCCGCGGCCAGCCGCGCGTCGGCGGCACGAAGCTCGGGCACCTGGGCTTCCGCGGCGGCGGCCAGACGGGCGCCATCGAGCGCGGCGGGTGGCGGGGCAGGAGGGGCCAGGGCTTCGATCGGGTGTCCCGGATCGCGGCCGAGGAGCACCGCCAGATCGACCTCGGCCTGGCGCTCCCGCTCGTCGAGATCGATGAGGTCCTGCTCCAGGCGCGACAGCTCGACCACGACCTTGAGGACGTCTCCCTGGCCGAGCGTCGCCGTCTCGTAGCGGGCGACGGAAGCGTCGCCGAGCGCGCGGAGCGCGTCGAGCGTGCTCGCGTAGACCTCGCGGGACCGACGGGCCACATGGAGGCTCGCGTAGGCGACGGCGACCGCCTCGGCGGTGTCGCTTGCCGTCACGCTCACGGCTTGTTCCGCGGCGTCGGCCTCACGGCGGGCGGCCGCGGCCGCCGCCTCGCGCCAGCCCCGCGCCGGCAGGTCCTGGCGACCGCTGAACATGTACATGTCCACGTCGGCCGGGTTGATCGAGGTCAGCGGCCAGCGCCAGATCTGGGCTTCCAGCATGGGCGGCGGCAGCGCCTCCGCCTGTGCGGGGCGCTGGCGCAGCGGTGCCACGGCGGCCCGTTCGGCGGCGAGCCGGGCGTTGTGCACGAGTGCCTCGTCCACCGCCGCGTCGAGCGTGAGAGGCGGCGTGGACGCCTGCGCGGCCGCGAGCGTCGCGGCGAGGGCGAGCGAGAGCGCGAACATGGATCGATCCCCTTCAGAAGCCCGGACTGACCGGGCGGACTCCTGGCGTCATGGCCCGCACGCAGGGCGGGTCAGGCCTGACGGAGCGCAGGGATCAGATGCGGAAGACGCCGAGTACGAGGTGGGGCGGTGGACCGGTGATCGATCCGGACCAGGCGGCGAAGCTGCGCGAGGCCACGAGCGCCGCCACGGGGCCGGGGCCCTCGGACAGCAGGACCGGCGCGGACTGGTCGGGGGCGGCGGCCGGTGCCACCGCGGTGGCTGTCGCGGGCGCCGCCGGAGGGGTCGGCTGGTCGGGTTCGCAGCAGGAGACGCGCGAGGCCGGCTGGTGGCAGTGCCCGGCCGTCATCTCGGACTTGCAGCACGGCATGCCCGATGCCGCCGCCACCGCCAGCACCGTCGTCACCGACGGCGAGGCGGCCAGGAGGCTGGCGAGCAGGGCCGCGAAGAATCGCTGCATGCCTTCCATGCTAGCAACTGCCATGCCGTCACGAAAGAGGCCATCTGCCGGGGCCTGTCCGGCGCGGTGGGCCCATCCTTGACGGAATTCCGGCGGCCAACGCCGGTCAGCCTCGAATCAGGGCCAGGATCTCGTCCCGGCGGCGCTCCATGATCTCCGGGGTCAGGCCCTCGAGGTTGAGGCGCAGGAGGGGCTCGGTGTTGGACGGTCGCACGTTGAAATGCCAGTCGTCGAACTCCGCGGACACCCCGTCCAGCCTGTACACGTTGCCGTGGGCGTATTCCTTCGCGAGGAGTTCGAGCTTCTCGTCCACGACACTCATGTTCGGGACCTTGGTGTTGATCTCGCCCGAGATGAAGTACTTCTCGCGGAGGGGCTTCAACAGCTCGCGGAGGGACTGGCCCTTCTTCGACATCAGCTCGAGCAGCAGCAGGGCGGGGATGAAGCCGTTGTCGGCGTAGAAGTTGTCGCGGAAGTAGTAGTGACCGGTGACCTCGCCGCCGAAGATGGCGTCTTCCTCGCGCATGCGGCGCTTGATGAAGGCGTGGCCAACGCGGTTCATCAGTGCGGTGCCGCCGTACTTCGCCACGATGTCCTTGACGGCGTAGCTGGCACGCACGTCGTAGATGACGGTCTGGCCAGGGTGCTTGAGCAGGAAGGCCTCCGCGAGCAGCGCGGTGATGAAGTCGCCCGCGATGAACTCCCCGGTGCCGTCGAGGAAGAAGCAGCGATCGGCGTCGCCGTCCCAGGCAATCCCGATGTCGGCGCCCTCGGCGATCACCCGCTCGGTGATGTCGCGCCGGTTCTCCTCGATGAGCGGGTTGGCCTCGTGGTTCGGGAACGTGCCATCCACCTCGAAGCAGAGGCGCGTGGTCCGGCAGGGCAACTGGTCGAACAGTCTCGGCGCGACGATGCCGGCGACGCCGCTGCCGGCGTCGAGCACGACGTTGAAGGGGCGGATCACGTCGCGATCGATGAACGACATCACGTGCGTGACGTAGCGGTCCATCACGTTACCGCTGGTCACCGTGCCGGCCGTCGATGCCGGGGCGGGAATGGTGCCGCCCAGGATCATCTCCTTCATCTCCTTGATGCCGGACTCGCCGCTCAGGGGGAAGGCCTCCTTGCGGACCATCTTGCAGCCGTTGTACTCGCCCGGGTTGTGCGAGGCCGTGATCTGCGCGCCGCCATCGAGGCCGTCGGCGGCCACCGCGAAGTACATCATGTCGGTGCCGACCAGCCCGTAGTCGACGAGGTGCCCACCCTGCTCCTGCGCGCCGGCGATGAAGGCGGCCGACAACGACGGCGACGACACGCGCATGTCGCGCGTGACGGCGTAGCGCCCGGGCCCGAGGTAGGCGACGAACGCCCGGCCGAGCTGCCGGAAGAGGTCCTCGGTCACTTCAGTGGGGTAGATCCCCCGCACGTCATAGGCCTTGAAGACAGCAGGATCGAACATCATCGCTCCGGAGGCGCGGCGCTACAGCCGCGTGTAGTCGGTGAGCACCGTCTTGTCGCCGAGCACGGCGGACGGCCCGAGGGTGACGTTGCGCCCGAGGTGGCAGCTGCGGCCGAGCACGGCACCGTCGACCTCGGCGTTCTGGCCGACGCGTGTGTTCGGCCAGACGATGGTGTTGGTGACCCGGGCCGCCTCCTCGACGACCGCGCCGCGACCCAGCACGGTGTAGGGCCCCACGGTGGCTCCGCTGCGGACGTGCGCGCCCTCGTCCACGAAACACGGCGCGACCAGCGTCGCGTCGTCCTCGACACGGGCCTCGGGGTGCACCATCGGCCGCGTCGGGTTCGCGCCGATGAACGCGCCGCCGACGAACCGGCCGTCGAACATGTCCCGGTGGACCTGGACGTACTTCTCGGGGGTTCCGATGTCGATCCAGTACCCCCGCTCGACGTAGGCGACGAACGTCTCGCCGTTCTCGACGAGGGACGGGAAGTAGCCCCGCTCGATCGAGTACACCGTGTCCTTCGGGATCCGGTCGAAGGTGGACGGCTCGAGGATGTAGATGCCCGCGTTGATCGTGTCGCAGGTGATCTCGTCCGCCTTCGGCTTCTCGAGGAAGCGCCGTACGTTGCCGGCCTCGTCGGTCTCGACGAGCCCGTAGGCGCTCGGGTTCTCGACGGGCGTGAGCACGATGGTCGCGCGCGCCTGGCGTTCCCGGTGCAGCGCGAGCACGGCGTTGACGTCCACCGACGTCATCACGTCGCCGTTGAAGACCACCAGCGTGTCGTCGATGCCCTGGGCGGCGAACTTGATGGCGCCCCCCGTGCCGAGCGGCGACGGCTCGACGACATAGCGGATCCGGAGGCCCGTGCCCGAACCGTCCCCGAACATCTCCTCGATGCGGCGGGGCTGGTAGTTGAGGCTCAGGACGACCTCGTCGATCTCCGGCACCTGCTTGAGCAGGTCGAGCTGGTAGTGCAGGAACGCCCGGTCGAAGATCGGGACGATGGGCTTCGGCGTATGAATGGTGAGGGGCCGCAGGCGCGTGCCCTTCCCACCGGCGAGAAGTATGGCCTTCATGACAAACCACGATCTTACACGAGTTGGCACGCCCGCACGGGCCGGGTTGCTGGGGCCGGAAGCCGGGGGTAGAATGGCCCCCAGCGAAGGATGAATCTACCGAATTCGCTCACCGTCGCGCGCATCTTCCTGGTGCCGCTGCTGGTCGTGGTGTTGCTGACGAAGTTCGAGGGACGGCTCGTGCTGGGCTGGCCGGTCGAGCTCGTGGCTGCGGCGATCTTCGGTCTGGCGTCGCTCACCGACTGGCTGGACGGGTACCTCGCGCGTCGACGGCAGCAGGTGACCTGGCTCGGCCAGGTCCTCGATCCCATCGCGGACAAGCTCCTCATCTCCGCGGCCCTCATCTCGCTCGTCCAGCTCGACCTGGCGCCCGCGTGGATGGTGGCCGTCATCATCGGCCGCGAGTTCGTTGTCACCGGCCTGCGCAGCCTCGCCCACGCCCGGGGCCTCTCGATGCCCGCCTCCCGGCTCGGCAAGCTCAAGATGGCCTCGCAGGTCACCGCGATTCTGCTCATCATCCTGGGATGGGAGCGCCAGCCCGCGCTGCTGCTGCTGGGGCAGTTCGCGTTGTGGGTCGTGCTCGGCACGGCCCTGGTCTCGGCGGCCGACTACTTCCGCCGGTTCGGCCAGGCCGTCAGCCGCGGGGCGAAGGTCACCGACATTCGAGACGCCCGCGACCGTAAACGCGCGAGCTGACGCTCGTGCGCTTCGCGCGAATCACGAATCCCGGAATCAACAGCAGGATCGAAAAAGGGGCCTGACCTGGTCTGACCCCTTTTCTGCGGGGTGCTCCTTGATTCCGCCCAGTACGGGGGTGACCGGGCGCGGCTAGCGCCGCGGGCCGCGTGGCGCGGCGAAGTCGCCGGCTTCGATCGCGTCGCGGAGGGCCGTGACCACGACGGTCGAGGTCGCCGGCGTGGTCGCGAGCACGACGCCCTCGCCGACCTGCACGAGCGGCGTGCCGTTTTCCCGGTCGCGGAAGAACGCGATGCGGGTGCCGGCGTGGAAGCCGCCGTCCTCCCCGCGATCCACCGACAACAGGTCGCCCGTACTGAACGCCAGCCGCCGATCGGTGCCGAACAGCACACGTCCCATCTCGTCGAAGCGGGGGTCGCCATCCGGGCCGAGCGCCGGGGGCAGTGCCGGGGGCTCGTACGGCGTCAGGAAGTCGCCCGGTTCAATCATCGTGCACGCCGAATCCACCCGCGCGAGCGCGGTCTCCTGATCGACCGCGGTGATCGTCACCCAGCCGGTGGTGCGCAGGGCGCCGGCATGCGCCGGGTTCCAGTCGGCGTGCCCGGTGGGCGCGCGGAAGCGGCGGACGAAGAAGCGCTGGCCGGGCTCGAGGCCGGACCCGGCGCCGGCGTCGATGATCAGGATGTCACCCGCGGCATAGGCCGCCCTGTGATCGGATGTCTGGGCCGCGCGCACGTGCAGGGAGGCGGCGGGGCGGGTTGCGGTGGGCTGGTCGGCACACGCCAGCATGCGCGGCGTCAGCGTGCGCGTGCCGAAGGGGCGCGCGGTCTGCGCGACAGCAGGCGTGGCGGCGAGCAGCGCGGCCGCCAGCGCGACTCCGGTCCGGCCCATGGCCCCTACCTCCCGGCGGTGACGCTGGCCTTGAGCTCCGCCACGCGTTTCTCGGCGCGCTCGAGGTACTCGCTGCGCTCGAACTCCTTCAGGAGCCGCTCGAAATAGGGCAGCGCTTCCGCCTGCTTCTGGGTCTCGACCAGCGACTCCGCCAGGTAGTAGTACACGGCGTCGCGGCCGGTGTACTGCGGGTCGGCGGCGAGCACCTCCCGGAAACGCGCAATGGCGCCCGGGTACCACTCGATCCGGTAGTAGAAGAGCCCGACGCGATAGCTGGCCTCGCTCAGCCGATCCCGGGCGTCCCGCAGCAGGTCACGCGCCTCGGGCATCAGCGAGCTGTTCGGGTACCGCTCGACGAACGTCTCGAGCTCGCGAATCGTGTCCTTCGTCGCCGTCTGATCGCGTTCGGGGGCGAGCATCTGCTCGGCGAAGGCCTTGGCAAGCCGGAACTGCGCGTAGTCGGCGCGGGGGTTCGTCGGGTAGAAGGTCAGGAACTCGCGGAACTCGGCCACCGCGAGGATCAGCGCCTCGGTGGTGTGCTCGCCGATGTACGTGTCGCCGACGGCGAGCTTGGCGTCCGGGCGGTACGGGCTCTGCGGGTAGTTGTCGTCGATCCGCCGGAAGTACTCCCGCGCCTGCGCCCAGTGCTCGTCATTGAGCTCGGCCTGGCCGCGCTGGAAGAGGAACTGGTCGGCCTGGGAGCCGGGCGGCGGCGTGGTGCTCTGGTTCGAACTGCAGGCGGTGCCTGCCAGCAGGGCGAGGCAGAGGCACGCCGCGAGGGGTCTCGTCATTGTCTGGTCGCTTCCATCCAGCGGAACATCTCTCCCAGGCCGGCCTCGAGCCCCGTGGCGGGCGCGAAGCCCAGGTCGGCGCGGGCGCGTGAGCTGTCCGCATAGGTATCCCGCATGTCGCCCTTCTGGGGCGCCTGCCGGTCGATCTGCACGCGGCGCCCGGTCACCCTGCCAATCAGGTCGAAGACCTCGGCCAGGGAGACGCGGGAACCGCCACCAATATTGTAGACGCGCCCCGGCACGCCACGGACGGCTGCCGCCACCGTGGCCGCCACCGTATCCGCGACAAAGGTGAAGTCGCGCGTCTGGAGCCCGTCCCCGAACTGGATGAGGGGGCGGCCATCCAGGACGGCGCTGAAGAACCGGTTGAAGCCCATGTCGGGCCGCTGGCGCGGGCCGTAGACGGTGAAGTAGCGGAGCGACACCGTCGGCACGCCGTGGTTGACGTGATAGAGGTAGCAGAGCTGCTCGGCCGCCAGCTTCGTGACGCCGTAAGGGGATACCGGCTGCGGCAGCATGTCCTCCCGCATCGGCAGGTCGACGAGGTCGCCGTACACCGAGGAGCTCGACGCGTACACGACCCGCTCGAGCGGCCGGCCGGCACAGGCCTCCAGGAGGATCTGCGTCGCGTCGACGTTCAGCTCCGTGTAGATCTGGAAGTCGCGGCCCCAGCTCTTGCGCACGCCCGCCTGCGCGGCCAGGTGGAAGACGTGCGTCACGCCGTCCAGCAGGGCGCCCAGGTCGGCGTCCTTGAGGGCGGTCTCCACGAAGCGGTACCCCGGCCGGCCGATCAGCCCGGCGAGGTTGCGCTCCTTCAACGCCCGCGGATAGTAGTCGGTGAAGCAGTCCAGCGCGACGACGTCGGTGCCGTCGGCCAGCAGGCGTTCGCTCAGATGGGAGCCGATGAAGCCGGCCCCGCCCGTCACGAGGGCTTTCATGCGATCAGGTTCCTCACACTGGCGGGCAGGCGCACGGGCTTGCCCGATCGGTCGACGGCGGCGTGCACGGTGTAGCCCGAGGCCAGTGCCCGCTCATCCGCCGCGCGGACGATCTCGTAGTCGAACCGCAGGCGTACCGGCGACAGGCGCGTCGCCCGCGTGCGCACGGCAATCTCATCGTCGTACCGGGCGCCCTGCCGGTACTCGGCGTGGGCCTCGATCACCGGGAGCGAGACCCCCTCGTGCTCCATGTCACGGTACGTCGCGCCGGTCGCCCGCAGCCAGTCGGTCCGGCCGATCTCGAACCACACCATGTAGTTCGCGTAGTAGACCACGCCCATCTTGTCGGTCTCGGCGTAGCGCACGCGGAGCCGGGACTCGGACAGCCGGCTGGCGGTGACGGACATCACGCGCGGGCCGCTCCCCGCGCCGCGAAGGCCTGGGCCGCCTTCGCCTTGAGGGCGCGAGCCGCGGCCTCGGCGTCGGGCGTGCCATAGATCGCGTTGCCGGCGACGAGCCAGTCGGCACCGGCCGCGACCACGCTCGACACCGTGTCGAGATCCACGCCGCCATCCACCTCGATGGGGGCGGGGTTCTTCGCGCGGTCGAGCAGCTCACGCACCTGCCGGATCTTGGCCAGGCTGCGCGGAATGAACCGCTGCCCGCCGAAGCCGGGGTTCACCGACATCACGAGCACGTAGTCGAGATCCGCGGCGACGTTCTCGAGCATGACCACCGGGGTGGACGGGTTGAGCACGACGCCCGCCTTCGCCCCGAGTCGGCGGATCTCCGCCAGCGTCCGGTGCAGGTGCGGCAACACTTCCACGTGCACCGAGATCATGGAGGCCCCCGCGTCCACGAACGCCTCGAGATACCGGTCCGGGTCCTCGATCATCAGGTGGACGTCGAGCGGCAGGTCCGTGGCGCGGCGGACGGCCTTCACGACGGGTGGGCCGATCGTGATGTTCGGGACGAAGTGGCCGTCCATCACGTCCACGTGGATCTGGTCGGCGCCCGCACGCTCGACGGCCGCGATGTCGCGGCCCAGCGCGGCGAAGTCGGCCGAGAGGATCGACGGCGCGAGGCGCAGGCTCACCGGCTCACCTCGAGCGAGATGGCATCCCCGGGCCGCACCTGGTAGCCGCCCTGGGGCGTCTGCCGGACGACGATCCCCGGCGGCACCCCGGGCGAGGAGGCACGGGCGGTGATCGCCACGCGGAAGCCGCGCGCCCGCATCACTTCCGCGGCGCGGTCGCCGTTCAGCCCGATGAGGTCGGGCATCACGTAGATGGCGCGGTCCTCGCCGCGGTTCACGAGCAGGCGCACCGTGGAGGTCTCGACACCCGGCGCAGGATCTTGCGCGACGACGACATCGGAGGGGTATTCGGAGGACCGGATCTCGGCGATGTCGCCGGCGGTGAGGCCCTCCTGCGCGAGGCGGATCTCCGCCCCCCGTTCCGACTCGCCGAGCAGCCGGGGGGCGACGGCCACGCGGGCGCCGGCGCTGATCCACACGCGAATGCTGCGCTGCCGGCGCGCGGAGGAGCCCGCCACGGGATCCTGTTCGAGCACGTGGCCCGCCGGCACGGCCGGGTCGACCCGGCGGTCTTCGTCGATGCGCAGGGAAAGATCGAGATCGGCGGCGCGCGCCTGGGCGTCCGCGAGGGGCTGTCCGACCAGGTCGGGCACCGTCACCTCACGGGCCCGCACGGCCACGCGCATCGCGATGGCGGCAAAGACGAAGAACGTCGCCACGAGTGCGCCCGCCAGCAGCAGCAGCCGGCCGGCGCTCCAGACTCTCGAGCGGAGCAGCATGCGGAACACCCTATCGTACTACAACTTGCGGGCCAGCACCGCGCCGAAGAACGCCTCCAGGCCGTCCCGGTGGGGGTAGGTTCGCAGCCAGCCCTCCGGCGTCGCCAGGGCACGGACCCGGTCGGGCAAGGTGGGCTGGGCGCCCAGCGGCACGGCGTCGAATTCGGGGTGTCGCGCCAGGAAGCCTGCGACCACGGCCTCGTTCTCGTCCGGTTCGCTCGAGCAGGTGCTGTACACGAGGCGGCCGCCAGGCCGGACGAGCGGGGCCGCCCGCTCGAGGAGCGCGGCTTGCGCCGCGGCCAGCGCCGGCAGATCGGCTTCGGCCCGGCGCCAGCGGATGTCCGGGTCGCGTCGCAGGGTGCCGAGCCCCGAACAGGGCGCGTCCACCAGCACGCGGTCGAACGAGGCCTCCGGGAAGGGCAGCGGCCCGTCCGCGCCGACCTGCACCGGCGTGGCGCGGATGGCGCCGGCCCGTTCGAGCGTGGCGGCCAGCACCCGCATCCGCTTCGGCCGCACG
This sequence comes from Vicinamibacterales bacterium, assembly GCA_050246635.1. Lineage (GTDB taxonomy): Bacteria > Acidobacteriota > Vicinamibacteria > Vicinamibacterales > UBA2999 > JBFWVR01. The sequence goes on from JBFWVR010000008.1 coordinate 167,281, forward strand.
TCGGTCGCGATCACCCGGCCGGCCTCGCCGGCGGCCGCGGCCAGGGCCACCGTCTTGCCGCCGGGCGCGGCACACAGATCGAGCACCCGGGAACCGGGTGCCACGTCGACGAGCAGCGGCACGAGTTGGGAGGCCTCGTCCTGGACCAGCACAAGGCCGCGACGAAACGCGTCACTCGTGAGCAGGGCGGCCGAGGTCGCGGCCAGCGCGCCGGGGGCGAACGTGAGGACCTCGGTCTCGAGGCCATCGGCGCGCAGGCTGTCGGCCGCCGCCTGGCGGGTGGTGCGGGCGAGGTTCACGGCAAGCGTCAGGCGCGGCGTCTCGTTGTCGAAGCGCACCCAGGCCTCGGTTGCCGCCAGGCCGTAGCGGTCCAGCCAGCGCGACACGAGCCACGCCGGATGCGAGTGCACGACGGCGAGGTACTCAACCCAGGCTTCCCGCGTGCTGGCCGAAAGCGGGGTGGCGGGGCGCGCCGGCCATTCGAGCGTCCCGCGACCGGCCGCCAGGCGCCGGAGGACGGCATTGACGAGCCCAGCGGCACTCGACTTGCCGGCCGTGCGGACCAGCGTGACGGCGTCGCTCACGATGGCCGGGGGCGGCACCCGCTCGAGGTGGATCAACTGGAAGGCGCCCATGCGCAGCGCGATCAGCACTTCCGGATCGAGCCGGACCAGGGGGCGGCCCGACAGGCGGGCGAGCTGGTAGTCGAGCGCGGCCTGGTGTCGCTGCACGCCGGTCACAATCGTCGTGGTCAGGGCGCGATCGCGCTCGTCGGCCAGCGCGTCGCGCGACCGGGCGAGCGCGTCCCCGAGATCCGCGCGGCCCCGATCGATGGCCAGCAGCGCCTGGAACGCCTGGCGCCGCGCGGGGGCGATCACGCCGCACCGGCGCGTGCCCCGGCCGGGAGCGCACGACCGGCCAGGAAGTCGCGTGCCGACATGACGCGCCTGCCTTCGGGCTGGATGGCCGTCAGCTCGAGCGTCGCGCCATCGCCACAGACGATGCGCAGGTGGTCGCGGGTGGCGTGCACGTCGCCAGGCGCACCGGGTTCTGTCGCGGCCAGCGCGGCGTGGTGGATGATGAGGCGCTGCCCGTCAATCACGGTGAAGGCGTGCGGCCAGGGATGGAGGCCCCGAACCTGGTCGTGAATCGCGCGTGCGGGTCGCGTCCAGTCGATCACGCCGTGTTCGCGCGTCAGGCGTGGCGCGTAGGTGGCCAACGCGTCGTCCTGCGGCGTCTCGACGGCCGTGCCAGCGGCGAGGGCGTCGACGGCCTCGATGAGCGCGCCGGCGCCAAGGGCCGCCAGGCCGGCCTCGACCTCCGCGCTGGTCTCGTCGGGTCCGATTGGCCGCGTCACTTTCGTGATCATCGCGCCGGCGTCGAGCGCCTTCACCACACGCATGATCGTCACGCCCGTCTCCGTGTCGCCGTGCATCACGGCGTGGTGCACGGGCGACGCGCCGCGATAGCGGGGCAGGAGGGACGCGTGGACGTTGATCATGCCGAGGCGAGGCGCCTGCAGCAGCCACTCGGGCAGGATCTTGCCGTAGGCGGCCACCACCCCGAGGTCGGCGCCGAGCGCCGCGAATGGCGCCTCGAACTGGTCGCGCCCGAGCCTGTCGGGCTGCAGCACGGGCAGCCCCGCGGCAACGGCCGCCGCCTTCACGGGCGCGTCGGAGACACGCTGGCCGCGCCCCCGCGGCCGGTCGGGCTGCGTCACGACCGCGACCACCTCGTGGTGGGAGCGCAGGAGCGCCTCGAGCGACGGGACCGCGAACGCGGGCGTGCCGAAGAACACGATGCGGAGGGGGGCGCGCGAGCTCACCATTTCCCCGAGCGCGCGAGCTTCTTCACCTTGCGCAGGATCATGTCGCGCTTGATGCCCCGCAGCCGGTCGACGAAGAGGCAGCCGTCCAGGTGATCCATCTCGTGCTGGAAGGCGCGGGCGAGCAGGCCGGTGCCCTCCAGTGTCTGTTCCTCGCCGTGCCGGTTCAAGCCGCGCACGACCGCGTGCTTCGGGCGGGCGACCGTCGCGGTGAACCCGGGGAGGCTGAGGCAGCCTTCCTCCTCGAGCTGCATGCCCTCGCGCTCGACGAACTCGGGGTTGACCATGGTGATGAGGCCGGACGGATCGCGCCCCACCGAGAGGTCGATCACGAAGATGCGCAGCGGCACGCCCACCTGGGTCGCGGCCAGCCCGATCCCGGGCGCGGCATACATCGTCTCCACCATGTCGTCGATGAGCGTCTCGATCTCCGGCGTGATCGCCTCGACCGGGCGCGCCGGCGCGTGCAGGATGGAATCTCCGTGGCGGAGGATGGGACGGACCATGCGTGCTAGCGGGTGCCGGCGGGGCGGGTGAGGCGGCGGCGAATCGCGCCGCTGGTTTCAGCGAGGTGGGCCTGGACCTGCCGCATCGAGTCGCCACCGAAGCGCTCGAGCATGGCGTCGGCGAGCACGATGGCGACCATGGCCTCGCCGACCACGGCGGCGGCCGGTACCGCGCAGACGTCGCTGCGCTCGATGGCCGCCGGCGCGTCCTCGAGCGTGCGGAGGTCGACCGAGCGCAGCGGCTTCATCAGCGTCGCAATCGGCTTCATGTAGGCGGTCACCCGCACGGGCTGGCCGTTGGTCACGCCTCCTTCGAGCCCGCCGGCGCGATTGGTGGGCCGCACGGGCGCGTCGTCCCCGGGCAGGATCTCGTCGTGGACCTCCGAACCCGGTCGCCGGGCGCCATCGATGCCGATCCCGATGCCGACCGCCTTGATCGCGTGGATGGACATGAGCGCCTGCGCCAGGCGCCCATCGAGCTTGCGATCCCACTGCACGTGCGATCCCAGCCCCGTGGGCACGCCGTCGGCCACGATCTCGAACGAGCCCCCGAGCGTGTTGCCGGCGTCGCGGGCGGCATCGATGGCCGCGATCATCGCCGCCTCCGTGGACGTGTCGGCGACGTGGAGCGGACTGTCGTCCGGGATCGCGAGCAGCGTCTCGATGTCGACGTCCGTCCCGCCGGCGAGCACCTCGCCGATGCCGGTGACGTGACTGGCGATGCGCACGCCGAGGGCCGCGAGCAACTGGCGGGCGACGGCGCCGGCCGCGACCCTCGCCGCCGTCTCGCGGGCGCTGGCGCGCTCGAGCACGTCGCGGATGTCGTCGTGGTCGTACTTGAGGGCGCCGGCGAGGTCGGCGTGCCCGGGACGGGGGCGCGTCACCGCGGCACGGTTCGCACCGGTCGCGCCCTCGGGCATCTCCGGCTCGGGGTGCATCGTCTGCTGCCAGTTCACCCAGTCGCGGTTGGGAATCAACATGGCAATCGGGGCGCCGGTCGTCCGGCCCCGGCGCACGCCGCCGATCAACTCCGCGCGATCCGACTCGATGGCCATGCGACGTCCACGGCCATAGCCGCCCTGGCGTCGCCGGAGATCACGCGTGATCGCGTTGTCGTCGATTGCGAGGCCGGCGGGCACACCGTCCAGGATGGTCACGAGACCGCGCCCGTGCGACTCGCCAGCCGTCAAAAACCGCAGCATCAACCCGGCATTGTACCCGAAGTTTCTGCGGGGGCCCTGGCGCGGCCATGCCGAAACCGGCCAGTTTCAGGAGGGATTTCGACCGGCGGCCGCCTTGCACCGGGACGGGCATGCTCTACCTGGATCGGTACCGGAAGGGACAGGACGGCTGGATGGATCTTGCGACCGGGCGGCGCGTCGAGATCGCGCGGGGGCGTCGTCCCGAAGCGGCGGTCCGGCTCTTCGGCACGGGGCCGGGCGGTGCCCTCATCGATCTGGCAACCGATGGCCAGGCACCCGTCCTCGTGTGGGAGGCCGGGCTGCCGCGCGCCGCCCGCGTCGAGGTCGGCCGCATTGCGGGTGTGACGGATGCGCTGGACGCGGCGCGCCATGGGCGTCCACGGCTCGTCGCGCCCGACGATCTCCGCGGGTTCGGCGCCTGGGAGTGGCGACTGCTCGCGCGCGAGGCCCGGCTGCGTGGATGGGTGCCGGTCGCGCTGCGCGTGCTGGCGACCATCGGTCCGCGTGCGGTGGTCGATGGCGACGGGGACCTCCACGGACGCACGCTGCTGGTCTGCGTGGACCGTCCTCCGGCGCCGGACGAGTTCGAGGTCCTCGATGCGCTTGCGGGCCTCGGGGCGCGACCGCACGTCGTCGCGTACGACCCGCGTCCACGCGCGGGCGGCGCGCCGCATGCGCCCATGCGCCGCACGGTGGACGCGCCGACCGCGGACTTCGACAGCCGGCCGGAGCAGGAAGCGCGCCGTCGATGGGCGGTGATCCGCGCACTGGTCGCACGAGATGCGGCCGCGCTGGGGCTGGCGCGGGTCGCGCTGGCCGAGTGGCTGGCCCGGGCACACCGGGTCTACGAGTCGCGGGCCGAACTGCACGCCGTCCCGGTCGAGGCGGTCGCCGACGGCGGTCGCGCGCGTCTGGAAGCGCTCCTGCTGCGGGAGTCACTCGCAGGCGCGACACGCGCCCTCGACGCGCAGGGGCGTGAGCCCGGCGGCGCCATCGTCGAGGACTTCGTCGGCGTGCTCGAAATCTGCCGCGATGTGGACGACGACCGGGCGGCCCTCGCGCGGGTCGGCGCGTTCCTCTGCGATCGCCTCCAGGCCGCCTCGGTCGCGTTCGTCGTCCGCGAGGCGGGGCAGGCCCGCGTGGTCGCGGCCGCCGGGCGGTGCCAGGCGGCCCCGGACGCCGCGTTGCGGGCCATCGACAGCGGCGCCGCGGTGCCGGCCCCCGCGCCGTGCGGGCCGGCCGAGAGCGCCTATCCGGTGCGGCAGGCGGCGGACGTCATCGGCGCCGTGTGGTGTCGCTGGTCGAGCGGCATCCCGATCGCGGCCGAGCCGGCGTCGGCGCTGCTCAAGGTGGCCGCCACGGCGCTGGGACCAAGCCTGCGGGCGGTGAGCGCCAGCGTGGAGGAGCCGGGCAGGCGGCAGGACGCGATGCCCGAGATCATCGGATCGAGTGACGCGATCCGGGCGGTGCGCGATGCCGTGTCGCGCGCGGCCGCCTCGCCGTTCCCCGTGCTGATCGAGGGCGAGAGTGGCGCGGGCAAGGAGCTCGTCGCACGCGCCGTGCATCGGCTGGGCGCCCGCCGGCTGCACGCCTTCGAGGCCATCAACTGCGCGGCGCTGGCCGACGAGCTGGTCGAAGCCGAGCTCTTCGGCCACACCAGGGGCGCCTACACGGGCGCCGCCATCGATCGGGCGGGCCTCTTCGAGGCGGCCAGCGGCGGCACGCTGTTCCTCGACGAGGTGGCCGAACTTGGCGCGCGGGTGCAGGCCAAGCTGTTGCGCGTGCTGCAGGAAGGCGAGGTGCGCCGACTGGGTGAAGGCGTGGTCCGCCAGGTCGACGTGCGCATTGTCGCCGCGACGAACCGGCCCCTGGCCGCGGAGGTCGACGCGGGACGGTTCAGGGCGGACCTGCGGTTTCGTCTCGACGTCATCCGGATCGCGGTGCCCCCGCTGCGGGACCGGCTGGAGGATCTCCCCGCGCTCGCCCAACACGCCTGGCGCCGGCTGGCCGAACGGAGCGGCTGCCGCGCGGAACTCGGTGCGCAGGCGCTTGCCGCCCTCGGCCGGTACGACTGGCCCGGCAACGTCCGGGAGCTCCAGAACGTGCTGGCCGCGGTCATGGTCGCGGCGCCCCCGCGCGGGCGGATCGGGGCGGGCGCCGTGGCAACGTTCCTCCCGGGGGATGGCGCCACGGGAACCGCCACCCTCGATGCCGCACGACGCGCGTTCGAGGTCCGTTTCGTGCGCGCCGCCATCGCGCGCCACGGCGGTCGCCTGAGCCCGGCGGCGCGTGACCTGGGGATCACCCGACAGGGGCTGGCCAAGCTCGTGGCGCGGCTGGGACTCGACCGGCGGATGGCGACCTGAAGCCGCTCCGGTAGAATGGCGCCGTGCTCGGCTACGCGACGCGCCGCCTGCTGCTGATGATCCCGGTGCTCTTCGGCGTTGCGACGCTCGTCTTCTCGTTGATCCACCTGGTGCCGGGGGACCCCGCGCAGGCGATGCTGGGGGAGGGGGCGGCGCCGGCCGACGTCGCGGAGCTGCGTGAGCGGCTCGGGCTGGATCGGCCGTTGCCCGAGCAGTACGGCGCGTTCCTGCAGGGACTCGTGCGCGGGGATCTCGGCGCGTCGTTCCGCACCGGGCAGCCCGTCACGGCGATGATTGCCGAACGGGTGCCGGCGACGGTGGAGCTCGCCCTCGGCGCCATGGCGGTGGCCATCCTGACGGCACTCCCGCTCGGCGTGATTGCGGCCGTGCGGCGCGGTACCGCCGCCGACCACGGGGCGATGACGCTGGCCCTCGCCGGCATCTCGTTCCCCAATTTCTGGCTCGGGCCCGTGCTGGCGATTGTGTTCGCGGTGGAACTCGGCTGGTTTCCCGTGTCGGGCCGCGGAGGCGTCGCGAGCCTCGTCCTGCCGGCCGTCTCGCTCGGCGCCGCGCTGGCGGCCATCCTCGCGCGCATGACCCGCGCGAGCCTGCTCGACGAGCTCGATCAGCTGTACGTGCGGGCCGCCCGGGCCCGCGGCGTCACGCGCCTGCGGGCCGTCGTGGGCCATGCGCTGCGCAACAGCCTGATACCGCTGGTCACCATCGTCGGGCTCCAGTTCGGCGCGGTGCTCACCGGCGCCGTCATCACGGAAACGATCTTCGCGTGGCCTGGTGTGGGACGGCTCCTGATCCAGTCGATCAGTTTCCGTGACTACCCACTCGTGCAGGGCTGCATCCTGCTCATTGCCGTCACCTACGTCGGCGTCAACCTGCTCACCGATCTCCTCTACGGTGTCCTCGATCCGCGGATTCGTTATGAGTGACGTCACGCGTCCCGTGCGCGCGGCAGGGCCCGGTCACGGCCAGGTGCGCGCATGATGCGCGCGGGCGCGGTCATCGTGGCCGTGGTCGCGGTGGCGGCGCTGCTGGCGCCGTGGCTCGCCCCGTACTCGCCGGCCGCGCAGACCCTGGCCTTGCGTCTCGAGGGACCCACGCTGGTGCACGTGTTCGGGCTCGACGAACTCGGGCGCGACATCCTGTCCCGGGTCCTCTACGGCGCGCGCATCTCGCTGCTGGTGGGCATCGTGGTCGTCAGCGTCTCGGCCCTCGTGGGCACGACCATGGGATCGCTGGCGGGGTACTACGGTGGACGAGTGGACCAGCTGATCAGCCGGGTGATGGACGTCCTGCTGGCATTCCCGGGCATCCTGCTCGCGATTGCGCTGGTCGCCGTCCTCGGGCCGAGCCTGCGCAACACGGTGCTGGCGCTGACCGTGATCGGGTGGGTCGGCTACGCCCGCCTCGTGCGTGGGCAGGTGCTGCGAGCCCGCGAGTTCGAGTACGTCGTCGCGGCGCGGGCGCTCGGGGCGGGCACGTGGCGCATCCTCGTGCGGCATGTGCTCCCGACGGCCCTGCCGGCCGTCACGGTGCAGGCGACCCTGGGCATGGCGGGTGCGATCCTGAGCGAGGCCTCCCTCAGCTTCCTCGGCCTCGGCGTGCAGCCCCCGACCCCGAGCTGGGGCACCATGATCAACGGCGGCCGTGCGCATCTCCTCGATGCGCCGCACCTCACGATCTTTCCGGGCCTCTGCCTGGCGCTCGTCGTCCTGGGGTTCAACTTCCTGGGGGACGGCCTGCGCGATCGGCTGGATCCGAATCTGCGGAAGGACTGAAACAGGGATCCTGGGAGATGGGGACGGTCCCCATTCCGCCTTCCCTCATTCGCCCCGCGGCAAGCGGGCCTCGAGCGCCCGCAGGCCACGGTTGCCCGGTTCCGCCGCGAGCCCCTCGCTCACCGCGGCGCGTGCCCGTGTGAGGTCCCCGGCCTGGAGCGCCGCGTCACCCAGCCGGACGAGCAGCGCCGACGTCGGTCCTGCCTCGTCGATCGCCCGATCGAGCCAGCGGACGGCCGCGGCAGGGTCGCCGAGGCGCAGCGAGAAGTCGGCAATCCGCGTGGACACGCCCGCGAGGGGCTGGGTGTCGCCGACGAGCGCGGCGTACCGGAGCAGGGCGTCGCGGGCGTCCTGGATGCGGCCGGCGGCCGCCGCGATGTTCGCGAGCTCGAGGTAGGCGTCGGCCGGCACCGGCAGGCGCTGGACGGCTTGCCGCAGGGCGCGTTCGGCCGCGTTGGCGTCGCCGGCCTGCAGCCAGGCGCGCGCCAGGTCCGTGAGGGCGGCGCCGCTGGCATCGGAGCGGGTGGCGGCGGCGGTCAGGGCCTCGATGGCCTTGTTGAGCGCCACCCGGTCGTTGCGCGCCCGGGCCGTGCCGAGCCAGACACGGCCCAGCGCCGCGAACACGACCGGCGAGTCCGGGAAGCGTTCCGCGGCCCGGCCGAGTGTCAGGACGGCGGCGTCGGGACGGCCGGATGCCGCGTACGCCTGTCCCACCGCGACCAGGCGTTCCGGGCGACCCGGATCGAGCGCGGCCAGCGCCTCGAGCTGGTCGATCGCCGGCGCGGACGCGCCCAGCCGCAAGTAGACGTCGGCGAGAGCCTCCCGAGGGGCCGTCAGGGAAGGAGACAGGCGGGTGGCGGCCTCGAGGGCGTCACGCGCCTGCTCCAGCTCGCCGTCGTCGCGCAGGCAGAGCCCGAGCAGGTAGTGCGCCTCGGCAAACTCCTGATCCAGCGCGACCGCCCGCTCGAGTGCCTGCACGGCGCCGGACGTCTGTCCCGCCCGATAGCGCGCGAGCGCGAGCTTGTAGAGGACCCCGGGCGACCGGTCGTCCAGTGCCACATAGCTCTCGTACTCACGGGCGGCCCGTTCGTGGCGGCCCAGCGCGGCGTTGACGTCGCCGAGCCGTTCACGCGGCTGGGGAGCGGAGGGATCCAGCTCGGCGGCAGTTCGCAGGTCGACCAGGGCCGCTTCGAGCTCGCCGCGTTCCTGGTAAATCGCGCCGCGACGCAGGTGGGCGAGCATCGAGTCGGGCCGGAGCGTGACGGCCCCGCTGTAGGCTTCCAGGGCCTGGAACGGCTGGTCGGCGGCAAGCGCGGCGTCCCCCCGGGCCAGGAGGCGCTCGTACTCGCGCTCCGCGGCGTAGGTCGCGTACGCCAGGGCGCCGACAACGGCAGCGACGGCGAGGAGAGCCGCGGCCAGCAGGGTCCGGCGCATCGACCCAATCCTAGCAAATCGGCCGTCCGCAGGGCCCCTGTGCGGAACTTTCGCCGCCCGACGGGTTCTAATCCAGCAACGGGAGCGTGGTGTGCGCCACGCGGAGGGCTGCGGTGGGGCGGCGCCAGGCGTCGCAGGCATCGGCCGCCGATGGCAGGCCGGGACGGGAGTTGATAGACTGATGGAGTCCCGACTCATAGCCGAGCCACTGGTGAAGAACGCAGGAGCCCTCGGGTGGTCTGAAGTCAGCGGTCCCGATGCCGCGCTGGTGCAGCGCTGCGTCGCGGGCGAGCAGTCGGCGTGCGCCGAGCTGGTCTCCAGTCACGAGCGCATGGTCTTCCAACTGGCGTTCCACCTGCTCGGCGATCGCGACGAGGCCCTCGACCTGTCGCAGGAAGTCTTCCTGCGCGTCTTCCGCACCCTCCACAACTTCCGCGGGCACGCGGCCCTGCGCACCTGGATCTACCGCATCGTGATCAACCAGGCCCGGAACCGGCAGCGGTTCTGGCGCCGGCGGCGGCGCGGCGACCAGGTCTCGCTGGATCAGCACCTGCTGGAGCACGGCGACCTGCGGCAGCGTCATGACGGCGATGCCCCCGATCGGGTGCTGGCCCGCAAGCAGATGGCCGACCGGTTGTGGAAGGCCCTCAACGACCTGCCGTTCGACCAGCGGACCGTCATCGTACTCCGTGAGGTCGATGGCCTGAGCTATGACGAGATTGCCGACTCGCTCGACGTCGCGGTGGGCACCGTCAAGTCGCGCCTGACGCGGGCGCGCCAGGCCCTGCGCCAGGAGCTTCGGGAGGCGCGGCCATGATGCACGTGCTTCCGTGCGACGCCGTGCGTGAGGAGCTCCAGGCCTTCCACGACGGCGAGCTGTCGATCGAACAGCAGGTGCGTGTCGAGGAGCACCTGCGCGAGTGCGTGGCCTGCCGGCTCGAGAGCGTCGAACTCGGCGAACTCAGTGACGCGCTGCGGGTGATGTCCGCGCAGGTGGCCGACCGCGCTGGTGACCCTGCCGCGCTGGGGCTGCCGCGGCGGGTGCTCGAGCGCCTCCGGGTCGAGGAGCAGTTCTCGCTGCGCAGCCAGGTGCGTGGGCTCTTCGAGGACATGCACTTCGTCTGGGCCGCCATCGGCGCGACGCTGGCCGCCGTCATCTGTCTCGCCGGATCGGTCGGGGTGCTGCACGCGGCCAGCCGCGAACGGCCGGACTCGCTCGCGGGGATCATCAACCAGCTCCAGCTCGCCAACCCCGGATCCAACGCCAACCCCATGCGCCTCGATCGGCGCATGCGCGCGCCGCGGCCCTACGTGGACGACTCGTTCGCGATGACGGACGAGGACGCGGTGTTCGCGCTGTCGGCGGTGGTGACCCGCGAGGGCCGGATCCAGAACATCGAGTTGCTGGTCGCGGAGCAGGCGCGCGAGCTGAAGGTGAAGCCGGAGGTCGTGCTCGCGATGCTCGACGCGGCGTCCCGCGCCCGCTTCGCCCCGGCGCGCCGTATCGGCGCCGACGTGCCCGTGGCCGTCAGCATGGTGTGGCTGCTCGCCAACACGACGGTCAAGGGCCAGCCGGACCTGGATCAGCTCGTCTCGCCGACGCCCTGGCCTGCCCGGGTGCAGGTCCCCGTGCCCCCGCCGCCGGTGCACGACCCGGTGGAGGCGCCGGCGCCGGTCAAGCCCACGGCCGAATCGAACTCGGCCAGCTGACGGCGGTTCGGGCCCACGTCCCGGGCCGGCGCATCACCGCGTCACGCCTCTCGATGTCGGTGGATACGCTCCACCTGCCACGGCGGCCGGGCACCTCCCGCGGCCGCATCCCCAGCCACGTTGATGACGATGTTCGGGCGCGGCCAGCCGGCCGCGATCAGCGGAGCGCGGTCTGCCCGCTGCCGAGGTTGTTCATCGCGTCGGAGGCACGCACGACCAGCGTGCGGCCGGCGAGGTCGGCCGGCAGGCGCAACTCGAAGCGTTCGACGCGCCCATCGAGGATGCCGTCCTGCGGGAAGATGCTCTGCCAGCGCTGGCCGTCCACCGAGTACTCGACGCGCGCCGCGGGGGAGTCGGCGTCGCGCACCTCGATGGCAATCACGAACCGGTCGCCGTCGCGGCGCGGAGCGGTCACGGACACGGTCGGCGGCGTGTTGTCGATGTCGAAGCTCGTGCTCTCGAGCTCGCCGGCAAGTGCCAGGTCGGGCGGGTTCGACTGCGCGTCGGAGGCGACAATCTTCACGACGTACGTGCCGTTGGGCACGGAGGTGGTGTCCCACACGAGAATCGGCTCGGTGAGGTTGCGGTCGAGCGTCTTCCAGCTCGTGTCGGCCTCACGCCGGTAGAGCACGTCGTACCGGATGTCGTCGCCGTTCTCGTCGTCCGCCTTCCAGACGAAGGTCTGGAGGCCCTTCTGGTAGACGCGTCGGCCCAGCGCCGGCGCGCCGGGCGCGCCCTGCCCCTGGTTGGCCAGCCGCGCGTCCAGCGTCTGCTCCGAGAACCCCGCGATCTCCGCCTCGCCGGTCGAGAACGGCTTCTGGAAGACGACGCCTGGCGGGTGCACGGTGATGGAGGAGACCTGTGGCCGGACGTTCCGCTGCAGGTACGCGGCGGTGACGGACGTGAGCACCGGGGTCTGGTCGCCGCCGGTGAGCACGGCCCGCCACTGCAGGTAGCGCGCCTTGGGGCTGCTGATCTGCGATCCGTCCGCGCTCGCGTACGGCCCCGCCCAGTCGCTCCACGTCTCATCCGGCGAACGCGTGTTGCCGGACCGCGTGAACAACTCGACGCGGGTGCCGGTGGGACTGGTCGCGCGCCAGCTGAGGGTGCCCCAGCTCGACACGATGCGGGCATCCTTCACGTCGGACTCGTACGTGCCGCGATCCGCGCGGCCGGGTGACAACGCCAGCAGGAGCCCGGGATTGGCCGTGGCGAGCCAGGTGCGTCCGCCCGCCTGATAGAGGCGGGTCGTCTGCCGGGCCGGCACGCGCGTGACCAGGGTCGGCCGCAGGGGGTCGCCGGACAGCCGAAGCAGGCGTCCGTTCGAGCCCGTGGCGACGAGCAGCGCGCCGTCCTCCTCGAGGGCGAGATCGTACGGCGCCTCGTCGCGCGAGGCCCAGACCTCGTCCCACAGCCCATCGGGTGCGATGCGATAGACGGCCCCGGTGGGGCCGCGCGCGTCGCCGCCGCCCTGTGGCGCCGAGGCGGGCTGCGGCGTCACCGGCGCGTCGATGATGGCGATGGAGGTGATCTCGGTCGACACGCTGGGCACGGGCGCCGGGCGTGCCGGTTCCGTCGTCGCCGTGTCGTCGCCGCCGCCCCCGCCGGAGGGACGGCCGCTCTGTGCGGCGACGTAGATCACGCCCTCGGGCGTGACGCGCAGCGCATGCGCCTCCTCGTACTGCGTGTCGAGCAGCAGGAAGCCCTTGCCACCGGCATCCACGCGGAACACGCGTCCAGGCGAGCCCGTGCCGACGAGGAGCTGGCCCGTGGGGTCGAACGCCAGCGTCACGGCGTTGGTCGCCCGCGTCGAGAAGAACACCGCGCCGGTCCCGTCGGGCCGGATGCGGTAGACGTCGCCCTTGTCGCCGGTGGCGGCGAAGACGTTGCCCTGCGTGTCGACGGCGAGCGACCAGATGTATTTGGTCTGCGGATCGAAGAAGGGCTCGGCCTGCCCGTCGGCGCTGATCTTGTAGATGCGCCCGTCGGGGGAGGTCGCGGCATAGATGCCGCCTCCGGGCACGGCCGCCATGGCGTAGATGGCCATCTCCTGCGCGTCGTAGAAGACGGAGGCCTGACCCGCGCGGGTGACCTTGAGGATCTGGCCGTCGTTGCCCGTGCCGAGGTAGACGGAGTCGTCCGGCCCCGGCAATGTGCTCCAGATGAAAGGCACGCCGGGATCGTGGATCCGCTCGAGGCGCGGGCCGAGCGTGAGCCGGCCGTGGATGTCGAGGGAGAGCTGGTCGATCTCACCGCGCAGGAAGTCGGCCTGCGTCGCGGCCTGCCAGAACCCGGGAGTGGCGCCGGACGGGAGGCCGGCCAGGAGGACGAGGGACAGGACGATCAGCCCGTCCCGTAGTCGTGTCGATGGCATAGGTGGGGTGGTGTGGTCAGCGCCGGTCGAGCGGAATCGTCAGCTGGCGTGCGCCCGTGACGGCGAGCTCGACGGGGATTTCCCATTCGCCGCGCGTCGCGCTGCGGAGCGGGCTGAAACTGCCGCTGTTCCGGTCCGACTCGAGCACGGCCAGGACGGACGGCGGCAGCGCGGGGAGCGCCTCGCCGGCGACGACCGCGCCCTGGTCCGGCGCGGACAGCCGGACGTAGAGGCGGTTGGAACGGCGGGCGCGGTTGAACGAGCGGATGATCTGCGAGACGCGCTGCGACTCGAGGCCGCGGGTCTCGCGCCGATCCTCGGCCGAGAGCCGGGACGCGTCCGCCACCAGCAGCTGCAGCGAACCGGACACGTTCTCCGGGATCGTGATCGTCGTGGTCTTGATGAATTCACGGCCGAGCGACGAGCGCAGGGCGACCTTCACGTCGAGCGTCTCGCCGGGACGGGGCCGCTGGTCCTCGATCCAGACGCGCTCGATGCTCGCCTCGAGGGCCTGCTCGGTGGCATCGATCGTCAGGGAGACCCGCTCGACGTCGACCGGTTCACTCGCGTTCTTGAGCAGGAACGTGAGGGGGGCCGCCACGTACGCCGCGGCATTCCCGGCCGGCTGATCGCCGGTGAAGATGTCCTCGAAGGCGAGGTCGCCGTGCTGGCCCAGCGTGGCGGTGCCGCGAATCGTGAACGACGCCGGGCCTGCCGCGCGTTCGTACGACGTCAGCACGTTGGCCACGGCCAGGTAGGTCAGCAGCGGCGTGAACGTCTGGTCCTTGACCACCGTGAACGAAAACGTGCGCGTGTCGCTGCGGTCCGAGTTGAGGGTGATGTCGACCGGGATGAGCGTCGGCTGCGCCCCGAGCGTGCCGGCGATTGCCGTCGCGCGGTCCTGCCGCATCGTGCCGATCACGTCCCCGAAGCTCGCAAGCTTGGACGACTGCATCAGGCTCGGCAGCACGACGTGCACGTCGGCCGCCGTCAGCGGGAACTCGGTCGGCCCGAGGTTGTACATGGGGTGGCCGAACGCGTAGAGGCGGTTGCCGTCGACGTAGGTCACCGTGCCCGTCGAGCCGAGGACGAAGTCGCCCGACAGCAGCTCGACACCCACGGCGTCCCCGGGCCGCAGCGCCGCGGGCGCCGGGCCGGCCTGACTCCGGGCCGCTGCGGCCGTCCCGCCCGCGGAGACCGGGACGAAGCCGCCGTCGCTCAGCGCGGGGGCCAGGGTCTGGAGCACCGACGCCTCGATGCCGGCGGTGACCAGCGGCAGCGCGATCGGGTGCAGCAGGCTGGCCGTCCGGGCGGACACCACACCCGTGCCGGACACCACCTCCGTGTCGCCGGGGGCGTTGGCAAAGGCTGCGGACCGCCCGAGGTCCCGGGCCCAGATCCGGACGAGATCGGCGGGACCGGCCTGCCAGTTCATGGCCACGGCACGGCTGCCACGCGCGGGCGCGTCCAGGGCTGCCGCATCCACCATCTCGGCGATGGGCGTGATGCCGGCGATGGGTTCCGTCGAGAACTGGCCCAGCGCGTACGACACCGCCCCGAGCAGCTTGCCGTCGATGTAGACCGGGCTCCCGCTCATGCCCGCGATCACGCCGGTCTCGGCAAGCGGGCCGCCCTCGAGCCGCGCGAGGATGAGATCGCGCTTCGGCCCCACGACGTTCCGCAACACCCCCAGGATGTGGGCCTTGAACGGCTCGAGCTGGGAGCCCTGGAAGACCGTCTCGCCCGTGCCGACCATGCCGGGCCGGACGTCCGACACAGGAAAGAACGGGGTCTGCGCGGCCGGGGTGCCGGACACGAACCAGAGGAGCGCCGCGGACAGGGTGAGCAGGAGTCGTCGGGTCATTGCAACTGCTGGAAAGGCGAGAACTTATCCCGTTATACGAGGTTCGCGGAGGTGAATCAAGTGCGGAGGTCCCGGTGGCGGGACCGGGAGCGGACGGGCGCCGTTTGTTGACACCGCTCCAGTGGCTCCGCTAGCATTACGACGGTTTTCATGTCGTTTCGGCCTTCGTCCACCGACCGCTCCGCCAGTGTCGCCGCGCCTCGTGCCGCGGCCGGCCGCGCGTACGGGTATTGGTGGTGGCGCTCCCTCGATCACGGCGGGGCTCCGCGCGCGATATAACCCGGACGAAACGAACCACCTGATTCGACCGAAAGCGCCTCAGCAGCCCCGCTGCCGAGGCGCTTTTTGTTTGTGGACGAGATGACCGCGACCGAGCTGTGCGTGACCGTCACCGGGGCCTCCATGGCCGAGCTGCTCGACCGGCGTGACCGGGTCTCCGGCGCCGATCTGGTCGAGCTGCGCCTCGACGGCGTCGCCGGGCTCGACGTCGCGCGGGCCCTGGCTGGCCGCCGCCTTCCGGTCATTGCCACCTGCCGCCCGGTGTGGGAAGGCGGGTGCTTCCAAGGGTCCGAGGCCGAGCGGCGCGCGGTGCTCGAACAGGCGCTGGCGGCCGGCGCCGAGTACGTCGATGTCGAGTTCCGCGCCTCGTTCTGGCGCGAGCTCGTCGCCGCCGGTGGGCCGCGCGTCGTGATCTCCCGCCATGACTTCGACGGTGTGCCGGCGGACCTGCGGGACCTCGTGCGTGAGATGGCGCGCACTGGAGCCGGCGTCGTGAAGGTGGCGGTGATGGCCCACCGCCTCGGCGACGTGCTCGCGCTTCGAGGCCTTGCGGACCAGGCTCCACGGCTCGTGGCCATTGCCATGGGGGAGGCCGGGCTGCTCTCCCGCGTGCTGGCGTCACGATTCGGTTCCGCCTGGACCTACGCGGGCGACGCCGTTGCGCCCGGTCAGCGTCCCGCGCCGGAGTACCGCGCGCTGGGATTCGGGCGCGTGTCGGATGGCACGTCCATCTACGGGGTGGTGGGGCGTCCGGTCGCGCATTCCCTCTCGCCGGCGATGCACAACGCGGCCTTCGTCGCCGCCGGTCTCGACGCCGTGTACCTCCCGTTGGCGGCGGCGGACTTCGCCGACTTCCTCGAGGTGGCGGGGGCGCTCGGCCTTGCGGGCGCCAGCGTGACGGCGCCGTTCAAGCTCGACGCGTTTGCCGCGGCGGCGCCCGATGACGACGACAGTCGCCTCACGGGATCGGCCAACACCCTGAGACGCGACGGCGGGCGTTGGCTTGCGCGGAACACCGACGTCGCCGGTTTCCTCGCGCCGCTCGACCTGGCCGGCGCGGTTGACGGGCGGCGGGCGACGGTGCTCGGGGCGGGCGGCGCGGCGCGCGCGGCGATTCGTGGCCTGCGGGCACGCGGTGCCGCTGTCCGGGTGTCGGCCCGGCGGAACGAGGCCGGCGCGCGGCTGGCGGAGGAAATGGGCGTTGGCACCGCGCCGTGGCCGCCGGCAGGGGAGTGGGACCTCCTCGTCAACGCCACTCCTGTCGGGACGTGGCCGGACGTCGAACGCTCGCCGGTGCCCGGCCTCGCGTTCTCGGGGCGCCTCGCCTACGACCTCGTCTACAACCCGGTCGAGACGCGCTTCCTCCGCGACGCCCGGGCCGCGGGGCTCACGACGATCGATGGACTGGAGATGCTGGTCGCGCAGGCGCGCGAGCAGTTCGAGTGGTGGACCGGCCGCCCGGCGCCCGCGCGGGTCATGCGCGACGCGGCGCTCGCGGCGCTGGCCTTCCAGGCGTCCCGCGCCGCCGGCGCGCCTGGGCACGCGCACGCGGTAACCGACTGATCCGACCTCATCATGAAGCAGACGACTTTCGACGAATTCGTGGATCTCGCCAAGCGCGGCACGTTCGTGCCGGTCTGCAAGGAGATCGTGGCCGACCTGCTCACGCCGGTCTCCGCCTTCCTCAAGATTGCGGAGAACTCCGACTACGCCTTCCTGCTGGAGAGCGTGGAAGGGGGCGAGCACGTCGGCCGCTACTCGTTCCTCGGCAAGGACCCCTTCCTCATCGTGCGTGGCCGTGCCGGCCAGACGTTCGTCGAGCGCGCGGGTGTCGTGACCGAGAGCGAGCAGCCGTTCA
The DNA here is from genome assembly GCA_050246635.1 of Vicinamibacterales bacterium. Taxonomy (GTDB): domain Bacteria; phylum Acidobacteriota; class Vicinamibacteria; order Vicinamibacterales; family UBA2999; genus JBFWVR01. The sequence continues at coordinate 184,492 of JBFWVR010000008.1, forward strand.
TCTCGACGCTGCGGGAGTTGATGAGCAGCTTCCAGGCGCCCTTCGTGCCCGGGCTCCCGAGGTTCACGGGGGGCGCCGTCGGGTACCTCGGCTACGAGACGGCCACCTGGTTCGAGCCCGCCGTCGGCCGCGCCGGCGACGCGCCGGTGGGCGACGATGCCGGCTTCATGGTGTTCGACACGGTGCTGGCGTTCGACCACGTGCAGCACCGGATCCTCATCATCGCCAACGCGCGGATCTCGGGGGACGAGGACCTGCAGGCCCTCTACCAGTTCGCCTGCGCCAAGATCGAGTTCCTCGAACGGGAGCTGGAGCGGGCCTTGTCGCTCCCGAAGGCCGCGCCGGCACCGCCCCTCGAGCTGTCGTCGAACTTCACGCAGGATCGGTTCGAGGCGATCGTGCGCCAGGCCAAGGAGTACATCGCGGCGGGGGACATCTACCAGGTCGTGCTGTCGCAGCGCTTCGAGGCGGAGGTCGGCGTCGACCCCTTCACCGTGTATCGCGCGTTGCGGCACGTGAACCCGTCGCCGTACATGTTCTTCGTGCGCATGGGCGAGCGGTCGATCGTCGGCGCGTCGCCGGAGATGCTCGTGCGCGTCGAGGGACGTCGCGCGGAGACGCACCCGATTGCCGGCACGCGGCCCCGCGGCCGGTCGGAGGAGGAAGACCAGCGGCTCGCCGACGAGCTCAAGCGCAACGAGAAGGAGAAGGCCGAGCACGTCATGCTGGTGGACCTTGGGCGCAACGACCTCGGGCGCGTCTGCGCGTACGGCAGCGTGCGTGTCCCGACGTTCATGGCGCTCGAGCGGTACTCGCACGTGATGCACCTCGTCTCGACCGTCGAAGGGCAGCTGGCGGACGACCAGGATCGGCTCGATGCGCTGGTGGCCTGCTTCCCGGCGGGCACCGTCTCGGGCGCGCCGAAGGTCCGGGCGATGCAGATCATCAACGAGCTGGAGCCGGATCGGCGGGGAGTCTACGCCGGCGCGGTCGGGTACCTCGACTTCGCGGGCAACCTCGACTTCTGCATCGCGATCCGCACGATCGTGCTCGAGGCCGGCCGGGCGCGCGTGCAGGCGGGCGCCGGCATCGTGGCCGACTCGAACCCCACCGCCGAGTTCGAGGAGACGCGGGACAAGGCGCGCGCGATGGTGCGCGCGCTCGAGCTCGCCCTGGCCGGGCTCTGAGGGGATCCATGGTCCTGGTCATCGACAACTACGACTCGTTCACGTTCAACCTCGTGCAGTATCTCGGCGAGCTGGGCGCCCGCGTCGAGGTGCGCCGCAACGACGAGACGACGCTGGACGAGATTGCCGCGCTCGACCCGGCGCGCATCCTCATCTCGCCCGGTCCCGGGCGGCCCGAGGACGCCGGCATCTCCCTCGACGTGATCCGCCGCTTCGGGCCGACCCGGCCGGTGATGGGGGTCTGCCTCGGACACCAGGCCATGGGCCTGGCGTTCGGCGGGCGCATCGTCCGGGCGCCCGTCCCGATGCACGGGAAGACGTCGACCGTCGAGCACGACGCGCGAGGCCTGTTCGCGGGCATTCCCGAGGCGTTCCTCGCGTCGCGGTATCACTCCCTCGTGGTCTCGGAGGAGGGTTGGCCCGAGGTGCTCGAGGTGGCGGCGCGCTCGAAGGAGGACGGCATCGTGATGGCGCTCCGCCACCGCGAGTGGCCCGTGCACGGCGTGCAGTTCCATCCCGAGTCGATCCTCACGCACGAGGGCCGGCACATCCTCCGCAACTTCCTCAAGCTGCAGGCGGCGTGATGGCGGTCCTCAGCACCCTGATCGAGAAGCTCGCGCGACCCGCGGACCTGACCGCCGACGAGGCGGCCGAGGCCATGGGGGCCATCATGCGCGGCGAGGCGTCGCCGGCGCAGGTCGCCGGGCTGCTCATCGGCCTCGGCATGAAGGGGGAGCGCCCGGCGGAGCTCGTCGGCCTGGCGCGGGCGATGCGGGCGCACGCGGTGCCGCTGTCGGCCCCGGTCGAGGGCGTGTTCGACACGTGCGGGACCGGGGGCGACCGCTCCGGCACCTTCAACATCTCGACCGCCGCCGCCCTCGTCGTCGCGGGGTGTGGCGTGCCCGTGGCCAAGCACGGCAACCGCTCGGTGTCGAGCCGCTGCGGCAGCGCCGACGTGCTGGAGGCGCTCGGTGTCGACGTCGCGGCGCCTCCGGCCGTGGTCGAGCGCTGCCTGGCCGACGCCGGCATGGCGTTCTTCTTCGCGCCCACCTTTCATCCCGCGATGAAGCACGCGGCGCAGGCCCGCCGTGACCTCGGGGTCCGTACCGCGTTCAACCTGCTCGGCCCCCTGACGAACCCCGCCGGTCCGCGGAGGCAGATCGTCGGCGTGCCACGACCCGAGCTGACGGAGCTGCTCGCACGCGCGCTGCAGCTGCTCGGCTCCGAGCATGCCTGGGTGGTGCACGGCGCGGATGGTCTCGACGAGCTCTCGACGACGGGTTACACCAAGGTGTCCGCGTGCCGGCCCGGCTCCGTGAAGACCTTCTACGTGCACCCGTCGGAGTTCGGGCTGGCCAAGGCCGAGGCCGGCGCGCTTGCCGGTGGCGATGCGGCCGAGAACGCCGCCATCGTGACCGCGGTGATCGATGGGGCGGCGGGGCCGGCGCGGGACGTGGTCCTGCTGAACGCCGGGGCGGCGTTGTTCGTGGCGGGCCGCGCCAGCGCCGTTCCCGAGGGCATCACGATGGCTGCGCAGGCCATCGACAGCGGCGCGGCCCGCTCCGTGCTCGCGCGGCTCGTTGCGGCCTCCCGGGCGCCCGAGGGCCGGGCATGAGCTCCGGCACCGCGGTTCCCGACCTGCTCGCGGCCATCGTGGCCGCCACGCGACGCATCGTCGAGGTGCGGCGCGGCGTGGAGGCCGAGGGCCGGCTCGAGACACGCGCGATGTCCCGGGCGCCGGCCGCGGCCGCGTTCGAGGCTGCGCTGGCGGACGCCACGCGCGTGAACGTGATCGCGGAGTGCAAGCGGCGCTCGCCCTCACGAGGCGTGCTCCGGACGGCCTATGAGCCCGTCGCCATCGCCCGCGCGTACGCCGGCGCCGGCGCGGCAGCCATCTCGGTGCTGACCGAGCCCACGTTCTTCGACGGCGCGCTCGAGCATCTCAGCGCGGTTCGTGAGGCCGTGCAGGTGCCGCTCCTCCGCAAGGACTTCATCGTCGATGAGTACCAGTTGCTCGAGGCGCGGGCGGCCGGCGCGGACGCGGTCCTGCTGATCGTGGCGGCGCTCGACGATTCGACGCTGGCGCGGCTCGGCCGGAGGGCCACGGAGCTCGGGCTCGCGACCCTGGTCGAGGTCCACTCGGTGGAGGAGCTCCAGCGGGCCGTGGACGCCGGGGCCCGTGTGATCGGTGTCAACAACCGCAACCTGCGCACGCTCGAGGTGGACGTGCGGGCGTCGGACGAGATTGCCGCGCGGATGCCCTCCGGGGTCGTGGCCGTGAGCGAGAGCGGGCTGCGGTCGTCGGCGGACCTGGCGCGGCTGCGAGGGCTCGGCTACCAGGCGTTCCTGATTGGCGAACGCTTCATGACCGCGCCGGACCCGGGCGCGGCGCTCGGTGAGGTGCTGGCGCCGTGACAGCCATCAAGTTGTGCGGGTTCCGGCGGGAAGCGGACATCGAGCTCGCGGGGGAGCTCGGGGTGAACGCCGTCGGCTTCGTCATGTGGCCGGGCAGTCCCCGGGCGGTGCCAGTCGATGCGGTCCGCCGGCTCGCGCGGCGGCTTCCGCCTCTGGTGACGCCCGTGGGCGTGTTCGTCGAGCCGACGCTCGAGGACCTGCGATCCGCCGTGGAGCTGGCGGGGATCCGCGTGGCACAGGTGCATGGCGCCGTCGGGGAACATGTGCTTGCCGGGGCGCCGTGTCCGGTCATCCGCGCGGTGTCGCTCCGGGACGGTGCGGGCGCGCGGCCGGTCGACGCGCTCCTGCTCCTGGACGCCCACGATCCCGCGCGGCATGGCGGCACGGGCACGACGATCGACTGGCACGCCGCGGCGGCCGTCGCGGCGACGCGGCGGGTGCTGCTGGCCGGAGGACTGACGCCGGACAACGTCACGGACGCGATCCGTGCGGCGCGCCCGTGGGGCGTGGACGTTGCGTCCGGCATCGAGAGCGCCCCGGGCGTGAAGGACGCGGTTCGCATGCGGGCCTTTGTCGCGGCGGTGCGAATGGCGGGTGGTCCCGGCGGGCCCCCGGCCGGAGGACGAACGTGAACGAGACGGCACGACCACGCTTCGGGTACCGGGATCCCGACGCTCGTGGCTACTTCGGCGGCTATGGCGGCCGCTACGTCCCCGAGACGCTGGTGGCGGCCATCGAGGCGCTCGAGCGCGAGTACCTGGCGGTGCGCCACGATTCGGCGTTCGTCGCGGAATTCGACCGGCTGCTCGCGGAGTACGTCGGTCGCCCGACGCCGCTCTGGGAAGCGCGGCGCCTGACCGAGGCCGCGGGTGGCGCGCGCATCTTCCTCAAGCGGGAAGACCTGACACACACCGGCGCGCACAAGATCAACAACGCGCTCGGCCAGGCGCTGCTGGCGAAGCGCATGGGCAAGGCGCGCATCGTCGCCGAGACGGGCGCGGGCCAGCACGGCGTCGCGACCGCCACGGCCTGCGCCCTGCTGGGCCTCGAGTGTGTCGTCTACATGGGCGAGGAGGACATGGCGCGGCAGGCGCTCAACGTCTTCCGCATGCGGCTGCTCGGGGCGACCGTGACGGGGGTCGGCTCCGGGAGCCGCACGCTCAAGGACGCCATCAACGAGGCCATGCGCGACTGGGTGGCGCGTCCGGACGACACGCACTACCTGCTGGGGTCGGCGCTCGGCCCGCATCCGTATCCGCTGATGGTGCGGGAGCTCCAGGCGGTGATCGGCCGCGAGGCCAGGGCCCAGATCCTCCAGCAGGCCGGCCGCCTCCCGGATGCGGTGATCGCCTGCGTCGGCGGCGGCAGCAACGCCATCGGGATCTTCGATGCGTTCGTCGAGGACGACGCCGTCGCGCTGGTGGGGGTCGAGGCCGGCGGGACGGCGATTGAAGCGGGCCGGCACGCGGCGCGCTTCTCGGGCGGCTACGCCGGCGTGCTCCAGGGGACGCGAACGTGGATCCTGCAGGACGCGCACGGCAACATCGAACCGACCCACTCGATCTCGGCCGGGCTCGACTACGCCGCCGTCGGCCCCGAGCACGCCTGGCTCCACGAACGTGGCCGGGCCTCGTACGCCTACGCGTCGGACGAGGCGGCGCTCGAGGCGTTCCAGGCCCTGGCGCGGCTGGAGGGCATCCTGCCCGCGCTCGAGTCGTCGCACGCCGTTGCGCACGTCCTGCGCGTGGCGAAGGACTATCGGCCCGACCAGATCCTCCTGGTGAACCTCTCGGGGCGCGGAGACAAGGACGTGCAGTCGGTGGAGCGGGCGCTGGCGGAGGTGACGCGTGTCGCGGATTGATGAGCGTTTCGCCGCCCTCCGGGCGGCCGGCCGGACGGGGCTGGTCACCTACGTCACCGCGGGTGACCCCGACCTCGGCCGCACGGCGGCCATCCTCGAGCGTCTCGCCCTGGCGGGCACCGACGTCCTGGAGGTCGGCGTGCCGTTCTCCGACCCGCTGGCCGATGGCCCGGTCATCCAGCGGGCCACTGAACGCGCCCTGGCCGGCGGCGCCAACCTCGGGGGCGTGCTCGACATGCTGGAGGCGTCGCGCTCGCGGATCGACGCGCCGGTCGTGCTCTTCAGCTACGCCAATCCGCTGTTGCGCATGGGCCTCGACGCCTTCGTGGAGCGGGCGGTCCGGGCGGGCGTGGATGGGGTCCTGACGCTCGACGTCCCGCCCGAGGAAGGCGCCGTGCTGCGGGATGCGCTGGGAGCCGCGGGGATTGATACAATTTTCCTGCTGAGCCCCACGACCACGGCGGAGCGGATCCGCCGGGCTGCGGCGCTCGGAACCGGGTTTCTCTACGGCATTTCCAGGCTTGGCGTCACCGGCGCACGGCAGACCATGGCGGACTCCGCCGCGGAGCTGGCGGCCCGGGTGCGTGCCGAGACGGATCGGCCGCTCGCGCTCGGCTTCGGGATCTCCCGTCCCGAGCACGTGCGGGCGGTCGGGCAGTTCGCCGACGCGGCCGTGGTTGGCAGCGCCCTGGTGACCGTGATCGCCGAGCACGCCGGCTCACCGGCCCTGCTCGATGAAGTGGAGCGGTACGTCCGATGGCTCCGGAGCTAGGGCTCGAGGAGCTGCGGGAGGAAATCGATCGGCTGGACGCCGTCATCGTCCGGCTGCTCGATCGGCGGGCGCGGTGCGCGTACGCGATCGGGCGGCTCAAGCGGGCGCGCGGCGCCGCGATCTACGAGCCGGGCCGCGAGGCCCGGGTAGTCGCGCACGTCAAGGCCGTGAACCGGTCCCTCGAGGGGCCACTGGACGACGACGCGATCGCGCGGCTCTACGAGCGTGTGATGGACGAAGCGCGGCGGATCCAGCGCGTGGAAGCCCGGGAGGAGACGAGCACCGTCCCGCCCGAACGGATCGTCTTACCGGATGAGGACAAGTAGGTCGCCATGGTCGTAGTGATGAAGGAACGCGCGTCGGATGCCGACGTCGAGAAGGTGATTGCCCATCTCGTCGAACTCGGGATGGACGTCCACCGCTCGTCCGGGGCGTCGCGGGTGGTGCTCGGGGTGGTCGGCGCCGGCAAGGTGGATCCCCGGCTCATCGAGATGCTCGAGGGCGTCCACGAGGTGCTGCGCATCACCGAGCCCTACAAGCTGGCCAGCCGCACGTTCAAGCCGGACGACACCGTCTTCCCGGTGGGCGACCTGCGCATCGGCGGCGACGAGGTGATCGTGATGGCCGGGCCGTGCTCGGCCGAGAACGAGAGCCAGGTCGACCAGACCGCGGCCGCCGTGAAGCGGGCGGGCGCGAAGGTCCTCCGCGGCGGCGCGTTCAAGCCGCGGTCGTCGCCGTACAGCTTCCAGGGGCTCGGCGAGGAGGGGCTCCAGCTGCTGCGTTCCGCGGCCAACGCTTACGACCTCAAGCTCGTGACCGAGGTCATGGACATCAGCCAGATCGAGGTGATCGACCGCTACGCCGATATCTTCCAGGTCGGCGCGCGCAACATGCAGAACTTCACGCTGCTGCGTGAGCTCGGCCGCACGCGCAAGCCGGTCCTGCTGAAGCGTGGCATCTCGGCGACCATCGAGGAGTGGCTGCTGTCGGCGGAGTACGTGCTCGCCGGGGGCAACACCAACGTGATCCTCTGCGAGCGGGGCATCCGCACGTTCGAGACCTACACGCGGAACACGCTCGACATCTCCGCCATCCCGATCGTGAAGCAGCTCTCGCACCTGCCCGTGTTCGCCGACCCGAGCCACGGGACGGGCCGGCGCGACAAGGTCGCGCCGATGGCGCGCGCGGCGGTCGCTGCCGGCGCGGACGGCCTGATCATCGAGGTCCACTGCGACCCGGACCACGCGATGTCCGACGGCGCGCAGTCGCTCTTCCCGAGCCAGTTCGATCGCCTGATGGCCGAGCTCCGGATCATCGCGCCCGCGATCGGCCGCAGCATCTGTCTCGAGCCCGTCGCGCGGCGCGGATGGGCGAGGTAGCCCCGCCCGGCACCGTTGCCGTCATCGGGCTCGGGCTGATCGGCCTCTCGGTCGCCGGCGCCGCGCGGCGGCGCTGGCCCGGCGTCCGCATCGTCGGCGTCGACCAGCCCGGGGTGCTCCGGCACCCGGCCGTCGTCACCACGGTCGACGTCGGGGCGACCGCTCCCGCCGCGTCACAAGACGCGGACCTCGTCGTGGTGGCCACCCCGGTCGACGTCACCGTCGGGCTGTTGCCCGCGCTCGCGTCGGTCCTGCCCCCGGACACGCCTGTCGTCGACACCGCCAGCCTCAAGGGCCCGGTCGTCGCGGCCGCCGGGGCGTCCGGCCTCCGAGGCTTCATTGGTGGCCATCCCATGGCCGGTAATGCCGGCCAGGGGCCTGGTGCCGCCAGCGCCGACCTGTTCGACGGCCGTCCCTGGATCCTGACCGGCCGGCGGGACGCGGCCGCGGCTGGCGCCATCGCGGCGTTCGTGGAGGGGCTTGGCGCGCGGGTGGCCTGGCTGGACGATGCGGCGACCCACGACAGGCTGATGGCGGCGATCAGTCAGGTCCCGCAGGTCGTCGCCTCGGCATTGATGGTGGTGGTGGGCGAGTCGGCGGGGGCACAGGGCCTCGGGCTGGCCGGGCCGGGCCTGCGCGACACGACGCGCCTGGCGGCCAGCCCCGCAGGCCTCTGGGAGGGACTGCTGCCGGCGAACGCCGGCAACGTCGCGCCGCTGCTCCGGGCGCTCGCCGACCTGCTGCGGCAGACGGCCGACACGCTGGAGACGGAAGGCGCGGTCCGCCGCCTGTTCGAGACGGCGAACCGCTGGAAGGCTAGCGTCCCGGATTAGCGGGCCTGGCGGACGGCTCGTCCGTCGCGTCCGGGCGGCTCGGCGCGGTCCACTCGATCCCGCGCGTGTACTTCATCAGCCAGCGAATTTCCTCCGTGTCCCGCGTGCGGATGTGCTGCGGCTCACGGAAGCCGTGTGGCTCGCGCGGGAAGCGGAGGAAGCGCGCCGGCACGTCCCGATCGGCGAGCCCCTGGTAGAACATCATGCTCTGGCCGATGGTGTCGGTGTCGTCCTGCTCGCCGTGGAACAGGATGGTCGGCGTCTTCACCTTCGCGATGTGCGAGTAGGACGACTGCTCGTGGTATCCCTCGGGATTCTCCCACGGCGTGCCGCCGATGTACCAGAGGCGCACGTCGTGGTTGAAGCCCATCGCGTACTCCGATGCCCAGTCGGTCACCATCGCGCCGAGGGACGCGGCCTTGAAGCGCGTCGTCTGGGTGATCGTCCAGCCGCCGAGGATGCCGCCGTACGACCAGCCGCGGACCGCGAGGTGGTCGGGATCCGCGATCCCCTGCGCAATCACCGCGTCGACGCCCGCCATCGCGTCCTGGTAGTCACCGCCGCCGATGTCACGCATGTTGCCGCGCAGCAGGGCGTCTCCGTAGGAGGTGCTGCCGCGCACGTTGGGCTCGAGCACCGCCCAACCCAGTGAGGCATACACGTGGTTGATGCCACGGAACGACGTGGACCACACCCCGGCGGGGCCGCCGTGGATGCTGAGCAGCAACGGCAGCTTCGTGCCGGGTTTGTAGCCGGCCGGCAGCCACAGCAGCCCCTCGATCTCCGTGCCGTCCGGGCTCTTCCAGGTGATCGGCCGCATCGTCGCGGTCTCGACGCCCTTGAAGGCCGGGTTGGCATCCGTGACGGAGGTACGCCGGCCGGTCGCAAGGTCGACGACCACGACGTCCGCCGGGGCACTCGGGGATTGCCAGGTGCCCGCCGCGACGGCGCGTCGCTTGTCGGCGGACGACACCGCGAGGCTGTCATCTCCGCCCGCGATCCGCGTCACGGCACCAGAGGCCACGTCGAGCCGCACGAGCACGCCCCGTCCGCGTTCGACACCGCTCAGGACGACCGTACTGCCCGCGCCATCCCAGAAGTAATCGCGGATGTCGCCCGGGAAGCGGGCCGACACGGCACGGGGTGTGCCGCCGCCCGCCGGCTGCACGTAGAGTTGCTCCTGCGCGAGCTCCCAGCCGGCCGTGCTGCCGGTGAGGTAGCTGACGGCCGAGCCATCCGGCACCCAGTCGAGCCCGCTTTCCGGGGCCTCGTTCGTCGTCAGGCGCGTCACCGCCTTGCTGGTCGTGTCGACGACGTACACCTCGGCGAGGTTCTGGTGGTTGCGGCGGTTGTTGGGGCGCGCGATGAAGGCGATGCGTCCCCCGTCGGGGGACGGCTTCGCCGCGGTGACGACGTGGTCGCCGTTCGTGAGCCGGGTGACCGATCGGTCCGCGACGGAGGCCACCCAGATGTTCGTGAAGCGTGAGGCGCCCTGGCCGTTGGCGCCGTTGTCGACCGCGATGGCGTCGCCTTCGACCTTGGCGGCCTGCTTCTCGGCCTCCGTCTTCGGTTCCTCGACGACGAGCACGAGGCGGGCGCTGTCGGCGGTCCAGGCAAGGCTGCGGACGGCGGCGTCGAGCGAGGTCAGGCGGACCGCCTCGCCACCCGCGGTCGGCAGGAGCCAGACCTGTGCGCCGGCATCCTTCTTGTCTTTCGGCTCGGGGATGCCGTTGTCTTCCGCGCTGCGCGTCGAGAGGAACGCCACCCACGCGCCGTCGGGCGACCAGGCCGGGGCGCGGTCCTTGGTGCTCGCGAGGAACTGGCGGCGGCCGGTGCCATCCGCGTTGACCACCCAGATCGTCGAGAGGCGCTTGTTCTCGGACCAGGGGGCCAGGACGGAGCGGCTGTAGAGCACCTGTCGGCCGTCGGGCGAGATCTCGGCATCCGAGACCTGGACGAGGTCGAGCAGGTCGTCCACCGTGGGCGCCCGCCGCTCCTGGGCGGCGAGCGGCAGGGCGGCGAGGAGCATGACGAGCGCGCACGGGACGCGGACCAGTCGTCTCATGGCCGCGCAGTATAATCCACGCATGAACAAAGTGATGCAGAGCGCCGACGAGGCGGTCGCGCGCATCCCGGATGGCGCCACGATCATGATGGGAGGCTTCGGCCTCTGTGGTATCCCGGAGACGCTGATTGCGGCCCTGCGCCGCCGAGGCACGAAGGACCTGACGGTCATCAGCAACAACGCCGGCGTCGACGGTTTCGGCATCGGGCTGCTCCTCGAGAGCCGGCAGGTGCGCAAGATGATCGCGAGCTACGTGGGGGAGAACAAGGAGTTCGAGCGGCAGCTCCTCCAGAAGGAGCTCGACGTCGAGCTCGTGCCCCAGGGGACGCTGGCCGAGCGCATCCGCGCCGGCGGCGCCGGCATCGGTGGTTTCTTCACCCCGACCGGCTACGGCACGATCGTGGCCGAGGGGAAGGAGACCCGCGAGATCGATGGCCGGCACTACGTGCTGGAGCTCCCCTTGAAGGCCGATTTCGCGTTCGTCAAGGCCTGGCGGGGAGACGATGCGGGGAACCTGCTCTTCCGCAAGACGACCCGCAACTTCAACTCGATCATGGCGACGGCTGCCCGCGAGACGATTGCGGAGGTCGAGGAGCTCGTGCCGGCCGGCCGTATCGACCCCGACGCGGTGCACACCCCGGGCATCTATGTCCGCCACATCCTCCAGGGCGCCGGGTACGAGAAGCGCATCGAGCGCCGTACCGTGCGCACGGCCTGATCGGGGCCCAGACGGAACGGGTATCAATCGATGGACAAGCGCGAACGCATCATCAAGCGGGTGGCCCGCGAGCTGAAGGACGGCGACTACGTGAACCTCGGCATCGGCATGCCGACGCTGGTCGCCAACCACGTGCCGCCCGGCATCCATATCACGCTGCACTCCGAGAACGGCATGCTCGGCGTCGGCCCCTCGCCGCTCGAGTCGGAGGTCGACGCCGACCTCATCAATGCCGGCAAGGAGACGGTCTCCGAGTTGCCCGGCTCCTCCTATTTCAGCAGTGCCGATTCCTTCGCGATGGTGCGTGGCGGGCACATCGACCTGACAGTGCTCGGCGCCCTCGAGGTGGACGAGAAGGGCAACCTCGCCAACTGGATGGTGCCCGGCAAGATGGTCAAGGGCATGGGCGGCGCCATGGATCTGGTCGCCGGCGCCAAGCGCGTGATCATCGCGATGGAGCACACCACGAAGGACGGCAGCCCGAAGATCCTGCCGGCGTGCACCCTGCCGTTCACCGGCCTCGGCGTGGTCAACCGCATCGTCACCGAGCTGGCGGTGATCGACGTGACGCCGGAGGGACTGCTGCTGCGGGAGATCGCGGAGGACACGACGCTCGATGCGGTGATCGCCGCGACGGGCGCGACGTTGCTGACGGAGGGTGAACTTGGCCGCTTCTGATCTGGGTGTGATTCTCGGGGCCTGCCGCACGGCGATTGGCTCGTTCGGCGGCAGCCTGAAGGACCTGACGGCGCCGGAGCTCGGCGCCATCGTCATTCGCGAGGCCATCCAGCGGGCCGGCATCGAGGCCCCGGCGGTCGGCGATGTCTACATGGGCTGCGTGCTCCAGGCGGGCGCCGGGATGAACGTCGCGCGGCAGGCCGCCATCGCGGCCGGCCTGCCGGTGGAGGTGCCCGCGGAGACCGTGAACCGCGTCTGCGGATCGGGGCTCCAGGCCGTGGTGCACGCGGCCGAGACCATTGCGGTCGGCAACGCCGACCTGGCGGTCGCCGGTGGCACCGAGTCGATGTCGAACGCGCCGTTCCTGCTGAAGGGCGCCCGCTGGGGGCTCCGCATGGGGAATGCGGAGACCGTCGACTCGATGATTCACGACGGCCTCACCGACGCGATGCACCTGTGCCACATGGGCATCACCGCCGAGGAGATCGCCGCGCGGCACGGCATCACGCGGGCCGACCAGGACGCCTTCTCCGCCGAGAGCCAGCGCCGGGCGGTCGAGGCCATCCAGGCAGGACAGTTCTCGAAGGAGATCGTGCCGGTCTCGATCACACCGCGGAAGGGCGACCCGGTGGTCTTCGACACCGACGAGTATCCCCGCGCGGGTACGACCGCGGAGAAGCTCGGCGGGCTGCGCCCGGCTTTCAAGAAGGACGGCTCGGTCACGGCAGGCAACGCCTCGGGTATCAACGACGGCGCGGCCGCGCTCGTCGTCGCCTCGTCGGACGTGGCGCAGGCGCTCGGCAGGCAGCCGATGGCGCGCATCCTCAGCTACGCGGTGGCTGGCGTGGAGCCCATGGTCATGGGCCTGGGGCCGGTGCCGGCGGTCAAGAAGGCGCTCACGCGCGCGAGCCTCGAGCCGTCGCAGATCGACCTCTTCGAGCTCAACGAGGCATTCGCGGCGCAGTCGCTCGCGGTGGTGCGGCAGCTCGGCCTCGACCCGGGCAAGGTCAACGTGCATGGCGGCGCGATTGCCCTCGGCCACCCCATCGGGGCGAGTGGCGCGCGCGTCCTGACGACGCTGCTCTACGCGCTGGCCGCGCGCGGCGGCGGCCGAGGCGTGGCCGCGCTCTGCATCGGCGGCGGCATGGGCATCGCCATGGTCGTGCAGGTGGGGTGAGCCACGTCGGCTGACGGCTATCTCGTGGACGAGGCGGTCATCGATCGCCTCGTCCAGCACGCCCGGCGGTCGGCGCCTGACGAGTGCTGCGGGTTGCTCGTCGGCGACGGTGGCCGCCTGCTTCACGATCATCCCGCCGCAAACGCCGACCCCGCCCCGCGCCGCCGCTACCTCATCGATCCCTCCGACCATTTCGCCGCCATCAAGCGCGCCCGGGAGGCCGGCTTGCAGGTCGTCGGCGCGTACCACTCGCACCCGCGCGGATCTGCCGTGCCCTCGGCAACGGACGCGGCCGAGGGCTTCGCGGACTTCCTCTTCGTGATCGTCGGCCTCGGGGGCCGCGAACCCGATGTGAGAGGCTGGGAGTGGAAGGCGGGGAACTTCATGCCCGTGAGGCTCGTCCGTACGCGGTAGGGGAGGCCGGGATGGCGAATGCTTCAGGCGCGACGATCACGAGGCGAGCCGCGGCGCTGGTGTTGCTGCTGGCATCCGCCGGGGCCGGGCTGGCAGCGCAGGCGCCGGCGAACGCACCCGACGAGGTGCGGGTCTACCGCATGACCGGCGCGCGGATCGGACTCGGGCAGGACATCGTCATCGAGCGCGATGAAGAGGTGCGCGAGGCCGTCGTCGTCATCGGCGGCAACCTCCGCGTCGAGGGACGAGTCCGGGACGGCATCTTCGTCGCGGGTGGCGACGTCACCCTCGGACCGCAGGCCGACGTCCGCGGCGACGTCGTGCTGGTGGGCGGCCACATGACCCGCGCCGATGGCGCCCGCCTGGGCGGCACCGTCAGCGACGTGCGTTTTGGCAACTGGCGGGCCTCGTGGCCCCGCGTGCGGTTCGCGCCGTTTGGCGGCAGCGAGTTCGCCCGCTGGGCCGGCCTGGCAGGCACGATCTTCCGCCTGGCCTGCCTCGCGGTGCTGATGGGGCTCGTGCTCCTCGTCGCCCGGGCTCCCGTCGCGCGCGTCACCCGCGCCGCGGCGGCCGCGCCGGCGAAGGCCATTGTCGTGGGGTTGGCGGCCGAGCTCCTCTTCGTGCCCGCCCTGGTGATCGGGGCCGTTGCCCTGGCGGTCACCATCATCGGCATCCCCTTCGTCGCGCTGCTGGTGCCCGTGGCCATCGGCATCGCCTTCGTCGCGCTGCTCCTCGGGTTCACCGCGATGGCGTGCGGGCTGGGCCAGTGGATCGAGGATCGCCTTGGCATGCGCGCGCACTCGGGCTTCCTTGCCACGGTCGTCGGCCTGATGCTCATCGTCGGCCCCACGCTGTTTGCCCGGATCCTGGGCATCGCCCCCGAACCGATCCGGTGGGCGGCCTTCGGGCTGCTCGTCGCCGGCGGCATCTTCGAGTTCGTTGTCTGGACGATGGGGCTGGGCGCCACGCTGATGACGGGCTTTGGCCGCCACGGGGGGAACACCCCGCCGCCGATACCAGTGACGTAGGTGGAGGCACGAAGGTGCCACACGAAGGTGCCACACGAAGGTGCCACACGAAGGTGCCACACGAGGGTGCGGCACGGAAGTGCGGCACGAGGGTGCGGCGGAAAAGGGGGCTGACCAGGTCTGCCCCCTTTTCCGTGTACAGCACCGGGGCTCGTATACCATCCCCCCATGCTCGCCGCCCTCTCCCGCCTGGCTCACACCTTCACGACCCTCAGCCAGCGGTTCATTCCCAGCGCCTTCTCGATCGCGCTCATCCTGACGTTCGTCACCTTCGGGCTTGCCATGGCCATCGTTGGGGCGGGGCCGGGGGAGGCGGTGATCGCATGGGGGAACGGCTTCTGGACGCTGATTCCCTTCGCGATGCAGATGTCGCTCGTGGTCCTGACCGGATTCCTGGTCTCGACCGCGCCGGTGGTGGACCGCCTGTTCGCGCGCCTGGCCCGGGTGCCGTCGTCGCCGCGGGGCATGGTCGTGCTGATGGCGGTCGTGTCGATGGTGCTGGCCTGGGTGCACTGGGGCCTCAGCCTGGTCGGGTGCGCCATGTTCGTCCGGCACGCGGTGAGGGCGCAGCCGAAGGCCGACTACCGGCTGCTGGTGTGCGCCGCGTACTTCGGCATGGGCGCGACGTGGCACGCAGGTCTCTCGGGCTCCGCCACCCTGCTCGTGGCCACGCCGGGGCATTTCCTCGAGCCGGAGATCGGCATCATCCCGGTGACCGCGACGATCTTCCACCCGTTCAACCTCGCCCTCAGCGCGCTCGTGCTGGTGCTCATGGCGGCGCTGGCGTGGGCGATGCACCCGCCGGCGGACGACGCCGTGACGATTGCGCCGGCGGAGCTCGATCGGCTGGAGCGTTTCGAGCCACCGGCGCGTCCGGCGGAGCGCACCGTGGCCGTTGCGCTGGATCACGCACGCTGGCTGAACCTGGCCATCGGCGCCTGTGGGGCCGGGTGGCTCGTGTGGTACTTCGCGACGAACGGACTGGTGCTGACGCTCGACGTGCTGAACTTCGCGTTCCTGATGCTCGCGATCCTGCTCCACGGGTCACCTGCATCGGTGCTGGCCGCGGCGGACCAGGGCGCGCGGCTGCTCGCGGGCGTCGTGCTGCAGTTCCCGTTCTACGCCGGGATGTACGGCGTCATCCAGGGGACGGGCCTCGCCCGGGCGTTGGGAGAGTGGATTGCCTCGGTCGCGACGCCCGCCAGCTATCCGCTGCTGCTGTACTGGTATTCGGGGCTGGTGAACTACTTCGTGCCGTCGGGCGGCTCGAAGTGGGCGATCGAGGCGCCGTTCCTCGTGGAAGCGGCGCGCCTCATCGGGGTGAGCCTCGATCAGGTGGTCGTGGCCTACGCCTGGGGCGACATGGCGACCAACATCATCCAGCCGTTCTGGGCGCTGCCGCTCCTCGCGGCGGCCCGCCTCGACTTCCGCGACATCATGGGCTACGCCACGCTCGTCTTCCTGATCTACGTGAGCGTCGTGTCCGTCGCGTTCTGGCTGTTACCGGGCCTCTGGTGAGGGGTCGCCGGGGAAGCCGGGCCGCACGGAGATCGTGACGCCGGCCTGGCCGGCCACGTCCCGACCCTGCTTGAGCCGCAACTGGACGCGGAAGGTCCCGGGTTGCCGGAAGGTGTGCTGCGCGACGTAGCGCCGGCGGATTTCGCTCTTGCCGGGCTCGTAGGGGTCGCAGTCGGACTCGGCCTCGGAGCGCGTGCCGTCTCCCCATTCCCACTCGAGGGCGGGGCAGTAGAAGGCGCGGTAGTCGTCCGAGCCCCCGCGGACCTCGGCCGTCACGGTCACCCGCGCCGGGGCGAAGGCAATCGTGGGCCGCGCCCGCAGTGCTAGACTAGGCTTCTTTTGCGCGTCCTGCCCCCGGCCCTGCAAGGGCAGGGCGGCGCAGGCGAGCGAGACGACGACCAGCGCAACGGTTCGGCGCATCATTCGTCCAGGGACCCGCGCGGCGGAATCCGCGCGAAGTGTCCTGAAATTGTACTGTTCCTGATCGGCCCCGGCAACCCGGCTTCCGCAGCTACTCATGTCATCCGCCTACCAGCTTCCGACCCTGTCCGCCTCCACCGCACCCGCCATCGACATCCCGGCCGACCTCATAGCGCTCCCCGTCCACGAGCAAGCCAGCGGCGCGCGCTTCGACGCATTCGACGCGGCCACCGGTGGGGAACTGCGTGCCGCGATCGCCCGCGGGGCCTTCGCCGGCAAGCCGGGGGAGAGCCTGCTGCTGCCGCTGGTGACCGCACCCGGCGGGGCCCGGCGACTGCTCGCGCTCGGGCTCGGCCCGGTTGCCGCGTTTTCCACGGAAGGCGGTCGCCGCGCCGCGGCGACCGCCGTGCTGACCGCGCGGCGCGAGCGCCTGGGCCGGCTGGTCTGGGCGGTGGACGGCGCGCTGGCGGAACCGCTGCTCCTGGAGACCGCCGCCGAGGCGTTCGCGGCCGCCAACTTCGATCCCGCGCACTACAAGACCCAGGACGTCGAGCGGTTCTTCGTCGATGCGGTCGTCGCCACCACCGATGCCGGCGACGCGGCCGGTGTGGCGCTCCGGAACGGCCTGGTGATCGGCGAGGCCATCAATGGCGCGCGCCACCTGGTCAACGAGCCCGGCAACCTGCTGCCACCGCGGGCGCTGGCCGAGCGGGCGCGGGCGCTCGCGGACGTGCCTCGTGTCACGGCGGAGATCCTGGACGAGGACGCCATCCGCGACCTCGGCATGGGCCTGCTCCTCGGCGTGGCGCGCGGCAGCGCGGAGCCCCCACGACTCCTCGCGCTGCGGTACGAGCCGCCGCAGGCACCCGCCGACGGTCCGGTGCTCGCGCTGGTGGGGAAGGGCATCACGTTCGACACTGGCGGCCTGTCGCTGAAGCCGGCCGACGGCATGGAGCGGATGAAGGACGACATGGCGGGCGCGGCGACCGTCGTCGCGGCCCTTCGGGCCATCGCGCTCCTGCAGGTGCCGGTGCGCGTCATCGCGGTCGTGCCGACCTGCGAGAACATGCCGGGTGGCCGGGCCACGCGGCCGGGCGACGTCCTGACCGGGGCCTCAGGCATCACGGTGGAAGTGAACAACACCGATGCCGAGGGCCGGCTCATCCTCGGCGACGGCCTCTGGTATGCCCGCCGCCTCGGGGCCACGCACATCGTCGACGTGGCGACCCTCACGGGCGCCTGCATCGTGGCGCTGGGGAAGATCACGACCGGCCTCTTTGCGGCGCCGGACGGCTGGTCGGGCGCGCTGACGGCGGCCGCCGCGCGTGCGGGGGAGAAGCTCTGGCCGATGCCCGTCTTCGACGAGTACAAGGAGCAGCTGAAGAGCGAGATTGCCGACATGCTCAACAGCCCGGGCCGCCCGGCCGGCGCCATCACCGCGGCGCACTTCCTGAAGGCGTTCACCGGCGACCTGCCCTGGGCGCATCTTGATATCGCAGGGACGGCATGGAGCGACGATCAGAAGCCCTGGGCCGTCAAGGGCGCGACCGGCGCGATGATCCGCACCCTCGTGGAGCTCGCCCGCCTCGGGCCGGCAGGATGGGAGGCGCGGTAGCGGGGCCTTGGGCTCCGAGCGGCGTGGGGACCTCATCCACGGATTACACGGATTCCTTCCCGGGGGCGGACGCGGCCCCGCGCGTCGGGCCCCGGAACGGGGCACCAGCCAAGGTCACGGTGCGAGGCGTCCGGACGGTCCTGTCGCTTTGGGATCCATGGTCCGTGTCAGCCGTGAAATCGGTGGATCCCCGTCATTCCAGGTGTCCCGTATGAACGGGTGACCGCCACCTGGCCGGTGAGCCGGATCGTGCCTGCGGCCTGTGGCAGGTACCCACCTCGGCGGATTAGAATCAAGTCGTGTTCTTCCAGCAGCCCGTACAGGCTCCGCCTGACGCGATCACCCCGACCATCATCGAGGTAGTCAAGGAGCCGGCGCGTCAGTTGAGCATGATCGACGTGGCCGTGGCGGCGTTCGGCCTGACCGGGCTGATCATGGCCGCGGCGGTGGTGGCCGGGCTGGTGGCGGGGGCGCTGTTCGTCTGGTACCGGCGCCGTGGCCCGGCCTCGACCATCGAGGCCCGTGGCCACGAGCACAACTTCTTCCGCATCTGAGCCGGCGTCCGCCGCGCTCGTCCGTCCGCGTCCCGTCAGGGTTTCTCGGCGACCGTGGTCTGTCGCTTCAGCGAGTTGCGGTACTTCAGCACCGCCTGGTGCAGCGACTCGGCAATCCGCTGCTTGTACGCGGCCGTCTTGAGGAGCTGGGCTTCCTGCCGGTTGGTGATGAAGGCAATCTCCGCGAGCACGCTCGGCATGGCCGCGCCGATGAGCACCACGAAGGGCGCCTTCTTCACGCCGCGGTTGCTGAGCGCCCGGTTCGACGGCTTGAGCTTGGCGACGAGGGATTCCTGCACCATCTGCGCGAGGTCGTGCGACTCATCGAGCTTGTTGTTGAGCGCGATGGCCTTGATGATGTCGGGCAGGTTGTGCATCTCGCGCCCGGAGGCCGAGTTCTCGCGTGCCGCCACTTCTTCGGCCTCTGGTGAGGAAGCGAAGCTCAGGAAGTAGGTCTCGACGCCGCCGGCCGCCCGGTTGCGGCTGGCATTGACGTGGATGGACAGGAAGAGATCCGCCTGCTCGCGATTGGCAATGGCGGTGCGCTCCTCGAGGGGGATGAACACGTTCGTCCGGCGCGTGAGCACCACCTCGACGCCCGGCTCGTCCTTCAGCAGCTTCTCGAGGCGGAGCGCGACGTCGAGCACGAGGTCGGCCTCGTTCAGGCCCTTGATCTGCGTGCCGGGATCCTTCCCGCCATGCCCGGGGTCGATGACGATGCGCGAGACGCCGAGGCCGAGCTGGCGCGAGAGCGAGAACCCTCCCTGGGAGTTGGCCGTGGGCGGCGCCGGGGGCGCCGCGGGCTCCGCCGCGACCGCGGCGGCGGCCGGAATCGCGTCGACGGGCGCGGCGCGGTCCACAGCGGTCCGCAAGGTCGTGTTCATCGCGGCCGGCCGTTCCGCGTCCACGACGAGCCGGAACGGGTTGTAGAGGGTGAAGACGCTGTAGCGCGTGACGTCCTCGATGTCGAGGACCACCCGCACCGTCTGGTCCGGATGGCGGCCCACGCGAATCTCCCGCACGACGTCGTCGGGATAGGAGAGGGAGGCGTCGAGCAGCGCCGGTGTGACCTGCACGCCCTGCAGATCGAAGAACACGCGCGAGGGGTCGTCGATCTGTTCCTGGTGGTAGGCCACCTCGTGGTCGAGCTCCACCGTGATCCGGACCGTCTCGGGCAGGACGACGCGCTCGATGTTCACGAGCGTTGCCGCCGGCGCGGCGTCGGACGACGGCCCGTCCCCGCCCTCCACGACGGGCGGAGGCGGCACGGGCGTGGTCGAGTGCGGGATGTCGTCTGCGGCGCGGGTGGCCGGCGGCTCTGGGGCCGGGTCGCGTCGCGCCGGTGTCGGGAACGGCGCCGGCACCGGGCGCTGCCGGGCCTCCTGCCGGGCGCGCTCGGCCGCCTGTGCCGCCTCCGCGGCGGCGCGTTGCCTGGCTTCGGCCGCGCGGGCCGCGGCCTCGAGGCCGGCGATGTTCCTGCGGCTCGTCTTCACCAGCGAACTGGAGGGGTACTCCGCGATCACGCGCCGGTAGTAGCTGATGGCCTCGCCACGGTCGGTCGCGCGGGCGTAGCGGTCCCACAGCGCCTCGTACAACGACGCCGCCTGGAAGAGGGCGTTGTCGCTGTACCCGCTGGTCGGATACCGCCGGGCAATCGCGTGGTAGAGATTCACGACCGTCCGCGTCTCGCGGAAGACCCGCTCGCGGTTCGCCTCGGATGCGCCGGGGCTGGTCGACTCGATGAGCTGGCGCACCCGCTGCTCGCGCGCCTGGGCGGTCTCGTACCGCGCCTTCGCGGACTGCGCGAGGAGCGGCGCGGGCACCAGCAGCAGCGCCACGGTGGCGGCGAGGGCCCAGCGGGCGGAACGAAGGAGAGTCGGCGTCATGGTCGAGACTCCTGCGGACTAGCGGAGCTGTGCGTCCACCTCGGCGAAGTACTCCGGGCCGACGAGGACCTCTCGGGGTTTGCCGCCGGTCGCCGGTGACACGAGTCCTTCGGCTTCCATCATGTCGACGAGGCGCGCGGCGCGGCTGAACCCGATGCGCATCTTGCGCTGGAGATACGAAATCGAGACCTGCCCCGTCTCCACCACGATGCGCGCGGCGTCGTCGTACAGGTCGTCCTTGTCGTACTCGATGCCATCGGGCCCACTCTTCTTCTCTTCGGCCGTAATCGTCTCGTCGTAAGTGGGGCGGCCCTGCTTGCGGAGGAAGCTCGCCAGGCGGGCCGACTCCTGCTCCGAGATGTACGGCCCGTGCAGCCGGACGGTGCGGGACGAGGCCGGCGGCAGGAAGAGCATGTCGCCCTTGCCGAGCAGCTGCTCGGCCCCGCTGGCGTCGAGCACCGTGCGGGAGTCGATCTTCGACGCCACGCGGAACGACACGCGCGACGGCAGGTTCGCCTTGATGAGGCCCGTGATGACGTCCACCGACGGACGCTGGGTCGCGAGGATGAGGTGGATACCCACGGCGCGCGCCATCTGGGCGAGGCGGCAGATCGACTCCTCGACCTCGTTGCCGGCAACCATCATCAGGTCGGCCAGCTCGTCCACGATGACCACGATGAAGGGGAGCGGCGTGGGCGCGGGGCCCTCCGCGGGCACCTCCTGCGCCTCGATCATCTGCCGGACGTTGCGGTTGTACTGCTCGATGTTGCGCACGCCGAACGCCGCGAGCGTCTTGTAGCGCTCTTCCATCTCGCGCACGGCCCACCGCAGCGCGTTGGCGGCCTTCTTCGGGTCGACGACCACCGGCGTCATGAGGTGGGGGATGTCCTCGTACATCCCCAGCTCGAGCCGCTTCGGGTCGATCATGATCAGCCGCACGTCGTCCGGGGTCGCCCGGTAGAGGATGCTCGTGATCATCGAGTTCAGTCCCACCGACTTGCCCGTGCCGGTGGAGCCGGCGATCAGCAGGTGGGGCATCGTGGCGAGATCCGCCATGTAGGGCTCGCCGTGGATCGTCTTCCCGAGGGCGAGCGTCAGCTTGGAGCCCGAGCGGAGGTAGGTCTCCGACTCGAGGAGCTCGCGGAGCGAGATGGCCTCGCGGTTCGGGTTCGGGATCTGGATGCCGACGGTCGACTTGCCCGGGATGCGCTCGATCAGGACCGACTCCGCCTCCATCGCGAGGCAGAGGTCGTCGGCCAGGCTCGTGATCTTGCTGTACTTCACGCCGGCATCGGGCTTCAGCTCGAAGGTGGTGACGACCGGCCCGGGGTGAATCTGCACGACGGAGCCCTCGACGGAGAACTCGCGGCACTTCTCCTCGAGGTTGCGCGCGGCGTCCATGAGCTCCCGCTCGTCGATCTTGCGCTCGGCCCGCGGCGGATCCAGCAGCGATCCCGGCGGCAGCGTGTAGCCGCCCATGCGGCGCTCGGCCGGGGTGCGCGGTTCCGGCTCCGGCAGCGGCAGCGGCGGGGCGATCGGCGTCTTCTGGCGCCGCTGGACGACCGGTGGCGTGGTGCGGGAGGCCGGCACGCGCGGCGCGACCGGCAGCGGCTCGTCGTCCTCCTCCGGCGCCTCGGGCGGCGGGGCAGGGCGCGCCGCGCGGCGGGCGGCGCGCACCGGCGCTTCCGCGTACGCCTTCAGCTGCTCCGGCGTGGCGGTGCCCTTCTTGACGTGCTTGGCGATCACCTCACGGCGCTGTCGCGCCTTGCGGCGATCCTCAAGCCACGTGCGCGCCGCGTCGAGGCCGCGGCGGACGGCCGCGCCAATGGCGCCGAAGATGGACGCGAACAGGCGGCCGAACGAGAACTGCGTCGCGAGGATCGTCGCGACGAAGAGCAGCGTCAGGATGACGATGATCGAGCCGGTGCGGCTCAGGTACTCGGCCATCTGGCCGGCGATGAACTCGCCGAGATAGCCGCCCGCCCGGAAGGGCCGCGTGCCGAGGTCCACGCTCCCGAGCGCGAGGCTCATGAACGCCGCGGTGCCGCCGAACAGCATCGCGAGCCCGCAGAGCTTCGTGTACACCGCCTCGATCGGCCGGCACCAGAAGTAGTGCCAGCCGGCGACCGCCACGGCCGCGGGCAGGAGGTACGAGGCGTACCCCAGGAGCTGGAACGACAGCTCCGCGAGGAAGGCGCCGACCCGGCCGACGAAGTTGACCGGCACCTCGTAGGCGCCGGTGCTGAAGAACCAGACGGGGTCGTTGGGTTCGTAGCTCGCGAGCGCGATCAGCCAGATCAGCGCGACGGCGAAGAGCGCCACGCCCACGACTTCGCTCACGCGACGCGACAGGGTCGAACCAGGGGGCTGCACGTCCAGGTCTCCTCAGATTTCCATCACGACCGGCAGCACCATGGGCCGCCGGCCCGTCCGCCGCTTCAGGAAGCGGCGCAGCTCCACCCGGACCTTCTCCTTCATCAGCCCGGGATCGGTCCGTTCCTCGACGCCGCAGGCCTCCACCACCTGCACCAGGTGGCGGGCGGCCTCGGCCAGCACGTCCTCGGGACCGGCGTCGGTCACGAACCCGCGCGCGATGATGTCCGGCAGGCCCATCACCGCGCCCGTCTGGCGGTTCACCGAGACGACGGGCACCAGGAGCCCGTCGCCGGCCAGGTGCCGCCGGTCCCGCAGTACCTCGTCGTCCACCTCGCCGACGCGGGTGCCGTCAATCAGCACGCGGCCGGCCGGCGCCTTGTCGACGACGGCCCCGGCGCCCGCCTCGAAGCGGATGACGTCGCCGTTCTCGGCGGTGATCACCTTCACCGGGGCCGGCAGGCCGGCGGTCACGAGCTCCGCGATGCGCGCATGGCGGGCCAGCTGCCGGAACTCCCCGTGGATGGGCACGAAGTAGGTCGGCCGGACGAGCGACAGCACCAGCTTCAGCTCTTCTTCCGACCCGTGCCCCGACACGTGCACGTGGCGGGTGGCCTCGGTGACGATGTCCACCTTGCGGCGGGCGACGTGGTTCAGGACGCGGCCGATCGACTTCTCGTTCCCCGGGATGGCCCGTGCCGAGATCACGACGCGGTCGCCCTCGACCAGCTTCACGTGGCGGTGGTCGTCGATGGCGATGCGCGACAGCGCTGCGTTGGGTTCCCCCTGCGATCCGGTCACGACGCACAACACGTCCTGCGCGGGGAAGGACGCGATGTCGCTGTCCTTGATGACCGTGCCTGTCGGGATGTGGAGGTGGCCGAGCCGCTGCGCGGTCTGCGTGTTCTCGATCATCCCGCGGCCGACGAAGGCCACCTTCCGGTCGAACTGGGCGGCGAGGTCGAGCAGGATCTGCACGCGGTACAGGCTCGACGCGAATGCCGCGACGACGATCTTTCCCTCGGTGCTGGTGAAGATCTCCTCGAAGGCGTCCACGACGTCCGCCTCGGAACCGGTGTAGCCCCGGCGGTCGACGTTGGTGCTGTCGCCGAAGAGCGCGAGCACCCCGGCGGCGCCCGCCTGCGCGAAGCGGTGGAGGTCGAAGGCCTGGCGATCGAGCGGCGTCTGGTCGACCTTGAAGTCGCCCGTGTGGATCAGCGTGCCCTGCGGGGTGTGGATGGCCAGCGCCACGCAGTCGGGCATGCTGTGCGTGACGCGGATGAACTCGATGGCGAACGGGCCGATCTCGATCCGGTCACGCGGCGTCACGGTACGGAGCTCGGGCTCCGGGTCGGGCGCGTGCTCGGCCAGCTTGCGCGCGACGAACGCGAGCGTGAGGGGCGTCCCGTAGATGGGCCCGTCCAGGTGGGGCAGGACGTACGGCACCCCGCCAATGTGATCCTCGTGGCCGTGCGTCAGTACCAGGCCCTTGATCTGGCCCCGGCGCGCCTCGAGATAGGCCAGGTCCGGGACGATCAGGTCCACACCCGGCAGATCGCTCTCCGGGAACATCGCGCCGGCATCGACAACGATGGTCGTCTCCCCGCACGAGATGGCCATCATGTTCAGGCCGAACTCGCCGAGGCCGCCAAGCGGCACGACGTCAACGGGCGGCGCGCCAGGCGCGCCTGCAGGCACACTCATACGACTCCCAGCCGGAGACTGGTACGGCTCTCGCGCGTCCCGCGGGCGGGCGCCGGGCGGCGACCGCTCGTTCGGGGTGCCGGGTAACCGCCCTAAAACGGGAGCGGCAACGGGCCCGGCGTCTCAGGCTGCTGGGAAAGCCTGGGAAAAACGAGGCAGGTTCGGGCGAAACTATAGCACAGCGACTCAGATCGCGGCAGCAAAAACGTCCGCAAGTCGTGCGAACTCAACGAGCTGGAGCGTCTCGGGCCGCCGCTGTGGGTCGATGCCGGCCTGGGCCAGGGCGGACCCGGCCGAAACGGGCGTGCTGCCGGCGAACCCCTTGAGCGCATTCCCCAGGGTCTTCCGCCGCTGCGTGAACACGGATCGGACCATCCGCACCAGCAGCGTCTCGTCGGCCAGCGCCACGGGACAGGGCCGGAACTTCAGCCGGACGACCGCGGACCAGACCTGCGGGGGAGGCCGGAAGGCGCCCGGCGGCAGGGTGAGCAGGCGTGTGACGTCGGCACGGAGCGCCGTCAGCACGGTCAGCACGCCGTAGTCGCCGGTGCCTGGCTCCGCCACCAGGCGGTCCGCCACTTCCTTCTGGAGCATGAGGACCGCGTCGCTCACGCCGCCCGTCGCCGCGGCGAGTTCGAGGAGGCGGAAGAGGATCGGCGAGGAAATGTTGTAGGGGAGGTTGCCGGCGATTCGCACCTGGTTGCCGGGGCCAGGCGGGTTCCCCAGCCACTCGCCGATCGCCCCCGACAGGTCCACGTCGAGCACGTCACCCGTCAGGACCGTCACATTCGGCAACGCCCTCGCCTCCAGGGCACCGGCCAGGTCGCGGTCGAGCTCGATGGCCAGCAGGCGCTCGACTGCCGCGGCCAGGGGCAGCGTCAGCGCCGCACGCCCCGGGCCGATTTCAACCAGGCGATCGCCGGGCTGCGGGGCCATCGCGGTAACGAGCTTGCGGACCCAGGCCGGTTCCAGGAAATGCTGCGCGAAACGCTTGCGGGCCTTCACGCGTCTTCGTCCTCGTCCGGGTCGTTCTCGTCGTCGAACGAGTCTCCGCGCCAGTAGCGCTCCTCGATCTCCATGATCTCGTCTTCGCTCAACCCGAAGTAGTGGCCGAGCTCATGGATCAGCGTCTCGCCAATGGCCACCACGATCTCGTCGGAGTCGTCTCCCGCTTCCTCCTCGATGGAGTGCTGGAACAGGGTGATCTGGTCCGGCAGGGCGTTCCCGTGGTTCCACTCGCGTTCGGTGAGCGGGGTGCCCGAGTACAACCCGAGCAGGGTCTCGCCGGGACCGATCTCCATCTCGGCGAGCAGGGCAGGGGAGGGCGAGTCCTCGATCACGATTGCGACGTTGCGCACCTGCGCGGCGAAGCGCGGCGGGATCGTGTCGATGGCCTCCTCGACGAGGGAGCGGAACGCGGCGCGGGTCATCGGGCCTTCCTGGCAGCCTTGCGCGCGCGGCCGGCCTTCAACACGACCCCGCCGCTGGCGAAGTAGTCGCAGTCCTGGCGGGCGTTGCACCGGCTGCACTCCGGCTTGGGCTTGCAGATGCGGCGGCCATGGAGGATGAGCAGATCGGACGCGTTGGTCCACCGCGCCTTCGGCACGATCGCGGTGAGTTCGGCCTCCACCTTGACCGGATCGTCGCTGTGGGCCAACCCGAGCCGGCCCGCGACCCGGAGGACGTGGCGGTCCACGGGCAGCCCCGGCACGCCGAGCGCGTGCCCGAGCACGACGTTGGCGGTCTTGCGCCCCACGCCCGGCAACGCCGTGAGGGCGTCCATGTCGGCCGGGACCTCGCCGTGGTGCTGTTCCAGCAGGGCCTCGGCCATGCCGAGCAGCGAGCGGGTCTTCTGCCGGAAGAAGCCCGTGGCGTGGATCTCCTGCTCGAGCGTGGCCGGGTCGGCCGTCGCGAGCGTGCGCGCGTCCGGGTACTTCGCGAACAGCGCCGGCGTGACCTCGTTGACGCGGCGATCGGTCGACTGCGCCGAGAGGATCGTCGCGACGAGCAGCTCGAAGGCGTTCCGGTAGTGGAGCTCCGTGTCGGGGTTGGGGTAATGCTTCTCGAGCGCGTCCAGAATGCGCTTCGCGACCGGCCGCGTCTTCATCGCACGTCCCGCGCGATCAGTGGATGGGCCCCTTCGGGCCCGCCGGCACCGGCGGCTGCGCGTCGGTGAACACCCGCATGTTCTCCTGCAGGGCGGCGATCAGGGTCGGGATGAACTGGACGGGCATGACCACCCGCGCGCGCACGGGCGCCGGCAGCGTCTTGTCGGCTTCCGCCGCCTGGATTTCCTTGTCGGAGAGGGGAGAGACCTCACAGAAGGTCAGCGTGACGTCGAACGGCGTGTGCGCCACGGCGCAGAAGTTCGCGTAGACGCGTTCGGGCCCCGGCGTGGAGTCGTCCGGGACAATCGTGAAGTTGATCTGCTTGCGCTCGGCCATGCGGCCAGTCTAGCACCGGCCGCATGGCGGGCCGGCGCGGTCAGTACTTGCGCATCACGCCGACGACCACGCCCTGAATCTGCACGCCGTCCGGGTCCACGTAGATCGGCGCCATCGTCGGGTTGGCTGGCTGGAGGCGAATGCGGCCGCTCTCGCGGTAGAACTTCTTGAGGGTGGCCTCGGCGCCGCCGACGAGCGCAATCACCATCTCGCCGTTGTCGGCCGACTTGCGATCCTCGACGATGACCCAGTCGCCGTCACGAATCTGCTCGTCGATCATCGACTCCCCGCGGACGCGCAGCACGTAGGTGTCGCGTTTGCCGCCGACGAAGGCCTCGGGGACGCCGATGGTCTCGGTGCCGGTGATGGCCTCGATGGGCATGCCGGCGGCCACATAGCCCAGCATCGGCAGCTCGACCGCCCGGCCACCCGAGCGGCTGGGCAGGAGTTCGACCGAGCGGCTGCGGTTCCACGAGCGGCGGATGAACCCCTTCTCCTGGAGATTGGTCAGGTGCTTGTGCACCGTTGCCAGGGAGGAGAGATTGAACCGTCGCCCGATCTCCTCCAGGCTCGGCGCGTAGCCGTGCTGCTGGATGAACTCGTTCAGGTAGTCGAGAATCTCGCGCTGCCGCTTGGTCAGGGGCTGCATGCTGGCTCCTTTGCCTGTCCCTTCGCTTTCGCTCTGGAAGCGTAAACAAAGCAAAGGCGAAAGTCAATCGCGCATCACGTCGCCGGTGTGGGAAAACACGCCCCCTCCCATCACCGAAGCGGGGGAGTCCGCATAGAATCCGGGCGTGCGGATTCCGTTGGGCCTTCCCGCCCCCGACCATCGGAGCCACGACCTCCTGGCGGTTGGCGCCAACAGCCTCGACATCCTCGCCGTGGTCCGGGTGTTCCCCGAGCCCGACGGCAAGCAGGCGGTCGACCAGATCGTCGAGAGCCCCGGTGGGGAGGCGGCGACCGCGGCGGCCGCGGTGGCCAGGCTGGGCTTCCGGGCCCGGTATATCGGGCGGTTCGGCGCCGATCGGTTCGGCGAGGTCGGCCTTGCGGCGCTCGCCGCCGCCGGAGTCGACATCGATGCCGCCCTCACCATTCCCGACGCGCCGACGCAGAGCGCGGTCATCCTGGTCGAAGCCGGTTCCGGCCGCCGCAGCGTCCTGTCCCGGCGCGCGCCGGGTATCGAGATCGAGGCGGGCGACATCCCCAAAGGGGTGGCGGCGCAGGCGCGGGTGCTGCTCGTCGACGGCCACAGCCCCGCGGCGGCCTCCGCGGCTGCCGCCATGGCGCGGGCGGCCGGCACCCCTGTCGTGGCGGACCTCGACCATACCGCGAGGAACATCGAGGACCTGCTCGCCCTGTCGGATGCGGTCTTCGTGCCCGAAGGCATGGCCGAGGCACTGACGGGGCGCGCCGGAACCGGGGACGCCCTGGGAGCGCTGCAGGCGGCCTGCCATGCGCCGATTGTCGGGGCGACGCTGGGCGCCGGTGGTGTCCTGACCCGGGCCGGTGGCGCCGAGTTCCGGACGCCCGTATTCCCTGTCGAGGCCGTCGACACCACCGGTGCCGGCGACGCGTTTCGGGGCGGATTCATCGGAGGGTGGCTGGCGCTCGGCCGCACTGCCGAGCTCGAGGACGTCCTGCGCTGGGGCGCCGCGGTGGCCGCCCTGGCGTGCCGGGGCCTTGGCGCGCGGACGGGGCTCCCGACGCGAGCGGAAGTGGAAGCCCTGCTCGCGGGCGGCTAGCCCGTCGGCCCTTGGCGGCCGCACCGCGATTAAACCCCTGGTCCGCCGACCCGGTCGAAGAGGACAGAAGGGAAACGCGGACATGAGGCATCATGCGGCAGCGACCTGGTCTCCGGCGTCGGCAGCGGTCATGAACTGGAAGGTGAGGGTCACGGAACCGGAGCCCGCGGCGCCATCCGCGGCCGTGCCGCTCGATGCGCTCAGTGACGCGCAGCTCGTCGCCGCCGCGGTGGGGGGCGCCCGCGATGCATTCGACGTGATCGTGACGCGGCACCGCCGGGTCGTCTACCAGGTCTGCTTCCGTTTCGCCGGGAACCCCGAGGATGCGAACGACCTGGCGCAGGACGCATTCGTGCGGGCCTGGCGCGGGCTGCGCACCTTCAAGGGACAGGCGCAGCTCTCCACCTGGCTCTACCGGATTGCCGTCAACGTCTGCCTCAACCGGGTCAGCGCCCGGCGACTCGACGTCGAGCCCCTCGAGTCGGATCGGTTCGAGGACCGTCACGCCGAGGACCCGCGCAGCGGGCTCATCCGCGAGGAGCGGGCCGTCGCGGTGCGGCGGGCGATTGCGGCGCTCCCCCGAAAGCAGCGTGCGACGCTCATCCTGCGGACGTACCATGAGATGTCGCACCAGCAGATTGCCGACATCCTCGGCAGCTCGGTCGGGGCCGTGAAGGCAAACTTCTTTCATGCGCTGGCGAATCTGAAGAGAATCCTGGGGAGCGAGCCATGACGCACCTCACACCCGACGAGTTCGTGGACGCGGTGGAAGGGACGCTGGCGGCCGACCGCCAGGCGCACCTCGCGGCCTGCACGCCGTGCCGCCGCCAGGTGGAGGAGCTCGCGGCGCTGCTTGGCGAGGCCGCCGACGCGCCCGTCCCTGAGCCGTCGCCGCTGTTCTGGGATCAGTTCTCCGCGCGCGTGCGCCAGGCCATCGATCTCGAGCCGCAGCCGGCGCGTGGCTGGCGGCCGGCATGGTTCAGCCTCCCGGTCCTCGTGCCGGTGGCGGGCCTGGCGCTCGTGGTCATGGCGCTCGGCATGGCGCTGCCTGCGCCCGCCCCGACACCCTCGGCGCTCGCGGCCACGGCGGAAGCGCCGGCCCCGATGGACGAGGTCCTCGACGACGACGGCTCCTGGCAGGTGGTTGCCGGGGTGCTGTCCACGGTGGACTGGGAGACGATGCGTGAGGCCGGTGTGACGCTGGCGCCGGGCTCGGCGGAACTGGCGGTCGCGTCCCTGTCCGCGGAGGAACAAGCCGAGCTCGTGCGTCTGCTCGAGGCGGAACTGGCGCGGCCCGAAAGCTAGGGATCGAAGACCGGGTACTCGTATGAAGCACGTCCTCCTCTCGCTCGTCGCCGTCCTCGCGTTCGCGGGCGCGGTGCGCGCCCAGCAGCCGGGGCCGCAGATGCCCGACCCGCCGCCCGAGATGGCGCCGGCGGAGGTGCAGCGGCTCTTCGATGCGTACCTCATCATGCAGGCGCAGGACGCCCTGGGGCTCAGCGAGGAGCAGTACGGCCAGTTCCTGACCCGCCTGCGGGCCCTGCAGGAGACGCGGCGCAAGAACCAGCAGGAGCGCTTCCAGCTGCTCAACCAGCTCCAGCGGCTCACGAACCCGCGGAACCCCGGCCAGCCGGACGAGGCGGCCGTGCGCGAGCGGCTTGCCGCCCTGCAGGAGCTGGAATCGCGGTCCGCGGCGGAGTTGCGTCGCGCGTACAACGCCGTCGACGAGGTGCTGAACGTCGTGCAGCAGGCGCGGTTCCGGCTCTTCGAGGAGCAGGTCGAGCGGCGTAAGGTGGAACTGCTGATGCGGGCCCGGCAGGCCAACCGTCCCAACCGTCGTCCCCCCGGCTGACGCCCGTCGCGGCGTCCGGCGACCGGCCGGCCTACAATCGGGACATGCGGCTCCTACTGACGTGCATCCTCGCGGGCGTGCTGGCCCAGGGCTCGCCGCTTTCGCAACAGAAGGCGCAGGTGTTCCGCGAGAAGATCGCGGCGGTGCTGGCGCGTGGCGAGGCGGCCCCGGCCCGCCCGGTGGCGCCGGCGCGGACCGTCCTGGCCGAGGACGAGATCAACTCGTACTTCCAGTTCCATGCGGCGGACGTCGCGCCTGAAGGCGTCGCGGAGCCGAGGGTGTCGCTCGGCGCGGCCGGCCACGTCGTCGGGCGCGCGATTGTCGACCTCGATGCCGTGAGGCGGACGCGCTCGACCGGCGGCTGGTTCGACCCGCGCAGCTATCTCACCGGCCGCCTGCCCGTGGTCGTCAGCGGCACGGTCATGGGCGAGAAGGGGCAGGCGCGTTTCGCGCTCGAGCGCGCGGAGGTCTCCGGGGTGCCGGTGCCGAAGAGCGTGCTGCAGGAGCTGGTGTCGTACTACACCCGGTCCGAGCTGTTTCCGGACGGAGTGGACCTCGATGCGCCGTTCCCGATGCCCGCGCGCATCGAGCGCCTGATCGTGCAGCGCGGTGAGGCGGTGGTCGTGCAGTAAGATGGCGCCCATGGCGGAAGACGTCCTCCAGATGCCGCTGCAGTATCTGAAGGGCGTGGGCCCCCGCAAGGCCGCCGACCTCAAGAAGGCCGGCCTGCTCACCGTCGAAGACCTCCTGTTCCGCTTTCCCCTCCGCTACGAGGACCGCAGCCGCCTGCAGCCGATTGTCGGGCTCCGGCCGGGCACGACGGCGGCCATCTCCGGGGAAGTGCTGCACGCCAGCCTCACGCCGACACGCCGCCCCGGCTTCCGGCTGTTCACGGCGCTGGTGCAGGACGCCAGCGGCCAGGTGCAGGTGGTCTGGCCGAACCAGGCGTTCCTCCGGGATGTCGTGCGCCCGCACCAGCACCTCGTGCTCTTCGGCAAGGTGGAGTACTGGGGCTCGCGTGGCCTCCAGATCACCGATCCGGAGTTCGAGATCCTGCGCGGCGGGGACGCGGCTGAGGAGCCGACCGGCCTGCACACGGGCCGCATCGTGCCGATCTACGAGCGCTCCGGCAGTGTCACGACCAACATGCAGCGCCGGTTCGTGTGGCAGGCGCTCGAGTTGCTGCCCGACGACCTCTTCGACCCCGTGCCGCCGGACCTCCTGGCGGCCGCGGGATGGCCGGACCGTCGAACGGCGCTCCGTGACACGCACTTCCCGCCGGCGGGGATCGCGCAGGACGTGCTCGACGGGTTCCAGACGCCGGCGCAGCGCCGCGTGATCTTCGAGGACTTCTTCGTCTTCCAGGCCGGCCTGGCCCTGCGGCGGCGCGAGAACGCGCAGGTGCAGAAGGGGCTCGTGTGCCGCGTGGACGACACGGCCCGGCAGTCGGCGCGCGCGGTGCTGCCGTTCAAGTTGACGGAGGGCCAGAAGGGCGCGCTCGCCGAAATCGTCGCCGACATGCAGCGGCCGTGGCCGATGCAGCGGCTGCTGCAGGGGGACGTGGGCGCCGGCAAGACGATTGTCGCGCTGCTCGCGGCCATCGTGGCCATGGAGAGCGGCTTCCAGGTGGCCTTCATGGCGCCGACCGAGATCCTCGCCGAGCAGCACTACCGCACCCTCACGAAGTGGCTGGCGCCCACACGCTTCCGCACGGCCCTGCTGACCGGGCGGGTCACGGCCGCGGCGCGGCGCACGCTGCTGCCATCGATCGAGCGGGGCGACGTGCACCTGCTCGTGGGCACCCACGCGCTCGTGCAGGAGCAGGTCCGCTTCCGGGCCCTGGCGCTCGTCGTGATCGACGAGCAGCACCGGTTCGGGGTGCTGCAGCGGGGCACACTGGCGGGCAAGGGCCTGCATCCCGACGTGCTGGTGATGACCGCGACGCCCATCCCGCGGACGCTGGCGCTGACCGAGTGCGGCGACATGGAGGTGTCCGTGATCCGCGGCCTGCCGCCCGGACGGACCCCGATCCGGACGATCGTCAAACCCGACAACCGGCGTGACGAGGTCTACGACCTCGTGCGCCAGGAGATTGATCGGGGGCGGCAGGCGTACGTGATCTATCCACTGGTCGCCGAGTCCGAGAAGGTCGACCTCAAGGCCGCCACGGAGATGGCGGCGCACCTGGCGAGCGACATCTTTCCCGCGCACACGGTGGCCCTGCTGCACGGCAAGATGAAGGGCGCCGAGAAGGAAGCGGTGATGCGGGCGTTCGTGGCGGGGGACACGCACATCCTCGTCTCGACGACGGTGGTCGAGGTCGGCGTGGACGTGCCGAATGCGACGGTGATGGTCGTGGAGCACGCGGAGCGTTTCGGCCTCTCCCAGCTGCACCAGTTGCGCGGGCGCGTGGGCCGCGGCACGGGCGCCTCGACGTGCGTGCTGTTGTACCAGGCGCCGTGGTCGGAGGACGCGCGGCTGCGGCTCAAGGCGATGGCGGACACGACCGATGGCTTCGTCATCGCCGAGCGCGACCTCCAGCTCAGGGGCCCTGGCGACTTCTTCGGCACCCGCCAGTCGGGTCTGCCACAGCTCCGCGCCGGCGACCTCACGCGCGACGCCGACCTGCTCGAACAGGCCTACGCCGAGGCCCGGCGCCGCGTCGACGAGGACCTCCTGACCGACGCGCAGCGATCGTACGTCCAGCAGGTCTGGCAGCGGCAGTTCGGCCTGATCACCGTCGGTTAGGTGTGGGGGACTGATGCGCATCATCGCCGGCACGGCGAAGGGCCGCACGCTGAAGGCCCCCCGGTGGGACGGCCTGCGGCCGACCTCCGACCGCCTGCGGGAGACCCTCTTCAACATCCTCGCTCCCGTGATCGAGGGGGCGGTGGTGCTGGACGGCTTCGCGGGGACGGGGGCCGTCGGGCTGGAGGCGCTCAGCCGTGGCGCCGCCCGCGCGGTGTTCGTCGAGCAGGACCGGCGGGCCGCGGCCCTCGTGGCCGACAACGCCGCCCTCTGCGGCGTGTCCGACCGCTGTGCTATCATCCGCCAATCCGCCGAGTCGGTGCTGGCACGGCCGGTCGCGGGCGGTCCCTTCGACGTCGTGGTGCTCGATCCGCCGTACGATCACCCGGGCCTCGACCGGATCGTCGGCGTGGCCGTGGCGCAGCTCACACCCGACGGGGTCCTGGTGCTCGAGCACGCCTGGCGCCGGCCACCGCCGGAACCGGCGGGTGCACGGCGGACCCGGACGGTGCGGTCGGGTGACAGTGCCCTCAGCTTCTACGAGGGCCCGGCGGCCGCGGCAGGAGATCCGACGCGCGATGAGCACCCACGCTGACACCGGCCGCCGCCTGGCGGTCTACCCCGGCTCGTTCGACCCCCTCACCAACGGGCACGTCGACATCATCCGGCGTGGGGCCAAGCTCTTCGACGAGATCATCGTCGCAGTGCTGGTGAACGCCGAGAAGCAGCCGCTGTTCTCGAACGAGGAGCGCGTCGCCATGATCCGCGACGTGTTCGGTGACTCGCCGAATGTCGAGGTGGACACCTTCGACGGCCTCCTGGTCGACTACGCCACGCGCCGCGGCGCGTGCGCGATCGTGCGGGGCCTGCGGGCGGTGTCCGACTTCGAGTACGAGTTCCAGATGGCCCTCATGAACCGCCGCCTCGCCCCGCAGCTCGAGACGGTGTTCATGATGCCGGCCGAGCAGTACACCTACATCAGCTCGAAGCTGATCAAGGAGGTGTTCATGCTGGGCGGCGAGGTGAAAGGCCTCGTCCCGCCCGTGGTGGAGGATCGGCTGCGGAGCAAGCAGGCCAGCGGGCCGGACGCCCGCTGAGCGGAGACGGGAAAGGCATGACGTTCGCACATCGTATGGGTCGGATCTCGCCGTCACCCACACTCAAGGTGACGGCCGAGGCGGATCGCCTGCGCCGCCAGGGCGTGGACGTGGTGGATCTCGGGGCGGGGGAGCCGGACTTCCCGACACCGGAACACGTCAAGGCCGCGGCCCACGCGGCGCTCGACCAGAACTTCACGAAGTACACGCCGTCGGCCGGCATCCTGGAACTGCGCGAGGCCATCGGCGCGCGGTACCGCGAGGACTACGGCGTCGAGTTCGCCCCCAACGAGATCATCGTCAGCGCCGGCGGCAAGCAGGCGCTCTACAACACGGCCATGGTCCTCTTCGAGGAGGGCGACGAGGTCGTCACGCACGCGCCGTACTGGCCGACCATCCCCGAGCAGATCAAGCTCGCGGGCGCCGAGCCGGTGATCGTCCAGACGCACGCGGAGGACGGCTTCACGATCCACGCCGAGCCGATCCTCGCCGCCCTGACCCCGAAGACGAAGGCGATCATCATCAACTCGCCGTGCAACCCGACCGGCGCCCTCATCACCGAGGAGGCGATGCACGCCATCGCGGACGAGGCGGCGAAGCGGGGCTTGTGGGTGATTGCGGACCTCACGTACGAGAAGCTGATCTACGACCAGGTCCCGCACAACCTGCCGAAGATCCTCGTGGACAAGCTGCGCGACCGCGCCATCCTCTGCGGCGCGGCGTCGAAGGCCTACGCCATGACCGGCTGGCGCTGCGGCTGGACGATCGGCCCCGCGAAGTTCGTCAGCCAGTGCAACGCGCTGCAGGGGCACTCCACGTCGAACGTGAACTCGATCACGCAGAAGGCCGCCGTGGCCGCGCTCACCGGCCCGCAGGACGGCCTCGAGACGATGCTGAAGGAGTACCGCGTGCGGCGCGACAAGGTCATCGAGTGGATGACCGAAGACCCGCGGTTCTCCTGTGTCACGCCCCGCGGCGCCTTCTACATCTTCCCCTACGCCGCCGAGGTGCTCGCCCCGGCCGGCGTGAGCTCGACCGCCGAGTTCGCCGAGGCGCTGCTGGCCGAGGCGCACGTCGCGCTGCCCGCCGGGGAGGGCTTCGACGCGCCGGGGTACTTCCGCGTCTCGTACGCGACCTCGCTGGACCGGCTGCGCGAGGCGACGACGCGCATCCACGAGTTCGTGCGCGCCCGCGAGCAGCGCGGCGCCGCCGCCACCCGCTGACCACGGCCGTGGCGCTCACGGCCGACCTCCAATCCACGCTCACCGCCATCGTCGGATCCGGGTTCGCCCGGACCGACGATGCCGCGCGCCTGGCGTACGGCACCGACGCGCTCCTGCGTGGTGTCCCCGCGGACCTGGTGCTGCTGCCGGCCGACACCGCGCAGGTGTCGGCCGTCGCGCGCGTGTGCGACACGCACGGGGTGCCGCTGGTGGTCCGCGGCGCGGGCACCGGCTACACCGGTGGCGCGGTCCCGCTGCGGGGCGGGGTCGTCGTCTCGATGGAGCGGTTCGACCGCATCCTCGAGATCGACGAGGCCAGCCTGCTCGCGGTGGTGCAGCCCAACGTGATCACGGCCACGCTGCAGGACGCGGTCGAGGCGCGCGGCCTGTTCTATCCGCCCGACCCCGCCAGCCTGAGACGGTCGGCCATCGGCGGCAACGTCGCCGAGTGCGCGGGTGGTCCGCGAGCCGTGAAGTACGGCACCACCAAGCGCTACGTGCTCGGGCTCGAGGCGGTCCTGCCGGGCGGGGACGTCGTGCGCACCGGCTCCAAGGCCGTGAAGAACGTCGTCGGCTACGACCTCACGCAGTTGCTCGTGGGATCCGAGGGGACGCTGGCCATCATCACGGAGGTGATCCTCCGGCTCGTGCCGAAGCCGCCGGTGCAGGCCACGCTCGGCGCCACGTTCCGCGACATCCCGACGGCCGTCGACGCGGTGACGCGGCTCCTGCGCGCCGGCGTCGTGCCGGCGACGATCGAGCTCATCGACGAGGAGTCACTCCGGGCGGTCGAGCGGCACCTCGGGCGCCGGCTTGCCGCCGAGGGCACCGGTGCGATGCTGATCGTCGAGGTGGACGGCGTGCCCGCCGCCGTGGAGGAAGAGGCCGGGCGCGTGGCCGCCGCCTGTCACGACGCGGGCGCCCTGTCGGTCGACCGCGCGGCCACGGCGGCCGAGCGCGACGCCATCTGGGAGGCGCGCCGCGAGTTGTCCTTCGCGCTGCGGGCGCTGGCGCCACGCAAGATCAACCACGACCTCGTGGTGCCCCGCGGTCGCATCCCCGCGCTCTTCGACTTGATCGCCGGTGTGCGCCAGCGTCATGGCCTGCTGATCCCCTGCTTCGGCCACGCCGGCGACGGCAACATCCACGTGAACCTGATGGTCGACCCCGCGAATGCCGACGAGATGCGGCGGGCCGCCGCGGCCGAACGTGAGCTGTTCGAGGGCGCGGTCGCGCTCGAGGGCTCCATCAGCGGCGAGCACGGCATCGGCTTCGCCAAGGCCCCGTTCATCGGCCTCGAGCTCTCGCCGGAGACGATCGCGCTGATGAAGCGGGTCAAGGCGGCGTTCGATCCGAACGGGATCCTGAACCCCGGCAAGATCTTTCCGCCGGACGAACAGGGGCCGGGCGTATAGGGAATCAAGAATCAAGAATCAGGAATCAAGAATCAAGAATCAAGAAAGGAAGAAGGGAAGGCGGAATTGAGAAAGGGCACCGCGACGCGGTCGCAGCCTTCATTCTTGATTCGTCCTTCCAGCCTTCCTTTCTTGATTCCGGTTTCTTGATTCTTGATTCCGTCCGCCTAGCGGTTCGACACCAGCACCACCTGCTGGATGTCCGTGGCGGGGTCCGGCCAGAGCAGGGTGCGCACCTTGATACCGCCTTCGTTGAAGTAGGGCAGTGTCGCCAGGCGGCGGGGGCGGATGCCGCGGGCCTGCTCGAACCGCTCGAGCGTCGCGGCCGGGACGACCGCGAGCACGCGGGTCGGGCTCGCGAGGAAATCGGCGAACTGGTCGTCGTTGACGACGTCGGTCGTGCGGACACCCGTGTAGAAGACCAGGTTGCGGACGAACGCCTGGTAGGTGCCCACCATCTCGCCCCCCTGTCGCTCCGCCATGACGCGCCGGGCCATCTGCTGCACCGTGTCCTCGCCGGAGCCCGAGAGCGCCCCGTACTGCAGCGACACCAGCATCACGGCCGAGGCGATGGTGAGCAGGGCCGGAATGGCGCGGGCGCGGCGCAGCAGCGCGGCGCCCAGCACGAGCGCGCCGGCCGCCGCCGTGGCGCTGGCCGCCACGAGCGTCGCCGTCGGGGACACGTTGACGAGCAGGGGACTGGCCCGGTAGAGCAGCACGCCAATGGCGACGATGAAGGCGCCGCTGACGAAGCCGCCGAGCACCACCGCCAGGCTCGCGCGCGGCTGGACGCGGGTGCCGTCCAGGCCCCGCCACGTCCGCGTGCGCTCCAGGATCGACGCCGCGAGCAGGATGGCCAGCGGTGGCAGCACCGGCAGGATGTACCGCGGCTGCTTGCCGATCGAGAGCGTGAAGAAGATGAGCGGCAGCGCGGCCCAGAGCAGCAGCCGGAGGTCCATGGAGGCGATGTCCCGGCGCCGCGTGAGGAACTGCCGGACGGGGCCGACCCAGGTGAGCGCGAGCGGCGTCCAGGGCAGGAACCCCCCGGCCACCACCGGCAGGTAGAACCACCAGGGCCGCGGGTCGTTGAAGCGGTCGGTCGCGAAGCGTTCCAGGTTGTCGCCGACGAAGAAGCCCCGGAGGTACTCCATCCCGTGCACGCGGTACATCGCGCCGTACCACGGCAGGGCAACCGCCGCGAAGATCAGCACGCCGAGCACGAAGTCGGCGGGCCGGATGTTGAGCGAGCGTCGCTCGAGCAGCACGATCGGCACGACGACGAGGGACGGCAGCAGCACGCCGAGCGGCCCCTTCATCAGGAAGGCGAGGGCCATGGCCAGCGCCGCGAGCAGCACCCACCCCCGCGGGTGTCGTTCCTGATCGAGCGTCGCGACGAATGCCGAGAAGATGGCCAGCGTGACGAGGAAGGCGAGGGGCAGGTCTGGCAGCGCCATCCGTGCCAGGGCGAAGTACCCGAAGCTCGTGGCCGCGATCGCGCCGGCGAGCAGCCCCACGCCCTCGTCGAACCAGCGCCGGGCGGCGGCGGCCGTGACGAGGACCAGCCCGATGCCCGCCAGCGCGGACCAGAGGCGGGCGCCGGCCTCGGCGGGGCCCGTGACAAGGTAGGTCGCCGAGGTGAGCCAGTAGTACAGGACCGGCTTCTGGAACCGGGGTTCGTAGTTGTAGTACGGCGTGAGCCAGTCGCCCGACTGCACCATCTCGCGCGCCGACTCGGCATAGAACGCCTCGTCCGCGTCGGTGATGGCGCCGCGGCCGAGCCCGGCGCAGAACGTCAGCAGGGCCAGGAGCAGCAGGGGGATCGTCGCCTGTCGCACGGAGCGCCATTGTACCCGGGGCGCGACCCGGGACGGACGGTATACTGGGCCCATGAAGACCGTCGCGGTCATCGGGGCGAGCACGAACCGTGCAAAGTTCGGGAACAAGGCCGTCCGGGCCTTTGCCGCCCAGGGGTACCGCGTGATCCCCATCACGCCGCACCATGCCGAGGTGGAGGGCTTTCGCGCCTACCCGTCGGTGACCGACGTGCCCGGCCCGATTGACATGGCGACTGTCTATGTGCCGCCGGAGGTGGGCGAGACCCTGGTGGCCGACCTCGCGGCCCGGCAGATCCCGGAAATCTGGCTCAACCCCGGCGCCGAGTCGGACGCCCTCGTGGCCCGGTTCCGGGCGGCCGGGGTGTCGCCGATCCAGGCCTGCAGCATCATGGGAATCGGCTTGAGCCCGGCCGGGTTCTGATATACTCGGCGCAGTAACCGCAACCGATCCTTCCTGACAGCAGCCAGTCGCGGGCGCCGCCCGCACCCGGGCGTCCCCGACGGGACGTGGCGTCCCACACCAGTCCCCCGACCTGCAACCGGTTCGTCAACCTCCGGAACAGCACCATGCCCAGTCCCAACAAGCGTCAAGGTTCATCCAGCCGTGGCGGCAACGGCCGCGCGGCCCAGCCGCCGGACGTGGGGGAGCCGCAGCTCGAGGCCCCGACGGGCCCGGATGGCCGTCGCATCGGCCTGAACATCACCGAGCTGAAGGACATGAGCATCCAGCACCTCACGCAGGTGGCCAAGGATCTCAACGTCGCCGGCGCCACCGGCATGCGGAAGCAGGAGCTGATCTTCCAGATCCTGAAGGCGCAGACCGAGCAGAGCGGCTTCATCTTCTCGGAGGGGGTGCTCGAGGTGCTGCCCGACGGCTTCGGTTTCCTGCGGGCGCCCGACTACAACTACCTGCCGGGGCCGGACGACATCTACGTCTCGCCCTCCCAGATTCGCAAGTTCGACCTCCAGACCGGCGACACCGTCTCGGGGCAGATCCGTCCCCCGAAGGAAGGCGAGCGGTACTTCGCGCTCATCAAGGTCGAGGCCGTCAACTTCGAGGCCCCGGACCAGGCGCGCGACAAGCTGTTCTTCGAGAACCTCACCCCGCTCTACCCGCAGGAGCGCATCCGGCTCGAGACGGAGGCCGACAACCTCTCGGCGCGCGTCATGGACCTCATGACCCCCATCGGCAAGGGGCAGCGCGGGCTCATCGTCGCGCCGCCGCGCACCGGCAAGACGATGCTGCTGCAGAACATCGCGCAGTCGGTGGCGAAGAACCACCCCGAGGTCTACCTGATCGTGCTGCTGATCGACGAGCGGCCCGAGGAGGTCACCGACATGCAGCGGTCGGTGGACGGCGAGGTCGTCTCGTCCACGTTCGACGAGCCGGCGCAGCGCCACGTCCAGGTGGCCGAGATGGTGATCGAGAAGGCGAAGCGCCTGGTCGAGCACCGCAAGGACGTGCTGATCCTGCTCGACTCGGTCACGCGCCTGGCGCGGGCCTACAACACGGTGATCCCGCCCTCGGGCAAGGTGCTCTCCGGCGGCCTCGACAGCAACGCGCTGCAGAAGCCGAAGCGGTTCTTCGGCGCCGCCCGCAACATCGAGGAGGGGGGCTCGCTCACCATCATCGCGACCGCGCTCGTCGACACCGGCTCCCGCATGGACGACGTGATCTTCGAGGAGTTCAAGGGCACCGGGAACATGGAGATCCATCTCGACCGGAAGCTCACCGACAAACGCGTCTTCCCGTCGATCGACATCCTCAAGAGCGGCACCCGCAAGGAGGAGCTCCTCATCCCCCGCGAGGACCTGAACCGGATCTGGGTGCTGCGCAAGGTGCTGAACCCGCTCTCACCGGTCGAGGCGATGGAGCTGCTGCTCGACAAGATGGCCAAGACGAAGAACAACGCAGAGTTCCTCGCGGCGATGCAGCGAGGCTAGACATTTGAGATTGAAGATTGAGGATTGAAGATTGAGTCGGAACGCGCTTCGCGCGTTCCGACCGTCTTCTTCTCTGCCTTCTTACTTCTGCCTTCTTACTTCCTCACGGGTCCTACTCCGTGCGCAGCGCGAGGGCGGGGTCGAGGCGGGAGGCGCGTCGGGCGGGGAGGTAGCCGGCGGCGAGGGCCACGACGGTCAGGCCCAGCGCGACGCCGAGGAGCACCCACGGAGTCAGCGTCACCAGCCCGAACAGCGCCGACTCCATGACCCGGCCGAGCGCGAAGGCGAGCGCCGCCCCCACGACGACGCCGGCCGCCGTGATCTTCAGCGCCTGGGCGCCGGTCAGCCGGATCACTTCCCACCGCGACGCGCCGAGCGCGAGCCGGACGCCAATCTCCTGCGTGCGGCGCGCCGCCATGAAGGCCATCAGGCTGTACATCCCCATCAGCGCCAGCGCGAGCGCGATGAGGCTCATGACGGCCAGGGCATTGGCGAGGAAGTTGATGCCGGCGACCTTGTCGGCCACGACCTGGTTCATGGAGCGGACCTGCGCGACGGGCAGGTCCGGATCCGCCGCGGCGACCGCCTGCCGCAGCGCGCCACCTGCCTGCACGGGATCGCCGACCGTGCGTGCCGTGATGGCCATCGCCCATGAGGGGTCCTGGGCCATCGGCCGGTAGACCGCCGCGGTGCGCGTGCGCATGAACCAGTCCTCGGTGAGATCGCCGACGACCCCGACCACTTCCACCCAGGGGCCGTCCTCCGCCAGGCGGAACCGATGCCCGACGGCCGGCTCTCCCGGCCAGTACCGGTCCGCCAGGCTGCGGCTGACGACGGCCACCGGCCGCGTCTCCTCCCGGTCGTCGTCGGTGAGCAGCCGCCCGGCAAGCAGCGGCACGCCCATCGTCTCGTGGTAGCCAGGCGTGACCCGGCTGTACTGGATGGTGCGCGCCTCGGCGGGCGCGAGTGCGACACCTTCGGGGTAGAAGGGACGGCTCGATCCCATCTGCTCGTAGGGCAACGAGCTGCTGGCCGCGGTGCGGGTGATGGCCGGCACCTGTCCGAGCCGCTGGAGCACGGTGTCGACGAACTGCCGCCGCTCCTGCGGCGTGTCGTACACCGCGTCCGGCAGCGTCAGCGTGGCCGTGATCAGGTTCCGCTTGTCGAAGCCGATGGCCCCGTTGACGGCTTCGTCCACGGCCCCGAGGATCACCGCCGACGCCACCACGAGGGCCAGCGTGAGGGCCACCTGGCCGGTGGCCAGCAGCGCCCGCCCCCATTGGCGGCGCGTGGAGGCGGTCGTCGTGCGGCCGCCCTGCCGGAGCGTGTCCGCCACCGCCGACCGTGCGGCGTGGATGGCCGGACCGAGTGAGAAGATCACCGAGGCCAGAACGGCCA
Organism: Vicinamibacterales bacterium; assembly: GCA_050246635.1. Classification (GTDB taxonomy): domain Bacteria; phylum Acidobacteriota; class Vicinamibacteria; order Vicinamibacterales; family UBA2999; genus JBFWVR01. Next base: position 226,787 of record JBFWVR010000008.1, read on the forward strand.
GGCCGGCCACGACGGCGAGCGACGCGGCGTCGAGGCCGAGGAACTGGTAACCAGGCACGAAGCGCACGATGTTCGCGGGCAGGAAGTCGCGCGTGATCGACGCGCCCACCCACGCGAGGGGGACGGCGGCGGCAACCGCGAGCACGGCGAGGCAGACGCCCTCGATCAGCAACTGCAACAGGAGCCGCGCCCGTCCCGCGCCGAGCGCGAGGCGCAACGCGAACTCCTGCTGCCGCTCGGTGCCCCGGGCGAGCAGGAGGTTTGCGACGTTCGCGCAGGCAATCACGAGCAGCAGCAGCGCCGCCGCCTGCCAGATCGCGAGGAAGGGTCCCGCACCCGGGTCGCGCATGGCCTCGGTGAAGCTTGCCACCGTGGCCACACGCTGGCTGTTGGTGTCGGGAAAGGCGGCCGCCTGCCGTCGCACGAGACCCGCCAGTTCCGCCTGGGCCGCCCCGACCGACTGGCCGTCGGCGAGGCGCCCGAGCACCATCAGGAACGCGCGCTGCCGGTCGGCCCACTCCTCGTCCGTGTAGCCAAGGGGCGCCCAGACCTCGGCGCCGAAGGGCAACTGGAAGCCGGGCGGCATGATGCCGACGACCTGCTGCATCTCCCCGTCGATCCGGAGGCTCTGGCCGAGGATGCCCGGGTCGCCGCCGAAGCGGCGCTGCCAGAGGGCGTGCGAGAGCAGCACCACGCGGTGCTGTCCATTGACGTCCTCCCCGGCGGTGAAGTCGCGCCCGAGGGCCGGGCGCACGCCGAGCGTGCGGAAGAAGTCGGCGCTCACGCGGAATCCCGCGAGCCGCTCGGGCGCCTCCTGCGTGTTGCGGCCGGAGAGGTTTGGATCCCACCACTGCGCGGCCGCGAGCCCCGTGATGGTGTGCACGTCCCGCACCCAGTCGCGGAAGTCGGCCGGGGCGACCGACTCGCGATCGAAGAACGGGGTCTCCGACGGCGCCGCCGTGGAGACCATCACGAGCCGCGACGCGTCCTCGAACCGGAACGGACGGAGGTACAGGGCGTCGGCCAGGTTGAAGATGGTCGCGTTGGCGGCCAGGGCCGTGGCCAGCGTGATGACGATGACGCCGGTGAGCGCCGGGCGATGCCAGAGGCTGCGCCAGGCGTGCCGGACCTCGCGGCCCCAGCCGGAGCCAAGCCGGCCGCCATCCACCTCCGGCGCCGAGAAGGCGAGGTTCGACGGGCGATGGGGCAGGGCACCAGGGACCACGCGGCCCGCGGTGAACCGCGCGCCGAGGGCGAGCGCCTGCCGCCAGTACCACCGTCGCGCGGCTGCCTCGCCGCCGCGAAGGGCGAGCGTGGCGAACTCCTCGCGCAGGTCCCCGGAGACCGCGTCACGCCATTCGGGATCGCGCACGGACCAGCGCAGCAGGCGTTCGGCGGCGGCGGGCGGCGTGGGGGTCATGGCTGCTCCAGCAGGCCTTCGAGGCCCTGCGACAGGCGGGACAGGGCGGCGTGCGTCGCGCGCAGCGTGCGCAGGCCGAGCGGGGTGACGCTGAAGTAGCGCCGGGCACGGCCGCCGCGCTCGGGCGTCGGGTCACCCATCCGCGATCGCAGGCAGCCCTTGCCCTCCAGCCGCTCGAGCGCCGTGTACAAGGCCCCGCGCGCCACCGGTCGCCCCGTGCGCGCCTCGAGGAGGGCACGGATCGGGACCGCGTAGGCGTCGGCATCCACGTGCAGGATTGCCAGCAGGACCGCGTATTCGAACTCGCCGAGATAGGGAGCAGGTTTCATGTCTGCAACGCAGGCTAAATGATGTCTACGTTGCAGGCAATAGGAAGGTTCCACGTACGAAAATAGAGAATCAAGAATCCCCGAATCGTGAAAGGAATTCTGGAATTTTGAATTCGGAATTCCTTTCGCGATTCCGTGTTCTTGATTCTCTATTCACGCCGACGGCGACGGCGGAGTCGGCTCCTGGCGGTCGTGCTCCGCCGACAGTCCGAGGATCCGGCGGAGCTCGTCGCCCTCCATCACCTCGGTCTCGAGCAGCCGCCGCGTGACCTTCTCGAGCAGCTCGCGCCGATCGCGGAGCACATGCCGCGCCGTGTCGTGCGCGGTCTGCACGATCGCGGCGACCTCCTCGTCGATCACCCGCGCCGTCTCCTCGCTGTAGGGGCCGCGTTCGCTCGGCATGCCGAGGTCCAGGAACCGCCCGCGGCGGGGCTGGTCGAAGTTGATCGCGCCGAGCTTCTCGCTCATGCCCCACTCGGTCACCATCGCGCGCGCGATGTCGGTGACCCGCTGGAGGTCGTTCTGCGCGCCGGTCGAGATCTCGCCCAGGGCAATCTCCTCGGCCGATCGCCCGCCGAGCAGCACCGCGAGCTGGTTCCGCAGATCCGCCCGCTGCATCAGGTAGCGGTCCTCGAGCGGGAGCTGCATCGTGTACCCCAGCGCGCCGAAGCCACGCTGCACGATCGAGATCTTGTGCACGGGGTCCATCCCCGTCAACGAGCTGGCGACGATGGCGTGCCCGGACTCGTGGTACGCGACGATCTCGCGCTCCTTCGCGTTCATCACGCGCTTCTTCTCGAGCCCGGCAATCAGCCGGTCGATCCCCTCGTCGAAGTCGCGCATCTCGACGGACGTCTTGTCGTGGCGCGCGGCCAGCAGCGCCGCCTCGTTGACCAGGTTGGCGAGGTCCGCGCCGGCGAAGCCGGCCGTCCGGGCCGCGACCTTGCGCAGGTCCACGTCGGGCGACAGCTTGACCGCCTTGACGTGGATGCGCAGCACTTCCTCGCGCCCGTTGATGTCGGGCTTGTCCACGAGCACCTGGCGGTCGAAGCGCCCGGGGCGGAGCAGCGCCGGGTCGAGCACCTCGGGCCGGTTGGTCGCCGCCATGATGATGATGGCCTTGCGGGCGTCGAAGCCGTCCATCTCGGAGAGGAGCTGGTTCAGGGTCTGCTCGCGTTCCTCGTGGCTGCCCATCGGGCTCTGCACCCGCACCTTGCCCAGGGCATCGAGCTCGTCGATGAACACGATGCAGGGCGCCTTGGCCTCGGCCTGCGAGAAGAGGTCGCGCACGCGCGCGGCGCCCACGCCGACGAACATCTCGACGAACTCGGAGCCGCTCAGGCTGAAGAAGGGCACCTTCGCCTCACCGGCCACCGCGCGGGCGAGCAGCGTCTTGCCCGTGCCGGGCGGCCCGACGAGCAGCACGCCCTTCGGGATGCGGCCGCCCAGCGTCGTGTACTTCCGCGGGTTCTTCAGGAACTCGACGATCTCCCGCAGCTCCTCCTCGGCCTCGTCCACGCCCGCCACGTCCGCGAAGCTGACCTTCACGTCGTCCTCGGCGTAGATCTTGGCCTTGCTGCGCGCGAAGGACATGACGCCGCCCTCCGCGCCGCCGATGCGGCGCGAGAGGAAGGTCCACAGGCCGACGATGAAGATGAGCGGCAGGACCCAGCTCAGGACCTCGGGCAGCCAGCGGCTGACGACCTCGCCCCGATACTGCACGTTGTTGGCGTCCAGGTCCTCGACGAGCTTCGGGTCGTCGATCCGGGTGGTCGTGAACGCGGTCGCGCCGTCGTCGGCCTTCTTGAGCTGTCCCGTGATGGTCGTGTCGCCGACGGTGACCTCGGCGACCTGCCCGGTCCGCACGAGGTTCTTGAACTCGCTGTACGGAATCTGCTGGCCGCCGGGCGTCAGCATGTACGCCTGGAGGATCGCCAGCACGAAGAGGGCCCCCATCACCCAGATGAGGGCGGTGGGGCGCTGGGGCGTGGGTGTCCGGCGGTCCCCCTTGCGGGGGGAACCGCCGGGTGAAGCGGTCGGGCTAGGCAACGGGAACCTCGTCCTTCGCGAATGTCAGGGCGCCGGCGCCGGCGTCCACGACGACGCGGTCGCCTTCGCCGAACTCGCCCTCGAGCACCTTCAGGGCGAGCGGGTCGAGGATATGGCGCTGGATGGCGCGCTTCAACGGACGCGCGCCATACGTCGCATCATACCCCTGCTCGGCAAGCCAGCCCTTGGCCGCCTCGGTGAGTCGCACCGCGATCTTGCGGTCGCTCAGCCGCCGGACGAGGCCCTGGAGCTGGATGTCGATGATGTGCTTCAGGTGCTCGCGCCCGAGCGCGTGGAAGAAGATCACCTCGTCCACCCGGTTCAGGAACTCGGGCCGGAAGTGCTGCCGCAGCGCCTCGGTCACCTGCCGCCGCACGTTCTCGTCCATCGTCTCGACGCCGCCGGGGCCGTTCAGCGAGGCCTCGGCGATGTACTGGCTGCCCAGGTTGGACGTCATGATGACCACGGTGTTCTTGAAGTCCACCGTGCGGCCCTTGCCGTCGGTGAGCCGGCCGTCGTCCAGCATCTGGAGCATGACGTTCAGCACCTCGGGGTGCGCCTTCTCGATCTCGTCGAAGAGGACGACGGAGTAGGGACGCCGGCGCACCGCCTCGGTGAGCTGGCCGGCCTCCTCGTAGCCCACGTATCCGGGCGGCGCGCCGATCATCCGGGAGACGGTGTGCTTCTCCTGGTACTCCGACATGTCGATCCGGATCATCGCCTGCTCGTCGTCGAACAGGAACTCGGCGAGGGCGCGCGCGAGCTCGGTCTTGCCGACGCCCGTGGGGCCCAGGAAGATGAAGCTCCCGAGCGGCCGGTTCGGGTCCTGGAGCCCGGCGCGCGCGCGGCGGATGGCGTTGGCGACCGCGGCAATCGCCTCGTCCTGGCCGACCACCCGCTGGTGCAGCCGATCCTCCATGTGGAGCAGCTTCTGGATCTCGCCCTCCATCAGGCGGCTCACCGGGATGCCCGTCCACTTGGCGACGACCTCGGCGATGTCCTCCTCGTCGACGTCGAGCTTCAGCATCCGGGGAGGCCCATCGCCCTCGGCGTCACCAGCCGCCTCCTGCGAGGCGATGCGCTTCTCGAGCTCCGGCAGACGGGCGTACTTCAGCTCCGACGCGCGGGCATAGTCGCCCTGGCGCTCCGCCTCCTCGAGCGCATGGCGCGCGTCCTCGAGCTGCTGCTTGAGATCCGCCGTGCCGTGGATGGCGTCCTTCTCGCGCTGCCACTGTGCCTGGAGGCCCGCCTGGCTCTCCTTGAGGTCGGCCAGCTCCTTCTCGAGCTTTGCGAGCCGCTCCTGCGAGGGCTTGTCGGTCTCCTTGCGCAGCGCCTCGCGCTCGATCTCGAGCTGCATCACGCGGCGGCGCACCTCGTCCAGCTCCGCCGGCATCGAGTCGATCTCCATGCGCAGGCGCGACGCCGCCTCGTCGATCAGGTCGATGGCCTTGTCGGGCAGGAACCGGTCGGTGATGTAGCGGTGGGAGAGCACCGCCGCCGCCACGAGCGCCGCGTCCTTGAACTTGACGTTGTGGTGGATCTCGTACCGCTCGCGCAGGCCCCGCAGGATGCTGATCGTGTCCTCGACGGTCGGCTCGCCGACCAGCACGGGCTGGAAGCGCCGCTCGAGGGCGGCGTCCTTCTCGATGTACTTGCGGTACTCGTCCAGCGTGGTCGCGCCGATCGTGTGGAGCTCGCCGCGGGCCAGCATCGGCTTCAGCATCTGGGACGCGTCCATCGCGCCCTCGGCCGCGCCGGCCCCGACCACGGTGTGGAGCTCGTCGATGAAGAGCACGATACGGCCCTCGCCGTCCGTGATCTCCTTCAGCACGGCCTTCAGGCGCTCCTCGAACTCACCCCGGTACTTCGCGCCGGCCACCAGTGCGCCCATGTCGAGCGCGATGATGCGCTTGTTCTTCAGCCCCTCGGGCACGTCGCCCCGGACGATGCGCTGGGCGAGGCCCTCGACGATGGCCGTCTTGCCCACACCGGGCTCGCCGATGAGCACCGGGTTGTTCTTGGTGCGCCGCGACAGGACCTGGATCACCCGGCGGACCTCCTCGTCGCGCCCGATGACCGGATCCAGCTTGCCCTTCTTCGCGAGCTCCGTGAGGTCGCGCCCGTACTTCTCGAGCGCCTGGTACTTGCCTTCGGGGTTCTGGTCGGTGACGCGCTGGCTGCCACGGATTGCGGTCAGGCCCGCGAGCACCTGCTCGCGGGTGACGCCGCGCGCCTCGAGCATCTCCTTGGCCGCCGACCGGCCCGGCTCGGCCAGCAGCCCGATCAGCAGGTGCTCGGTCGAGACGTACTCATCCTGCATCGCCTTGGCGTCGGCCTGCGCCGCGTCGAAGACGACGCGGAGGCGCGGCGAGAAGCCAGGCTCCGCGCCGCCGTGCGCCTGGGGCTGCTTCGCCAGGTGCTCCCGCAGCGCACGGCCGAGGTCGGCGGGGTCGGTGTTCAGCTTCCGCAACAGCGCGGGGACCACGCCGTCGGCCTGCTCGACGAGCGCGAGGAGCAGGTGCTCGGGCTCCACCTGGGCGTGGTGCAGCTCGCTCGCCAGCTGGGGCGAGGCAAGGATGGCCTCCTGGGCCTTCTCGGTGAACTTGTTGAGATTCATGGTCTGGCTGCCTTCTTCCGCTCCATCCGCCCGGCCTGCCGGCGGCCGCATCAGCCGCCGCGACCGGTCACTCCGTGCTGTTGGGGGCGCCCGCCGGCTCGGCGAGCCGGGCGAGGGCCTCGTAATGCGTGCGCGCTTCGGCGCTCAACGAGGAGGGCAGGGCGGCCTCGACCGTGGCATACAGGTCGCCCTTGTCCTCGGGCTTGCCGACGGCCGGGAGCCCGTGCCCCCGCAGCCGGAAGACCTGCCCGTTCTGCGTGGTCTGCGGCACCTTCAGCCGCAGGGTCTTGCCACCGAGGGTTGGCACCTCCACCTCCCCTCCGAGCACCGCCGTCGTCACCGGCACCTTGATCCGGGTGTAGAGGTCGCGGCCCTTGCGCTCGAAACGGGGATGCGGCCGGATGTGGACGCGGAGGAACAGGTCGCCGTGCGCGCCGCTTCCGGAGCCACGTTCGCCCTCGCCCGCCACCCGCACCCGCGACCCCTCGCCGACGCCGGCCGGGATCCGCACCTCGACGTTGCGGTTCGCGCCGTCCTGCTGGATGGCCAGCCGCTGCACCGATCCCCGGACGATGTCCTCGAGGTTGAGATCGATCGGATGCTCGACGTCCCGCCCTTTCTGGTGCCGCACGCGGGACGCGCGGCCGCGTCGCCCCCCGGTCGAGGTGGGGCCGGCGCTGGCGCCGCCGAAGAACGTGCGGAAGAAGTCCGAGAACGGGCTCTCGTCGCCGCCGAACATGTCGGCGACCTCGTCCTCCGTCATCGGACGGAACCCCTGGCCGCCCGTGCTCCACGTGAAGGGGGAGCCGGCACCAGCCCCGGGGCCCGGGCCGGGGCCGTACGGCGATGGGCCGCCCTGGGCCTGCGCCTGCTCGTACATCCGCCAGTTGGCGCCCAGTTCGTCGTACTTCTTGCGCTTGTCGGCGTCCCCGAGGACCTCGTAGGCCTCGTTGACCTCCTTGAACTTCGATTCCGCCGAGGCGTCGCCGGGATTGACGTCGGGATGGAACTTCCGCGCCAGCCGCCGGTAGGCGCCCTTGATGTCCTTGGCGGTCGCCGTCTTGGCGACGCCGAGCGTCGCGTAGTAGTCCTTGAAGTCCACGTCAGAATCCGTCCAGGCCCAGCAGGGCCCCGAGGCGTTCCATTTCCCGCACCAGCTGCCGCCGGCCGGTGTTCTCCGCCAGCTTGTCCTCGCGCATCAACGGCCGGATGCGGCGCATCGCCTCGGCCGCCGCGAGCAGCCGCTGGACCCCGGCGAGGTTCACGCCCTCGTCCTCGACCAGGTACTTGATGAAGCGCAGGCGCTCGATCTCGTCCCTCGAGTAGAGACGCATGCTGCCCAGGGTTCGTGACGGCTGCACCAGCCCGAGCCGCTCGTATTTCCGGAGGGTCTGGGGGTGCATGCCGAGCATCCGCGCCGCCATCGAGATGAAGATCAGCTCGTCCGGCATCGCTCGCACCTTGACATGGGACAAGTATAGCAGTTGATACGAATCGTATCAACTCGACTAGACTGGTGCCCCGTGCCCGCTGTCCGCCCCACGTTCCACCCGTCCGAGCGGCCCATCCTCGTGTTCGTCATCGTCTTCGTCGGCCTCGTCGCCGGCACGGTCGCGGCCTGGATGACCGTGCCCGGCTTCTCGGGGCAGGTGCGGAACATCCAACTTGCGTACCGGCCGCCGGGCGGCGACTACTACCTGGCGCACGATCACGGCGGGCACATCGACCATCACGTCCTGTATTTCGGCCTCGATCCGGAGGTCACCGCCCAGCTCAAGGCCGCGCGGGTGCTGTTCCTGGGCAACTCGCGCCTGATGTTCGCGCTGCGGTCCCGCGTGCTCGAGCCGTATTTCGCGGCACGCGGGCTCGACTATTACGTCCTGGGGTTCGGCTTCCGGGAGGGGGATGCCTTTCCGCTGGAGCTCATCCGCCGCTACGACCTGCGGCCGGACCTGGTGGTCGTCAACGCCGACGGGTTCTTCGGCGCGGGCCTGAGCCCCTGGGCTCGGCGGGTCGTGCGCGACACGCCGTTCGGGGCGTGGAAGCGCCAGGTGGAAGGGGAGGTCGGCCACGAGGCGCGCCGCGTCGTGCACCAGCTGGCGCCGAACTGGATCGACCTGTACGGCCGCCCTGGCTTCGACGTCGGGCGGGAGTTCATCGCCTACCGCTCGCGCGCCAACGGCTCGTGGTTCGTGTCGCCGTGGCCCGACCCGGTGATGCGGGTGACCGACACCAACCTCCACGTGCCGATCGGGCCCCGGGTGCGCGATGCCGCGCGGGCGTTCCAGGCCGAGCTGGCAGCGCGCGGAAGCCGTCTCGTGCTGACGTTCGTGCCGACGCCGGAGCCACAGGGCGATTGGGCCGAGACCGTCAGCCGCCTGCTCGACGTTCCCCTCGTGGCCCCCGACGTGGACGGGCTCACCAGCCACGACGGGTCGCACCTGTCCGAAGAGAGCGCCGTCATCTGGAGCGAGAGCTTCCTGGACGCCCTGACGCCGTACCTGCCCCCCGCCACCCCGTGAGCTTCGTTTCCTGGTCCTTCGTCGCCCTCTTCCTGGTCGTGCTGGCCGGACGGCTCACCATCGGCCGGAGGAAGATCGAGCCGGCCTTCGTCGCCCTGCTCATCGTCGCCAGCGCGCTGTTCTACGCCTGGCACATCCCGCAGTACATCGTCATCCTGCTGTTCAGCGCGGCAATCGACTTCGTCGCGGGCCTGCGGCTCGGACGGTTGCCGAGGGAGGCGGTCCACGCGCGGCGCGGATGGCTGGTGGCCTCGCTCTTGACGAACCTGGGGCTGCTCGGCTTCTTCAAGTACGGCGACTTCGTGCTGCGTGCCGTCGGGGACCTGATGGGCCTGGCCGGGGCCCCGGTGACGCCCCCGGAGCTCGGGCTCATCCTGCCGATGGGCATCAGCTTCTACACCTTCCAGTCGTTGTCGTACACGATCGACGTGTACCGCGGCGTGCTGGCGCCCATTGCTGACTTCCCGCGGTTCTTCCTGTACATCAGCTTCTTCCCGCAGCTGGTCGCCGGTCCGATCGTGCGGGCCGCCGATTTCCTGCCGCAGTTGCCCCGCCCCCGGCGCCTGCGGCTGGTCACGTTCTACGAAGGGTCGTGGCTGATCCTGCGCGGCTTCTTCCTGAAGATGGTCTGCGCCGACAACCTGGCCATCTACGTCAACGAGCACTGGGCGCGCGGGTACCAGCCCCAGACCAACGCGGCCTTTGCGCTGTGGCTGGCGCTGATGTTCTCGGGGCAGATCTTCGCGGACTTCGCCGGCTACTCGAGCATCGCCCGCGGGCTGGGGTACCTGCTCGGCTTCAGGCTGCCTGTCAACTTCAACGCGCCGTACGTGGCCGCCTCGCTCAAGAACTTCTGGGAGCGGTGGCACATCACGTTGTCCCAGTGGCTCCGGGACTACTTGTACCTCCCGCTCGGGGGGAACCGGGTCTCCCGGCGCCGGACCTACGTCAACCTGCTCCTCGTGATGCTGCTCGGCGGCCTTTGGCACGGCGCGGCCTACACCTTCATCGTGTGGGGCGCCATTCACGGCAGCGCGCTGGCGGTGGAGCGGCTGCTGGGGCTCCACCGGGAGGGCGCGACGGGACGGGCCGGCCGCCTGGCGTGGTTCGTGGTGGTGCAGGCGGTGGTCCTGGTTGCCTGGGTGTTCTTCCGCTCCGAGAGCTTCGGCGGGGCTCTCCAGTTCGTCGGCAACCTCTTCGCGTTCGACTTCGGCGCGCTGCCGTCGTGGGCGCTGCTGGGCAGCCTGTTCCTGGTGCCGCTCGTGATGCTGCACGCCTGGACGTGGGCGGTGGAGCAGGGGGTCGTCCGCCCCCTCAGCCCCCCGGCGCGCGCGGCCCTGGCCGCCGGCATGGCCTACGCCGTGATGACGCTCTACGCGGGCACGAGCGAGTTCATCTACTTCCAGTTCTGATCGTCAAGGACGACGGACGGGCCACGGAGACACCGAGACACAGAGGGCGGGCAGGGAGGGAGGCTACTCCGGCTGGAGTGTGGCATCCGGACCAGGCACGCGTGTCGACGGGGATCACGGATGTTCATCCACAGATGAACACAGATGAACACGGATGCGCCTCGGGCTCCGGGCCCGGCGCGCGCCGGAGGCGCGCAGGGACGGGGAGGGGAACGGTGGTGGTGAAAGGCACCGGGCGACAGTGCCGGCCTTTCACCGCCGCCGTCCCCCTCCCCGTCGCGGCCCCTGCGGGGCCGCTGCCGGGCTCAAGACCTACCCACCGGCCCGGGTGCCATCCGCGTTGCTCCGCGTTCATCCGCGGATAACTCCAACCCGCGATCGGGAGCAGCCCCGGGCCGGGGGCATTCCGATCCGCATCGGTGTTCATCCGTGTTCATCTGTGGATGATTCCCGGGGCGTCCGCGGACGGGCGGAGCCGCCGCGGTCACGCGGGCCTTGTCCGGCGGGTGGGGGCGCGCCGAGGCGGTAGTGCGCAAGGTGACAAGCAGCAGCCCCGCCGGGCATACTGAAGGGACACGTGCTCGACGTCCACATCACGGACTTCGTCACCATCGGCCTGCTGGTGGCGCTCGAAGGCCTGCTCAGCGCCGACAACGCGATGGTGCTGGCGGTCCTCGTCCTGGGTCTCCCGAAACACCTGCAGGGAAAGGCGCTGCGCTACGGCATCCTCGGCGCGTTTGCCTTCCGGATCACCGCGATCGTGCTGGCCCAGCACATGATCCAGCTCCTCTGGGTCCGGCTGCTTGGTGGGCTCTACCTGGTCTACCTGCCGTACCAGCACTTCTTCGGGCACGAGGACGCCGAGGCCCGGCGAACCCCGAAGCCCGCGACGGCCTGGCTCGGCCTCTCGGCCTTCTGGGCCACCGTGGTGAAGGTCGAGCTCACCGACATCGTCTTCGCCGTGGACTCGATCCTCGTCGCGGTCGCGATGTCGAACAAGCTGTGGGTGATCATCACCGGCGGCATCCTCGGCATCATCGCGATGCGCCTGGTGATCGGCCAGCTGCTGACGCTCGTCCACCGCTATCCCGCGCTGGTCGACGGCGCCTTCATCATCATCTTCTGGGTCGGGCTGAAGCTGCTCGTGGAGTACATCCACGGCCTCGGGTGGGTCTCGTTCGAGGTGCCCAAGTGGCTGTCGCTCGGGCTGATCGTGGTGATCTTCTTCCTGTCCTACCTCTACGCCCGCCGCCAGGGCCCCGCGCCGGACGCGCCTGACACGCCGGACGACGAAGCCACGGCTGTCCTGCAACAGAAGTAATTCAGAATTCAGAAAACGGAATCAAGAAAGGAAGCCCGGAATTCGGAAGGCCGCAATGGGCAACACGGCCCGTCCGGAATTCCTCCTTCAGAATTCCCGAATTCCTTTCCGGATTCCGTTTTCTTGATTCTCTATTTTCTCGCTCGAGTTTCTCGCTCTATTCTTCGCCGGCGTCCGCGTCGGTCGCCGACGCCTTGCGAGCCGCGAGGATGGCCCGGACCAGGTCTTCCGGGATCGTGTCGGGGATCTCGTCGCCGGCGCAGGTGAAGGCGCGGCGGCCGGCCGCGACGGCGGCCTCGTACTGGTGGAGGTACTCGTGGCAGTTGGTGCAGGCCGTGAGGTGGCGCTCGAAGTGCTCGCGCGCCGCGGCCGGCAGGTCACCCCCGAGGTAGTCCAGGATGAAGTCGGTCAGCTCGCGGCAGGTCACGCGCGGTCTCCCTTGAAATGCGGCGCCAGCAGCGTGCGCAGCGCCTGCCGGGCGCGATGGAGGCGTATCTTCGCCGCGTTCGGCGTCACGCCCAGCAGCTCCGCGGTCTCGTCCGTCCCAAACCCTTCGATGTCGCGGAGCAGGAGAACGGTACGGTAGGTCTCCGGCAGCTCGTCGATGAGCCGACGGACCAGGTCGCGGGTCTCCCGCCGCTCGAGCGCGACGTCCGCGGGCTCGTCCCAGCTCGAGAACCGTTCGGCATGGTGCCCGTCGTCTCGATAGGCAGGCAGCAGCGGGTCCAGGGGCTCTTCGGGCTTGCGGCGCCGCGTGCGCAGCTTCATCAGCGCCGCGTTGACGACGATGCGGTGCAGCCAGGTGGAGAGGCGGGCCTGCCCCTCGAAGCGGCCGAGGCTGCGGAAGGCCGAGAGGAAGGCGTCCTGCACCACGTCGCGGGCGTCGTCCTCCGAGGCGAGGAACCGCCGGGCGACCGCCATCAGGCGGGGGCCATGCTGCCGGACCAGCGTCTCGTACGCCTCGTCGTCGCCGGCGCGCAGGCGCTCGAGGAGGGCAGACTCCTCGGGGTCTTGCTGGGGACCGGCCGCCGGCTCGCTCACGCGCGGAGTCTACCATGCCACCCCTATCTGTCCGGTAGCGGACGACTTGCGGCCCTGCCTGCTCAGCAACGCCGCTTGGTCACAGGCGGGCGACTCCAGTAGACTGGCTGCACATGCGCGTCCATCTGGTGAATCCGAGCCACCTTTCGTTCGGGGTCGCAGTGATCACGCCCCGTTGGCTGTACGTCCTCGCGGCGGCGACGCCGGCGGAGTACGGCGACCCCGCCATCGTCGACGAGACGCTCGATGCGCTCGTCCCCGACTCGATTGCCCCCGGCGACGTGGTTGGCATCGGCATCCACAGCGGGAACGCGCTGCGGGGCTACGAGATCGGGCGCCTGGCGCGTGAGCGCGGGGCGTGGGTGGTCTTCGGCGGCATCCACGCCACGCTGTACCCCGATGAGGCCCGCCAGGAAGGCCAGGCCCACGCCGTCGTCAAGGGTGACGGCGACGAGGTCTGGGCGAACGTGATCCGGGCGTGCGTCGCCGGTGAGCCGGAGCCGCTGTACGAGGGCGGCCGTGTCGAGGGCCGCGGCCTCCTGAAGGCGCGCTGGGACCTGCTGCCGCCGGATCGGTACATGTGGGCATCGGTCCAGACCGTCCGTGGGTGCCCGAAGCACTGCTCGTTCTGCTCGGTGTGGCGCACCGACGGCCAGAAGCCGCGCGTCCGGGCCAGCGACGCCGTCGTCGAGGAGATCGTCGAGCTGCGCCGCCGCGGCTTCCGCTTCATCGCGCTGGCCGACGACAACTTCTACCCGGTCGCGCTGAACGACCTGCGCATGGCCGACCGCCGTGCCGACAAGTCGCACTACAACATGCTCAAGGCCATCCGTGACGAGCGCTTCGAGCTCATGGAGCGGCTGGCCAAGCTCCCGCGCGACATGGTGTTCTTCACCCAGATCACCATGGAAGCCGCCGAGGATCCGCAGTTCCTCGACGCCATGAAGGCGGCCAACATCAAGGGCGCCCTCGTCGGCGTCGAGTCGGTCACGCCCGAAGGCCTCAAGGACGTCTACAAGGACTTCAACCTGGCCGGCGACGAGCTCGCGGCCCGCCTCCAGGTGTTCCGCCGCCACGGCGTGCACGTGCTCGGGTCGTTCATCTTCGGCCTGCCGTCCGATCGCCCGGAGACGTTCGACGCGACCGCCGCGCTGGCGCAGCGCGCCGGCGTGACGTTCGCGCAGTTCGTCATGCTGACGCCGTTCCCGGGCACCATCGACTTCGAGCGGTGGGAACGGGAGCAGGAGCAGGACCTCAAGCATGTGGCGGGCGTCCCGATCACCCGCCACTGGCTGATCCCGCAGGCGCACCGCCCGAAGGTGTACTCGCCACACCCGGTGATGTCGCCGGACGAGATCCGCCAGCGCACCCAGCAGGTGTGGGATCGCTTCTACAGCCTGCCGCAGATCTGGGCGCGCTCCACCTGCGTGCGCACCATCCGCGCGCGGCTGGCGTTCGTGATGATCTCGAAGCTCTACCGTCAGATGTACGCGAACACCGGGATCGCGACCGACAGCGCACGCGTGTCCCGCGCGGAGCGCTGGGCGCGGCTGCTGGCCCCGCCGACTCGCCGCCTGTTCGCGGCGCCGCCCATGCCCGACCTCGAGGTGCCGGCCTAGCGGCATGCCACGCGTGCCGGCGCGATCAGCGTGAGCCTCGTGACGTCCCCCCCGGACCCTGGCGCGGAGTGGCTCGAAACCGACGGCCTCGGCGGCTTTGCCTCCGGCACGGTCGGCGGCCTGCGTACCCGTCGCTATCACGGCCTGCTCGTCGTCGCGACGACGCCGCCGACCGGGCGGCGCATGCTGGTCAACGGCTTCGACGCGTGGCTCAACGGGCCTGACGGGCGCGTGCCCCTGACCGGGCAGCGGTACAAACCCGACCTCGTGCACCCGCAGGTGCAGGGTCGGCTTCGTGCCTTCTCGGCGCATCCCTGGCCGACCTGGACCTTCGACGTGCCAGGCGGCGCGCTCACCCTCGAGATCTTCCAGACCCCGCCGCACGCCCGGACCGTCCTGCGGTGGCAGTGGTCCGAGGGCAGCCCACAGGGCTGGACGCTCTACGTCCGGCCGTTCATCTCCGGCCGCGATTACCACGCGCTGCACCTCGAGAACGAGCGCTTCGACGGCAGCACCGCCTCGCGGCCCGGCTCGCTGGTCTGGCGGCCCTACGACGGCATTCCCGCCATCGTCTCGGCGCATAACGGCCGGTGGTCGGACCAGTCCCTGTGGTACCGGCAGTTCCTCTACACCGAGGAACGCGCGCGTGGCCTGGATCACATCGAGGATCTCGGCTCACCCGGCGTGCTGTCGTTCGATCTCACACAGGGCCCGGCTGTCTGGATTGTGGGCGCCGAACCCGCCGTGACACCGGTCACGGGCGGCGACGTCGCGGAGACGGCCTCACGCCTCGCCGAGGCCGAGATGGCCCGTCGCGCGACACGCCGCCTGCGCCTGGCCACGAGCGCCGAGGCGTACCTGGTGCGGCGGAGCGTGGGGAAGTCGATCGTGGCCGGCTATCCGTGGTTCACGGATTGGGGGCGCGACACGTTCGTGGCGCTGCGCGGCTTGTGCCTCGCCACGGGCCGGTTCGACGAGGCACGCGACGTGCTGCTCGAATGGAGCGACCACCTGGACGAGGGCCGGCTGCCCAACCGCTTTCCGGACGAAGGGCGGAAGGCGGAGTACGGATCGGTGGACGCCTCGCTCTGGTTTGCCGTCGCGGCCCATGAACTGCTCGCCGCCGTCGGCACGCCGTCGCGCATCGTCTCGGCGGCCGACCGCCTGCGGCTGCAGTCCGCCATCGTGCACGTGCTCGAGCACTACGCCGCCGGCACGCGCGACGGCATCCGCATGACCGGGGACGGCCTGCTGGCCGCGGGAGAACCGGGCAGCGCGATCACGTGGATGGACGCACGGGTGGACGGCCGCGCGGTGACGCCGCGCGTGGGGAAACCCGTGGAGATCCAGGCGCTCTGGATCAATGCGCTGGAGGCCGGCGCGGCCGTGCACACCCGGTGGGCCGAGCCCGTGGCTCGCGCGCGGCAGGCGTTCAAGGCGCGCTTCTGGAACGAGGCCGCCGGGGGGCTCTTCGACGTCGTGGACGTGGATCACCAGGACGGGGTGGTGGACGCGCACATCCGGCCGAACCAGATCCTCGCGGTCGGCGGGTTGCCGTATCCGGTCCTGACCGGCCCGCGCGCGCGCCGCATCGTCGACCTGGTGGAGCGCGAACTCCTGACGCCCGTGGGCCTGCGCACGCTGGCCCCTGGCGATCCGGATTACGTCGGCCGGTACGCAGGCCCCGCGCACGAGCGCGACGCCGCCTACCATCAGGGCGCGGCGTGGCCGTGGCTGATGGGGGCGTTCGTCGACGCCTGGATTCGCGTGCGCGACGAGGGCTCCGCGGTGCGGGAGGAGGCGCGGGAGCGGTTCCTCACGCCGCTGCTGGCGAACCTGGACAGCGCCGGTCTGGGGCACATCTCGGAGCTCGCCGATGGTGACGCGCCGCACACGCCGCGGGGCTGCCCGTTCCAGGCGGCGTCGGTGGGTGAGTGCCTGCGGATCGAGGTGATGCTTACCTGAGGCCTCGCCGCTACGCGGCTCGGTGGGCCGCCTGCTGCGCAGGCGGCAGGCCTCGCGGCTGCGCCGCTCGGTAGGCCGCCCGCTTCGCGGGCGTTGGGACTCCGTTCTCCCCCCTCGACTCCGCTCGGGGCGACCCTGAGCGACAGTCGAAGGGTCGCTGGGGCCGCGGGTCGAACGTCGCTGGGACTCGCGGCTGCGCCGCTCGCTGGGACTCACTGCGTTCGCTGGGACTCGGCCGCTCCGCGGCCTCGCTGGGACGGCGGAGACGCCCCTAGCTGCACGGCCCTCGTGTCCCAATCCCAGCGAGCGTAGCGAGTCCGAGTGAGTCGCGAAGCGACGAGTCCCAGCGCCGCTCGACGCCCGAGACCAGCGACCCTCCAAGTGCGTTCAGGGTCGCTCCGAGCGGCGTCGAGGGGCGTCCCAGCGAGCGGCGCAGCCGCGAGTCCTACTTCGCGTTGGCCAGGGCCTCCAGCAGCGCCTCCGTGCGCGTGCGAGCGACGGCGAGACGGTCGCGCAGGTTGTCGTACACGAACTCGTGGCCCGCCTGCGTTGCCTCGATCAGGGGCACCTCGGCCTGCTGGTACTGGGCCTCGAGGGCGGCCCGGCGGTTGCCGTCCTTGACGCGGCGGATGAGGCTGCGAGCCTCGTCCAGCGACTCGCGAATGGCGCGGACGTCGGTCATGAGCAGGCTGGCTTCGGCCGGGCGATCGGTGTTGGGCGCGATCTTTCCGGCGCCATGACAGCTCGAGCAGCGGGACGCCAGGGCCTTGGGCGAGAGCAGGTGCGCGCCGACCTCGCCATGACAGGTGGCGCAGGTCGGCACGCGGTCGTCACCCGCGCGCAGCATGCGATAGTGCGCGCTCTTCTGGAACGCCACGAACGGGCCGGTGTGGCACGTGCCGCACGTGCGCGGCAGGTTCGCCCGGTTCACCGGGCTCGCGGGGTTCCGGCTGTTCAGCAGGCCCCCATGCGCCTGCAGGGCCTCGAACGTCGACGCGTCCCCGCCGTGGCACCGCTCGCACCCGATGTTGCTGCGCCCATGAGGCGAATGGTCCCACTCCTCGAGGTGCCGGACCGCGAACGCGCTCATCTGCGCGCCACTGGCCCCGACGTTCGCGAAGTGACAATCGGCACAGCGACTGACCTGTGCCACCGCGGGCCCTGCCGCCAGCAGTAGTCCCGCGACCACGAATGGCATGAGGAAACGCGTCATGCCTGACGAGATAGCAAACCCGGCGCCAGCCGCCGCGTCCCGCCGCAGGGCGTTTTCGGGCGGTTTTCGGCCGCGCAGGCCTGCCGCGCCGCGCGCCGACGGATCCCCGGCAGGCCGCCCGGTCCCGTCGCACCCGCCCGCCGTACTCGCGTGCCGCACCTTCGTGAAGCCCCCCGTGCAGCGCCTCCGTGAAGCACCCCCGTGCAGCACCTTCGTGAAGCACCCCCGTGAAGCACCTTCGTGAAGCACCTCCGTGCAGCACCTTCGTGCAGCACCCCCGTGTGGCACCGTCGTGCAGCACCCCCGTGTGGCACCCCCGTGTGGCACCCCCGTGTGGCACCGTCGTGCCACGGCTCAGGCAATCGAGCGCAGCGAGCCCTCCGAGGCGCCGGTGACGACGCGCGCGGCGGTGCGCTGCTGCCGCCTGCGGTAGCACGCCACGCACAGCCCCAGCCCCGGATCCCAGGAGCGCCGCCCCTGGCGCCGCAGCAGCATCCGCGTCGACTCGCAGTCGGTGCACACCTGGCGGGCCGCCCGGGGGCGGGGCCGCAGTCGGATCGTCAGCGTCATGTCATCCCTCCGTGTGAGGGGTAAAGTAGCGGGCGGGTGTGACAGGTGAGGTCAAAGCGGGGGAGCGTGGCGCGAAAACCGGAGCGGCATACCGAAATCGTGCGGCAGTGGCGCATCGTGCTGGCGCTCGAGGGGCGCGCCCGCGGCCTCACGCTGGCCGACATTCGCGACGCGGCGGGCGACGGCGTGACCGAGCGGACCATCCGCCGCGACCTGGACGCCCTGGCCCAGGCGGGTTTTCCGATCGAGTCGGCGCGCAATGGCGGTCCCACGCGCTACAGCCTCAATCGCGAGGTGTATCGCGGCCTCAGCGCCACCGGCTTCACCCTCCAGGAGCTCTGTGCCCTCTACCTGAGCCGTACCCTCCTCCAGGCGCTGGCCGGCGGGCCCTTCCAGGACAGCCTCGAGAGCGCCTTCGACAAGCTGGCCGACGCCCTGCCACCACGCCTCTGGGCGTTCATCGATCGCCTTCCGCAGGCGTTGACCGCGAAGGCCCCGGGCGCGCCGGGTCCCGTCCCCGGCGCCGCTGGCGGGGCGGTGGGCACCCTGATGACGGCCATCCTCGGCCGACGCCGGGTGCGGATGCGGTACCACTCCTTCTCGAGCGCCCGCGAGAAGGAGTACCTCGTCGAGCCCTACCGGCTCGCGTACGCGCAGGGCGCGCTCTACCTGTTCGCGTTCGTGCCCGAGTACGGGGAGATGCGGACGTTCGCGACCCAGCGCGTCCGCGCCGCCACGGCGCTCGAGGACACCTTCGACCCCGGCGAGGAGCCCGCCCGCGACGCGTTCCCCGACGCCTTTGGCGTGTTCTCGGGCCCGCCGGAGCCCGTCACGATCGACTTCACCGCCCGCGCGGCCCCCTACGTGCGTGAGCGCCAATGGCACCCCTCGCAGACGGTCGAGGACCTTCCGGACGGCGCGGTCCGCCTGCACCTGCACGTCGCCGTGGACTGGAGCCTGCAGGCGTGGATCCTCGGATTCGGGCAGGATGCCCTGGTGGTCGCCCCGCAGGCGCTCGCAGAGACGGTGGCGAGCGCCGCGCGGGCGGCGGCGGGGCGGTACTCGTAGGACTCGCTTCGCTCGCTGGGACTCGCCTTCGGCTCGCTCGGACTCGTTCTCGCTGGCTTGCGGCGTCGAACGTCGCTGGGACTCGCGGCTCCGCCGCTCGCCAGGTGCGGCCTCCGGCCGCTGCTGTGCGTAGCCTCGGCAGGAGACCCGCTGACGAGAATGCCGACCGGAACTGAGGGCCCGTTCCGAGCGAGGCCGCGAAGCGGCCGAGTCCCAGCGAGCGCTGAGCGCGAGTCCCAGCGAGCCGAAGGCGAGTCCCCTACGGCACCGCCACCGCAGGCGCCGGTGCCCTCAGCTCGGGGTCCCCCTGATACCGCACCGCTTCCAGGAACAGTCCCGACGCCGGGGCCGTGAGGCGCGCGGGGATGGGGGAGTCGACGGCCAGGAAGTCCCGCACGTCCTCGGTGGTCAGGCCGCCGCGGCCGGCCTCGACGATGACGCCGACGAGGCGGCGGACCATCTTCCAGAGGAAGTGTGATCCCGCCACGCGGACCAGGATCAACGCGCCGGCCTCGACCACCTCGATGCGGTCGAGCAGCACGCGGGTCGACTTCTCGTCCGGGTCATCGTCCGAGAACGACCGGAAGTCGTACATGCCCTCGAAGCACGACGCGGCCTCCCGCATCCGCGTGACGTCGAGGGCCTCGCGCACCCACCACACGTAGGGTTTGGCAAACGCCGTGCGGCGGCGCGACACCTGGTAGACGTAGCTCCGCTGCACGGCGTGATGACGCGCGTGGAAGCGGGGCGCGGCGCGGTCGACGGCCAGCACGTGAATGTCGGCCGGGAGCTCGTCGTTGAGCCGGCGGCGGAGCGTCTCGGGCGGGAGGGTCGTGCGCAGGTCGAGGTGGGCGACCTGGGCGAGGGCATGGACACCGGCGTCCGTGCGCCCCGAGCCCATGCACTCGAATCGCGACTCCCCGGTCGCCTCGACGATGGCCTGCTCGAGGGCGCCCTGGACGGTGCGGGCGTTCTTCTGTTTCTGCCAGCCGCTGTAGCGGGTCCCGGCGAATTCGACGGTGAGCTTGAAGCGAGGCACGCAGCTTCATGATAATGCCCGGCATGAGCCAGCATCGTCCTGTCCACCAGTCGGGCCTGCCGAAGGCCCTCGGTCCCTATTCACCCGGCATGGCGTTCGAGCGCCTCATCTTCGTCTCGGGCCAGGGCGCCATCGACCCGGCCACCGGCGAGCTCTCGGGCCCCGACATCGAGTCGCAGACCGAGCAGTGCCTCCGGAACCTCGAGTCGATCCTGAAGGCGGGCGGCTCGAGCCTGCAGCACGTGCTCCGTTGCGGCGTGTTCCTCGTCGACATGAACGAGTTCCAGCAGATGAACGGCGTCTACATGCGCGTGTTCGGGGAGCATCGCCCGGCGCGCACGACGGTCCAGGCGGCGGGCCTGCCGAGCCCCGGCCTGCGCGTCGAGATCGACTGCATCGCGTACGTGCCCGACTGAAAGGACGAACGGGCCACTGAGACACGGAGCCTGAGGCTCCGATTGCAGATCTCAGATTTCAGATTGAAGATTGCAGGAAGGCCGCGCGCAGGAACGACGGCGAATCTTCAATCTGAAATCTCCAATCTTCAATCTGCAATCCTAGGCTTTGCCTTGTTTGACGACCTGCATGGCCGTGGTGATCATCGATGCGACGTCGGCCACGTTCGAGGGCAGGATGATGGTGTCGGCGCTGGCGATCACCTTGCCGAACTCGCCGATGTACTGCTCGGCGACGCGGAGCTGCACGGCTTCCTGTCCACCGGGCGTCTGCATGGCGCCGGCCACCTGACGGATTCCCTCGGCGGTGGCGTGGGCGACGGCGAGGATGGCCGCGGCCTGGCCCTCGGCCTCGTTGATCTGCTGCTGCTTGCGCGCCTCGGACGCCTTGATCACCTGCTGCTTGTCGCCCTCGGCGGAGTTGATCGCCGCGTCGCGTTTGCCCTCTGACGTCAGGATCACCGCCCGCTTCTCACGCTCCGCGCGCATCTGCTTTTCCATCGCGGCGAGCACGTCGGCCGGCGGCGTGATGTTCTTGATCTCGTAGCGCAGCACCTTCACGCCCCAGGGCTCCGAGGCCTTGTCGAGCTCGGCGACCACCGACGTGTTGATGTTCGTGCGCTCCTCGAACGTCTTGTCGAGGTCGATCTTGCCCACCTCGCTCCGGAGCGTCGTCTGGGCGAGCTGCACGATCGCGAAGACGTAGTCCGCGATGCCGTACGAGGCGCGCTCGGGATTGAGCACCTTCAGGTAGAGCACGCCGTCCACGCCCACCTGGACGTTGTCGCGCGTGATGCAGACCTGCGCCGGGATGTCGAGCGCCATCTCCTTCAGCGAATGCCGGTAGCGGATGACGTCGATGAACGGGACCAGGATGTGGAACCCCGCGTCGAGCGTGCCGGCATAGCGCCCGAGGCGCTCCACCACGAACGCGCTCTGCTGCGGGACGACAATCGCGGTCTTCGCCAGGACAACGACGGCGACCACGGCGAGGAGCAGAATGACGATGAGTCCGCCGTCCACGGGATACCTCACTCGGGCCTGAGGCCCAGTTCGAGGCCGTCCACCCGCGTCACGCGGCAGCGCGTGCCGGCGGCGATCGGCTCGGTCGTGTCGTTGCGAACGGTCCACTGGGCGCCGCGCACCTCGCCGCGCCCGGTCTTGCCCGGAGCCAGGGCGTCCACCGCCAGTGCCAGGGCGCCGACGAGGGAGTCCACCGGCGGCCCTGGCTCGTGGCTGTCGACGCGCTGCTGCAGGCGTCCCCGGAAGAGCAGCAGGCTGGCGATCGAGATCACCGTGAAGGCCAGCCACTGCAGCGGCGCGCCAGGCACGGCGCCCACGCGCGTGAGCACCCCGGTCGCCAGCGCCCCGAGGCCGAAGAACATCACGAAGAAGCCGCTCGGGGTGACGAGCTCCAGGACGAGGAGCACGAGGCCGCCGGCAAGCCACATCCACCAGTCCATTCGCGGCATTATAGATGGGCTATGCGAC